>JAJCZS010000014.1 GCA_029262275.1 Deltaproteobacteria bacterium | reverse complement strand
TTCTAACTGAGACCCGTTATCCGGGTCCAGGACAATGTTAGGCGGGTAGTTTGACTGGGGCGGTCGCCTCCTAAAGAGTAACGGAGGCGTACAAAGGTTACCTCAGCCTGATTGGAAACCAGGCGTAGAGTGCAAAGGCATAAGGTAGCTTGACTGCGAGACCGACAGGTCGAGCAGATGCGAAAGCAGGTCTTAGTGACCCGGTGGCTCCGAGTGGAAGGGCCATCGATCAACGGATAAAAGGTACGCCGGGGATAACAGACTTATCTCCCCCAAGAGTCCACATCGACGGGGAGGTTTGGTACCTCGATGTCGGCTCATCGCATCCTGGGGCTGAAGAAGGTCCCAAGGGTTGGGCTGTTCGCCCATTAAAGCGGTACGCGAGCTGGGTTCAGAACGTCGTGAGACAGTTCGGTCCCTATCTGTAGCGGGCGTAGGAGAATTGAGGGGGTCTGCTCATAGTACGAGAGGACCTGAGTGGACAAACCTCTAGTGTACCAGTTGTCACGCCAGTGGCAGCGCTGGGTAGTTATGTTTGGAAGGGATAACCGCTGAAGGCATCTAAGCGGGAAACCCACCCCAAGACTAGTTCTCCCAAATCAAAAGATTTCTTAAGGCCCCTCGAAGACGACGAGGTTGATAGGCCCAAGGTGTAAGCACAGCGATGTGTTGAGCTGATGGGTACTAACTGGCCGTGCGGCTTAACTGCGGGGTTTGAAAATTCCCGTGCATAACAAAATGCTGAAATCTTTATAGCACGTTTCACCTCAACACAATATGTAATTGCCGAAGATCAGTTTTTCCTTCTTCGTATTATTCCAATTAATTCCAAAACTTACAAAATAGCTTTTTTATGATTTTGCATGTTACTAATCAAATGCTATTCTCTAAATAGTCATGGTTATTGGAATTCCTAGGGAAAGAAAGATTCAAGAATATAGAGTGGCACTAACGCCTCAAGCTGTTAGTGTTTTAGTTCAACATGGACACAAGGTATATGTTGAAAAGGGTGCAGGACTTGGAACAGGCATAGCAGATTCTGCTTATAAAAAAGCCGGCGCTCAAATTGTCCGCACTGAAAAAGAGCTCTTTTCAAAAGCAAAATTAATTGTAAAAGTTAAAGAACCCCTTCCTGAAGAATATTCACTAATTACAGAAAATCATATTATATTCGGCTATTTACACATTGCCGCAGATAAAAAACTGATACAGGCTTTAAAGAAAAGCAACTGCCAAGCAATAGCTTTTGAAACTGTGGAATTAGAAGATGGTTCGCTTCCGCTTCTAATGCCTATGAGCAGAATTGCAGGCAGGTTGTCTGTCCAAGTAGGTGTTCATTTTCTCCAAAAATCAAAGGGTGGCAAGGGAGTTCTTCTAAGCGGTGCTGCAGGAGTAAGAAATGGCAAGGTAACTGTCATCGGTGGAGGGGTTGTAGGATACAACTCTGTATTATCCGCTCTTGGACTTGGTGCCGATGTCACTGTCATAGACATTAAGGAGGAGGTCCTTGAATTCTACTATGATAGATTTGAGGGAAATGTTAAAACTTTGCCTTCCTACCCAGATGTGATTGAGAAGGAGCTCATAGAATCAGATCTAGTAGTGGGTGCAGTACTTGTGACTGGAGCAAAAGCACCTAAGGTAATTAGCAAGAAAATGATTTCAAGTATGGAGTCTGGGAGCTTATTTGTAGATGTGGCTATCGATCAAGGAGGATGCTCTGTAACAAGTAAGCCTACTAACCATGACAACCCTGTTTATAATAATAACGGTGTCTTACACTACTGTGTGACTAATATGCCATCGCTTGTCTCAAAAACCTCAACTTATTCATTATCAAACTCAATTCTTCCCTATGTGTTAAAAGTGGCAGATGGAAAAATTGAGGAAGATTCCTCTTTATCCAAAGGTATTAACATAGACAAGGGCAAACTACTCATAAATCTTGATTGATTTTTTTTCTCCTAAACGTTGGTTGATAACATAAAATATGAAATGTTAATATTTATATAGATTCCAATAAGTAAATCAGAGGATAAACTAAAACTTGACACGTAGGCTTTTATCTAAATACTATTACACTTCATGAATAAATATATTACTCTTACTTTTCTCGCATTTTCTTTGATGTTTGTGGTTAATTGCGGGTCCAGATCAGTTCCCAAAGGATTAAATGACCAGGAGTTGTACGAGGCTGCTGTTGAGATGATTAACAAGAAAAGCGGCGGATTTCCATGGATTTTTAGAGGTAAGGATTACGAGACTATTCTTAATATTCTAAAGGAAGTTCAACTCAGGTATACATATAGTCCTTATGCTACCCTAGCAGAGCTTAGGGTTGGTGATGTTTTCTTTGAAAAGGAAGAATATGAGCAGGCTGCAATTGAGTATGAAGAGTTTCTAAAAGGACACCCCGCTCATCCAGAGGCGTCTTATGCTACTTTTCAATTAGCCCGGTCCTACTATAGATTAATAAGCACCCCGGATAGAGATCCTACATATACAAGACAAGCCCTACAATGGTTTACTATTTTTATAGAAAAGTATCCAGACTCTCCTAATGTAGCTAAAGCTGAGAAGAGAATTATAAAATGCAGACAGAGGCTTGCTAGAAGAGAGATATATATAGGGAATTTTTATAATAGGCGCAAGAATTTTGAAGCAGCAGCATTTAGATATAACGTAGTAGTACAGGAATACAGTGATACTAAGCAAATGCCAGAGGCTATGTATCTTTTAGGTAGAGCCTATGCAAAACAAGATGAGTTTGATTTGGCAAGGGCTACCTTGAGCAGGCTGGTTCAAAGCTATCCTGACGAGAAGTATGCCAACAAGGCCTCATCGCTTCTAAGCGATATAGAGGGTAAAACCCGTCCAGTCCCAGAGGAAACTCCTGAAGAGGTACTGGAAGACCCATCACAAGGATGAGACTACTTTCTTTAATACTTATTATATTTGCCCTCTTTATTGTGTCATGTTCCTGTGGAGGGCCGCAGAATGAAGAAATAGAAAAGCTTCTTTCCGATAGAGAGCTTGCGTTTGAGACAAAAAATGCTGATCTCTACATGGCTCTTATCTCCCCTGATTACAATGTTGAGAAAAACAATAAGGTATTTGGTCTTGAAGAGGTAAAAAAGACCTTCCTATCTAATGTTACTCTCTTTGACGACCTAGAAATTACACATGCTAGTCGTAGTATCTATGAAAGGGATGAACATACAGAGGTCGTTCAGCTCACAGTAGTTGACGCTACAGTTAACGAGACAAAAAGCAGGTTCAAAGTAAATGAGAGGATAGAACTTTCTCAGATTGATGGTAAGTGGTTTATAGTAAAAGAATCAGATGCTGATTTCTTAGAAAGGTTTGTTTTTGGTGGATCAAATTAGATGTTTCTAAAGATTTATTAGACTATTTTCCAAATTGTTTTTCTTCTTGCTCCTGTTCTTCCTTACAATCTATACAAAGTGTAGTTTCAGGTCTTACCAAAAGTCTATCTTCGGTTATCTTGTCATCACATATTTCACAAATACCATAGGTGCCGTCTTCAGTTTTCTGAATGGCTTTTTGGATTTTAGATATAAGTTTTCTTTCCCTATCTCGTTTTCTAAGCTCTATTGATGTGCTCGATTCTGTCATAGCTCTATCTATAGGGTCAGGAAAAGTACCGTCTCCCTCACTCATCCGTGTCACCGTACCCTCTGCAATACCCAAAAGACCAGCCATCTTCTTAATTAGCATCTCTTTGAACATCTTGCGTTGGTCATTATCCATAACAGAAAATTATATCACTTTGCCCCGTACCTGCAAATCTGAGGAAGAGTGGATTTAACCTATAGTGATAGTAAAAATTATGATTGTTTATTCTATTCTTTGTATTTAAAAGGTAAGATTATCACCTTTGATTAATAAAGGGGTTATATGATTGGATAGAATCGATTTAAGAGCTAAAGGACTGTTTAAATTATCACAGCTTAAGTTAGAGGTCTCGGAGCCTGCGACCTCATTGATTTCTGATTATCTCCTAGGTCTTGGATCACTAGGAGTGGCTGAAGATATTAAAAAAGATAACATGTATGAAGTCTCTGCTTACTTCCCTATGGAGACCGATATTGCCCAGGTTATCGCTAATTTAAAAGAATACCTAGATATCCTACAAGATAGCATTCCAGATGTTGTAATGGGCCCTATTACTGCAGTGCATATTGATCAGTCTAGCTGGCAGGTATGGAAGAGCTTGCTAAAGAAGGTAAGGGCTGGAAAAAACGTAATAATAAGGCCTCCCTGGGAAGAGCATGATGCTCAAGCTGAAGAGATTGTAATTGAGATCAACCCTTCGCTTGCCTTTGGAACCGGGCACCATGAGACCACTAGGCTTTGCATCGAGGCAATAGAGGGGCTAGTAAGCAAAAGAGATATAAACAACATTCTTGATGTTGGATGCGGAAGTGGAATACTAAGCATTTCTGCAGTAATGCTAGGGATAGAGGATGTTGTAGGTTTTGATACCGATCCTGTGGCAATAATAGAGTCCCGAAAAAATGCCAAAAAGAATGGTGTGCTGGATAAAATAAAGTTTTTCTGTGGCTACCTTGATAGTGCTAAGGGACAATACGATTTAATTGTAGCAAATGTATATATAGAACCTATTTTGTTTATGAAAGAGGAATTGAAATCTAAATTGTCTCCAGGTGGGGCTATGATAATATCGGGAATACCTCATATAAGGCGAGATGAGGCTGTTAGGGGGCTTAAACTGGCGGGTCTAGTATTACTTGACGAATTAAGGCAAGGGGACTGGGTAGCCCTTGAGTTTGCTCACGATTGATAAAAACATACTCTAAAGTAAACTCTAGCACACAATTTTATAGATCTATTTTGAATTAAGGGGAAATATATGTCTTCGTTTAGAACAATTTACTGGCAAGATAATAAAGTAGTCATGATTGATCAGACACGTCTACCGAATGAGGAAATCTATCTTGAATTTGAAACATATGAGCAGGTAGCAAATGCAATTAAGACAATGATCATAAGGGGAGCGCCAGCAATAGGTGTTGCAGCGGCTATGGGGATTGCGCTTGGAGCTCTTAAGGTCAACACTGATGACTGGGACAAGTTTGTAGATGAAGTAAATAAAATTACAGCTGTCATTACTGCCACCAGGCCTACCGCTGTTAATCTGTTTTGGGCCGGCAAGAGAATGCAGCGCATAATAAATTCTGGAGAAAGTAGGAATGTACAAGATATGAAAGAGCGCCTTGTTAAAGAGGGTCAAGATATCTTAGACGAGGATATTGCCACATGCAGAAGTATAGGAATAGTTGGGGCTCAGCTGATCGAGGATAACTCGGTTGTTATGACCCATTGTAATGCAGGTGCGCTAGCAACTGGTGGTTATGGTACAGCGCTTGGAGTGATTAGAGGTGCTGAGGAAGCAGGCAAAAAAATCAAGGTTATTGCAACAGAGACAAGACCTTTTCTTCAGGGAGCAAGGCTTACAGCTTGGGAGCTAGATAAAGATGGAATACCTGTCTCACTTATCACAGATAACATGGTTGGCCATATTATGAGTAAAGGTATGGTGGATGCTGTAGTGGTTGGTGCTGACAGAATAGCTAAGAATGGGGATGTTGCAAATAAAATTGGTACCTATTCTATATCTGTTTTGGCAAAGTCGCACGGTATACCTTTTTACGTAGCAGCACCCATCTCTACAATAGATTATGACTGCCCAGATGGTGGATCAATACCTATCGAAGAGCGTGATATCAATGAGGTTACACATATCTTGGGCAAAAAGATTGCACCTGACGTCAACGTCTATAACCCTGCATTTGATATAACACCAAATGCAAACGTAAGCTCAATTATTACTGAGAAGGCTGTTGTAAGTGATCCTTACCTGAAAGGTTTATCGGATTTAATTAAGTAGTACTATCCTCTCTCTAAATCTTCCTGACAAGATAGACATAGCTTGGTAAAAGGCATTGCCATAAGCCTCTCTTTATCTATCACTTCGTCGCAAGACTCGCAAATACCGTATGTGCCAAGGTCAATTCTCTTAAGCGAGTCATCAACATGGGTTAGCTTCTCTCTTTCTCTATCTGCTAGCATTAGAGCAAGCTCCCTGTCTCTATCATTAGAGGCATGGTCGTAGAAGTCTCCGATGTCATGCTTTAAATGGTCAGACTCTGCTCTCATTGACTCAGATACGTCTTGCAGAAGCTCTTTTCTCATTTGGAGCAACATGGTCTTAATATCATCTTGCCATGTTTTTCTGGGTTTTTTTGTACTTTTTTTCTTAGTAACTTTCTTTGCTGTAGCCATCTTAATCTTCGAGTCTCCTTGATATCATTAATGTGAAAATGTTTAGTGCAGCCATAAAATACTCTAAACACTCATAAAAATTAGAAATCTAAGGACTTTCTATACAAAATTGATAAAATCCAATAAAGTATTCTCCGCAATTTACAAATTACGGTCCTTAAACTGAAGGTGTATTAAGATAAGGATATAAAATTGTTTGTCAAGAGTAATTTATTATAATGACAATGAAGAACTAGATTTTGTTGATTCTGTCTATCTTGCTTAAAAATATTAAATTACTTAAAATAAGGTACTTAATCTCGAGATTTGTCTTATGAAAAACAAATCATCACATAAAAGAGAATCATGGAAATCTAGAACGGGGCTTATTTTAGCAGTGGCTGGAGGTGCTATAGGGCTTGGTAATTTTCTAAGATTTCCTGTCCAAGCTGCAGAAAATGGTGGCGGCGCTTTCATGGTTCCCTATCTAATCGCTTTTTTTCTCATAGGAATCCCCCTAATGTGGACAGAATGGTCAATTGGTAGATACGGTGGAGCAAGAGGGCATGGGACTGCCCCTGCTATATTTAATCTCTTTTGGAAGAGCCCGATATCCCGTTTTGTCGGTGTCCTAGGTCTTTGGGTTCCTCTTGTTGTAGTAATTTATTATGTCTACATAGAATCCTGGACATTGGGTTATGCCTTTCACTTTCTTTTAGGAACGAGCCCTGAGGTAGTAGATGTGGTAAATAATCCCGAGGAGGCTCTAAAGCCATATAGCAACTTTTTAGGAACATATATAGGGGCCGGGAATGGAAGCTTTTTAACACCGTCCGTGATGGCGTATGGTGCATTTATTGTTACAATGCTTCTTAATTTGATAATATTACTAAGAGGGGTTTCAAGAGGCATTGAAGCATTTGCAAAAATTGCACTACCTGCACTTTTTGTTATGGCTCTGATTCTTTTTGTACGGGTTTTAACTCTTGAGACACCAAATGGTAATGCAATACAAGGACTCAGCTTTCTTTGGACCCCTGATTTAAGTGCTCTGATGAATCCAGGAGTTTGGGTTGCCGCTGCCGGGCAGATATTCTTTACGCTGAGCTTGGGTTTCGGCTCGATTATTGTATATGCATCGTATACTAGTAAGAACCAAGATGTACTATTAAATGGTCTCACTTCAGCTACTATTAACGAGACAGCAGAGGTAATATTAGGTAGTACTATTGCCATTCCAGCTGCCGTGGCATTCTTTGGTGTAGCAGGGGCAATATCAATTGCACAATCAGGCGCTTTTAACTTAGGGTTTGTCAGCCTTCCGGCAATATTCGCAAGCATGCCAGCTGGTCAGTTCTTGGGATTTCTATGGTTTCTCCTACTATTTTTTGCTGGCCTAACTTCTTCCCTTTTCCTTACCCAGACAGTTGTTGCATTTTTTCAAGATGATTATGGATTAAGTAGAGTAAAATCGGTACTCATCACTATGGGGATAATTTCGTTGAGTGTTCTTATGGTTATTTTTGTTAATCAAACACTAGATGAGTGGGATTTCTGGGCTGGAACTATAGGAATTGTTATATTTGGACTTGTTGAAGTTGTTATGTTCATGTGGGTTTTTGGAGGCGAGAAGGCCTGGGCTGAGATGAATAGAGATAGTAAAATCAAAATCCCAAGGATTTTCTATTATGTTTTAAGATATATTACGCCTCTATTTATGTTGATACTAATTGTTTGGTGGAGTGTAGAATTGCTTCCTGAAGAGTTAGAGAAAACAAGTTGGACTATTTGGGCAGCAAGGGCTTATTTGATTTTACTTTTTGTAGTTCTTTGGATACTCGTATTTTTAGCAGATAAAAGGAGGGCTAAAACAGAAAATGAATCTTGATGCTCTAATCTTTATGTTATCCGCCTGGGGATTTACTTTAGGGCTTTTAGCTTTTTGTATAACAATGCTTATAAAAAACCCACAGAATAACTCTACTAACACACAAGAAAGCGATAAGGATTTATAATCAAAATCACTGCTTGTAGAATTTCTTTTCCCACTCTTTGTGCTTAATTTCAGCTTCACGAATAAATGGCGCGAAAGCTGCTGCGCTTACAACCAGCTTGTTAAATAAATTAAACGGAAATTTGACAGGTCTCACAAAGTCGACGAATAATACTGCGCGAAATCCTGAAGTGTCGTTCCAAACTTCGTGGTTAAAGGTATCATCAAATATAATACTCTCCCCCTCATCCCAGTGCACAATTTCCTTGTCTATACGGATTCTGCATTTCTCTTTTGGCTCAGGGACAATTAATCCAAGATGGTATCTGAGAACACCATTAAAAGGCCCTTTGTGGGCAGGAATATGCTTATTTGGTGATAGGATTGAGAACATAGCTGTTTTCATGCCCGGGATTTTCCTGAGCAGACGCATTGTTTCGGGACATCTTTTTGTATTTTCATCACTCTCTAGACCATACCCTGCAAGAAAAAAAGTTTTCCAATTATTATCAGTTGTGATAGTTTCAACCTCTGGCATTATTTCATGAAAGCTAGGAAGATCAGTACGTCTTTCCATTACCTGATCAATCTCTTCCCTTATTTTCTCCCAATTATCTTCTATCTCCTTAGCCCAAGGGAAAGTGGAGTTATCATAGATTGGAGGATTACCATATTTTGCGAACTTAACATTGAAATCTTCAACCATCTTTATGAATGACGCAAGGAACCCACTTGCATATTCCTTTGTCTCATAATCAGCTTTTCTGTATTCTAGATCTTGTTTGTTCTCTTGCGGTTCTTTTTTCTCACTCATGTTGTTTTCCTTTGTTATTTTAGTTTTTGATCTGTTTCTCAGGTTTAACCCTTCTTAGTTTAAGTATATCCTCAAATTGGTGAATAAAAAATAGTATTGCTGCAAGAGTGGTAAGTCCTACAACCCATGGATATCCTCCAATAATAGCAACAATCAATAATCCCATCGAATAGACATTTCTTCTACCCATTGGGCGCACAATTTTAATTATCTTCCTAATAAAAGATGTCTTTTGGGGTTCGACCAGGGTGTCGACTTCAAAATAAGCTACTAAGCTTCCCGAATTAGTATACCGTGTTAGGAAGTAGAAAGACCATACCAAAACGAATATAAAAATGAGAATTGTAACCCCACCCATAATTAGGGCTAAGGGATTATTCGTAGCAAAATAATATCCCAGTGGTGCTCCAATTAGAAAAGACAGCACTGTAAACTGATCCGATATTGTATCTACCCACTGCCCTTTTTTGGTTTCCATCAATTTTACTCTGGCAACTTCACCATCACAGCGGTCGAGTACAGTTGCTATATGCATAAATAAAGCTCCCAGTACAGGATGGCCAAATGCATAGAAAAAACCACACAGTGAACCTATTATGTTTATCCCTATGCTTATCATGTTGGGGGTGAGAGGAGTTTTGATTAATTGCCTGCTGGTAGGAAGAGAGAATTTGCTATTTATATTTATAGATATCCAACCTGTAGCCGTTTTACCAACATAGTTAAAGATGAGCTCTTCTGCTACTTTGGCTGTGTCTTCATCCTCGGATAATCTCATCCAATATTTACCTGAGAATTTCCTGTACCTAGCTTTTCCTTCTTGCACCATCTTGGGAATCATTTCCATAAGCGACTTGGAGTCTGAAAAGCGTTGTTGTAATAATTCGCCTGACGCAAGAAAAGCTCCCACTACTTTTCCTCCTTCAGGAGTTATCTCTTCTACGTTTTCAAGATTGGTTTTAACCCAAAGATCATCAGACGTGTCAGCTAGGATAGATACATCATCCTTGCTGATATCTTGGTCCATGAAATCAGACAGCGCGTCAGGGGTGGTAAGAAGGTTTGATTGGATTACTAGATATGGAACTTTTTCAAATTCTATATCCTCATCAATTGATACCCAATTTATAGTGCTCTCAATTCTTTTATCATGTTCAAGAAGATCCTTTAATGGAGAATCAGTATCTTCTGTGATTATTGTGAAATGGTTTATTCCTGCTCTTTGAATGGTTATTACTAGGCGTTTAATTTGGGGAAGCGAGCCGAACTCAATACTTCCATACTTGCTCAGGTCAGTGTCTTCTATACCTGTGCTAGCCGCTACAACAATTGCATGGTCCATATCGTTAACTGGTTGTTTCTACTACTCTTAGGACCCTTTCTTGATAGGATTTCTTGATAAACTTATCTGAATTAAGTCTTGCTTTAAATAAATCACTTGGATAATCAACATCCATCCAGAATAGGTCATCTATATCGAGCGATTTAACTTTGTATCCTTTTTTAATCAGTCTGTGAATTGCAGAGATGTACCATTTGTTCTCAGCGCCACCTGTTCTCATTTCCTCTTCGATTGATCTTTTGAGCAACTCTACTCCGGTGTCTCTGAAAACCCTAACTCCTACAGATTCTGCAGATGCCCTACTGGTTAATGTTTTGCTGATATCAACAATTTTAGTTTCTTGAATAACGACTTTCATGTCTTCATCTTCATAATTGCTTTTGCGTTTAACAGGAAGGCAAATCTTCTCATCTCTCATTCTAAGAGCTTGTTCCAAAACGTCTATTTCAAACACGTCATCCCCATTCATAACAACCATATCACTGTCCATTTCTCCCCTTGCTATCCAAAGAGATATGAGACTATTTGTTGTTTGGTAAAATGGGTTATAGAGGGTTTTGATTTTCATTCCCAAACCATCATAGTTTCTAAGAAAGTTCTCTACTTTCTCAAAACCAAATCCTACAACAATGACGATTTCATCAATTCCACAATCTCTTATATGATTGATTTGATGCTCTAGTATTGTCTCGCCGCCAATTTCGAGTAAGCACTTAGGTATGTACTTAGTGTAGGGGTAAAGTCTTTTGCCTCTACCAGCTGCAAGTATGACCGCTTTCATTATATATATCCTCTCCGCTTTAGAAGGCTCTGGTCTTAATCGTATGTAACTTAGGTGATGTAAATACTTTAGATCGGATACAAACAACGTATCCAAGATCCTCCTTTAATAACCTAAATTTATAACCTCGATTATGGTTTATGTCAATATTTGAGATGCATTTGTTGTAACTTTGCTTCTGATTAAATGCAATTTTTTTTCAAAAGTTAATACTTTTCTTTCTTGATTTGTTCTAAAAATTAAATGATTTAGCTTCTTGCTACTTTTAATTTTTTATCTTCAGGTTTAATGTTTGTGATGTTATTTCCTTCATCCACATATATAAGCTTAGGCGAATGGTTCTTGCATTCAGCCTCATTATAAGTGGCAAAGCTTGCAACAATTAAACAATCTCCTTCTCTTGCAAGGTGCGCGGCTGCTCCGTTTACACAAATTACATTTGAGCCTCTTTTGCCTTCTATTACGTATGTTGTGAACCTGTGACCATTGGTAATGTTGAATATATGAACCTGTTCATAGTGAAGCAAATCTGCTGCATCCATTAGATTTCTATCAACAGTTATGCTTCCCTCATATTCGAGATCAGCCTCGGTAACAATTGCTCTATGTATTTTAGATTTAAGAAGTGTTCTGTCCATGTCTCTTGTCTCTCCTTACATTATATACTCTAAAGTTTGGTATTATCAATAAGCCGCGTATTTTCCAGCCTTGCTGCAACAGCAACAACATCTCCGGGCTTAGCAAGCTCTTTTGTTTCAAGTGTTTTTCCGTCTCTTATTTCTAAATAATCAATATCCTCTATCTGTGATTCTTTAAGAATCTTAATACCCAATTCGACTAGCTGACTACTATCTTTGTTGCCTTCATTAAAACTTCTTTTTATTTCTCCAAGTGATTTAGAGAGGGCTAATGCACGCTTTCTTTCCTCCAGGGACAAATAAGCATTTCTTGAGCTAAGCGCAAGCCCGTCCTCTTCTCTTATTATAGGCATGCCCACTATTTCAATCTCAAGATGAAGATCTCTGGCCATTTTCTTGATAATCTGTAATTGTTGATAGTCCTTTTCTCCGAAAACAGCAATATCAGGCTTAACAATATTAAAAAGTTTTAACACAACAGTTGCCACACCTTTAAAATGGCCCGGTCTGAATTCTCCGCAAAGTGGCTTTTGCAATTTCTCAACTTCTACATAAGTCTCATGGCCATCAGGATAAATCTCGTTTACGTCTGGAAAGAAGACAGCGCCTATCCCTATTTCTTCGATTTTCTTTAAGTCACCCTCTAAGTCCCTTGTATATTTCTCAAAATCTTCATTGGGACCAAACTGTGTAGGGTTTACAAAAATACTAACAACAACAAAATCACCCTTCTCTTTTGCTGCGCGCATTAAACTCAGGTGCCCTTCATGAAGAGCCCCCATAGTTGGGACAAATGAAATTGCTCTCCCTTCATTTCTCATACTGTTTGTAAGGGATTGCATCTCTTTAACCGTATTTACAATTCTAATTGAACCTTTGTCAGTCATATGAATTCTCAGAAGAAGGAAACGCTCCGCTTCTTACCTCGTCAACATACTCTTTAGTTGCTTCTTTCATTGTTTCTCTTACTTCTGCGTATTTTTTTACAAATTTTGGCTGGGGATCTTCCGACAATCCTACTAGGTCATTAATAACCAGCACTTGTCCATCACAATCTGCACCAGCTCCAATGCCTATGGTTGGGATTTTTATTGCACGCGTTATCTTACTAGCTAGTTTTTGAGGAATGCTCTCAAGCACCAAAGAGAAGGCTCCTGCTTTCTCAATTTCTTTGGCAAGAGCTACTAGCTTTCTAGCTTCATCCTTGTCTCTACCCTGAAGCTTATATCCGCCCATATCGTGAACTGACTGCGGTCTGAGCCCAATATGTCCCATTACCGGAATCCCGGCTTTCCTTATTTCATAAATTGTATCAATGTAGTCTGTGGTTACTTCAAGTTTTACTGATTGGGCCCCCGCTTCCTTTATAAACCGCCCAGCATTTCTAACAGCATCCAACTTAGAGGACTGATATGACATAAACGGCATGTCTGCGCAAAGATGTGCATTCTGGATTCCTCTTGAGACTATCTTTGTGTGATAGATCATTTCCTCAACGGTTACGGATAGTGTATTTGGCAGACCTTGTATAACGTTTCCAAGCGAATCACCCACCAAAACAATGTCGACCCCTGATTCATCGACTATTTTGGCTGTAGGTGCATCATAAGCCGTGACCATAACAATCTTTTCTTTGTTTTTCATCGAGCTTATAATTGGAACTGTTATTTTATTCATATTTTTCTCTGAACTACTTAACGTAAAAAAGCCAGATCGGGTATGAAACCCTACTGGCTAGTTGTTCTTAAATTTATAGGTACGGCCTGTGTTCCGTCCTTAGTGTTTTTTCTCATTTGTTTCCCCCGTCTCGGTCTTATCTGCAAGATCCAAGCGGTAATGCTTATCTATAAAAGCCTTTATAAAATAAAGAAATAAGGCGAAATGTCAACAAGTACTGCGTTTTCTTTTTGCCATCCTTAGCAATTTAAAGTTTAATATTCTCTTATGGCAATAAAGATTTACCAAGTTGATGCATTTGGGTATAAACCGTTCTCAGGCAATCCTGCGGCCGTTTGCATTCTAGAAGAAGAGCCCCAAGAAAGTTGGATGCAAAATGTGGCGATGGAAATGAACCTTTCAGAAACAGCTTTTTTGTATAGTGTTGGACAAGGCTATAACTTGAGATGGTTCACCCCAACTATTGAGGTTGATCTGTGTGGTCACGCAACGCTGGCAAGCGCTCATGTACTATGGGAGGAAGGCTACCTAGAAGCGGATCAGGATGCTGAGTTTTATACAAAAAGCGGTGTATTAAAAGCTTACAAAAAAGGAGATCTGATACAGTTGGATTTTCCCGCTGACCCACAAGAGGAAGCTCCTATGCCTGCAAGTCTCAAAGAAGTTTTAGGTGTTGACCCAATATATGTTGGCAAGAGTAAATTCGATTATTTAGTTGAAGTAGAATCGGAGGATGTATTAAGAAATCTGGAGCCGGATTTTAATCTATTAAAAAAAATTAAGACCAGGGGCATCATTGTTACAAGTGCCTCAGCTTCTGATGAATATGATTTTATCTCCAGATTTTTTGCCCCTGCCTCGGGTATAAATGAAGACCCAGTTACGGGTTCGGCTCACTGTTGTCTAGGTACGTTTTGGCATAAAAGACTGGGCAAAACAGAGCTGAGGGCTTATCAGGCTTCTAAAAGAGGCGGTTTTGTTCATATCTCATTAAAAGGGGACAGAGTTCTTCTCGGTGGTAATGCTACTACTATATTTAGAGGTGAGATGGCATAGTCTGATTGAGAAATTACGTTGATATCATAGTAAAATGAGATTGTATAGCTTGAAAATCTAAAAAGATTGTTCATAATTAGTTTTCGCTTTAAAGGGTGAGTTCTTTAAGCCCAAATTTTTAATTGATTTAAATACAAAGGCGGCGTAGCCAAGTGGTAAGGCAGCGGTCTGCAAAACCGCAATGCCCCGGTTCGAATCCGGGCGCCGCCTCCAACATCTTAGTTCAATGCAATTTTTCAAAGCACAGACGCTAATGCCCGGGTGGCGGAATTGGTAGACGCAAGGGACTTAAAATCCCTCGAGCGCAAGCTTGTGCCGGTTCGAGTCCGGCCCCGGGCACCATTCATATAAATAGTGCCTTCCGAATTTAGAAAAGTATATTTGTTTAATTTAAAGCGGTGTTTGATTCAGGTCTTTTTAGTATAAAGGGTTAGAGTAATTCTCCAGAATTAATTTAGTAATTTTTCTTCTTCGTCCTCATCCTCGTCCCAATCTTCATCATCATCGTCCCAGTCATCGTCATCATCAAAAAAATCATCATCTAATTCTTCATCATCATCTAGTTCATCATCATCTAATTCATCTTCATCTTTTAATAGTAATTCGAGGTCTTCAAGTGTAAATTCAAGCTCAAAACTCATTTACTTTCTCCTGTACTAAAATGATTTATCTGAAAAGTTACATTCTGGCATCAAAATGTCAAGAGAGAATTGTGGTCTAAAACTCATCTTTTTTGTTAATTTTTGTTCTGAAAATAATATATGAATTGCAGGGAGTTACACGGTTTTAAATTCTTACTTTTTGCCATCTTTTAAAAATTCTTGGGCTTTTGATACCATTTCACTAGAGCCTACAAAGATAGGTGTTCTTTGATGAAGCTCATTTGGTTTAATATCTAAAATACGTATATGTCCATCAGTTGCTGTACCCCCAGCTTGCTCAACTATAAAAGCCATAGGGTTACATTCGTACACAAGCCTTAATTTGCCAGCTGGGTAGCCCTCTAGTGAAGGATAAATATATATCCCACCAGTTATTAGATTCCTATGAATATCTGCAACCATAGAGCCTATGTAGCGGGCAGAGTATGGGGAGCCGGTATCCTTACCAAATGACTTGCAGTAATGAATATAATCTTGTACTCCTTCTGGGAAATTATAAAAATTCCCTGTGTTAACGGAATATGTTTTGCCATCCTTAGGGATGCTCATATCTTGGTGAGATAAACAAAATTCTCCAATTGAAGGATCAAGGGTAAAACCGTTTACACCATGCCCGGTTGTATAAACCATCATGGTGGATGATCCGTAAATTACATATCCTGCTCCTGCCTGCTCGGAGCCTTTTTGTAAAAAGTCATCCGAAGTACAGGGATGGCCCAAAGGTGACACCCTTCTGTAAATAGAGAAAATGGTTCCAACCGAAACATTTACATCAATGTTGGATGATCCGTCTAGAGGATCTATTGCAACTATATATTTCCCTTCTAGTGATGCGCTTCCTTCAAAGGCTATAAATTCTTCATTCTCCTCAGAAGCCACCCCACAGCAGTGGCCGCCAAGCTCTAACGAGGCTATAAATGTTTTATTAGCAAGTAAGTCGAGTTTTTTTACTTCCTCTCCTTGAACATTCCTATAACCAGTGCTGCCTAGAACATCCACTAAGCCTGCTTTATTGACTTCCCTGTTAACAATCTTTGCCGCAAGTGCAATGTTTCGTAGAAGTCTGGATAGCTCTCCAGTTGCGTATGGGAAATCAGTCTGTCGTCTTATTATGAATTCATCTAGAGTTTGTACGCCTATCATGTTTTTATATATTACCGAAATTCTGAGATTTGTGAAAATTTCTTGATTTGGTGCTGAAATCTGAATCAGATTTGTTTATTGTTCCTGATTATTGAGTATTTCTTTAATTTTCTCGGAATCTTTTATTCTCATTGCAGCTTTTAATCCTTCTTCTCGAATTAGTTCTCTTGATCTAATTAGGCTTGCTCTTAGATCCTCAGGCAATTTATTCTTTACAGTTTCGTATGTTGAATTTAAATAAGGAATGGTAGTTGAATTAGCAACAGTCGGAGAATCTTGAGGCACGAAAAGTGTCACCGAAGATACGAACAGAAAAGCGGCTATAGCACCTATTATAATGCCCAGTGCAGCTCCAGCTAGTCTGTTTAGCCAGCTTAGCTGAATGCTTCCAATTAGTTTTGATGTGAGCCAGCCGATGAATTGTATTACCATATAAGATATAAAACCAACTATTAAAAAGGCGCTTACATTTGCTATTGATTCATTGTTAACGAGATTATCTTTGATAAACATTAGGGCAAAAACATCATAAAAGATAAGCCCGATAATAATACCCCCTATCAAAGCACCAATTGAAAACACTTGCCTGACAAGACCCCTTGTCAAACCCATAATTACAAAAAAGGCGATGATTATGTATACGGCTATATCAATCCAATTCATTGTTAGTTTTTAATTCGAGTCCTTATCTTTATTATATTGGATAATCTTATCATGCTAGACTACAATAATATAAGAGTTTTTTATAAGAATCCCGAAATTAGTTGGAGGATTTAATAAATGGAAAGTAGAGAGATTAAAGTAACCTGTCCAGAGTGTAATTGTAAGATCGAAGTTGATAGGATTCTACATCAACAAATCGAGGAAAGAATTAAACAGGAATATAAGAATAAACATGTTGAGGAAACAAAAAGATTAGAAGAACAAAAAACAAAGTTAGATCGAGAGAAGGAAGAATTACAAAAAACTATTCAAGACAGTGTTAATCAAAAGGTTGAAGCTGAAAAGAAGATCCTTAAAGACAAATTAAAAGAGGATATTGAAGCCGAGCAGTCCGAGCAATTTAAATCTCTACAACAGGAGTTAAGTGAAAAATCTGGGCAATTAAAGAATTATCATAAATCATTGGCTGAAGTTGAGAAATTAAAAAGAGAAAAAGATGAGCTAAAAGACAAAATAGAAGCAGAGACTCAGCAAAAACTAAGTGAACAGTTGGCAATAGAAAAAGAAAAAATTCAAAAGTCAGAGCAGGACAAAAATGAGCTTAAAATCTCGGAGAAAGAGAAAATAATAAGTCAGCTAAACGAAAAATTGATTGAAGCTCAGCGTAAAGCAGAGCAGGGATCGCAGCAACTCCAAGGAGAGGTGCAAGAAATAGCAATTGAGGAATTTTTAAAGGGTGCTTTTCCTTTAGATACAGTAGAAGAGGTAAAAAAAGGTAAAAAGGGCGCAGATTGTCTTCAAATAGTTAATACTGATTACAGCCAAAACTGCGGATCTATCTATTATGAAAGTAAAAGAACAAAGAATTTCCAAAACTCCTGGATAGAGAAGTTGAAACAAGATATGAGAGCAAGGCAAGCATCGATAGGTGTCTTGGTAACAGAAACTATGCCAAGTAGCATGGATATTATGGGACAGATAGATGGTATTTGGGTTTGCAGCCTTCAAGAATTTAAAAGCCTCTCACATGTTCTCAGAGAATCCCTTATCAAAGTGAGTGATGCATTGGTTTCCCAGGACAACAAAGGCGATAAAATGAGCCTGATGTATGACTATCTAACCAGTGAAGAATTCAAGAATCATATAAAAGATATGGCAGATGCCTTTATTGATATGCAAAATGATTTGGAATCTGAAAAGAGGGCTATGGAAGCACTTTGGAAGAAGAGGGAAAAACAAAATCAAAAGGTTAGAATGAATCTGAATTTGATGTATGGTTCTGTAAAAGGAATAGCAGGAAACTCAATTGGTACAATTAAAACCTTAGAGCTTCCTACTGCTGAAGATGAAATAGACTCTGATGTAGAAGAAGTGGATGAAGGATCAGGAGAACTTTTCAGCTAATATCGCTAACCATAAAGCTTAAACTCCAATAAATACAGCTTCTTTTGACTTATATCTGGTGTTCAGATAACTTTAAAGCCGCTATGGATTTTTCTGACATTTTATCTATTGTAAGCTCTGATATAGAGGAAGTAGAGAGGGAACTAGAAGCCAATATTCAGTCCCCTGTGCCTCTTGTCTTTGAGATTTCAAAATATCTACTTGGAAGTGGGGGCAAAAGGCTACGCCCGGCAGTGCTTCTTCTTGCATGTGGCGCATGTGGCAGGCTTGAGGGCAAGGAAAGGATATATGCTGCCTCGGCTCTGGAGTTGATACATACCGCCACACTTCTGCACGACGACGTAGTAGATGAAGCCAAGCTACGACGTGGTAAGCCTTCCTCAAACATAGTCTGGGGTAACAAACCTACAGTTTTAGTTGGTGATTTCATGCTCGCAAAAGCGCTTAGCCTTATACAAGCATGCGGTGATCTGGAACTCATAAAAGCTGTTACCGATGCAGCTGCTAAATTGGCCGAGGGACAGGTGCTTGAGGTCATGAACGCAAATAGTATGTTAGAGATGACTGAAGAGGTATGTTTTGGCATTATTGAGAATAAAACGGCCTCTCTACTTGAGAGCTGCGGCAGTGTAGGTGCCATATTGGCAGGAGTGGATGATGAGCTGAAGCACTCTGTAGGACAGTATGGGTTTAATATTGGTGTTGCATTTCAACTAACTGATGATGCGCTTGATTATTCTTCAACCGAAGAGGAGTTTGGTAAAGGAGTGGGCCAGGATTTGATAGAGGGTAAGATGACTCTTCCACTCTACTATTCTATCCAGAAAGGTTCAGCCAGCGAGCAATCAAAAATAAATGAGATCTTAGCTAGTGAGGAAGACTTTAGTGAGGATGAATTAGCTTTTGTAAGAGAAGTGGTCCATAAGTATAAAGGCGTTCAACTAACAAATGATATGGCCGAGGATTATATAGACAGGGCTAAGACGTCGATTTCTTCATTACCTGATAGTGGTTATAAAAACTCTCTTAATTCTTTAGCTGAATATATAGTTGAGAGAAAAACATAGTCACTTAAAACAGCTCTCGCTCATTTTCTGATACCAACTCATACATCATAACGTAGGCGTCTTCGCCCGTATCTGAATAGTATTTCTTTCTTACACTTAGAGTTTTAAACCCTATCTTTTCATAGAGTTTGATTGCGCTTGAGTTGGAAACTCTGACTTCAAGGAGAACTAACTTTAGCTCATGCTCCAGAGAAGAACTCAAACAGTCTCTAAGAAGCATTTCCCCAAGACCAATTTTCCTAAAATCCGGATGCACCGCAATGTTCAAAATATGAACTTCGTCATAAATTGTCCACGTTACTATATATGCCACCACACTGCCTGAGAATCTAATAACCCGTTTGTAAGAGTTCTTGGCTTCTATCTCCCTCTCAAATATACGCTTTGGCCAAGGGGAAGGAAAACTAACATTCTCTATAGCTACTATCTCATCCAAATCATTTGGGTAAATAGTATCTATCTCATATTTTGCAGCTTTCTCCATATATCTATTTTTTCAGTTTTGCTAAGGAATGTCTAGATGGTTTTTTTATTTTGAGAAATTCTTGAAGTAATTATTTAGAAGCTCTTGGGCTGCGGTAAATGGACTTTTTTCTCCCTGAGTGACTTCACTTTCCAGCTCAGAGACAATTTTGCTTATATCTTCATTCGAATAGAAACTCTTCTCCAATCCATATAGAATTGTCTCATGCATCCACTTTCTTGCTTGATCTCGTCGTTTCCTCTCTAATACTCCGCTTTGCTCGATAAGTCCTCGGTGTTTGATGATGTTATCCCATATTTCTTTTATTCCTTTGTTCTCTATTGAAGAGCAGGTTGTAACCTCTGGAGTCCATCCGCCTTCTTTTGACGGGAATAGATGAATAGCATTTTCAAACTCTTTCTTTGCTAACTCTGCTTTGCCGGTGTTGTCTCCATCGGCTTTTGTAATAGCAACCGCATCCGCCATCTCCATAATGCCTCTTTTCATACCCTGAATCTCATCTCCAGCTCCAGCAAGTAGTAGTAGGAGAAAAAAATCGACCATTGAGTCCACCGCAATTTCAGATTGACCCACTCCCACAGTTTCAATAATTATGGTATTAAAGCCCGCTGCCTCACAGAGCAAAATGGACTCTCTTGTGCTTTTTGCAACTCCCCCAAGAGAGCCCCCAGTGGGTGAGGGTCTTATGTAGGCATGTGAATCAAGAGAGAGTTCTTCCATTCTTACCTTGTCTCCCATAATGCTTCCTTTAGATCGCTCACTAGTTGGGTCTATAGCTAAGACTGCAAGGGTTCTTTTCTGCTCCCCAGTTAAATAGAGACCAAAGGTTTCTATGAATGTGCTTTTTCCAACCCCGGGGATGCCTGTAATTCCAATCCTTATGGATTTCCCTGTATGAGGTAGGCAATAATTAATAATTTCTTGAGCGAGATCGTTATGTTTTGGAAGAGTGCTCTCAACAAGGGTAATGGCCTGACTCAAAACGGAACGGTCCCCATTTAGTATGCCCTCCGTATACTCTTTAAACGTTAGCTCGTTTTTCTTTTTTGTTTTGCTCATTAAGCTGTTAATCAGTCTGCTTGATATTGTTAATCAATATTTCAAGTAAGTTTTGGGCAGCTTGAGATATAACCGTGCCTGGCCCAAATATAGCACTAACCCCTGCGTCATAGAGAAAATCATAATCCTGTTTCGGAATTACTCCACCTGCAACTACCATTATGTCCTCACGGTTTGCATTCTTAAGCTCACTCACAAGATCAGGCACAAGAGTTTTATGACCGGCTGCAAGGCTTGAGATTCCTATTATGTGAACGTCATTTTCTATGGCCTGTTTTGCAGCCTCTTTGGGTGTTTGGAAGAGAGGGCCAATATCCACATCAAACCCAAGATCGGCAAAGCTGGTAGCTATAACCTTAGCCCCTCTGTCATGGCCGTCCTGACCCATTTTTGCAACCATTATCCTAGGCCGCCTTCCTTCAAGCGCTGCAAATTGGTCTGCAAGCTCTGTTGCTTTAACAAAATCTTTATCTTGAGACATTTCTGAAGAATATACACCTGAAATCGAACGAATCACAGCCTTATATCTGCCAAATATCTTTTCGCATGCATCTGAAATTTCTCCAAGAGTAGCTCTTTTTCGTGCTGCATCCACTGCGAGATCAAGCAAGTTTCCTTCTCCAGTCTCAGCACATTTTGTAATAGAATCTAAAGCTTGAGATACTGCTTTATCGTCTCTTGATTCCTTTAACTCTTTGAGCCGCTCAAGTTGAGAGTGCATTACTGCGGTGTTGTCTACCTCTAATATTTCCATCTGTTCTTGATCTTCAACCTTATATTTATTTACACCCACAATTATGTCTTGGCCGGAATCTATGCGTGCCTGCTTTTTGGCAGCAGCCTCTTCAATTCTCATTTTAGGTATTCCAGTGTCTATAGCTTTTGCCATTCCACCAAGTTCTTCTATTTCACTTATAAGCTCCCAAGCGCGGTGTGCTATCCGACCTGTGAGGGATTCAACATAGTAAGAGCCAGCCCATGGATCAACTGATCTACATATATTTGTTTCTTCTTGAAGATAAATCTGAGTGTTTCTTGCAATACGCGCAGAAAAATCTGTTGGCAGCGCGATTGCTTCATCAAGTGCATTTGTATGAAGAGACTGCGTACCGCCTAGAGCAGCTGCAAGCGCTTCAACACATGTTCTTACTGCGTTGTTAAATGGGTCTTGCTCTGTTAGACTCCAGCCTGATGTCTGGCAATGAGTTCTTAGTGCCAAAGATTTCGGGTTTTTAGGATTGAACTGTTTTACTAGTTTTGCCCAGAGCATACGAGCCGCTCTCATTTTAGCTATTTCCATAAAATGGTTCATCCCTATTCCCCAGAAAAATGAGATTCGGGGGGCAAAGTCGTCAACATCCATTCCGGCTTCGATACCAGCCCTTATATATTCAATCCCATCTGCAAGTGTGTAGGCAAGCTCTATATCTGAGGAAGCTCCAGCCTCCTCCATGTGATAGCCGCTTACGCTAATGGAATTAAACTTTGGCATTTTCTCTGCAGTGTATTTAAAGATGTCAGCTATGATCCGCATTGAAGGCTCAGGGGGGTATATATAAGTATTTCGAACCATAAATTCTTTTAATATGTCGTTTTGTATAGTGCCGCTTAACTTCTCAGGGCTAACTCCCTGCTCTTCTGCAGCAACTATGTAGAATGCCATTATCGGAAGCACTGCTCCGTTCATAGTCATAGAGACAGAAATTTCATCAAGGGGGATCTGATCGAAAAGAATTTTCATATCCAAGATGGAATCAATAGCTACTCCGGCTTTTCCTACGTCTCCAACAACACGTTCGTGATCGGAGTCATATCCACGGTGAGTGGGAAGATCAAATGCAACGGACAAGCCTTTTTGACCGGCTTGTAGGTTTCTGCGGTAAAAGGCGTTTGATTCCTCAGCTGTAGAAAACCCGGCGTATTGTCTGATAGTCCAGGGACGAGTGACATACATTGTAGAGTATGGGCCGCGCAGGTATGGAGCTATTCCTGCAGCATAATTTAAGTGCTCCATGTCTAAAAGGTCATCCTTTGTATATAGGGATTTAACCTCTATACCTTCCGGAGTCATCCATCCATTTACAGAGCTCTCAGATTTCTTTTCTGATTCTTTTGCCACAAATTCAGAGTATTCGATGGTCGAAAAATCCGGTCTCAAATCTACTCTCCTTTTATTAAGCCTCGATACCTAAAATGTCTTGATACTTCTTTAAGATTTCTAATGCATTTGAGCGAACATGAATAAAATCATCAATCCCAGCATCCTCAAGTTCTTTTTTATGCTCCTTAGGATTACCAGCGATAATTATTTTTATTTTAGGATTGCTTTGATTCAATTCCTTTATTATTGAAGGGGTAAATTGTGGGTATTCATCATCTGAGCTGCAGATTACAACAATGTCTGCATTATTTTCTAAAGCGGACGCAACACCTTCTTCAGGTGAGCTAAATCCGATGTTGTTAATAATCTCGTAACCAGCACATCCGAAAAAATTAGCACTGAAAGATGCCCTCGCACTTCTCATAGAAGGGTTTCCTATGGTTAGTAAGAAAACTTTGGCTCTTTGGTCGGTTTTTTTAAAGTGTTTCTCTGTAGACAAGCGTAATTCTTCAAACGCATGCGCTCCTCGGTATGGATTTAACGTTTTAGTTTTATGCTCTCCGCTATCTAAGTTCTCTATAACCAGATCTCCAGCATAGACGTCATCTGTACTTAGATAATCAGTTGCAAAATGAATTGATAACTTATCTTCGGTTTTGATCTTATTGCCGGAGTTCTGTCCAGCAATAGGTGCTTTGTCAGGTTTAATTTTGGCTATTATCTTCTCTGTTAGGTTCGGAAATTGATTAACACCCAAGAAGCTGTCTTTTCTTGTAGCAATATTCATGTCTCTGGATTCTCTTGTTTTATAAATAGCATCTTGAATCACACCTGATTTAAGAGATTCTACGAATCCTCCACCAGCTTCTATATCTTGAAATAGCTTCCATGATTCCTGTGCGATTGAGTTTGTTAAGTTCTCGATGTAATAAGATCCCGCTGAAGGATCTGCAACATGCTGCAGATAGGATTCATTTTTTAGTATCAGTTGAGTGTTTTTTGCCATCCTCATAGAAAATTCATCAGTTTGCTTAAATTCAGAGTCAAAAGGCCTAACCGTAATAGTTCCAGCACCACCCAATGCCGCTGCCATCGTTTCCACAGTACCTCTTAGCAAGTTCACATATGGGTCGTATAAAGTTTTATTCCAAGAAGAGTTCGTAACCTCTATGCTCATAAGCTTGGATTGCTCATTCTTTGTAGGGTATTGCTCCATAATTTGTGCCCAAAGTAGTCTTGCCGATCTTAGTTTAGCAATCTCCATAAAATAGTTTGAGCCGACAGAGAAGGAAAAAGACATCTTCTCAGAAATTTGATCAACAGTAAGGTCCATTTCTGTAAGACGGTCTAGGTACTCAACCCCCGCTGCTAAAGTGAAGGCAAGTTCCTGTGTAATGGATGCCCCTGAGTTGTGGAACTGGGAGCTATGTACTTTTAGTCCCTTGAATTTGGGCATATTATCGCTCAGATATGAAATTAACTCTCTTAATTCATTAAAAGAATTTTGTTCCCCTTTTGAGAAACTTCCATCCAGTGTTAAACCTTTAAGTGGATCACAATCAACTGAGCCCCGTAATTTTTCAAGATTACTTCCTCTTTTTTTAGCCTCGTTTATGAAAAGAGAAAGTACCGCGATTGCAGAGCTTCCACATTTAAAGTGGGTCTCTATATCTTTGATATTAATACCTACTAGCAAGCTCAGCATATCGTCTTTGTCTTGTATTGGGATTCCAGAGTGCCCCTCAGTGTCTACTGGACAATTGAAGGTCAAAGAATCTGCACCTCCAGCTAAACTGCTTAAGGCTAGTTTGTTGGCTGTTTTTATATTGTTCGTCAAGATTTCTTGATTAATCAGCCAGTCATTGGTCTTTGGGTTGGCGCCTCTTATAAAGGGAAATTCGCCGGGAACAGAGTTTGTCTTACTTTCTATATGGGTTAAATCATCTTGTGTATAAAATGGATTTATATCTAGCTTCTCATAGGTTTTCCATATGAGCTTCTCAAATTCCCTTCCCTTTAAATCCTTGGCTACCTGGTCCTTCCATTCTTTCTCAGTAGCCGGGGGGAATTCAGCAAATAATTTTTCTTTTAGGTCTGTCTGTTTGCTCATTGAACTCTTGCCTATTCTAAGTGCTTATTAAATAGCCCAATAATAATAATTTAAATAGATACTAATGCAATATTTTTGCTTGACACCAAAGGGCTGTATGGTAATCTGAAACTCCTAATTGATAATCATTTTCAATTTCGGTAAAGGGTCTTATTAATCAGGCAATTCTGTACAGTTTGTGAAATTAGTGTGGAGGCAATAGGCATATTATTATCAATAAAGTAAGCAGAATTTCTACTCTTTCTTCTCTAGTCCTTATATTTCTATTATTAATAACTGTTACCTCTTTCGCCTCATCGACGGAGAAGAGGATATTGTCTTTGGTCGACTATATAGGCGGTGATTATCAAAATGCTATAAAAGACGGCGAAATAATCAATAATGATGAATATAATGAGATGCTTGAGTTCTCTGCTGAGACCAAAGAGCTCTTTTCGACGCTGAAATCCTCAGATGGGGACAAGGCAGACATAGAATCTGAGATTAATGAGTTGTCAGCGCTTATAGTTTCAAAATCCTCAGTGGTAGAAGTTGAAAGCACTTCAAATAATATAAAAGAAAAATTGATATCTTCTTACGGAATTATCCCCCATCCGCAGACAAGACCTTCTCTAAAGATTGGTAAGGAGCTTTATGACAATAACTGCTCTCAGTGTCATGGGATGAGTGGGGCCGGGGATGGTCAATTAGCCCAAGGCTTAAATCCACCACCAACAAACTTTATTGATCCTGATTTTTATGCGGGTCTTTCTCCTTTTAAAGTTCACAACACTATGACTTTCGGGATAGCGGGAACAGCTATGCCTGCTTTTCCTCAAATTCCTGATGATAAAAAGTGGGATGTTGCATTCTACGTTATGTCACTACCGTCTCAAGGCGGAGTTGGCAATTACAGCAATGAAATAACTTCCAAAATAGATGAAAAAGTAAAAGATTATAAAAATCTTGCCACTCTCTCAAATAGCCAATTAATAGATAGTCTTGATGGGAACTTTAACGATGAAGAACAAGATCTAGCTGTTTCTTATCTTCGCACTGGATTGTTTGAAGGTAACAGCTCATCCACTGATTCCGCAATTACAATGACAACTGGGCTTCTTAAGGATTCTCTAAAACTTTATCAAGCAGGGGATAAGCAGGAATCTTACGAAAAAGCACTCGATGCATATTTGCTGGGGTTTGAGCAGATAGAGCCGGATCTTTTTGTTAAGGATAGAAAGTTTACAGCACAGATAGAAGCTAGCTTCGGTAATTATAGAAATGCTATAAAATCAGAGAAACCACTTGGTGAAGTTCAAAATTTAAATGAGGCACTACAAAATGATTTGGTATCTGCTTCATCTATTTTAGAAACAGGGTCCTCTAGTAAACTAATATCTTTTCTAAACTCCTTTGCAATCATTGTGAGAGAAGGACTTGAAGCGATTCTCATAATAGCAGCAATTATTGCTTTCTTAAATGCTACAGGCTCTAGAAAAGCTATTAGATATATTCACTACGGCTGGATAGCTGCTATAGTGGCAGGGTTGTTAACCTGGTATTTGGCCAAGACTGTAATATCCATAAGTGGCGCACAGCGTGAGATTATAGAAGGCATAACGGCGCTCACGGCAGCAGCTGTGCTTTTTTACGTGAGCTATTGGCTGATTACAAAGATTGAAGTGGCTAAATGGAAACAATATATCCAGGGCAAGGTCGAAAATGCAGTTTCAAGAAACAGTGTAATTGCACTTGCTAGTGTATCGTTCTTTGCAGTATATAGAGAGGCATTTGAAACTGTGCTCTTCTATCAGGCCCTTTGGTACCAAGCTGAGAACTCTCAATCTGCAGTTATCTGGGGAATCATTGCAGGTGCAGCAGTGTTAGTTGTGCTCTTCTTCGTGATTTTCAAAATGGCCCTTAGAATACCGATAAAATACTTCTTCACTTTCACTAGCGTGTTCCTATACTTCTTGGCTTTCATATTATTAGGCAAGGGCATCAAAGAACTTCAGGAAGCAGGAGTTATAAATACAACACCTGTTGATTTCTTGCCATATATTGATGCCATAGGTTTTTACCCAACCCTGGAAACTTCAATTCCTCAAGGGATATTGGTGCTGGCATTTATTTTTGCAGTCTATTGGGTGGGTTATGTGAAGAGGGAGAGAGAGAAGAAAGAGCTTGTCGTAACAGTATCTCAAATATCAGATGACGTGAAATCTATGCAGGCTGCATTTAGTCATATTAAAGGTCATATTGTTGAATGGAGAAAGTGTGAGGATATAGACCTTGAAGCAGAGGACTTAGATAATCAAATTAGTGAAGTTGTAAGCCACGTAGATGAATTAGAGACCAAGCTTGGAGACTTCTATGATGTCGTCTCAAAAAATATGGAACCCCCTTCTAAAAAAGTTCACTAAGATCCTTGCTCGTGGAGCCTTACTAAGATGCTCCCTTGTCCATGTCACCCTGAGCATATAATATTACGATCATGAAAACAAAGGCTGTAGTTATCGCCTCAGGCGGAATAGATAGTTCAACTCTTCTTTACAAGACCGTTGACGAAGGATACCAAGTATACGCTCTTACATTTATCTATGGCCAAAGACATTTAAAGGAAATCAAGTCGGCTGAGCTAATCAGTGAGAAATTAGGGATCATCCATAAAGTGGTCAATATCTCCTCTCTGAATGAGCTCTTGCAAGGATCAGCACTCACGGATTCAAGCGTCGACGTTCCTGAGGTTCCTGAGACTGCCGAGCACTACGATACTCTTAAATCAACTATAGTTCCTAACAGAAACGCAATTTTTCTCTCTATTGCAATTGGATACGCAACTAGCCTTGAGGCAAACCATGTTTTCTTCGGAGCGCATTTCTCAGATAGAGGAGTCTATCCTGACTGTAGAAAGGAGTTCGTAGATGCATTCCAAGAGTCTGAAAGGTTAGCTACTGATAATCCCGACTTAATTATTGACGCCCCGTTTGTGGATGTCGATAAATCTGAGATAGTTAAACTAGGAGCCAAGTTAGGCGTGCCTTTTAAAGAAACTTGGACCTGCTATAAAGGTGGTGAGAAGCACTGTGGGGTGTGCAGTTCATGCAGGGAGAGAAAAAGAGCATTTGTTGACTCTGGAGTCGAGGATCCGACAGGGTACGAGCAATGAAAATAAGTGAAATATTTTTCTCGCTACAAGGTGAGGGCTTAGAGATAGGTCTCCCAACTGTTTTTATTAGGTTGTTCGCCTGTGATCTCAGATGTACTTGGTGCGATACTATGTACGCTGTTGAGGGGCGTGATTTTAGAGACCACAGGGTTTCTGAAGTAGTTGACGAAGTCGACAAGCACGAATGTAAGAGGGTTTGTATTACAGGAGGAGAGCCGCTTATTCAGATAAAAGAGGTTGAAGAGCTGGCAACCCATTTATTAGACAATAACTATACGATCCTTTTAGAGACCAGTGGACATAAGATGCCTCCTCCAATATTGTGGACTGAAAATAGTACTATAAGTATGGATTGCAAGTGCCCTAGCTCTTCAATGCAGGACAAAATGGACTTTGGTCTTTTTACAGAACTGAGAGCTAAGGATCAGCTAAAGTTTGTTATTCAGGATGACGTTGATTACGAATATGCCAAGGGAATATTAAGCAAATATAATATCAGAGCTAATATTATATTTCAGCCCACACACGGATCTGAGTTGGGTTGGTTAACCGAAAAGGTTATAGAAGATAAATTAGGACATATTAGAGTTTTACCTCAACTTCATAAAATTATTTGGGGAGAGAAAAGAGGGGTGTGAACAGCATGGTAAAGTTGCTGAATATTTATTTTTATCCAATGTCATGTTATAATTTGGTTCTTACAACTCCGTCTCAGAATTTCGGGGTAGGGGTATAAAGCGGAGGTATTAAATGCAGGAATTGCAGAAAATGAAAGAAAGCTATATAGAAGATGAAGACTACAACTATGAGCCGTTTGCAGATACTGAAGAATATAAACGAGTAAATAGCGAATGCATCACTAGTTGGGTCACAATCATGAAACAAAAGGGTGTTAATGGACTTGAAGGCGTTTTAGATGTTGCAACAGGCGCTGGAACAATGGTTCAACTTGTGTTTGATAACTTTCCTGATACTTGGAAGAAGGCTGCTGTTTTGTGCCTTGATCAATCATCTGGTGCTTTAAAGTTAGCCCAATCTAAATTAGAACAGACAGTAGAAACATTAAAGATGGTTCATTCTTCAATTCAAGATATGACCATTCCTGATCAAAGTGTGGATATTGCAGTATGGGGAAATGGAATTCACTACTTATCTGCTGCAGATCAATTGGAATGTGTAAAAAGAATTAGAAAAGCTTTAAAGCCAGGCGGGTTCCTTTTCTTTAATACTGCATTTTACGAGGAAGCTAGGCCGGCTGAAACAATACCTTTCTACCGCACACAGGTTAAAGTCGCAGTCCAGTATTTAAGAGATCATGATGTTAAAAGAGTAAAGACTGATACTAAAACCGAAGCTGCTAAATTCTTGCCTAGGTCCTACTATGAAGACTTGGTTAAAGAGGCTGGTTTTAAACTAGTTGATGCCAAAGAGTTTGCAGTTGATATGCATAAAGAGGCTTGGGAATATATTAGCGCTTTTCAGCAATATGCAGCCGGTGCCTTAAGAGGATATCCAATTGATGATGCTGTGAACGCAATGAGAGATTCTGTTGGTCCTTCAATTGAACTACATGGAGTAAGAGACCAAGACGGTAACCCTTACATAACACGTAAATGGCTTGCCATCAGCGCTCAGGCATAACTTTCCTTAAGATTTACACTAGGTAAAACTTCTCAAAATCACTATTTGTTTTGATTATTGCCTATAGTTTTAGGCGAAATCGTAGTAGTCTAGCCCAAGGTGCGTAATTAGCTCTTCACCCTGTATATATCTGAGTGTGTTCTTCAGCTTCATGAGCTGGATGAACACGTCATGTTCAGGATAAAGGTTTTCGCCGTGCATAGGGCTTTTAAAGTAGAATGAGAGCCATTCCTGAATACCATGCAGACCTGCTCTGCCTGCAAGATCTAGGAATATGACTAGATCGAGCACGATAGGTGCTGCAAGTATACTATCTCTGCAAAGGAAATTAACTTTAATCTGCATCGGATAGTTTAACCAGCCAAATATATCAATGTTATCCCAGGCTTCTTTTTCATCACCTCTAGGTGGATAATAGTTGATTCTGACCTTGTGATAGTAATCAGAGTATAGATCAGGATAAAGATCTGGTTGAAAGATATGCTCAAGAACGCTTAACTTGCTTTGTTCTTTGGTTTTAAAAGAATAAGGATCGTCTAATACTTCTCCGTCCCTGTTTCCAAGAATGTTGGTAGAAAACCATCCGTTAAGTCCAATCATTCTGCTCTTTAAACCTGGAGCAAGTATGGTTTTCATCAGTGTTTGACCTGTTTTAAAGTCCTTACCTGATATAGGTACTTTCTTTAGTTTAGCAAGTTTGTTTAAAGCTGGCACATCAGCAGAAAGATTTGGAGCGCCATTTGCATAAGGTACCCCACATTTAATTGCAGCATAGGCATAGATCATGCTGGGAGGAATCCCAGGATGATTCTTTTTTAAACCTTCTTCGAATGATTTAATTGTGCTATGTACTGCTGAGGCTTGAATAAAGACCTCGGTGCTTCCACACCAAACCATTACAAGACGGTCGACACCGCTTTCCTTCTTAAATCTCTTGATGTCCTCTATGAGCTGCTCAGCAAGGTCCATCTTAGTCTTGCCGCGCTTTAGATGTTTACCATTTAAGTTTTTTACATATTTTCTGCTAAATACAGCCGGCATAGGGGACGTTTCTTTCAGAGTATCTTTTAAATCATTAAGAAGTTCCTTTTCCAGTACGCCCGATTTTAATGACGCCTCATAGCAGTCATCAGCAAAAATATCCCATCCTGCAAAAACTAGATCGTTCAGGTCACACAGTGGGATAAAATCTTTGATTAGTGGTGAATTTTTATCTGTTCTTTTACCTATTCTTATTGTTCCCATTTGTGTTAGAGAACCGATAGGTTTGCCAAGTCCAGCTTTTATTGCCTCAACCCCCGCAATAAAAGTTGTACTTACAGCACCGCTCATTCCAGGAAGCAGTACACCAAGCTTCCCTTTTGGTGGAGCTATTTTATTTATCTTTTTTGTACTAGTGTTTTTTTTCTTAGTGGTTTTAGCCAATGTATAAATTACCTCTTAGAGAATTGTGGTCCTTTTCTCGCTTTTTTGAGTCCATATTTCTTTCTCTCAACCATTCTGGAGTCTCTTCTAAGCTGACCAGCTGCCTTAAGAGGTTGTCTATGAGAGTCGTCTACCTGAAGCAGTGCTCGGGCAATCCCGTGTCTTACGGCACCAGACTGGCCAGTTAGACCGCCTCCCTTTACTTTTATTAGAACGTCAAATTTGCCTTTAGTGTTTGTTGTCTCTAAAGGTTCTAATGCATGCACTGCCCACGAGTCTCTGGGGAAATATTCCGCAGCTTCTCGGTTATTTACAGAAACTTTTCCACTGCCTGGGCGTAACCAAACCCTAGCAATTGAAGTTTTTCTTCTTCCGGTTCCATAGAAATTAGCTTCAGCCATAATATAAGTTATACCTCCAATGTTTCAGGCTGTTGGGGTGCATGTGGGTGTTCATTCCCAGCGTAAACCTTTAACCTGGTAATTAATTTTTTCTGCCATTTGTTTTTAGGCAACATTCCCCAAACCGCTTTCTCAATTATTTGCTCCGGCTTGGTTTCACGAAGATTATCAGCCGTAATCGACTTTATTCCACCGGGGTGATGCGTATGTCTGTAATAAGTCTTCTGGTTCCACTTATCACCCGTGAAGTGTAATTTCTCCGCATTTACCACGATAACGAAATCACCAATATCCGCATGTGGTGTGTATTGGGGTTTATTTTTGCCTCTTAGAATGTTTGCAATTTGTGTTGCAATCCTGCCCACGGTTTTCCCCTCACCATCGATCAGGTACCACTTTTTATCAAAATCTTGTGTTCTCGCCATATAGGTCTTCATATTTTCTGCCTCGAATTATAGAAATAAACAATTCAATTTACCAATTTCGCAGTGATTGTCAAGGTTTGCTCTAATTCTTGTCTTTCAAAATACGCATCTAACCATAAAAATTGGTCTACTCATCTAATAATGATATAATGATGCTGCTACGATCTATATACTATATCTTAATCTTATGACTACACAACATAAAACTAAATCTTCATCATGGAAAAATAAATTTAGAGAAAAGCTTATAGACATTATAGGCAGCGAAGGAGTTATATTCTCAGAAGATGAGCTCCTTGCTTATGATTGTGACGCTCTTACAAGCTACAGGATAAAGCCTATCTTTGTAGTCTTACCAAATACAGCAGAGCAAGTATCGCAAGTTATTAAAGAGTGCTATCACGAGAATATCCCATTTGTTCCAAGGGGTGCTGGCACAGGGCTTTCTGGCGGTGCACTTCCCACAGAGGAAGGGATTGTAATCTCACTCTCACGAATGAACAAGATTATAGATATAGACATTCCCAACCAAAGAGTCGTTGTTGAGCCAGGTGTTGTAAATATTTGGGTCACAAATGCCGTAAGCTCAGCAGGGTATTACTACGCTCCTGATCCATCTAGTCAGATAGTGTGCACCATTGGCGGAAATGTAGCAGAGAACTCTGGCGGTGTGCATTGCCTAAAATACGGTGTTACTACCAATCATGTTTTAGGCGTGGAGATGGTTCTGCCTGATGGAGAATTAATTGAGGTTGGTGGCAAGGCTCTTGATAGCCCAGGTTATGATATTACAGGACTGGTTGTAGGATCAGAAGGACTATTGGGAATTGTAACCAAAGTAACACTTAAAATAATTAAGAAACCAGAGGCTGTTAAAACTCTATTTGCCTCATTTGATCATGTAGAAGATGCGGGAGCATCGGTCTCAGGGATTACTGCAAGGGGTGTTATTCCAGCAGGTATGGAAATCATGGACAGCTTCTGTATAAAATCGGTTGAAGAAACGGTAGGAGCTGGATACCCAATTGACGCAGGTGCAATATTATTAGTTGAGTTAGATGGTCCCACAGCTGAAGTTGAAGCTCAAATGCCTATTGTTGAAGAGGTGTTAAAGGAAAATAAAGCTACTGGGATTAAAATTGCCAAAGATGCAAAGGAAAGAGATTTGTTCTGGAAGGGCCGTAAAAGTGCTTTTCCCGCGATGGGGCGCATAAGCTCAGATTACTATGTTCAAGACGGAGTAATACCCAGGAGCAAGCTTGCAGAGGTCTTGGGAGAGATTGCAGAGTTAAGCAAAAAATATGGTCTTAGAGTTGCAAATGTATTTCATGCTGGGGATGGAAACTTGCATCCGCTTGTGCTCTATGATTCTTCAAAAGAAGGGGATCTTGATAAAACCCTTGAGTTAGCTGGGGAAATTCTAAAAGTATGCGTGGACAAGGGCGGCAGCATAACTGGAGAGCATGGTGTTGGGCACGATAAGAAGAGATTTCTTTCACTTATGTTTGATGAAAGTGATTTAGATGCTATGAACTTGATTAGATGCGCATTTGATAATAAAGGCTTATGTAACCCAGGGAAATTATTTCCTACACCCAGAACATGTGTTGAACCCGGTATGAAGCCCTACCATGAGCATCCGGTTCAAAAATCAGGCATGGGTGAGATGTATTAGCCAATATATAATTAAAAAAAACCTAAAATATGCTTAAGAAATCCATTATTAAAAATTTGCAAAATATTGTAGGTGAAAAAGATACCTATCTCAAAAAAGAGAGTCTCAACTCTTTTAATATTGATGGTGTAATTCCTGAGATAGCCCTTTTCCCAAACAACGTTGAGCAAGTATCTGAGATTATGAAGCTCGCTTCTAAGGAATCTCTAAGCACTATACCTATGGGTTCGGGAACGAAACTTGCTTTAGGCAACAAGCCTGAAAAAGCCGACATAGTTATTTCTACTAAAAACTTAAACCGCATTGTTGAGCATGCAGCTTCAGATCTTGTAGCCACAACAGAGTCTGGAGTATCGCTTAAGAACTTCCAAGCTGAGCTTAATAAAGAAAACCAATTCCTAGCGCTTGATCCGCCTCACGCTGAAAGGGGTGCAACAATAGGCGGGGTAATTGCAACTAATGATAGTGGTCCCGAGCGTCTTAGATACGGTACTGTAAGAGAGTTCTTAATAGGTTTAAAAATAGTCCAAGCTGATGGAAGTATTTTTAAAGGCGGCTCTAAAGTGGTCAAGAATGTTGCAGGATACGATATGCCGAAACTATATGTTGGATCTCTCGGAACATTGGGAATTATTGTTGAATCCACCTTTAGGCTCTATCCTGTTCCTGAGTATTCAGAGACATTTCTTGTCAGCTTCCCTTCTTTAGAAAAGTGTCATGATGTAGTGATGAGTCTTTTGAGCTCTGATCTAGTTCTTACTTCTCTTGAAATATTAAATCCAGAATTATCTAACTCCTTAGCTCGAAGCAACAACCTTGATTTAGAAGACAATAAATATTCTCTTTTAGTTGGTGTAAGAAGCGTCAAAAAAGCAGTTAAGGAGCAAATGTCTAAAGTAAAAACTATCTGTAATCAGAGTGGTGGCAAAGGGGACATAATTGTCGGAGCGCAAGAGGAAGAATTATGGGAGGATGTCAGAAATTTCCCATGGAAAATAGTAAATCCAGAAAAAATTATATTAAAAGCGGGAGTTCTCGTAACCGACATTCCAAAGGTGCTAGGGAACATTGATGAATTATCAGAAAAGAGTGGTGTGAAAACCTATGTTTCAACAAGAGCCGGTAGTGGTGTGAGTATTATTGCTATGGAAGGAGAAGATTCTTCTATTGTAAATATGGTTAAGTCACTAAGGGCTTTTATCTCAGAGCAGCGTGGGCATCTTGTAATACAAGAGGCTCCTTCTGCTATTAAATCTGAAATTGATGTCTGGGGGGATATTGGCTCAGGCAGAGTAATAATGAAGAAAATTAAGTCCAATTTTGATCCGGATAATCTACTTAATCCGGGAAGGTATATATAATTTTCCTGTTAAAAACGAGAGATGATAAGAAGAGACATAAATGGCGGGTGGATTCTAATTACCCAGCATGATCATGCAGAGCTTTCGGGTCAAATAATGACTCATTGGGGAAATGATATGTTTGTAAGACCTGAGCCATATGATCAAGTGCTCTTTGCAGTAAGGGAGCATGATTCTGGCTGGAAGGAGTGGGACTCATTGCCTAAAATAAATACAGAGACCGGATACCCTGCCAACTTTACTGAAATGAGTTTTGAGGATCAGGGGGATATTTGGAGAAGATGTTATAAACCATACTCTCAAGATCAACCATATGCCTCTTGTTTGGTGGCTCTGCATTTCTCTAAATTCAGCAGAAATAATCTTAGAAAGGACCCCGGCAACCAAGTTGCCGAATCTTTGCATAAAGAACTTAAAGAATATGTTGCAGATGGATTTAATCTTCAGATCTCTGATGGGAATTTAAAGCAAATTCCAAATGATGTAATTAAGAATCTTAAGTTACTTCAAATTGGGGATATTATATCTCTTGCCCTTTGTCATGGTTGGAGGTCAGTGGAAATTACGGAGGTTCCATATAATTATAGAGGCTCTGAGACGACACTTCATATAGAATCGGGAGACGGATTTAACTATACAGTTACCCCTTATCCGTTCGATGAACCAGTACTTAAATTTAGTATTCAATCTAGAAGTCTACAAAGTAAGACTTTCTCAGATGATGAGGAACTTAGAGAAAAGCTAAGTGCTTCTAGATATGAAAATCTTGATTTTACAATAAGAAAGGGCTAAACATTTACTATGAGTGAGACACAATATCAGGCATTTGATGAGATGGACAAGCCTAGCGCGGACATTATAGATGACTGTGTTCATTGTGGCTTTTGTCTTTCTGCTTGTCCTACATATCTAGAGACCGGAAATGAACTGGATTCTCCCAGAGGGAGGATATATCTCATGAACGCGGCCTCTAACGGTGAAATACCTCTTGAGGGCTCATTGGTCAAACATTTGGATATGTGCCTTGGCTGTCTTGCTTGTGAGCCTGCTTGTCCTTCAGGGGTCAAATATGGAAGTCTAATAGAAGCAGGACGTGCGCAAATAGAGCGCCGCTACGAAAGATCGTCCTTTGATAAGTTTTATAAATCCATGATATTTACATTATTTCCTTATAAGCAAAGATTAAAGTTGATGCTACCGCTGTTTTACGTCTACCAAAAGCTTGGCCTTCGAAGTCTTGTACAGTCCTCAGGAATTGTAGGAAGGATCTCCCCAAAACTTGCTAGTATGGAAGAGATGCTTCCAGAAGTAGAATCCCCAACATTTCCTAAGGAGCTTCCGGAGGTAATTGCTGCAAAAGGCAAACAACGCTACAGAGTTGCTATGTTGACTGGATGCGTCCAAAGTGCTTTCTTTTCTAAAACAAACGAAGCCACTGCAAGAGTTTTGGCTGAGAATGGCTGTGAAGTGCTGGTTCCTCAGAATCAAAGCTGTTGTGGGGCCCTCTCCGTTCACTCAGGAAGGCTGTCTGAAGGAAGAGACTTTGCAAAATTAACTATTAAAACCTTTGAAGAACTAGACGTGGATGCAATAGTGATAAACTCTGCCGGTTGCGGCTCTACTATGAAAGAGTATGGGGAAATACTTAAGGATGATCCAGAGTATGCAGACCGTGCCCAAGCGCTTAGTGAAAAAACTAAAGATGTCATGGAATTTCTCTTCGATATTGGACTTGAGGGAGATCTCAAAAAGCTCGATATCAAAGTAACGTATCAAGACGCTTGTCATATAGGCCATGCTCAGAGAATAAAGGAGCAGCCAAGAGAGGTTATAAAGCAGATACCTGGGCTTGAGTTTATAGAGATGCCAGAATCTGATCTTTGCTGCGGAAGTGCGGGTATATACAATCTTGTTCAGCCTGAAATGTCACAAAGCTTACTTGAGCGCAAAATGAGCAATGTTAGACAAAACAAAGTCGACTACCTAGTAGCTGGTAACCCAGGCTGCCTTCTTCAAATTCAAAAGGGTATTAAAAACAACGGCCTAAACATCAAAACCGCACACCCCGTTCAACTTTTGGACTGGTCTTACAAAGGCTCCGTAAGTTGAACTTTCAAGCTACCAACTTATTCCTCTACTTTTAATTGCCTCGGTAAGATCCTGCAGTGGTTTATTCTCTGCTACCCAATAACTACCTGAGTCCCCAGAATTAAAAGCAGCATTTTCTATTCTGCAGGTTTTAACGACATCTTTACAGTTTAGATATTTGACCCCATCATCTCCGATTATAGAGCAGGTCATGACAAAATTCTCTGGACTACTGTTAATTGTTAGAGCAGACCAATTTCCAGAGCTCACCTCAGAAGCCCAGCCTGCACTTGCTCCTGGGTCTTTTGCTACTGGATGATTTAACCAAAAACTCTTATCAGAGATGTTGTAAAATAAATACAAACTCTGTTTAGATGAAGAGTTGTCCTTTAATAGTAGGTTCTCGCCGTTATATGAGATTCCTTCCTCAGTGCAACCCTCTGGGAAATTAGATTTGGAGTTTCCTGCTTGACACCCAACAGTGAAAGATAGAGCTATTAAGAATAGAAGTTTTGTTGCAATTTTCATATGAACCTCCCATAAGATATCGTGTTTTTTTAATTTTACACAATAATTTGCAATTAAATGTCAATTATAAATAGAATCTCTAAAAGTTTCAGTTATCCTTGTATATATGTGCTTATAAAGGGGGAGCTGGCAATGAATTATCTAGGAATCTTTTCAATTTTAATATTAACTGTAGCATTTCTGTCCTGTGATGCTATAAATGATAATGATCCCACTCAGGTTGATTCGCTTATTGATCGGGAAATAGCCGAATCTCAGAACTATAATCTGACAACACCCGTGTACGGTATGCAGGTTGCCATTGATAACGGCGTAGATTCAGGCAATCAGAGCGTACTTAACCTTCTTGATAACAGAGCGACCAATTTTCTTAACTGTCAATTTACAGAGGGTTCACAACTTGGGTTTCAAACTGTAGAGCTTGAAGATGGAACTAATGTGCCTCCACTTTCTGGTCTAAGAGTATATGTTGTTCCAAACAGATTTGAATGTGAAGCCGTAGGGCTTAGTGAATGTGCCGGAATTTACTTTTTTGGAGACGATATAATAGTTCTTTCTGAAGGTGGTTTCCTTGGGTGCGGTGAATTTTCTGTGTGGAGACATGAACTAGGTCACAGATACGGAATGGCTGCTGATCATAGTAACCAACCCGATTTTCAATCCTGTATTGGACAGAACAACTGCGAGTTTGGTGATCTTTTTGGCGTAGATATTCATGTAGAGGGTATAAATTAATAGCTACTTGGTTTTTGACCTAAGCCTAAGAGATATTGCTATATTAATCAAAAAACATAATCCAATTAGGAGAGCCACAGTATATTTGAAAAACTCTCTTGGCATTATGTAGTAAGAAAGGTCGTTTCTATTGTTCTTCCACAAATCATTATCAAAAAGTAGAGGATGGAATATATCTCTCCAGAATGTACCAAAAAATGGCAGCACTACGAGTAGTGCTAATATAATGGCTGCATTTATTAACGTATACCGAGCCACTTGTCTTCTATCGTAAGTAAGAATAATTAAAACCAGGCTTATCAAGGCTACTAGAAACATCTTATCAAATATTCCTCTAACCTCTTTAAGATGCGTTTTTTCCTTTTCTGTAAGGAAGCTATCAAGCTCTCCCTGATGCCTGAAATATGAGGAAAGCTCATGAATGCCACTTTTTGCTCTTTCACTCCCGATCGTCTCACATCTATTGTGCCAATCACAGTTAAGCTCCATCCACTGTGGCAAGTAAAATGTTAGAGTCATTGGGATATAAAAAGTTAGGTATAGGAGTGAGATGAAAAGAAATAATGCTTTTATTCTGTTTAATAGAGTCATAAATTATTATTCTAATAGATCATTATCTTTTTTGAGAGAAGTCTTCAAAATGATGTACCCACCAATGGCTGATATAAACGAACCAACAAGAATTCCTATACGTGCTGATATTGCATACTCACCCATACTACTCTCATATGCCAGTGTGCTAATAAACAAGCTCATTGTAAACCCGATCCCGCATAGTATTGAAGTTCCATAAATCATGCGCCAGTTTATATCTGAAGGTAATTTGGCCAGTCCCAATTTGACTGCTGCATATGAAAATCCAAATACGCCTATTTGTTTGCCTATAATGAGCCCAAGCGCGATACCAATGGGTATTGGCTCAAATAGGGTTTTAAATGACATTCCTTGAAGAGACACTCCTGCGTTGGCAAAAGCAAAAATGGGCATTATTCCAAAGGCTATCCAAGGATGAAGAGAGTGTTCCATTTCTCTGAGTGGGCAGGGCTCGTCCTCATTTGTCCTAAGAGGTATTGCAAAAGCAATAACAACGCCTGCAAGTGTTGCATGAACACCTGATTTCAATACACATATCCAAAGAATTACTCCAACTACAACATACGCTGCTATTCTTCTTACTCCGAGTAAATTCATCGCGATGAGTACGGCAATAGACACTCCTGCAAGAATAAGCGAGGTTGTTGAAAGATCTCCCGAATAAAATATAGCTATTATTACAATAGCCCCTAAGTCATCTATTATCGCAAGTGTGAGCAGGAAGAGTTTTAATGAAAGTGGCACCCTGGAGCCAAGAAGTGCTAAAATTCCAAGGGCAAAAGCAATATCCGTTGCTGCTGGGATTGCCCATCCGCTTAGTGTCTCTGAGTTGCCGAGATTGAAGAAAATATAAATTAGAGCGGGAATTGCCATACCACCTACAGCAGCAAATCCTGGAAGAGCTACTTGAGATAAACTGGAGAGCTGACCATCTAATATCTCACGTTTGACCTCGAGTCCAATTAGTAGAAAGAATATGGCCATTAGGCCGTCATTTATCCACAGGAGAAGGGGTTTGCCTATATAGAGTGCACCGATTCGAATTTCTACTGGAGTGTTTAGAAATAGATCGTACAAGCTCGAGAGAGGGGAGTTGTTGATTATCAGGGCAAGTACGGCGGCGCCTACTAAAATGATACCACTTGCGGACTCTAATTTTAGGAATTCCCTAAGAGCTTCTAATGCCCGTCTAGGTTTAACACTCATAAATAAAGATCCCTCCTGAAGATGGAGAAATTATACGCTAAAGGGAATTATTATCAAAGCTTTTAAATGATGTGGCTATTGTCTGTTTTTGAAGAAAAATCTAAGTTGTGTTAATATCCATAATCTAATAATGCTTATCTTATTTGGAGCTTTTAATTGGAATTAGGCTACTTTACAATGCCCCTTCATCCTGCGGGCAGAGAGCTTTCAGAGACTCTTCAAGAAGACCTTGAGCAGATTGTTTTGCTTGACGAATTAGGGTTTAAAGAAGCCTGGATCGGAGAGCACTTCACCGCTGGTTGGGAAAACATAGCTGCCCCTGATCTATTTATTGCAAACGCAATTCCACTTACAAAAAAAATTATTCTTGGCACTGGAGTGTCATGTCTTCCCGACCATGATCCATTTGTATTGGCGCATAGGATCGCAGTTCTGGACAATTTGGCCAAAGGCAGGTTCCAGTGGGGTGTTGGAGCAGGCAGTTTTATAGGGGATTTTGAGGCGTTTAATATAGATCCGAGATCTGGTGAACAAAGGGATCTTACAAATGATTCTTTAGCTTTTATTCTCGATTTATGGAATAACCCAAAGCCGGGTAAATATGAAAACAGTAGATGGAGCTTCACAGTTCCTAAACCACAAGATGATGTGGGCCTTGGAGTTCATACCAAGCCTTATCAAAAGCCCCATCCTCCAATTGCAGTTGCAGGAATTACTGAGAGCTCCAGCACTTTAAAAGTAGCTGGGGAAAATGGTTGGATTCCTATGAGTATTAATTTTGTAACCAGCAATGTTCTAAAAACCCATTGGGATTCAGTTGAAGAAGGGGCTCTTAAATCTGGTAAAACTCCAGATAGATCCAAATGGAGAATAGCAAGGGATGTTTTTGTAGCCGAGACTACAGAAGAAGCCCGGAGGCTAGTTAAAGAGGGGACTCTAGCAAGGGACTTTACGGACTACTTCTTTAAAATGGTCCCTAAAATAAGGGGTAATTTGAATATCTTTAAATCAGATAAATCCATGCCCGACTCAGATGTAACAATTGACTACATGATAGATAATTTGTGGATCGTAGGTAGCCCCGATGATGTAGTGACTCAAATCGAAGAGCTCTATGACTCAGTAGGTGGATTTGGGGTTCTGCTTGTAATGGGACATGAGTGGAATCCAAAAGACAAATGGGCCAAATCTATGAGACTCCTTTCTGAAGAAGTTATACCAAGGCTGAAATTTTAATATTCAGAATTGGTTTTGATTTCTTTAACCCTCTCAGATCTGAAATCCTTTCTTTCCAAAGCTCTTTTCCACAGCCTTTTTTCCTCAGGCGTTTCCGGATCAAAATCAGGAACCGGTTTTACTGAACCGTCCTGGCCAATGTGAACGAAACTCATAAAAGCTGTGCAAGTGTGTCTCTGCTCACCAGTCAAAATGTCTTCCGAGAGTACTTTAATGCCGACCTCAAGTGAGCTCTTGCCTACATAAGTGATACCCGCTTTAAAAGTTATTATATCGCCTATTCTAATTGGTGAATAGAAATAAAGGTCATCCAGAGACCCCGTGATCATTAAGCCCTTAACAAACCTCATTGCCAATATAGAGGCAGCTTGGTCCATGTCCATTATAAGCTTTCCAACAGCCATAAAGTCTCCGTGGAAAGTATCCTCAGGCAGCACTATTTTAGTAGTCTCTAAACGCTCTCTTACTATTTCAGTTTCATCAATGATATGTCTGGCTTGAGCATCTCTTTTTGAAACCTGAGCAAGACGCTCGTCTTTTCTTTTTTTTGCCTCCATATATATGCCCATCTCATCACTGTCTGCTGGCGTTAATTCTTCTGTGATCTTGCGAGGTTTACCTTTCTCGTCCACCGCGACAAATGCTAGATGGGAAGAGGTGGTAAGTTTCCTATTGCCAGTTTCAGGATGTTCAGAATATGCCTTGACCCCAATTTCCATTGAGCTTGAGCCTATATACTCAACCCAGCTCTCAAGAGTTACAATTTCTCCAACCATTACAGGGTTGATGAAATCTATACTGTCTGTAGATCCTAATACTGTAATACCTTTAGAGATCAGGGCAGAATTTATGGTTGCGGTGTTCATTATCCAGTCCATTAATCTCCCACCGCTTAGTCTGTCGTGAACACTAGTGTGCTCAGGGAATACGAACTGAATTGTTTGGCGTTTTGTCTCGGCAATTGAAGGCATATCAGTTTCCTTTAGTTAATCGATTCTCCACTATTTTCTGTATTCTGGTCTGGCATATCTGTATGCACGTCGATCTGTGGGTAAGGAATAGAGATTCCGTTTTTATCAAACTCTAATTTTATTGTTTCCATTAAATCAAAATATACTGGCCAGTAATTAGACGTTGCTACCCAAGGACGCACATAAAAATTCACGCTGCTATCAGCAAGCTCACCAACAGCAACCACATACTCAGGGCTCTTTAAAATACGATTGTCAGCTTTTAAAATCCCCTCAATTATTCCTTTAGCTTTTGCAATATCATCTTCATAAGCAATGCCAAACACCATATCTACTCTCCTGGTGCCGGTAGCTGAATAATTGGTAATTACATCGGAATATATATTTCCATTAGGGATAATTACTTGTTTATTATCCGGTGTAAGCAATGTTGTACTGAAAATATTTATTTCCTTTACTGAACCAGAGGTGCTTGCTACTTCCACAAAATCACCTGTTTTAAATGGTCTAAATACTAAAAGCATTACACCTGCAGCAAAATTTGCCATGGAGTCTTTTAGGGATAATCCAATTGCTAGTCCTGCGGCACCAATTAGAGCTATTAAAGAATTTGTATTAAGGCCCAACTTGCTAAGTGCTGCGATTACAACAAAGAGTAATAGTAGCCACCTGACAATGGCAGATATAAAATTGACTAGTATCTGATCCATTTTTGCTTTTGATAACACATTTCTAACAATTCCATTGATTATTGAGACTACTATGAGTCCTATTACAAAAATTATTAAAGCAAACCCAATATTAAATCCCCAGGGGATTAGATATGTGTTTATTATCTGTTCGAAATCTATAGATTCAAGCATGTTTGTTCACCGCCTGTTATGATTAAATTTACTTTACACTTTCCGCAAGGGAAAGTGCTTCATCAACCATTTCCCTGAGTAAATCCAGACCTCCCTGCCAAAAGTCAGGATCTTTTATGTTCACACCAACACGCTCCAGCAGAACCTCAGGAGCATCACTTCCGCCAGATGATAGAAGCTCAATATACCTTGGTACGAATACATTCCCTTCGTTTATGTACTTGCTATATAGAGAAAGCACAAGCAGCTCACCAAATGAATAGGCGTAGCAGTAAAATGGAGAATGAATAAAGTGCGGTATATACATCCACCAGCATCTATAGTCATCTGTCATTTCAACTGATTTGCCAAACATTGCTGCATTGGCCTCAGCCCAAAGCTCATTAATATTTTCAGAAGTGAGTTCTCCCTGATTTCTTCTAGCATGGTGCAAGGATTCTTCAAACCTAGTTAGTACAACTTGGCGGAATACAGTGGCAAAGATATCCTCTAATTTCCCGCATATTAATGCTAGTTTCACTTTAGGATTCTTCTCTGTTTCCATTAGCTTGTGGAAAACCAGAATCTCAGCAAATACACTTGCAGTCTCTGCAGTGGTAAGAGGGGTGTCAGAGTGGAAATATCCCTGACTCCTTGATAAATACTGATGTACTCCGTGACCCAGCTCATGAGCAAGTGTCATAACATCTCTCATTCTTCCTGTGTAGTTGGTAAACACATAAGGATGAGCGCTTGGGACTGTGCCGTGGCTAAATGCTCCACCTCGTTTGCCGTCTCTGACTTCTGCATCGATCCAGTTTTTATCAAAGAATTTCTGAGCTATATTTGCCATCTTAGGCGAGAAGTTGTGAAAGGATCCAAGAATTATCTCTTTACTCTTTTTATAGCTTATAATCTCAGAATCATTTGATATTGGAGCATAACGGTCATAATCATAGAATTTCTTTAGTCCTAAAAGCTTTTTCTTAAGTCCGTAATACGTGTCGACCATATCATAATTCTTTTCACACGAGGTCATAAGAGAGCTCAGCGTTTGCTTATCTATTTCATTGCTTAGATTTCTTGAGTCCATAGGGTCTTCAAATGATCTGAGTCTATCATTTAGTGAGTGGTCTTGAACCAGTGTGTTAAATATGAAGGTTAGTACGTGTGAATTTTCTTTGAGCCCAACTGTTAGGCTTTTGGCCCCGGCTTTTCTCTTGTTTCTCTCTGGATCGTAGAGTAGAGCCAATATTTCTGTTTCAGAAAGGGACTGTTGTTTGCCATCAAGTTTGATATTGAACCTGACATTGTTTAGAACCTCATCAAAAAGTCTTTTAAACGCGCGAGACCCAGTGTTTGCTTTTTCATCAAGTATTTTCTCTTCAGCCTCGCTCAATCTGTGAGGTTTGTACATTCTTTCTTGTTTGAGAAAGTGCTTATATGGAGAGAGAGTTTTATCTTCTAGAAGTGAAGAGACCTTTTTGTTGCTCAGTTTGATCCACTCAAGTTCAAAAAACATTAAATGCTTTCTAGCTTCAGTAGATTTCTCCTGGATCATCTGCAAAAAGGCGCCGTTTTCAGGATTCCCTGTGTCTCCTGCAAAAACAAGATAGGCGAAGGACAGAAGCTTGCCTATTTTCTCTGATATGTACTCCAGATCTTGTGCGGCACTTAGTAATGATTTTGCAGTTAGATTGTTAGAGTTTATTTTCCCTCTATATTTTTTCTCAAATGCTTCTGATTTCTTAAATAGATCATTTAGATCTCTTTGTATTTTCTTGTCTTTAAGGTCTGAATACAGATCGGACAAGTCCCATCTTACGCCCTCAGCCCCGGATTTCTTTGCTCTTGCTGCTTTTGCCATTTAAGTACCCTCTTAGTTATTAAACACTGTTAATGTTAATATGGTGTTAATTGTTGTTTAGAATTTCGTTAGGTTTTTAGCTATTCGCCAAGCTCTTCTCTGACTATCGTGTTTACAACAGACCCGTCAGCCTTGCCTTTTACTTGAGGCATTAGAATCTTCATTACTTTTCCTATATCTTTCATGCCCTCGGCTTGAGTCTCTTCAACAGCTTTTTTTACTATGCTTCTAATCTCATCTTCGCCCATTTGCTCTGGCATGTACTTCATCAAAATTTCTATCTCTGCCTTTTCTTGATCAGCAGCATCAGGTCTGTTTACTTTTTCAAATTCCTTGACCGCGTCTCTTCGTTTCTTTATCTCAGCTCCAACTACACCAATAACATCCTGATCAGTAAGCTCCTCTTTTTTATTGTCAATTTCTTTATTCTTAAGAGCCGACTGAAGCATCCGTAAAACAGATAGTTCAAGAGTGCTTTTATTTCTAAGTGCATTTTTTATGTCTTCTGGTATTTGTTCTTTTAATCCCATGTTTTTCTCCACAATAATATTATGGTTTAGTTTAACTGGTCTTAGTCTTCAATTACATATATATCAGGCAAGTTGCGCCCTTCTTCAGCAAAATCAGTTCCATATCCGACAATAAAATCATCCTCTATCTCAAATCCCATATAGTCTATATCTGTATTGGTCTTACGGATTTTCTTTTTATTGATCAGTGTGCATATCTTAAATGATGAAGGTTTTTTAGAAAGAATGTTTTCTTTTATAAACTCTAGGGTCGCACCAGTATCTATTAAATCCTCAACTAAAAGGACGTCCCTGTTGTTGAGCCGAGTCTGCATATCATTAATAAGCTCTACATCACCAGGTTTCATGCCGTCTTTGTAGCTTGAGACTCTTATGAAATCAATTTCTGCTTTTATTTCAATATCTCTGATGAGATCAGCTAGGAATATAATGCTGCCTTTAAGAACACCAATTATAACTAAGTCTTTATCTTTGTAGTCTTTGGTAATATTTTTGCCAAGTTCTCTAACTTTTTTAGATATTTCAGACGATTCTATTAGGGTTTTAAACCTCTGCCCGTTAATCTCTACAGTCATGCGTTCTTAGTGTATATGATATTTCTAGGCTGACCAGTTTTATTACATCATGAGCGTCTGACATTGACTTCAGTTCCTGATATTCTATATTTTTGAGCGAAAACTAGGGTTTAAGTATATAAGGAGTTATATCTTGAGTTTTAAAAGCCCCAACGAACAGCTGGAAATTATAAAACGCGGTACTGCTGAAATAATCTCAGAAGAAGAGCTTTTAGCAAAGCTTAAAAAATCACAGGAAAAAAATGAGCCACTTAGAATTAAGGCCGGATTTGATCCTACTGCACCCGATCTTCATTTAGGGCACTGTGTCCTCTTAAAGAAGCTAAGAGAGTTTCAAAATCTTGGCCACACTGTTTTATTTCTAATTGGTGATTTTACTGCTATGATTGGTGACCCATCAGGAAGATCAGAGACTAGACCACCTCTCACAGAGGCAGAGGTCAGACAGAATGCGGAGACTTACGAGAGACAAGTGTTCAAAATTCTTGACCGTGAAAGAACAGAAGTAGTCTTTAACAATGATTGGCTTGGCAAAATGAGCGCAGCAGATCTGATTAAGCTCGCCTCCTTGGGAAACGTAGCTCGCATGCTGGAGAGAGATGATTTCGAGAAGCGTTACAAAAGCGAGGTCTCAATTTCGATCAATGAATTCTTGTATCCTCTTGTTCAAGCATATGACTCGGCGCAAATAAAAGCAGATGTAGAATTTGGCGGAACAGACCAAAAATTTAATATCTTATTAGGAAGAGATGTGCAGAGGCATTTCAATCAACAACCTCAGATTGCAATCTTGTTGCCGATACTAGAAGGTTTAGACGGTGTTAGGAAGATGTCTAAGTCTCTTAATAACTACATAGCTGTCGAGGACAACGCTCAAGACATATTTGGCAAGGTAATGTCCGTCTCTGATGATTTAATGTGGCGTTACTATGAACTCCTTACTTACCGCTCTCAAGACGAGATAGATGGGCTTAAATCCGGGCACCCAATGGATGCTAAGAAAGCACTTGCATTTGAGCTAACATCTTGGCTCCAGGGAGAAAAGGAAGCCAGCAAAGCAAAAGAGGACTTTGATACAAAATTCTCAAGCAGAGAGTTCCCTGAGGACGCAAGAGAGGTAAAACTTAATAAAGATGAGAGCCGAACAGTGCTTGATTTGGTTGTAGAGTCCTCAGCAAGCCTAAAGAGTAGGGGAGAGGCCAAAAGACTTATACTTCAAGGCGGACTAAGCATTGATGGAGAGAAAATTTCTGATATTAATAAACTTACCCCTGAGGGTGAAACCCTGCAGCTAAAAATTGGCAAGAAAGAGTTTGTGGTTGTTAAAATAGAAGCAAGTTAGCCTATAAGCCGAATTCTGTCTTGGACAATCATTCATCTGGGACACTCATTGCTGAGTGCCTCTAGCAACATACCCGGAAGCTCAAGACGAGCAGCCCTGTTTTTCCTAAGAAAAAGCACTTCCCTATTTTGTCTTACTCCGAGCGGGGTTTACCATGCCGCGGATTGTCACCAGCCCGCGCGGTAGTCTCTTACACTGCCTTTTCACCCTTGCCGGCTCTACGAGAGAGCTTAGGCGGTATGTTTTCTGTGGCACTGTCCGTTGCCTCACGACACCTGGGAGTTACCCAGCGCTCTGCCCTACGGAGTTCGGACTTTCCTCCAGTCCGTGCATTAAATGCACAAACCAGCGATTGCCCGGCTCACTTGCTTCTATTATGAAGAATATTCATCGATTGCCAGGTTGGCAAGTCTGTCAGCCTCAAAGTTTTGTTCTCTTGGAATATGCTGAATGGATATATCTTTGAAGTTCTTGAATAAGGTTTTTGCTTTTTGGTTAAGTGGAATTATTTCCGGATGTTTTACTTTCCATATGCCGTTTACTTGATTTGCAACAAGTAGTGAGTCGGTAAAGACCCTTACGGGTCTATTTTTGAGATCCTCAGCTGACTCAAGTGCGGTAATCAATGCAGTATACTCTGCCTGGTTGTTCGTTTTTGTCCCTAGGTATTTTTTTATTTCTCTATTTGTATCTTCTGTTTCTTTAATCAACACGCCTATTCCCGATTCCCCGGGATTCCCTCTAGCGGCACCGTCAATATAAATTTCAATTGGGTTGTTATTGTCAGAGCTCATAGGCAGGCTAGGCTGTTTTAGCTTCACTTTCGGATTCTTCTTCGCAGTAGAGGATTTTTTGGCAGCTTGGGCATTGTATTATTCTTGTCAGTGTTAATATTTCATTGAACATTTGAGCCGGAATATTCATGTAGCAACCGGTACAAACTTCGTTTTTAGCTACTGCAAGTATTTCACCATTATTTTTCTTCATGATTTTTTCATAAAGAGGAAGTATCTCTGGGTCTAGTGTCTGAACAGTCTGTTCTTTCTGTTCTTTCTTAGGTTCATATGCAACCTTGATTTCTTCTAATTCCAATTTGTATTCGCCGATCTTTTCTTGGTATTCAGAGTCCTTACTAGCAAGCTGTTCGCTTTTTTTAGTAATTTCTTTGTCAAGGTTTTCTATCTTTTCCATTTCCCCAAGCAGGCTCTCTTCCAAATCTGAGTTCATTCTTTTGGTTTCTGTGATTTCTTTCTGAAGAGCTTGGTATTCCTTATGAGTTTTTATTTCAAAAAGCTTTTCTTCTGATTTCTTTATGCTTTCTTCATTTTGAGCAATTTCGCTTTCTAACTCAGATTTTGTTTTGGTGAGTTTCTCTTTCTTGTTATTAAGTTCTTCTAGTGTGTCTTTTGAGGATTTAAGTTCTTCTTCTAAAATGGATATTTTGTCTGGGTATTCTTTAAGGTGTACTTCTAATTCGCTGAGCTCCAAATCAATCTGTTGGAGCGCCTCGAGAACCAATATTTGTTCTCTCATCTATCCCTCCATACTGCATCATCTATAAATTTTAATTTAATATACTGAGTGGAACTTCTCTGCTTTGAAGAGACTGTTGAGTTCTCAATGATTAAGTTTTCTCTTATCTCGTTTATTTTATCCATTCAACAATGACAACTTTAATGTGTGGGCCCACCCGGACTCGAACCAGGGACCAACGGATTATGAGTCCGCCGCTCTAACCAACTGAGCTATGGGCCCTCAGTATAATTTAGCGAATTTATAATACTAGATAAGGATATAGACCTTGTCAATAAGTAGGTGAATTATTGCCTTGAATTCTGACAGATTTACATGTTAAATATTTATCATTGACGATTTCTGAAAACTTTTTTACATTCCAAATGTAATTATATATTCATAAGGGGGCAAAGTATATGAATATAATAAATAACACATCGTACTTACTTATTATTTTGTTTTTTTCTGTTCTACTATCTAGTTGTAATACTTCAACAACTGATTCTGACAGTAATGCCGGTTCTGGTAGTAACACAGCAGAGTCAAAGTCAATCACCAACAATCAAATTCTCGAAAAGACTCTCATATCGCCTGTATATACAATAGATAAGAAGTACAAGTCTATGAAAGGGCCATATTCGATAGAAACATTCAGACTTGGTTTTACTAAAAATGATGATGTGCCAATTGGTGAAAGCATAAAGGAGGAAATAGTTTGGGTAGTTGGTATATCTGCTGAGGTTATAAGCGAAGATGGCAATGAGACACTTTCGGATGAATTTATGTGTCACGCTAATCTTGATTTTACTTCAAAAAGACAGCATCAACTTTTCCAAAATAGAACAAGAGGTATTTACAATAGGATAGTTACTCTCTCACAAGGTCAAACGGACATACAATTGCCTGAGGGCTTTGGAATACCTATGCTCTCATCAACGCCTATACAACTTACTACTCAAGTACTAAATCACAATGAAATAGAAAACTTGCCAATCAATGTGCGTCAAAAAGTTACAGTCAAATATATAAAAGATAAGGATTTAACAGAACCTCTAACACCATTGTATAGACAAGAAGGGGCATATAGTCTCGTCTCAATGACAGGAGAACCCGCCATCTTTGATGTGGAGACACCTCATAGTGATCATGAAGGTTCCTCATGCTTACCAGGTGAAAATGCTGGAACAGATATATATAAAGACAAGTTCGGCAGGCAATTTTCTGGTCACTGGGTTGTAAAACCTGGCAAAGAAGTTACCAATACCGTAATAACTGAAAAAATGAGGCTCCCATATGATACTGACATCCATGCTATTGGGGTTCATTTACATCCCTTTGCTGAATCTATTTCATTAAGGGATATGACAACTGATGAAGTTATATATGAAAGCAGACCAACACAGAAAAAGGGTGGGGTTGGTTTGGCATCAGTTCCATATTACTCCGATGAAAAGAAAGCGATACCTCTTCGGAAAGACCATGAATACGAGATAATTAGTGTTTATAATAACACTTCATCAGAGGATCAAGATGCAATGGCCGTACTAGGCATATATGCAATAGATCATGATTTCAATCCCGTTCCTGACCTAAAAGATTAATATGTAGATCTGGTTTCTCTAAAGTAATAATTTGCAGATGGGGTTTTATCGTCTGGCAGAGTAGTTTTTGGCTTTTAGATGCTTGTAGTATTCGAGTACTTTGGCTATATAATCTGTTGTTTCTGGATAAGGTGGAATCGTGAAACCGTGTTTTATTACTGATCCCTTTCCTGCGTTATAGGCTGCCAGTGATAGCTTTAGATCACCATCAAAGTAATCCAGCAAATCTTTTAAGTATTGCACCCCGCCTTCCATGTTTTCTTTAGCGTCAAAGGGGTCATCAACACCATAATCACTTGCTGTTGCAGGAATTAACTGCATCATTCCCTGAGCATTCTTGGGGGATACCGCGTCGGGATTAAAATTTGATTCTGCTTTAATAACTGCTTTTACTAGATATGGATCAACTTTGTGTTTTTCACTAATTAGTATTATGTCTCTATCATATTCGCTATTAAAACTGTTAGATAGATTTACCCCGCTTCCAGGCCCTTTTATTTTATATTTTGTAAGTGAGGCGCGGTTAAATACAACAGTCGGCATTTTATTGTTACACTCTAGTGTTTCATGGGTTCCTGATCTTTCTATAAGAATCATACAATTTGCAATCTCAAGAATTTTGACATTTTCAGTCTTTATAAGATCGAGCCTATCGCCTTCAACATATTTGCCAAGTTCCCCGGTTACGGGGTTTTTGATCAATGCTTTTGTGCTTTTACCATTGGTTATGGTTCCTAGAATTATAAGTTGTAATTTGGATTTGGAAACTTCTACAGAGAGCAAATCGTTAGCTTCTGTGTTGTTTTGAGGTTGTGTTCCATCATCGGCAAAAGTACCGTAAGTATCGACAGAATAAGATTTATCTGCGGAGAATAAAATTAAAAGCGGAAATACTAGCAACAACAAGAAGTTTTTCTTCATATAGGCATGCAGCTCAATAGATATACATTGAGAATATATGATTACCCCTCAAAAGTAAACCATAAAAAAATGCCTAGAATATTAGAAAGGGCTATACATTGTTAATGAATAGCCCTAATTTTTATGTTCAGTGATTTAGATCAGTATCTACTTTTTGTTTTTAATAGGATAAAACTTGTAGGATTTAACTTCTTTTCCGTCTTTGGTCTTTTTTACAGTACCTAGTGTTACACCCATTTTCTCACCAATATTGAGACTCTCAGGATCCTCAACCTCAACTTGGGCCATAACCCTTACCCCTTCTGGAAAATCAACCAAGGCAAGTGCATATGGTACAGGAAACTCCGGCATGCTTCTTCTAACAACAGTGAAAGAATGAAGCTCACCCTCAGGACTTATCATCCTCTCCTCTATCTCATCCGAGAAGCTTTTAGGGTCCGCCATATATTTAGGAAATGTATAATTATCAGATTCCTTTGAATAACCCGCAACTAGCCTAACTCTACCTGCACGATCTGTTGCAAATAGTTCCGGAAACATAACCTCTTCATTATTCTCAGCCATAACCAAAATCTCTCCTTAGGAATTTAAGTGAAATATATATTACATCCATTTTTAATTAAGTCTAGAGCTCATGCCGTGTATGTTTGTAAAGGTTTAAAAATGTTTGTAGAATAACTGCCGGTGAGTCAAATAATTCCAAGAGCACTTACAATTGCAGGCTCAGATTCTGGGGGTGGTGCAGGGATTCAGGCCGATTTAAAAACCTTTACCGCTTTTAAGGTTTTTGGTATGTCGGCTATAACATCTGTTACCGCACAGAACACAGCCTCTGTTTTGGGCATTAAGAATTTGCCTCCTGAATTTGTAGAGCTTCAGATAGATGCCGTGGTAAATGACATAGGGGCAGATGCAGTAAAAATAGGCATGCTTTCAACGAAAGACATTGTCTCTGCAGTTGCAAGAAAAGTATCTGAACACGGATTAAAAAAAGTAGTGCTTGATCCGGTAATGTTAGCAAAGGGTGGGGAGTCTTTATTAGAACCAGGTGCTCAACAAGCTTTAATACAGGAACTCGTTCCGCAGACGTTTATTCTTACCCCTAACAATCCTGAGGCAGAAATTATCTCCGGCATGAAGATTTCATCGGTAGAAGATATGAAAGATGCGGCTAGTAGAATAAAAGAGTTAGGTCCCGAACATGTTCTCATTAAAGGAGGACATCTTGACCCATCTTTAGATGCAATAGATATACTATATGACGGCAATGACTTCTTTGAGTTTAAATCTGAGAGAATTCATACAAGGAACACCCACGGAACCGGCTGTACTTATTCAGCTGCCATTTGTGCGGGACTTGCAACAGGCTTGCCTGTGTTGGATGCTATTTCGGAAGCCAAGGATTATTTGAGATTTGCGATTAAGAATTCATTTGATATAGGAAAAGGACACGGTCCTTTAAATCATTTTTGGAAAATTGACTAAAAGGAGCTTAGCATGGCTGAAATAATAGACGGGAAAAAAGTATCGGAACATATAAGAGCAGAAATAGCTCAAGGGGTAGAAAAGCTGAAGGGAGAAACTGATATTACTCCAGGGCTTGCTGCAGTGCTTGTAGGAGAAGATCCGGCATCGGAGATTTACGTTCGAAATAAGAGAAAAGCATGTGCCAATGCAGGCATGTATTCTGAAGAGCATAAACTTCCTGCAAAAACTACAGAGCAAGAGCTGCTCAACCTTGTTGATAGGCTAAACAACGATCCCAATATTCACGGCATACTAGTTCAACTACCTCTGCCCGATCATATTGATGAGACTAAGGTGTTAAGAGCCGTATCTCCATTAAAAGATGTAGACGGCTTTCATCCATACAATGTGGGCTTACTAGTAGAGGGGAATCCTAGATTTATTTCATGCACACCTCATGGCATCATCAAAATGCTTGAGTTCTACAATATTGATATTACCGGCAAAGAAGCTGTGATCGTTGGTAGAAGCAACATAGTTGGCAAACCCGTATCAATGCTCCTGCTTCACAGGCACGCTACCGTCACAATCGGTCACTCAAGAACAAAACCGCTTGATGAAGTAACCAAAAGAGCGGACATTCTTGTTGCAGCTATTGGGCGCGCTAATTTTATTACAGGGGATATGGTCAAGGAAGGAGCAGTGGTAATAGATGTTGGAATAAACCGAAACGAAGAAGGCAAGCTTACAGGGGACGTGGATTTTGAAGCGGTCTCTAAAAAAGCATCTTATATTACTCCAGTTCCAGGCGGGGTAGGGCCAATGACTATATCCATGCTGCTCTGGAACACGCTTGAGTCTGCTAAAGCTTCATCTAAATAATATAAGACTTTCTAACTATTAAACCTGTGGATAACTGAGTGCTGATAGAACTGTTATATGTACACATTTATGCTCTGAACTTGTCTTTGCCCCAACTTAACTACCTGTAATTCTTATGCATTTAATTGAAAACAGATCTGGTTATAGTGTGGACAAATCTCTTGATTCTCTGTTCTTATGTTGTTGATTGATTGTGAATTACTGTTGAGAAGTTGTGAATGATTCATCTATTTTTATTACTCTTTTCTCATCATCAACGTTTTTAAGAAGTTCTGCTACCGATAGGTTATAGTTGGGATGAATGAACTCAGGGGCAATCTCGCAAAGTGGTTCTAAAACAAAACGCCTTAGATGTGCTCTTGGGTGAGGGATCTCTAAATTGCTATCTTTTATAACTTGGTCGCCGTAAAAAATGATATCTAGGTCCATAGTTCTGGGGCCCCATTTCTCATGTCTAACTCTTCCCAGCTTTCCTTCAACAATATTAAGCTCCTCAAGAAGATCATGCGGAGCAAGATCCGTACCTATTTCAGCAACACTGTTAATAAATTGAGGTTGGTCCTCTTTATCTACTGGATCTGTTTCATATAGCGACGAGACTTTGATGATTTTAGAAAAAGCAGCCATTTCATCTAAAGCTTTTTGGCAATAAGAGATCCTATCGCCGAGGTTAGAACCTATGCTAATATAAACTTGACCCATGATAGTTAAACTTAAATCACAATCCTTTGACTATCCAGTGTGTATTCATTAATTTATATAAAAAAGGAGATAAAATTATGGCTCTACTTACGGAAAAAGAGATTATTGAGGGTCTTTCAAAACTAGAGGGTTGGGGGCAAGAAGGTAATCAGATAGTGAGGCAGTTTAAGTTTAAGAATTTTGTAGAATCAATGGGATTTGTTACAAAAGTCGCCATATTAGCAGAAAGGGTGGACCATCATCCTGATATATTGATTGAATACAGTAAAGTTACTATAACTCTTTCAACTCATAGTGAAGGTGGATTGACCGAGAAAGATTTGAGCCTTGCAAACGAGATACAAGAATCTGCTTAAACAAAGTTACTGGGGCTTGTTTTCTTCATCAATGATTTCATAATCACTCTCATCAAGAGTAATTGTTGTGTTTCCGTCGTGGGTTTTTGTAACTTTATCTGGTTTTTTACTTCCAAAAGATGTTATGAATCTCAGCACTGTAAGTATTATGAATCCAATTGCAACTGCAATTCCTATAAATAGTCCAAAAACCGCTAGAACTCCAATCACAACTAAAACTAAAATTATCATCAAAGGAAAAACATAAAAAGGTGGTTTTCCTCCTTTAAACTGATAAAAATTTATTTGTTTGTTACTCATATAATTGACCTAGATAGTTCCCTATGCCTGTCCGTGGCACTTTTTATATTTTTTCCCGCTTCCACAAGGGCAAGGATCATTTCTCCCTACTTTTTTCTCTTGTCTCCTAACAGGTTTCTTCTTCTCTTCAGCTTCTCCTGATTCTCCTCTGCTTAAAACCATGCGCTGCTGCTCTGCCCCTCTTTGTTTCTCTACTTTCTCCATGTCCGTTTCACTTACCGGTTGAACTCTAAAGAGCTTCTCACACACATCGTTGCTTAAACGGTACATAAGCGAGCCGAACATATCGTAGCCCTCTTTTTTATACTCATGAAGTGGATTTTTCTGAGCATAGCCTCTAAGCCCTATGCCTTCTCTAAGATGATCCATGTTAAGAAGATGGTCTTTCCATAGGTAGTCGATCGTTTGCAACATAACGAATCTTTCTATTTGCCGCATAGTGTCAGAGCTTATGTCCTGCTCTTTTTGCTCGTAATATTCATGCACTTTGTTTTGTATATATTCAGATACGTCTTCTTTTTTAACTGCATCTATCGGCAAGTCTTCAAAATCAATCTCTATATTAAACTGTGCATGCAGAGATTCTTTGAGCTCTCCAAGATCTATTGTGTCTGAGTTCATTTTCTCAGGTAAAGCGGCCTCAGCAATATCATCTGTAATATCATCAGCCATCTCAAATAAGTTCTCTTTTAGATTCTCGCCGCCCGCTAAGAATTCCTTTCTTTTTCTGTAGATTACGTCTCTTTGCGTGTTTAAGACATCGTCGTAGTCGAGAAGATGTTTTCTGATATCGAAGTTATGACCCTCAACCTTCTTCTGCGCGTTTTCTATAGATCGGCTTATCATCTTATGCTCTATCGGATCGCCTTCTTCCCAACCTAGCTTGTCCATAATCTTAGTAATTGTCTCAGACGCGAAGATTCTCATAAGATCGTCTTCAAGAGATACGTAAAAGCGTGAAGACCCAGGATCACCCTGTCTTCCTGCTCTACCACGGAGCTGATTATCAATTCTTCTGGATTCGTGCCTTTCTGTTCCAATTATATGAAGACCGCCCATATCTAAAACTTTTTTCTTTTCTTCATCACAGATAGCTCTTGCCTCTAAAATAGCTTCTTCAAACTGCTCAGGGTCAGCCTCTGCTGGGTCTACTTTGTATTCATTCTTTAATATTTCATTTGCTAAATATTCGTGGTTTCCCCCTAGTATAATATCAGTTCCTCTTCCCGCCATGTTTGTAGCGATAGTGACTGCTCCAATTCTTCCGGCTTGAGCCACGATTCCTGCCTCGCCCTCATGTTGCTTAGCGTTTAAAACCTGATGCTTTACTTTATGCTTTGTTAGAAGATTGTGGATTTTCTCTGATTTCTCAATGGATGTGGTTCCCACAAGAATAGGACGTCCCTGTTCATTGAGTTCTTGTATTTCTTCCACGACCGCCGTGTATTTCTCATTCTCAGTTTTATAAATCAGATCATTCCTGTCATCTCTGATCATTGGTTTATTGGTCGGTATTACATTTACATCCAATTTGTAGATATTCTTGAACTCATAAGCTTCAGTATCGGCCGTACCAGTCATACCTGCTAATTTTCTATACATACGGAAGTAATTTTGTATAGTAATTGTTGCCATGGTCTGGTTTTCATTTTCGATTTCTATGCCTTCTTTTGCTTCAACCGCTTGGTGAAGCCCATCACTCCAGCGTCTTCCCGGCATTAGCCTTCCAGTAAATTCATCTACAATAATTGCCTGACCATCTTTGACCATATAGTCGACGTCTAGGTGAAAGAGATTATGTGCACGGAGTCCCTGAATTACATGATGCAGGAGCTCTAAGTTCACAGCGTCATATATATTGGTTATGCCAAGGGCTTCTTCTGCCTTTGTAGAACCCTCTTCAGTTGGTGTTACTTGTTTTGTTTTTTCGTCCATCGTAAAGTCAACTTCTGGAGTTAACTTTCTAACAATTTTGTCAATTTCATAATACCGCTCAGTAGAGTCCTCTGAAGGCCCTGAGATAATAAGAGGAGTTCTTGCCTCGTCAATTAATATGCTGTCTACCTCGTCCACAATCGCAAAATTATGCTCCCTCTGCACATAATCATCTAGAGAGAATTTCATGTTGTCCCTTAGATAATCAAAGCCAAACTCGTTATTAGTTCCATATGTTATATGTGCGCCATAAGCTTCTTTTCTAGAGCATTCGACCAGTTTAGTTTTAAAAGCGGAGAGTACGTCCAGATTTTTCTCTGGTGGGATTTCCATGTCCGCATACTCAGTTGGCCATACACTCAAATTCTTATCAATTGCATTTTGTGCACGCTCCGGGTATTCCCACTCTATCAAATATGAGACGTCATGGTTTACAACACCTACAGATAGTCCTAGGAATTTATGAATAGACGCCATCCAAGTGGCATCACGTCTTGCAAGATAATCATTTACGGTAACTAGGTGTGCTCCATAGCCAGTGAGTCCGTTTAGAAAAAGAGGCAGGGCTGCAACAAGGGTTTTACCCTCACCAGTTTTCATCTCCGATATCTTGCCTTGATGAAGAACTAAACCACCTACCAGCTGAACGTCAAAAGGTCTCATCCCAAGTGTTCTACGTGCAGCCTGTCTTACAACGCCAAAGGCTTCAGGGAGTATTTCCTCAAGTGCTTTCTCAAGCATCTCACCATGTTTTTCATCTTCAATATCAGTGCCGTTTAGGCTACTTTTTACGTGCTCTATAAATGAGTCAGTTTTCTCTATAAGCTCAATGTTTGAAAGCGCTACAAGGCTCTCCTCATATTCATTTACTGTGTCGATTACGGAACCGAGTTTTTTTATCTCTCTTTCATTCTGAGAGCCTACTATCTTTTTCATTATGTAGGAAATCATAATTTAATAAACCTCCGAAAAAATAAAAACCGAATTAAAGTATAAGGGTAAAACAAACCTATAACAAATTATGTGCGTTTCGTAATAAATAATGCAATTAATACTTGTATAAACTCCCTTTATTTAAATACTGTTTCCAAAAATTACTTATAATAGCGGTGCGCTATATAGGAACTTAATCACTTGCCTCTAAAATTCAATTAAGTTCTACTGAAACTACAGAGGATGTGCCTGATTTGTTAGATGTGATGCCTATGAGAGAATGTACTTCCTGCATGGTTTTTTTATTGTGAGTAATTAGAACAACTTGAGAGTTTTTATCTATTTCCTTTATAAGTTCCATAAAATATGACGTGTTTTTGTCATCTAGCGGGGCATCAATCTCATCAAAAAGTAAGAACGGCGCGGGTTTAATAAGGCAGGCTGATATTATTAGAGCTATTGCCGATAGCGCTTTTTCTCCTCCCGATAGCAGGTTAATGGATTGGAATTTCTTACCTCCTGGTCTTACCATTACCTCAACTCCAGTCTCAAGTATGTTATCTTCATCAGTGAGCACAAGTTTGCCTTCACCACCTCTAAACAGTCGTGCAAATATCTCCTGAAACTTCTCATTCATAACTTCAAAAGCCTCATGGAAGCGCTTTTCAGACTCTTTATCTATTTTGCTGATTGCTTTGGCCAACGATGCTATTGCCTGTGTTAAATCATCCATTTGCTCATTTAAGAATGTATATCTTTCATCTAATTTATTAAACTCCTCAGGTGCCAGAAGGTTTACCGGTCCAAACCTCTCAATTTTTTGCTGCAGTCTTCTTAATCTTGGTTCTTCAATGTTGAGGTCTATTTCCATAACTTCTTTTTCTTCTTCAGGACTTAATTCTACTCTCTCATCCATATCATATTCATTATTTCTTCTCAGCGTGTCAGTAATGTTCTCAATTTCGATTTGAACACTGTTTAAATCAATTTCAAATGAATTGTTTTTGAGCCTTGTATCAGATAGCCCGGAATTTATGTTCTCCCTCTTCTCATTGGTAATTGTAAGATCTTCTTGAAGTTTTCTTCTTTCCTCATTTCTTTGAGTTAATTCTTTCTCTCGTTCCTCAAGTTTGTCTCGAAGGTCATTGATCTCAATAACCGTACTGCCTTCTTTTTCAATTAGGTTCAGTTTTTCCTGCTTCTTCTCTTCAATGGTGGTTGATTCAAGCTCTATTCTTTTATTAATATCAGTTCTACGTATATCTAGTTCTGCCAAGTCTTCATACAAGCTTCTTTCTTTCTCTCTTAGAGAAGCACATGTGACTTTCTTATCAGAGATATCTCTTTCCAGGTCCCTCTCTACTTGCTCTTGTTCCTGTATTCTTTCCTCAACCTCAGCTAATTTTTGCTCAAGGTCTACTTTTTCAATGTCCAGGATTTTGATCTTAGAATTTGATTCTTCAATTAGGACACTTTTCTGATTAGTATCATTGTTTATTTGCTCAAGGTTGCTTGTGACAAGCCCAACCCTCTTCTCTATCCTCTCCAAATATCCTTTGAGATTATGTATATCTTTTTTTGTTTCAGCCTCTTTAATATCTATCTCTATTAGCCTGTTCTTGTAATCAGCTATTCTGTTGTTTATGGTCTGGATTTCGTTGTCGTTCCCTTGAATCTCTGTGGTTATCTTTCCTATCTCAACTCCTAATCTCTCTGATTCGGAACCTAGATTTTCAATTTCTCTTTTTCTCTCAAGCACTCCAGGCTGAGTTGGTCCACCTGAGATTGCCCCATTTGAGTGTAGGAAATCTCCCTCTGTAGTTACAAAAGAGGAACTGTCGTTTGCTCCCTTCTTTGCTGCAAGAGCTTCATCAAGACTGTGGGCTAGGAACACTCTTTTTAGTGCTCTCTCAATGATACTGCTTCTTATATTTTCAATCTGTACAATATCGAAGAGAGATTTCATGTCACCAGTGTTTTTATAAATCTCAGTATCTATTCTTTCATCCTTAACGGATACGAATGTTCCTCTTCCTATCGAATCTTGTTTCAAAGACCCGATAGCCTTTATTGCATCTGAGCTCTCATCCACTAAAATCCATTTCAAAGTGTCTCCAAGAGCTGTTTCCACTGCTTTTTCATATCCCTCAGGCACAGAGATGAAATCTGAGAATGTTCCTAAAACGCCTTGCCCTTTGTTCTGTATAATAAAATTCCGAATGCCTTCTGGGAGCCACTCATAATTAGATTGAATTTGTTTAAGTGCGTTTAATCTGGAGTTAATCTCATTTAACTCTTCTTTTAGAGAGTCGCTTTTTTGGGTAGCTAATTTTTGCTTTTCATTGAGTGAGGCAAGTGTTACTCCTAGCTTGTCTCTAGTCTCGGTGATGTTTTGTTTTCTATCCTCATTTTCTTTGGAAACGTTTTCAAGATTGGAAATGTCATTTGAAGCGCCTTTTCTTTCTTGGATTAGCTCTTCATGCTCCATTTGTACTTGGGATTTTCTGCTTTGGAGCTCATTAAGCTCCTTCTCATGCCCAAGTGCAGAGCCTTTTAATGAACTGTATTCGTTTAGCGTCTTAAATAGTGAAGTCCTAATACCCCTTAAGTCATCACGTGTTTGAGCATGTTTGGATTTTAGGCTTGAAAGCGTATTTTCTTTCTCCGATATTTCAGCTTCTGCTTTCTCTAAGTCATCTTTTACATGCTGAGACATATCTCTTTTTGATTGAAGCTGCTCTGCAATCCTTCCTGTTTCATTCTCTAACATTACAGCTTCGCTCTCTATTTTCTCAATAAATTTATCAATGCTTGAGGCTTCGTTTTTTAAAAGTTCTTGAGAGGATTGTCTGGTTTGAAGGTTAATCCTTGTAATGTTTGTTTCTCTCTCCAATTCTTTTAAGGATTCCTCAGAGTTTGTGAACTGGACGTTTAAGGTTTTCAAGTGGTTAGTGAGTTGTGTTGACTCTTTTTCTGTCTCAGAAATCTTTTCTTCAATTACTGCTTTTTCGCTAAGTATTGCGTCTTTTCTCTTTACCAATTTATATAGTCGTGCATTTAGGATGGCTGATTCTAGTTTGCTTGCCTCTTCAGATATCTCCCTAAATTCCTCGGCCTGTTTAGCTTGAAGGCTTAGAGTGTCCATCTGACGTTTGACCTCGTTTGCCATATCCTGCACACGGCTAAGGTTTTCTTTTGTGGTTTTTATTCTGGTCTCGGTCTCACGTCGCCTGATTTTATATTTCCTAATACCTGCAACTTCTTCAATCAATGTTCTCTTTTCTTCAGGTTTGGCCGTGATGAGTTTGTCTACGCTGCCTTGCCCGATTATCGAGTGAGTCCTGGCGCCAGAACCCGTGTCTATGAATATGTCTGTAATATCTTTTAATCTGCAAGAGACACCGTTTAAGTAGTATTCACTTTCGCCGGATCTAAAGACTCTGCGTTTAATCTCAACTTCTTCAAAATTATATTTTGGAACCTGCTCTAAAATCAAAGAGACTTCCGCCATTCCAACTGGCTTAAGAAGCTCACTGCCGTTTGATATTAGTTGCTCCATCCCTTCTGCTCTAAGGAGCCTAGGGTTCTGTTCTCCCAATATCCACCTTATGGCATCAATGACATTTGATTTGCCACATCCGTTAGGACCCACAATTGCGCTTAGTTGGTTATGGAATCTGATTTTGGTTTTATTGTAGAACGACTTAAAACCGTTTATTTCGAGGGATGTAATTTTCATTTTATCAATAAAATTCGAAGCGTAGATCTAATCAGTATTTTGATTAAAAAAAACACTGTACTTCTATATATAATACTAGTTTAATATAATACTTCGTGCTTTTTTAAAAACTACCCTTGTGAGGGAAAGATCTCATAGTTTGGTGCTATATTCGCTTCCCGTCTTAAGTTCTGAAGCCACTTTTCTAAAACCTTGTTTCTCTGTGCCTGAAGCTCCTGTTCTCTTAATTCTTCTTTTTGTGTCTCGAAGTCTAGTGGATCAGCGTTTATTTTCTCTTTGAAAATTAACACATAAAAACTGTTATTGCTCTCATAAACTCTGGAAAGCACAGTCCCTTTCTTATCGATGTCAAACGCTTCTGACTTTATTTCCTCTAGGTTTATACTAGGAACTCTGTCTACTCGGGTAAAAGGTCCTGTTTCTTCAAGACTAGCCCCTAATTCTTTAGCTTTTTCAGAGATCTCATCGTTCTTAGCTGACCTTAGCTTGGCTAAAGCTTGATTGGCTTTTGTCCTAGCTTGATTCTTAGATTTTTGATTTTTAACTGCTGCTATAATTTCGGGTTTTATTTCTTCCAGTGTTTTCTCTCTGGGCTCAGAGACATCGCTTACTTCAACAACCCAGATTGAGGTTCCTATAGGTACTACAGCCAAACTACCCTCGTCTATAGAATAGGTTCTATCAACTACTTGTGGTGGAATGTCCCCTGTTCTTTGCGTTTGTGCAAATGCTGAGCTTTTACTTACAGCTTCAATCCCTTTATCTTTGGCAATCTGGTCAATACTACTCTGTGCACCTTGGGAGAGCCCAAAATTGTCTAGAAACTCTGTACGATTTAGCTCCGCCCTCTGGCTTCTTAAGTTTGATTCCACATCCCCTTTAGCTTCTTCAAAAGAAAGAGTTGCACCTTCTTCAGATTGGAATTCCTCCGGGTATGCATTGTAGTATGCGTTTAGTTCTTCCTGGGATACTTGGACACCGTTTTCAAAAGTCTCAGGTTCAAGAATTATGTATCGGATTTCTCTTAGTTCTGTAGTTTTGAAATCAGCCTTCTTGCTTTGATAGTATCTATCTATTTCCTGTTCAGTTGGCTCCTCAATATCTGAGATGTCAGCATTTGAAAACTCTATATAATTGAGATTTATTTTCTCATTTTGCAAATTGTACATGTTAAGTAATTTTTCATCTGTGACCATTATAGTTTCTTCAATAAGACGGCCCAATTTCTGTGCTAATAGCTGTTCCTTTACAGATTGCTCATAAGCCCCAATATCCTCATTCATGGACTCTTGAACTATACTCTGATATCTCTCAGTGCCTACGAATTGACCATCTATTTGAAAAACCGATCTAATTACTTGGGCAATTTCCTCATCAGTCACCCTAAAACCAAGCTCTTTAGATTTTTGGGACAGGAGTTTTAGATCTATAAGTTGATTTAATGCAGATACATTGATGAAATCTACAGCGGCTTGTGGTAATCCTCCTTCCCTATCCCCATACTCTCTTCTCATATTGTTTCTAGCTCTTACGTATTCCGACAAACTGATTTCCTGGCCATTAACCTCAGCTGCCGTGCCTCCTGAACCACTAGAGAAAGATCCGAAATCCGTTACAAAAGATCCCATTCCAAAAATGAATACTGCACCAATAAAAAACAGTATTATTAATGTGAGCCATTTATGTCTTCTTCTTATTAAATCTAAATCCATGTCTATTGTTCCTCTTTAATTTTTATTTGTGATAATGCTTTAAAATTTATCCCACTTACACTTGAGTTTCAAGGACGTGTCCGTGCTATAATACCCTCTAAATGATATTGATCGAAACTTTGCTATCAAATAAGCATGTTCTTCAATAAAACCTTGTCACATGGATATACTTTACTTGACAGCATAACCTCACTCAAATATTCTAAAATCGCTTCTAATTTAATAAAAAGTTTTCAAGAGAGTTGTTATTCTTATTCTACCTACTACGAAGGAAAAAACCCTATGATAACTGCCCTTGGAGGTGGTGTAGGGGCTGCTAAATTTCTAGAAGGTCTTTGCAGTATAATAGGCAATGAGCCTTTGAACATAATAGTAAACACAGGAGATGATATAAAGCTTGGCGGTTTAAACATCTCTCCGGATGTAGATACTATAATTTACCGCTTAACAGGGGCCGTAGATAGGAAGAAGGGGTGGGGTTTAGAGGGGGATACTTTTAATTTTTTAAACTCACTTAAGAAATTCGGTCTTGATACATGGTTTAATATTGGCGACCAGGATATAGCCACTCATATCTATAGAACCCATTTAAGAAGTAAAGGATTTTCACCTGTAGAAATAACTTCAAAAATAGCTAGGGCCTTTGGCTTAAGTGATAATATAAGCGTCTTACCTATGACAGATCAAGACGTTGAGACCTGGATTCAAACCAATGAGGGTGAGATGCATTTCCAGGAATATTTAGTAAAAAGACAAATGAAGCCGGAAGTCTGCAGGGTTGCAATCCGCGGTATTGATAGTGCAGAGCCTGCACACGGAGTTATTGATTCAATATCTGGTGCGCGTGCCGTAATAATTTGTCCAAGCAACCCCATTATCAGCATTGGACCTATACTTCAGATAAAAGGTATAAAAGAGGCTCTTAGAGCTACACAAGCTCAGATTGTCGCAATCAGCCCTCTTGTGGGCGGAAGGCCGCTTAAAGGACCTGCAGATAGACTTATGCGTGGTCTGGGTCTAGAAGTTACCTCTGCGCAAGTAGCAAGATTGTATGCTGATTTCTTAGACACTATGGTCATAGATATTGAAGATGCTCATGAGAATCAAGAAATAATTGATTTGGGATTAAAGACTTTAGTCGTTGATACCATAATGTCTGATAAGAAAAAGGCTTCAAACCTAGCTTCATCAATCCTTGAATTACTCTGATAATTTATTTGAATAACTTCCAGAATACTGCATACTTTATGCTTGACAATGATATGTCATTTATGCGAATATAAGAGGGTTAAATTGGGATATAAGGTTTTACCGATCCCATATTGTTCTAAATTTGTTGGGGAAATAATCTAAAAATCAATATGACTTCTATTAATAGTGATTGGAAAAATGTACTTGATTCTCTAGGTTGTGAATCATTATTGAACGGCCCTTCAAAAAGACTTTCCGCTATATTAGAAAAAGCGGAGTCTGGAGAAGTCCTAGACCGTGATGAAGCTCTTTACCTAGTAAGCATAGAAAAAGACGAAATTCCATACTTGCTACAAACAGCATCTAAACTAAGAGATAGTGGGAAAGGAAGTATCCTGACCTATTCTAAAAATGTATTTGTCCCTGTGACTCAAATCTGTAGGAACCACTGTGGCTACTGTACTTTTAAATATGAGCCTGGAGAGGGGCCTCTTTTTATGAGTCCCGAAGAAGTTGTCGATTTGGCCAAAAAGGGTGCTGAGCTTGGATGTACCGAACTGTTATTTGTAACCGGCGATAAGCCAGAGCTTAAATATCCGGTTTATAAAGAAGCACTACAAAAACTTGGCTATGACACAACTGCAGATTATTTAATAGCACTGGGAGAGGCAGGGCTTAAAGAAAACATCTTTCCTCACACAAATTTGGGCTTGGCAACTAGCGAAGAGCTTCTTGCATTTAGAGAGTCCAACCCGAGTATGGGACTTATGCTTGAGAATATCAGCCCAAGACTACTTCAAAAAGGTGAGGCTCATTACAGGTGTCCTGATAAAGTGCCCAAGCAGAGAATGAAGACTATGGAGCTTGCAGGGGAGCATCGCATACCTTGGACTTCAGGCATACTGGTTGGTATAGGCGAGACCTGGGAAGAGCGTATTGATTCACTCTTGGCTCTAAGAGACCTTGGTGATAATTACGGTCATCTACAAGAAATAATAATTCAGAATTTTAGCCCTAAACCAGGGATTATGATGGAGAAGTATCCTCCGCCTAGTTTTGTTGAAATGTTGAAGCTAGTGGCTATATCAAGACTCGTGTTTGGGGAAGATATGAACTTACAGATACCACCTAACTTGAATCCTGAAACGTATCCACTTTTTATTCACGCGGGGATCAACGACCTTGGAGGAGTGTCTCCTGTAACTATCGACTATGTAAACCCAGAGGCCCCTTGGCCTAAGCTTGAGATAATGCAGGATATGGTTCAAGATTTAGGCTTTATATTGAGAGAAAGGCTGCCGGTATACCCGGAGTTTATAGATAATGAATTTATTGATGAAAATGTTTTAGAGCGAGTAGAAAATTTTGTAGATAAAGACGGTTACGTCCCACTTGGAGAGGTGTAGAATGGCTGACATTAAAGAAACAATCGATAGAATAGAAGAAAACAGAGCTATGGGAATAGATAGCCTCTTATCAAAGGTAAACGGTACTACGGGCCGAATTATCAATAAAGCGCTTGTTGGAGATGAGATCTCAGTAGAAGAGGGCGAGGCACTTTTTGCCATTGAAGATCCAGACGAAATATCTGCTCTTGCAATAGCTGCTGATGAAATAAGAAAAGAGGACGTAGGTGATGTGATTACCTATGTTGTAAATAGAAATATTAACTTTACTAATATATGCAACACATACTGTGGCTTTTGCAATTTCATGGCTCCCGAGGGAGATGAAAGAGCATATTTTCTAAGTATGGACGAGATTGCGGATAGAGTGAAAGAAGCTTGGGAAATAGGTGCCACCGAGGTTTGTATGCAGGGAGGTATGCACCCTGATATAGATGGTAACTTCTACATTGAATTAATAAAAGCAGTTAAAGAAGCTGTCCCTGAGATGCATACACATGCTTTTTCTCCGTTTGAGATTTTCTATGGAGCTGAGTCACTTGGAATTTCTGAAGAAGAGTTCATTGAAAAACTTAAAGACGTAGGCCATAACACTTTCCCTGGTACAGCAGCAGAGATTTTGGTTGAGGAAGTTAGAAAAATTATTGCACCCAGAAAAATGCCTACAGAAGCTTGGATAAGGATTGTAAAAAAGGCCCACAAATCTGGCATGCATACTACATCAACCATTATGTACGGGCATGTTGATGAACCCAAACATTGGGCGATACATATTGGAATCTTAAGGGATATTCAAAAAGAGACCGGAGGGTTTACGGAGTTTGTACCCCTTAGGTTTATCCCATGGAATACAAGACTCTTTAAGCACTCAAAGGGAAAAGTAGCTGAAGGCCCAACTGATCTAGATCAGCTTAAGATGTACGGGGTTTCAAGACTAATGCTCAGAGGGTGGATCAATAACATACAGGTCTCATGGGTAAAACAGGGTCCAGAGTTTGCCCAGTTCTCACTCACTGCCGGAGCCAACGATTTTGGCGGCACATTGATGGAAGAACAGATATCACGCTCAGCTGGCGCAAGTTACGGACAGTACTTTCCACCCGAGGAATTCCGCCGTCTTACTAGAGAAATAGGTCGTATACCAGCAGAGAGGAATACCACATACGGCATTCGCCAAATGTTTGATGCAAACGGGGATGATTAACTTTAGGTTTTGTTTTTGAATAGATAAAGCAAGTAATGTTTAGACTATCTCGCCGTAAAGATCGTATATATCAGCGTCAATAATTTTTATGTCCACCAAATCTCCGAGTATAAGCTCTTCTTCTCTTTTTATATAGGTGTACCCGTCTACCTCAGGCGCTTGTGAGGAAATTCGCGCAACGTAATTGCCATTCTCAACACTTTCTACAAATCCTTGATGAACTGTTCCAATGAGCGACTTGTTTTTTTCAAGGGATACTTCAGATTGAGCTTCCATTAGTCTTTCGAGACGTTCCTCTTTTACTTCCTCCGCTACTTGCTCACCCATAACTCCAGCAGGTGTGCCTTCTTCCTGTGAATATTTAAAAGCACCGGCCCTATCAAACTTTGCCTCTTCCACGAAATCCAAAAGCTCTTCAAATTCATCCTCAGTCTCACCAGGGAATCCAACTATAAAAGTAGTTCTGAGAACAACGTCATCAATTCCGTCTCTAAGCTGTTTGATAATATCTCTTATTTTTTTGCTAGATGTTTTTCTGTCCATTGAGCTTAATAATCTATCATTAATGTGCTGAAGTGGCATATCAATGTATGGCAGAATGTTATTGTCGTCTGATACAAGCTTGACTAGTGAATCCGATATTCCCCATGGATACCAGTAGTGAATTCTTATCCAGTCTATGCCATCTACTTTTGAAGCTTCTCTTAGCATTTCTTCAAGATTACATCCGATATCTCTGCCATAGCTGGTCATGTCCTGGGCTATTAAGTTAATCTCGCCCACTCCTTGTTCTGCTAGACCATGTATCTCTCCCACTATTGAGTCGATAGTTCTGCTTTTCATAATCCCTCTCATCTTGGGAATTATGCAAAATGTGCAGGTTCTAGAGCAACCCTCTGATACTTTTACAAATGCCGAGTGTGTTGGGGTAAGCATTACTCTAGGGGAGTCAGGGTCATAAATAGTCCCAGGAGGGTACATCTTTATTTTCTCAGATTCTTCTTCAAGAGCATCCCCAATTTTAAAAATATTCCCAGTTCCCCAAAACGCATCTACTTCAGGTATTTCTTTGCTCAGCTCTTCTGAATACCTCTCAACCATGCAGCCTGTAACAATTAATTTTTTGCAACTGCCAGTTTTCTTATACTCTGAGAGATCTAGGATTGCATCTAGAGATTCCTTTTTGGCATCTCCAATAAAGCCGCAGGTATTTACAATTATTACCTCAGCTTCTTCTTCAGATGATATTTGGTGGCCGGATTTTGTAAGCGTGCCAAGTATAAGCTCGCTGTCTACAAGATTTTTGGAGCAACCCAAACTCTCAATATATATTTTCATGCACGTCTCTTAACTGTGTGAGCAACCTTGCCCGACTCTACAGTAAGTGTAATCTCCCCTTGCTCCCCTTTGCCGAATAAATCAAAAGCTACTTCCTCGAGGTGTTTTGAGATGATTGCATCAAGTCCCCTGGCTCCGGTTTGTCTTTTTTTAGCTTCCTCAATTATATGGTCGATAATCATTGGGTCAAGCTGGAGCAGGAAGCCTTCTTCTTCAAACTCAGTTTTGTAGTTCATAATTTTTAAATGAATGATTTCTTGTAAGGTATCTCTACTAAGTGGTGAGAATGGAACAATTCTGTTAAATCTCGCAATTAGCTCAGGGAGGAATCCAAAGAGTTGAAATTTTGTTATATCGTCTGCTTCTTCCTGGCTCATATTGTAGGCAATCGCTTCATCATCAACTTTATTCTGATCTATGTCCTTAACGAACCCTGCCTCATTAGTTCCAAATAAGGTTTTTATCCCAGAAAAAGCCCCGACTGCGAAAAAGGAGATGTCACGTGTTGAAATAAGAGCCCTTGGACCCCTGCTTGAAAAACCAAAATCCAGCGGTATCTGCACATCGGTTCCCTCAAGAATTTTAAGCAGCTCCCTTTGTACTCCAAAACCAGAGACGTCTTTTGTAGTGCCCTGTCCTGCAAACCGGGCGCTGCTGTATGAACCCGCAATTTTATCAAACTCGTCCAGCACAATCACACCACACTCCGCTATATCTATACTTTCATTCGCAGCGTATACCAGCTGCACAAGGATATTTACTACATCGTCCCCTACATATCCTGACTCGGTGAACTTAGTCATATCTATTATCACAAAAGGAAGCTTAAAGATTTCGCCAAAAAGCAGCTCAATAAGATAGGTCTTTCCGCAACCCGTGGGACCCATGAGTACAGAATTGGGTCTTGGGACTAAATCCGCCCTTGGAGTATTGCCAGAGTGCATTTGTTTTAATCTCTTTACATGTCTGTAGGCCGCAAGTGATATGGCGCGTCTAGCCTCATCCTGTCCCTTGTACCCTAGCTTTTCAAGCTCGCTAAATATTTTTTTGGGCGAAGGGAGAGGTACAGTTTGTATAAAGTCCTTTACATAATAAACTTTTTCTCCGCGTCTCATTGTATACAGCTCCCAAAGAGTGATGTTTTATAAATACAATACATATAATAAAGATATGATAATAAACTTAACACTGCAAGTTTTGTTTTTATTAAGTTGGGTGTGTTTTTATGTAATTATCGAAGTATAGGGATGTGAAAAACTTATTCTTTAAGGAACATCTCGAGTATAGCTTTACCCATATGCAGTTTGTTTTCGGCCTGGTCATATATAACAGAGTGTGGGCCTTCAAGCACTTCCTCGGTAATCTCCTCACCCTTATGAGCAGGAAGACAGTGCATAACTATAGCATCAGGGTTTGCTAATTTAAGTAAATTGTCATTAATTTGAAACGGTTTAAATATTTTTTGTTTTTTCCTGGTTTCCTTCTCCTGTCCCATACTAACCCATACATCGGTGTATAGAACGTCAGCATTTTCAGCTGCTTTTTTAGGGTCATTTACTATTTCTATAGACCCATTTCCACTCTCCCTGGCTTTCTTCAAGACATTGCTGTCAGGCTCATACCCTTTAGGCGTGGCTATCCAGAGATTGATTCCTAATATCGATGCTGCACCTATAAATGAGTTAACTATATTGTTGCCATCTCCCACATAGGCAAGTTTTATCTTATCTAGTTTCTTTCCCTGCTCAACAATTGTAAAAAGGTCTGCGGCTATTTGAGTGGGATGGCCCAAATCTGTTAGTGCGTTTATAACGGGCACAGTAGAATGCTTCGCAAATTCCTCAATCCTATCCTGCTCATATGTCCTTATTATGACACCATCTAGATAAGAAGAGATAATTTTTGCAGTGTCCGCGATAGACTCACCCCTGCCTAGCTGCATATCGCTTGGGTTCATATAAAGACAGCTAGCTCCAAGATCGTTAATAGCAACTTCGAAAGAAACCCTTGTTCTGGTTGAAAGCTTCTCAAAAATCATTCCAATGGATTGATTCTTTAGAGCATTGTGGCTTTTTCCGGCCTTCTTCTCTTTTTTGAACTGAGCAGCTCTTTTAAATAGTTTCTTAAAGTTACTTTTTGATAGATCAAATATGCTAACTAAATGTTTAGGCACCGCTCACCTCTTCTAGAGCCTTATCTATTATTTTTACAGCCAAGTCTATTTCTTTTTTCTTTACATTAAGAGGAGGAAGAATTCTCATTACCTTTCCTTTTGTAAGAATTGTGAGTAGTCCTTTCTCCATAGATTTTTCGACTACTTTTTTTGCAATTTCATTGTTTTTAAACTCAATACCCAAGATTAGGCCCTTGCCCCTTATTTCTTTTATTTCTTTTTTGTGTTTGCTGTGAAGGATCTGGAGTTCTTCCAAAAAGTACTCGCCTAAATCACTTGCCCCGTCCAACAAACCCTCATCTTCAATTGTTTTAAGTACGGCTATTGCCGAGCTCATGGCCAAGGGATTACCACCTAATGTTGTTCCGTGCATTCCTGGTCCCAAATGCTTGGCAATCTTGTTGGTTGTAAGAAACGCTCCGCATGGAATTCCTCCCCCAAGCGCTTTAGATAGAGTCATTATATCGGGTTTTATTCCGTAGTGCTCATAAGCAAAGAGTTTTCCCGTTCTCCCCATACCAACTTGTACTTCATCAAGTATCAAGAGCACTTTGTTTTTTGTACACAGTGCCCTAACTTTTTTAAGATAGCCCTCAGGCGGCATAACGACACCGTTTTCACCCTGAATAGGCTCAAGCATAACAGCACATACTTTGTTGTCTTGAAGTGCTTTTTCAAGTGACTCTATTTTTCCATAGGTTATGGATTTGAATCCCGGAACAAGAGGTTTAAATCCGGCCTGATAACTTTTGCTGGTAGCACTTAAAGAACCCATAGTTCTTCCATGAAAGGAATCTCTTGCATGGAGTATCTTATATTTGCCGCCGTTATCGGCTCCCCATTTGCGGGCGAGCTTTATTGCTCCCTCATTTGCCTCTGTTCCACTATTGCAAAAGAAAACTTTGTCTGCAAAAGAGTTTTCCGACAGCATTTTTGCAAATTCACCTTGTTTCTCAATATGAAAAAGGTTGCAAGGTTGCATTAGTTGTTTGGATTGTTCTCTAATTGCCTTTGTTACACTTGGATGGCAATGCCCCAAGTTGTTAACTGCAATACCGGTTACAAAATCTAAGTATTTCTTGCCCTCAGAGTCCCATACCCAAGATCCCTTTCCCTTTATCATTGCAATGGGATACCTGCCGTAGGTATTCATCACATAGTCTTTAGTGTTTGATATAATTTGCTTGGTACTCATATAAGTATCTCAGTTCCAATACCGGAGTCGGTGAAAATCTCTAATATAAGCGCATGATCAACAGTGCCGTCAATTATATGTACCTTTTGCACTCCCTCATGGAGAGCCTCAATTGCACACATAACTTTTGGTATCATGCCGCTTGAAATTATCTCTTTCTTTATGAGTTTTTTAGCTTCAATCTCTGTTAGTGTCGATATTAAATTCTTTTTGTTATCCATAATCCCAGTAACGTTGGTAAGAAGTATTAATTTCACCGCATTAAGTGCTCCAGCAATTTTTCCCGCAACGTGATCGGCATTTATGTTAAAAGTCCTTCCTTCCTCATCAAAGCCAATAGGGGCTATTACAGGGATAAAGCCTGAGTTCTCAAGCACCTTAATAAGATCAGGGTTCACACTATCAACCTCTCCCACCATTCCTAGGTCCGCACCTTTGGGAACTTTAAGCCCGTTTTCTTTAGCAAATTTCTTGAGGTCCAGTTTTTTGGCAAGAATCATCTTTCCTTCTTTCCCAGATGTCCCAACAGCCTTGCCGCCCATAGAGTGTATGGCCTCGATGATTTTCTGGTTGATCTTTCCAACAAGAACCATCTCGGCTACTTCCATGGTTTGCTCGTCAGTTACACGAAGCCCTGCGATGAAATCAGTTTCTATTCCAAGCTTCTTTAGGTGATTGCCGATTTGAGGACCCCCACCATGTACGATCACTGGGTGCATGCCTACATATTTCATAAGCACTACATCACGCGCAAAGTTAGCGAGGTCTTCATCTCCCACGCTTCCTCCGTATTTAACGACAATAGTCTTGCCGTAAAACTCTTTTATATAGGGAAGCGCTTCGACCAGGGTCTTGGCTTTATGTGTAAATTCTTTCATTGTAATTGCCTCATCTCGAAATTAAGCTCACTATTATAAAATATATATATCACTATGCCAACAAGTTGCTGCATATTGCTGATTTATCGCCAAGTAGAATTTATCCTGTTATATTTTCTGTCTAAGGAGATTTTATACATGCCTCAAGAGAATCAGAGCAGCAAAGTAGATATAAGCGAGAAAGGCCGTGCAACAGACGGCACCGTAATTTCTTTGGACAAAAGGCTCTTTTTTCAATTTCTGGCTTTTGGAGATTGCTGGAACACGTCTGAAATTGTAACGGAACTAGAGAATACAGGCATGGATCTGGTCCTGTACGCTGACATTAACGATCCCTATGGTATAGGGCTATTAACCTTTAGCCAAGACCCAGATTTTTTTGTGACTGAACTAAGAGAGTTCTTAAACAGCTCCTCTTTTATGGAATTTACACCCAAACCGGAGTTTGCAATGCTAGGTAGAACCTATTCTTTGGGCTATGAGCCTGATCTTGAGAAAACATTACTAACTGGTCCCCGAACCAAAGTTCTAGATCCCGAGTGGCCATGGGCAATCTGGTATCCGCTTAGAAGAGAGAAAAATTTTGAGACCCTATCCGAAGATGAGCAGAGAGCAGTATTAGGTGAGCATGGAAAGTTGGGGTTTAAATTTGGTCATGCCGGTTTAGGAAAAGATATCAGACTTGCCTGTCATGGGCTTGATAAAAATGATAATGATTTTGTTATTGGTGTCTTGGGAAAAGAACTGTTTCCTTTGTCAGCACTTATACAGGCAATGCGCAAGACTAAACAAACTTCCCAGCATTTAGAAAGCCTTGGGCCATTTTTTATAGGAAAAGCTCTTTGGCAGAGTAAAATCTAATTAGTTAGATATGCTTAGTGTTGTTCAAAAAGATTTACTTCAAAGGTTATCTTTCCACCTTTAGTGAGTGCGATCCATGTGGGGTTAACAGGGTCCCAGTCCGGGCTTTCCATACTTGCCTCATGGTCCTCTTTGGTTTCCCATTCTATAACTGAGACCATCTCATTCATCTCTTCACAGATGAACTGCTTCACGCTTACAAAGCCTTTTTGTTTCTCTAGAATCCGGAGTGATAATTTCTTGATGTCTAAAAGCTCTTCTTTTATATCGTCGTCATATACGCATCTTGTGATTGCAAAAACCGACACCGCTCACTCTCCCTTAAGGATTATAGTATATATCTGCTTAAATCCCTGTCTTTTACAATGTCAGCAATTTTATCTTTTACGTAGTTAGCATCAATTACGATTTTCTGTTCAGTCATATCAGGAGCCTCAAAAGAAATATCATCTAACATCTTCTCCATTATTGTGTGAAGTCTTCTAGCGCCAATATTTTCAGTTGATTCATTTACATTTTGTGCGGTCTCGGCAATTTCACTAATTGCATCATCAGCAAAGACAAGCTCTATATCTTCCGTGTTTAAGAGCTCTACATACTGCTTTATAAGAGCGTTTTTTGGCTTGGTTAAGATATTTACAAAATCACCTGTCGTAAGTGGTTCAAGTTCTACTCTTATGGGGAACCTACCTTGAAGCTCCGGTATTAGATCTGAGGGTTTTGATACATGAAATGCGCCAGCTCCCACAAAAAGTATGTGGTCGGTCTTAACCATTCCGTGTTTTGTGTTAACGGTGCAGCCCTCGATTATTGGAAGCAGATCTCTCTGTACTCCCTCTCTTGAAACATCAGGTCCAGCTGAACTTTCACGTCCAGCAACCTTATCAATTTCATCTATAAATATAATCCCCGACTGCTCAACCCTATCTATTGCAAGCATAACCACATTGTCCATATCTATTAGTTTCTGGGCTTCTTCCTGTATTAGGATCTCCATTGCCTCAGGGACATTTACTTTTCTCTGTTTAGTTTTCTTAGGGAAAAGGTTGCCTATCATATCAGAAATATTCATATCCATCTCATCACCCCCTGATGGAGAAAAGATCTGAATAGGTAGGTTCTTAGATGTGACCTCTATATCTACATACCTTTCATCAAGCTTTCCTTCTCTAAGAAGTTTTCTCAGTTTTTGCCTTGTATCGCTGTTTGGTTCAGCTTCCTGACCCTCAGCGTTTGGGCTAGGTGTTGGAAGGAGTAAGTCCAGCATGCGCTCTTCCGCCAAATCCTCAGCTTTCACCTTAACAGAATTTTTTTCCTCATCCGTTACCATTTTAATAGCGATATCGGTTAAGTCTCTTATCATAGATTCAACGTCTCTTCCCACATAGCCTACTTCAGTGAATTTTGAAGCTTCTACTTTTAGGAAAGGGGCTTGAGCAAGTTTGGCAAGCCTTCTTGCAATCTCGGTTTTCCCGACCCCTGTTGGGCCAATCATAAGAATATTCTTTGGTGCGATTTCATCTTTTAAATCAGGGGACACACGCTGTCGTCTCCAGCGGTTTCTAAGTGCTATTGATACAGCTCTTTTGGCTTTGTCCTGCCCGATTATATATCTGTCTAGCTCGGAAACAATTTCTCTAGGTGTGAAAAAAATGTCATTACTCATTAGTTTTAAGTACCTCAACTGTTATATTGTTGTTAGTATATACACATATCTCTGATGCTATAAGTATGGATTCCTTTACAACTTCTTCTGCGCTCAAATCTGAATATTTGTTCAGTGCCTTGGCGGCCGCTTGAGCAAAAGAGCCACCGGAGCCAATTGCAATTACGTTATCATCCGGCTCGAGCACGTCTCCACTTCCTGAGATTAGGAACAGGGACTCTGAGTCGGCTACGGCTAAGAGTGCCTCTAGTCTTCTAAGTATGCGATCTGTTCTCCAATCTTTTGCAAGTTCAACAGAAGCCCTGCTCAAATTCCCTCTAAACTCTTCTAACTTGGCTTCAAACTTGTCGAATAATGTCATAGCATCCGCAGTTGCTCCAGCAAATCCTACAATTACCTTGTCGTTGTAGATTTTTCTTACTTTAGTTGCAGAATGCTTTATTGCCGTGTGCCCAAGTGTAACCTGACCGTCTCCAGCCATGGCAACTTGGTCATTTTTTTTAACGCAAACTATTGTAGTGCCGTGAAAGTTTTCCATTTTATTTCCTATTATGCTCTTGGGTGTGTTTTATCGTAAATTTCCATTAATTTTTCTATTGATGTATGTGTGTATCTCTGAGTAGTGGAGAGGCTCTTATGTCCAAGCATTTCTTGGATAGCTCGCAGGTCAGCACCACCTCCCAATAAATGTGTCGCAAAGGTGTGCCTTAGGACATGGGGGCTGATATTTTTAGGTATTCCTGATATAACTGCGTACTTTTTTATTATCCTGTCAACGCTTCTCGTAGTTAGCCTGCCACCTCTAAAATTAACAAACAGATGATCCTCTTTGGGGTTTAAATCCAGCCTTTGGCTTAAGTATGTCTTAATTGCCGTACATGCTTTAGAGCCTAGTGGGACCATTCTCTCTTTACTACCTTTACCTAATACCTTTACACTCATTGAATCCAAATCAAGATCACTTAAATTTATTCCTACAAGCTCACTTACCCTGAGACCACATGAATAAAGCAGCTCCAAAATGGCCCTGTCCCTAGATTCTAATGCGTTGTCTGATCCTGGGGTTTCCACAAGCTTTACAACCTCATCTACAGTTAAAAACGTAGGTAGTCTTTTCTCTCCCTTTGGTGTTGGGACCAATTTTGCAGCATTTGATTTCATACTTCCAGTTCGGATTAGAAATTCAAAGAAAGTTCTAATAGAAGCCAGCTTTCTTGAGATAGAGACCTTTTTGTTCTTGTTATATAACTTGCTTATATATACCCTGATAGGAGCCTCATCCATACGTGCAAAGTCTATATCTGAATTGTCAGGCAAAATGAGATCCATTTCCTTGATTACTACACTAAACTCTTTTATATCTGCTAGATAGGCTTTTATGGTGTGCTTTGAGTAGTTTCTTTCTGAGCTGAGATAATCTTCAAAGCTTCTTAGGTATTTATCCATGGTTTCTCTTTAATATAAACATTGCAGTAAATCTTTCAATGTGAGAATCAATAATTTGTGTATTGCATAAACAAATGGAGGGATTTCTTAGGGCGGCGGGTTCTTTCAGGTGCTTAATGAAAAGCTAATTATTTTTGTGAGTATTCTTTCTCAAATACAGCAGATACCGGTATTCTTTTCGCCCCAATATACCTTTTTTGGTAGTACTTCTTGTGAAGGCTTGTTATAGAAACTTTACGCGCGCCGGAAGAAGCGTGAATAAATTGGCCATTACCCATATATATTCCTACATGTGATGGGTATTTTGCGTATGTTGTGAAAAATACTAAGTCACCGGTCTGTAGTTGGCTTTTAGATACTTTGATTCCAGCATTCCAATATATATCTCTAGCTGTTCTAGGAAGATTAACATTATATTTGCTAAATATTTTCTGTACATAACCTGAGCAGTCAATGCCAGATTTTAAGGAGTTTCCTCCAAACTTATAAGGTACTCCAAGATACCGCTTAGCTGTTTTGATAATATCTTCTTTAATACTCAAATCTCTCACAACAGCATTTGTGCGACCTTGAGACTTAGCTGAAGTTTTGGGTTGTTTTACAGGTGCTTTGGCAGTTTTAGTAGGTTTTATTGTTACTTTAGAAGTTGTAGGGATTGATAATTTCATTCCAACATACAAGTCATTGCTCTTTAAGTTATTTGCTCTTTTTATATCTTTAATAGAAAGTCCATGTCTTCCAGCGATCTTTCCTAAAGTGTCGCCTGTTACTACAGTATATTTAGCGCTCGATGATTTTGGAGTAGTAGACTTCTTCGCTTTTACTGCATCCTTACTTCCAGGGATTAATAGAACGTCGCCAACCTTTATTTTATTGTTCTTTAGGGAACTTGCTTCTTTAATTCTTGCAATTGTAGAGCCGTGGCGCTTAGCGATAACACCTAGTGTGTCGCCTTTTTTTACTATGTATTTAGTTTTAGATGTGCGGGTAGTGTTTTGTTTGGTTTGCTTCTTTGCAACTGTTAGGGCAGGAACTTTTAGAACCTTTCCAATAGATAGGTTGTTATTTGTAAGATCGTTTGCTGCTTTTAGATCGCTTACTGAAACTTTATGTTTTGCAGCTATGTGTCCTAGAGTATCGCCGCTTTTAACCTTATACTCCCCAGTAAATTTGGATTTGACTTTCATCTGCGCTCTTTGGGAGGCAGAGATTATATTTTTATTGGGGGTTAGGAATAGATTTTGACCTATCTTTAAATTGTTGTTATCGAGATTGTTCCATTTTTTAATCTTTTCTTTAGAAATCTCAAACTTGTTCGATATATCAGATATTGTATCGCCCTTACTTACCTTATATGTGTTCGATACTGTTATGCTAGAGTCTGATTTTTTCTGTGAGTTAATATTGGTGGATTTAGCTGTAGCTACTTTGGAGTTTGGAATAACGAGCTTTTGCCCGATTTGTAAATTATGGCTCTTAAGGTTGTTTGCTTCTTTTAACTGGCTTGTTTTAACACCATACGCTTCTGCAATCTCTCCAAGCGTATCACCTTTTTTTACTGTATACGCGCTTGGTAGCGGTGTCTCTCTTTTTATAGGAGTGCTAACCTCTACGTTTTTAGACGCAGCTGTATCTTTAGATACCACTTCATTTGTTAAATTGTTATTAGAAGGAATATAAAGAGTCTGACCAATTCTTAAGCTGTCATTTCTTAATTTGTTTGCAGTTTTTAATTCTTTGGTTTTTACACCGAACTTCTCAGCAATTTGACTAACTGTATCTCCACTTTTTACTACATATTTATTATTGCCATCCTTATTTGAACTGGGAATAAGTAATTCATCACCAATTCCTAAATCAATATTACTAAGCTTGTTTAATGTTTTAATATCTTCTACCGATACTCCATACTCCCTAGATAGATCGTAAAGATTGTCCCCTTTTTTAACAACATATGTGGTAGTTGCAAAGGCTATTGTTGGAAGAAGAAGTGCTATCAATAAAAGAAGAGAACGCCTAAGTACCATACCTATACCTCCTAAGAGATTATTCAAAATTCACCCAACCCAAAATACAACCGGTTGCCCAGACCAGCTTCTCTTCATCTTTATATTGATTTAAATTGTCAAAGAACGTAGGTACTAAAAAACTAATTCCGTGAATTATACACCATTTGTCTAAGTAATGTAAAGGCTTTCAAGTATTTCTATACAAGATTATAACCATTCATAATATTCAGAAATAGCATTCTTCTAATAGGTCTTCACTGTTTCAAAATGGGGGTGTTAACCAACAGCCACTCTTCAAGTGGTAGACCTTCATTATGTAGAATGTTTAGAGTTCTCTCCTCGTCTCTTTCTCTAATAAGTACCTGTTCAATTAATTGAGATGCAATGAGCTCTATGTCGTTATTATGAAAACCACTTATATCAATTATCTCAGATAGTCTAAGAGTAATAATTCCTGGTTTTGATTTGCTAAAGCTCTGGTCTCCTGAGTGCTCAATATTGAATGTAACATCTGTATTTTCAGAACCCTGGCTAAATTCTAAAATCCCCATAATGCGTATATAATCAACTTTAGGCAAGTTCTATCTTATCCTCTGACATAGCGTGTGTGTAGAGAAACTCCTCACCTAATTCCCAATTCAAAGTCACAATTTGAATTTGTCCGTTATCAAATAATTCCCTAAGCACCTCAACGATTTCGATTTTTGTTCTGTTGTAATCGAGTTCAGGGTTTAATTCAATAATTTTTTCTGTAAGTTTGCTGGTATTCGAATTGCCCTGACCAGCCTCAGTTCTTAATACTTTCATTAACTCACTGGCTAAATTGTCCATTTTCATCTCCATAAAGTAGTTGAGTCAAAAGTATATCTCATTATCATAGATTAACCCAAGTCAAAATAAGGCACTATTTGCCCTTAGTAGGCAGAGCATTACAGTTGAGATCTTTGCCCATCCACCTAAGCGGAATTATTTGCCCGCTTATCTCCCCTGGTTGATTTAGACATGTGTGAAGGTTTACGTAGAGGTTCCCACAAGCGATTATCTGAATCTGTTCATCAACACTCAAAGATTTGCAGGAGGTATCATCTGCTGGGCATTCATAATCTTTGAGCTGATATTTTCCTTGCATCACTCCGCTAGCACTTTCAAGACATTCGGTTGTTATAATTGCATCTGGTGAGAAACCAATAGGAGAAGTGGGGGGAGGCATTCCACAGATTGTCTGAAGTATAGGGCCAGATACGCCTGGGGCTCCATTATGAAAGTGCGCCATAATGGGAGGTCCGCTGAGCCCGCTGTACTCTATCTTAAATGACATTTCTTTCGAGGCAGGATCAAATAAGAAATGGCCTTCACCTACTGCCTTTTCCAAGTTTGAAGCTTGTTGTTTCCCCACTGCACACCCTGGAAAAAAAGACTCCAGAGGCCCTTTTGTTGGCTCATAATTAAGCGCTGCCCTTGCTTGAGATGGGCTAAGCTGAGCCTTCATAGGAATAGTTTCTGATAAAACTTCATTAATGCTAAATACCGTTAGAAAGAAAAATAATGGAACTATATATATAGAAAACCTCATTTTGTTCTCCTGTAATTTTAATTTGCCTTCAAAAATACTAACACAAACCCAACCATTTACACACACTATACAATATGCCAAACTATCAGAGAACTAATGGGAAACACGCTTACAAATAGGGATTTATGAAACTACTAATATATACACACGAGTTCCCTCCTTTCCTGGGAGGACTTGCTACCACAAGTCATAAATTGGCAAATGGAATAGGGTCTTCTGATATGGAAGTTGCTATCCTTGCCCCGGCTTATTCTTCAGATGATAAAAATGTAGATGAGAATTTGCCCTGCCATGTAATAAGAATTCCCGGTCTTGGCAGCAAATGGATAAAGGCGATTCCATATGCGGATATTGTTTTGGGCTGGATCTACTTGTTAAAAACCATCTCTAATGAAAATCCTGACGCTGTGCTATTTATAACAGAGGAGGCTGAGGTCGTAGGTGGCTTATTGCCATCTTTCTCCTTTAATCCGGTAGTCCGAATTGCGGGCTCTGGTATCACTACATGTTTTTACGGTAAAAAGTTTTTTAAAAGACTAATGAGTATTCCTATGAAGAGGCTCTACGGTAAATCCTCTAAGATTATTGCAGTTAGCAACAATACTAAGGAGCTCATTGAAAGTGTGGGCGTGCCTGGGGATAAAATAGAAGTAGTTTATAACGGGGTTGAGAACTACCTGCTTGAAAAAGAGCCTAACCAAGAGGCAATTAATGTATTAAAAGAGAAATATGCCATTGGAGATGAAGATAAGGTTTTAATAACTGTTGCACGCGTGCTCCCCAGAAAGGGCCAAGATATGGTCATTCAATCTCTTCCAACAGTTCTAAAGGAATTTCCAAGCTTAAAATATATAGTTGTAGGTGACGGGAGATATAAAGATAAGTTCTCTGAGCTCGCAGACGAGATCGGAGTGGGTCAAAACGTAGTTTTTACAGGGGGAGTGCCCCACGGCGAGATCATAGATTTTATTGATATGAGCGATATTTTTATAATGCCTAACAGATACTGGAATAATAAAATAGAGGGGCTGCCAAATGCGCTTATAGAAGCGAGTGCAAGGGAAAAACCTCTTATCGCGGGAAATCACGGAGGCTCCGTAGAGGCAGTAAGGGACAATAAAACGGGATTGCTGGTTGACCCAGAGAGTGCTCAAGATATCGCCCAAGCTATATTAATAATCCTTAATGATGATAAGAAAGCCTCTCAAATGGGAAAGTTGGGTAGAGAGAATATCCTGGAATTTCATACAGAGAAAGGAATGATAAACAACTATATAAGTGCAATTAAGAAAGTATCTTAGACAAAATGAGTGATTCCAATAACCAACAAAAAAAACTCTATTTAAATGCCTCCTGGCTCTTTGGCGGAAAGACTGCATCTGGAATATTCACTGCTATCCAAACTGTGGTTGTTGCTAGAATGCTCGGGGTAAGCGACTATGGTTTGCTTACACTGGTTATAGCCTATATCTCTGTTCTAAACATGTTCTTTGATCTTAAAGTTTGGGAAACGGCTACTAAATACATCGGCACATATCTTGAGCGCGGAGAGTCTGATAAAACGCGCTCCATGATAAAACTCTCATACATTTTAGATATCGGAAGCGGGATAATAGCATTCATTATTGCAATTTTGAGCGCAAAGCTTATCAGTGTATATGTAATAAAATCCCCAGATGCCTATGTACTCATCTGGATCTTTTCTATAAGCCTTTTTATTGATACAGCTAACTCTACTTCTGATGCGATTCTAAGGGTCTTTGACAGATTTAAGACAATTGCTTTTATAAATTCTTTCCAAAAGTTTTTCAGGCTTATTATTGTTGTGGGGTTTTTATATGCAGATTTTGGAATAAAAGGAGTTCTTTACGGGATTATAATTGCAAGTTTTATAGGATTTTCTATAAGAATGTGGGCAGTAGTTAAAACTCTAAACGAGAGTGGTTTTCAGGGCTGGCTTGGAGCGGATATAGGGCTTGTCAGAGATCAGTGGAAGGGGATAGCATGGTTTTTAGGGAACACGAGTTTTATTGCCACTCTAAAAACTGGTAATGAGAAATACTTAGGAGTTATCATACTTGGATATTTTGCAGGGAAGGATGCTGTTGCTTTCTATAAAATAGCAAGCTCTGTTGCTTCAATTATGAACAAGGTAGTCGACCCGCTTTATGAAGCCATTTATCCAGAGCTTGTAAAATTTACTAGCTCAAATGCAATTAAGGATTTTAAGAAAATGATCAAGAGTACGACAAAGGCTCTTGTTCTAATCATAATCCCAGCTGCAGTTGTAATGATAATTTTTGCAGAGCCAATAATTAATATTGTTTTTGGTAGTGATTATCTGCCCGCAACAAATGCGCTTAGAATAATGGCTGCTGCTGTGCTGATCCTAAAACTCACTTTCTGGATAAACCCTGCACTTCTATCAATGGATAGGCCTGGGCTAAGAACAATACTGGGTCTCATCTCAACTGTCTTTTATTTGATACTGATGCTCGTGCTTTCTCCTACGTATTCATATATAGGTGCAGCATTAGCTTTCCTTGGATATTCCATTCTAAGATCAGGCTTAGCTTTCAAGTTTTTTCATGATGCGCTTGAAGATGACAAAAGAAGGTCCAATTAGGTCCAATCGCTTTTATTTCTTTGTAACTTAACCACTCATGATATATATTTTCCAATTAGATATGCTGAAATTAGATAGTAAATAGAGGGATAATTGTTAATATCAAGATCGAAAAAATTTTTATTTGTCCATATTCAGAAAACAGCAGGCAGAAGCTTTGAAGCTGTGCTAAAAGAGAACATTCCTGACCTAGAGAATTTTATGGGTACTCACGATCATGCCTTGTGGGCTAAAGAGGAGTTAGGTGATGAGTGGTCCGAGTACTATAAAGTAGCTTTTGTTAGAAATCCGTGGGATAGGCTTGTTTCCTGGTACACGATGATTCAAGAAAAGGGTACGATGACATGGTATAAAAAGATCTTTGGTATGAGAAGGTACAACGATCTCACCCAATATGTATTAGCTAATTCTAATTCTTTTGATGAGTTTCTATACAAATGTACTGATACTATAGATGACACCGATGGCAGGAAAAGCATTCTCTATAACCAGCTCGACTATGTGTCAGATAAAAACGGCAATTTAATTGTTGATTTTGTAGGTAAATTTGAAGATTTAGCTAATGATTCCCAGAAGGTGTTTGAGACCCTTGGATTTGAAGGCGTTAGTCTGCCTCATAAAAATAGCTCCAAACACAAAAATTATAGAACCTATTATTCAGAGGAAACAAAAGAGGAAGTCTCGAAAATGTACGCAAAAGATATCAAATTCTTTGGCTATGAGTTCTAATGAATCATCACTACTAGGCGAATATATATGAATCCATTATCAGCATTTAAAGTTGCATACCGAGCAATCGCATCTAACAAAATACGCTCAATTCTTACTACACTTGGAATTATTATCGGTGTTGCAGCGGTAATCAGTCTTGTCGCAGTTACCCAAGGGGCTGAGAAAATGATAGAGGATCAGCTGACAAGTCTTGGCGGGAGCTCTTTTTTGGTCAAAACAGGAAAGAGGGGAGTAGGGTCAGGATCACAGCAAAAAGCCTATGTTCTAACCCCCGAGGACGCTGAGGCTATTAAAGAATTAGATATGGTAACCAATGTTTCCCCTTTGATTGATCTGGGGCAGCAGATCATATTTGGAAACCAGGACTGGTTTACTCTGGTTATTGGAGTAGGGCCTGATTTTATTAGCATTAACGACTGGTATACCGACCGCGGTAACTTTTTCAATAACCAAGATGTAACAGAAAGAGCAAGAGTATGTGTGCTGGGTAAAACAGTTGCGGCAAATCTCTTTGGATCTCAAAACCCGATTGGTCAAACACTTAGAATAAATAAAAATATATTTAGAGTAATTGGTGTCATGAGCTCTCTTGGGCAAACATCAGGTGGAAGGGACCAAGATGATGTTGTTTTAATCCCATATTCTACGTTTCAGAGATATATAAAGGCCATTGACCAGGTAGAAAGTATCTCCGTCTCAGTAAGATCTTCAGAGGATATTCCAATTGCAGAGAGTCAAATAATAAACTTGCTTAGAGAACGCCACAGTTATGGTGCGGATGAAGAAGATGAATTTTATATCAAAAGTCAGCTCAGTATCATAAATAGAATATTTGCAATCTCTAGGATCATGACCATTCTGCTTGCCAGTGTTGCCTCTATCTCTCTACTTGTAGGTGGAATAGGAATTATGAATATAATGCTCGTATCAGTAGGGGAGAGGACCAGGGAGATAGGAATAAGGATGGCCGTGGGCGCCAAGCAAAAGGATATTCTTATTCAATTTTTAATAGAATCTGTATTACTTTCTTTAGCTGGTGGGCTAATTGGAGTTTTGATAGGTATTCTCGGATCAAAAATCGCTTCGTCGTTTACAAATTGGCCTGTCGTTATTTCCTTGAGCGCAACACTTCTAGCTTTTGGTGTTGCAGCTATTATTGGAATATTCTTTGGCATATACCCTGCACGTAAAGCATCTCAACTAGATCCTATTGAGGCGCTTAGATATGAATAGGTATTTAAGGAATTCCCTGTTAGTAATTTTCATAGCCATTTTTGTACTACTAGTGGTTGAAGGTCTCTCAAGGCTCTTTTTTGAGCCCATCGATTTCCTAAAACCCAACACTTCCTATGATGAAGTTCTCAGATACAAAATAGAGCCTAACTCTGGAGCCCATGATTCCTGGGGATTTAGAAATAAATCTGTTCCAGAGTCGGTAGACATAGTTGCAATTGGAGATTCTCATACCTATGGGATAAGCGCAACAGCTGCGAATTCTTGGCCTAATGCGCTTGCGAGGATTTCAGGAAAGGATGTATATAACTTATCTCTTGGTGGCTATGGTCCGGCTGAATACTTGTATCTAATGGAAGAGAAAGCATTTGAGCTCAATCCAAAACTGATCATAGTTGGTTTCTACCTTGGCAATGATCTAAAGGATGCGCGCACTGCGGTGTATACAGTTCCTATATGGGAAGATCTAAGGAAAGGCTCAGCACTAGAGGATGTAAAAGACGCCAAGAAAACCAATAACCAGAGCTTTAGTGATTGGCTTGCTGGCAATAGTGTGCTCTATAGAATTATTAGCTCATCATTTATAGGTGACAACCTCAGACAACAACGGAGACTTAGCAAAGGGGAAGAAGTTTTAATGCTCGAGGCTAAAGAGAGTGGAATTAATACAGGTCTTACACCAGATAGAAGACTAAAGGGTCTAGACTTACGAAGTCCTGAGGTCAGGGATGGGCTAGGGCTAACTTTTGAATTCTTCAATAGAATGAATCAGCTGGCTCAGGAAGGGGATGTAGAGTTTCTGGTTGTAATTATTCCAACTAAAGAGGCCGTATTCTCAGAATTTATACTAGATAATGACGAGTTATCTAATTCATCTACGCTAAATAATCTTTTACAAAGTGAAGAGGTGGTAAATAAATTAATAAAAGCGTATTTCACGGATCACAATATCCCTTATCTGGATATGCTGGAGCCTCTACAGAATGCGGCTGCAGACGAGCAAATATATCCCAACAACTTTGGCGGCCATTCTAATAAAAACGGGTACCGGATAATAGCTGAGTCAATAAATAAACACATAGAGTCAGAAAATCCTAATTAGGTCATAAAAAATGTGCTGTTTACATAGCTCGAATCAACTTTTATAATTTCCCTCTTACAATTATGCAGAATTTATCTAGAACAAGGATTAAGATATGTGGTATTACCAATATGGAAGATGCTGAGGCTGCTGTTGGATTCGGCGCAGATGCGCTGGGCTTTATCTTCTATAAAGGAAGCAAGAGATACGTAGATCCCGAGACTGCGGGGGGCATAATCTCAACTTTGCCGCCATTTCTTACAACAGTTGGGGTTTTTGTAAATCAGGATTTAAATGAGATCAGAGAGATAATGGGTAAGACTGGTATAAATGCAGTACAGCTGCACGGGGATGAGGATCCTCAATTTTGTAACTCAGTTCCTACCAAAGTTATTAAGGTCTTTAGGGTGAAAGATACCCTTGATCCAGGTAAGGTTGCGCAATATCCTGTTCAGGCTATCCTTCTCGATACATACTCTGATGATGAATATGGAGGAACCGGCAGGAGCTTTGATTGGACAATAATAGAAGATATGAGGCTCCCTAAGAAAGTTATTCTCTCAGGAGGGCTTACTCCAGATAACGTTTCAGAGGCAGTGAGGATAGTGAACCCCTATGCTGTGGATGTTAGCAGTGGAGTTGAAGCTGAGCCAGGGAAAAAAGACCACCAAAAGTTGAAAAATTTTATTGAGGCGATAAATAATGGAAACTAAAACAACACTACCAGATGAGTTAGGACACTTTGGAGAGTTTGGAGGCAGATATGTCTCTGAGACTCTTATGCCTGCAATTCTACAGTTGGAAAAGGCATATGAAGAAATTAAAAATGACCCCAAATTTCTAGAAGAGCTGAATTACTATCTCTCAGAATACGTAGGGCGTCCTACACCTCTTTATTTTGCTCAGAGAATGACGGAGAAGTTAGGTGGGGCAAAGATTTATCTAAAAAGAGAGGACCTAGCCCATACTGGGGCTCACAAAATTAATAACACAATTGGGCAAGCCATACTCGCATCCCGCATGGGTAAGAAAAGAATAATCGCCGAGACAGGAGCGGGACAGCATGGAGTTGCCACAGCCACTGTTGCAGCACTCTTAGATATGGAATGCGAGATATTTATGGGTATTGAAGATACAAGACGCCAGTCGCTTAATGTTTTGAGGATGAAGCTTCTAGGTGCAAAGGTAAGAGAAGTCACCCAGGGTACCCAAACCCTAAAAGATGCTATGAACGAGGCTATGCGAGACTGGATTACCAATGTTAGAGATACTTTCTATATAATAGGCAGCGTTGCCGGTCCTCACCCATACCCTATGATGGTTAGGGATTTTCAATCTGTTATAGGGAAAGAAGCTAGGGAGCAAATTTTAGAAAAAGAAGATAGGCTTCCTGACCTCCTTGTTGCTTGCGTGGGAGGCGGGTCAAACGCTATGGGGCTCTTCTATCCGTTTATTGAGGACGAGGGAGTTGAGATCACCGGAGTAGAGGCCGCAGGATCTGGTGTTGATACGGGACATCATGCTGCGACCATTTCTGCTGGAAGTGTTGGCGTGCTGCATGGAAGTAAAACTTATCTGCTTCAAGACGAAGATGGACAGATACAAGGCACACACTCTATAGCCGCAGGGCTTGATTATCCAGGAGTAGGACCTGAGCATTCCTATTTTAATGATATAGGTCGAGTTTCATATACAAATGTCACAGACACTGAGGCTCTAGAGGGCTTTCAATTCATCTCTGAGGTTGAGGGGATAATTCCCGCATTAGAGACCTCTCATGCTATTGCTTATGCTATGAAGAAAGCTCCAACAATGCCTAAAGACTCAATAATGATAATTTGTTTATCGGGTAGGGGAGACAAAGATATAAATACCATAGCTGAGCTTATGGAAACTAATGAATCTCAGTAAGTTTTGTTGATTAGATATAGCGTTTTTTAGATTTGATTTTTGCTTTTAGGCTGTCTTGACTTTGGGTCTGGAGGTGTTAGAGTTTGACCGAAGCATCGATTGAAGGGGTTGGATTATTTAGTAATTTCATATAGAGATACCCATTATAGACAGCATTTTTCCCTATAAACAAACAACAATAAAAAACTCATGAATAGAATAAAGAATAAGTTCAACGAACTTAATGAAAAGGGTAGAATTGCTTTAGTTACATATATAACAGCAGGTGATCCTTCTCTTAAGACTACCGAAAATATAGTTCTTAAGTTAGAAGAATCAGGAGCTGATATTATAGAGCTTGGTATTCCGTTTTCAGATCCTATGGCTGACGGTCCTGTTATTCAGCTAGCGTCCGAAAGAGCACTTGCTGGAGGCGCTACGCTAAAGGATGTTCTAGAGACTGTAAGGAATATAAGAAAAGTATCAGAAGTACCTATAATCTTATTTGGTTACTACAACCCTTTTTTCCATTATGGAGTTGAAGAATTCTCGAAAGATGCTGCAGACGCAGGCGCCGATGGAGTCCTAGTCGTTGATCTGCCACCCGAAGAAGCCCCTGAATTTAAGGTTCACACAGACAAAGCCGGGCTTAATCTGGTTTTTCTTCTAGCGCCAACAAGTACTTCTGAAAGAATTGAATTAGTTTCAAAAAATGCTAGCGGTTTTGTTTATCTTGTCTCTGTAACTGGTGTTACAGGAGCCAGACCTGATCTGAATTACTCACTCGATTCACTAGCTGATCAGATCAAATCTGCAACAGAGCTTCCCGTAGGAGTTGGATTTGGAGTCTCCTCCCCTGAGCAAGTTGAAGAGATAGCCGACTATGCAGATGCAGTTATAGTGGGAAGCGCGATTGTGAGAATAATAGAAAAACATGGAAGTGATACGGATAATCTTTTAAATGAGCTCTCTGAATTCATCCAAGGCTTAAGTGCTGCTTGCCAAAAGCCGGAGTTAAGTAAGGCGAAGTAATACTATGACGAAAGAGCTTAAAAGATATCTTTTTATCGGAGAATTTGATTCTCTTTTGCTTGGGCTTTTCTCTAAGCGAGGCGAGGTCATATGGGTCAGTTCTCTTGAAGAAGCTGTTAATCAAACAGGTGATTTTTCCCTCATAATATTAGAAAACAACTTTTTTACTCCTAAGCGGTCTCAAAAAATAGCAAAACATTACCCTCAAACTCCATTAATTGTCAGCAATGGTGATGAACATGATGAGCCACCACCATCTGTAAGGTTTGTAGCGTTCCATAAATTGTTGTCAGAGCAAATAGAGCGTGAAGAAAGACTTGCTATGACAGAGCTTAGAGTGGAGGAGCTTAGAGAAGCTCACGCAGGTGCTAAGAAGCTTTTAATATTGCTTCATGATCACCCAGACCCAGATTCTATTGCAAGTGCTTTAGCACTTAGAACTCTTCTAAAGAGAAACAAACAAACTGCAATTATCGGGCATTTGGGAGAGAAAATATCCCGTCCTGAAAACGTAGCCATGATTGAGCTTCTAGAGATTGACTTGGAGGCACTATCACTTAGCAAACTTAAAGATTTTGATTCAATTGCGCTTGTAGATGTACAGCCGCCTTTTTTTGGTGGAAATGAAATTCCAAATGTAGACACTGTTATTGACCACCATCCTTTGGTTGGGTCATATGAGGCAAAGTTTAAAGAGATTAGAGCTGAGGAAGGAGCAACTTCCACAATTTTAACAAAGTACTTACGTGCAGCCCAGGTTGATATATCTGAGAGGCTTGCTACAGCGCTTCTCTATGGTATTAAGACAGATACCATTACCCTAAACCGTGATGCAAATCCTGATGATGTAGAGGCTTTTACTTTTCTTTATCCCCATGCAAACCTTGCGCTGCTAAGACGTATTGAGCGTGCCGAGGTGCCGCCATCTGAAATGAAATCTCTCGGCCAAGCGCTTGCGGACCATTGGATAAAGGACGGTATCTTTTTTGTTAACGTTGGAAGGGTTGATAGAGAATATCTGATTCCCAAGATATCTGATTTCGGAATTCAGGTAAAAGGCGTAGAATGGTCTGTTGCCTTTGGGATTTTAGGTAATTCGCACCTGATTATCTCTGTCAGAAATGTGGGTTATGTTAAAGGCGCAGGTCGTCTTGTAAGAGAGTTGTTTAAAGAAATAGGAAGTGCGGGTGGGCATAGATCTGCTGCAAAGGCTGTTATCTCACTTGCTAAAGTAAGAAAAACGATCGGAAAAGGCTCTCAGGATAAAATTAAGAAGTGGCTCACCGATATTTTCACAAAAGCAGTTACCGAAAAAGCTGAAGAAGATAATTAAAACCCTTTCGTTTGACCATCTAACATAAAAATATTCTATTAAAATAAAAACTCCCCTGAATAGATTTAACTATCCAGAGGAGCATTATCTTTAATTTCTATATTTAAATTAGCAAGATGTTGTGTCTGCACTCTTTTTCTTTCTAAGTGAATATATTCCGATCACTCCAAGGAAGAGAGCAACAGCCAGCATTCCCCACTCTGAGAATGTAGGTACAACTTTAGGCCCTACAGGCGGCAAATTAGGGCTAAGTGGCGGTACAGGATTACCCCCTGGGTCAACTCCTATAATTTTATCAAAGGCCCTTATGTAATTGATATTCCACATGTCCATGCCTGTAACTCTTATATGCCAAATACCCTGAGGTATGTCTGCAACTTCAATGTCGCAAATTAAAGGGGCACATCCCGGTTCCGTGTTTAGCTGAAACAGCTCCCACTCTTGATTAGCTGATGGGTTAACGTTGGTATAAGGGACGCCGTTTGGATCAATTAATGAATAGGTTATATTGGGCGGTCTAATGAAGGCATTAAATTCATCAAGCGGCAAAGTATCATCTGGTGGGAGTGCTCCGGCAGATGACTGAGGATTTGTATTGGGAACATCCGCAAATATAGGTATTCCGGGTGGTGTATTTGGATCATTAGTGTCTTGATAAGGAGGTGGGTCAGATGCAAGCGTCACACCATAGTCTAGATCCCCATCCCAGAAGTCTAAAAAGGTGCGGTCCTGATCATTTAGGAAGAAGAAATCAAAAGAGCCGTCGTAAGGGCTAAAAAAGCAGCAGGCCGGGTCATTGTAACAGCCAGGTGTAGGATCACAACCTACAGGGTCTACAGCAAAAGTGGGGTATATAATGTCACCAGCAGCAGTAGTATCAGGCCCTGTGGCCCCTCTCCAGGTTGCTTCGTAACCAAAGGGCTGGTCACCAGGAAATATAAATAATGAGGTGCCGTCTCCGACCACTTGGACTTTAAAATTGCTTATAACAGCCTGATCTGGAGCTAGGTTTCTTGCAGCCATACGGTATAAGAAGTTTCCGCTCTCAGCCATAGCTTCAGGAGCATTTGGGATAATAATATCAAAAAAGTCGTTATCAGGCATAGGATTGCCTGTGTTTAATCCAGCTGATCCATCACCTGTCCAGGTGCCTAATGGAAAAGTACCAGTGGTATTTCCCAGTGGATCCGCAAAAAGTGTATATTCCAAAGTTCCAATAGCCTCATTATCCCACAACCCGCCACTTTCACCATCGAAGATTCTGATGTGAAGATTTGCATCACCAGCAGGTGATCCTACACCGAAAGTGAGCAATTCAAATACAAACGTGTTCAGATTTTGGCCGCCAAATGTTAGCATTCTGGAATCATTAGTGGCACAGCTAGGCAAACAGGCATCTGCTCTTGATTGATTTGAAAAAGATAAGTTAAAGCATAAAGCTAATACAAAGCTAAAGGCTAATAATTTAAAAGTCTGATTTTTCATGGTCCTCTCCTCCTAATATACAAAACAACTTAATACAAAGATTTATTCCCGTTTATACTATACCTTAATTTCTTAAGAAAATAATAAACCGACAATAAGATAGATAATATAAGTAATTGTAAATAATTTATCAAACAGTAGACATAGAAGTATTTGTGGTTATTTAGTTTTAACAATATAATCTTTGCCAATATGAGAATAATATTTATGGGAACGCCAGAGTTTGCTGTGCCTTGCTTAAAAGCTCTAATTGAGTCTGAGGATGAAGTAGTTGCAGTTGTTGCTCAACCTGATAAACCCAAGGGCAGGGGGCGCAAGCTCACTCCACCACCGACTAAAGTTTTGGCAGAAGAGCATAATATCCTGATTCTACAGCCAGATAAAATTAAAACCCAGGAGTTTCTTGAAGAGTTAAATGAACTTAGGCCAGATTTAATTTGTGTTACTGCATATGGCAAAATCCTTCCAAAAGATATTTTAGAGCTTCCAACACATGACTGTATTAATGTACACGCCTCGCTACTTCCTAAATATAGAGGCGCAGCTCCAATAAACTGGGCTATCGTTAGAGGAGAGAAGGAGACGGGTATAACTACAATGCTAATGGATGTAGGGATGGATACCGGGGATATGCTTTTAAAACAAGAGCTTCAGATAGAAGATCAAGACGACGCCGGAGTTCTGTCAGAGAAGCTCTCTAATATGGGAGGAAAGCTTCTCATTGAAACTATAAATCATCTCAAGGAAGGTAAATTAAAACCTGTCAAACAAGATGAATCTCAAGCCACATACGCTCCAATGCTGAAAAAGAGTGATGGGGAGATAGATTGGGGAAAGCCTGCTTTGGAGTTATGGAATCTGATAAGAGGGATGAACCCGTGGCCGGGTACATTCACCAGTTTTGAGGGCAAGTCTCTTAAAATATTCAAAACCCAAGTTATAGAGGGTCAGGGTAAACCTGGTGAGATCCTTGAATCAGGCTCGGGCGTACTTAGAGTAGCCACCGGACAAGGTGCTCTCGATATTTTAGAGCTGCAAATCGAAGGTGGAAAACGTCTGGATATAAAATCTTTTCTTTCCGGAAGAAAAATTCTGGCAGGAACGATATTAGGTAGTTCCTAACTACCGCATCTTTTATTAATACCCAATTCCCATAGGTGTGACCTTATTCCCTCTACTAGAGCTGGATTGTCACCTACATTCTCACATGCTCGAATAAGAAATGTCTCAGCCAGCTCTTTGTCTTTGAGTTTTAAGTATAAGGCACCTATAGTGTCTAGTGCATAGGGTGGGATCGTCTCCAATCCATTTGTTGCAGGCAAGATATATTCTAAGCCCTCTTGGTAATTTGATCCGGTCCCTATATATAGGGACGCAAGGTTATTGGCAGCTTCTAGATTAATATCATCTTTTTTAAGTGCTTGCTTATAATATTTTTCAGCTTCTGTATATTCCCCTTGTTTTAGATAAACATTGCCAAGGTTAACAACTGGTGTTATCAATCTGCTATCGACTCGTATAGCACTTTTATATTCTCTAATCGCTAGATCAAGTTTACCTTCTCTTTCATAGATAACTCCAAGGTTATTGTGTTCCTCGGCTGTTAAAGGATCTTTCATCAACAGCGATCCATGCAACGAAGCACAGCCTGCAGAAAATATTAACATTATAATTATTGGGCTTATTTTAAATAGAGTTTTATTCAATTTGTTACTACCAGCATTAGTCTGTTCATTTTTTCCCATTCTTTATCCAGCTTTTCAAAACTGATCTCTTGGGCTTCGTTAAACCCTGTATGAAGAATTATTATTTCTTTCTCATCATTATAACCATATGCAACATAGTAGTGCGGCACACTTACTTTCCATTTCCCTTTGTCAACCAGCAATATGGCTGGGTAGTTGTTATCCAAATGTGATTTAAGCATTTCAATATTGCCGTTTGTGCTTACCGTTTTGTAGCCTTTAGCTTTGGCAAAATTTTCCATATCTGAAATTAGGGCACCGTTTAACTCGGGTATGTATACTTCCTCGGCTATTTCATTCTGGTCTATGTCTTGTCCATAGAACTGCATAACAGATGCCATAGCTGCAGGGCCGCAGAACTTATCTTCCTGCTTTACAAAGGGGACATTCTCCACAACCATAACGTTGTCATTATCCGAAGAAGGTAGTTGGGAGAGCTGTTTTTGATTACAACTAGACAATGCCAATATTACTGTTATTGCAAACAATAGAGAGAATTTTCTTAGCATTGATAGTATTTATATAACTAAATTCTCTTCCATAAAAATATGATTAAGAGTACTAGCGCTGTTATGACAAGAAGTGTAACTACTACTGCAACTACGCCATCTCCTCCGGCAGGGATACGGTCGCTCAGGGATGCGATCTGGTGTACCTGCTCATCGGACATAGTACTAATTTTCTGAGATACTTCTTCTTTAGTGAGTCCATGACTCATCAGCTTCTCGGCAACAATTTTGTTTTCTAAAGCGCGTCTTACTTTAATTTCGTTTATCTCTCTTTTTGTAGAGGCATTTAGTTCAGGTGCAATCATCTGCGACTCAGTAACAGCTGCTCTTGCGGGTGTGGATGTTAATGAGACAGGAACAAAAGTTAGTAATACTAAAAATACAGTAACAACATTAAATCCCCTACTTAATGTAATTGTCATATGAAAGCTCCTCAGTGAGTGGTTAAAAACTAATATATATTTAAACCGATATTTTATATCAAACAAAGACTTTTTTTCATACTCAAATTAAGCTTATTATTCGTTGCCAAACAAGGACTCCATGGTAGTATAACAATCCTTATGTTGCAGGTACTTACGGGGTCGGCAAAGGGCCGAAAGCTTAAGGTTCCAAAGGGGCAGAAAATTCGCCCAATGACAAGCAGGGTCAAGAAATCCGTTTTTGATACTCTGGGTGATATTTCAGGTGTCAGAGTTCTGGATGTTTTTGCAGGCTCAGGAGGAATTGGCATTGAAGCCCTTAGTTGCGGGGTAGATCACGTAACAGTGATAGAGAAAGACCCGTTGGTGTTCAAAATAATTAAAGAGAACTATGAGCACTGCGGTTTTTCAGATAAAGCAAAGTTGATTTGCTCAGATTATAAAACAGCTTTATTAAGATTAAGAAAGAAAAAAGAGATTTTTGAACTAATTTTTATAGATCCACCTTATAAGCTTTATGCAGATTTAGAAGTGAAAGATTTTATACAAGATGCATCAGATTTACTACACGATGAAGGGGTAATAGTCATAGAGCACGACCATAAAATCGATGATACTCCGAAAGGGTTTATTCGAGTGACAAAACCCTTTGGAGGTACTCAAGTGAGTTATTTTAGGAAGGGTGAACAATCATGAAAGTTGCAATATATCCAGGGTCCTTTGACCCATTTACAAAAGGGCACTTAAATATTATAGAGCGTGGTGTAAAGGTCTTTGACCAAATTATTGTTGCCGTTGCCCATAATACTACTAAAAAGACTGTTTTTACAGTTGAAGAGCGAGTAGAGATATTGAACGAAGTATTTAAAGGCCGCGATGATGTAAGAGTGGACTACTTCGAAGGATTGCTTGTTGAATACATAAAAAAGATGGGAACTAATATCGTTCTACGAGGTATGAGGACCGTATCCGATTTCGAGTTTGAGATGCAAATGGCTCTTGCCAATAAAACGCTTAGCTCAGATCTGGAAACAGTCTTTATGGTAACAGATAGTGAGTTCTCACATATAAGTTCATCTGTAATAAAAGAAGTAATATCTTTAAACGGGACGGCTCCCCATATGGTGCCCGATATAGTAGAAAAAAGGTTAAGGGAAAAACTTTTAAAAAGTTAGGAGGAATTACTCAATGAAATTATCTGCGCGCGCGCAAAGACTACAACCATCTGCAACTCTAACTATTACCGCAAAAGCTAAATCCCTTAAAGCTCAAGGAGTAGATGTAATTGGATTTGGAGCGGGAGAGCCTGATTTTGACAGCCCGGATCACGTCAAAGAAGAAGCCATCAGGGCAATTAACGATGGTATGACAAAATACACCGGTGTTGGTGGAATAGATGAATTAAAAGACGCTATTCTTCACAGATTAAAGGAAGACCACGGCCTTGAGTATGAGAAGTCTGAGATCATAGCATCCGTGGGTGCAAAGCACACTCTCTACAATGTAATGCAAGTGCTCTTTGATAGTGGGGATGAGGTTATTGTTCCGGCTCCTTACTGGGTTTCATATCCAGAACAGATCAAATTAGCTGAGGCTACACCAATAATACTTGAAACAAGTGAAGATGACGGCTTCAAAATTACCCCGGATTCGCTTAAAAAGCATATCAACTCCAATACGAAAGCACTCATATTGAACTATCCTTCTAATCCAACTGGAGCAACATATAACGAAGATGAGCTAAGGGCAATTGTTGATGTTGCAATGGACGCTGGTCTAACAATAATTTCTGACGAAATATATGAGAAGATCATATATGGCGGTATTAAACATATACCTGTTGCTGCATTAGGTGAAGATGTTAAGAAAGCCACTATCCTTGTAAATGGAGTGTCCAAAACCTACTCAATGACAGGGTGGAGAATAGGTTATGCCGCAGGCGATAAAGATGTAATCAGCGCCATGAGCAAGCTGCAAGGACAATCCACATCAAACCCTACTTCAATTTCTCAGTGGGCAGCAATCGCAGCTTTTACAGGTGATCATGGTGTGATAGATGATAGGACCAAAGAGTTTGAGCAGAGAAAAAACTATATTGTTGAAAAACTAAATGACATCCCCCAAATAACCTGTTTTGACCCACAAGGGGCTTTTTATGTATTCCCGAATGTGTCTGGATATTATGGCAAAGAGTTTGAGGGTAAAATCATAAAGGACTCACTAGACTTTACTGAGTTTATTTTGGTTGAGGCAAAAGTTGCTGTAGTCCCAGGGGTTGCTTTTGGCTCAGATGACCATGTAAGAATTTCTTACGCAACTTCTATGGATGACATAGTTAAGGGAATGGACAGAATCACTGAGGCTCTAAAGAAGCTTCCTTAGATTCGTAGCACCATCTAACCTGGATTTTTCCATTTTTATAGCCCATTATAGGACTGTTGTATCTTTTTGCTGATACAATTAGAGATGATGCAACAACAATCTATAGAAAAAGTTAAAGTAGGACTATCCATCTCACTAAGTGGCAATTATTCCATTCAGGGCGTTGAGAGTTATGAAGGGATAAGGCTATGGGTTGAAGAAATTAATAGTCTGGGTGGGATCTATATAGAAGACCAGGCTTCGAAACTACCTGTAGAATTTATTTATTATGATGACGAAAGTATTGTCTCTAAGTGCAGATCTAACGTAGAGAAATTAATCACAGAAGACAATGTAAACATACTGCTTGGTCCCTACTCAAGCTCACTCGCCGTTTCTGCTTGTGAGGTTGCCCATGATTATAATAAAACACTTTGGAATCACGGCGGCTCCACGGATGAGATAGAAGAGCGCAAACTTGAAAATGTAATCAATGCAATAACCCCCGCTAGTAAATACTCATACGGAATAATAGATTGCATAAGAAAAGCTGATCCCGATGCAAAAAGAATTGCTGCTTTTAGCGCTTCTAACAGTGGCTTTTCATCGCGGGTTGCAAATGCAGCAAAAGAATATGGTGAAAAATGTGGGTTTGAAGTAAAAGAGTATAAATTTATCTCTGGCACGATTGATTTTGTTTCCGAGTTAGATGATATGGTTTCTTATAACCCAGATCTCATACTTGGTATGGGTCGCGCTGAAGACGATATAGCGCTCTCTAAGTATTTAGAAAAACAGGGCATATACTCAAGTGGGGCAGCATTTGTTGTTGCCTCTATTAAGCTTTTCAAACACGAACTCGGGGATGCTGTTGAAGGGGCTTTGTCGGCAAGTCAGTGGGAGAGGGGTCTTCAAATTGAACCCGACATAGGTCCCACGCCATCAGAATTCTTCTCTAACTTTAGGTCCACATATAATAAGGAGCCCGATTACGTGGCGGCTCAGGGTTACAACATAGGTCTTGTTGTTGAGAAGTGCATTCAGATGGCTGGAACTCTTGATGATTTAGCTCTTAGACAAGCTGCCAAGCAAGTAGACTTTATAACCTTCTACGGCAAGTTCAAAACAGACTCTAGTGGAAATCAGATAGGTCATGAAATGGTAGTTGTACAGTGGCAAAGTGGCGAGAAGGTTATAGTATATCCAGAGTCTATTGCCCAAGCTCAAATTATATATCCTAGATAATGAAGTTTTTCTGGTAGACTTAATAATATTATGACAGAACTTGAAGATAAGATTGCACAGGCCCAAGCGGAAATAGAGAGGGCAACTAACATTGTTATTCTCACGGGCGCCGGGATTTCGGCAGAAAGTGGTGTTCCTACGTTTAGAGGCGAAGAGGGGCTTTGGCAAAATTACAGACCAGAAGAGCTTGCGACTCCCGAGGCTTTTTGGAATGACCCCAAGCTTGTCTGGGAATGGTATGACTGGAGAAGAAATGCTGTTAAGGATGCAAAACCCAATCCTGGTCACTATGCGCTTGCCGAGCTAGAGCACTATGTGCAAAAGATCACGCTAATCACTCAAAATATTGATGGGCTTCACCAGATGGCAGGAAGTCATGATGTTCTTGAGATGCACGGAAATCTTTGGCAGATAAAATGCACCAAATGTGGAGAGATAGAGCAAAGTTATGAAGTGCCTTTGGCTGAATTACCTCCTAAATGCAAAAAATGCGGCGAGATTGGAAGACCAAATGTAGTTTGGTTTGGTGAGATGATCGATATGGCTGTTATAGATGCGGCACTTCAAGCAATTGAGCAGTGTCAGGTAATGCTTATAGTTGGCACATCTGGAGTTGTTGAACCCGCAGCTTCAATGGGACTGGTTGCTAAGCAAACTGATAAGACTGTGATTGAAATCAATCTTGAGGAAACACCTAGTGCAGGGCTCTATGATATTGTGATCCGGGAGAAATCCGGAGAAGTACTCCCTCTTCTATTTACTTCTAACAAAACACTAAGCTAATTTATTTTTTGCAAGTAGGGCTGCTACTTTTATAGCCTCTATCATACTTGAAGGGTCGGCTTTTCCTTGCCAGGCAATATCAAAAGCCGTTCCGTGATCAGGGGAAGTTCTTACTATTGGAAGCCCAAGCGTTATATTCACACCATCATTAAATGAAATCATTTTAAATGGTATGAGACCCTGGTCGTGATACATTGCAATCACTGCGTCCCACTTGCCCTGGTTGGCATAACAAAATAAAGTGTCGGCGGGTAAGGGGCCATCTATGTTAATCCCAAGCTCTCTTGCTTCCTCAACTGCAGGAATTATATGATCTATCTCTTCCTTTCCAAACGCTCCAGATTCCCCAGCATGTGGGTTTAGTCCACAAACTACAATTTTTGGACGCTCTATTTTAAATAGATTAATTAGTGCGTCTTGAGTAATTCTGATAGTGGACATTACACGGTCTTTTGTAATCAGACTGGGCACATTTGAAAGCGCTTCGTGGATGGTAACCAGCATTACTTTAAACTTGCTACCTTCAAACATCATTACTGCCTGATCTGCGCCCGTTAGGTCTTTTAGCATTTCTGTGTGACCAGGATAGGTAGATCCGGTCAGGTGTGTTGATTCTTTACTTATGGGGGCTGTAACTACAGCATCAATTTCTTTTTCCATAGCAGACTTAACTGCAGCTTTTATATAATCCAGGCTGGCCTGACCCGCTTTCTTGTCTATAGTTCCGGGTTTTAAATCTTCTACCCCAAATTCTGAGCATTGATTAAAATTAATTGATAGGCGAGAATCGTTTGCAGCTTTTTGGATAATTCCGGCATCCCCGAATATAACAACCTCACACAAACTTACTACATCAGGGTGAGAGAGGGCTTTTACAACTACCTCTGGGCCAACTCCATTTGGGTCCCCAATTGTAATACCAATTTTAGGTTTTTTAGACATAAATTTCTCTTAGATTAGGTAGGTCAAATTCTAAAAAGTTTCTCAGCGTTAGCTTTGGTTAGCCCTGCCAGCTCTTCAAAGGAAATTCCCCTAACTTCGGCAACGGTTTCAGCTACATGTTTAACAAATGAGGGCTCATTTGGTTTTCCTCTATGAGGCACTGGGGCAAGATAGGGAGAGTCGGTCTCTATCAGTATTTTGTTTGCCGGGATATGTTTTGCAGCTTCCCTGAGCTCTTCGGACTTCTTAAATGTAACAATCCCTGAGAAAGATATGCAGAATCCCAAATCCAAATATTTAACGGCCGTCTCATAATCTCCGGTGTAGCAATGTATAACACCAGGTGGGTCAGCCAGATCCTCCTCTTGCAAAATACGAAGCATATCTTCGTGAGCATCACGGACATGAATAATAATTGGGAGCTCGTGTTTCTTGCTCATACGTATTTGCTGGGTGAATGAATTGATTTGAATTTCTTTCTCTGAGCTCATATAGAAATAATCAAGCCCAGTCTCTCCAATAGCTACAACTCTTTCATGAGTGGCGTAACGGTCTATTTCACTTAGGACCTCTTCACACATTTGATCAGCACTGTGTGGGTGTACCCCAGTTGTAGCAAAAACATGGCTGTATTTATTGCTAAGAGCTATTGTGGATTCTGTTGAAGGGATATCTGAAGAAATTGATACAATCTTACCTACCCCATTCTCGTTGGCTCTTTTGAGTATGTCATCAAGATCTTCTTCTAGAGAAACTAAATGCGCGTGGCTGTCTATTAGCATTATTTTGGGGTTTTATCTTTAATTATGGATAAAGAAGCTTTCTTTATCTCCGCGGCTGTGCTTAAAGTTTTGCCACCGTGTTCTTTATCTTTTAAGAGGTCTTTCAATTCTGACATAAATTGGTTTACATCTTTAAATGATCTGTATACGGACGCAAACCTTACATAAGCAACTTCGTCTATCTCATACAACTTCTTTATCACCATCTCTCCAATCTCGCCGCTATCAACTTCTCTGTCGCCCCTTTCCTGAAGCTCTCTTTCGAGCGAAGAAACGAAGCTTTCTATAACATCCATACTTATAGGTCGTTTCTCACAGGCCTTCAGTATCCCTGCTAGTATCTTGCTTCTGTCAAAGGGTTCTCTGACCCCGTCTTTTTTTACAATCTGCAGCTCTACCTCTTCGACTCTTTCGTAAGTCGTATAACGGCTGCTGCATTCAAGGCATTCTCTTCTACGCCTAATGGAAGTCTCTTCCTTTGCAAGACGCGAATCAATGACCTTACTTTCCAAACTTGAGCAAAATGGACATTTCATTTATATGAGCCTGTGACTATACATTGGGAATTTTTTGCAAAGCTCCCTTACGTCATCCTTTATTCTTGAAAGAATACTTTCATTCTCTGTGTTATCCAAAGCCTCTTTTATAAATCCAGCTATAACTTCCATCTCCCCTTCTTTCATTCCTCTGGTTGTAATTGCTGGGGTTCCAATTCTAATACCGCTTGTAACCATGGGTGGATGAGGGTCAAAGGGAATAGCATTCTTGTTCACGGTTATTCCTGCTAACTCGAGTGTGTCCTCAGCTATTTTCCCAGTAAGCTCTGTTTCTCTAAGGTCAATTAGCACAAGGTGGTTATCCGTTCCACCAGAGACAAGGTTAAACCCATTTTCAAGCATGCATTCTCCAAGATGTTTTGCGTTTTTGACTATCTGGTTCTGATATTCTTTAAATTCAGGAGTAAGCGCTTCTTTGAAAGCTACAGCTTTTGCAGCGATAGCATGCATGAGCGGTCCACCCTGAGAGCCGGGGAATACCCTGCTGTTTATTTTCTTGGCATGTTCTTCCTTCATCATGATCATTCCACCCCTTGGACCTCTTAGGGTTTTGTGAGTGGTGGTAGTAACATAATCACAGTGTGGGATAGGGTTTGAATATAATCCAGCTGTTACAAGACCAGCCGGATGAGCAATATCTGCCATAAGAAGTGCGCCACATTCATCAGCTATTTCTTTGAATTTGGAAAAATCTATATCCCTGGGGTAAGCACTCCAGCCAACAACAATTAACTTAGGGCTGTGCTCACGGGCAAGTTTTTTAACTTCATCATAGTCAATTAGATTTGTGTCCTCTGTAACGCCGTATGGGATTATATTAAAAAGTCTTCCAGAGAAGTTAACAGAACTTCCATGCGTCAAATGTCCACCGTGAGCAAGATTCATTCCAAGCACGGTGTCTCCAGGCTGTACAGCAGCAAAGTAAACTGCCATATTTGCTTGAGAGCCCGAGTGTGGCTGTACATTTACGGCGTCGCATCCAAATAGTTCTTTTGCTCTATCCCGTGCTAGGTCTTCAGCGATATCTACAAACTCACATCCCCCGTAATATCTCTTCCCAGGAAGTCCCTCAGCGTATTTGTTGGTCAGCACCGATCCTGCTGCTTCTAGAACAGCTTCGCTAACATAGTTTTCAGACGCGATAAGCTCAAGCTTATACTCTTGTCGCTCTGTCTCAGATCTAATAATCCCAGCTATTTCTGGATCAACATTCTCTAAAATAGACATTTAAATACCTCCGTGAAGTCGAGAAAAGCGTATCAAATATTATCTATGATGGCAAACTCATTAAGTTCGAATATGGGTGACTAGTCACTTAATATTAATAGACCCATTGTTTATAAATTCAAATAGCTTCTCAAGTGATATTAAAAGTAAAAGATTTCTCAGAAACTGCAAGAAATCCAAAGTACTACAATGTTAAGTTTACATCAAAAGAGCCTATGTTTACCTTGGCTACAAGACCGCTTTTCCAACATATATCTCTTGCTGCTTTTTGCATATTCTTAGGAACAAGTAAGGATAGTTTTACTCCAAGCTCAGAGAGGTTCTTCCATTTCTCAGCTCTTTGCTCTGTTATTGTTTCCATTGTTTCAACCTCTGCTATCTGTACGATTTGGTCGTAGTTCTCAAAAACAATATCTGGGTAGGCCCCATTGTACTCATAGTTTTTTTCTTCGCCGGGATTTATATGAACTTTGCTATATTCTCTGGAATACTTCTCATGTACTTTTCTAATTACCCAGTCATGTAAGAACTGCTCATCCGTCGATCTTGCCATAGCGTTCTCCCCACATAAGTTTTGTCTTGAGAATTGTAAAGAAATCCCTAAAAGGTGATTTGATAAGTTTTACGGAAGTGTCGGTTCTTTTTACTTCAATTATATCCCCTGTATTTAATCTGATTCCTATCTGACCATCTAGCGTTAAATAAGTGTCAGGTTCCTGAGTATTTACCTTTATCTCCACTTTCATATCGCTTGAGACAACAAGTGGTCTATTGGTAAGAGTATGAGGGCAGATAGGGGTTATGATAGTTACAGGTATTCTTGGATGCACAATTGGGCCACCTGCAGATAGGGAATAAGCCGTTGACCCTGTAGGGGTAGATAGAATAATCCCGTCAGCACGGTAGGTGGTGACATGGGAGTCATCAATATATATAGCAAGATCAATTATTCTTGCCACTGCCCCTTTATTAATTACGACATCATTTAATACTTCATAGGTTCCTATTGTGTCTTTTTCTCGGTGTATTGTGGTGTGCAACATCTGTCTTTCTTCGACTTCATAGTCACCTTTAATAATTCTCTCCATCATAGGGTAGAGTTCGTCTACAGTAACCTCAGTTAGAAAACCCAGCCCACCCAGATTGATTCCCAATAGAGGTGTGCCGTGCTTACATGCAAGTCTAGCCATGCCCAAGAATGTGCCGTCCCCACCAAATACCAGAATTACATCTACAAGCTCTGGTATGTCGGCTCGGTCAACTGAGTTTTCGTGACCAATCCTATCCCCAAGTTCCTTCTCTACATAAACGGATACTCCTCTTTCGTTTAACCACTCGGAGAGCTTCGTGGTTATTGACAGGGGTTCTTCAATATTGGCTTTGGCTACTATGCCTATTTTCAAGATTCTGTCCTCCTAGAAGGTGGAACATTCTGTAACTTTTAATTTGTTATAAAGCCTGATAAATATACCACCGTGCTTAAATAATCAAAGAATTTAGGACATCTATATAGGCTTGCTTAGCCTATCTTTCGTCATGAAGAATAGACTAAATAGCTCTTGATAAACTCGCTTAAGTCCCCATCAAGAACAGGGTCTACGTTTCCTGTCTCGAAATCTGTTCTATGGTCTTTTATCATTCTATATGGATGGAGCACGTAAGAGCGGATCTGGCTGCCCCAGCCGATTTCTTTTTTTGTTGAATTGAGCTCATCCATCTTTTCCCTCTGCTTTTCTCTCTCTAACTCATATAGCCTTGCTCGAAGGATCTTCATTGCTGTTTCTCTATTTTGTCTCTGTGAGCGCTCATTTTGACAGCTTACTACTATGCCTGAGGGGCCGTGTGTTATTCTTATGGCGGAGTCGGTTTTGTTTACATGCTGTCCTCCAGCTCCACTTGCACGGTATGTATCAACTCTTAAATCCTTTTCCTCTATATCTACCTCAATGCTGTCGTCAATCTCAGGAGAAACAAATACTGATGCAAATGATGTATGTCTTCTCTTGTTGGAATCAAAGGGTGAAATTCTGACCAAACGGTGAACACCGCTCTCTGCTTTCAAATATCCAAAAGCATAGTCTCCATTTACTAGAAAAGTGGCACTTTTAAGTCCTGCCTCATCTCCTTCTTGATACTCTACAATTTCTGTCTTAAAGCCGCTTCTCTCAGCGTATCTGAGATACATTCTTAAAAGCATGTCGGCCCAGTCCTGGGCTTCTGTGCCCCCTGCGCCTGCATTGATTGATACAATTGCGTTACTAGCATCCTCCGGCTCTCCCAAAATTCTCTTAAATTCGAGATTCGCTAGCTTTACTTCTATCTCGGCCAGTTTAGAGCTTGCCTCAGATAAAGCCTCTTCGTCTTCTTCTTCCAAAGACAGCTCTTCTAATACCTCAACGTCATCTAGCTCTGATGTTAAGGTCTGCCACTCTGTTACTGTGTTTTTGATTTGTGCCTGTTCTCGGAGCGTTACCTGGGCTTTATCCGCATTATCCCAGAACTCAGGCTTGCCAGTGATTTCTTCTAGTTCTATTAATCTAGTTTCTTTGCCAGGCAGGTCAAAGATAGTCCCCAATTATTGCTAATCTTTTCTTAAGGTCCTGGATCTGCTCTTTGTTGTCACCTAACATAAGTATTACCTCCGGCAAATAATAGAGTAATATAAATTTTTGTATGGCAAATGCAAACTGGTTGAATTATACAGATATTAGGGTAGATTCATACTTTTCCAAATAAGGCAAAGTTGCTTAACAACATTCAAGTTTAAGATATGTATTGAGGAGAACTAACGTGAAAAAATATGTTTTTACACCTGGCCCTGTGCCCGTACCAAGTGAAGTATTAATCGAGATGGCCAAGCCCATCATCCATCACAGAACAGCTGAATTTGAAGAGATTTTTGCTGAAGTTAGAGAAGGGCTTAAATATATATACAATACTAAGCAAGAGGTCTTTATTTTATCTGCTTCAGGTACTGGTGCTATGGAAGCATCGGTTACAAACACTCTTTCAAGAGGCGATAAGGCTTTAGTTGTAAATAGTGGAAAATTTGGAGAGAGATGGGGAAAGATATGCCGCGCTTATGGTGTAGAAGTTGAAGAAATTATGGTTGAGTGGGGAAAAGAAATAGACCCTGCTGTAATAGAGAAAGCGCTTGGTGATGATCCCTCGATTAAAGCAGTTCTTACTCAGGCAAGCGAAACTTCAACAGGTGTTAAACATCCGATAAAAGAAATTTCTGAAATTACCAGGAAAAGAGACGATGTAATTCATATTGTAGATGGTATTACAGGAGTTGGAGTATTCGAGATTGCTTTTGATGAGTGGGGCGTTGATGTTCTTGTAGGAGGCTCTCAAAAAGCTTTTATGCTTCCTCCGGGGCTTTCATTTGCTGCTATGAGCGAGAAAGCTTGGAAGTTTTATGAAACTTCTGATCTGCCTAAATTCTATTTTGACTTTAAACCGGCACTAAAGAATGCCGAGAAAAATACTACTACATTTACTCCAGCCGTAACTCTTATCGTTGGTCTAGCTGCGGTTCTAAGACGCTTCAAGAAAGAGGGCCGTGAAAATATGCATAAGCGCCACGCAAGGCTTGCTCGTGCAACAAGAGAGGCTATGGCAGCAATTGGGCTTGAGCCATTTGTTCTAGATACTCCGAGCACCGCGCTTTCAATAGTAACTGCACCGCCAGAAATAGGAGCAGCAAAGGTTATTGCGGCACTTCGTGATGAATTTGGAATCACAGTTGCAGGTGGTCAAGATCAAGCCAAGGGTAAAATCTTTAGAATCTCTCATATTGGCGATATTGATAAAACAGATACTTTATCAATCATTGCTGCAATTGAAAGTGTCCTTAATCAGCTTGGGTATGAGTTTAACTTTGGAGCTGCTACTAAGAAGGCATCAGAAATTTTAAGCGAAAAGTAGTACTAAGAAGATATGGCTAATTTTAGGATGCGCCATTGTCGTAACATGGGCCATTAGCTTCGTCACACTCTTCAATTTCCAGTTGAAGAGTGATGTGGCCAATCTTGAACTTCTCTGATAGCTCCTGTTTAATTTTACTTATTACCTCTTCGGTACTATCCATGTTCTCAACTACCAGATGCGCACTAAGTGCCTCAAATCCTTGCGTTAATGTCCATACATGGAGATCATGAACACTAATTACTCCTTCTTGCGAGCATATACATTCCTGCACAGAGCCAAGATCGATTCCTTTTGGTGTTCCCTCAAGCAGAATGTGGCTTGAATCTCTAAATAATCCCCAGGCAACTCTTATAATCAAAAGCGATACCAGAATACTTACCAGAGAGTCTGCATAATACCATTTTGTTGTGATCATGATGATTCCAGCAGCTATGGCGCCTACAGACCCAAGTGCATCACTTATAACATGATATAGAGCACCTCTAATATTTAAATTTCCACTTCCATATTTATACAAGATGTATGCATTAACAAGGTTGATAAGTAGTCCCACAGTGGCAACAATAGTCATCTCCACACTTTTTACTTCCTCTGGAGTTTGTATTCTTTTATAAGCCTCAAACAAGATGGCAAAAGAGATTGCAAATAGAAGAAGGCTATTAAAGAATGCGGCTAAAATCTCTGCTCTATAGAAGCCGAAAGTTTTAGCAGACGTGGGTGGTTTCTCTGCAAACCATATAGCAAAGAACGCAAGAGATAATGCAAAAACATCAGTCAACATATGTCCTGCGTCCGATAGAAGCGCAAGACTCTCGGTGTAAAAGCCCGCCACTGCTTCTACAATCATAAAAAGAAAAGTAAGCACAAGTACGAATACAAGGGCTCTCTTTTGTTTGGATGATTTTATGGAGTGACTATGACTGTGGTCATGCCCATGGTTATGGTCGTGGTGTTCCATCTCGGATAAAAATATACCTGCTAAAAGTTGCAGTCAAAGATAATTGCGTATTAGGTCGGTTAGTTAATGAGATTTGCCGAAATGTCTTTTTACCAAAGGATCACGGTCTATCTCGGATATCAGATATCCAATTTGATACTGATCTCCTGGGTAATGATACAGTCGTACACCTTGAGGGGTAATTAAATATATGCCTTCTTTTCTGGTCTCCGCTGGAAGCTCAACTTCGTAGACAGCAAATCCAACCGAGCCTGCGCCGATGTTGACCGATTTTCTCTCTTCTCTTAGTTTTTTAACATTATCCGCTAGTTCCCAGACTTTTGGAAATACTTGCCCGTTTACATTCAATTTCATCATTTACCTCAATAGTTGGATAAGTTTATTTTGAGACCTCAATTTTAGATATCATTCCGATACAGGTCATGATTCTATCTATTTCGGCACTTCTGTCATACAAATACTTTTCTCTTAGCTCTCCGCCACACTCATTGCAGTTCTCGGTTTCTGACGCATCATCCAAACTGTTGCAGTCTTCACAGTGGAGACCCTTTTTTTCATACCAAACAAGGTGTGAATAAAGAAGCTCGTTAACACCACTTTTTCCCAAGCAATCTGCCCACTCTGAAATATCTCCAATGATCCGGTTTCTAAATTTCTCAGGAACTTCGCTCAGATCGCCTGAGTAGATTTCATCATCGTCTACATATATCTTACAAAAAAAGTTTATGTTTTGTTCCATTTGAAATAACAGTTTTAGAATTAAATTCTTGTAGTCCGGGAAAGTAAGAGCTGGTCTACAAGTACAAGGTTCACCATAGCCTCTGCTATAGGTACTGCTCTAGGACAAAGACATGGGTCGTGACGTCCTTTTACCTTAAGCTCTTTGGGGTTTCCAGATTTATCTACAGTCTTCTGAACCTTAGATATCGAAGAGGTGGGTTTGATTGCTATTCTTACAACCATATCCTCGCCGTTTGTCATCCCGCCCAAAAGTCCTCCAGCATTGTTGGTTTTAAATCCAAGCTCGCCTGATTTCTTTTGCTGCATTAGGTCGTTTGCCTTGGAGCCTTTCATTTTCGCTGCCTTAAATCCAAGCCCAACTTCAAAGCCCCTTATTCCTCCAAGACTCATAAGCCCTTGTGCAAGCTCTGCATCTACTTTATGAAATACAGGAGTTCCCAAGCCTGTTGGAAGCCCTGTGGTTACTACTTCAACCACTCCTCCAATTGAGTCACCTTCTTTTCTAACTTGATCAATTAGATCGATCATTTCTTTGGCTTTTTTAGCATCCGGGCATCTAACAATATTTTTCTCGATCTGATCATAGTCAATTTTCTTAGCCACAATACTGCCAACCTGCTTTACATAGCCATAAGTATTAATTCCGTTTAGGTTAAGAATCTTTTTTGCAATTGCAGCTGCCGCAACCCTTCCTACAGTTTCTCTATTTGATGATCTTCCTCCGCCCCTATGATCTCTGAATCCATATTTCTCGTCATAAGTGAAGTCTGCATGTCCCGGGCGATAGGTGTCTTTTATATCCTCATAGGATTTTGAAATGGCGTCAGTGTTTCTAACCATCAAAGATATGGGGGTACCTAGAGTTTTTCCTTCAAACACACCAGAGAGTATCTCAACTGTGTCGGGTTCTTTGCGCTGAGTTGTAATCTTGCTTTGCCCAGGGCGCCTACGATCAAGCTCAAACTGAATCTCTTCAGCACTGATCTCAAGCCCTGCCGGGCAGCCGTCTAAAACCACTCCAACAGCGGGTCCGTGGGACTCGCCCCAAGTTGTAATACGAAAAATTGTTCCGAATGAATTACCAGGCATAGCAAGATTTTATATGAAATGGGAAACGTTGCAAATTTAGCTTTTAGTCGAGGTGCCCGTTTTCCTTAAACCATGTGAGTGTATTCTTAATGCTTTCCTTGATGTCAGTTGGCTTATAGCCTAACTCATTAATAGCTTTTGTGCTGTCAAAGTGCCATCTGAATTTGGATAATTTAACAGAGTCCACATCCATAGTTGAATAATTAGGGAAACTCAAGCCAAGTATTCTTTCCACAAAATATCCGGACGCAAGTGCCATAAAATAAGGGATTTTCATTTTGGGCCTGGCCACTCCAGTTAGTTCTTCTAGAAGTTTGAAAAGTTCCAATAAAGTGTAATTCTCATTTCCAAGTATGTATCTCTCTCCGACCCTTCCTTTCTCAGCAGCTAGAATATGTCCCTCTGCCACGTCCTCTACATCGACCATATTGAGTGTGCCATCCATATATCCTGGATATTTCTTTTTATAGAACCAAAGAATAAATGCTGTGCTTGATAAATATATGTCCCCTGTTCCAATCACAGTAGCAGGGTTTACAACAACAACCGGAAGCCCTTTTTTACTAAACTCAAGAGCCACATTTTCCCCTCTATGTTTAGTATCTAGATATTTAACACCTAAGGAATCGAGCTCGTACTTAGTGTCCTCATTTGCGATGCCACCCTTAAGATCTACTCCTATGGAGGCAATGCTACTTGTATGGACCACTTTCTTAATTCCTGCTTCAAGTGCTGCATTCATTATATTAGCAGTGCCTTGCACATTTATATCTTCCATCTTTTGATAGTCTTCTTTCCTAAAAGAAGCTACCCCTGCTGTGTGATAAAGCGTGTCGCAGCCTTTTAAAGCTTCATTTATAGAATCTACATCTAGCACATCACCATAGACTCTTTCGACATCGATGTCATCGATGTTTGAAGTCTGACTAGATCTTCTAAGAAGTATTTTTACCTGCTCCCCTCTTTCCACTAGTTTGCTAGTGATATGCGAGCCTATAAACCCGGTTGCTCCTGTAACTAAAGTAGCCATAAGACACCTTCCCATATATTTATGCAGAACTCATATTACAATAGATACTTCTTAAAAACAATTTATACACTAACCATTGTCTTAGGTGTTTATCAATGTATATTTTTACCACTACTTAACCAAGGGACCAAAATGGAATTAGAAGAACTTTTAAGAGATAGAGAATTTGATGAGGGCCAAAAGAGATTAAATGATGCTTTAGTCATAGCCCAGAGGGAATGGGAAAATGTAAGATCCTCTCTCAAGCTTGCAGGAGATATTGGCGAGTTTGATAAAGAGGATTTTATGATTGGCGTTATTGAAGAAGATGTTATCATCAGGGAGCCTCTACTAAGTCCTACGAAATCTGTATCCGGATACTCTCCAACGTTTTATCCGATGTACTTTGTTCAGAATCTTCTTGCGCTAGATAAGCAGCTTGGCAAGGAAGGATATAGAACAATTGAAGCATTATATGTTTTTGTGGAGCTTGCCACCAAAGCTTCAGAAAGGTTAGGGCTGATAGGATCTTTCTCGATGTCATTCGGAGCTGGTTATGGAACTGCGAGATCGGGATGGATTGCTGAGAAAGGATATCCGCTTGAGAGAGAGTTATTTGTAAAAATGTTCTTTAGAAATAGAAAGAAGGGAAATGATTGGGACTTCTACTGGACTTCAGTCAGGGAAAACTTAAGTGAGACCTTCTCAAAATTTGAAGCTTGGCAAAATGATGAGAGTCTTTACAAAAAAGAAGTTAAATCAAAAGCAATAATTAAGCCTATGCTAGTTTAAGAGTGGTCTAAATCAACCAAAATCATCGTCTTCATAATCAGGGGCAAGGTTTTCAAAGCTAGGAACTCCGCGTTTCTCTAGGAATGCCAGTTTTACACTGCCCGTAGGACCGTTTCTCTGCTTCCCTATTATTATCTCGGCTATACCGTCTTTCTCTTCCGGATCTTTTTTATAGACATCCGCTCGGTGGATAAACAGCACTAAGTCAGCATCTTGCTCTATTGCTCCACTCTCACGTAAATCTGCAAGCTGGGGACGTCTGTCAGAACGGGTTTCGGTTTGTCTGCTAAGCTGAGAGATTCCTATTACAGGTACCGACAACTCCTTAGCAAGAGCTTTTAGAGAACCTGAAATCTCGGCTATTTCTCTTTCCCTCGACTCGACCCTTCTGCTTCCTCTCATAAGTTGCAAGTAATCAACTATTATTAAATCTAACCCTTTGTCCCTTTGCTGCCTTCTGGCTTTGGCTCTTATCTCCAAAACGCTTATTGCGGGCGTGTCGTCGATGTATATTTTAGATTGTCCAAGCTCATCAGCTGCATGAACGAGTTTTTCTAAGTCCTCATCCTTTATATAGCCGCTTCTGATACTCGAGTAGTTAACCTTGGATTTGTTGGAAAGCATTCTAAGCATTAGCTGCTCTTTGGTCATCTCAAGTGAGAAAATGCCAATCGACTTGCCATGTTCCAAAGCTGCGTGAGCAGCTATATTTAAAGCTATAGATGTTTTTCCAAGCCCAGGTCTTGCTGCGATTATTACCAAGTCTGAAGGTTGAAGTCCAGCGGTCAAATAGTCTAGCTTTTCAAATCCAGTTGAGATGCCTGTTATAAGTTCCTTTCTTGCGTGCAGTTCCTCAATAAGTTCAAGCGCCTTATTTGCAAGATACCTTGAGTCGTAAAAACTAGGTTTAATCTTGTTTTGTGAGATATCCAGTATTGTATGCTCGGCTCTGTCAATAAACTCGTCAATGTCCACATTTGCATCATTTCCTCTGTGGGCTATATCTGTAGCAGCCATTACCAAGTTTCTTACTATAGACTTTTCTTTAACTAATTTTGCGTAGTACTCTACGTTATCCGTTGTAGGGACAAGTTCTGTTAAATAGGTGAGATAGCTACTTTCTCCAACCTCTTCAAGCAAATTTCCGTTTGATTTTAGATGATCAAATAAAGTAAGAAGGTCAATAGGCTTGTTATCTCTGTCCAGATCTATCATAGCATTGAAGATCTTACGGTGGGCATCTTTATAGAAATCCTCAGGTATTAGTATCTCAAGCACTTGGTTTATTACAGCGCTCTCAAGTAGGATTGATCCCAACACGGCTTGCTCAGCCTCTGTATTCTGTGGAAGCGGTTTTGTTAGCATCTCCATAGCTTTTATATTAAATCATTCCCCTTAGTGATTTCAATAACTGAATTGTGACCCAAGATAAACTGCAAACTACTCAACAATTACAATGCCTATATCCATTACGTTTGTGCCGGTGGGACCAGTAATAATCAAATCTCCCAATTTATCAAAAAAGTCGTAGGAGTTGTTTTGAGCAAGGTGTTCTCTTGCGCTAACATCAATTTTTCTTGCGTTTATTCTGCTTTGTCCATCGCATATGGCACCAGCCGCATCTATAGGTCCGTCTATCCCATCTGTGTCGCAAAAGAGACCTACTATGTTATGTCCCATAATTTCCATGCAGAACGAAAGGGCGGTCTCTGTGCTTCTTCCCCCTTGTCCTTTGCTGTGAACCGTAACTGTGGTCTCGCCACCAAAAATAATGCAGCTTGGTTTTTCGACCGGGATATCTGATCTTTCTGCGTCAAATGCAATTCCTGCAATTACTTTAGCTACTTCCTTTGCCTCTCCGCTAATTTGAGAAGAGAGCATGAGAGTATTGTATCCAAGCTCGCTTGCCTTCCTTTGAGCCTCTGCAAGAGATTTAATATTGCTTCCCACAATCAATGTCTGAACCATCTCTGGGTCAAACTCACCTTCTTTAAGAGTCTCGGGATGCTCCCCGTTTTTCCCGTCTTCCAGATGTACTACAACTTGTGGCGGTAGTTTGTGCTCTATGTCCAAAGCATCAATTACTCTCCATGCATCCTCAAACGTTGTTGAGTCTGGTACCGTGTGGCCCGAGGCAATTGCGTCTACTTTGTCACTTACTACGTTAGATAGTAATAGAGTTATTACATGGGCGGGCAGTGCTTTTTTTAAAAGCCCACCACCTTTTATTTGAGATATATGTTTTCTAACAGCGTTTAGCCCGTTTTTATCAACTCCGCTTCCTAGAAGCATCTCCGTTGCCTTCCTCATATCATCTAATGTGAGTCCTGGAGATGGCATTGATAACAAAGCGCTTCCACCACCTGAAATTAAGAAAATAACGAGATCTTTGTCGCCGGCGGTCTCAAGAATAGATATCACTTCATTAGCTGCACTTACGCTTCTTTCATCAGGCACCGGGTGTCCACAAAGGTGAAAGCCCAATTTGTTAAACTTCTTCTCAGGTTGAGAATTGGAAACCACCATTCCCCCTGCAAGCCTTTCTCCAAGTACTTCTTCAACCCCTTCTGCCATAGCGGAGGCTGCTTTTCCAAAAGCTATTACATATATAGAATTGTATTCTTTGAGGTTATATGTTTTGGTGTCGACCTTAAGGATTTCATTCTCGAGGCTTAAATAATCGAGTACGCATTTTTTAGGGTTTGCTGCACCTACGGCTTCTTTGTATATTTCAAGTGCATTCTCTCTTGTTTTGTCTATATCCATAGTTTAAATAATAGCTCATAGATTCCGATATTGATGCTTAATCTTCTCTGAGCTCTTGTATTACCTGATCAACTCTTTCTTTGGTGAGGTTCTCTTCAAGTGTGTCGTCAACGAGCATTACTGGTGCCGTCCCACATGAAGCCAGACATTCCGCTTCCATAAGTGTTATCTTTCCATCAGCAGTAGTCTCACCTGTTTTTACTCCTAACTTATCGCACATATAGTGCTCAACGTGCTCTGCCCCTCTAAGCGCACAAGACAGGGTTCTGCACACCCATACAACGTGTTTGCCCGCGGGTTCAGTAAAGAACATTGTGTAAAAAGTAGCAACGTTTTGAACGCTGGATGGGCTTATCTCAAGCATATTAGCAGCCTCTTCCATAGATTCAGCCGATAGGTATTGATACTCATCTTGAATTTCTCTAAGCACAGCTATGAGAGCTGATCTCTTAGTCTCATGTTTGGAAATAATTGTGTTTAATCTTTTTTTAAGTGGCTCAGAAAAGGGCATTTATATTCTCCAAAATTAGTTCCGATAATCTTACATGACCTAGATTTGATCTCAAGGTAGAGTATTTTATGAACCTGTCCTATTTATAGCTATATTTATTAGCTATAATTTAGTCATCAATTCTACAATTTTGACATGAGTTAGGTTAAGAAACTATCATATAAATCTAGAGGTAAATAATATGCTTGGTGTAATCAAAAATATATTCGACGGATCAAAGAGAGCGGAGAGTGCTGAGGATAAGGAGTTTAAGTTAAAAGTAGCAACATGCGCTATACTCTTAGAAGCAGCAACTGCTGATTCTAACTTTTCTTCACAAGAGCAGGGAAAAATCATTGAAATTTTAAAATCAAGATTTCAGATGAATGATGAAGCGGTTAAAGAATTGATCGACAAATCAAATTCTGAAAGACAGAGTTCTACTGATCTATGGTATTTCACAAATCTCATAAATGAAAATCTAGATAATGAAGAGAAGTACAATTTGATGGAACAGGTGTGGGAAGTTATCTATTCCGATGGTACTCTGGACAAGTTTGAAAACTATATAGCTCATAAACTTTTAAATATGCTTAACTTAGATCATTCAAGGTTTATTGATCTCAAGATGAAAGTCAAAAACGAAGTAAGCACTGCTTAATGATATAGAGAGCGTTGTGTTTTTCCTTGGTACTCAGATTTAAAGTCATGGATAAGATTTTTTGCCAATAACTACACGGGAGCAATTGGTGAGTCATTATAACAGCCAAAATAGAGTCGCTATTGTTTATGGTCTGAGAACACCCTTTATAAAATCCGGAACGCTATTTAAAGAACTTTCATCACTAGATTTAGGCAAAATCGTAACTGTTGAGCTCCTAAACCGTACTGAGATCGATCCCCAGGATATAGATAAAGTAATATTGGGAACAGTTCTTCCTTCTATTAAAACCTCTAACCTGGCAAGAGAAATATCTCTTGGTGCAGGTGTTCCTGCATCTGTTCCTGCTTTTACGGTTACAAGCGCATGTGCTTCAGCTACCCAGGCTTTTACCAACGGGGTCCAGAGTATATTATCAGCAGATTCTGAGGTCGTAATAGTTGGTGGGGTTGAGTCAATTTCTGATTTTCCTGTTCTTTTCTCAAAGAACTTCAAGAATATGCTATTTGATTCTTCAAGGGGAAAAAATCTTCTTCAAAAAGCCAAACCATTTTTAAAAATGGGGGTAGGGGATATTGCACCAGACATTCCTGCAATAGCCGAGCGCAGCACGGGGCTCACAATGGGTGAATCTGCTGAGGTGATCGCTCGTCAGAACCAAATATCCAGAAGAGATCAAGATGAATTTGCTCTCAGAAGTCACACTCTTGCATCAAAGGCACAAAAGGAAGAAATATTTAGAAGGGAGATCTTAAAAACTTTCGTTCCACCCGATTTTGATGATCCAATATCCACTGATAACAGCATAAAGATTGAATTAAATATAGATGAGCTCTCGCAACTAAAGCCTGCTTTTGATAAAGAATATGGAACTGTAACCTCAGGCAATTCAGCCCCACTCTCAGATGGAGCGTGTGCGATTCTTCTTATGTCTGAAGAGAGGGCTAAAACCCTTGGCTACAAACCACTTGGTTATGTGCGCTCATATGCATACTCTGCCGTTAATCCCAAAGAACAGCTTCTTATGGGCCCTGCATATTCGACACCTGCTGCTTTAGACAAAGCGGGTCTTTCACTCAAGGATATGGATCTTGTAGAAATACATGAAGCTTTCTCAGCTCAAGTGTTATCGAACATTAGGGCACTTGCCTCTAGAAAATTTGCTGAAGAAAAACTCTCCCGGCCCAAAGCGGTTGGAGAAATAGATATGGATAAAGTAAATGTGACAGGGGGCTCCATTGCAATAGGCCATCCTTTCGGAGCAACTGGGGGAAGAATAATCCTGACACTTTTAAATGCACTACAAAGAAGACAAGCCAATTTTGGTCTGGCTACAATTTGCGCTGCAGGAGGGCTTGGAGCTTCAATAGTTTTAGAAAGGGAGTAGCTTCTTATATTGGATTAATATGAACAGCATATCTTATGAATTAGATAAAAATGGTATTGCGATCCTTAGGTTTAATAATCCCGAGGGCTCGGCAAATAAATTATCTCTAGAAGATATTGCCTGGATGAATGAGTTCTTGAGCAATATTGACGGACAGCTCGATATGATTGAAAACAAGGATGAAATAAGAGCGGTTGTTCTATATAGCGATAGCAATAGTAGCTTTTTAGATGGCGGAGATAGAAGAGAGTATCTAAATTTTACATTGGCAGACGAGGGTAGGACTTATAGCTTAAAAGCACAAGAAGTGACTGAGAAAATTGAGAGTTCAAGAGCACCATTTATTGCAGCGATAGGGGGTGCGTGTCTTGGTATGGGACTTGAGCTTGCTCTTGCCTGCGAATATAGAATAGCCTCTCAAAACTCACAATCTTATTTTGGAATGAACGGGATTGTGTCTGGATTAATACCATGCGCTGGCGGTACTCAAAGGCTGCCAAGACTAATAGGCACCAGGGAAGCTCTTAATCTCATAGTCTCAGGAGATACAATTGATTCAGATGATGCAAAAAGTCTAGGATTAATAGATGAAGTAGTTCCTGAGGAACTATTGTTAGACCTTTCCTTAGAGCGCGCTTTACAAATTTCCAATAAAGAATTTAAGCCTCAGAGAAATTACTTTAAGGGTATACAGCACACGATAGTAAATGAGAACCCTATTGCACGAAAAAGGCTATTTAACGATATGAGAAAACTGGTAAAAAAAGATAGCCAACCTTCGGCTAATGCCCCTATAATGGCAATTGAGGCACTTGAAGTTGGTATGTCGAGTTTTAACAGGGGCCTACATGTTGAGTCCGTTTATTTTGGGGAGCTCGTAGTTAGCACAGCCACACGAAGTTTAATCAGAACCCAAATGGCCTTAGAGATGGTTAAAGAAGGGCCGGGGTCTTCTGCAACATCTAATCATATTCAAAAGATAGCAGTCGTTGGAGTTAATGATTTAGGTAACGAGATAGCTTCTTTGGCGGCCGGAGCTGACATTAGAGTGAGGCTCAAATGTAGTGACGATAATGAAGCAAGTGCGGGACTTAAATCTTGCTATGATCATTTTAAGGAAAAATATGAGAATCAGGAAATAAGTGAGATAGAATTTGAGCATAAGTTTGATCTAATAAGCGCTACACTTGATTACTCAGGATTTAAAAGGGCTCAGATTGTTTTTGAATGTGTTGAAGAGGAACTTAAGACAAAACTCGATTCCTTAAAAGAGATTGAGCCACTGATACTAGAGGATTCTATCTACCTCTCAAGCTCCTTAGTTTTTCCAATCGCAGGCCTTGCCGCAAGCTCAATTCGTCCTGACAGGATTTTGGGTGTCAGGACCTTTAACCATAGGGATAATTCTGAGCTTATAGAAATATCGGTAATAGAGGAGACTTCTATAGATGCTCTCTCGAAGGTGCTTGAGTTTTCTAAGAGACTCGGGAAGACCCCTATTGTTGTAAAAGGCGGTACCGGATCCTATACAACTAGATTGGAGTTAGCCTATTTTAACGAAAGCCTCAATCTGGTAGGCGAGGGTGTATCTCTGGAGTCAGTAGAAGAAGCGATGATCCGCCTAGGATTTGAAGAAGGGCCTTTTAAGACTATGGATGAAATGGGTATAGATATAGTACTAAAAGCATCAAATATAATATATCAGGTGCAGGGTGATAAAATAAAACCCCATCCTTCTCTAGGATTGTTAGTTAGCAATGAGAAATTGGGTGTTAAGAGTGGGCAAGGTTTTTACAAATACCATAGGGGACAGGGAAGGTTTGATAAATCTGTATATAAGTTCTTCCCCGTTCACTCTGAGAGAGCTGAGGGTCTAAGTAGCAAAGAAATACAAGAACGTCTTATGTTGGCTATGGTTAATGAGGCACTTCTTTGCCTTGAAGAGGGAGTCATTAACAGTCCCGAGGAAGGAGATATCGCAGCTTTATTGGGCCTTGGTTTCCCAGCGGTTGTGGGTGGTCCTTTTAATTACGTTGATTCTGAAGGAGCGGGAGAGATCTTAAAGAAACTCCATAATCTAAGTGTGAAATATGGCACTCGGTATATATCACCAGTTCTTCTTAAAGATATCTCAGTTTCCGGAAATAAATTTTATGATGATTAATTATTCTATTGCATATTCCTAAAGACACAATATTCTTATTTACCGAGTGGCTATAATCGTGTAAATTGAATTTCCTAAACATTATGAGTTCTACAGACAAAACTAAAAGTAAGTATATGAAGCCAGCTGTGCTGATACTCTCTGTAATTGGGTTTCTTCTATCTGTTTATCTAACCTACCTACATTACGCTGAGGGCCAAACTGCATTTTGCTCCCAAGGCTCTGATTGTGATGTTGTCAGGCAAAGTGGCTACTCCTCCATGTTGGGAATTCCTGTAGCACTTCTTGGAGCAGTTGGATATGCGCTCATTTTCTGGTTTTCGTTCGTTTCTATTTCCAAGCGTACGGGATGGCTTCTTTTATACACAATTTCTCTAGCTGGTTTTGTTTTCTCTCTCTATCTAACTTATATAGAGCTCTTTGTAATAAAAGCGATTTGTCCTTATTGCGTTGTATCAGCCATTATAATGACTGCTATATTTGTAATTATTGCGTATAGGAAATCCGAATTCTATCCCAAGCTATCATCATTGCATACTGCGGTGCTAACGATTTGTGTGCTCGGAGTGGTTGTCATAGGCTCTAGCGCTTTTCAGTCAGACAGTATAGAAACTCAGGCTGTCAGCACTGGAAGCGCTAACAGTTTACAGCTTGGTCTAGCAATGTACTTAAAAGATCGTGGAGCCGTAATGTATGGTTCTTATAAATGCCCACACTGCAATTCCCAGAAAGCTTTGTTTGGAGGAGCATCAACTTATATAGACTATGTTGAGTGTGATCCTTCAGGAGAAAATTCAAGAGCCACATTGTGCTTTTCACGAGGAGTTTCACATTACCCTACCTGGGAGATTAACGGCAGATTCTATGAGGGTGCTAAGTCACTCCAAGAGCTATCTCGGATCTCAGGTTATGCAGGTCCTCAGTAATATCTTTCAACGTTCTTCTATATTAAACTAGCTAGTTTTCAACCATATTTATCCATTGTTTTAGGTCAGTTACACCTTAATCTGAAATACTGGTTGATTCTGCATATTCCGTAAGATACGCTTGGAAATAAATCATCACTAGTCCAAAATCACAGATATACTTTTAGTAGCGGACAAAAAAGCGGAGGTGTTTTATGGAAATTTTTGATAAGATAGCAAGGCGTGGATTTCTCAAGTTTGGCACACTGGCAATAGGAGCTCTAGGATTAGGTTCTGCCACTGCCGTTGGTGTTAAGAACGCTGAGGCGCAGGGTAGAAGAAGCTTAGAAATAGATGTTTGTTGTAACGCAAATTCGATCAGATTCGAAGGACCTCAAGGACCCAACCCAGATAATCCTGTCGGGGATCCGGGGCCACATCCCTACTACGGAGCATCTTTTGTTGTACAGGGTGTGATCTATCCCGGAGGAACGCTCCCATCTTCGGGTAGCGGTCTGTTGCCAGATGGGAGTCCTGAGTTTCCAGATAGTGTAATTGGGAAATGGACTTGTAGGGGATGGTTCATTGGTGACAGCACTGATGATGCAAGAGGTGGAATCCTTACTCCTACAGGACCGTTTGTAGCAACTACTCAGATCTATGATCTAGATACCGAAACTCCGGGAGAACGTATGATTATTAGCGACGGGGTTGAACTTATCGATCTCAACGTTCCCTTTAAGAGGCCTATAACGGGTGGCACAGGGATTTATAGAAAAGCAAGAGGGGAAGTAACTCAAACCGCTATTGGTGCAAATCAAACCGGTTTGTTTAATTTTACGTTTGATTTTAGATTGAGATAGACGTTCTAGGCAGAAATGCTTAAATGTACATAAATTCACCAATTATCTGTTGGTCAAAGCTGGGGTAGTTATAACCTATTCATTTTTATTGATTTTTTTGTTATAATACTTGTAAATATGTCTTGCGGAAGGTGAATGAGATGGATAACGGAAATGGTTTAGGGAAAGATGTAGAAACCCTTAAAGAAGATATATCTAAATTAAGGGAAGACCTAAGCGGCATTGCGCAGAGTTTGTTGGAGAGAGGAAAGAGTGAGACCGAATCTGCTAAAGATAGGTTGAGCGAAGGCCTCAGTGACGAGTTTCAGGCTGCGCGTGATAAAGGCAAGGAAACAGTGGATTCCTTAGAGGATCAAATTAGGGAAAAACCTCTTCTGAGTCTCCTAATAGCTTTTGTTATCGGACTTTTCCTAGGCAAACTCTTTGACCGCAGGTAGAAAAAATTGAGTAATGTTAATAGAATCATATCCCTTGCTTTAAAACCTGGGAACGAATATATGCGAGTGGTTCTGACTCGTCTGATTATATTCTCCGCAGTATTTTTCGTCTCTACTATTCTAATAATTATGGGAATAGGCTTTCTGGTTTGGTCATCATTCCTATACCTAAGTACAGTGTTAAATCCCTACATGGCTTCCTTAATAAGCGGCTTGATTGCAATATTGTTTGCAGGGGCACTTGTTCTAATAGTAAGTATGGTTACTAAAGGCTCAGGAAATAAAGAAAGCAAAGATAGCAAAGGTGGTAAATCAAAATTAGCTGATAGCACTGAGGTTATAGAGCAGTATCCTCTTGAATCTGGACTCATGGCCATGGCTGCAGGTTTTATTGCGGGCTCATCCCCTGAATCTCGCAAAGTGTTGACGGAGCTATTTGTCACTTTAAGCCAAAATACATCAGATTAAATTTCCATCCCATTTGCTAAAGTTTTTTTCTGCATTCATCTATAAATGATTTAAATATTCTGCTAGATGACTCTGCATTCTCAAGCTCTGGGTGCCATTGAATACCCAATACGTAACTACTATCATTAGATTCTATCCCTTCAACTATTTCATCTTCAGTTTGAGCAGATTTTTGAAGTCCCTTCCCAATATTTTTTACAGCCTGATGGTGATAGCTTTTTACGCTTATCTTGTCCGCTCCTACAATCTCAAATAGATGACTATTTTGATGAATGCTAACTTCATGCAAAGCCCCTTTTTCGTGAGGTATAGCATCTGGAAGAAATACATATATATCTTGATAAAGCGAGCCCCCAAAAAATACGTTTAATAACTGCATGCCACCGCAAATTCCAATCACTGGGAGTTTTTGACCAAGTGTTTGCTCAAGTACGGCAAATTCCATCTTTGTTCTCTCTAAACTCATTGGCCTGAGTTTAGGATGAGGAGTCTCATTGTAGTATTTAGGGTCCATATCCCTTGATCCTGGAAGCAGGAGCCCGTCAATTCTAGATACTGTCTCTTTAATTAAGGCTGTATTCTCTGGTATGGATGGTATGAGAAGTGGAATTCCTCCCGCATTTGCTACAGCATGTGCATACTTCTCTTCTATTTCGAAATTCCCATTTTTAATATCAGTAGTTATCCCAATAATTGGCTTATTATCTTTCATCAGAGTATAG
>JAJCZS010000013.1 GCA_029262275.1 Deltaproteobacteria bacterium | reverse complement strand
CATTTCCAGGTGATGGATGGAAACTCAATTGCCGAGGCAGAAGGGGTTCCATTTGAATTTGAGCGGTTCACCGATATTGGAAGACTAATTGATGTCGAAGAGGAAGACGGTGATGATGAGGGTGACGGTCTTGATCTTGATGATGCAATTGACACAGAAGCAGAGGAGAATAATCCTCAGAACAACCCCGGGATAATTTTAACGGATATTAACATTTTTACTCAACCAGAGGCTAGAACCAATGAGCATCAGCTTCAGTTCACAATAATCGAATTTCCAAAAGAGTAGGGCTGGCTATTATAGCTGTGTGGAATGTTCATGAGTGCTCTGTCCGTTTCTTTTGGCATAGCCAGGAGAGAATCCCATAAAGCGCTTAAAAGCTCGGCTGAATGCGGCTTCTGATTGGTAACCCAAGCGATCGGCAAGCTTGCTGACTGTCATCTTTTCTTTCTCGAGCCACGTCAAAGCCAGATTCATTTTCCAGCGGGTGGTATATTGCATTGGGGATTCGCCAACCAGCTCCTTAAAACGTGCAGCAAATGCGGAGCGCGACATTGCCACTTCATTTGCTAAAGACTCCACAGTCCACGGGCGCTCAGGGTTGCGCTGGATTAGTAGTATAGCGTGTCCAATTTCCTTATCTTGAAGGGCACCAAGCCAACCTGTTTTTGAAGCAGGGTCCTCAGCCATCCAAGTGCGTATGGCCTGGATCACCAGAATATCGGCAAGGCGTGTGATTATTGTCTCTCCCCCTGGCTTAATCTCACTTGCCTCAGCAGCCATTAGTCTTAGTGTGCTCTGGATCCACTCCATCTGAGGAGCACGCCATGCCTCTATGTATATAATGCGGGGCAAAAGCTCTACCAGGCTTCGAGCTGCTGGGTGATCAAACCTAACAACTCCGCAAATCATAGTGGTTGGATCTCCACCGCCGCCATGTTTGATAATTTCATAACGCTCACTGTACTCAACCCTAGGCACATCAAATAAACCTGCACATTTTGCTCCAGGTTCACACTTTAGCTGATGACCTCTTCCATGAGGTACCAGTGCAAAATCCCCGGGTTTTAGCAAAACAGGCTCAACCCCTTCGACCTCTACCCAAGAGCTTCCCTTGGTCACCACATGAAACATCATGCAGTCATCAAAAGGAGGGAGGTCAAGACCCCAAGGAGCTGTGAACTCCGAGCGGGCATAAAAAACCCCATTCATATGGAGATGGTGAAGCGCTTCTCCAAGCGGATCCACCGGGACCCAAGGATCGGCGTTGGGTTCAATGTATATCTCAGATGTACTCATGGATTTACTATAGCACTGGTCTATATTGCAGTCAAACCTAGAGTGCTGGACGAATGAGCATGAAATAGCGACATACTATCATAGACGCTCTAGCGTATTAGCCTTATACTGGATAGTAAGTAAATAAACAACTGCGGTAAAAGGAGAATAAGATGCAAAATATAATTAACTCAGAAGTAGAAGGAAACATTGTTTTAGTACTAGGCGGCACAGGCAAAACAGGTCGCAGGATAGTTGATCAACTAAACGAAAAGGGACTACCTGTAAGAGTGGGTTCCCGCTCTGCCAATCCGAGCTTTGAGTGGTATGATCAGAGCACCTGGGCTCCTGCACTTAAGGGGGTAAGGGCAGTATACATATCTTTCTATCCAGATCTTGCAGTTCCTGGTGCTGTTGATGCAATACAGGCATTCACAAACCTCGCTTTAAAAAGCGGAGTCAAACATTTGGTGTTACTATCTGGCCGCGGTGAAGAAGAGGCTCAAAAGTGCGAACAGATAGTTCAGAACTCTGGCGCAGATTGGACAATTCTTAGAGCCAGCTGGTTTGCACAGAACTTCAGCGAGGCGTTCATGAGGGATTTGGTGCTCTCAGGAGAAGTTGCTCTTCCTGCTGGGGAAGTGAAGGAGGCATTCATCGATGTAGACGACATTGCCGATGTTGCTGTTGCAGCACTTACCGAAGACGGGCACCGCGGTGAGCTCTATGAGCTAACCGGCCCCCGCCTTATGACTTTCACTGAGACGGTTAAAGAAATATCAGAGGCTGCAGGGTTTGACGTGCACTACACACAGATACCAAATGATGTTTTCATAGATGCAATGGTTAAAGAGGGAGTACCCCAGGACTATGTGCAGCTTGTGAACTATCTATTTACTGAAGTTTTAGACGGCAGAAATTCTTACTTATGTGATGGGGTGGAGCGTGCAATTGGAAGAAAACCCAGAGATTTCTCAGAATTTGCTCGCAAAGCAGCCTCAGAGGGTGCTTGGAAAGTAGGGGAGGTCGCAAATGGCTAACGTACTATTAATTGCTGTCCTTTTATCTGCAGTAGGCTCCGGGATAATGGCGGGAGTGTTTTTCATATTCTCTAATACAGTTATGAACGCCCTTAGGCAGCTCCCGTCTTCCCAGGGTATTGCTGCCATGCAAAACATTAATCGTGTGATTCTAAATCCTCTATTTTTTGCAGCCTTCATTGGAACAGCGGTTATATCTGCTCTTTTGGCTGTATCTATATTTTGGTTCTGGGGCCATCAAGGAGCTGTCTATATATTAATAGGTGCCCTGATTTATTTAATCGGATCGTTTCTTGTGACCATCGCATTTAACGTACCAATGAATAAAGCACTTGATGCACTTAGTTCAGATGCAGATGAGGCAGCAAATCTATGGGCCAGATATTTGACCGACTGGACCGCCTGGAATCATGTGCGCACTGTCGCATGCTTGCTTAGTGCAGTGTTCTTTATTTTTGGATTTAGATATTGGTAGAAAGGGGTATTAGATGAAAACAATTTATAGGGGAGACTAGCCAACAGGTAAAGCTCCCTTTTCATTACATGCCTGCAGCACTTAGTGTCTCTATCATTACCCTTGCGCAAGGAACTTTTTTTAAGTCCAGATCTTCGACGAAATCGATGTTTTGATTAATTATGTAAGCAGACTTAGCAATATCTTGTTTAAAACTCTGAGTCCAAGTAAATTCCACCATCATTGTCATAAAATCTCCATTTTTGAAGGAGGAAATCTGGCTGTTTTCTGACGCGCATGCAAGAAGTGATAGCAAGGGATCATCCATAATTGACGTGTTCCCGCCGCAATCAACAGAATTTCCAGTAGTCATATTTACAACTTTCCCTCCAGGTTGAGTCTCTTCGGTTCCGGCATTCATCTCAATCATAACCTCGTCCCCAACTGAAAAACCATCTAGCATACCATCGCACTGATCGCCCGAGGCAATAACTTTTCCTGTTACCATAGTCATCGCTTCTGTCATTGGTCCTGGGTCCATTGGCCCCGGTTCCATAGGATCATTGTCCTGTGCCATTACATTGTTGTTCTCATCACAACCAAGTGACATGGCTACTACTAGTACTAATCCGATTCCTAAAAGTAATGTCTTCATAAGATGCCTCCTCACAAAAAGGTTCTTAATAATATTATAGCCTGGATAAATAAAATTAGCAGAATAATAAATAAAAAAAAGGAGCCAGAACAATTTGTTCAAGCTCCCTTTTTTAGAATTAAATTGTCTTTTTAGAATATGAAATAGAGGTCACTCAACTAATTCAATCTCACCCGGTCGCCATGTCTTGTTAAACCATGCCTGAGTTGGGCTATAAAGTCGCAATACGGAGAACCAACCCTTATTGGGAACCGTCTGTATCCAGTTTGCTTCCATTCCTTTGGGTGCACTGGGGCCGAAGTACAGATCGAATGACCCATCGTCATTGAAGACCAACGTGTCTTTGTCTCGCACGCTGTTCTTACTTGGAAATGGCTGATCTGTCTGGAGTTGAGATCGTGTCTGCGGATCATATACGACAACCGAAAGAAACTTCTGTGCGGGCACGTCTTTTGGGATGTTGAGCTTATAGTTCTTGCCGCCGTCTAGGTAATTCCCCTGGGAATCCAGATAGCCCCAGGCATATTGAGATCCCTTTCCGATCAGTTTCCAAGTCATTGCAGGAGTGTTGACGGTTGCAAAGTAAAAGAATTGTGCACGCGCATCCAAATTGCGTCCACCCATTCCCTTGTTCTTGAGGAACTCATAGGATCCGCCTACAAAACCTCTCTTCCAATAGCTGTCCTCGTAGAGGAATGCCGATTTGTCGCGCTCATACCAGAGCATCGTACGTGCTGTCGCGTTGCCCACGGCCACTGCTTTGGTTAGGATCTCCTTCATACGGTCATCCGGAGCAAATGGCATACCTTTCTCAATGCCAATAGACGAATAAATCCCGCGCAATTGTGGTTCCAGCATCTCAATTGGCTCACGCTGTATGACAGCGTTAAGCTCTTCAAAGAAGCTATAGTCATTGGAACTAATAGTATTGAATGCCTTCCCTGATCCATCTAGGAACTCCATCTGTGGCTGGTCAGTTCTTTTGGCGAGAGGATAAATCTTAAGGCCATTTCTAAACAGTTGGCTTGAGAAGTCTGGCTTGCCGTCTTTAAGAAAGCCTCGAGCGATGTACCAGTTTACCCAGCTTGTGGACTTGGAAACAAAGTACTTTTCTCCCTCTACCTCAGCTTCCATGCCGCCGACAGGAGGATCTAGCTCTCCATCGTAATCAGGAGGGAGGATCAGGTACTTGCCTCCCTTGCCTTTGTCGGGACCTGGAGGACCGGTGTCGGTTACGAATCGGAAGAAGGCATCATTGACTGTCCCGGGGCCACTTTCTGCGGGAACCTCTATGACAGTAGGGCCATCTTTCTTCAGGTCGAGAAATACTGAGACGTAGACGGTGTCAGTATTGCCGGTAAGAAACAGCGAGTTGCTGTTCATTAGTTCATCGAAGATTAAGACTTGATTGGAATTATTGAGACCGAGACTTGCCTGCCCACGCCGAATCGCCTCCATAGAGGCTGCGGGAAGTCCGTTCAAGAACGTCTCGACACCTCGGATGTAGTCGAGGTTGTTGTATATGGCATCGGCAGTTTCCTGGGTCGGAATTCCATCGAAGAATTCAAAAGTACCTATTCTCGTCTTTAAGCTATCCGGTGTCATGATTGACTCTGGGATCTGGGTGTTGTAGCCAGCCGTTGGTTCTTGAGCAAAGACGGTAGGTGTCATAAGTGCGCCTGCGAGCACAGTTAGTACTACAAACACATACGCCATCTGTATGTTTTTATAAAGATTCATTAAACCCCTCCATTAATTAGATTTTATCTTTATTGTACATTACCTTTCAGATTCTCTATTACTATTTTGTACAATTAATGAAAATGTTCGGAAATAAAAAAGGACCCCTAACTACACAAGCAGTTAGGGGTTCCCTGTGAAAAATTGATTTGAGTTATTTGCTTTGATTTAAGCTGTTGCTTGTCTTCTTCTTATTACTATAAATCCTGCTATACCAAGAATAAGAGCTATAGATATAAGCCCCCATTTAGATAGAGTAGGGATATTCCTGTTTGGACTCTCAGAACATACTGATACTTCGGAGCATGCAGTATCTAAAAACCATTGATCACCACCGCAGGATGAAATAATTACATCATCCTGACATAAGCCTGGGCCTGTTATACAACACCCTGGTGTGCCGCCAGCAGCAAAACAATTTGCCCCAGGCAACCCTTCCGAGCAAAAACTGCTTCCCTCAAAGAAAGTGCCGCCCAGGTCTAATAGACAGGTACCTTGGGTAACTGCACAATCCTCACCAAGCTCACCACATCCCAAGCATTCATTATCGGCTATACAGCATCCAAGACTGAAGGCCATACCAGAGTGTGATTCTTTTGGAATAATAAGTAGGGCTAAAGCAAAAACTAGGAAAAAACCAACCGATAACGATATAGATCTATTAGTTTTCATTATCATCCTCCGCCAGGAATATTGTCAATAATTTTCAATTCTATCATATTGCAATATAGATAACAACGATTATATAATTTGAAATTAAGCGATGCTTTATACAGATCACTTTATTAGCTCTAAATCTAAGAATAATGGACTAAAGAACAAATAAATAAGCAAAAAAAAAGGGCCTGCACTAGATGTGCAAAGCCCCTTATAGTTTTTGTTCTAACTTGTATGTTTATGCTACTTGTTTTCTTCTTCTAATAATCATAAAACCTACTATTCCCAAAATACCAGCCATGGCTATTAGACCCCATTCGGATAGGGTAGGAACGTCTGCTGCTGGACGCTCACATCGGCCTGTTTCTACAACACAAGACTCACCTGTTCTAAAGTCATCAAAAGCAAATCCGGGTGGAGGTGCTGGGCACTGTTCAAATACAACTTCAGCACAAGCAGATCCAGCCTCCGCAATTTCTAAATATTGACAGCATCCCCCAATGACTGGTGGAAACGTTGGGATTCCAGTGCCAGAGTACCCTTTTTCAGGTAGCGTTAAAAATACAAAACCGAATACAAAAAGGGAAATAACTACAGTTGAAATAATGTTCTTGCTTGTCATCTTGTACCCTCCTAAGAGTTGAAAACATATATATATCTATCTTATCATGTGAAAAGTTAATCGCAATCAACTTGTAAAGTATGTTTGCCGAAGCTCTAAAAATCTGCAGGGTCGCATGCAAGATCATCTTCGCATAACTCAACCCCAGATAAACCTGATGATCCATTCATTATAAGCCCGCGCTCTAGAATAAAGAATCTATTTTGCGTGCATGCCCTAGGGTTAGAGCTATCATAGTCGAAATGAGTTCCGCCTGATGCTGTGACACAAGTGCCTCCAGCAATAAACTCAGCTAGTTCATCCCTACCTTGAATATCAAAATAACAGTTTTCGGTCAAGGAACTGCCATCTGAGGAGGCAGACTCATCAGGCTCTATGCTGCAGCGCTCCTCGTTGGCTGCACGGTTTAGCTCAGAGATGTCATTAGGCCTGTCTTCGTTGGATTGTCTCCATGTATCACAAAATTCACCCATTGCTTGGTTATGATCAGGTTCAGGCCCTGGGTGTTCAGTGTCTGAATCTGGTGCTGGTATCGGCTCAGAACAGCTGCCGTCACTTGAGCATTCAGTCTCTGTAACCGGTGTGGCTGAAGAGGTGCCGTCAGCCCGATCTGTTCTTTCCCACGTTCTGGTTGTCGAGGTGCCATCGGACCGTGTTGTCGTTCTCCAATGCTGAGTTGTCGTACTGCCGTCCCTGCGGCGTATCACTGTTGAGCCTCTCTCCGTAGAACTACCATCAGCACTAGCTCTAGTTGTATAGCTAGAAGTTTCAGTGCTACCATCAGTACGGTTAGTAACTCCAGTGGCGTTTGTAATAGAGCTACCATCAACATTGTCCTCTCTCTTTGACGCAAGAAATGTTACTGTTCCATCGTTTTGAGTTACAATTGCATTTTCATACGTTAACGTGGAGCTGTCATCGTAGCTCTCTATTACTGTTTCTGTTAAACGCGTTCTATCTGTAAATGCTCTCCAAGAATTGCGTCTCTCAACACCGACAAGATTTCGCGCATGTGTAGCACCCGGTAGGCTCGAGGCACCGCCGGTTTCATATCCTTCGCACATACTTTCCATGAACTGATCATAAGGATTTCCTGCATCGGCAGGACCTACACCTGAGCCAAAGCCAGACTCCCCAGGTCCGCTAGAACGACGGCAGCCCGGTATTTCTTCCCTCGGAACACCGAGTGTCTCAGAGTTATTACAAAATGTAAGTCTTTCTTCAAGCAATTCATTTAGAAATTTCACTCCCAGAGGGTCAGAGGCGATAACTAGTTCATCTCCATTGGGCAAGCTTGCCTCTGTAAAATCAGCACGGCCATCTCCATTTAGATCAACCGAATCCACTGCGGAGCCATCGGGATTGATGGTGGTTCTTCTAAACAGTACTCCATTTACATTGTATACATCTCTGCTGTAGCTTTTCCTAAGAGGGTCCTGCCGCCAATTAACAACTTTTCCCTGATTCTCCGGGTTGGCAATAGCCATATCAGCAAATGGCATATCATCAAAGACGATGAGTCCTTCCCAGTACTGTTTGTGGATTTTGTTTTTATCACCAACCGTATAGAACGTATACATTATATATTTCTGTTCATCACCGTTTTTTATCTGTTTAACCAGATTGTCAGATAGAGGCAGGTCTTCGAGGTTATAAACTTGAGTTTCTTGAGAGTCAGTCCCAGGTGTCTTTGCCGCACATGAAAAAAGTATGGGCAATGCAATTATCAATAATATAGGAAAAAAGTGAGGGAATTTCATTCTACTACCTCCGCCATGAGAATATTCCCATTCTATCACAAAAAAAGTCTGATTCGCAATATACAGCGCATGTAAAACTCTAAATGAGTGGAGCAGGTATAAAAAAGGGAGCCGGCACTAGCTGCACCAAGCTCCCTTGTTATACTCAATATTATAATTTAGCTGCTATTATTGTGAGGGCAGATCGCTACTGAACATATCGCGGTAGAATTTGAACTCGTCACCTACTTTTTTCCAAATTACTATATATTTACCCTTATCCACAATATTACTATCAGGCCCTTTCATTATATATACCCCAATCTCAGTTGCGTTGTCTCCATTGTCTATAATTTCAGAAGGATTGATTTCTACCTCTGCTATTACACCTCCATCAATTAGGCTCTGCAACAAGTTTTTTATATTCTCCTGACCGGATACAACTTCACTGTTTTGCGGGAGAAGCTGTCCGTCCTCAGTATATAAAGAAGCAATTTTGGCGGCATCCCCACTTCTATAGGCATCACACCATATCCGGTCATTAGCTATGATAGCCTTTGCTGCATCTGATTCTAAACTTGATTTACTCATAATAAATACCTCCTAGTGTGTGTTTATGGACAATTTCTATATGTAATAAGTAGTTTTATTATCCAATATGACTATTGTATTAGTTTAGACCGACTAGTCAAGACTATCTAAAAAATACCTTCATGTGCAATATTTGTTTCATAGGTTGGTAATAAAAGAAGGGTTTAGGAAATCAAACGAGTTGCTTGCGATGCGATTGAGCGTATTTCATTTTCATCAAATGCTCCGCGGGCTAGTACCCTAATTGAAATGATGAAACCCAATAGCGCCTTTGCGGTATCTTGAGGATTAACAGATTCAGGAATTTCAGATTGTTTCTGACCGAGTTTAATAAGTCGTTCAAAGAAATTTTCAATATCTTGAAAACCGGATCTGACAATAACAGCAACTTCCTTGGTATGAGAGGGTAATTCTAAAGCTGTGTTTACTAGGAAACAGCCTTTCTTCTCTTTATCATTAATTGATTGGCTTACTAGTGATTCAAATAATGTATGTATTGCCTGTCGCGGTTCATAATTAGATTCTAGTTGAATCAGGCCAGCCCTACGATGCTCCATATCATATTTGAGTAGTGCTTCTACAAATAACTCCTGCTTGCTCCCAAACGCATTGTACAAACTACCTCGCTTGATGCCAATAGCATCGGTCAAGTCTGAGATTGATGTGCCAATATAACTTTTTTCCCAAAACACATGCATTGCAGAATCTATTGCTTCAGCAGTTTCAAATGATTTTTCCCAAGGCATAGTAAGTTCCTTTCTGAATATTATAATATAACTAACTGATCTTGACTAATCGTTCAAATAAATATCATTCTGTGACTTGTAATCCATTTCACCAAACCTCTTAGGATATTCGTATACTCTTCTTATCTCTCAGTATGATTTGTTAGTATATATTACAGATCCTATATACATAATGGTGCCGAAATATATTAGTCTAGGTAATACTGATTAAAAATGGATAGAAATCAGTGGTATTGAGAACAGACCATAAGGGTGACATAAAACTATAAAAGGGAGCCGAAAGGCAAGTATATCTTTAAGCTACCTATATATATTTAATCAGAAACAAATGTGATACGGACACAACCATTATTAGTATCCTCACAAGGGTTAGACTGTATACTAGTCGGAGCCTTGCCGGATGAATGGGTTGACTGTATTGCAAAACTTCCGCCCCCTGCACCACCTATTACGTCTTCTGTTTCATTTCCATGAATTCCACCACCAGCACCGCCATATCCGCCTCCGCCTGCTCCGCCGCCTGCGGCACAGGATCCTTTTGCCGAACCGCCATTTCCACCCTTCCCAGTGGTCATACTGAGATGGACTGAAATGTTTGAGAAACCATCTGCTCCGACTCCGCCACAGTCAGGTCCGCTGCCTCCGACTCCGCCACGACCTCCGAAACCATCAGTCCCATTTGTTGGGTTATTTTCAGTGTTGGTACCTTTGCAGTTGCAGCTACCACCTTCACCCATACCATTTTCGTTCCCCCCACCTCCAAAAGATTCTCCAGTATGGTTTGCAGATGCTGCTCCCGCACCTTCTCCGTCTCCATCAACTAACGCAATGGCCGTCCCGCCGTGTCCTCCATTAAATGTTGTGCCAGTAAGACATAATCCTATATGGTTACCTGCAGCTCCACTTCCACCTCCACCAGCTATTAGCAGGATTGGTGGGGCGCTCTGAGTAGGGTTGGAGTCCGGATTCAATACAAGATCCTCGGTCGTTACAATTGTGGCTACTCCGCCGCCGCCCGCGCATCTCTCCGCAGCTCTTAGTCCAGCAGTCCCCAGAAAATAGTATATTGTGCTAGATCCACTATTATTGTTTTTAATACTCTGAATTGTTGTAGTTGTTAGGGAGTACCCTCCTGGTCCTCCGTTCGCGCCATTGTCGGTGAACCCACCCCTGCCGCCCCATGCTTCTATCCACATAATAGTATTATTATCCACTGACGTACCGTCAGGATCCACCTGATTTGCCACATCCTCAAGGTCGACAGCACAGGCATCATTGCTTAATGATGTGCATACAAATTCTGTACCGTTTTCATTTTGAGAAGTAGTTAGGCAGGGGTTTGAGAGAGTAGAGCAGCTAGTTTCTGTCCCACCCAGACCACCGTTATTACTGCTATTATTATCGTTGCAACCACCAATTGATAAAAAGGAAATTAAAACTACTGTGATAACGGATCTGAAAGTCACTAAGAGTGATAATTTGTTAAGTCTTAAATGCATAAAAGCCTCCACCAGAATTTTTTCCAAGCCTTATACAATTATTTATAGATAAAACCTACCCTTAAGAATATTATGCCTTAATTCTTATAATACGACTATTTGAATCGTAGTCGGCGTATCATAACTAAGGCTGGAATTAAAAGATAAAAAAGTAAACCTTGTAATGATTCAGGTCCGCTAGAATTTTTAGCTCCTGCCAATGATGAGCACCCAGATGATGACCCATTCCCTCCATCTTCATCGTCTACCTGATCGATTGTGCATGAAACAGAGTCAATTGCAAATAGGAGTACTCCCCGATTACTTGCTTGAGATGCTCTTAGCTTTACGGTGCTTCCGGCGTACTTTGTAAGATCAAACTCTAGGGTTGTATAATCAAGCGTGTTCGCATCGCCGGGCTCAGTCTGAACGAGATTTTCCAACACTCCGCTTCCAGTGTTAAAATTCCCAGCATTTTCAGTCATGATATCTATTCTGGCCTGTTGATTGGCTGTACCTACATCTGACGAATTCAATCCCGGACCTAAGATAAACTCATCAGCAAAATTTTCATAGTAATAGATCAGAAAACATGATACTTCCTCGCCTGATGGAACTGCAATGTCCTGATATATTACAGAGCTGCATGGGGGGTCCAGTGAATCTGAAGATACTGCATGACTACCCACTGGAGGAGCTTGAATAGAGTTTCCGTTGAAGCTCTCTGTACCGCTATAACGAAAGAACCCGCATCCACTACCATCTGGTTCATTTGCCGCGGTGGTCCAGCCGGCTAAACCACCAGCTTCAAAATCGCCGTTTGTTACTAGTTCCTGAGCGTATAAACTTACTGATGTTAAGCTAATAAAAGTAAATAAAGATAAAGCGAGTAATTTAATAGAATTCATATTGCCCTCCGCCTAATTTATAATTAAAACTATACATCAATAATATATATTCTGTCTGAGCATAGAATATATAGACTCTTTTCAAACTATCATATTAGTAAATCATAAAAAACTAGTTAGTAATAGCGAAGAATGAAAATAGTAGGTCAATTCCTGAAATTGCTGATCTCCCCAAGAGGATTTGAGCCCTCGACATAGTCATTAAGGGTGATGTGGGCTATTGCAATGAGTTGCTAGGCAGTGGTTTGCCGGCGCGCGCTGCCCGTAAAAAAAAGGAGTCCCAAGCTTTAGTAGCTAGAGACTCCCTAGTTGCATAATATGATATCTGGTTGGTTAATTTGGTCCTATAGCGCAAAAGTCAGTTACGCATTCTTTATCTCCTACTTGCTCGCAACAATCTATCTGACAATCGGCAAAACTGGAGCAGCAGTCAGCAAAGCATTCTAAATCACCGGGCTTACACTCACTCTTACACTCGACTTGTTCATCAAAGCATACATTGTTACAGTCACATGGTGGTCCGGGAAAACCTGTTTTCTCCTGGTATTTACTAAGCACTTTCTCACATATCTCCGGATTCTTTTCAAAACCTTCCTTAGTATCGCACTCCAGATCCTCACAATATGTATCGCAAATACCGTAAGCCGCGCAATCTAATCCAACGCAATCTGATGGTTTAACCGGGACAAATGGATCAGATTCAACGATCGGAACAAATGGGTCAGATTCAACAATTGGCACAAAAGGATCAGACTTTCTTGCTTGTACATCCACACCTAAGGATAGAAACAAACCGAATGCTAGTAAGATAAGTAATAAATTCTTCATGATAATGCCTCCTTAATTGAGTTTGATAAGTTAGTAACTAATTAGGAGGAAAAGGTTCAAATTTTTATAAAGAGGGGGCGGGGGCTGTTGGAAATAAAAAAAGGGAGTCTCAAAATTACTAGCTAGAGACTCCCTTAAAGTTTTAATTTGAATTGTTCTCAGAATTTAAGCAGTCAGTCTTTTTCTGCGGATAACCATAAATCCTACTATTCCTAAAAGCCCTGCCATTGCTATGAGACCCCATTGGGATAGAGTGGGTACGTTTCTCTGTTGTCTCTCCATAAATACCAAGGCATCGGAACATACTGGCAACTCTGTAAGCCTGTTGATATTGGAATTTGAAGTATCAATAGTTACAAGAAAGGTAGGGAAAGTAACAAATTGGAATTCTATACCGAATAGTTCACCAGTTTCAGGGTGAAAATCCAATGCAGATATTACACCGTTTGGTAATGTTGCCAATGCTACCGGCGAACCCGCACCAGTATTAGGATTAATGCTTAAAAAATTAAAATTTGTCATAGAAAACAATGTGAGGTTGGGACTAATAGCTAAACCGTTTCCTCCACCGAAAAATCCTGTTTGTCCTACAGTCGTACCCTGTCCAGTTGTCTGATTTATTGTAAGAAGCTCTGTTATACCACCATGGCCATCTCCTGGTACACATCTGAAGCCTATCCCGTAGAGTGTATCTGTAGTTGGGTCATAGGTAAGGTCGGGGGCTCTTCCGCAGCCTCCTTCATTATTATTCCCTATAGTCCCAATAAGTGTTCCTTGCCCGGTCATAGGGTTTATTTCGATTAGGATTGATATCCTGTCTCCGTTTGCATCAGCTCTTGCACTGGCTACTAGTCTCCCATCTCCTAGAACAGTCATCCCTGTTACAGCGTTGAAACCGATTGGTCCGATCTCTGTGAGTACTCCCGATGATGGATCAACCCTAAAAAGTGTGCTGTCTTCGCTTCCTATATCGTCCTGTTGGCATGCATCGTTAGCAGCAATCAATAGATCCGTTTGTGCACTTGATACACTATAAGTGATCATAAGAACAAAAATAGTTGAAATTGTTAATCTCAATATATACATCTTTCATCCTCCTCAATATTGATAAATCTATATTATCGCACTAGTATATTTATCACAATAACTATATAGTCTGGTGCAAAGCTATGAATTCGGATATATAGACTTAAGGTAAACCAAAAAAAGAGGGGTCTCTAACTTTACTAGCTCGAGACACCCTTATAAGTTCTAAATTGAAATGTTTTTAGATTTTAAACTGATACTTTCTTTCTTCTTATCACCATAAATCCTACTAATCCAAGTATTCCAGCCATTGCGATTAGACCCCATTCTGAGAGAGTAGGGACGGTGCTCGGTTCTGGGTCCGCAAGCACAAAGCTAGGGCATGTTAGAGCTCCTGGCTGGCATTCTTCATTAATAAAGAACTCCATACTTGTAGGATCCGCAATGCAAGCATCCTGAGAAAGGGTTTCACAGGAGTTCACAAACTGGCAACATCCAGAAAATGGTACCCCTTGTGAGTATGCTGCTCCAGAATATAGAAATGCGATAGCTAAAACAAGTAGTCTCATGAATTGTTTCCTCCAGTGAGTGTGCTTCAATCACAAATATTATAACCACTATAAAAAGTCGTTGTAATACACTAAGCGCTTAATTATTCTTAGACATAAATACATAGGTGGGGGTTATTAATGAAAAAATATCTATACAGCTTGTCTCTAAGTTTAGGTTTAATCCTATCCTTTTCACCATATGCAGACGCAGTGGATATCAATGATGCGTGTGTGATAGTGGAGGGGCTTGTTTTCTGCGGCTCGAAGGACTGCAGGACCACATCCAAGGGGCAAGTTGCTTGCGGGGGAAGATCAAAAGACTGCAGAACTACCTCTGCCGGAAACGTAGCATGCGGTGGACTTTCCAAAGACTGCCGTACAACATCGGCTGGTAATGTCGCCTGCGGTGGCTTATCCAAAGATTGCAGAACAACCTCTGCTGGGAATGTAGCCTGTGGCGGGTTATCCAAAGACTGCCGTACTACATCCAAGGGCAACGTAGCATGCGGTGGTTTATCTAAGGATTGCAGAACAACTTCTGCTGGCAACGTTGCATGTGGGGGAATGGCAAAGGACTGTCGTACCACATCTGCGGGAAAGGTGTCATGCGGAGGTCAATGGGAATCCAATGCCAGCATGAATACTGTTGAGTAAATACGCTCCGATAGAATAAATTTAGGAACATCAATACACTTTTTCTGCAGATTATATAAAATAATCAGACTTACAACAAAGGAGGATGTGGCTATTATGGATAATCAGGATTTTGAGAAATACATGGCTAAGTTTGAGTCACTTGTGCCGGAGCTTGATAAGCCTTGGAAAGAATACCAAGAAGAGGTTTTCAAAGAGGGACTAATTTCTGTAAAAGATAAACAATTGATTGCTGTTTCATGCGCTCATATTACAGGGTGCGAGCATTGCATACAAAAACACACTAAACTTGCAAAGGCTGAGGGTGCAACTGATGAGGAAGTTGCAGAGTCAGTATATATTGCCATTCGTTTGGCAATGGGTCAGCCGTATGCTTTTAGCAGCATAGCGCTTGAGAACTATGATCTTATGAAAGCAAAGAAGAATATTGCTGAGGGCTATTTTATCAGCAAAAACATTACCCCTCAGATTATGGATTTCCATGAGGTTAGCGGCGAGATGCGTACTAAATTTGCAGCTTTTCACGACATTGTCTACGAAGACGGGCATCTATCCAAAAAACTAAAAAAAGGCCTTATGGGTCTGGCTACAGCAATCCTAGCAAAATGCCCATGGTGCATAAGAAGCTGTGTGCGTGATGGTCTTCAAGAGGGTGTAATCAAAGAAGAAATTGTAGAGGCTATCAACATTGCTATGGTTATGAATGGTGCTTCATGCGCATCTCATGCTCCAGCTGCAATTGAAGCGACAGAATAAAGTAATAATAGCTATTACAAATTAGAAATATCAAAAGGCCGGGTGGATGAAAATCTCCCGGCTTTTTTATTCAGTTCGCGCCCGGGTTGCATATACTACAGTTCTCTGAATCAAGGCTACCCTGTGTAAATTTTCCATTGCTGTCGTGAATAAAGCAGGAGCACTCAACAAACATATCTTTTATCATACTGCGCCCGCGCTGCACGCGTGATTTGAGCCCGGAATAGGAAAGCCCCATCTGTTTTGCGATATCTTTTTGCTTAAGCTCCTCTATATCGCTTAGTACCAAAGGCTCTCTATATTTATCTGGAAGTCTATCTATAAAAACTTTTAAGCACCCCGAGATACAAGCAGAATATAGGTCATCATCTGCTTCGGTATTATCTGACAAAGTGCTTTCTTCATCTAGTTCAGTAGTTTCGAGATTACGTTTCCTATAATAATCCGTAAGAGAGTTGCGCACTATCTGATGTATCCATGGGGCAAGCTTCTTCTCATCCTGTAGTGTTCCGATGTTATTGTGAATTTTGATAAAGATCTCCTGCAGCAGATCATCAGCATCATCCCTCTGCTTAACTTTCCCTAGCAGATAGCCTCTTATCTGTCCTGAGAACTGATCCCACACCTCACGTGTATTTTTTAGTTCGTTCATATTAACTCATTCCCAATAGAGTAGGGCACACACTATATATTAATCACTTAAGAAATAATGTGTACCCTTATATCCATTCGGGTTCGGTTAGTTACCCACATTTACAATCTGTACAGGTGCAATTGCATTTACATGTGCTGCACTCGCAGTTTTCACACTCACACTTTACGCTCTTTTCTTTCTCACTCATAGTTAATACCTCCTAATTTTATTTGTTCCGGCAGAAATTATCTGCTCTCACCCATAAAGACGGAGGCACATTAAAAAAGACGCAAAACAATTTCCTGAGAACGAATATAGATTTAATTCGCGGCTACGAGATAGTTGTAAATATCGGTGATCAGTGGAGCGATCTTGCGGGGGATATTCAGAGGCAGTCTTTAAGCTCCCAAACCCTTATTACTATATTCCTTGATAATAAGGGAGCCGGCACGTTTGTGCCAAGCTTCCCCTGTAGTATTCATTTTTAATATAGAGCTATTCTTCTGGACCTACCTCACACCTACTTGTGGTCTCTGCGTCACAGTAATCCTCGCCGAAACCGCCATTGGCGCTGTCCTCTCCGCCGTCGCCTTCTATGTCGTCATTCCCAGGTCCGCCCCAGGCTCTGTCGTCGCCAAGACCAAGAGATATTATGTCGTCTCCAAATCCTGCAAACACTCTGTCATTGCCGTCACCGGAGTCCACGCAATCATCACCACCAAATGCGAAGACCACATCCCTCTCCGATGATCCGCAGATGATGTCATCCCCGAATGTGCCGAAAAAGTATGTTTTGCCTCTAAATGGGAATCCTTCAACAATAGCATTAGGGTTATCACAGTCACATGCTGTAGTATCTCCTGCATCGCAAATGCCGTCTCCATCAGAGTCAGGCCCGTCATTATCAGGATCCTGAACTCCTGTTTGGCTGCAGTCATCACATGTGTCTGTATCTATATCACCGCAGACTCCTGGATCGAGAGGCGCTGGATCGTCAATATCCTCAACCCCGTCGTTATCATCATCCAGATCAACAACGTCAGGCACCGAATCTCCATCTGTATCAATTGGTGCAGTATCTATACAAATCATAGCTAACGGATCACAATATGGTTTAGCAGGGTCTGGACAGTCTGTATCTGCGGCACATAATTCAGGCGGAGCCTCGCATATTCCCAGTGGTCCGCACATAGCCATCGAGGGGTCTGTACAGTCTGAATCTGTGGTACATGTCGTCTCGGCATTACTCTCAACACACTGTACACCTGAAAAACATAATGGTGCACTAGTATCAATGGTTATGTCGCAGGCTTCATTCTCACCGCAATTTTGTATAGAACAAATAACCGCTGGGTCGATACATATGATTCCTAAGCCCCCTAATTGAGCTGCAATCAGACCAAACTCTATTGCGGTTGCACCCTGTGATTCTTGGGCTGGAAAACCTAAACCTAGAATTAAAATCAGAACTAAAATATATTTCTTCATGCCTTCTACCTCCTTAGAATATTAGATGCGATCCATCCAATACCACAAAAAGGCGGAGCAATTCCTAGCAATATTCTAGTGCTTCTCTATACTCTAGAATGTCATGAATCTTCCGCCCAGAGACCTACCAAATCTCTGGAAATTCTTCTACATAGGTATTTTGAGGTACCTACCGCATCTATTTTTCAATTAAAACATACGTTCGCATATAAAGTCAAGATGTATTGGAATATGTATATCTATGAATAAAGGGGAGGGCTCGGGTTTGAGGAAATCTAGATTGAAGTTTATTTCTGGCTGGTGCTATCCATAAAAAAGGGAGCCGGTGCAATTTGGATTAAGCTCCTTTCCTTTAACTTTTAAAAATTTTTATTTCTATATATTAAGCAACTACTTGTCTTCTTCTTACAACCATGAAACCAACTATTCCAAGAAGAGAGGCCATTGCAATTAGTCCCCACTCAGAAAGGGTTGGAACGTTTATTGTCCGTATCCACGTTTTGGAAACACTGTTTGAGCTCATAGTACCTAGATTTGGATCATCAAATGTAGAAACTATTGTATCCATACCTAGCCTGGGGCTAGTGAAGGTAAATGTAGCCTCTCCATTCGCATCAGTAGTGTCAGTGTCTGTTAACCCTTCGTTAGGACCGCTAGTAATTTCAAATGTTACTTCTACACCCGATTCAGGATCACCATTTGTTAAAACCGTGGCTGTAACTGTGTGGTCCTCCAAGAGCTCATTTGTTGCCATAAAAGGAGTTAGGCTAATGGTAGTAATAAGAGCATTGAAATTTGGTATCCTATTCTCACAACCAGCCCAGCTGTAATCATTTCCGTTTACGGTAAGTCCGTCGGTGTTTCCGGCATTGAGAAAGTCGGCTGTGAGTTGGTCAACCTGTGCTTGTGGTACGCCCATTGAGAATATAAGTGTATCTATGTTAGAACCGCATTGTAGCAATCCTACATCGGGAAGATCTGCTGTTATATGGATAGTATCATCACCACTGGACGCATCAATTTCATTAAAATTATATGTGCCGCCTGAAAGTATTATAGTGTCATCATCCTGATTTGTTATAATCTGTCCGGATCCGTCACCGCTTGGCCCAACAAATGTGCCTCCGTTTATGATTAAAAGATCCTCATCATCATCCATCATAAAGATTGTTGAACTTGCTTGCGAGGTAAAAGTTCCTCCATTAATTATGGCTGTGTCATTGCCACTTCCAGTATTTACCGGAGTGCTGGTTACTCCTGTAATATTTCCGTCGAATACCTCAATTAGATCAACCCCACTGGTCATAGAAATTGCGAGGTTTCCAATAATATTGGCCCCAGTTCCGACGGTTAACATATCATTGTCAGTGCTTGTAAGAAGAGCAGTGCTGCTTGTAGATGAGATCTCACCATTTACAGTAATTGTGTCATTACCAAAACTTGTTGTTACTGCCGCGCTTCCACCACCATCTATGATGGCTACACCGCCTGCGTTTGGTATTGTTACTATATCATCCGAGGTTGTTGTTTGTGCTGGTACTGAAGTTGTATTTAGACGGGTTGCTTGAACGGGAGCTGGGCAGTCTATAATTCTGCCGCCAGTTCCTCCGTTAGGACCCAGATCAACACAGTCAGCATGAGATCTCTGACTTAGACCAAGGGCAAAAACTAAAGCTATAAAGCTAAACAGTAGTAGGTTCTTCATCACATCCTCCATACAATAAGAATTGATCTATTGTATAGTCATGAGGGGGTGATGACTAATAATTAGATATATATATAAGGAACTAATACGGGGCCAATTGCTCTATGCCAATTGGTCAAAGAAAGAGCAATGACAGTCCTAAAAAAAAGGGAGCCGGCGCAATAAGCACCAAGCTCCCTTCCTTTAACTTTTAAAAACTTTTATTTCTATATATTAAGCAACTACTTGTCTTCTTCTAACAACCATGAATCCAACTATTCCAAGAATAGAGGCCATTGCGATTAATCCCCACTCACTTAGTGTTGGGATTTCTAATGGAACATTTTCCCATTCTTTCTCAACAGTGTTTGAACTTGTCATACCAATAAATTGGTCATCAGTAGTGGCAACAATTGTATCAATGCCAACTAAACCGTTGCTGGTATATGTCCAGGATACTTCTCCATTCGAATCTGTCGTACAGTCAGGATTTGGAGAGCATGTGCCGTCTGAGCCACTGTCTAGTCCTGCGTTAGGTCCTTCGTTTATTTCAAAAGTAACAAGTAGACCCTCGGTAGGTCCTCCGACGTTTGTTGAGACCTCAGCATCAACAGTGTGATCAGTACCTACTGGGTTAATTGCTCCAATAGGGCTTAGTTCAATAGTTGTTACAACGCCGTTGAAGTTGGGAATTCTGTTCTCGCAAAATACCCATGAGTATGTAACGCCGTTTACCTCGAGACTGCCGCTCTCACCAGCATTTATGAAATCTTGAGATAACTGCGCAACTTCATTTGCAGGAACCTGCATTGAGAATATAAGAGTGTCATCGTCACCAGGACCAAAAATGTTTTCTCCACAGCTTAACAGTCCAATATCTGGAATGTTGTTAGTAATATGTAGAGTGTCGTCTCCGGGGCCCATTCCAAGAGTTAGGAAATTATATGTTCCCCCATTTAATCTTGCAGTGTCATTTCCGAAACCCATGGATATTGGTCCATTAAACGTACCATCGTTTATGGTAAGCATATCATCACCAAAGTCTGTAGAAAATGAGAGGAAAAATCCGCCATCAACATTACCACCGTTGATCTCAACTGTGTCAGGACCACCGCCTGTGAACAAGGCAGCAATTGCTGTACCTACAACAGATCCTCCATTTATTTGAACAAAGTCAGCGCTTCCTCCAGTCAGAATTCCTGTGCCACCGGAAATATTAGCACCAGGATTCACGATCACTGTGTCAGAACCCGGTATAAGAAGCCCTGTGTTAAGACCAATAATGTCACCTACTATATTACCGCTGACAGTAACCATATCGGATCCAAAAGAAGTATCTACTGCTCCTAGAGGTTCAGGCCCGACAATAACTCCACCGTTTAGTGGTATAGTCACAATATCATCAAAAAAAGTTGTATTGTTGGGTGCATTTACGAATGGGTTAAGTGGAATAACCTGGATAGGAGTCGGACAGTCTATAACATTACCAGGTCCATTAGGACCGGTACGTACACAAAAACCATACGAATCTAAGCTTAGCCCCAAAGCGAAAACTAAAGCTATCAAGCTTAGTGAAAATAATTTTTTCATATCATCCCTCCATTAATTAAAGATGTTTATTTTTTTGTATAACTTTTTATTTGCAGATTTAGATATTAAAAACCGTAGTCTATATAGTAAAATCCCGGTAAGCCGCCTTATTAGAAGCCTATTATAACAGTTTTTTTAATTATTGTATAGATTTGAGATGCAATTATCTCTAGGCTCTAGACTGTAATCTGCCTTCTCCTAATAACCATAAATCCTACTATTCCTAGAAGACCAGCCATTGCGATTAGTCCCCATTCTGATAGTGTTGGGACGTTTCTTGAGGGAGCAGGGGGTGGAGGTCCAAAGCCGCATCCTATAGTTAGTCGTTCTCTGCAAAGTTCGAATTCTTCATCAGTTAAATCCAGGCTAACTGGCTCTGCACCATTAGTGTTTATTGTACATGATGGATTGTCCGAGACTTCGTAATCTGAATTTGGGTCAATTTCTAAAGCAATTCTAAGCTCTTCTGGACTATCTTGGAAGACACTATTCTCACCAAGGTTGCCACCTGGGCAGACTTGCTCAACGATATCATTACCACTTGTTCCATCACTCAATACTTCAGTATCGCACGGACACGGTGGTAATGGTGCAATCCCCGCATTCCCATTCTCAGCTAGAGCTATATAGAAAAAACCAACAATTAAAAAACAAGCTGCATAAATTGATATACTATTTTTATTTAGCATCTACATCCTCCTAAATTTAATGACAAGTATGTTATCACAGGCGAATTGTTATAACAATATATATATAAGAAGGAAAAGTCGGAGAATAAATTGAGGAACGATTTGCAAAAAAAAAAGAGCCTAGAAAGATCTCACTTTCTAGGCTCCCATAAAGTTTTTAATTTGATATTACTTTAGACTTTAAGCAGATAACTGTCTTCTTCTTACAACCATAAATCCTACGATTCCAAGAAGACCAGCCATTGCGATTAATCCCCACTCTGAGAGGGTAGGTATTAGCTCAGGTTCCGGACCTAATCCAAATCTAACATTTAATATAGATTTTACTACTTGGCCATTAGGCATATTAATATCCAAATTGACTCTCGTTATTGGGCTTTGTGTCACCATACCAATAAAACTGTCCGCGAGAGCAGTAACCGCTACATTTGTTGAACCTAATAGAGCATCACCAGGGCCGAATACCTCTACTACTACTGTTTCACTACACCCATTACTAACAGCAAGACAGCCTATTACAAGTCCAACCGCATTAGGGCTCTGAGTAAATGTGACTTCTAAACTATCATCAAATGTATTGTTTGCCAATATATTTGCTGGATTGTTGTTGCCAGTTCTATTTTCACCCACTAAAAGGGGGGCATCTGGAATGGATGGAATCTCACTAAATGCTATTCCCGGCAGTATGTCTCCCGGTTGAAAGCATGCATCATTTGAGTTCTCATCAACAGGGCCAGTGCAAGTAGTTAGTGTATTAGGGGCAGCCATTGCCGCGTCAAAGTTCTGAAATGCAAGTCCAGGGTTGTTTGCAATAAATTGGGGCTCGTCATTTGTAAAACTAACCTGTGCAGAAGCCAGTGAATAAGATGTAACAAAGGAAACAGCTAACACTAAAACATAGAACACTACTTTTCTGAGTCTAGAAGCCATCATCAACATCCTCCTTTAAACTATAAAATATTTGGTTAATATTATCATGTTATAAAGAGGAAGACAAACTATTTAAGCGATATCTTGCCTTCTTCTGACAACCATAAATCCTACGATTCCTAAGATTCCTGCCATGGCAATTAATCCCCACTCCGAGAGAGTGGGAATAGGGGTCCTTAATACAAAACCTTCAAACGCTCCAATGTCACATCTTGGGCCTTCAGGGCGAATAAATCCTCTTTGGTCAGTATCAGGTGGAGGGCACGCTGGCGGGCCCATATCTAGGGCAGGGCTGTCTTCCAGAAGTGCAACTGTAGGTGTAGGGCCTCCATTATCCCGTGGACCGGCTGGGTCAAGACCTGGAAGAGTATTAGGTTTGTCTCCAAAAACAGTTCCGTCTATGCAACTCGAGCCGTTCTCAATGTTATAGCCAAGGGATGTTATGTCATCAAACTCATTACAATTTCCCTCAGGTGATAGTGTCTTGAAAATAGTGTTACTTATTGTTACGTCTCTAAGACCACTAATGCTAGCTCCGCTTTGATTACAGTCTACACCAACACAGCTTGAGGAGTTTAAATCGAAAGTGCTGTTATGAATTTCTGTTACCACTCCTCCTCCGCCGTTGTTTATGCCCGCTCCATCTGCATCACATTCAAATCCATTACACTGAGAACTATTAAGAGCAAAGGTGCTGTTGTCTATTTCTATAATTGCTCCTCCACCGCCATTGCTAAAGGCTGCTCCATCTGCATCGCATTCCTCTCCAGTACAGGTTGCGGAGTTTGAAACAAATGCGCTTTTACTAATAGAATATGTTGCGCCGCCAGCACCAGATAAAATAGCAGCTCCGGATGCATCACAGTCCAATCCATTACACTCACTGGAGTTATGAGTGAAAGTTGTGTAGGTAATAATAAAGCCAGGACCACTTCTATACTCTAAAGCTGCTCCAAATGCACGCAATCTGCTGTGCCACAGAAGGTCCTATTGGAATCAAATATGCAATGGTCTAACTCCAGAGCTGGTTCTGATATTCTAATTGCCCCGCCACTGTCTTGATCTGCAAACCCATTTGCAAATCTAAGGCGTGTTATAACTACCGTTTCAAGATCGGTTCCTGTAATATTGAATATTCTTGTTGAGTCCTGACCACTTATAGTTGTAATTCCTGCGTTAGGACCATTAATTATTAATCCCTTATTAAAAGCTATCTCACTTTGGAGATTAATTGTACCGCCCGCCAAGTTCTCGGCGAACTGTACTGTATCTGCAGGCATAGCATCAGAAATAGCTTGCCTAAGTGATCCAGCGCCTGAGTCATTTGTATTTGTTACTGTGAATGTTGCGGCATATGAAACTGTTCCAAGGGATACTGCTAAAAGAAAAGTTAAGAATAATGTTTTAATTCCTGATTTAAATTGAAGTCCTACCATTTATCATCCTCCTCAAGAATGCAATTAGTTTAAAAATACTATCACATATCAAATTTTGTAACAATACTTTTTTACAATAATTCAAATAGGATGGGGCTTTTTGCTTACTCAGGAATTACGAAAGAAATTCTACAAATGTGTTAAAATCGTTTTGATATTTAGATAAGGCGACCAAGGCGGTGGTAAATGGATTACAAAGATATTATGAATAATGTCTGGAGCGATGTTCAAGACCTTATGCCCGAGCATGTGGAGAGGCTCTCATGGTCACGTGAGCAAGTATCGGACTATCAGACAAAGAAACTGAGAGCGCTGCTTAAAGTAGCAAAAGAAAATACGAAATATTACGGCGAAATTCTATCGGATGTAAATGTAGATACATTCGAGCTTGAGGATTTAGGGACCCTCTCGCCACACGATAAAATTGTTCACATGGACCGCTGGAATGATTTTTCTACCACACCCGAGCTAACATACGAAATAGCCGAGGCGCATATGGAGGGAATTAGGTCCGGCAACAACGAGAACACTTTCTATAAAGAAAAATATCTCTTTGTCGCAACCGGAGGCTCCACAGGAAAAAGAGGGCTGTTTGTATGGGATCTCGAGTTTATAAGGCAGATAATCTGCTACACCTACCGCTACATAGTTAATGACGAGCAGAGAAATGGATATGACGGTCCATGCCGGCTCGCAACCGTAGAAGCCCCGACGCTTCTTCACGGGAGCCCCTATGTATTTCCGAGCAAATTTATTCCTAATATGGAACTCTTGAGCCTTGCCTCGACCGACCCAATTCCAGAAGTATGCGCAAAGTTAAATGAATATAGACCCACGCATCTGATGGCTTATGCCTCGTCCGTTGCTGAATTGGCTTCCGCACAAATAAAGGGGGAGCTAAATATTAAGCCAAAATGGGTATGCACCAACTCAGGACCACAGGATGAGGATATACGCAATAGGTCTCTTAAGGCTTGGGGAGTTAAGGCCACAAATTCATGGGGATGCTGCGAGATAGGGCAGATGGGGATAGAAACACAGAGCAGCCAGGCTATGGTGATATGCGAAGACGGGGCAATTTTTGAAGTAGTCGACAAAAACAACCAGCCTGTAAGTAATGTCGAGGATGCGGCCAAAGTACTAGCCACCAATCTAACCAATTTTGCCATGCCGATGATCCGCTATGAAGTGGATGATATTATCGAGATCGGCCCGCCATTGCCTGAGTATCCGGGCTACAAAACAGTAACTCGCATACTTGGGAAAGCTACTTTCTGGTTCGAGTATGGAGCCGTACGAGTTCATCCAACCGCGTTTAGTAATATTTTGGAAGAGGAGAGGGAGGTTGAGGAATTCCAAATTGTTCAGACAAGGGAAGGGGCCCTCATAAAGCTTGTTTGCGGAGGCGAGCCCAATATCTCTGAGATGAATGACACGATCTTGGAGAACCTTGGCAAATATGGCTTAACTCACGCAAAAATCGACTTTGAAATAGTAGATTCCCTCCCACATCACCCGGAGACAGGTAAAATCAAGCGCTTTATCCCACTTTAGACAACCCATTGTCACGGGGAAGGTTGATTGACATACAAATCTATATTTGTTAGTGTCTAAATTCTAATGTTTAGAACACTTCTGATCCGAATCTCATTAGTTTTTCTATGCTTTTTCCTATTCTCTCCTATCATTACAAATGCTTTTGAGCCAAAACCCACGGGTGTTATAAAACCTGGTAATACTACGGAAAAACCCAAAGAGGTGCAGGTTGGAATATACGTGATAAACATCGAAGAGGTGAACAGTGCTAAACAAAGTTATCAAGCCACTGTTGCCCTGGATATGAAATGGAACGATCCCTCGCTGATATGCGGCCCATTGGAAGATAAAGGCATAATCCGGAAGTTTAATCTTAAAGATATTTGGAATCCGAGCATGATTGTAGCTAATCAGGAGCATATTGAAAAACAGTATGCGTATCAAGCCTGGGTAGATTGTTTAGGCAATGTAGAATACACGGAGATTGTGTTCGGTGACTTTTTGACAATTGCAAATATAAAGGAATTTCCATTTGACCAGCGTCCTTTGACAATTGAGTTGGTTTCTACGGAATTTCAAACCAGTGAATTACAATTTGTGAATGATAAATCGATCACAGGGCGTGATGCAGATCTCTCGGTTGCAGATTGGTATATTGATAAAGTGCCCGTTGCTGAGTCGGCGGACTATCATTTCAAACCCGGAAACCGTGATCTCGCATCATTTGTTTATACACTCACAGCTAAACGTGATTCTAGTTTCTTTGTGTGGAAGATAATTATCCCGCTTATTCTGATTGTAATAATGTCGTGGGCTGTATTTTGGATTCCCCCAAGTCAGTTAGGGCCTCAAATCGGCTTATCTATGACCTCGATGCTGACGCTGATTGCGTATCGCTTTGCGATAGGGCATGTCGTACCTGACGTTTCCTACCTTACCCGTTTTGACAAATTTGTATTTGGTTCCACATTGCTGGTATTTCTGGCTTTTGTAGAGGCCATAGTAAGTGGGGCTCTAAGTTACGAGAATAATGATAAGCTGGCGAAAACAATAGACTGGTATTCACGCTTTGTATTTCCAGCAATATTCATAGGCATATTGATCTATTCATTGTTTCTATAATCCAGCACATCACCGGGAACAGGCAAAATCGAGTGCTTTATCTCACTTTAGAGTCAACTTCATGTATTCTTCTTAACTAGCTGAAATAACACTACTATTTATAACTTTAGGTGGTGGAAATACCTGAAGTCTTCACTGTATGCCATCTTTTTAGTGCAATTAGAGACCAGATTGCCTCAATCACGCCAAAAGGCCAGGCGCCCTGGAGAAATCCATAGGTCGAAGCAAGTAGACAAGCCCCAGCAAATGCCAATACAAACCAGTGGCTTCGTTTTTCCAATGCGTAGAAAAGGAGCATCGCACTGACTGCAAATATGCCAAAAATTGTTAGTAAATCCATCTTTAGCTAAAGATTATAGACACCCGGGGCTTTTTAGGCAATTGGTTCAAGTAATTTTCTTTTGAATTTTTTCTGATGCTGTATATTTGAGAAAATGAGCAACAAGAATTATTACTTATATATAACCACTAACCCGGGCAAGACAACACTTTATATAGGAGTCACAAACAATTTGTCTAGAAGACTCCAAGAACATCTTGAGAATAAAGGTAATGAAGATTCTTTTGCAGGTAAATACTACTGTTATAACTTGGTATATTGTGAAGTTTATGAAAATATATCAGATGCGATTAGAAGGGAAAAAGAAATAAAGAAATGGAGAAGGAATAAAAAGACTGAGCTAATCGAACAACAAAATCCAAGTTGGGAATTTATGAATGATAAAATACTTTAGATCTCTCACATGCACACCTTGTGTGCGTTCGAGATGACATTTGTTGTTGGGTACCATAAGAACCTAACTCATCCGTCATTTCGAGCGAACAGAACGTGTTCAAGCGAGAAATCTTTCTTTGATATGTTAAATAAACCACTGGTAAAATCCCCAATCCTAAGCTATCCTTTTCTTATATCCAAAGCGGGAGGCAGTAAAATGAAATTAGTACTTACATTAGCACTAGCAGTTGGATTAGCACTTGGAAGTTATGCAATCATGTCTTCTGACGCACTGGCTTGCGGCGGAAAAGATAAAGGCGCTACAACTGAAGATACCACTGGTACTTCAGACAGCACCGAGTCCTAAGTAGACGGTGTCTGCTGACATTAAAGTTCTACGTAACTATATAGTTGCGAGTGAACTCAGAAGTTCTAATATTTTGTAGAATTTATTGCGAACATAATATACAGTGGACTCTGTCCGCAAAGGCCCTGATGTAGTTAGAGATAACTGCCTCAGGGTTTTTTGTTGTCAATTTTCGAACTTAAGAATTTTCTCTGGTTTAATTTTGAAAATAACCCTTTGCTCACCTGGCTGTCGGTGAGGGTATTCATCTAGGTCTAAGTATTTCTTTGCCAGCATGTTGATGTGCTCATCAGCACCATCATGTGTGTCCTCAACTATTTTGCCCCTGACCATAGCCTGATTGTAGTGGTTGTTAGAATCTGCGATTGCTAAAGCGATTGTTCCAGATCTTCTTATGTTCTCTGTTTTAAGCCTTCCCTCGGCAGTGTTAATAATAATATTCTCCCCATCTGAGTCTACCCAGACAAGGCTTACCTGAGGTGATCCGTCAGCCATAACGGTCGCTACAGATGCAAAGTTTTGACCTTCTGTAGCAAGCTTGTATACAAATTCATCTAGTGCCATTGTTCTCTCCTTACACATTATGTGTTTAAAATTCTAGCTTATATATCATAAAAAAGAACTGCCTGCATGCGCCGTCTGCTATCTAGCAATCCAGCCGCCGTCTACTGATAGCATGTTGCCTGTCATGAATCCAATGTTGTCGTCAACAAGGAACAAGATCGAGTGCGCAATCTCTTCAGACTTTCCGAGTCTTCCAACAGGGTGCAGGGAGATGAGGAATTCTTTTGCAGCCTCTGGGTCGTCTACTTTGCCAAAAAAATCTTCGACTATCATTGGTGTCTCAATTGCTCCAGGGCAAATAGCATTTACTCTGATCCCTTTATCAGCATACTCAAGAGCCATGGCCTTTGTAAACTGGGTAATAGCTCCCTTTGATGCAACATATGCTGCAAAGCCCGGCATTCCCTTTAGGCCAACTATTGAGGAATTATTTACAATTGATCCGCCACCATGCTCGAGCATATGCGGTATGATATGTTTAGACATGAAATATGTGCCTTTAACATTTATGTCAAAAGTTTTTTCCCATGTTTCTGTATCAGTTTCGTGAGTTGCGCCTCCGTAGAGCACACCAGCATTGTTGAATAGAATATCGACCCTGCCGTACTTATCTACAGCATAGTCAACTGTAGATTTGCAGTCATCCTCATTGGAAACGTCACAAATAAAGATATCGATATTGTGTCCTTTTGCTTTTGCCTCCTCTTGTACCTCCTTTAATTTCTCTTCTCTTCTTCCGGTAATGACAACATTAGCTCCTTCCTCTGCAAAAAGATGCGCAGTAGCTTTTCCTATTCCGGTACCGCCGCCTGTAATGATTGCTGTTTTATTTGCTAGCTTCATAAATGTGATCTCCTGAAAAAGTTATTTAATAATTCTGATGCTCATAATTTATAAATAGATACAGAATGATTATTTTCTAAGTAATAAGCATAGCTGGAGGGTGGGGGAGAACAAAGGAAATTAACTCAGGATTAATACTATTATAAAAACGTCTATTCTTGTGAAAATAAAAAAAGGGGCAAATCCTAAGGAGTGCCCCTTTAAAATCGTGATTCTAAAAAGTTTTAAAAACTTATATTTCTAATTTAGCCTGACGTCTTCTTAAGAAAAGAACCGATGCTCCTAGGAAGAATACGGCAGTTGCGATCAAGCCATACTCAGATAGGGTAGGTACCTCTGATACGAGATTACGGTTAAGAAATGCCATAGCTATAAACTGATTGCCAAATGGCGCAGTCATTCCTATAAGCTCTATAGCTCCGGAGTCAGGATCTAATCTAAATAGGAACGCCCCTTCAGCAAACTCAACTTTAGATTCTAGTTCTTCTGCGACTCCACGATCTTCAAATACTCGAGATAAAAGCATTCCAAATAGTTGGTTTTTAGAAGTATCATAATCCAAAGAAGTAATATAATTTAATACATTTTCACCATCAAACCCTTCTGGGTAATCTAAATTACCAAGGTTTGTGCCTTCTCCTGTATTATGATCTAGCATATTGATGGTGCCTGGGTCTAAAACGTTATCTGTTGCATGGTAGAGGGAACCCGATAGTGAGAACCCAATAGCATCAATCGAAGCTCCTGTGTTTGTAGGGCCAACAACCGATGCTTCACCAGTATTAGTGTCTATTCTAATTAAAGTGTTTTCTTCAAATTCTAACGCCTTCGTTGCTTCATCATTGTCTCCAGGTTCTACAGAAATTCCTATAATACCAAATAGAGCGCCGTCAGGTCTAAATGATATGTCCGATACTCCTATATCGTTTAGGAATACACCCAGCGGGCCTATCTCGGTTCCCTGTCCGGTTGTCATGTCTAGCTCTACTAATACCTGACCCACATTCTCCATTCTGTTTTCCAATATCACCGCTTCTTCTATTGGCCCCTCACCATTTCCCTCAATTATCCTATTGCATACAGCAAATGCTCTATTTGTAACTGGCTCGAAGTCCAGAGATGTGCAAATATCAAACCCGGTTTCACCAATCATTGTTGGAATACCCGTGTTTGGATCAATAGAGTAAAAAACAGTTTGTGGTCTCTCTGCCGCCACGTTTACTCCCCCACCGCCGTCAATGCCTCCAACAAGCTGAGCCAAACCATAGAGTTCTGAGGCTTGGGCGCTGGTTGAGAAACCTAGTAGTAAGAATACAGATATGGCTATTACAAAGTATTTGAGATTCTTCATCATCAATCCTCCATAGATATTTAGTTTTAGTAGTATGGGTAGCAAAAGATGTATTAGGTCTGAAATATATAGCTATGGATCTGTATTTCGTGCCTAAAGCCTCTCTTCATACACCACTGCTACTTAAAAATGTTGGTTTGAAGTGAAATTAGCTAAGAGGGCTGCAAAGTGGATTTGCTATTCTTAGCTTTTTCCCGCCATCTTCTAACCTTTATTCGATAATATCACAATCATAATTGAATTACAATACATTTCTAAATAGGCATATAGCGAGATATCGTGAGCTTTTAGCTAGTATTTGTTTGATTGTAAGTGGAGCTGGAAATAGAAAAGGGACAAACCCAGAAGGAATGTCCCTTTTCTAATTTTATTGAAGGCTGGTGCCTTCTTAGTTTTCTATTTTATGCTTCTGATCTAGCTTGACGACGTCTTAAGAAAACTACAGCTGCTCCTAAGAAAAGTGCAACTGTAAGCATAAGACCGTATTCAGACATTGTTGGTACTACTCTAACCTTACCCTTTACAGCAATAGCTAAAAAGTCTTCGAAAGGACCAGAGGATTGACCTAGAAGTTGAACATCACCAGTAGATCTGTCTAATCTAACTAAGTAAGATCCGTCTGGGACAAGATTGTTTGTTGCGAGCGTGCCACCATGACCAAAACCGTGAGTGGTCATAAGGCCATACATGATGTTGTTTTCAGTATCAAAGTCCTTAGATGTTATGGTGTTTACATGGTCTTGAAGTTCCGGTGGAAAAACAGCCTTTGTTAAAAATGTAGCATTACCGGTGTCCTGGTTTAGGAGGTTTATGTCAGTGTCATGTAAAAATGGCAGAGTATTTGTGCCTAAATCAATAAGTCCTCTTGAGTTGTTGTTGTTTGCACACTGAATTAAGTCACCCACTAAATCAAATCCAATTGCGCTGTACTCATCAAAGGAACCTGTTGTTCCGATAATATCAAATTTACCTGTTTGTAAATTTATAGTTCCAAGTGAATTCTGTGTTACACCGTTTGATAGGCTTTCTGCCGGATTTACAAGCGTGTACCGCAAATTACTATTAAGATGGGCAAATAAAACACCATCTGATCTAAAATCAATATCAGAGATGAATCCTGCTCCGAATAAACGTGAGCCAATTCCATCACCTAGAGAACCGATCAGAGTTCCCTGTCCGGTATTTTTATCAAGCTTAACAAGCACTTGACCTGGTGCATCCTCTTCATTTATTGTTTCATCAATTACTCCAGGAGGTCCTGGAGGACCAATTTCAAACTGGTTGCATACTGCATACAACTCGCCTGTGAGAGGCTCTATATCAAGCCCTTGGCATCCCCTAAAACCAGTGAACCCTATTATTTCTGAAAAACCTGAATTGGGGTCTATCTTGTATAATGTTGTTTCTCCAAGGAAACCAAAGACCTGATTGGTCTCGATAGTGTCGAAGCAATTGCAAACTTCACATACAGGACCATCACATGGTGGGCAACACTGTAGCATTCCGTTAAAGCTGCCTAATGCATAAATTTCAGTCTGAGCTTTAGATGATACGCTCATTAATAAGACAAATGTTAAAGCTATAAATACGCTACTTATAATTTTCATCTGCATCCTCCTCCAAAAACAATTTTTTGTATTTTTCAGTTCAAATGTAGGACTCTTCAGCTTTTGTGTAAAGATAGTTCTTGGGAGCACCTTTATTGAACTGTTTGTGGGTTTGAAGTTGTATTAACTAAGGATTACGGCGGTGCATAATTCTTAGTCTATACTCGCCATCTTCTAACCTATCTCCAATATATCATATTTGCCAAAAACATACAAGAATACATATATAGAAATGTATAGAAATTATGGTAATAACTCGTTGGTTATGCTGAATGTTTAAATTAGATAAAAATAGGGGGTATTCCTGAAAGGAATACCCCTTTTAGTGAAGGCAAAAGCCTCCTTAATTTGCTGTTTTATACTTCTGTTTGAGCCTTACGACGTCTTAAATATAATGTTGCAGCACCTAGTAATAATACCGCTGTAGCCATTAAACCATATTCAGACATGGTAGGAACGTCTCTTATATTGCTCCTGACTGCTATTGCTGCAAAGGTCTCGAAAGCAAGAGAAGTCTGTCCAATAATGTCTACATTTCCATTAGAAGGATTTATTCTTACCAGATATGTGCCGTTATCAATATTTTTGGTATCAGCATCAAAGATCCAATTATCAAACTCTGTATTTAGAAACGCATAAAAAACACCAGTGCTGTCATCTGCGTCCTTAGAGGTAATGACATTAAAGTGACCAGCAACATCTGGTGGGAATGCAGCCTGTTCTATAAATGTTGCAAGACCTGTGTTTATATTAAGACTGTTTATATTTGTGAAGCTGGGATCAAGGATAATATTATTCTCTTGTTCCACTAGCCTTCTATCAAAATTGTTAAAGTTTGCACACTGAATCAATTCACCTATGTTTGAGAATCCGATTGCGCTTATAAAATCTTTAGATCCTGTAGGTCCCACAGGTTGAAAAGTTCCAGTTAGAAGATCAATAGTTCCAAGCGTGTTATCTGTTACACCGCTGGATGTCTTCTCTGCTGGATCAGCTGGAAGTGGAACATATACTACGTTCAAAGTATTTAGGTGTGCATATAGCTCTCCGGTAGAATCAAAACTAATGTCAGATATAAAGCCTGAGCGACTAAAGATGGCGCCTATGCCATCACCTAGAGGTCCAATTTCTGTTCCCTGTCCCGTGTTTGGGTCAATATGAACTAATACTTGGCCAATTTCTTCTTCATTTGTGTCTAATTCTTTATTCATGCCCGGAGGTCCTGGAGGTCCGTGGATTTCGAACCTATTACACACTGCATAAAAGTCTCCGGTAGTTGGATGAATGTCTAGTCCACGACATCCAGCAAATCCTGTATAACCTATAAATATAGGATTGCCGTTAATGGGGTTTACCTGGTAGAATGCCGATTCTCCAAGGAAACCAATTATTTGATTGGTATCAAAAGTATCGTCGCAAATGCAAACTTCGCATACAGGACCATCACATGGTGGGCAACACGGATCTAATCGTCCATCAAAACTACCTATACCATAAATTTCAGTCTGTGCATTGGCAGAGACGCCTAGCAATAAAACCATTACAAATGCAATAATTACGCTACTTATAACTCTCATCTGTATCCTCCTTCAAAACAATTGTTGGTATTTTTAGTTCAAGAAAATGGTGCTCAGATACTTCGCATAAGGATAGTTCTCGGGAGCACTTTTTTTGAACTTGAGTTGTGGGTTTGAAGTTATATAAACTAAGGATTACGGTGGTTCCCTAATTCTTAGTCAATATTAGCCATCCTATACCCTCCAAAAATACAATATCATAAAGTGCGAGATTGCACAATGGTTGGGCATATATCTATATAATTATAGAACTATATGTATTTAGTGAAGAAGGTAAGTATCGTTATAGGTAAGAGGTAATATAAAGAGTTAATACAAAGCTGGCTCATCTGGCGATCCAGCCGCCGTCCACTGAGAGCATATTGCCGGTCATGAATCCTATATTGTCATCAACTAAAAATAGTATAGAGTGTGCAATTTCCTCAGGTTTACCAAGTCTTCCAACTGGGTGAAGAGAGATCATAAATTGCTCTGCGGCTTCTTTATCTTCTGCTCTGCTATAGAAATCATCTAACACCATCGGGGTCTCTATCACTCCTGGACAGATTGCATTTACCCTAATTCCCTTATCCGCATACTCAAGTGCCATGCTTCTTGTTAGCTGTGTTACTGCCCCTTTGGATGCGATATATGCAGCCAAACCGGGTAGGGCCTTTAATCCACCCACGGATGAGTTGTTTACTATTACTCCGTACCCTTTCTCTAGCATATGAGGAATTGTGTGCTTGGACATTAAATAAGTGCCTTTTACATTTATATCAAATATCTGATCCCATGCCTCAGTCTCAGTTTCGTGTGTGACACCAGGGATTAAAATACCCGCATTATTAAAGAGAATGTCCACCTTTCCATGTTTCTCTAACGCATAATTTACTGTGGCTTTACAGTCCTCTTCCTTTGACACGTCGCACATAAAAAAGTCAATCGTATGTCCATTGTTTTTTGCTTCCTGATGTACTTCTTCGAGCTTACTGGCTCTTCTACCGGTTATTACTACATTTGCGCCTTCTTGTGCAAACAAATGAGCCGTAGCTTTCCCAATCCCCGTGCCGCCTCCAGTGATAATGGCTGTTTTATTAGCAAGTTTCATGTGTTGAATCTCCTTGTGGACAGTGTCTGCTTACATATATGTTCTGCGTAACTTTTCAGTCGTGAGAGATGACTGAGGT
>JAJCZS010000012.1 GCA_029262275.1 Deltaproteobacteria bacterium | reverse complement strand
AAAAAACCCGCTCAGCCTAAGTTTTTAAGACTGAACGGGTTAGATTTTCTGATTTAAATTTATTTAGAAATCGAACAAATTTACTGAAACACAAAAATTAAAGATCATATTCAGTTAGATTGCTCTTTGTACATTCTTCTAAATCAATTGCTTGCATATATAGTGTTTCCGCATTTCTAGGTCCAATTCGGCGAACGTTTATAGTTGAAGATGCATAGCCAAGTTCGTCAGCAACTAAAATGTTCTCCAGTTCAAAGTCTATTATGTCGAGGTTAATCATCAAACAGATTAAGTTACTTCTTTCTCCCTCTTCAAAGCCTCTTATAATAAAAACTTCACCTCCAGGAGTAGCATTAAAAACCTCGTAAACATTGACACTGTTCCTAGGCCCTATGGGAACAAGAGGGGTTAAGGTGAGAAGTCCGTCTGACGGTCCATCACCTCCAGCTCCTATTGTATTGCCTCCAGCCCCTGGCGTATTTCCTCCGGCCCCTATTGTATTTCCTCCAGCTCCTGGCATATCTCCTCCAGGTCCAATCTGAGCCTGGGTTGGAACACCTAACATACAAAGCATAAAGCTAAACAGAAACAAACTAACAACAAATAATTTAACTCTAGACATTATCCCTTTCTCCTTTAAGATGTGATTGCAGTCAAACGTTTGTTTCACCGCTATATAATATATAACAGCTATAATATTTAATTTATTCCCCATTATATTAACAACAAAGAGAACAAGGGTAGTTTTACTTAATGTTTAGAAATAATTGGATCTTACTAGAAGAAAAAACCCGTCCAATCTTGGCTTAAGACTGAACGGGTTGTGGTTTTTTAGATTGGATCTTAAGTTTAGCCAGAGTATGCGGCAACAGTGTATTGCATTACTTCAACGTTGCTCTGTTTTCCTGCTGGGCCTGGAACGATAATAGGAAGATCAACACCAGCGTCACGGAATTCGTCCAATTTAGCACGACAGCGGTCAGCTGGTCCAACCAAGGCTACGGCATCTAACATCTCTGTTGTAAATACATCACCAGGTTTCTCCCCTGCCCTTATCTTATCAATAGCATCCCCGAATCCGTTATTGATCATAAGTCTTTGATAGAACGGGAAGTTTAAGTATGGTGAGAATCCTTTTATTCCTGCTTTTTGTGCAAGCTCCAGATCGTCCGACACGATAGATGGTATACCAAGAGTAATATCTATCTCTGATGCATCGCGCCCTGCATTAGCTGCACCTTCTGCAACAAAAGCCCTTAGCTCAGACACATATTCTGTTGTCGACATATATGGCATAAGTCCATCGGCCACTTCTCCAGCCAATGTAGCAGCACCCTTGGTTAGACCTGCAATGTAGACAGGGACTTTCGGAAGATCACGCTTTAGTGTAAGCTGAGGGGCTGAGCCGTCCATAAATGCTTTTACCTGTGTCACATAATCTCTCATTTCTTCCACTGGGTCACCCATATCAATCTCGTAGCGAGTATTAACAGGCTTGTGGCTAACACCAAGACCTAGCATCATTTTGCCGCCTGTGATCTCCTGAATAGTGAGTGTCTCAGCTGCGGCCATAACTGCTTGCCGCATATAGATATTAGTAATCCATGTTCCTACTTTGATGTTTGATGTGGCCTCTGCAAATACTTGCGCATTTGTAAGCGCACTAAAAGGCGGCACCTCAGGTGATAGGATTGCTTCGAACCCAGCACCTTCTGCTAGTTTGGCGAGCGCACGCAGGTCATCTACACTGCATCCCCAAACTGGTGAAATAGTTGCTATTCTTGACATATAACCTCTCCTTGAATTTATATTCTAATATTGGTTTATAACGTCTCTATAATAATCAGGTCTAAGCAGTGATTCATCACCGCTATTTAATACTGCTCGAATTTGAGCCAATACTTTTTCTTTATCCTCAGGAAATTTTGCTTTAATCGGTAGGTAGTTCGATATGTGGTTGGAAAAGAAATGTCCGTCACTAAGCTCTGTATTGTCTACAAGCACCTCAAGCTCTTTTATAATCTGAAACTTATTTGGAAGCTCAAACTCCCCACGCATCATCTCTTCATGAAGAGGAGCTCCAGGACGTACTTGAAGAGACAACGCACCTACGTATTCAGGATCAGCTCCACTAAGAAGTTTTCCAGTTGCCTCAGCATGCTCAAGGCTCCTGTCTGTACCGCCCATGCCCAACAGCACCATTGCTGAGTTCATAATGCCTGCTTCCTTTAACATCTGTGAGGCCTCGACAGTCTCTTTATGATTAGCGCCCTTCTTTATTCTCTCTAGAACAATGTCATCACCGCTTTCAAAACCGATGTAGACCATATCAAGTCCGTGTTCCTTAAGCTCTTTTAGATTGGAAGTGCCTTGTCTTAATATATCCCCTACATTTGCATACATCCTTATTCTTTCAATGCCAGGGTTTTTCTCTTTAAGATAATCCATTATCTCGATTAACTTTTTCTTAGATAATACAAGCGCATTGCCGTCCGCAATAAATACTCGGTCGTCTATTAACTCTTCATCAGTTGCAGTATCTATAATCTGTTTGATCTCATCAATGGGACGGACGCGGAATTGCTGCTCTTCCTTACGGTACATAGCACAATACGTGCACTGGTTATGGGAGCATCCAATTGTTGCCTGAAGAATAAAGCTTTTGCCCTCGCTTGGGGGCCTGAAGAAAGGATTTACGTACTCTATCACATTTTATAAAGTAACAAATAAGCAGGTATTTGCAAATTTATTCTGCCTATACACTTAAGAATCTAATAGAAACAATCTCTTTAAGTACGCCTTGAGAATTGAAGTTTAGTAGAGCAAAGACAAGATATCGATATTTTTCAATATGTGATATAATCTTTTCAATAAATACTAAATACGGTTTAGTGTTTTTGTTTATAAGGAGATAGGGAAGATGAGATATACACGAAGTCTGATTAGTTTTGTTTTTCTTATCATGTTTGTTGGATTAGCCTTGCTGTTTCTTATCAGTGACTTTGCAAATGCTGGACTTTCGCCTTGTAGCATTGGAATAGAAAAGATAGCAATTCCAGCTGATAATACTCCTTTTGATTTTTCAGTTACTGGGGATCAAACTTTTGGCTTTACTTTAAGAGATCCGAATCAATCTTCCACTAGTTTCAACTTGATTAATAGTGACACAGTGGATGTTACTGAGGAAGTACCCCTTGGGTGGGTACTTGATGAAATTGAGTGCACAGAACCGCCTGGCGTCATTATCTCAGAGATTCCCTTTGGTATAAGGTTTCTATGTATGGATATGACTGGTCCTGGCGACGCTATTCAATGTAATTTTATTAATAGAATGGAGGCTCCTCCAACACAGCCGCCTCCAACATTGGCCCCTATATCAGAAATCCCCACTATCAGCCAATGGGGGTTAATATCTCTAGCTGTGGTATTAGGTATTTTGGGAATAGCTATACTACGTTTAAGAAAAGTGCCTAAAGTCTAACAATATTTCAATTTAAATGCTTCAAGGGGGGACTTTAGCACCCTTTTTCGTAAAAACAGTACAAATTTACTCTTAAATCCTTTACAAAATATAAGGACTTGTTATAATTCCTGCCGTTATGAGTGAAGAGAAGAAAAAATCACCGCTAGCGCTTGAGCCGCACGAAAAAGAAGCCTTTTGGTATATCCTTGGAGTACCAATTTTAATCTTCTTAATTGTTGGCCTAGCAATGCTAACGCACGTAATGGTGTCACCTCCTTAAGCTGCTAGTTGGACTGAACCCAATTTACAATAATGTCCACAATGCTGGTCGGATCAATTGCGCCCCCAGTGTTGTCCTTGTATTCGTACTTCCCCCCAACATTAGAAAATGAGAGTTTAAGAAGCTGAGTTGTTTTAGATGACACTTGAGCCACTGCGCCCTTCTTATTTCTATTCTTGCCTATTACCGTTATTAGGTTTGGATCTTCATCAAAAAAGGTAACCATCTTAGATGGAGATATGATACAAAAGCCTCCTCTCCTTCCAGGAATATCAAGAAACATCTCCAAGAATTCTGTAGGGAGTTTGTATATAGAAAGATCTTTATTACTTACCTTTGAGTTAAGAGTTTCTATAGCACTCTTAGATATTGAATAAAGATTATCAAGCACATTCACAAAGTTGGTATCTGTGTTTGGGGTCTCAGTCATTAGGTCTATTATAATCACTCATAAAAACAGGTAAAGAATTTTGATAGATACAAACACAATATGGTCTATTAATTATTGTGAAATTGTTATATTATGGAAAATGAGGATTAACTTAAGCATCTCTTAAGGGAGGAAGTATGTTGAAGAAACTTCAAATAACAGGGGTTTTTAGCCTATTTGTAATATTACTCCTTTGCTCCTGTATCGACTTGGAACCAAAGACATCAGCTAGTCCTATCAAAACAAACCATACAATTACTGCTTTTGTTGACTCAGGCATGGGACCGATAGATGGCGCTCTTGTTACGTTTGAAGTAATCTCAGGACCAAACATGGGAAAAGTAAGTATCCCTGACAGCGGCGAATGTTCTCCTATTGACTGTATCTCAGGACCAAATGGGGAAGTTAAATGGACTTATACCAGCGTATTTGTAGGCAATGACTTAATAGTTGGCTCTTTTCTCGACCTCGATGGACTTCCTGTAGAATCTGAACCTGTAGAACAATTGTGGATATCCCAAATACCTACTCTCTCAGAGTGGGGATTTGTAGCTCTTGCTTTAGTGTTAGGACTAGTAGGTATATTGGCAGTTAGAAGAAGGAAAGTAGCTGTATAAAAACGTATCCATTGAAACATTTAGTTTTCACGAGACCGGTAAACTACTATTAAGATTATATTAATTCCCTTGACTCATTTCGTTTAGTTGATATGATAACTATATATATTAAATAGTCTTACGGAGGCTAAAGCATACCAAAAATTTATGGAAAGACGGCAAGTCTCACTAAAAGTGAGATCAGTAATTTAGAGCGGCTTTACAGAAGAAAAATCCCACCCAAAGAAGTCATTACACTTGAGTTAGCAAGAACACTTAACAATTTTTCCCATGAACTAAAAAAAGGAATATCCCTTCTTATAGATAGAAAAGGGAAGGTCAGAGTTATATTCTTGGGTGACTGCCACGAATTCCCATTTGACGAATTACTTGGACGCTCTAGAGAGTCCGAGATTAGACTCAGGGGATACAGACTGATTCATACTCATCTTAAAAATCCTGAATTCTCTCAGCCTGATTTAGTGACTCTTCTTAATGAAAGACTTGATATGATTGGACTTTTGGAAGTAAAAAATGAAGGCGCTCCAGGGAAATTTAAGCTTGCATACATATTGCCCCCTAATCCTGAAGAAAAGAAATGGGAAGTGGCAAACTTCCATGACTTGGGACAACTGGATCTTAATTGTGATGAGCTTATAGAAGATATTGAGCACAAACTACAGCGAGGATACTATGAACATGGTGGAGAGAAAGGCAAAGAGGGAGTCTTATTAGTTGGTTTCTCAACCAAATTCAGATCAGAAGCAGAGGAATCATTAAAGGAGCTTAACTCACTTGCACGCTCTGCAGGTAAAGCTGTATTGGATTCTGTTATTCAGACCAGAAAACAGATTGACCCCAGATATCTTATCGGTAAGGGAAAGATAAACGAGGTAATTCTAAGCGCCAAGCACGTGGGAGCGGAGAAAATTATTTTTGATGTAGAACTGAGCCCTGCACAGGTTAAAGCAATATCGGATGAAACCAATTTAGAAGTGCAGGACAGAACACAGCTAATACTAGAAATATTTGCCAAACACGCAATAACAAGCGAGGGAAAACTACAAGTCAGACTAGCTCAGCTCAAATACAACTTGCCCCGTCTTGTTGGTCAAGGAGTTGACCTCTCGCAACTAGGAGGCGGTATCGGAACAAGGGGTCCTGGTGAGATGAAGCTTGAGCATCAGCGCAGAACATTTAGAAAACAGATAGACCAACTTGAGAAACAGATAGTTAATATTAGCAAAAGAAGAGAGCGTACAAGGAAAAGAAGATATGAGACAGGCATTCCTACTGTAACTTTTATTGGTTACACAAATGTGGGGAAATCTACACTTTTCAATGCGCTAACTAAAAGCGGCGCGGTTGTAAGGAACAAACTTTTTTCAACACTTAGCCCGACTACTAGAAAGATCATGCTGCCTAGTGGCAGGCAAATATTGGTCACCGATACTGTAGGATTTATAAGCGAGCTTCCTAAAGAACTTGTAAGCGCTTTTAGAGCAACTCTTGAGGAGCTTGGAGCATCATCTCTGCTTCTTCATGTAGCAGACGCAAGTGATCCTATGGTAGAAGAGAGAATAGAATCCGTTGAGAAAATTCTGGAGATCACTGAGAATGAATCCATAGCTCAGCAAATTGTCTTTAACAAGTCAGATAAGGCATCTAAAGTAGTTCTATCCAGACTGGGAAGGGCTTATAACGCTCCTGTGATCTCAGCTCAGGACAAAACCAATTTGCCAGAGCTGTATGAGCTGTTGGATAAATTATTGGACAAGCTGGTAGATCCAAGCCCAGTTGAACCGAGCGCAGAGCTGCAGCTAAATACAGCCTAAAACAATCCCGAGCTAGCTTTGAGAGGTAACCCGGGATTATGCATATTTTCCTGTTTTGAATCTATATATTATTAGCCATTTATTTCAGTACCTCTTTTACGTCTGAGATAAAAAATTGAAACAAACAAGCCCATAACCGCAAGTGCTATAAGCCCCCACTGATTTAAAGTAGGGACAGGTTCGGGAGGATCAATAATCTCACCACGAAGATCAAATGGGAGTAAAATTGAATTTAGGTTAGATATATCTAAACCTATTATTCTAACCTCCCATAGCCCACCAGGAATATTATCAACCATATACTCTGCTACAGCAGGGTCATTGGTAAGAGTACTAAGTTTAAATAGCTCCCATTCTCTATCACCTGAAGGATTAAAATTCTGGTAAGAGTCACCCTCAGGACTTATAAGGAAATATTGTATATTAGGATCTCTAACGGCAAAGAATATACTAGAATCACCATTATTATCGTGAGGAACTGCAGGTCTTGCAGTTTGAAACACTACATCCGTCCCTATTGACCATGAAGGAAGAAATGGATCACCTGGGGTATTTGGATCATTTGTATCAAAGACTGTTCCGGCTAAGTCACCATAGTCGAAATCACCGTCCCAAACAAACAGCTCCGTTTCTCCTGCGGGAACTTCCATAAAGAAACTCCAGGTGCCGTCGTATGTTGTTTCAAAAAGACAACAGCTGGGATCATTCAAATCACAAATAACACCTGGCGGCATTCCACAGAAACTATTGGTCAGCAGATCTGCATCTGCATCCGGATATACAATATTAAGTGCTTCTATTTGTGTCTCAGCGGTATCCCCCGATATATTTGAGATAAAGGTAACAGGAGTCATAGCAGGCACATACATTATCTCTGCAGTCCTGACTTTAAATACATTGGAGGTCATACCTCCAAGCATAGGATCTATAGGCGTTACATGCAGCGTGTAAGTAAAATCTCCTAATGCTGGTGGTATGGATAGTGCGCTATTAGTATTTGGAAAAGAAAAATCGACCCAATCATTGTCAGGCATTGGTTGACCCGCATTGATCCCAAAACTGCCGTCAGAAGTCCAGATGGCGAGTGGAATACCACCTAATCCGGAGCTATCTCCTGTAGGATCTGCAAAAAGCTGAAATTGCAAGTGTATTTCAATAGCTGGTCCGCCAAAAACATCCCAGAGTCCTGCCGCTTCACCATCAAAAATACTAAATTCAAGATTATCTCCATTCGATACAAGATTGACAATTATTTCTGCACCTGCAATTGTACTTAAACCAGTTCCTGCTATTTCCAAGAATCTCGAATCATCTCTATCACAAGACGGTAGACATTCTACAGCTTGGGATTGTTTAACGCCTATAAAACCAAAAACAAACAAAAGAATAAGTAAATATCTCATACTGTCCCCCTCAAAAGTTTAACGAATCATACTCTCTAATTTCTCTATTCTAATTTCTCTATTCTTAAATATTGATAAAACTCTAAGCTATTTGTTATATTATAATAACAATGTATTTTTATTTCGCAATTATTTATGTGCATATCATTTTGATTTTTATTGTTATATAGATAACTTTACAATGAACATACTGTAATTGTATATATTGCTTTCTGTCTATAGAAGATGGAACAAGTTAGTAGATGAAAACTTAGTCAAAACAAGTGGAGCTGCAACTAAACAACGCATAATATAACAAGCGTTTACTATAATATAAGTCTGACAGAGCCATCTTTTATAACCTTTACTCCGTCACTTTTTCTACTTACATCAAAGCTCAACGAATTCCCTTCATCCGCTTCGTAGCCTGCAATTTCAAGAGCGTCTCCTGGAAATACTGGTGCTGCAAAACGACCTCCAAGTGAGGACAAATTAACTTGTTCGCTGTGTAGAAGACTCCTAAGGATTCCCTGAGCCGTCATTGCCATAGTGCACATTCCATGAACCACAATTCCTGGCAGCCCTGCCCTTTTTGCAACTTCGTCATCCAAATGTATCGGGTTCATATCGTTTGATGCTTTTGAGTATTTATATGTAACATCTTGCGGAACCCCTAGGTCTTGTTTAAACAATATTTTCTCTTGGTCTAAAGATGAGCTTTTTTTAGAGCTGCTTTTCTCAGGCCTCTTACCACTGCCGATATCTCTTATAAAAAGACCCCAATTGGATTCAACAACTTTTCTATCCATTATGTCAGTTGAAACTAAGTGTATTCTTATTACCTCGCCTGATCCCCTATCCTCTATGTCTGTGATTTCTGCAGTGTATGATATTTCATCACCTGCATAAATTGATTTATAAAACTTCATACTCTGATCTACATGTAGCATCATTAACATATTTTTATCTCTTTGCTCTACACTGCCATGCAAATCAACATTGCCTAGTATTTCATATATCAAAGGGAGCTCATATACGGCAGAAAAGCACGGAGGAGCAACATCTGCCATATTAGTTCCACCTATGGCATTTGCATAAAATAGTACTTGGAGCTCAGGAATTTCATATACATGTGGTCCTAACTGAAGTCCTATGAATTTTTTATTTAATCCCACTATTCACCTTCCTTTATTAAAGAGATTATTCTATCTATTTCACCTTTTTCACAAAGAATTTCCAATTTATTGCATATTTTCAAAAGTTCTTCAGATGATTTTACTTTTATACGAAATTCTGCGTCGTTTGCTTGAAAGAACTGACTTATGACTAGATTTACACTTTTGGGTAAGTTTAAATCATGGACTCTTTTTTTAACCTTTTCTTCAACTGCACTTAAATCAGGATAGCGCATTCTTCTAAGAGAAGCTCTTAGCTCATTTTTGTCTATTTTATCACCATCTATAGTCTTTTCTGCTTCAGAAATGGTATCTAGAATTGACTTTAGAGTTGTTGATGCTATTTCAGAGATGTGCTGTATAACTTGCCGTGTTTCATTATTATTTAGTTTATACTTAAGCAGAACACGCTCTAAAATTGCGGCACGACTCTCTGTAGGCAGCTCAGATAACATCTGGCACTGTTCAATAGTGATTTTATCTTCAAAAAAGGCATTTTTTATATCTTTTTGCAGAGAAGCTAAGGCCAAATATTTGTCCAGATGTTTTCTCGAAGAAGGGATATGTAGCCGCGGAAGAACCTCCTCCACAAGCTCTTTGTCTCCCAACTCGCACAAAGTCTTGTGAAGCGCTATCAACTCGGAGAGTTCTAACTCGGATATTCTGTCTTTATTATCAAGAAATATAACTTCAAGGGAGTCCCTATCACTAAACTCAGAGCCATAAACACTGCACAGAACCTCTAAATGTCCAAGTTCAAGGCATGAAATAAGTCTCTTCCATCCACTTACAACTTGGTATCCGCCGTCTTTTTCTCTTAAGATTGGAGGATTTAGGAGGCCAAGCTCTAAAATAGAGTTTTTCAAAGAAGAGATATCACCTTTATTGCCTGTATAAAAAGTGTGGTCTTTAAAATCGATTAGTGATAAATCTATGGGAACAACTTTCATTTAACTAAAAGAGTGTCACAACACCCAAGGCTGTACCAAGCACACCGAGGGGAGCAAGGTCGTCGAGAGTATCTATACTTTTATCTACTTTTAATAAAGTATCTTGAGCATCTTTATAGAGAGAATCGTCATTTACAAGCTGTCCAAGTGTACCCTGGCCAGAATTAACCTTCTCTAAGATCTGATTTAAGTTTGTTGCAGCTCCTGTGGCCTCATTGTAGAGCGTATCGTCATTTAAGAGCTTACCAATTGTGCCGCCTGAAGCATTTAGCTTCTTAGTCAATTGACCAAGACTGGTTAGAGCTACCTTCGCATCGTTATAAAGTGATTCGTCAGTTAACAATTTACCGATTGTACCCTTACCTTCTTTCATAGAAGCAGTAATTTCATTTACATTTGTAAACGTATCTTTAGCTTCATTGTAGAGAGAATCATCTTTAAAAAGCTTACCTATTGTGCCCTTACCTTCCTTTACATCTTCTAAGACTATATCTATATTTTTTACAATATTAGTGAGCTGCTCTTTACTTTCTCCAAATACATCAAGCCCTCCCAAAGCACCCTCTATGGAGCCCACGGCAGAATCTACTTTAGAGAGAATCTGGTTAATATCTGCAGGATTTCTACTTTGCAGCACATCTCCCGATACGGCAAGCGGACTATCAGGGCTTCCAAATGAGAGATTTATATAGCTTGTACCTAAAAGACTTGTCAGATTAATACTTGCTACAGAATCTTTTCTAACTCCCACGTTTTTATCAACGTTGAATACAACTTCAATTTTTCTGTCGCTTACACGCACTTTTGAAACCTTTCCTACATCGTACCCTTCGAGTTTTACAGGATTGCCTTCTCTGAGCTCACCAATGGAATCAAAATAGGTCGTGAGTTTATATTCATTTTTAAAAAAAGGTATATCACCTAGAAAATCAAAAACAGCGAGTAAGATGATAAGCCCTACTACAAAGAATATTCCAACTTTGACCTGAGTATTCATATTTGCTCCTCTCCTTTATTACTCGAACTGAGGTTTTATAAAATCTAGCACCGCAGAATTTGTAGAGCCACGAATCTGCTCTGATGTACCAACTTCTAATATACGTCCCTCACTTAGAATTGCTATACGATCTGCTACATAGAATGCAAGATCAATATCATGTGTCACTACAATCTGGGTTATCTGTACTTGGTTTTTAAGATCGCAAATAAGATCCCCCATAGTACGCGTCATCATAGGGTCAAGCCCAGCTGTGGGCTCATCAAAAAGAATTAGATCAGGGTTCATAACAAGAGCACGGGCTGCAGCCACCCTTCTTTTCATTCCTCCTGAAATCATAGAGGGCATAACGTCCTCTTTCCCCTCAAGTCCTACAATTTCAAGAGCACTTGAGACAATCTCGGTTATTTTAGCTTCATCCTTAAATATCTTATGCTCTCTTAGGTAAAGCGCTACGTTTTCAGAGACCGTAAGAGAGTTAAAAAGAGCTGAGGACTGAAACACCATCGCTATTACGTGGTTCTTTTTAAACTCCGGGTTGTTGATATCTTGGCCAGCAACATATATGTGGCCCGAGTCCGGGCATTCAAGTCCAATTATGTGGCGCATTAGAACGCTTTTTCCAGATCCACTTTTTCCAAGAATAACAACTGTCTCACCAGGATCTATATCTAACTGGACACCTCTTAATACATGGTTCTCACCAAAAGAGCGGTTTATATTATCAATTCTAAGACCAACCGCAGCGCATTTTAGGTAATCTAATAGCTTTCCCCCAGAGTTGTTAGCTCCGTTTGTATTTATGGAAGAGAGCACGCTGCCGTTTGTTTTAGATTCTTCTATTTTACGTTCCATAGTCACCCTAATTTTAATCTAAATTGAGGAATAACAAAATCCTAGTTATATAATAATCTGACACCAAAACGAGCACAAAAGACATTACAACCGCTTTAGTAACAGAGCTTCCAATTTCCCTTGGGCCTCCTTTGGTATTGAGGCCAACATAACAACACACAATAGAGATAATTATACCAAAGAACATGGCTTTAATTAGACCATTTAGAACCGCTACAAAATCAACAAGTTCAGACAAGTTTCTATAGTACACATCTAGAGACAAATGTATTTCGGGGTTTACGACTGAGACTATTGCTCCTCCGAACCAGCCTATTACATCCATGTATATGACTAAAACGGGGAGAGCTATAACGGTTGCTATAAACCTTGGCATGACAAGAAAGCGCACGGGGTTTATATCCATAGTGTTTAGAGCATCTATCTCTTCATACACGCTCATTGATGCAAGCTCAGCAGTCATGGCTGATCCTACTCTTCCCGCAATGAGGATTGAAGCCATAATGGGTCCAATCTCTTTAACTAGAGATAGTCCTACAAGCCCGCCAACATTTTCTTCAAGACCAAATTGTGCCAAGGTGGGTCCAGCCTGAAGTGCTAGCACACCGCCTGAAAAAAGCGCAATCAGTGCTCCCACTGGAAGTGTCTGGTTTCCTATTATATAGAGCTGAGCAAAAACCTTATCACTATTGCGAAAAGCGGCTTTACACCAATAAAGAGTTTCCATGAACAGTCCAAGCAGACCACCAGTTACTCTGAAAAAACTCATTACGCTGTTCAAAGAGATTGCTCCTCTTTATCTATATTATATCTTTGACCCATCAGGAAATATTAACAGGTATAAAAAGAAATTTTAGTACTTTTTTGTTATTTTCCTTATCTTTGCTATATCCAAACAGCCCGCCCAAAATATGAAACTTGTCCTTCTCGTCTGTGTTCTCATAAGAGATCACGGGAATAATCGGACGCAATTCAACTTTCACACCTTTTTTAGTACTTTCTGTTCTAAACGTGTTCCATAGAAATGAGGATACATGATTGCCTTCCTCATCCTTATTCCATCTGAAGATGGTCCAAAGAGGCATCCAGTTTCTCTCCCTAGGAGCGTTGTCTTGCAGAAACGTTTCAAGTGGGGAAATGAATCGGAAATAGGCTGTACCATCTGGCAGCCTTCTGTATGTAAAAAGTGGCCACACGTTAATTGCCCTTGAGTCTCTACCCTCATCTGTAATTGGTATATTTTGAACATCTTTGTATAGAAAAAATGCGATGGCCTTGCGCTTGATTTTATAGTCTGGAAGAGTGTGTTTTCTCCAACTGTAAAGAGGCCAAAGCGCATAGCCTGATTCAAAATCTTCTTCTCTTTTAACTGAGAATAGCGGGAAGATTCTATTTGTATTCACATCACCTCTTGAGAAAGTAACAAATGGCCAGGGCATGTCCCATCTCTCAAAATTTCTATTGGTATTTTCTATATGAGTAAAAAATGGCCATGCATATGTACGTTGTTTTCTGCCAGGCATATCCATGCTGTAGTAGAAAGGCAATACTGCAAGAGAGCTGATTCGTTCACCATAAAACTCTCTGTCTCTTTTCATGTATATCGGCCAAAGTGCAAACTCGTCTCTGAGTGAATCTCCTACGGTCTTTTTACCATAAACAGGCCAAAGCCTACCGCCCTTTGCGCCATTACCTGAGTAATAACCTATAAACGGCCAAATAAAGTTTGAATTGGTAAAACCGTTGTTTTCTGTTTGCAGGAATAAGGGAAATAAGAAAAACTGTATCCTATCTTTCCCGTATTTATGTTTCATGTTCCCATATATTGGAAACACTGCGAAGAAACTTCTTTGAGGGTCCTCTGCATGTCTGGCAAAAAGAATAGGGAACAGCGTATACTCGCGCTCTCTAAACCCGCTCTCTTTTAGATCAGACTTATAATAAAAGATGTATACCAGAGCTTGAAGTTTTGTATCCCCTTCAAAGGTTCTGTAGCTAAAAAGTGGATATGTAAAATCAAAAGAGGTCCTATCTTTTTGTGTATCTTCATAGTTGTAGAACAGGGGACGCAAACCATATTCAGTCTCGTGTGCTTCTTTCTTATAGGATATAAATGGCCCTAGCGCGTCTATCTTCTTCTCCCCAGTTTCTTCGTCTTTTTCCATATAAAACAGGGGACCCAGGTTTATTGTTTCCAGACCAGAGGCTGAGAGGATAGGAACAAGAGCAAATATTAGGAGTATAAGTGGATTAAACCCACTGACCCAGGGGGATTTCATTCCATTAAATGTAACCTAAATGTCTCTAATATCTATGGAAAATTTAATACGCGAAGGAATTTTCTTAAATGTAAATACGGGGAACCCTTTTTCCGGTATGAGATAGGAGCTCATATGATATTGTGCCGGCCATCTGAGCCAGATCTATTACGGAGAGCTGATCGTCACCAAAAAGAACTACTTCATCTCCAACATTAACATTCTCTATATCTGTTACATCAACCATAATAAAATCCATACACACATCTCCCGTAACCGGAGCAAGTGCTCCTTTTACAGAAACCATTCCCTTGCTTGATAAGTTTCGGGTATAACCATCGGCATAACCTACGGGTATGGTGGCTATAACAGAGGGGCGTTGGGTAACAAATTTGCCTCCGTAACTAATCGGTGTTCCTTGTGGCACGCGGCTAATCTGTATGATTCGGGACTTGAGCTTCATAACAGGTTTAAGGTCCAATCCGGAATAGTTTCCTGATCCATAGAGCATGATTCCTGGTCTAACCATGTTAAAGATGCTCTCAGGGTATTTCTGGATTGCGGCAGAGTTTGCAGCATGTATGTAGGACGGGTCAAAGCCTTTTAATTTTAAGAGTTCAACGAGATCTTTTAATGCGCTTATTTGATTGTATGTGTTTTCATCAGAATCTGTGAAAGCTGTTGAAAGATGAGTGAGCACACCACCCATTTCGATATTCTCCAGCTTAGAAAGTTCATCTAGAAACTCTGGGCTATCCTCTTGCCTTATGCCAAGCCTGGTCATGCCTGTGTCGAATTTTAGGTGATAAGATGCTCTCTTGTGGGCTTTTGCAGACTCGCTTTCAAGTGCTCTTGCAACCTCAATCGAGAATAGAAAAGGAACAAGATCATACTCAACAGCATCACGGGCTTCTTCAGGTCTTATGCCTCCCAGAAGAAGTATCGGCACCTCCACTCCATACTCTCTTAATTGAAGCGCCTCTTCTATTGTGGCAACACCCAGCATCTCAGTGCCTGCCTCAACTAGTGCCTTACTTATCTCAACCGAGCCATGCCCGTAAGCATCCGCCTTTACTACTGAAAGTATTGACACACCCTCCCCCACAAGCTTTCTTACTTGTAAGTAGTTGTGCTTTAGGTTCTCTAAATTGATTTCAGCCCAGGTCCGTCTCATATGAATTACTTATATAACCCTAAATTAATTAGAGGGTCAATCAAAAATGTTCAAAGAACAAATAAAATATGTTAGTTTAAGAAATATCACATCTTTGGAGGGAATAAATATGAGTAAATTTCTAAGTTTATTTCTGGCAATCACAGTATTAATATCATTTGCAATATCATCACCCACTAGCGCAGGTGAACTGTCTGAATGTGGAGCAGAACTTCCCAAATTGACGCTTAATACCTCTATCGAGAACAACTTCGACCTTGGAAAAGCGGGCGAAGTGGTTCTACTTGAAGGAACATGCTCTCAGCTCAAGAGTGGAGCTTGCGGGACAGGCACTTGTGAGAAAGGATGGAAATGTATGGATACTGGTGTTCAGTGCCTATGCTCTCCACCACAGTAAAAGATTATTATGGAAGATCTGACCAAACATCGCCGTCGCAGTATACTGGGATAGTTCCTGTTTCAAACCTCTCGAGCTCTGTCTCGTTTATATATGAGATACATGAGTTAACAGTCCTGGTCATTCCTAGGTATGAAGGATCTACCCAGAGCTGCTCACTTTCATTATTTAAACCTGACTCTTGATCGGGACCATGCCCTGCGCATGGGTTATCAGGTCCGTTATATACCCCCGGGGTTCCTATAGCACAGTCGACAAAATCAAATCCTGCATCTTCACATATAAACATCTCCGGTTTAGCTACGTAATATGCTGCATTAGCATCAAATGTGTCCATAACATTGATACCAAGTAATTCCGCAAGCTCTGATAGACGATCTTGTGAAGCTCGTGAGAGAAGCTGTGACCTCGTACTGCAATCTGCATCACCTAGAGAATCTATTTGATCATCAGTATATAAAGTGCTTGAGGAGATGGAGAAATTAATGAATGTAAACGGAATAGTGCTCTGCTCTAAAACAACTTGAGTTGCTCTCAGGTCCTGTGAGATATTAAAGTCTGTGAATATTACATCTGGGGCAAAATCGTATGCCAGCACTTGGTTAGGTGCACGCCCTCCTAGAAAAACAATCTCTTCAATTTTATCAAGAACCTCTGGGAAATTAAGCACAATACATGCTATATCAGTAAGTGGTCCTAGTGCGAGTATAGTAATTAGCTCTTCACTGTTTTCCAGTATAGAAGCTATCTCTTTAACTCCTTCATTGATGCATAGCTGAGGGAGAGATTCATCGCCACCGATATTGCCAGTCCAGATTACATCTTCAGGTACAGAAAGGGGAAACAGAGCTCCTTCGAATACAGGGCCATTCCAGTGCCCCGGTGTGACAACGAAGGTCTCTTGAGCGGCGAAGAAAGTAGCAGCTCCCATATTATTTCCTTTTACACTTACCACTGCTAATACTTCTGCATCTACATAAGTAGTCATAAGTTCAATTGCATATGAATCATCAGTATCAGAAGGACCACCCCCTTCTCCATTAACAAGACCAGCTGCCACGTCTGATGATATAATTATCTTCTTTACATTGTCTTCACTGTTTGAGTTGTTGGAACATGAATTAAAGAAAAACAATAGAGGTATTGCTAGAACACAAAGAATTATTTTGAAAATATTCATTTTATTACCTCCGCCAGGTCTAATATTATTTAGACTATATCACCTATATATTTTTATACCAATCCAAAACCAAACCTTCCTTTCTACATAGATTCTGTATAATAAACACCGAGATCAAAGATGAGCAAGATAGATATTACAAAACACAACGCAAAGGCATGGGACGAGGAATCTATAGAGGAAAGTCCTTGGTGCACTCCTGTCTCTGAAGAAGTTATAAAGGCTGCCAAAAATGGAGAAATTGAACTTAGGCTCACGCCTAATAAGTTTGTACCCAAAGAATGGCTTCAAGATATCAGCGGAAAAGAAGTACTGTGTGTTGGATCAGGAGGCGGGCAACAGGCACCAATTGTTGCAGCTGCCGGGGCAAACGTGGTTAGTGTTGATATATCACAAGAGCAGCTCAACAAAGATTTATTTGTTGCCTACAGAGACGGTCTTAAGGTAATGACTATACAAGCAGATATGTCAGATCTTAGTGATTTTGTGGACAGTACATTTGATTTAATAGTAAATGCAGCCTCAACAGTGTTTGTTCCGGATGTAGAGAAAGTATGGAGTGAATTTTACCGCGTGCTAAAACCAGGCGGAGAACTATGGGCAGGGATGATGAACCCTTCGTTCTTTCTTTTTGATCATGCAGAGGCAGCAGAAAAAGATGTTTTAGAAGTTAAAAACAAACTACCCTACTCTGATATTAAGAGCTTAGATAAAAAAGAGCTCAATCGCATAGTTGAAGACGAAGTGCCGTTGGTTTGGAGCCACGATCTTGAAAAACTTATCGGCGGCCAAACAAAAGCTGGCTTTATGATCCTAGATCTATATGAAGACTGGTGGTCGGGAGAAGATACTCTTCTTAACAAATTCTCGCCAACCACTTTTGTGACAAGGGCTAGAAAACCCTCTTAGTTATTCCCAAGCTTCGTATCCAAGAATAATCCTCCCGCTTCGAATTTAGCTGTTGGTTTTCCTTTAACAAGCTCCGCATCAAAAATTATTGATGTACCTTCGAGCGTGGGATTGGATAAGATAAACACACTGTCGTTTGAGACCTCGTCTTTAATTATAGACAGGGTTGAATTTGGAGGGATAGTGTTAAAATTTTGCTCCCCTTCTCCCCATATGGTTACGAACTTTTTAACTCCCATATGACCTGATTCAAGAATTGGCTTGTCTGAAAAGTAAATTACATTGCTCTGACCATTGCCATTTAGAGTTAACTTACCATCAGCATAAGTGCCATTATCGAAGTTTATTACAAACAGATAATTGGGCCCTGTTGCCTGGGCATATCCAACTATTGAGAATGCAAACACTAACATCAAGCTAAATAATATTTTTTTCAAGACACACCCCTCCTATGAGATATTACTTAGGTAATCTTCAAAGCACCTACCTTGCTTATAACACTATGAGTAATTATTGACTGCTAAATGCCAGGGTAACATCAGGCGCAGTGGTTATATTGCTTCTCCCGCTGATGCCGCCCATATCTAAAACCTCTACACTAACGATCACTTCAGGGTTGTCAGTTTTTTGACTGATACCAACTGTGTGTTCAAGAGGTGTAACAGCATAAGGTCCGGGGTTAGCAATAACAAGTATATCCGTATCACCTTCTGTGGTTAAATCTAGTGTGCCTGGGAAAATACCTGAATAAGTACCTGGTGCGATAGTACCGTTCTTTGCTCTAATGACTACACTCTTAATTCCGCCTACGTCATTAGCTTTTACATGAAAGTTTACAGAACCATCTTTGGTCACAAAACCGGTCTCAGATCTTGGACCGATTGTCCCAGATAAAGGTACATATCCTGGGCCTACTTGATCGAAGCGCATATAAGAATATGGATTACTAGCATTAAATGTTGAGTCGCTTACTACAATAGATACTCCTGGGGGTGTATTGTCATCTATTGGTGGTTTGATACCGCAGGCCATCAATGCTAAGGCGAAAACTAATACTAAGCTTAATTGAAAATATCTAGTGGTCATATCATCCTCCGTGAAAATTTTATCCTGAAGTTATTTTAAAACAAAATGAATAGAAAATCTATGATGCCTATTTAGTATTGCTTTTGTTGGCTGTAAAAAACACCCTATTCATACATAGGGTGTGGGGAGCGAAGGGCTTTTTTATATCTATCCTTTGATTCCTCAATAGTAACAAGAGTCTCTTCTATTCCACGCCAACCCTCTACGATGACATCTTTTTGCTCTAGGTTCTTATATATAGAGAAGAAATGCTCAATTTCTTTTAGTAAGTGTGGTGGAACCTCATCTAGCATCTCTATGTGGTTCCATAGCGGGTCCGCTACAGGGACGCATAATATTTTCTCATCTGGTCCTTTCTCGTCACTCATAATAAACATTCCAAGCGGTTTTGCCTCAATTATACATCCGGGAAAAGTGGGTTCCCAGAGAAGCACAAGAGCATCCAGTGCATCACCGTCAAGAGCAAGGCTATCCTCTACAAATCCGTAATCGCACGGATAATGAACAGAGGAGAAAAGCATTCTGTCTAACATTATCCTTCTTTTAATCTTGTCGTATTCATATTTATTCCTTGAGCCCTTTGGGACCTCAACCATCACGCTAACATTATTTATATCACCATGTTCACCCTTAGCCATTTATTACTCCTTATACGTTTTATAAATCTAGAAAAAGTCCCTTTGCTTCCTTAGAAGTGAGTTTAGATACTGATGTAACTTTGTCGCTAAAGGTAGATAATGTGCCCCAGGATTCTCTTTCTGATAAATCTATTAGCACTGAATATACCTTAAACTTTAATTTATCCTTTGTCTGTTCAAACGATTTAAGCCACGCGTCACCCACATTCGACTCGCCGTCTGTAATGAAAACAATATCTCCGCCTTTAAATTTAGAGCTCTCTAAAAGAGACACCGCTTTGTTAAGCGGCTCCTCAAAGTTTGTACCTCCCCCTGGGAAGTATTCGGCAAGCTCCATAATCTCTGATTCCCTCATGCCCCACCCAGAGAGACCCTCTTTGCCTATTGACTCAAAGACCTTTAGTGGTGCTCCTCCAGAGGAGAACACTACGACATTAAATTTTCTGCGGTCCCTCTTAGCAATCTCCAGCAATGTTAAGCAGACCCCTTTTGACCAGAGCTCCTTGTTTCCTTCCATAGAGGAGCTGCCGTCTAGGCATATAACCATAGGGCCCCTGCCTCGCTCTTCTTTTAGATAGTACTGAAAGAGTCTTCCTTCAACGTAGCGTTTTTTGAAATCATGCTTAAGAAGTTTGTGTCTAAGTGACGCAAGCTCGGTTGGTATAATCCTTCCAAGATCATCCCCGACAGCTACATCGAAAACTTCTGACCCTCTCTTTGACCATACTTTTCTTCTACTGGACATCATCTCGTCTTTAAGACTGCCAACAAGATATGAGAGCTTTCTGAGCTTATCGTTTTTGTAGAGCCTTGATGCAAGATCTAGTTTCTCACCCACACCCTTGTCTTCCCCACCTGGGTTACCCATAGAGGAGTCCCAGTTTTGAATTTCATCCTCTGCGTTCTCGATTTTCTGATCAGTCTGCTCAAGCGAGGTCTTAACCATCTTATCCATTTCAAAATCCATCTTTTCGTGATTTTGCTCCTGGTCTTCAACAAGTTGATCAAGGTTAGCTTGCTCTTCTTCAGACTCAGACTCTTTTTGTTCTTTGGCTTCCTTAAAAGCCTCTCCCATTTCTTCGTTCTCTTCCTCTACCTCATCCCAGGTTTCCATCTCTTCTTGAAGTTCATCTACCCTTTCCTCAGCCTGATTGACTTCCCATTCTTTAAGAAGAGTCTTCTCCCCAGGCCCTTCATCAGATCTTATCCAAGCCAAAATCTGACTCCCCATATCAATTGTAGCTAGAGCGGATTTAAATCCGTCGAGCACAGTCTCCTCTCTTAATTCTTTATAATGGGGGTCATCGAATATCTTAAGAAGTAGCTTTCTGGCTAGAGCTGAGCCTTTTTTAGTCTTATTTTCGGATAAAAACAAAACGTTGTGCTTGTAGAATGAGGAAAAAAGATCCAACACAAGAGAATCAAAATTAGGAAGCAGATTATCCCCGCTTTGAATTAACTGACGAAGTTCATCTGATTGTGAGAGCAGATTTGCAAATTGCTCTCTGTCAAAAGAGTCCGACTCGATGTTCTGTGCAGATTTTATATCCATAACATTTATCTTAAGGTTACATATACAGACAATAGTATCAATGGCCTTATATCAATTTTGCATGGGCGTGTTAAAATTAAAAACCTTTTATACGAAACATCATCACCATAGCTAAACGATATGAAACTTAACCCAACAGAAGTAAAAGCAGTGGCCGCCGTAGCTATTATAATGGCAATTAGGTTAATGGGAATATTCTTAATATTGCCCGTCTTCAGCGTGTATGCGGAAAGATACCCGGGAGCAGACCTAGCCCTTGCGGGTATTGCTTTTGGTGTATACGCGCTAGTTCAAAGCATTTTGCAAGTACCCTTTGGATGGTTAAGCGACAGAATTGGACGAAAGACAGTGCTCATAATTGGTCTTGCTCTATTTACAATTGGTAGCATCATATGCGGTTTTGCTGACAATATAGGCGAGCTTATTTTTGCTCGTATTATCCAAGGAGCGGGTGCTGTAAGCTCAGTTGCGATAGCCTCACTAGGAGATGTCACCCGCCATGAAGTGCGTGCTCAATCATTCACTATTGTAGGAGTTACGATAGGAGCAGGATTTCTAATTGCTATTATCATAGGCCCTTTGCTTGCAGCAGAGATTGGGTTCTCGGCCCTCTTCTACGTACTTGCAGCCCTTGGGATTTTGGCAATTGTAGTGACTATGTTCTTCTTCCCCAAGATTGAGAAGAAAGAACTCATACATGAAGAATCACAGATCCTTAGCTATTTAAAAGATCCTGAGATTAAAAAGTTGTTCCTCTCAGCAGCAGTGCTATCACTTACAGTAAATATGTTTGTATTTATATACCCACTTAGCTGGACCAGCCTTGGAGTAAGCGAGAATGATCTTTGGAAGGTCTACCTTATAGCACTTATTCCAACCGCTCTTTTTGCTTACCCCTATGTACGGTATGCAGAGAAAAGAGGAATTCTGAAAATTGCAATGACCAGCGCCTGGGCCCTGCTAGCTATCAGCTTTCTTATCTACCCTGCAAGCTCGCTATTACCATTGGTGCTGTACTTTGCTGCAATGGCATATTTCATGGGACACACTGTACTGCAGTCCGTGTTCCCTGCTTTTTTGACACAAAGAGTTGGCCAGGAAAAGCGCGGTATAACCACAGGGGTCTATAACCTCTTTAGCTTCTTTGGAGCTGCAATCGGCGGGATGAGCGCAGGATATCTATATCAGGTAAGCCCACATTTACCGCTCCTAGTGGCACTATTGTTGATAATTGCCTGGGGACTCGCAGGACTTCCCAACCCACCTAAAAAACACACTTCAAAATAGTACATTTATTGCATACTTTCCTACATTGCTAATTTGTATATATCTGTATTTCGATCCTTTCTAACTCACTGTGATGATTACTTTATTTTAGCATTTAATGTGTTACAATCGTACAAACTTATCTTGGAGGATACAGATGGCTAAGAAAACTTTATTTTTACCGCTTTTGGTAATTTCTTTACTTTTTATTTCTTTTGAGGCCCATAGTAATGTTCTAGTTGAGGACTCCCAAGGGAACTCTAATATTGTCAACAATTCACGTAACGTTACTTCAGGCACTATAGAGACAGGGAACGGAGAAGCTGGGAACTATGTAGTAATTGCATGTGCTAATGATTTTTTCAATGGTCTTGTTTTTGATCCCCCCACACCACTTAATTGGACTCAGTTAGATCAAGGTGAATGCAGTGGCCCTCTGTGCTCTCATGGTATCTGGGGTGGGTTTGTCGATGATCCCAATAGTGAAACCATTACATGCAGCTGGAGTCCAGAAACAGTACTATTCGTAGCTGGAAGTATGAGGTATACAGGAGTGGATCCTATAAACCCTATTATTGATGTTGCATGTGATACCGGCACAGGAGAAACAGCTACCGCACCATCAGTTGTCACTGGACCAGGTTCACAAGTATTAAGAGTATTCACTAGTGGGATACCTCTTGGAACAAGTACTGGACAAACACCTAACGACATAGCAGCTCGAGCTGAGCTTAATGGATCTTTCCTTAGAACAGCTGGATCAAGTGAATTCAGCAGACTATTGGCAATTCAGGGTATAAGCGAATTTAATGCAGCTGGAGGTCCAACTGGGGTGTTTAACTCTCAACAAGCACCAGGAACTAACTGGAGAGCTTGCACCATAGCTCTTAGAATGAATCCAACCGCAGTTCCTACAATGAGTGAGTGGGGACTTATCGGCTTTGCAGCTTTTGCTGGTATTGCAGGATTTTGGTTCCTTAGAAGACGTCAAGCTACTGCTTAAACAATTTAACTCTAACAAAAAAACCGGCGTTTCATAACTGAGGCGCCGGATCTCACATTATTTCTTTTACTATCTGCATAGAACTTTAACTCCCATAACACAACATATGCTACAAACAATATCTATCATCAACAATATATGGTATTGTTTTTATAACTTACAAGGAGGAGGATGATAATGAATAGAAAGTTTCTATTTCTACCTATTTATGTATTACTGATTTTATTTTCCTTTAATTTTGCGAAAGCTGATGTTTTAATTGAGGATGTTGAAGAGAATTCCATGCAAAGCGCTGTTGCTGCATTTGGTCAAGGAACCATAGAAACCGGTTCAGGACAGCAAGGAAATTACGTTATATTTTCATGCGGAGTTCCAAATGACATAGGTAATATTATTAACGACCCCGCTCCAGGAATATGGGATGATCTTGATGAAGGAGCTTGTGGTGGCACTGGCCAACGCTGCGCCCACGGAATATGGGGAGGATTTGTAAGTGACCCTGACTCAGAGGAGATTACCTGCAGCTGGACAGAATTTGGAACCGTATTCTCAGCTGGGTCTATGAGATTTACCGGTGTAGATCCTAGTGATCCTATAATCGGAGTTGATTGCGATACTGGACAAGGAGTAGAAGCTACTGCGCCTTCTATAAATACAGAAGCAGGCTCTCAAGTACTTTCAGTCTTTACACTAGGCCTACTAACTACAGGAACATCTCCCATTGCAGATCCAACTTTGGCTAATCGGGCAGAGCCTGAAGGCGATTGGTTCGCAAATGCAAATTCAGGAGTCCAAAATGTTCTCAGTATTGGAATAAGCGAATTAGAAGAAATTGCTGGCCCAACCGGAACCGTATCAGTGTCTTTAGGTGACGTTCCTTTCGAGTGGAGAGCTTGTACAATAGCTCTTAGAATGGCGAGTCCACGATCTGTTCCTACAATGAGTGAGTGGGGACTTATAAGCTTTGCAGCATTTGCAGGTATTGCAGGATTCTTCTTCCTTAGAAGACGTCAGGCAACAGCCTAATTATTTCCAACTAAAATTAAACCGGCGTTTCATAACTGAGGCGCCGGATCTCATATTATTTCTTTTACTCTCTGCATAGAACTTTAACTCCCGTAACACAACATACGCTAAAAGTAGTATCTTTGACAAACTATATATGGTAGAATCGCATTAATTTCCTTATTAAGGAGGATTTAGATGGCGAAAAAACTTTTATTCCTACCAGTTTTAGTTTTATCTCTACTTATTATCTCTTTTGAAGCTCGTGCAAACGTAGGAGTGGAGGACTCGGATTCAAACAATGTTACAGGTGGTAGTTTTACATCCGCAACTGTTCCTACAGGATTAGGACAAGATGGGGATTATCAGCTTATAGCATGTGGCGTTTTCACTGATAATGGAAATACTTTTAGCGCCCCTACACCGGGCACTTGGAATGAGCTGGACAATGGTATTTGCGATGATCCCGACGGAAACTGCTTCCAAGGTATATGGGGCAGGTTCACAAACAATCCAGCGTCTGAAGACATTACATGTACCTGGAATATTTCTACGAGTAATTTTGTAGCGGGGTCTTTTAGATATAACCAGGTAGACCCTGTTGACCCGATTATCGCAGTTGCTTGTAATAGCGCTTTTGAGGCTGGACAGAATATAATAGCAACAGCACCTTCTATTGAAACAATAGCTGGCTCACAGGTTGTGAGAATATATACCTATAGAAATTTCAACGTAGGGGAAACATCAGGAAACACTAATTCCAACACTGATACAACAGGTACCTATGAATCTATTTCAGCCCCAGGCACCTCTGAGAGCACTGTTCAGAGAGGAGACACTGAACTCTTTTTAGTCGATGGACCAACTGGAACAGCATCCATTGATGCTGGCTTTGATGCAGAATGGAGAGCGTGCACAATAGCCCTTAGAATGGTTAATATTGAAAGAGCCGTTCCTACTATGAGTGAGTGGGGGCTTATCGGCTTTGCAGCATTTGCTGGTATTGCTGGCGTTTGGTACTTAAGAAGACGTCAGGCAACAGCCTAATTATTTCCAACTAAAATTAAACCGGCGTTTCATAACTGAGGCGCCGGATCTCACATTCTTTCTTGTAGTCTCTAGATAGAACTTTAACACTTATAACACAACATATGCTAAAAGTAGTATCTTTAACTAACTATATATGGTAAAATCGCATTAATTTACTTGTTAAGGAGGATTTAGATGGCGAAAAAACTTTTATTCCTATCAATATTTGCATTCGTTGCGTTTGCATTTGTAAACAATTCAATTGCAGATGTTTTAATTAACGATGCAAGAGTAAACCGTGATTCCAATGGCGGACTGACATCGGGAGTTATAGAATCTGGCGCTAGTGACTTTGACAATTTTAACAATTACGAACTAGTT
>JAJCZS010000011.1 GCA_029262275.1 Deltaproteobacteria bacterium | reverse complement strand
AGCCAGCTGATTGTTGCAAGAGCCTTTCAGGGAGCGGGGGGTGCACTCCTCATACCAGGAAGTCTGGCAATTGTTAATATCTCGTTTAGCTCAGAGCACCGAGGGAGAGCAATAGGGATTTGGTCTGGTTTTACAGCTATAACAACTACCTTGGGCCCTATATTGGGTGGGTGGCTTGCGCAGAACCACTCATGGCGCTATGTGTTCTTTATAAATGTCCCTCTTGCGATAATTGTTCTGGGGATTCTGTATTGGCGGATTCCTGAGAGTAGAAAAGGCAACGGAGAGGAGAAGCTTGATCTGTTGGGGTCGTTATTTGTAACTTTGGGCTTAGGTTGCATAGTGTTTGGGCTAATAGATTCGGCCAATGTAGGTTTTGGACACCCCAAAGTAATTATTCCTCTATTTGCCGGCGGGCTTAGCCTATTAGGTTTTCTTTTCTATGAGAGCAGGACTTCTTCCCCTATGATGCCTCTTAATCTTTTTAAGTCAAAGACCTTTAGTGGTGGCAATTTTATTACTCTATTGTTCTGGGCGGCCTGGAGTGGAGCTATATTTTTTATTCCCTTTAACCTCATACAATTACAAGGCTATTCTGCTGCAAGTGCAGGACTTGCCTTTGTTCCTCTTGTGCTCGCTCTATTTATCTTCTCTCCTTGGGCAGGGGGACTTGTTGCAAAATACGGTGCTAAGCTGCCTTTAATTTTTGGGACCATGTTAGCGGCTCTGGGCTTTTTTCTATTTACACTGCCTGGTATTGGCGGGAGTTATTGGACTACTTTTTTCCCACCAATTGTCTTATTAGGAATAGGAATGGCTATCCTGATCCCTACTCTCACAACAGCAGTAATGGAATCTGTCGAACTTAAGGACTCAGGAGTTGCATCAGGCATCAATAACACCGCTGGTAGAATTGCTGGCGTTTTGGCCATAGCTGTAATGGGAGTATTTGCACTAACTACCTTTAATAAAAGCCTTGATTTTGAACTTGACTCTATGGACTTACAACAGGAAACAAGACAGTCCATAGATGATCAGCGAATTAAGATATTGCTTATTGATATACCTGAGAGTGTTGAAACTGAAACTAAGACTTTTATAAGAAGCGCAATAGATCGATCTTTTTTAGACAGCTTTAGATTGATGATGCTTATCTCTACAGGATTAGTGCTCTTATGTACTTTTGTAGCATGGTTTTCAATTGAAAGAAGGAAAGCGGGCTAGCTGGCTACTTTAAACAAAATATAAAACTATTTTAGGTTAACGCTCGTATTTCTGATAGACTTTAGTGATAAGTGTAAGCGATTTATTAACTCTTAAAAGGAGCAAATAAAATGGCAAAGAAAGTAAAAAAGACTGAAGAAGAGTGGCGTGAGGTTCTCACTGAAGAACAGCATTATGTAACTAGGCAAAAAGGTACTGAGAGGCCTTTTACAGGCAAATACCATAACCACAAGGAAGAAGGAGTGTACAAATGTGTGGGATGTGGCAAAGAGCTTTTTATGTCTGATACAAAGTTTGACTCGGGCACCGGGTGGCCTAGTTTTTCAGAGCCTGCAAAACTCGAACACGTAACTACTGAAGCCGATGGGACTCTTGGAATGATGAGAACGGAGGTCCTTTGCAGCAGCTGTGACGCTCATTTAGGGCACGTTTTCCCAGATGGGCCTAACCCCTCTGGGCTTCGTTACTGCATAAACTCCTGTGCTCTGGATTTTGAAAAGAAAGAAACGAGCGAAGAAGACAAGTAATAATTTCTTGGATCATTTGATTCTTTTTTTTCATCTAATATTCACAAATATCGCCTATTATCATAGGACATCTGTTATAAAGGAAAAAACATGGAAATAAATGCTTTTATGGATGACATTATTAAAAAGAATCCCGGTCAAAAGGAATTTCACCAGGCAGTAGTGGAAATTGCGAATAACGTTATTCCTTTTATAAATAGAAATCCTCAATATGAAGAGGCCAGGATTTTAGAGAGAATATGTGAGCCTGATAGGACTATTATCTTTGGAGTAGTGTGGGAAGACGATGACGGACGCCCGCAAATTAACAAGGGCTACAGGGTACAATTCAATAACGCAATCGGTCCATATAAAGGCGGTCTTAGATTCCACCCAACTGTTAATTTGAGCATTTTAAAATTCCTCGGTTTTGAACAGATATTTAAAAATAGTTTGACAACACTTCCTATGGGCGGTGGTAAAGGTGGTTCTAATTTCGATCCCAAGGGTAAATCTGATAAAGAAGTTATGAGGTTCTGCCAAGCATTTATGACTGAGCTGTCTAAGTATATAGGCGAGGATATAGATGTCCCCGCAGGTGATATAGGGGTTGGTGCAAGAGAGATTGGGTATATGTACGGGCAGTACAGAAAACTACATACTGAGTTTACAGGAGCTCTTACCGGAAAGGGGCTTAATTTTGGCGGAAGTCCACTCAGAACCGAAGCAACCGGATATGGTTGTGTCTATTTTGCATCCGAGATGCTCCATGCTATTGATCAATCACTTGAAGGAAAAAAATGTGTTATTTCAGGCTCAGGCAATGTATCAATATACACCGCTGAGAAATTGATAGAAGAGGGAGCACAAGTAATTACACTTTCAGATTCTTCAGGGTTTATTTATGATCCGAAGGGGATCAATGCAGAAAAACTTGCCTATATTAAGGATTTAAAGGAAGTAAGAAGGGGACGTATCTCTGAGTATGCAAAAGAGTTTGGTTGCGAGTTCCATGCTGGTGAGAAGCCATGGAAGGTAGAATGTGACATTGCCTTTCCATCTGCTACCCAAAATGAAATCGATAAGGATGATGCGGCCAGTTTGGTTAAGAGCGGGTGTAAGGTGGTTTGTGAGGGTGCTAATATGCCAACTACTTTAGATGGCATAAAAGTGTTTGAAAGTGCCGGCTTAATGCATGCTCCAAGTAAAGCTGCAAATGCGGGGGGAGTTGCTGTATCAGGGCTCGAAATGTCTCAAAACGCACTTGGCCTCACATGGTCTAGTGAAGAGATTGATGAGAGACTCAGGGTGATTATGAGAAGAATATATGATCAGTGTGTAGAATATGGAACTGAGAACGGAAATGTAGACTATTTTATGGGTGCTAATGTTGCTGGGTTTGTAAAAGTAGCGGATGTCATGCTCGCCTATGGTATATCATAAGGTTTGGTTCTATTGCAGACAGCCTGGAACCAGCGATAAATATGGTCATAATTTATATTAGTTTAGAAACGCTAATTTAGTTTAATAAGACCTATGACTTCAATAAACAAAACCCGGGCTATAATCTTGATTGTATCTTTAGTTTTTACTTTCGTGATCATCAGAGCGTTGCTCTTCTTTTATCCAAATGCCGATTTTAATGTATTAGGCTATAATATCCACCACTTGTATACCGGACTCCTATTTATTACTCTTGGAGCCATTCCACTTTGTTTGTTTTCTAGTCCTTCAAGAATTCTAGACCTTTCTACCACAATTTTCGGTATTGGTTTAAGCTTAGCACTAGACGAATGGGTATATCTTATCGTTACTGATGGTAGCAACCTGTCGTACCTACTACCAGTTTCATTTTGGGGAGGAGCAATTCTAATCGGATTAACATGTCTTTATATTGGAGTATTATATTTTTGGTCCTGTAATAAACAGGACACTTAACCGTTTCATTAAGTCAGGGGCACGAATAGTAAATTATTGCAGTCCTCTGTACTAACTTGCTTTCTCGCAACTAACTTGTGATTATTCTCAAATATGATAATTTGAAATCGTGGCGGTCTTGCGGGTTAATTCCATTTAAGTAACAACTTAAAGGAGGATTTCTATGAGAGCTATTATTTTATCATTTGCATTAGTTATGTTTCTTTCATTTTCTGTAGGCGCTGAAGAAGTTATTCGGAAATTCAGCGGTTCAGAAACTGCTACAATGGGTCCTATTGAGGTTCCTGATAATTGGGAGATACAGTGGGAGACTAAGGGACAATATTTGCAGATACTTCTTAATTCTGCCGAATCTGTTCCTCTGGATATGATATTGCAACAGATGGGACCAGGAGAAGGTGTAGTGAAACAGGAAAAAGGTGGTAGTTATATCTTCGATTTCAATGCCAGTGGACCGTGGAAAGTTAAAATTGTGAAGTCAGAATAAATCATTCTCTGAGTCTATGTATTGTATTCCGTGTACTGCCCCTCCCCTTATGCTACTTGTTTCATAATTCAAAACTGACCATATGCATCTATATATATTATCTAGGCACTATATGTCTAATGTCTTATTCTGTTACATACAAATATAAATGCCATACTCCCTAACTACCTTATTGTATTGACTTAATGTTTTGGCATCTACTTTGCACTTAGCATCAGCTATCTAATAAAGAAGGAGGATAGTAGGATGTTAAGAAAAAATATGTTTGCGTGTGTGTTGTTATTGTTGTTAGCTGTGCTGCTGGGCTTCAAGTCTTATGATGCTCATGCCGCAAGCGATCAGCAAATACAGGAGCTCAAACAGATGATTGAGGAGAACCGCAGGGAGAATGAGGAAAACCGCAGGCAGAATGAATTGTTGAGTCAGAAGATAGAACAGTTGGAGGCCGAAAAAGCGGCTAATCAGGTCCAGTTTCAGGAATCTGAGGCCCAAATGCAGGAGCTTGCATCCAAGCAGACGGATAAGCCCCTTGGGGCAGAGTTCGCGCTTATCATAGGAGCTCAAAGTGGCCCGTTTAAAACCGGTACTGGGTTTTACATGGCTGGTGAATTAGGTTTGCCATTATATAGAAATTTAGGTCCGGGAAAATTGATGGGGTTAATTAATATTGGCTGGGCAAAGACAGATGATGACGTCACCTTTGAGCCAACTATAAATGCTGTAGCTCCAGGCGCGCTTCCAACACAAGAAAGTGTTACTTTAGATACCGTATCAATTTTGCTTGGTCTAAAGTACAAAGTTGAAGCACATCCTATTGTTCAACCTTTCCTAATGGCTGGACCGAGCTTTAACATATTTCTCAATAAAAGTGATCCTGGCAATCAGGTCGGTGGTATAGCCCCACAACCAGACAAGCTTCAAAATAGAGGCTATCCATCAGGACAAGGTAGTGCCGAGTTAGGTATTGCCGCTGGTGGAGGTGTGGACTTTAATCTCACCAAGAAAATCTTCTTAGGTGCTGAAGGACGTTACAACTATGTAGACAGAAGTAACGGATCATTTGGTACTTATGGAGGAAGACTAGGATTTAGATTCTAGCTTCATTCATATTGAGCCCTTTTGGGGCTTCCCCCTGTGAAGCAAGAGGGTATGCCAATACGGATACCCTCTTTTTTATATCTGTATTAACTTTTTAGCACTCCAAGTATTTACAAGTATCTCGTAGGATCAATAATCTGTCTTTCTTTCTGACAACTTACAATCCTGAGACACAAACAAGTCAGTAAATAAAGCATTTTCTCATGGCATAGTTGTTGCACTTAAGATAATAGTAAAAGGTTCTCACGGAGGAAGGCTATGCGGTTGATCTTTAAGTTCTATTCTGTCAAATCAATTCCAGTACTACTGATTCTTTTATTTTTATTCTTTTCTACACCTGCTCTGAGTGAAGAAACCCCGGAAGTTGCTAAGGGAAAAGACTTGTTCCAGTCAAAGGGTTGTGTTGCTTGTCACTCTATTGGGGGCGGAAAACTCTCAGGTCCGGACCTACAAGGAGTTACGGAACGTAGAGAAGAAGAATGGTTGAAAAAGTGGCTTAAATCTCCGGACAAAATGGTGTTCACAGATCCTATAGCTAAAGAAATGCTTGCAGAGTATATGGTGCCTATGCCAAATCAGGGACTGACTGATGAAGAAGTGATAGAAATTCTTGCATATCTAAAGTTTGAAGATTCGAAGAATTAAAAAAGGAAGAATTTAAAGGACAGATAAGAAGAGGGAGGTATTGGTTAATGGTTACAAGAAAAGTTTTAGGATTAAGCAGTTTGGTTGTTTTTTTGATGGTAGGGATGTTAATGGTTTCTTGCCAGAACACTGATTCCACAGATGGAAATCAGGCTGAGAGTAGCTCTAAAGCTAGTACAGCAGGGCAAAATGGTAATTTGTCTGCGAGTGCTGATCAGATAGCGGCTGAGCGTAATCTTAGTCCAAAGGATGTAGAGGCAGCACTAAAAACATACATGCCTTCTGGTAAGCACGATGAATATTTAATGTTTTCATCAGGAGGGCATTCTGGTCAAGTATTAGTAATTGGTGTGCCTTCAATGCGGCTCTTAAAGGTAATTGCTGCATTTACTCCGGAGCCATGGCAGGGATTTGGGTACGGGTCAGAAGAATCGATGAAACTTCTTAAAGACGGTGATATGAAAACCGGTAAGGAGCTTAGATGGGCTGATACTCATCATCCGGCTCTTACAGAGACAGATGGAGAGTATGACGGAGAATTTTTATTTATAAACGACAAAGCTAATGCCAGGGTAGCAGTTATTGATCTTAGGGATTTTGAGACGAAGCAGATGATTAAAACCCCTAACATTATCTCAGACCATGGTTCTACTTTTGTTACTCCTAACAGCGAATATGTGATTCAGGCTTCTCAATATGCAACGCCGCTTCCCTTTGAAGAATATGCCCCTATGGAGGAATATCAGGAGAAATACCGTGGGCTTATAGCGCTTCACAAGTTCGATCGTGAGAAAGGAAGGATTGTAGAAGAGGGTTCATTTCAGATTGAGCTACCCCCATACTGGCAGGATCTTTGTGATTCGGGAAAGAAGGTAAGTGAGGGCTGGATCTTCTGTAATTCGATAAATACCGAGCTTGCCACAGGTGGTATCGGGCAAGGTTTACCTCCTTTTGAGGCAGGTGTATCGCAAAGGGATATGGATTACATGCATGTTATAAACCTTGAAAAGGCAGCAGAAGTTGCTAAGCAACCTGGGAAAACTACGGAGATCTCAGGTGTCAAAGTTATACCTCTAGATGTTGCTATATCTGAAGGTCTTCTTTACTTCATTCCAGAACCTAAGAGTCCTCACGGGGTAGATGTTACTCCTGGTGGTGAGTACTTGGTAGTGTCTGGAAAACTTGATACACACGCCACTGTTTATGGTTTTGACTTGATACAAAAAGCGATTAAAGACGAAAACTTTGAGGGCAAAGATGTCTATGGTGTTCCAATTCTTAAATATAATGATGTTGTTGCAGCGCAGTTAGAGATTGGCCTTGGTCCTCTTCATACTCAATTCGACAATGAAGGTAATGCTTACACAAGTGTTTTCATTGAAAGTACACTTGCTAAGTGGAAACTAGGTCCTCCTTATAACACAGGAGAAGATGCATGGACACTTACAGAGAAAGTGCCTGTTCAATACAATATAGGACACAACGTCTGTGCAGAAGGTGATACAGTCTCCCCAGACGGGAAGTACTGTGTTGCACTAAACAAGTGGTCCATCGATAGATTTTCTCCAGTAGGCCCACTACTTCCTCAGAACTTTCAGTTAATTGATGTTTCAGGTGATAAAATGCAGGTTCTCTACGATATGCCAATTGGTGTAGGGGAACCTCATTATGTGCAGATGATTAAAGCTGACAAGCTTAACCCATTCCCTGTTTACCCAGAGGTTGGGTATAACCCAGGAACTATGAGCGTCGATCCCGATGCGGCTAAAGCCGGACAGGAAAAAATTGTCCGCTCAGATGGGAAGGTAGAAGTATGGATGACTGGTATCAGAAGTCACTTCAATCCTGAACACATCTCTGTAAACGAAGGAGATGAAGTAACTCTCCACATTACAAATGTTGAGCGAGCAAGAGATGCCACACATGGATTTGCGATTGAGGGTTATAACATAAATCTCAGTCTTGAGCCGGGCGAGAGCAGCACGGTCAAATTTGTAGCCGACCAACCAGGTGTGTTCCCGTTCTATTGCTCTGAGTTCTGCTCTGCTCTCCATTTGGAGATGATGGGATATTTACTAGTAGAACCAGAAAAATAAATAAGGTCTGAATTTCACTCTCCTACCTTCCTTAAAAGATTATTAAGGAAGGTAGGAGACGAAGTAAGACTATTAGTGTAGGAGGAAAGAATGAGAACATTAAGCACATTGGTAGTTGCATTATTGATTGTTGGTTTTTCAAGCCTTGCATTTGGTGCTCAGAATGAAGAAACCGCAAAGTCATGGCAGGAGCAAGCCACGGGTACCCGAGCACAGGTCATGGCAGTTTATGGTCAGCTCGAGGAAATGGGTGATAAAGATAACGATGTTGCCAAAGACTTAATTGCTGATGCTGTAAAACAGCTTGGCGAAGGTGATAAGTTTATGAAAAAGGGCGATGAGGCAATGGAAGCTAAAGAGTGGGAAAAAGCTAATTACGGCTACAACATGGCATGGCAGTACTATGTGAAAGCTGCAACCGCAGGCCTTAATGCCAAGAGTATTTTAGCTGGTCAGTAAATATTCTTTATAAACTACGTTGGGTGACAGTAGTGAGATAGCCCCAATTTAGTATTATCAAAAACGATGTTCACTAGCACAGGGGGTTGTGAATGACTGAACAACTAAAGGAAAATGAATTAATACTTGGTCCACGTATACCTAAAGAGCTTTGGGAAAAAGAGAAAAAAAGATTTCTAGTGCCTTCCATTATAATGTTATTAGCTGCTTTTATTCTGTTTGTTTCAATCTTTTTCCCTTATTGGAAGCTAACTCTTTTTGCTCCTCAATATCCAGGTGGTTTAGAAGCGACCATGTACGTAAATAGACTCGCTGGTGATATACAAGAAATAGATGGGCTCAATCATTATATAGGTATGAAACCCATGGGTGAGGCAGCGGTATTAGAGAGGACACTCAGCGTAATAATGATTGTAGGGCTGGTTTTGCTTATATTGGGCACAGTGTTTGTTCATAGTCCTTTTGCTCTATTCTTATGTATACCTGCTATATTCTATCCTCTGTTCTTTTTAGGAGATCTTTATTTTTGGATGCGAACATTTGGTATGAATCTAGATAGCAACGCGCCACTCAGCAATGCAATAGAGCCTTTTGTCCCCCCTATATTGGGTGAGAGTAAGATTGCTCAGTTCTCGACAGTAGCCACGTGGGAGATAGGCCTCTACATGTCTATTGCTGCGTCTATACTTATTGTTATAGGACTCTACTATCATAGAAAGGCATATAAACCATTGTTAGTTAGCTCAGGGTCTAATTAGATCTATAAAGTTTTAAAGAGTAGTCATAGGGGGCTATGATGTCTTATTGTATAACAGTGATTGCTTTTTTAGCTGCTCTCTCAGCATCTGAAACCGTATCAGCTCAAACCATTCATACCGTCTCTCCTAACGGTCCGTTTTCCTCTATATCTCAAGCAATAGAATCTGCAAAGAGTGGTGATACCATTGAGGTTAATACTGGCATCTACAATGAGCACATAGTTATTGATAAGACATTAAGTTTGATTGGGGTAAATGAACCTAATATTGACGGAGGCGGAAAAGGAACTGTTGTTTTGATAAAAGCAGCAGGCGTTACTTTTGAGGGATTTCATATAAGCGGGAGTGGTGAAAGTCTAAGTGTGGAAGATGCGGGGATAGTTCTTGACTCCGCACAAAATTCAAGAATTGAGGAAAACCGTCTTGACGATGTGTTGTTTGGGATTTATTTGAAAAATTCATCAGGAACAATGATACGTAACAATATAATTGTCGGAAAGGACCTTCCCATTCCAGTTAGAGGTGATGGTATACGCCTATGGTACAGCTCCGATACTAAGATATTAGATAATACCATTATAGGGGCTCGCGATTTGGTCATGTGGTGGTCGGGAGATACTTTGATAAAGGGCAATAAGGTAGAGAATGGAAGATACGGTCTTCACTATATGTATAGCGATAACAATGTGTTTGAAGATAATTTGTTTATTGGAAATTATGTTGGTGGGTTTCTTATGTATAGCAATAATATTGAATTTCGCAACAATGTTTTTGCTCGTAATCAAGGTCCTGCGACTGGATATGGGATCGGATTTAAAGACCTTGATGACATCGTTGCCAAAGAGAATATGTTTATCGATAACCGTGTAGGAATCTATATGGATAACTCCCCCCATTCTGTTGATTCGTGGAACATATTAGAGAATAACGTGATTGCCTTTAATGATATAGGGGTGTCTTTTATGCCCTCAATCGAAAGGAATAGGTTTGTTTCAAATAGTTTTGTTGATAACACGGAACAAGTTGAAGTCAGAGGGGGAGGGACACTTGCGGGCAATAATTGGTACTTAGAAGGTAGGGGGAACTATTGGAGTGACTACGTTGGATATGATGATGATAATGATGGTATAGGAGAAATCCCCTATAAGTCTGAAAGTCTTTTTGAAAGCATGATAGATGCTTATCCAAATTTAAGGGTATTTATCTTTAGTCCGGCAGCTCAAGCAATCGAGCTTGCCTCTGATGCTTTCCCAGTTATTAAACCCGAACCCAAGGTTACTGATAATTATCCTCTTATGGATTTTGAGAGACCTAAGAGATATGAAAAGGGAAAATATGGATTCTCTGCTAGGCTTTTTATTCTTTCATTTCTAATGGTTCTAGTGCCTGCCGTATCATATCTATTCATCAGAAAGAGAGTTTGACGGGAGCGTTTATTGATAAAAGTTGATGATGTAACCAAGAAATTCGGAAATGTTATTGCAGTAAATTCTGCAACTCTAAATATACAACAAGGTGAGTCAGTTGCTCTACTTGGTGCAAACGGGGCTGGAAAGAGTACTTTAATCAAATGTATTCTAGGGCTTCTCGAATATAAAGGAATAATAGAGATTCAGAATCGAGATATAAAAGAAAACCTTAAGCTCTCAAAATCACTTATCGGCTATGTCCCCCAAGAGCCGCTCTTCTATGATATGAAAGTACTCAACATTTTAGATTTTTTTGCCTCTATTCGTGGAGTGGATAAGAATAGAGTTAATATCCTTCTAGAATTAGTTGGTCTTGAAGATCATAAAAGTAAGCTTGCTTCTGAGCTATCGGGAGGTATGAGGCAGCGTCTTTCTTTTGCCATTGGTCTACTTTCAGATCCCCCTGTCTTAATACTTGATGAACCTACTTCAAATCTTGATGCTAATGCTAGAGGAGATTTTTTGAACTTAGTAAAAGCACACAAAGATCAAGGGAAAACAGTTCTTTTCTCTTCCCACAGATTGGACGAGGTTAATCATATTGCTGATAGAGTTGTTTTTATGAAATCTGGGAAAGTAATTATAGATGAAAAACCTGAAAATTTAGCTACATCGCTGGGAATTAAGGTAAAGATAAATCTACGAATACCACAGGTTCATATAAGTGATGCAGTTTCTATTTTAAAAAAAGAGGGTTTTGAGACAGTAAGCAGAAATGGATCAGGGATTTATGTTGAAGTTGATGAGGGGCAAAGAGCCATTCCGCTTGAAAAGCTTATACAGGGTCAAATACCTATTGAAGATTTTACTCTTGAGGAATCCTCAATGGAAACCGTAATTAACCATATAGAGGCAAATGGATACTAAAAACGTTATTCTGATAATGAAAAAGGAAGCAGGGGAGTCACTTAAGAACAGATGGTTCATTCTTTATACGCTCTGTTTTTCGGCTTTAGCATTGCTTGTACTACTCTTTTCTACAATGGGTGGAGATATTGCAGGTTTTTCGGGATTTGGAAGAACAGCTGCGAGCATTATTAACCTTGTACTACTTTTTGTTCCTCTTATCGCAATTATTACAGGGGGTGTGAGCATTTCTCAGGAAAGAGAAAATGGGACCCTTCCATATCTGCTCTCTCATCCTATTAACAAGAATGAGATATTTGTAGGAAAATTTCTTGGAATTTTGATAGCTATATGGTCTTCGATACTTTTAGGTTTCGGTCTCGCAGGGCTTGGAGTTGCTCTAAGAGGAGGGCAGGGAGAAATCACCGGATATCTCCTAACTGTTTTGCTCTCCGCACTGCTTGCGGCTTGTTTTCTTAGTATTGGGTTTTTGGTTTCTGTCTATTCAGGCAAGGCTTCAAAAGCAATTGGAATTTCGGTTTTTCTCTGGCTGCTTTTTATAATTCTTGGCGATCTGGGGATTATGGGTACAACAGTTGCCATGGATTTGGGAATAAAGCAGGTTTTTGTACTTGCCCTACTAAATCCTGCAGAAGTTTTTAAGATAGCCTCGGTACTTGTCCTTAGCCCAAGATTTGAAATTTTGGGACCTGTCGGAGTTTATGCAGTAAGAACCTTTGGTCAACAGGGAGTATTTTATTTACTGTTTAGCATAATGCTGCTGTGGGTTTTAGTTCCATTCGGATACGCTTATTTTGTATTTACTCGTTTCAAAAAGGAAGAGAAATGAAAACTAAGTTAGCACTGTCAGTTCTTCTTATATTGCTAATGTCCTGCAGTGACAAACCTGAGAGCGGGCCTGCGAACATATACTACGGTGAAGATATATGTGAGAGGTGTAAAATGATTGTTAGTGAAAAAGATTTTGCCTCCCAATACCAATTGTCCAGTGGACAGTCTGTAAAATTTGATGATCTTGGTTGTATGATTCACTATGCGGATGAGGAGGACAACCTAAATATATCCTCTGTATATGTCATGGATTACAGTTCTAAGGAGTGGATTGATGGACAAGACGCGTACTATATCTGGTCTCAAAACATTACTACTCCTATGGGACATGGAATTCTAGCTCTTAAAGACAGCAAAAAAGCAAAAGAATTAGCTGAAAAAGAAAACGGCAAGTATTTAGGCGGTTTGGAAAATGCGTCTGAATGGGTTTTAAAAGAAATGAAAAATAATTAAGACTAAGAAAAGGTGTATCCAAGCAGGAAAAGGGCAGAAGTTACATTATAGAGATCAATGCTTTTGCTGAATGGAAAGTCATATGACACAAATAATTGTTTTATATTAGAACGATTATTAATTCTCAGGATAGTGGTATGAAAATAAAAAAAATCCTATGGACCACAGACGGATCAAAAGAATCAGATAGCGCTCTAAGATACGCTACATTTATTGCTGAAAAATTAGGTGCGGAAATATTGTGCCTTTTTGTAAGTGAGATAAGTTTCCCAATTGCATCTCTATCCCCTATGCCTGAAGACTTCATTATGGAAATTGTAGACAAAACCGAAAAAAAATTCGAAAATCGATTTAAAAGAGTTTCGAGGAGACTCGAGAAAAGAGGAATAAATTGTTCTTATAAAGTAGTACGTGATACAACAGCTAAGGGAATAATTAAAACTGCAAAAAGCTGCGATTGCGATTTGATCGTAATGGGCAAACATGGCCAAGGTTTTATTCAGAGATTTATTATAGGTAGTAATACATCAAAAGTATTGAAAAGTTCTCCTGTCCCCGTCCTATGTGTTCCAGGCAGAGGAAGAAAAATAGTAAATATCGTAGAGAACATATTGGTACCGGTTGACGTTTCAAATAATACGGATTCTGCAATTTCATCATCACTTGAGTTAGCACAATTATTCAATTCTTCGGTAGTACTTTTATATGTATTTTGGCTGAACGAAAAAGCCTATGACATACCCCCATCTATGGTACAAAGATTTATGAATAAAGCTCATAAAATACTTGATAGAAAAGCTAATCAAGCTAAAAAGAAATTTCTCAGAACAAAAAAGGAAGCTAAGCTAAACATTAATACTCAAGTTATCCACGGAACCAGTACCTCATCGGCAATTAGAGAATATGCTGTTAAAAACAAGTTTGATTTTATCATTATGAATACCAATGATAGGAAGGGGTTATCGAGAATTATATTGGGCAGTGATGCAGAGAGAATTATTCGCGAGGCACCTTGCCCTGTTTTAGTTGTCAGACCTTAATTCTTCTTATTAGCGAGGTTGAAGATATGTCCAGAGTTATATTATTAATCATCGTTTTTATATTAGGATTGCATACGGCTGTATCTGCTCAAGATAATATCAACGATGGTGTAAACAAAAAAAGGGTGCAAAGAGGATTGCAATTAGTCAATCAAGGTAGGTGTAACGACTGTCATACACCTCTTGTGGAAGCGGAAGATGGTTTAGTGCCGGATACAAATAGAACTCTTTCTGGGCACCCTTCGGATTCGGAAATTCCAAAAATTCCAAACAGTGAAATCGATTCTGAAGAATGGTTAGAATTTTTATCCACTCTTGACTCCACCGTATGGGCTGGGGAATGGGGTATTAGTTTTTCAGCAAATTTAACCCCCGATTCCACAACCGGAATAGGTAAGTGGAATGAAGATGTATTTGTTGAAATAATGCGATCAGGTCGCCACGTAAGTTTGAAAAGAAATATTAATCCTCCAATGCCCTGGAAAGATTACGCAAAATTAAGCGATGAAGACTTAAAATCTATATTTGCATATTTGGCAACTTTAAAACCAATCAATAATGCTGTGTCTAAGCCAATCCCGCTACCTCAAGATTAATTTTATATAAAGAACCTTAATCCTCTTCATAAAGGGCTTTTGAAGATCTTTCTAATAATCCTCTTGCTTGTATAAGCCCTTTTTTAATAGCTTTCTTCTCATTTTCTCTGCAGCCAGGAACATTTACTATTACTCTTACGCTCATGACTCTTCCTGCTAACTTTTTTTCTTTCTCCATATAGCCAAATATTACTTCAGTTGCGTCCCTTTCTGAATTGTAATTTGTTTCAATAAGATACAGCGATCTATAATCAGACATGGAGCCCTCCCTGATAAGATAAAGTTATGAATAATTGCAATAATAATGCCATCTATAAAATCTGGAATATAAGCAAGTTGAAGAGATTATCTCCAAATCAACCTGTCCGATAATCTGACATGCTGCATTTTTGCAATTCTATATATTCATTATATTGGGGAGTATTCTATAGTGGCATCATAGTTGCACTATCTAATAATAAAGTTACTTCATCATTAGGAGGGTACTATGAGTAAAACTCTTATACGAAGCACCAAATCTTTAAAAGAGATACTGAATAGAGATGTAATAGTCATAAGCCCTTCTGCCCCGATTTCTGAAGCATCTTATTTAATGATGAGAGAAGAAATAGGCTCTTTAGTGGTTGTTGATGATGACAATTTTCCAATCGGCATAATAACCGATAGGGATATGGTTGTTTCTGTGATTGCAGAGGGTAGTAACCCTGAAGAGACAGTTGTTGAAGAGGTGATGACTAAAAATATCGTATATGTTGAAGAAGATACAGATCTAATGGATATCCTAAGCACCTTGTCTGAGTATTCAATAAGAAGAATTCCAGTAACTAATAATGGCAAGCTCACCGGCATAATTTCTGTTGATGATCTAATAGTTGTAATAGCGACTGAACTAGCGGAACTAGCTGCGGCTATTAGTACTAAGTCTAAAGTTCTCTAGAATCAAAGATAGAATAATTTAAGATCTCTATGAAAAATAAAAATGGCGTAGAAAGATCAAGATTAATTCAATTTCTTTTGTGTCCTTACTCATATTCATACTCACCCGCCAAAGTTAAACACATTCAAACACATGCATCAGATGTATTTATTGCAGCCCCATACGTTTACAAAATCAAAAAACCTGTTGATTTTGGTTTCTTGGATTATTCCACATTACAGAAAAGAAAGCATTATTGTGAAAAAGAGGTAGAGCTTAACAAGAAGCTTTGCTGCACAGCATATATAGGTATTGAAGAGATATCTCTAAAAGATGGAGCACTTGCACTAGGCACCGGAGATCAAACTGTTGAATACGCTGTAAAAATGAATTTATTGCCCGAGGAATACTTTCTCCATAATCTGCTGAAAAATGACAAGGTTTCTGACGCTGATTTTTCCAGGATAGCAGAGAAATTAGCGAGTTATTACAATAGTCAGTCTTCCTCAGAGGAAATTAGCAAATACGGTGAACCTGAAACGATTAAATCTGTGATTGACCAGAATCTTGATCTCGCTAAACAATTTATAGGTAAGACAATTAGTGCAAATGCTTATAGAACTATTGAGTCTTATAACAATCATATTTTCCAAAACAGACATGATCTCTTCACAAAAAGAATCAAGGGCGGCAGAATTAGGGATTGCCATGGTGATCTCCGTCTTGAGCACATCAACCTTACGGATAAGGAAATATGCATATACGACTGCATAGAATTTAATGAGAGATTTAGATATATAGATATCGCCTCAGATGTAGCTTTTCTTTCAATGGACCTAGATTATAACGGCTACAATGGCTTCTCAACTTATTTCATAAGTGAAATCTCCAGGATGATGAAAGACGAGGAAATATATGAAGTCCTGGATTTTTATAAATGCTACAGGGCATTTGTTCGGGGAAAGGTGGAGAGCTTAAAAGCTCTTGAGCTAGAAGTGCCTGGAAAGGAAAAAGTGCTTGCAAGAAAAAGTGCAGATTCATTATTTAAACTGGCATTGAAATACGCATTGTTTGGATCAAACCCAGTCATCATTGTCGTATTCGGCTTAATCGGCACTGGAAAATCAACTATAGCAAAAGCGCTTTCTGAGGAGTTATCATTTGATCTTATCTCCTCAGATGTAGTTAGGAAAAGAATCTCAGGAATATCCAAATTTGAGAGGAAATATGATGAATACGACACAGGAATTTACTCGAGAGATGTCACTAAAAAAACATATGAGGAAATCTTTTATAACGCCAAAGACTTAGTAAACAATGGCAAATCTGCGATTATTGACGCCAGTTTTTCAAAGATAAAGTGGAGAAAGTCTGTAGTAGAGTTAACTGAAAGATTAGAAGTACCTTTATACTTTATACAGACCCAAGCACCTATAAATTTAATTGAACAAAGACTTGTAGTAAGAGAGAAGCAAAAGAACACTATTTCTGATGGCAGATTAGGTATATTGGACAGGTTTATTTCCGATCTTGAAGAACCTCTTGAAATTAGCAAAAAAAAGTTAATTGCAATTGATACGACAAAACCAGTTTTAGAAAATATAGAATTTATTTTAAATAAAGTACTAAGCAGGAATCTTTGTTGATTATTGTTTTTGAAAATGAGGCAATTGCACCTGTATTATATATCAAAAGAAACTCTGTCTGTGTTATTATAAAATTTTATAAGTTGGAAACATAATAATGTTTACAAGTAAAAATAGAAAAATACTACTTACATTTTTAATCATTGTTATCGCTGTAGGATTTGCGGTATGGTGGTTTAACTTCCGTAAAGAACCCATTGAGGGATTTGCTGTGGGTAATGGCCGTCTTGAAGCAACCGAGGTTGATATAGCAACAAAGTTTCACGGGCGTGTAAAAGAAATACTTTTTGATGAAGGTGATAGGGTGCAATCAGGTCAGATAGTTGCACGAATGAGCACAACGACTATGGAAGCCCAGCTTGCCGAAGCTCAAGCAAGTGTAGTAAGCGCAGAGAAGCAACGCAACAATGCTATGGCCATAGTTGAACAGAGAGAAAGTGAGTGTGATCTTGCCAGAAAGAATTTATCAAGGGCTAAAAAACTTTTTGAAAAAGGAATAATTTCATCACAGGAGCTCGACAAGCAGAATGCAACATATGACGTATCAGAATCTAGGTGTTCCGCTGCTGAGGCAAATGTTGCAAATGCACAGGCAGCTATAGACGCGGCTATAGCACACACCGAACGAATAAAGAGTGATATAGACGACAGCATTCTCAAATCTCCTATAAGTGGGCGGGTCCAGTACAGACTAGCGGAGCCAGGAGAGGTGCTTCCTGCTGGTGGGAAAATTATGACAATAATTAACCTTGCCGATGTTTACATGACAGTGTTTCTGTCTTCAAAAGATGCTGGCAGATTAGCTATTGGAGCTCCATCGAGAATTGTTTTTGACGCAGCACCGGAGTTTGCCATACCGGCTGAGGTTTACTTTATATCATCCAAAGCCCAATTTACACCAAAGGAAGTTGAAACTCTAAACGAGCGCCAAAAACTGGTCTTTAGAGTTAAGGTCCGGATTGATCCTGATATCTTAAAGGAATATGAATCTCTGGTTAAAATTGGGGTCCCAGGCGTAGCTTATATTCGTCTTGACCCTGATACACCTTGGCCTGAGTTTCTGAGTAATCTTCCAGAGTTGCCTGATGAACGAGAAGAATAACAATCCAGAAGTAATTGCCAAATTAATCAATGTCAGCCATTCCTATGGTAACACAAAAGCCCTTGATAATATTACCCTAGATATACCTTCGGGCTGTTTAGCAGGACTTATTGGTCCTGATGGGGTTGGTAAATCTACCATGCTTGCATTGATATCAGGGGTCAGGAAGATGCAAGAGGGTAAAGTAGAAGTGATGGGAGCTGACATGTCCTTATCTTCAAGACGAAACTCCATTTGTTCCCGTATAGCTTATATGCCGCAAGGGCTTGGGAAAAACCTTTACCCCACACTTTCGGTATTTGAGAATGTCGACTTTTTTGGACGCCTCTTTGGACTATCAAAGAAAGAAAGGGAAATTAGAATTAAGGAGCTTCTGAGCAGCACTGGTCTTGCCCCTTTCTCAGACCGTCCAGCTGGAAAACTCTCAGGTGGTATGAAGCAAAAACTGGGCCTTTGCTGCACCCTGATTCATGAGCCGGATTTTCTAATACTTGATGAGCCCACTACAGGTGTGGACCCTCTCTCTCGCAGACAATTTTGGGAGTTATTGAGTCAAATAATGTCCCGTAGAAAAGGTATGAGTGTTTTAATTGCAACTGCATATATGCAGGAGGCCGAGGCATTTGATTGGCTAGTTGCTATAAATGACGGAAAGGTCCTAAAGTCTGGGAGTCCCAAAGAGCTTAAATCCCAAAACGCCTCAGGCGATCTGGAAGATGTCTTTATCAAAATGCTTCCTGAGCAAGTACAGAAAAATTACAGAAAGTTAACTATTCCTCCTCACCATAGTATTGATGGAAAGACTGCAATTGAAGCAAACGGCCTCACAAAACAATTTAACAGTTTCACTGCTGTGGATCACGTGAGCTTTCGTATAGAACAGGGTGAGATCTTCGGATTTCTAGGCTCAAACGGGTGTGGGAAAACAACTACAATGAAAATGCTTACAGGACTTTTGTCTGCGACTGAAGGAGAGGCTTTTCTTTTCGGCAAGAGCGTTGATGCCAGAGACATTGAAATACGCAAGCGTGTTGGCTATATGTCTCAATCTTTTTCTCTCTATAATGAGCTTACTGTAAGGCAGAACCTAGAACTTCATGCCCGTCTTTTCAGTCTGCCGAGCAAAAGTATCCCTGCCCGCACATCGGAGATGATCAGTCGATTTGGACTGAATGAAGTAGAAAATGAACTGCCTGAAAAACTGCCACTTGGAATCAGACAAAGACTGTCACTAGCAGTCGCTGTAATCCACGAACCAGAGATATTGATTTTGGATGAACCGACATCAGGAGTAGACCCAATTGCAAGGGATAGTTTCTGGGGATTTCTGATAGAGCTCTCCAGGAAAGAAAGTGTAACTATATTCATATCCACACATTTTATGAATGAAGGAGAGCGCTGCGACCGAATATCCTTAATGCACGAAGGCAAAGTACTGGCTGAAGGCCCCCCTAGTTCGTTAGTAGAAAAAAAACAGGCTGCTAACCTGGAAGAAGCATTCATCTCTTATCTTGAAGATGCTGAGGTTAAAGTAAAAGAAAGGTTACAACCGACTAATTTAAAGGGAAGCGATACATTTGCTAGTAGAAAACCAGCAACTCGAGACAGCAGCTTTAGTTTCAGTCGGTTATGGGCATATGCAAGACGAGAGACAATGGAAATTAAACGTGATCCTATTCGCCTAGCATTCGCATTGTTTGGACCTATTTTGTTGATGATAGTATTTGGCTACGGAATAACTTTTGATGTTGAGAACCTTCCCTATGCAATATTAGATCGTGATCAGACACCCGAAAGCCGAAGCTATCTTGAAAACTTTTCTGGATCACGTTACTTCGAGGAAAGACTGCCCCTTTATAGTTATGAAGAGTTAGAGCAGAGGCTTAAAAGCGGAGAGCTAAGACTAGCTATGGAAATACCTCCAAATTTTGGTAGAGACTTAAAGAGTGGGTCAGAACCTACTGTCAGCGTATGGCTAGACGGTGCAATGCCTTATAGGGCTGAGACCAGTCGCGGGTATTTACAAGGGGTACATCAGGAGTACTTGGAAAAACAGGCACTTGAGAATCCGGGTGGGGCTATACCTATAATAGCAGCCGACCTAGAGACAAGGTTTCGGTACAATCAGGATTTTAAAAGCGTGAATGCTATGGTACCAGGAACAATAATGATAATTTTGGTTTTTATTCCTGCCATTATGACCTCACTTGGTGTAGTTCGTGAAAGGGAGTTGGGTTCAATAGCTAATTTCTATGCAACTCCTGTAACAAAGCTAGAGTTCCTATTGGGAAAACAATCCCCCTATGTGGTCTTGGCTATGATCAATTTCTGCACACTGATTTTATTAGCGCTCTTCCTTTTTAAAGTACCTATCAAAGGAAGTTATGCCGCACTTATTGTGGGTGCACTATTATATGTAATTGCAACCACCGGATTTGGGATAATGGTTTCTACTTTTGTAAAAACTCAGATTGCCGCAATATTTGCAACCGCCATTATTACAGTAACCCCGGCAATTAATTTCTCAGGATATTTGACCCCCATTTCATCTTTATCTGGAGAGGCAAAGATAATTGGACTCATGTTCCCATATGGCTATTTTCAACTTATTAGCATGGGAACTTTCGCCAAGGCACTACAGTTCAATGATCTTGCAATAAACTTTCTTGCTCTGTTTGCAATAATCATTGCTTATCTAATACTTGGCTTGTTGCTCCTAAAAGGTCAGGAGAAATAGTTATGAAACAGAGAATTGATATTATATATAGACTAGGAGTAAAGGAACTTTTTAGCTTGCGCTATGATCTTTTCCTGGTCTTTTTGATTATCTATTTCTTTAGTTTTGGGGTATACGAAGGTGCCCGAAGTGGCAATACTGATGTTAGTAATGCTTCAATTGCTATAGTTGATGAAGATAATTCTATTCTCTCAAGACGAATTCATGACTCATTGCTAGAACCATATTTTAAACCTCCGGGTATGATTTCTATCAATGAAATTGATCAGGCGTTGGATAGTGGTCTGTACAGTTTTATTATTGATATACCACCTGACTTCCAGAAAGATCTAATAGCTGGACACCAGCCAGAAATTCAAATAAATGTAGATGCTACCGTTATGAGCATAGCCGGAAGAGGCGCATCTTATATTCAAAATATCATATCCGATGAGCTAGGAGAGTTTATAGAAGCAAGGGGTCAGAAAGAGCCAGCTAAGATATTAATAAGGTCCAAATTCAATCCTAACTTAGAAGGATCCTGGTTTCAAAGTGTCATGGAAATAATTAACAACATTACGATTTTGGCAATAATTCTAACGGGAGCAGCGGTGATAAGAGAAAGGGAACACGGCACTATTGAACATTTATTAGTCATGCCTATAAGACCTTTTGATATAATGGTAGCTAAGATATGGGCAAACGGACTTGTTGTGGTTGTTGCTGTAATTATCTCCCTTTTCTTTATTGTGCAGGGTCTCTTAAAGGTGCCAATCGCAGGATCGATCCCACTTTTTATAGCTGGGACTATTGCATTTCTATTCTCAGTTACAGCGCTCGGAATATTTTTAGCAACAATTGCCAGGTCAATGCCTCAGTTCGGGCTTCTTGCTATTCCCGTTTTTCTGGTGATGATGATGCTTTCTGGTGTCTACACACCAATGGATAACATGCCTGCAGTACTGAGGTACATAATGTACTTCTCACCTTCGACTCATTTTGTAAGGTTTGCCCAAGCAGTTCTGTTCCGTGATGCCGGTATTGAGATAGTATGGATAGATTTCACCTTGGTGGTTTTGATAGGATTACTATTTTTGATGGCGGCCCTTTATCGATTTAGAAAGAGTATTACTCTTGCACAGCCATAAGCGATCATCCCTTGTTTAATAAGACACCATTAACATTTTTTTAAGACTCAAAAAAAAGTTACGAATGAGATAATGTTTAAAATTAAGGATGATGCTAAACAACATATGTTAAGTTTGAGAATTTTGGGATTGTAGTGTGATTGTTCTGAGTGAAAAAGTTGTATAATTGAGAAAAAAATAGAAAACAGTCAATTCCAAGATAAATTCTTGTAACTTCCTTTAAGTAATAATAAAATCAATGGACATTGGGTTTTGAAAATGGTGGCGACGGGTGGATTTGAACCACCGACACAGGCCTTATGAGAGCCCCGCTCTACCCCTGAGCTACGCCGCCTATAGGTTTATATATTTAGTAGGTTGTTCATTTTGGCTTTAAATGCAAAACCGAAAATATATCATGCCTCATTGAACTTTCAAGGTGTTGCACTATCTAATATCCTTCTAGATTATAAACAATTTTTCTGATCTGTCTCAAGAATATTATTATTTGAATTCAGGTAGTTAGAATAATTTTGAAATAATGGGAAAAATTTTGCTTGACAACTTAAGTAAAATACTTTATTTTTATTATCGAACTTAAACGAAGCACTTAACAAGTCATCCTCCATCCTCCTTTAAGAGAGGGAATGTTCAAGATAAGATCTGAATATTCCCTCTTCTTGTTTTAGAAAGATCTCTTGAATACAACAAGTCCCAAATTTCAGGGTAATATATTTACAACGCTCATATACGATTGATTATAAGTGTTGAGGAACCTATGAAGAATAAAAAAGTGTTCAGGATTCTAATTGCTATTCTATGCCTCATTCTTATCGGATGGGGAATAATCCTATATCAAATCATGGACGTAAAAAGCAAAGCCGATTTTTACGGCAATGTATATGAGAGAGAAGCTCCAGAATTTACACTCACTGATCATAACGGATCCAGAGTTAGCTTGTCTGATTACGATGATAAAGTAGTGCTCATCTTCTTTGGCTATGCCAATTGCCCAGATATATGTCCTATGACCATGTCTGCAGTTAATAATGTTATGGATGAGCTAGGTGATAAGAGCAAAGAAGTACAAGTTTTATTCGTTAGCGTTGATCCCGAGAGAGATACTGAAGAAAAACTTAAGAGTTATATGAACTATTTTAATGATAGCTTTGTTGGTCTTACCGGAACACCTGAGGAGATAGATAGGGTTGCAGATGATTATAATGTCTTTTATGAGAAGGAATATGTAGATTCCGCATCTGAGTATTTAATTGGTCACAATTCAAGTATTTTACTAATTACACCTGATGGTGAGATTTTTTTGAGATACCCACAAAATAGGATGGATCCTGCTTCTATTGCAGCCGATATAGAGAGGGTCTTATAAATTTAAGGATAAATACCATGAAGAAAGTTATGTTCTCATTGTTAATGTTTCTTGCTTTTGCTCCCTTCTCTTATGCTGAGGGTGATATTGTTGTTAGAGATGCCTGGGTTAGGGAAGTTCCTCCAGGTGCATCCGTTAGTGCGGCTTATATGACTATAGAGAATAAAGGTAGTCAGGTTGATAAATTAACAGCACTCTCGTCTGATGCTGCAGAGAATGTAGAGATTCATATGAGTAATGTTGATGAGAATGGTATTGCTAAAATGGAAAGGATTAAAACCCTTGAACTTCCGGCAGGAGAGAGTCTTGAGCTCAAACCTGGGGGCATGCATGTAATGCTGATTGGGCTTAAAGAGTCTTTGATAGGCATAGAATCCGTTACTATGAATCTTAGTTTTGAGAAAGCCGGAGATATGTTAATTAAAGTTCCTGTTAAAAGTATGAAGAGCAGTGGAGAGGTACACCACCACTAGGATCTGAATTGATTACTTGTTTATTTTGCTCCAAATGTATTTGAAGTAAGTTCTTTTTTGGTACCTTCTGAAGTCTCAATGCTTATGCTTTCTGTTACTTCGTTCATAGTGCATCTTCCGTTATACACTCCACCATCTTCAACAATTAGAGATTCTATGAAGACATCACCTAATACAATTCCACTTCTTTTTATTTCCAAGCTATGTGATTCAATGACGCCCTCAACTCTTCCGTAAACCACTGTTTCTGTAGCTCTAACTTCACCCACTACAACACCATTTTCACCAATAATTATACTGTTTTGGCCTGTGATTTTTCCGTTTAGTTTTCCGTCTATTCTTGTGGAGGTGGAGGTGGACATGTTCCCTTCAAATTCACATCCGTCACCAATCAAAGTTGTGATATGGCTTGAAGCGGATTTTGGCAATTTTTTGCTTTCCTTACTCTTCCCAAATATGCCCAATTTATTTTAGTGATAAAAATTGTTTTGGATTTACTCTCTTGCCATCTTTTATTACTTCATAGTGAAGGTGGACTCCGGTAGATCTGCCTGTAGAGCCTGCTTTGCCAATCACATCGCCAACCTTAATAGTGTCACCTTCTTCGACCGTAATTTTTGATAAGTGGCCAAATAGTGTTTCGTAGCCATCTTCATGTTTAATAACAACTGTTTTTCCATAGCTGCTATGCCAAGAAGCTTTTGTGACTTTGCCATCAGCTGTTGCTACAATACGCTGGCCGTAATTAGCATCTATATCAATTCCAGAATGAAATCCCGCTCTACGCTTAAAAGGATCTTTTCTATAACCAAAATCTGAATTTATTTTTCCTTGTAGAGGTATACCCACTGGAACGCTCTTCATAGTGTTAAAAAGATTGTCTAAATCGTTTTTCATGTAGTCTACATATGAAAGGCTAAGCCTTTCAGCAGGGATAAACTCACCACCGATCGACAATTCTTTTTTAATACCTTTTTTTCGCAGTACGTCCTGCATCTCAAGCAGGGTCTCTTCTATTCCCTGAAGTTTTTCCCTAAGTTTTGACTCAACCATTCTGGTCTCGTCCATATCTTGGCTTAATACGTTAATAGTGCTTAGTAATTTGTTAACTGACTCGGATTTTTTCGCAGAATCTTTGTAGTAAACATAACTAGTGCCAAAAGAAAAAAGAGATATAAAAGCAAATATAACAATACTACAAAAAGCTATTCTTATATGTGATTTTTTTATGCTAAATGATTTTGCACCTTGGTGCCCTGCTGAAACCAGCATTATAGTATAGCGGTCCGTTTCCATTAATTTCTCCAGAATCTGTCCAACCAGATTTAAATATGATTTTTAATAAGAAGTATCTCTGAACCCTGCAAGCATACATAGATTATAGATGAATTGCAACCAAATTTCCCTAGGCTCTTTGGCATCTAAAGTCTCTACAAATTCTCGTACCAAAACAAGTATTGGCTCCCAAATACATTGCAGATATTTTCCTCACTTCATTTAAATAAAATCCCTAGTCTTGCAGTGAGTGTTGATAGTAGATAATATGATAGTATTCAAGGGAAGGTTTGGGAGTTTATGTAGGGCAAATCCTGGTTTGAATTCTCTTTCTATAAGATTTTTAGAATAGTTTAAATAGACTGTTATCCTAAATAAATTGTCGAGGTGTTTTTTCGCGGTAGTAATAAAATGGGAAAGGTCATCTGTGTTGCAAATCAGAAAGGCGGAGTTGGAAAAACAACAACTGTAATTAATCTTGCAGCCTCACTAGCTGTAGCTCAGAAGAAGACACTATTTATTGATTTTGATCCCCAGGGAAATGCAACTAGCGGAGTTGGTGTTGATAAAGAAGAAATTGGTGAGACTATCTATAACGCAGTTATAGGGGAATCAAACTTAAATGATATTTCCGTTAAGATAGATCCTGAGTCTCTAGGTGGTTATCTAACAGTAGTTCCCGCCAACTCAGAGCTAACCGGCGCAGAAGTAGAACTTATACATCTGGAGAGAAGGGAGTGGAGGCTTAAAGATGCAATTGATAAAGTACGTGATCAGTATGATTACATATTTATAGATTGCCCGCCATCACTTAGTCTTTTAACTGTTAATGCACTTGCCGCATCCGACTCTGTTTTAGTGCCGGTTCAATGCGAATATTATGCAATGGAAGGACTTGGACAGCTAAAGAGAACTATTTCTTTGATTAAGCAGCGGCTCAATCCAGATTTGAGCATAGAGGGTTATTTGCTTACAATGTTTGATTCAAGGAACAATATTTGCCATATGGTTGCAAATGAACTTAAAGATTATTTTAACGGCGAAGTGTTTGATACTATAATAAATAGAAATGTTAGACTTGCGGAATCGCCAAGTCACGGTAAACCGGTCTTGTTATACGATGTTAAGTCGATAGGAGCAAAGAGCTATATTTCTCTTGCGCAAGAGATCATAGCCCGAAACGGAGGTAGTTCAGTTGAAGAAGTCTAATCTGGGTAGAGGGCTGGACGCTCTAATCCCTAAAGAGGATAAGCAGCAAGGCTATGCTGTTGCTTCAATTAATGAAGTAAAACCTAATCAATCTCAGCCAAGAAAAGAGTTTGACGAAGACGCAATATCTGAGCTTGCGGCTTCTATTAAGGAAAAAGGCATACTACAGCCGCTAGTCGTTAGAACGATTGAGAGTGGGTATGAGATTATAGCAGGTGAAAGAAGGTGGAGAGCTGCTCAGAGGGCCGGAATTACAAAAGTGCCCGTAATTATAAAAGAAGCATCGGATAGAGAAGTGATGGAGCTTGCGCTGATTGAGAATCTACAGCGTGAGGATCTAAACCCCATAGAAGAGGCTGTTGCCTATCAGCAGTTAATAGATGAGTTTGAGTTAACTCACGAGGATGTATCGAGGCAGATTGGCAAGGAACGATCGACTATAACAAATCAGCTTAGGTTGTTAAGGCTTCCGGAAGAAGCTAAAGCTGCTTTAATAGCAGGTGATATAACTGCAGGTCATGCAAGAGCTATACTCAGTATTGAATCCCCAGCCGAGGCTAAAGAGGCCTTAAATGCAATTCAAAAACAAAGACTTTCAGTAAGAAACACAGAGCAGTTAATTAAGAATATTTCAAAACGGAAGAAAAAAGAAGTAAATACTGGTACTGAAGATATCTATTTGCGCCAGGTTATAAATGAGTTGAAAAATGCTCTAAGCACTCAGGTCAGAATTGTCGATAAGCAGGGTAAGGGTAAAATTGAAATTGATTACTATTCCAATGACGAGCTTGAGAGGCTGACTTCAATTCTCAAAGGGAACTCATAATCATAATAAGGACACTGAGCAATGAAAGAATATAAAGTCAAAGTGGAAGTTAAGTTAAAACCGGTTGTGCTGGACCCTCAAGGCAAAACAGTGCTTACGGCGCTTCATAATCTTGGATTCGAGGGAGTTGATGATGCCAGGATTGGAAAACTAATTGAGTTAAAAATAACTGATGACGATGCTGGTAAAGTGAGAGCGCGCGTGGAAGACATGTGTATGAAGCTGCTTGCTAACCCAGTGATTGAGGATTTTGTCGTAAATGTCGAAGAGTAATAAGTACAACTTTGGTATAGTCGTATTTCCCGGATCTAACTGTGATCATGATTGCTATCATGCAATAAAACACGTCTTTGGTCAGGATTGTGAGTTTCTCTGGCATCATGAGACGGATGTTGATCGGTTTGACTGCATAGTGCTTCCGGGGGGTTTTTCTTACGGTGATTATCTGCGGACAGGCTCAATTGCAAGTCTCTCTCCTATTATGAAATCCGTTGAAAAATTTGCTCAGGCAGGCAATCCTGTTCTTGGGATATGTAATGGTTTTCAGGTTTTAGTGGAAGTAGGTCTTTTGCCAGGCGCTCTTATAAAAAACTCCTCACTTAAGTTTGTATGCAAATGGGTTAGCGTAAGGGTTGAGAGTACAAACAATATCTTTACTGAGAATCTGAAAGTAGGAGATACTCTAGATATTCCTATAGCCCATGGTGAGGGAAATTACTTCTGTACATCTGAGGAACTAAAGGAATTAAATGATAATTCTCAAGTAGTTTTTAGGTATTGCACTGAGAATGGAGAGCTATCACCCGAATCTAATCCTAACGGTTCAATAGAAAATATTGCCGGCATAACAAATAAAGCAGGAAATGTGCTTGGCATGATGCCGCATCCAGAGAGATGTGCTGAGGAAATCATACTAGGAACTCAGGGCAGGCTGATTTTTGAATCAATTATCTCCTGGCTTAATCTAAACAAGAAAGAAAAGGGTCGGGCATAGAACCCCCTGCCCGGAAGATAAATTTATATGGTCAAATTACTGATACTTTTAGTGATAATTGCTGGCGCATTTTGGCTTGGCAGAATATCAGCAGGTGGCAAAAAGGATAAAATCTCCAAAAACTCTTCTCAAGATGAGTCTTCAGTGATAGATATAGAAATAGAAGATGAGTCTTAGCCATGGTAGTTTAAGAAAGATTATAAATCCCTGCTTAAACACAAATATTTGTTGCAAATGTAGCTATATGGTACTCTTAGGGTAGTAGAAATGTAAGTATTTAGGGTGGTATATAGGGGTAGTTAAATGACAGAATATAAAATAGATAATCAGATAGACATAACAAAAGAGATTTGCCCCATGACTTTTGTAAAAACCAAACTAAAATTGGAGACTATGTCCACCGGTGAAATTCTTGAGGTAACTCTTCGTGAAGGTGAGCCACTGATGAATGTTCCAAAGAGTGTTGAGCAGGACGGACATAAAATCTTAGATCTTCGCCAAGAAGGCAATATCTATAAACTTGTAATAGAGCGTACTTAATGAACGTATCAGTAGCCAGAACTAAATCTACACAAAGCGGTTTAAAAAGAGCTGACTCTGTAATTGAATTGGTGGGTAATACCCCTCTTATTAAGCTAAATGAACTTACAGAGGGTATAAGCCCACGAGTTGAAGTATATGCGAAAGCTGAGTGGTTTAATCCTGGAGGCTCTGTAAAAGACAGACCCGCTCTATGGATGATTTTAGATGGCATCAATTCAGGCAAGCTTACACGCGATAAGATTCTGATGGATTCTTCCTCAGGCAATACTGCAATTGCTTATGCTATGTTTGGCGCAGCACTAGGCTACACCGTTGAATTAGTTACGCCTTTGAATATGAATGTAGAAAGAAAAAAGACTTTGAAAGCCTTTGGAGCCAAGATTATTTATTCGGATCCTCTTGAAGGTTCAGACGGAGCCATAAGGCTTGCTAGAAAACTAAAAGCTGAAAATCCGGACAAATACTTTATGCCTGATCAGTACAATAATCCTGTAAACCCTCAGGCTCATTATGATACAACAGCTGTGGAAATATGGGATCAGACTAATGGGCGCGTTACACATTTCCTTGCTGGTCTTGGAACAAGCGGCACGTTTATGGGGACAAGCAGAAGGCTTAAGGAATTAAACTCTGATATTACTACAATCTCAATAGAGCCTGCAGAGTCTCTTCATGGTCTTGAGGGGATGAAGCATATGCCTAGCTCCATAGTGCCTGGGATTTATGATGACTCTAGGGCTGATCAGCTGGTTCGAGTAACGACGGAAGATGCATACGATACTATGAAAGATCTTCTTAAAAAAGAAGGTATTTTCGTAGGACACTCAGGCGGTGCTGTTGCTTATGCTGCGCTTGAGTGTGCAAGGAACCTAGAAGAAGGGGTTGTCGTTACAGTTTTTCCAGATGGTGGTTATAGATATTTAAGTGGAGGAATATGGTGGTAAAAGTATATAAATCAGCATACGCAGGAATGATAAAACATGCCGAGGCCGGTTTCCCTCATGAGGTTTGTGGAGTAATGATAGGAGCAAACGGCGAGATTACGCACTATAGAGAATGTGGGAACCTAAACACCGAGAGAGCACATGACCGCTATGAGCTTGACCCAGTGTCTTATAAAGAGGCTGATGAGTGGGCTAGAGAAAATAATATGGAAATATTAGGAATATATCACTCACATCCTGATCACCCATCAAAGGCTTCCGAAACTGATAGGCAAAGGGGTTGGCCAGATTGGATTTACATTATTTTTTCTATAATGGGTGGTAAGTATAGTGATGCTAGAGCATGGGTATTGCCAGATTTTGACGCCCAATTTGATGAGGAAGAAATAGAATTGGTGGAAGGATAACTTTGCAATTAACAGAGGATCAAATATACCGCTACAGCAGACACATACTACTTCCTGAGGTAGGCGGTGAGGGACAAAAGAAGCTTTTGGATGCAAAAGTTTTTTGTGTCGGTGTTGGAGGACTTGGCTCTCCGATTGCGCTTTATTTGGCTGCAGCCGGTGTTGGAACCATAGGCATTGCAGACTCGGACCAGGTTGATATCTCCAATCTCCAAAGACAAGTGCTTCATTACACAGAGGATATAGGAAAACCTAAAACACACTCGGCCCAGGAAAAACTGGAGAAGCTAAATCCTGATGTTGATATAGTTGCTTACCACGACTTAATTACAAAAGACAACATAAGGGATATAGTCAGGAGCTATGATATTGTAGTCGATGGATCCGATAACTTTCCAACACGATACTTGGTAAATGACGCATGCTATTTTGAGAAGAAAACTCTTATATCAGGAGCAATATTTCAGTTTGAGGGTCAGATTTCTGTGTTTAAACCCCATAATGGTGGGGCGTGCTATCGTTGTCTATATCCGGAGATACCGCCAGAGGGGATGATGCCAAGCTGTCAGGAGGCAGGAATACTGGGGGCAGTTGCTGGCACAGTTGGAACTATGCAGGCAGTTGATACGCTCAAAGAAATATTGAAAATAGGTGATACGCTTGAGGATCGTCTATTAATTTTCAATGCTCTAAAAATGACTTTTGACACAGTCAAAGTTAATAAACACCCTAAATGCAAACTCTGTGGAGAGAATGGATCAATCAAAGAAGTAGAAGAATATCTTCAACCAGAGTGTGATTTTGAAGGCTCAGCTCACTCATGAAAAGTGCTATAATTCAATAATAAAGAGTAATAGAAATACACAGCTTGCTGTGAACTTGACAACACCTTGTACCTCCAACATACTAAACTACTCAAAATAGCTTTTTCACTCTCTAATACTAATAATTTCGAGGAATATAGATGGATTTAAGCGAAGTTTTTAAAAGTACTCTTCTGATAGGGCCGGAAATTTCACTAATAGTTGCAGGCCTTATAATAATAGTGCTTGATCCAATCTTAAAAGGCCCTTCTAAAAACAATCTATTTGGTATTGCTCTTTTAGGTTTAGCGGTAGGTTTTATTCTCAACTTAGAAAGATTTGGCGTAGCGCAGACTGCTTTTTCAGGAGCTCTTTCCTTAGATCAGTTTGCTGCATATTTTAACCTTATTTTTCTAATAGGTGCTTTTCTGGCAATTATTCTCTCTAGAGACTATTTAAAAAATATAGATACATACTCAAATGAGTTCTATGCACTTATACTCTTTTCAACTTCTGGCATGATGATTCTGAGCTCTTCAAAAGAGTTTATGTCACTTTTCCTTGGGTTTGAAATAATGTCGATCTCGGTATACATACTCTCTGCATTCAATAGAAAGTCTGTTAGATCAACGGAAGCCGGAATTAAGTATTTGATCCTGGGCGGATTCTCATCAGCCATACTACTCTATGGAATAGCACTTCTCTACGGGGCATCAGGTTCGGTATACCTACAAGAGATTGTAAGTAAATTTGATCCCTCAAACCCCCTATTTTTAGCAGGTGGCGCACTCGTGCTTGTTGGGTTTATATTTAAAATAGGTGCTTTCCCACTTCACCAGTGGGTGCCGGATGTTTATGAGGGAGCTCCAATGCCGGTTACAGCTTTTATGTCGGTGGGAGTAAAGGCAGCAGCCTTTGCCATATTGCTAAGAGTGATATTCGAAGGGTTTAATGAGATCCAACTGAGCATTATGCCTGTGCTATGGATTATAGCTGTATTTACAATGTTAGTTGGTAATATAGCTGCGATAGCTCAAAAAAGTATAAAGCGAATGCTTGCTTACTCGAGTATTGCTCACGCAGGTTACGCTTTGATAGGTATAGTTGCGGCATATGGCGGAGATAAACTTGCTGTAAGTAGTGTGATTTATTACCTTTTTGCATATATGCTGATGAATTTGGGTGCATTCGGGGTTTTAACTTACCTCTCAAGAGATGGTAAGGAATGTGAGACATTTGAAGATATTTCAGGGCTTTGGAAGAAAAGACCTTATATTGCCGTTGCACTAGGGGTTTTTATGTTTTCACTTGCTGGAATACCTCCCACTATAGGCTTTTTTGCAAAATATAGGATTTTCCTATCCGCAGTTCAGGCTGATTTCTACTGGCTTGCCATAATAGGTATTCTAGCCAGCGTCATTTCAGCTTACTATTACTTGCGGGTTCTTGTTTACGCCTTTATGAAGGAAGATACAGCTACTTTCCCTTCATTTAAGATTGCATCATCAATAGTGCTTGTAGTTCTTTGTATAGGGACTCTATTTTTAGGAATATTTCCCTTCGATTCCTGGAGTCTTGCTCTAGAAGCTGCCGGATCAGTCTTAGTTGCTTTTAAGGGCGGGTAAATCTTCAATTTTAAAGACCACTTATATCATTTGTATATCTATAAAGTAAAACTAACAATTTTGAATACTTAAGCGAAGTATTGTATAATTAACTTTAACAATCCATGGCAAGAAGAAGCAGTTCTAAAAAAAATTCCTCAGATAATCTTACAAGAGAGCTAATTGCAGCATTTTTATTCTCTCTAGGGATATTTTCCGCACTCAGCCTAATATTTTACAGCTCGGGCACTGATCAGGATGTTCAAGGTGCTATGGGGCAAATAGGTGATTTTATAGCCCAGATACTGGGCCAAGCCTTTGGGGTATGTGCTTTTGTAGTTCCAATCGTATTGTTTTATTCCTCAATCGTGGTTTTTATGAATAGAGCCGGATCTGGTCTATATAGAAAAGCCATATCTTCCTTTATTTTTCTCCTTGCAATAATGACTTTTCTTGGTCTAGCTTTTGTTGAAACGGACTTTTTGGGCTACAATCCGGCCGGTGGATGGATAGGGAGCTCATTTGCTACAATGCTTAGGGACGGTATTGCCGGCACCGTAGGTTCTTATTTAATTGTAACTATATTGTTTTTATTGAGTTTAATAATAATATCGAGTCTTTCTTTAACAGAACTAATTAACGTTACGGTAAAATGGTCAATGTATATTTTTGAAAATGTATATGCGGGATCAAAGTTCTTGGCACTCAAAGGCAAAGAGACCTTTTCTAGTCTAAAAGAGTCCTATTCTAAACGCAAAGCGGAATCTCCGGCTGAAGGTCCTATAATAGCTGATGAAAATGGGTCTATGGCGTTAAACGGTAAACAGAGTCCAGTGGACGATATTCTTAATGAAGAGGTTATAAATTTAGAAGACGAAATAGTAACTCAAGAGACTCCAACGAATGTTCTATCAGATGACGACCACCCTCAAATTGTAGTAGAAACCCCGAAACTTGATGGGCTTCAGGAATTTTTTCCTAAGAAAAAAGCTTTGCATGATGATTATGTTATTCCATCTACTGATTTGCTAGACCCAAAATTAGAAACAAATATACAGGTAGATAAAAATGCAGTGTTTGAGAAAGCCAAATTGATAGAGGAGAAGTTGGAAGATTTTGGCGTAAAAGGGAAAGTTACTGAAATCAGACCAGGTCCTGTAATTACCATGTTTGAATATAAACCAGCCCCGGGTATCAAAATTAATAAAATAGCATCCTTAGAAAATGACCTTGCTATGGGATTAAGCGCTGTTAGCATTAGAATAATTGCACCTATTCCTGGGAAAGATGTTATTGGCATAGAAGTTCCCAACGCAAAACGAGAACTAGTAGGTTTAAGAGAAATGCTGGAGGATCCGGAGTTTTCAAAAAGCGAATCCTTCTTGACCCTAGCATTAGGTAAAGACATTGCAGGGCTTCCTTTTTATATGGATTTAAGAAAGGCGCCTCATCTTATGATCGCCGGAACCACGGGGTCAGGTAAAAGTGTTTTATTAAACGCTATAATCACGAGCATGCTTTATAAGGCAAGCCCTCATGAGCTCAAATTTATTATGATTGACCCTAAGATGCTCGAGCTTTCCGTATATGAAGATATACCACATCTCCTCCATCCTGTAGTAACTGAGCCTAAAAAAGCGGCTGCAGCTCTAAGGTGGGCTGTACATGAGATGGATAACAGATACAGGACTCTCTCTGAAGAGGGTGTTAGAGATATTGAGAGTTACAATAAACAAATAATGAAGCAGAATACTGAGGATAAATGGGAGAAATTCTTACCATATATTGTAGTAGTTCTTGATGAGCTTGCCGATCTTATGATGGTTACTGGAAATGAAATAAAAGAGTCTATAACCAGGCTTTCTCAAAAAGCGCGTGCTGCGGGTATTCACCTAATAGTCGCAACCCAACGTCCTTCTGCAGATGTGGTTGCAGGACTTATTAAGGCTAATTTCCCGGCTAGGATTTCCTTTTTAGTTTTTTCCAAAATTGATTCAAGAATAATTTTGGATGCAGGTGGAGCAGAGCGGCTTCTTGGAAAAGGAGATATGCTCTTTTTAGAGCCGGGGACTTCAAACCTTCTGAGGATTCAGGGTGCGCTTATATCTGATGAAGAAAGAGAAGGAATAACTGAGTACATAAAATCTCAGGGGCAGCCGCACTATAACGAAGAAATAACATTTGTAGAAGAACAGGACGGAGACTCTGATCTTGATGATGAAAAGGACGAGCTCTATCAACTGGCTCTTAGAACTATTGCAGAGACAGGTCAGGCATCGATATCGATGCTTCAGAGGAAGCTTAAGATTGGCTATAACCGAGCAGCACGCATAGTTGAGATCATGGAGAAAGAAGGTGTAGTCGGACCTCAGGAAGTAGCGGGGAAACCAAGGGAAGTTTTTATAGATCCAAGTCAGGTTGAAGAGAGGCAATAATGATTAAAAAGGTATTAACCATATTTGTTCTATTATTTGTACTATCCTTTGAAGTTCATGCTGAAGAAGATTTGGACACAGTATTAAATGGAGTTCAAAAAAAATATGAGCAGATCAACAACTTCCATGCTTCATTTACTCAGGAATCAGAAGTAAAAGCACTAGACAAAGTTCAAAAAGCTGATGGCGAGGTCTGGTTTAAAAAACCTGGGAAAATGAGATGGAATTACAACGCTCCTAATAAAGACCAAATTGTTTCTGACGGAAAAACTCTTTGGTTTTACGATGACGATGAGAAGCAAGTTATAGAAACTCCTCTTGCTCAGGTATCTGAGACACAGTCTACCACGACCCTTCTCTCGGGCTTGGTTAATCTGCAAGATCTATTTGACGCCAGCTTTTCAAAACCTGGGGATATAGAACCAAACGGGAGTTATTTGGTGGATCTCGTCCCTAAGGGTGATGAAGAATATAATAAAGTGACTATATCTGTGGACAAAAAAGATATGATGGTAAACACAATTTATCTCTACGATCCGTTTGGCAATTTAACCACTGTGAAAATGGCAGATATAAAAACTAATGGCGGAGTATCGGATGCGCTTTTTGACTTTAAAACCCCAGACGGTGCTGAAGTTGTAAAACCTCCATCTTTCCAATAGCACTGACTAATTTATTTCTTTAGGATTAAAACAGGATTAGCGGTCTATCTCACCAAGTACAATATCCAGGCTTCCAATGGCAGCAATCACATCAGCTACGAGAGCACCTTCTACCATTTTGGAGAGAGCTTGCATGTTAACAAATGAAGGACCTCTGACGCGCATTCTGTATGGTTTACCTGAGCCATCGCTTATCAGATAATATGAGAGTTCTCCTTTTGGGTTCTCTACAGCGTGCTGTATTTCCCCAGCGGGCGGCTTAAATCCTTCATATACAATTACAAAATGTCTGATCAAGGATTCCATTTTAGTATAGGTTAGCTCTTTCTCAGGGAGAACAATATCAGGCAAGTCCGCGATAAATGGCCCATCGGGCAAATTGTCTAGTGCTTGATGTATGATCTTAAGGCTCTGGTGCATCTCTTCCACTCTGCAAAGATATCTTGAATATGCATCTCCCTCTGATGTAACAGGGACCTCAAAATCATAATTTTCATATCCTAAATAAGGTGTAGCCTTTCTTACATCATAAGGCACGCCGCTTCCTCTAAGCGCTGGACCAGTAAGTCCAAGATTGACTGCGTCCTCTGCACTTATCACGGCAACTCCCTTTGTCCTCTCTATCCATATTTTGTTTCTGGTAAGAAGACTCTCAACTTCATGTAATGTCTTAGGGAATATTTTTAGAAAATTTCTAACCACTTCCTCAAAGTTCTCTGGTAAATCAAGCGGAAGACCGCCAACTCTTGGGTAAGATGTGGTGAGTCTAGCGCCGCAAACAGTCTCTAATATGTCGTATATTCTCTCTCTTTCTTTAAAGCAGTAAAGAAATGCGCTCATAGCACCCAGATCAAGAGCGTTTGTTCCAATTCCAACTAAGTGCGACTCAATTCTTCCAAGCTCAAATAGTATTACTTCTGCTACTTTAGCCCTCTCTGGTATCTCGTCTTCAATACCAAGGAGTTTTTCACATGCTAGTATGTAGCCTATGTTATTGCAGATTGAGGCAATATAATCCATCCTGTCTGTATAAGGGAGACACTGCTGATAAGTAATATGTTCACATAGCTTCTCGATACCTCTGTGGAGATAGCCAATATGGGGTACAGCTTTTACAACCATCTCACCGTCTAGATGAAGCACTATTCTAAGTACTCCGTGGGTAGCAGGGTGTTGAGGGCCCATGTTGAGCATCATGGTCTCAGTGCGTGTGCCGTCTTCGTTGATTACTACTTGTTCTTCACTTACGAATTCAACTCTTTCCATCAGTCTGTGTCTTCCTCAAGAGCTTTTTCAAAGGACTCTTTAGATGCCTCGCGGTTCCTTACGTCAAAGTCTTTTCTAAGTGGGAAGGGACCATAGTCTTCAGGCATTAGGATTCTTCTAAGATCAGGATGCCCTGCAAATTCAATTCCAAACATATCGTATATTTCTCTCTCTAACCAATCGGCAGTGGCCCAAATAGATACAACTGAATCGATAGTGGGTTCTTTGTCGCTAATTTTGGCTTTGAGACGTATTCTAATATTTTCCTCACAATCCACTCCAAATCTATGTACATGGTAGACAACTTCGTAGCGAGGGGATTTTATTTCCAGATAATCTACTGCAGTTAAATCGGCTAAGAAAGTGAAATCCAAATTGTTTTTTAGGTAGCCGCAGATACTTGCAATTTTCTCACTGTTAACAAAAACAGTGGTTTCACCTCTGTATTCTTTTGTATCTAGGATATCCTGCGGAAACTCAGTTTTCAGTAAGCTGACCGCCTGTTCAAAATCAAAACTCATACTACAGGGGCCCCTTTCATCTCAATTTTTTTCTGTATTTTCATTACTGCATCAATAAGTGCTTCAGGTCTTGGGGGACAGCCACCCACATAAACATCAACCGGTAGAAACTCGTCTATACCCTGAACAACGGCATAACTGTCAAAAGGCCCGCCACCGCATGTGCAAGAGCCCATTGCTATAACCCATTTAGGCTCAGGCATCTGATCATATATTCTTCTACAAACAGAGGCCATTTTGTATGTAATTGTTCCAGACACTATCATTAAATCTGCTTGGCGGGGTGAGAATCTAGCAACCTCAGCGCCAAATCGGGAAAGGTCGTATCTGGAGGCAAAAACTCCCATCATCTCAATTGCGCAGCACGCCGTACCAAAGGGCATAGGCCAAAGGCTGTTTTTTCTTCCCCAGTTAGCTAAAGTCTCGATTGTTGTTGTTAAAAAACCTTCTCCTCCGAGAAGTGGATCTGCGTTTACTCCCAATCTAATGCTCCTTTTTTAACGACATAAAAGTATCCAGCCATAATTACTATAAGAAAAACTATAATTTCAATAAAAGCCAGCATTCCCAAATCTTTAAACACAACAGCCCAAGCAAAAAGGAATACTACCTCGACATCAAAAAGTATAAATAGAGCGCCAACCAGATAATATTTTATAGAGAACTTACCTCTGGTATCACCAGTAGCAGACATTCCTGATTCATATGGCGCAAGCTTTCCCTTAGCCTTTCTTTTAGGGCCTAACTGTGAAGAAAGCCCTAGCATAATGCAGGCTAGCCCTATTGCGAATATTAGTATTAGTAGAATTGGAATATAGTCGTAAAGCACAGCATTATGTTATGTGGAATGTAAAAATTGTCAAGGTTCAAAACAGCTCTAATTTACCTATTTTAGCAGTACAGATTTGATTGATTTATATGTTAGACTTAATGAAAAAAGATGCGGAGGAGAAGTTATGTTCAAGATTGTCTCAGTTTTACTTCTAACTATAAGTTTCGGAGTCAGTTCTTTTGCTGACGTTATCTTTGAGATGGATCAAAAACAAATTAGTCCTGAGGCCACCCATAAAACCAAGGGTATGGTGAAAGGAAATAATTTTAAGATGGAATTCTACGAAAACGGCGAAAAATCAGACGGTGCTATGATCTATAGGGGTGACAAAAAAGAGATGATTATGGTTAGTCACCAGGATAAGTCCTATGTTGTTTTGGATGAGGCTACAATGAAAGAGCTAGTAGGTGTTATGTCAGAGGCAATGGCCCAGTTTGAAGAGGCTATGAAGGATGCTACTCCTGAAGAGAGGGCTATGATGGAGAAGATGATGAAGGGAAGGATGCCCGGTATGGGAGATAATGAAATTGTAGAGCCTGTTATAAAGAAAGCAGGATCAACAAAGGTGAATTCCTACAGCTGTACTTTTTATGATGTATACAGAGGGGATCTAAAAACCAGTCAACATTGCGTAGCTCCCTGGAGCAGCATCGAAGGCGGTGATGAGATGAAAACCGTTATGTTGGAAATGGCCCAGTTCATGGATCAGATGGCCAAGTCTTTTTCTAAAAGCAGTGGGTTTATGGGCAAACAATTACAGTTTGAAAACAATGTGTTTGCTCAGCTTAGAAAATTAAATGGGTTCCCAGTACAAACTATTGATTATAAAGATGGAACGGTGGATAGTAAATCACAACTTGTATCATCCAAGAAAACGAGTGTTAATGCAGCTGATCTTGAGCCACCAGCAGGATATAAAAAACAAGATATGGGACTCAGATAGCTAAATCGTTGTATTAAAACTAAGGAGTTTCAAAATATGAAATCTACAAAGATTATTGTCAGTTTATCAATTTCAGCCTTCTTATTCGTTTTGTTTTTAATGCCAATTGAAAACTCCCATGCAGTGAAGTCCGCGTGTGATTTCCTACACAAAGAGTGTTTCACAGAAGCTGGTTTTCCTGCCTGTTATAAAAAGATTGATATAGAAAAATATTATCAGTTTGTTGGTGAAGACAAGCTCGACATAGCAGAGCAGATCATTTCTGATGATAAAAAATGTATTAAGTTGTTGGGTAATCAGAAAGCATTTTTACAAGATAAAGGCAGTGGGTATGTGAAATTTACTCTTAGGGGAAAGGATGTGACCCTTTGGGCCAGAAGGGATGCTCTTTTTTCAAGATAACTCTTTAAAAATCCAATCTATTTTAAACACGTGCTTAGTAGAAAGCACACGGAACACTCATTGAAAATAAGAATAAACAAGTATCTCTCCATGTGCGGTGTCTCATCTAGAAGAAATGCAGATGAGCTTATCAAAAGAGGTGCAGTAAAGATAAACGGTAAGGTTGAAGAAAATGTTGGCTGCACGATCTCCCCTGAGAATGACGTAGTTCAGGTCCGGGGAGTTGTCGTCAAGCCCGAGCAAAATAGATATATAATGTTAAATAAGCCAAAACTCTATATCACAGCTCTTGGTGAAGGGCAGGACGATAAAAAGACCATACAGGAATTAATTTCAGGAATACCAGAGAGGGTATATCCCGTAGGTAGGCTTGATTACGATGTTGACGGATTATTAGTTTGTACAAATGATGGGGAGCTTGCAAATAGAGTTCTTCATCCCAGTTTTGAGTTAAGAAAAACTTATAGAGCTGTTGTTAAAGGTGAGATTGGCAGGGCAAAGTCCTTGCGCATGGGAGAGGGAGCCATGCTTGAAGACGGTTATGCCAAGCCAGATTCTATAAAGGTTCTAAAATCAGATAAAACTTCAAGCATCCTTGAAATTTCATTTCATGAAGGCAGAAATCATATTGTTAAAAGGTTTTTTGCAGAGTTCATGCATCCCGTAAAGCAGCTTTCCAGGATATCCGTGGGTCCCCTTAAATTAGGTAATCTTAATAGAGGTGAGTGGAGAGATTTAACGGATAAAGAGCTTGGAAGTTTAAAAAAAGCTCTACAGCTCCCAAATTAATCCCGGTTTGTATCTACAGAGTTGCAGCATGGTTGGATTCTCTTATGATTTTAAGCTAAATTACCACTACATAACTTAGTTCATATTTTCCAAAGGTAAGTCCATATATGTTTATAACATTTGAAGGCGTTGAAGGAAGTGGAAAAAGCACTCAGGCAAAGCTTTTGGCTGAGTTTATATCTCAACTCGGACACAAGGTCACTCTAACCAGGGAGCCCGGATGGGGACAACTGGGAGAGCTTATAAGAAAGGTCATATTGGATAATAGAGATCTTGAGCTTGATGCTTTTGCAGAACTATGTCTTTTTTGTGCAGACAGAGCGCAGCATGTCAGAGATTTTATTAGACCAAAACTAGAAGCTGGTGAGATTGTTATCTGTGATAGATATTACGACTCCACGGTGGTGTATCAGGGTCACGGCAGAAAGCTAGATAAAAGGCTGGTTAATAAGATAGCACAAGCCTCTACACTTGATCTCCTTCCTGACATTACATTTTTATTAAACCTCCCTGTAAAAACTGGTCTTACGAGGCTACAAAGCAGAGAGGAAATAACTAAAATGGATGAGGAGCCTTTGGAATTTCATGAAATGATAAGACAAGGGTATATGCTTCTCGCTAAGAGAGAGCCCGATCGAATCAAGAAAATAAATGCTGATAGAGATATTTTAGAGATTCATTCTGAAATAAGAAGCGTAGTGTCAGAGTTAATTTCTTCAAATTGAAAATATGTTTAACAATAAAATAATAGGACACGATTTTCAAAAGAACATCTTACTGCGTGCAGCACGTGATAATGTGGTCTCTCACTCTTATCTGTTCTCAGGCCCTGATGGTATAGGTAAGAAGCTGATAGCGCTTGAATTTGCAAAACTAATTAATTGTCAATCAGAGAAATCTATAGATCTAGATACTCTTAAAAGTGAAAAATGTGATTGTGGATCATGTAACAAAATAGATAAGGGCGTTCATCCTGATGTGATTTATGTTCAGTATGAAGGCGTAAAAAGCATAAAAGTTGAACAGATTAGAGAGGGCGTTGAGCAGAGGCTTTTTTTGAAGTCTTTTGAAGGGAAATTCAAAGTAGTAATTGTTGATGAAGCTCATAGGATGAGTAGCGGCGCCCAGAATGCTTTCTTGAAAACACTTGAGGAGCCGCCTCCAAATTCCATAATAATTCTAATTACCTCAGCTCCCGATACCTTACTGCCGACAATACGCTCTAGGTGTCAGATGGTCAAATTCAACTCGCTTGCTGAAGACCTGATTTTTGAGGAGCTTAAGAAAAGAGAGGATCTAACCTCGGAGCAAGCTCTTATATGCTCTAAGCTTTCAAATGGCAGCTTGGGAAAGGCACTTATGATGGACGCAGAAGTTATAGAATGGAGACGCGAGCTCATAGAATATCTAATTAATCTCAAGCCCAAATCCGCCATGAGGGTGATTGGACTGGCAGAATATATGCCGATTGGTTCGACCCCAGAAGATATGGAAAAAATGACCCTCGTATTTGAATTTATATCTCTGTGGTTAAGAGATCTGCTTTTGATTAAAACTGACTCGGATAGAAAGGGTATTACGAATATAGATTTAATTGAACCCACTATGCAAATAGCACAGATGTGGGATCTGGACAACATTACAGATAAAATGGGCGCTTTAGAGAGAACACGGAACGATATATATAATCTAAACGCTAATAAGCAGCTTTCATTTGAAAATCTTTTTATAAGACTAGCAAGTTAGGGTATTATCTAACGTCTTTTAGATTAATTCTAAACTGAAGAAATATTACGGAGATAAATTTTAATGTCTAAATCTTTTTATGTGACAACCCCTATATATTATGTAAATGATGTGCCCCATATAGGACACGCCTACACTACTATAGCAGCTGATGTAATTGCCCGCTTTAACAGATTAAAGGGTAATAAAGTCTTTTTTCTTACAGGAACGGACGAGCACGGGCAAAAAATTGAAAGAACTGCAGAGGCAAACGGTGAGAAACCGATTGAGCTTGCCAACAGGGTTGTGAAAAGATTCCAGAATCTCTCAGACGCATTAAATATTACTAATGATGATTTTATAAGGACTACTGAGCAGAGACATAGAATCTCTGTGGAGGAAATATTCAAAAGAGTACAAGAGTCTGGAGATATATATCTGAGCGAATATGAGGGTTGGTATGATGTCAGGGAAGAAGCATTTATAACTGAGACACAACTTGAAGAGATTCAGAGTTTGCCAGAGGAGAAAAGACCAGTAATTGAAAAAGTAAAAGAAGAAAGTTATTTCTTCAAACTCTCAAAATACCAGGAGCCTTTACTTAAATACTATAAGGAGCATCCTGAATTTGTTCAGCCTAGTTATAGATTAAATGAAGTGGCTCGGTTTGTTGAAGGGGGTCTTAGAGATCTCAGCATAAGCCGTACAACTTTTACTTGGGGTATACCTGTCCCCGGCAACCCAGAGCATGTTATCTATGTCTGGTTTGATGCTCTGACAAACTATATAACAGGCGTAGGGTTCCCTTCAGATGAGGGGATGTTTGAGCAGAATTGGCCTGCAGATGTACATCTGGTTGGAAAAGACATCCTGAGATTTCATGCAGTCTATTGGCCGGCGTTTTTGATGTCTGCCGGGATTCCTCTTCCTAAAACAGTTTTTGCTCATGGATGGTGGACTGTAGAAGGGGAGAAGATGTCTAAATCAGTGGGGAACGTTGTTGACCCTTATCAGGTGGTTGATGAATTTGGAGCAGATGTGTTTAGATATTTTTTGCTGCGAGAGATTCCATTTGGACAGGACGGGGATTTCTCGAAGAGTGCAATAGTGGCAAGGGTAAATGGCGAGCTTGCTAATGGTCTTGGAAACCTGGTCAGCCGTACTCTTGGGATGATTGAGAAATATTTTGATGCCAAAGTTCCTGAGCCCGGAAATCTCACTTCTGAAGATGAAGCTGTGAGAGATAAAGCGTTGTCAGCTGTTGAGATTTTTGAGAAAGAGATGAACGAGGTTGCCTTTCATAAGGCACTGGTTTCGCTCTGGGACTTCATAGCAGATATTAATAAATACGTAGATGAATCAGCCCCTTGGACTCTTGCAAAGGAAAAGAATGATGAGAGGCTGTCCACTGTTCTCTGGACGATAGCTCAAGCAATTGGAGTTGTGACTATATTAATTTATCCTTTTATGCCCGAGTCTGCCGAGAAAGTGTGGATCAGATTAGGATCTCCAGACTCATTAGACTCCCAACATCTCATAGATGCTAAAAAGTGGGGGCTTATAAAAGCAGGTCAGACAGTGGATAAAGGTGAGAGCCTGTTCCCACGTTTTGATGATAAGTAGATAATTCTACTCCCCTCTTATTTCCTCACAATATAATAATAATTGATTGGGTCATGCTCGAGCTCTTTAATCTCTACTTGAGTAAATCCTGCATCTTTAAGCATGTCAGTGGCAAGCTCTTTTCCCCACATGGCGCCTAAGCCTATTCCCTTCTGAGAGAGCGATACAGTCATACAGTGCATGCACGAGGTTGTGTATAAAAGTGGTGCCAAAGGATGATCCATGTTGTTATGTACATGGCTTGATCCAGCAATATCCTGCATTAAGTAAACCCCGTCATCTTTAAGTGCGGTGTTTATATTTCGGAGCACTTTATCTGGATCGGCCTGATCATGTACAGCATCGAATGTTGTTATAAAATCGTATTTTTGAACATCATCTATTTGGGCAACATCCTTAGCTATCAAATTCACGTTTGATAGTCCGTGCTGAGCCGCGTGTGCATTTCCTCTGCTGACAGCTTCTTTGGAAATGTCGTAACCTGTAAATTGACTGTTCGGGAATTCCTTGGCCATATGTACAAGTGCAAACCCGCTCCCGCAACCCACGTCGAGAACCTCGATACCTTCCTCTAATCTTTCTTTTATCCCTGGTATTAAAGGAAGTGTCTGATCTAGGAGAGGAACGATTACAGTCTGATGGCTTTCCTCTGACATTACCTCATGGAAGCGCTCAAAGGCTTCATAAGGTACTCCACCTCCATTTTTAAAACAATCCACAATCTTATCCTCAACTGAGCCCAATACCGATATCCACTGAGTTGTAACTGCTATGTTGTTAGGAACGGCTGTTCGCGTAAGCCAGAGTGCATGCTCTTTGGGCAGGGAATAAGTTTTGTTCTCCAAATCGTAATCAACAATCTCTCCAGTTACCATAGCCCCAAGCCATTCTCTTACGTAGCGCTCGTTTAGATTTGCTGCGCTTGCGATCTCTTCGCTTGTTGAGGGTTGTAAATCTTTCATTACATCAAATAACCCTGTCCTATGGCCAATGGAGATCATTAAATTAATGGCTCCATGGTTTAGTATTGTCATCAGTCTTTCTGCGAACTGCTCTGATTTTGCCTCGTTTAAGTTATCATTGCTCATGGTGCATTTTCCCTCCCAAAGAAAAAGTTAGAACTTGTAGAAGAGTTTAAACTCTTTAAATAAATTTCCCAACATATTTTTAAAACTAAGAGAGGCTGTGTAGAATTAACACTGCTAATTTAAAAGCTTAAATGGAGGTTGTTATGGGCAATAAGTGCTGTATCAACGTATTTGACGATGGACCGCTTGGTATTGAAGATCTTGAATCATTGACCGATGCTAACGGAGAAGAACTGGAGATTAAGAGTAGAATGGCTCTTTGCAGATGCGGAGCATCCGAGAATAAGCCTTTTTGCGACGGTGCTCATAAGAAGATCGGGTTTTCGAGCAAAATTGAAAAACAAGAAACTGATCAAAAAATTAATGAGGGCAAAAGAGCAATCAAAGTATATCTGAACGGTCCTTATGAAGTATCGGGAGATATAGAACTTAACATCAATGACGAGATGAGTCTTTCGGGTGATGATCCTTACTATCTCTGTAGATGCGGAGCATCTGAGAATAAGCCCTTTTGTGATGGATCGCATAAGAAGATAGATTTTTCAGATGAGTAACACTTATAAATAAACATTAGGAGAATCAATAATGGCTTTAACACCTTCAACAATGCTTCCTTTGGGAACCGCAGCACCGGAATTTGAGCTATGGTGCGCAGTTAATGAAAGACACTATCATCTAAACGATTTAAAGTCTGATAAAGCTACAGTGATAATGTTTATCTGCAACCACTGCCCATATGTAAAGCATGTGCAAGTAGGACTAGTAGAATTAGCTGCCGACTACATTCCTAAAGGGGTTTCTTTTATAGCTATTAACTCAAATGACGTAGAGAATTACCCTGCCGATCATCCAGACAAAATGAAAGAGGATGCAGAGCGCCTACATTATCCCTTTCCATATCTTTTTGACGAGACGCAGGAAGTGGCTCGTGCATATGATGCGGCGTGTACACCTGATTTCTATATTTTTGATGACTCCTTGCTCTGTGTTTACAGAGGGCAAATGGATCACTCCAGACCGGGCAACGACAAGCCTGTTACGGGAGAGCATATAAGAGAAGCACTTGATAAGATGCTAAACGGGGAGCAGATTGGAGAGGATCAAATACCTAGTATAGGTTGCAATATTAAGTGGAAGTAGAAGGGCTATGATATAGTCTGAAAGTTACATGCTGATTAATGTTTGTCGGGTTCTTTTTTTACAGGGTTTCTGATTTGTCTAAATTCTTGTATCACCTGCTCCATGGTCTTAAACTCATAGTTTCCAGCTTCAATTGCTCCAGTGCCGAATATGAGCAAGGCCTCACCAGCATTATCAATAAGTGTGATTACATACTCAGGACCGTAATATTCCATTAAATCAGCTGAGCTTCCCTCGTCCATGAGCACAGTGCCATCTCTTTGTAGGTAAAACTTAAAATCCATCTCCATACCAAAATAGACTGACAGATAAATTGTTCCATTTTCCTTTGTGCCAATTACGTAGGTTGAATCTTGAGATGCAAATCTGAGCTGTAGATTATGATCGTTGTAATAGAATTCCTTATCAGCTAATTTTACAAGTTTTTCAATAGTATCTATTAGTTTGGTGGCTTTCACGTGCAATTTATTCCTATTACAAAGAATAGTCTAAAAAGACTTATAAATATAGATGGAATTTAATTTCTCAGATTAATTAATAAGGAAACCTTCTTGAAATAGCCCAATAGTAGACTATTATCATTGCGAAGTCTGAAATAAGAAGGTGCGAAGAATATTATGGCTCAATCTATTTCATTAATTCCAGTAAGAGGTATTCCTGAGATAAAGCCCAACGATAATCTTGTTGAGGCCATTCAAAATGCCTTATCACAAAATAGCCTTACTCTTGAAGAGGCCGATATTCTAGTATGTGCCCAAAAAATAATATCTAAAGCAGAAAATAGGATTGTTGATCTAAATAAAGTTCAACCTTCCCCATATGCACATACTTTGTCAAAAGAAGTGAGCAAAGACCCAAGGTTAATTGAAGTAATACTGAGTGAAACCACTAAGATTATTAAGATGGACCAAAGAAAGCCTGAGAAAGGGAGACTGATTGTAGAAACAAGGGGGGGAGTGATTTCTGCTAACGCAGGAGTAGACGCTTCAAATGTTTCAGGTGGTGATATGGTAACCCTTCTTCCCATTGATTCGGACGAGTCGGCGGATAAATTAGCCCAAGGGTTCAAAGACAGACTCGGAATAGATGTAGCTATTATTATTACTGATACAGTGGGTAGGCCCTGGCGGGATGGATTAGTGGATATTGCTATAGGGTGTTCAGGAATAAAAGCGCTTAAAGACTATAGGGGCGAGAGCGATTCAAAGGGTTTTGAATTAAACGCCACCGTTATGGCCGTAGCCGATGAGATAGCGTCAGCCGCAGGTCTTCTTATGGAGAAAGCTGACTCGGTTCCAGTGGTGATTGTAAGGGGTTATGAATATGAAACTGGAGGAAATGGGGCAAAAGAGCTTATAAGAAATCCTGAGGATGATCTTTTCCGCTAAGAGTAAATCACATTGAAAATCCAAGAACTTGAAAATTCATTTATCAAAATAGCTCACCGGGGAGCAAGTGCCTATGAGCCCGAGAATACGCTTAGGTCTTTTGAGAGGGCAATTGAGCTAAAATCTGACATGATAGAGTTTGATGTAAGACAATCTCTAGATGGTCACTTAGTAGTTTTTCATGATGAAACTGTAGACAGAACTACAAACGGTACGGGCTCAGTTTCCCTAAAAACACTAAGCGAGTTAAGAGAGCTCGATGCTGGTCAGGGAGAGCAAATCCCTACTGTTGAAGAAGTAATTGAGCTTGCAAAGGGTAGAGCAAAGTTTGTCTTGGAATTAAAGCAAGATGGGGTTGAGGATAAAGTGGTCTCGCTTCTAAATAAGGGTGATCTCCTAGATGACGTATTTATCGTTTCTTTTAAGCCTAAAAGATTAAAAATGATAAAAGAATTGGAGCCAAAAGTTAAAACAGGCTTGATATTATTTGCCTCTTTAAACCCCGTTGGGCTTGCACAGGGTTGCGGCGCTGATTTTGTAGCCCCGTTTAGATGGTTTGTAACAAAATCTCTAGTTGAATATGCAAGACGAAACAGACTCTATACATTTACGTGGACAGTTGATGAAACCTTGAAAGCTCAAAGTTTAAGAGAAAAGGGCGTGAGTGGTATCGTTACCAACAAGCCCGATATCTTCTAGATATTAAGGATTTAATTATACCGCACAGCCTTTGCTGCTTTATTTTGCCAATAGTGCTACTGATACTATAGCAAACCCGATACCAGCCATTTCTTTCATATCTAATTTTTCTCCCAAAAATAATAGAGCAAGTACTACTGTAAGAGCTGGATACGCCGCTGATAGTGGAGCTACTATTGATAGCTTTGCATATTTAAGGGCGATTATAAAAAGCACAGTTCCTACTCCCCAGCAAAGCCCCATTAAAATAGCCGGGTAATTGATGGTAAAATTGGTAAAGATAGTGTTTCTGTAATAAATGGTGAATGTTGTGAAAACTGTGAGAGTTCCCACCGCTTCAAAAAAATAGACCCTATATGGGATGTCTTTTAGGGAAGCCAATTTTCCAAAGAAACTTCCGAATGAAAAGCATACAATCGCAAGCAATATTATGATAAACCATCTTTCAGCCATTTTTATCTCCTTTCTACTGTTATGATTGAAATTTTCTTTATTTCATCATATCTTAACTTTTTTGTGATAATATTGGTACTTATCTCTAATTAAAACTGTTTGTAGGGGAGAATATGGAATGAGTGAAATGACAGAATATAAACCAGGGACTTTCTGCTGGCCTGAATTGGTAGCATCGGATTTAGGAAAAGCAAAAGATTTCTATTCAAAACTTTTTGGCTGGGATATAACAGATGTGCCAATAGCGGATGACAATGTTTATTCCATGGCCTCGATTGGTGGTAGAGAAGCCGGTGGGCTTTACCAAATGTGGCCTGAACAGGCAGAGCAGGGGATTCCAACTCATTGGGCTAATTATGTGTCCGTTGCTAATGTGGATGAAGTAGTGAAGAAGGCAGAAACTTTGGGAGCAAATATAATAGTTGAGCCTATGGATGTTTTTGATGCAGGGCGCATGGCGGTGATAATGGACCCAACAGGGGCAGTGTTTTCTATATGGCAGGCAGGAAAACATATAGGTGCAAGAGTAGTTAATGAACATGGAGCACTTGTCTGGAATGAGATTGCAACTAAAGACACTGACAAGGCAAAAGAATTCTACACCGAACTTTTTGGATGGGAAGCAGATGAGATGGATATGGGTGATGGAATGATTTATACGGCATTTATGAACGCAGATAGGCCAGCCGCTGGTATGATGGCAATTACTTCAGACATGGGAGATATGCCATCAGTCTGGTCAGTGTATTTTGCTGTTGATGACTGTGACAAGAGTGTCGAAGAGGCGAAATCGCTTGGTGGTGAAGTAGTAGTTCCACCTACAGATATACCCGAGGTAGGTAGATTTTCTTACCTAAAAGATTCTCAGGGTGGTGTTTTTGCTATAATTAAGCTTATAAAACAGCCAGATTAACAAAAACAAAATTAGGGGTATGTATTTGCCCTGCCTTAACCATTTCTTTTAGCGTCTTTAATGCAGTTGAGTTGCGATTGCCTTTTCACAGAGAGTTCTTTCTGGAAGTGTTTCTAGTTCTTACGTGAAATTCAGAGGGCTTGTTTTTTATCCACTTAATAAATTTCTGTATGTTCTCATTTTCCAAGATACGGTCAATTGTATGATAATAATTAAGTAGTTCTCTCTCCGTAAAGTTTGCGTGAATTTGCCTGTGACAGATCCTATGTAGAAGTACAATTTCCTTACCCTTAAATGTTTTGGGAATGAGGTGGTGCTTGCTTGGTTTCTCAGGAAGCGGGCGCTTGCATAGAGGGCAGTCTTTTGTTTGGTCCATTTCTCAGGTGTCTATATAAGGATTAAAAGTTCATTTGTCGTCTTTTTATAAAAGGTGTATGAACCTGGTCTTTCTTATAGTTCCCAGTTAGAGCATATAGGATCATATTAATTCCTAGTCTGAGCGCTCTTTCTCTTTGAGCTTCTCCCCCTGGGACTACTGCAAATTCCCATTTGCCAAATTCATCTTCTGACCACGCGCCCCCTAAATCATTTTTGGAATAGAAAACAGAAGTTCTGTCTTCGTCCTTAAATGTGATTCCTTCAAGATAAGGTTGAACTACTTTTCTTCCACTAGGGGAGTTTAAAATATAAAAAGATTTATATACTACGTGGTCATTGGCTATTGGTGTAAGTGGGACTTCGGGGATTATGTTTACCAGTTCTTCTCGGATCTGAGCATCAAACCTTGAATCGTTGGATCCTGAGACATCGTCAATAATTAAAGTCCCGCCTAGTTTAAGGAACTTTCTAAGCTTTCTTCTCTCCTCAGGGCTAAAGGGTTTGAAGCTATCATCTCCTGCCATATATAGAAATGGATAATTGAATAGATTGGGATCACTTAGTTTGAAGCTCTCTCTCTGATTTGAGACATTAACACTGGTTCTAAATTCAAGAGAACTCATTAATCTTTTATAAGCTCTTGGCCTTGGGTCCCAATTACCATCATATATAACCTGAGCAAATTGGAACTTAGATCCTTCATAGAGACCTAGGAGCGGAAGTAATAATAATAGCAAAGTGCATACCGCAATCTTTCTTGTAAAGTACGCGTGAGTAAGCAATATAATAAAATATTGAGGGTTTTATAGCTTAGTGTCAAGAAAAAATAGAGAAACTTAGGTGTCAAAAAAGTAAAAAATACCTATGCTATTGAAAATAGCTAAGTGGGAAATTCTAAAAGGTATCAAAATACCAAGCGGAATCTTCTTAAATAAAACAAAGCCTCAATACGAGGCTGCGTAGAAGAAGTTTACTCAGAGCCAGCTTTAGCAACCCTAGTTGCTTGAGGCCCTTTTGGTCCGTCTGTTATTTCAAATTCTACAGCTTCACCTTCTGCTAGGCTCTTATAACCGTCGCCTTCGATAACACTGTAATGAACAAATACGTCTTTATCTATCTCGTCTGACTGGATAAATCCGTATCCTTTAGAACTGTTAAACCATTTTACTGTACCCTGCATTAAATAAATTCCTCCTAGACAATCTACTTCAAAACCAATATCGCACTTTTTGGTAAATTTGTCAAATGATTTTTTGGGAGGAAATATTTGATAGAAAGAGTAGTTTGCGATAGGGTTATACCTTGATTTGTTAGATGTTGACTTGTTTAAGGATGGCTAATTAATGAAAAACTATAGAGACGAATTCCCAAATACAGATCATTTTATATATCTTGACCATGCGGGGGTTTCTCCTGTTTCCCTCAGAGTTAAAGAAGCGGTTTCTAGATTCTTGCAAAATGCTACCGGGGAAACACCTCTAGATTACAGCTCATGGGGAATCAAAATTGAAGAAGCTCGAGCTAATTGTGCCAAACTCATTGGTTCTGAACTAGAAGAGGTGGCTTTTGTAAAGAACACATCTCATGGCATTTCTATTGTAGCCTCAGGTTTAGAGTGGAAAGAAGGTGACAACCTGCTTGTTTTTGAGAAGGAATTTTCTTCAAATATCTATCCATGGCTTAACTTAGAGAAGAGTGGGGTAGAAGTAAGGTTTATTCCTCTTAGAGATGAGCGCATATTATTTGAGGATATAGAAAGTTTGATCGATTCCAGGACCAGGCTTATTACAATGAGCTCTGTGCAGTCTGTAAATGGTTTCAGGATAGATCTAAGTAAACTGGGAGATCTGTGCAAGAGCAAGGGGATATTATTCTTTGTGGACGCTATACAGAGCCTGGGCGCAGTCTCTATTGATGTGAATGAATGTGGAGCTGATTTTCTCGCAGCTGATGGACATAAGTGGCTTCTTGCTCCAGAGGGGATTGGCATCTTTTACTGCAGAGGCGAGCTTGCCTCTCAAATTAATCCCAATCTGATTGGATGGAAGAGCGTTGTGGACGAGTTTAATTTCGAGAGCTTTGATTTTAAATTAAAAGAAAATGCTCTTAGGTTTGAGGAAGGGTCATTTAATACAATCGGAATATATGCTTTAGGGGCTGCCGTAGAACTTCTCTTAGAGGTAGGTGTGGATAACATAGAGCAGTCCATACATGAACTTGGAGATTTGATTATTAAGGAGTCAGAAAAGAGGGGATTTTTACTGAGGACTCCTAAAGATAAAATGGAGAGAGGAGGGATTATCTCCTTTTCAGGCAACTTTGATCCAAAAGAAGTGGCGGAGAAGCTTCTTGAAATGAAAATAGTTGTTAATTACCGTGGGGGTGCGCTCAGAGTTGCTCCGCATTTCTACAATACCCAAGAGGAAATACTCAAGCTTTTTGAAGCACTGGATAAGATTCTCGATGTATGAAATAACAATCTTATTTCTATGAAAGTAAGAATATCCTAGCGCCCGTAAGACCTACCACCAGTCCCACAAGAAGCCCGTAAATTACGTGTCCCACAAAGTGAGCTATTGCAACTTCAAATCCTGCCTTTCTAAACTGCTCCAGAGGATGATGTTCTGCAACAGTTATTACCAAGAGAAATCCAAAAGCCACACCGTGAAACACTCCAATCATGGTTCCTGCACCAATTGCTGCAGCAACTGAGGTAGGTGCAAAAATGCTTATTAGGATCACGTAGAGGAAGGCGAACAGGATTCCAGAGATTAAATGAATAATGAGACCGGGCTCAAAAGAGTTCTTGTAGGATTTTGTAAATAAACTTCCTATAGCTCTTATCATAGAAGCGTTGGCAATTCCGGATCTTGTGATTATCCACATTGCCAAACTCATTCCTGTTGTTCCCACAATACCAGCAACTATAGTTAACAATAAAGCATTCATTCGACGGCACCTCCTTAGCTACAATGTAAAGCGACTTTTGTCATCCTCCACATCCTTCTAAAGACGTAAAACCTATAATGAACTCTATATACTAAGATGATATACTGTGCTGAGGGGTTCTTACAAGTACTATTTGTGGTACCAAAAATTGACATGAATTTCTATTTATAGATAATTATTCGATTACAATTCACTATAGCCAGGAGAGATGTCTTGAAGAAAAAACCAGATTCAACTACAAAGCCAGTCACATTACAAAAGTTTTCATCACTTGTAGTAGAGGGTGCTGACAAAGCACCTAACCGCTCGATGTTGAGGGCCGTTGGGTTTAAGGATAGAGATTTTAGAAAGCCTATTGTTGGTATTGCTTCTACGTGGAGTATGGTGACCCCATGTAATATGCACATAGATAAGCTTGCCGAGCAGGCTGGGGCTGGGGCTGACAAAGCTGGCGGTAAGTCAATTATCTTCAATACAATTACCAACTCCGATGGGATATCTATGGGAACACCTGGGATGAGATACTCTCTTGTCTCGCGTGAGGTGATTGCAGATTCTATTGAGACAGTTACAGCGGGTGAGGGTTTTGACGGGCTAGTGGCTATAGGTGGTTGTGATAAGAACATGCCCGGATGTTTGATTGCTATGTCTAGGCTCAACCGCCCTTCAGTCTTTGTATACGGCGGTACAATTATGCCCGGTAATTATAACGGTCAGGACATTGACGTTGTTTCGGTCTTTGAAGCAGTAGGAGCTCATGCCAACAAAGATATTTCTGACAGACAGTTAAAACAAATCGAATCAAATGCTATTCCAGGACCAGGTTCTTGCGGTGGAATGTACACAGCAAATACTATGGCTTCCGCTATTGAAGCTTTAGGAATGAGTCTTCCAAACAGCTCAGCTCAGGCAGCAATTTCAAGAGACAAAATAAAGGACTGCCAAGATGCAGGGGCGGCGGTTGTAAATCTGATTAAAAAAGGGATACGTCCTAGTGATATAATGACTAAAAAAGCATTTGAGAATGCTATTGTCGTTCTTGTAACATTGGGTGGATCCACAAATGCTGTTCTTCATCTTCTAGCAATGGCAAACGCTATGAACGTTAAGCTTAAGATTGATGATTTCACGAGGATAGGAAAGAAGACTCCTGTGCTTGCTGATCTAAAGCCGAGCGGAAAATATATGATGGCTGATTTCTGTAAGATTGGCGGTATTTTGCCACTTATGAAGACCTTACTCAAAGCGGGACTTTTGCACGGAGACTGCCTTACTGTTACAGGGAAAACCCTAAAAGAGAATCTTAGTGGCGTTGGCTCATATCCAAAGGGTCAAGATATAGTTCGTTCTCTCAAAAAACCTATAAAAAAAGACAGCCATATAGTAATACTCAGAGGAAACCTTGCATCGGAAGGAGCAGTTGCAAAGATATCCGGCCATGAGGGACTTTCCTTTACCGGAAAAGCGATCGTGTTTAATTCTGAAGAGGAATCTCTAAAAGCTATATTAAATGGCAAAGTGAAGAAGGGGCATGTAATAGTTATCCGTAATGAAGGACCAAGGGGAGGGCCGGGGATGCGTGAGATGTTGGCACCTACCTCAGCCATTATGGGCAAAGGGCTTGGTAATGATGTTGCGCTAATTACTGACGGGCGGTTCTCTGGAGGAACACACGGGTTTGTTGTTGGCCATATTACCCCTGAGGCAGTTGATGGTGGAGTTATAGCAATTGTTAAAAACGGTGATGTAATAACAATTGATGCTAAAAAACGTGAGATTAATCTAGAGATAACAAAAGCGGAAATAAAAAAGAGGCTCAGCTCCTGGAAGAAACCTGCTCCTAAAGAGAAAAGAGGCGTTCTTGCGAAGTATGCAAAACTAGTATCCTCTGCATCAGAAGGCGCTGTTACTGATAATTAGAAATATAGTCTTTAAGAGCTGTAGCATTATTAAATTGCTCCTCTTTAGAGGCGAACACAAAAGTAATGTTTGCTGTGCTTGGTAAATCAAGAATTGGTTTTAAAGCTACCGGGTTTTGGTCTAGCTCTAAGTAGTAACGCTTTTTAAATTCCTTCCATTTTGTCTCATCATGGCTGAACCACTTGCGTAGCTCAGTTGAAGGGGCAGCGTCTTTTAACCAGACATCTACTTTTGCTTTTTCTTTTGATAAACCCCTTGGCCATAGCCTTTCAACTAATACTCGAATACCATCGCTATCGTCTGGTTTTTCATAAACACGCTTTAATTTTATAGCCATTATTGGACCGCTTCGGTATCCGTAGCTAACATTAGTTTCCAGTCTTCAATGAAAGCGTTACCATTTTCATCTAGAGCACCTTCAGTGTTAAGATGGCTAGTCAGGTAGTAAAGCCTTTCTATGTTTTCTTTTTCAGCGGCTCCTACATTTGCATCATTGAACCTCTGCTGCAAATAAAACGGAGGAATGGACTGATTAAAGAGTGTTACTTTGACATGGTCCACCGCTGCCATCATTGACGGATCAAGTGTGACTATGTATTCAATCACATCCGCACCTGTTAATGAAGGATCTGTATAGTATGGGTCGAACTTTGCATTACCAGGGATTTCAGCAAGTTCTTTTACAAATGGTGAGGGGTTTTCAAAGAAAAACGCCGGGTCAAACCCTTCTGGTCTTACGCGGTTGTTTTTTAGTGTAAATATGCGTCTTAGAAAGCTAGTTGTTATATTGCCGTCAGAGTCAGCCACTACTTCTTGATATATCTGTACTTGGTCTTCACTTGTTATGGTCTCGTAGTGAGGTTGAAAAGCCTGAGGGTTCTCTAGAACAAGCTCTGTAGGAAGTATGGGACCATCTACTCCCTCTATTATTGCCCCTACGCTGTTTGTTCTTCCTGATGCCCATAGCACATTTCCTTGGCTATCATTGATCAGGAATTCAATGAACACTCTTCTAAAGTTAACTCCTGAAGGCAAATAGTGTCCTGCTTTGTTAGTAACTTTTACAGTCACTTTCATCTGTCCTTCGGGAGTAATTTCTGTAGATAAAATCTCCAAATCGGCGGTCTGATTTCTGGCCATATCTAAAAATGATTCCCTAGCAGTGATTAATGGAAGCTCAGTTGCAACTCCGCTCATAAAATCAATTTGTCTGGATCCTAGTATCAAAGGAAATTCTTGGAACATCTCGTTTAAGAAGACATTTAATCCGTGGAGTGCATGTCGTGCATAGTTGCTGCGTTCTTTTAGTCTGATCTCACTGTTAGGCAAGCGGTTAGGGGAAGGTGGCAATGTGTCATCTTCAATATTGGCAATTTTAAACTCTAGTTTTTCACCATGGAAGGTGTCTGGCATATGGCAGCCCTGACAGGTTTTAAATTTAGATCTGCCTGGAGCATAAACACTGTTTTGCCACTCCAAGTCAGTAGTTTGCTCATAGCTAAACCCAAGCAATTCTCCCTGGTTTGTTACAGTGGGCAAAAGAATATTATGACAAGTACCACATAGGTTGGCGTTTAAAGTCTGTTCTCCAAACTCCGGATTAATACCTATAGACTGCTGCATCGGTTTTACAACTACATCTCTAAACGGACCGTAAATTTCATTAGGCGGACCTGTTACAAAGTTTCCGGTATATATGCTGTCTGTCCCGAAACCCTCATCTACGATATGATGGCAGACAGTGCAGGATATACCGTCTCTTGCAAGAGATCCGTATCTTTGTAGGTCTGTATTATCAGCCCCAGGCCACTGGGTCACAGCGTCAGCACTCAGAGGGGCTCCAACAGGTATTTGAGGCAGCTGTGGGATTCCGAACAGGTCATTGCAGTTCAGATTGTCCTGCCCTTCGGTATCAATTTGAAACTGTCTTTGGCCCATAACCCCATGACAATGCAGGCAAGTGTTTTGAACGCAGAGCGCTAAGTTTTCTGCATCGATTATTACTTGGTTATTATCTGTAATATTTTTACCAGAGAAGAAGTTTGTTTCACCCTCTACCTGGGCAAAGAATATTGGATCACGACCCGCTTGTCCAAGTGGAGAAGCTTTCCATTCTGCATATGGAGAGAGATTGTAGAATTTCGTGTCACCCTGGGCATTTACACCTTCAAAAACCATATTTGGTAAAAAGAGATTAAAGAATGTAGCGTCGTGGCACCCAATACACTGATCAGAAGTCAAAAATTGGTCAGGGCCACCCTCAAAAGAGACTTGATGATCATAAGTTTCAGCTGGAAGTCTTGTCTCCCATGCTGTCTCGAAACTAACAGGGGGAATCTGGTCGTAGAATTCTATGAATTCAGGATACGGTGTAGGCAAAGGAGAAGTAAAAGGGTCTTCAAATCCAAGCTGATTTTCAGATTCTAGAAATTCCAATGCAACACGCTGAGGAATGTGTAGATCTCCCACAAAGTTTGTATTGTCTAATAAAATTAGATCAGGGCTAAACTGTAAAAATTGGGTGCCGGTCGTAATAATATTCTCAAGGCTTGAAAATGTGGATTCACTAGTTGCTGAGGCATGGCAGTTTATACACCAATTGCCATATTGGTTGTATGTAAATACAACGTTAGGATTTTTATCACTACCCTGTACTCGCGCATCAGGATCGTCAATAAATAAATACCCCGTAGGATACCAATTAGGATCACGCTCCAAAGGTGGGTTTCCTGTGTTTGCAAAGAAGTTTGGATCGGTTATTGCTGAAGCATCCAATACAGGGGGGTTTCCTAGTTGCCATAGAGGCACAGGGTTTTCAGTTGACTCAGCTCTAAAACTACCTTGATACCAACCGTCAAATGATTCTGAATTTTGTTTAATAAATGTGGTCCAGCTTTTAGGCTCAACATCCGCAGGTATGTCCATACAACCCCTGTTATCTGTGACTATACCAAGTGAATCATTTATAGGATGCTGCTCTTTTATTATCATTGCGCCGTCGGGGAGTCCTCCAACCCTTCCACCACAAAGCCACTCTACAACTTCAGGAGAATAGTAGATTCTTACAGCTGACGAATGGACTCCAAAAAATTCACCAAAGCTAATTGCACCAACGTAAGGGCCTGTCATTCGCCAATTGAGGTCACGGTTCCAGTCAAGATCGTTTGCATATCTTCTGTCTCGAATAAATTCTCTAAAATTCTCATCAAATGCATTCTTGGCAGCCAGATCAGCAACTGGTGGAGGATTTCTAAATGCAGGGGGTGCAGGTTCTCCGCGGTCAGCGTTATCCATGCACCAATCATCTATTTCCTTTTGGCTTAGGGTTGTATCAGTTCCCGGGCATACCCAGTCGTTTGGGTTAGAAGGAAGTCCCTCCGGGTCGGTTCCGCCTCCAGAATTGTTGTTGTCGCATCCTACAGCTATTAGAAGTATTAATAAAAGTGATAATAGAAGATGAGTTCTCAACTTCAAGACCCTCCAGTACTTAAAGCAATATTAATTAGATGATTTATAACCCCAGAAGTTGCTGCCAATATAATTCTAGCATTGTCTTATCAGAAATAAAAATACAAATGTTAAATATGGAGGGTAAAGATAGGAAATTATGTTTTATTAGTCTTCAATTAGAACGTAAATGTCATCGCCTTCGACTTTTGTTTCATATGTCTCTATTCGGTCTACGGCTGGGAGGCACAGCGCTTCTCCTGTCTCAACATCAAATTCAGCACCATGATAGCAGCAGGTGATCGTTTTACCTTCAAGGATGCCGTCTGATAGGGGTAGGGTTTCATGAGAGCATTCGTCTATGAAAGCATAGAACTCACCCTCAGTATTACAAATTGCGATTACAAGATTTCCGACAACAACTGATTTAACCTCTCCAGGACTTATGTCGGAGACTTTTGCTACTTTCTCAAATTCAGCCATTTCTACACCTATGCTTCCAGCTTCTGGTTCCTTTGATTAAACCAATCAGCCACAAGGTTTGCACAGTAGTTCTTTACTGAGTCAACGGACATGCTTTCAAGCGCCTCATTAGTAAAAGCATGCATAATAATGCCCCTTGAGGCTTCCTCAGAAATTCCTCTAGAGCGTAGGTAGAAAAGTGCATTTTCATCTATCTGCCCTATCGTGGCTCCATGGGTACATTTTACATCATCTGCGTATATTTCGAGTTGTGGCTTTGTATCAATCTGAGCAGTATCAGAAAGTATGAGATTTCTATTAGTTTGCTTTGCATCTGTTTTTTGAGCGTCTTCATGCACAATAATACGCCCGTGAAACACACCTCTTGATCTACCATCTAGAATGCCATTATACAGCTGCCTGCTATCACAGTGAGGGCTTGCATGCTCTACTTTCATATAATTGTCCATGTGTTGACGATGATTAGACATATATAATCCGTTGATTAAAGAATCACAGCCTTCACCAGCTAGTACAGGATGAACATTGTTTCTGACCAAAGATCCCCCAAGTAATACAGAGTGTGAGCGTATATTGCTGCTTCTTGCCTGCTGGACTCTAAGGGTTGATATATTAAAAGCTTTTTTGCTCTCTAGTTCAATTAAATAATGACCAATTGTGCTGTTCTCCCCTACAACTATTTCAGTAACAACATTAGAAAGATAAACATTGTCGGCAATAGATGTGTAGTGTTCAATGACATTTGCTTCACAGTTATCTTCTGCAATTATTAAGTTTCTAGGATTGGTAATAGACGGGGTATCACTGTCAGTTGAGATGAAGAGAAAGTGAATAGGAGTTTCTACAACTGTACCCTTTGGTATATAGATAAATCCACCATCTTCCATAAAAGCTGTGTTTAGCGCAGTAAAAGCTTCTTCGTTAAAGTCTGCATATTTAGCTAAATTATCTTTTAAAATTTCTTGCTCAGATACAATTGCATCTGCTAGATTTTTTACGATCACTCCATTAGGTAGCTCGCAATGTCTAGATAGACCGTGTGTATAGCGTCCATTAATAAAAACAAGCTCGGTTACTTGTTGATCTTCAAATTGAAAAGGAGCCAAATCTGAAGCTGAGACTGTATCGTGCCCATTTTCTAAGATTTCAAAGGAGCTTCTGGCAATAGGTGCAACATTAGTAAAACGCCAGTCTTCATCCTTGAGTGTAGGAAATCCAAGGTCTTGAAACTTCTGGATTGCCTCTTGGCGAAGAGATTTAAGCCAACCCTGATCATTTCCAGAAGTGCTCTTTTCAAATTTTGAGAACCCCTCTACGTATCCGTTGTTTTTCTCTGATAATGTAATGCTCATTCTATAATCTCCCTAACTGTTAGCAGCGGTCTTTTCTTCTTCAATCCATCCGTAGCCCTTATCTTCGAGTTCAAGTGCAAGCTCTTTTCCGCCTGATTTGACGATTTTGCCGTCAACTAGAACATGTACGAAGTCAGGCACAATGTAATCTAGGAGTCTCTGATAGTGAGTGATAACTAAAAATCCTCGCTCCGGGTTCCTAAGAGTATTTACTCCATCAGCAACTACTTTAAGAGCGTCTATATCAAGTCCTGAGTCGGTTTCATCTAATATAGCAAGTTTAGGCTCTAGTATCTGCATTTGAAATATTTCATTTTTTTTCTTCTCGCCGCCTGAGAAACCTTCATTTACTGCCCTCTTTAGTAGGTTGTCGCCCATATTCATTATTTTCATTTTTTCTTTTGCATATTTTGCGAACTCAATGTGCTTGAGAGGCTCTTCTCCGCGGTATTTGCGAACTGAATTTAATGCTTCTCTAAGTAGATATGTGTTTGCAACACCAGGGATTTCAACCGGATACTGAAAGGCAAGGAAAACACCCTCACAGGCACGATCTTCGGGAGCTAGTTCAAGAAGGTCTTTGCCTTCAAATAGGACTTCGCCCTCTGTTATCTCATATGAGTCACGTCCGGCAAGAACTTGAGCCAAAGTGCTTTTCCCTGAGCCGTTAGGTCCCATTATAGAATGGACTTCACCAGCGTTGATTGTAAGATTAAGTCCCTTCAAAATTTCCTGATCCTCTACACTTACATGCAGATTTTTGATTTCCAACATGATCTTTCTCCTATAAATCTTTATCTAAATTGATTTTAATTGGGGGTGTTATCTATCCGACACTACCCTCTAGACTGATACTTAACAGTTTCTCAGCCTCTACCGCAAACTCAAACGGAAGCTCTTTAAAAACATCCTTGCAAAAACCGTTTACAATCAATGACACAGCATCTTCCGCCGACAGACCCCTCTGTTGGCAGTAGAAAATTTGGTCTTCACCAATTTTTGAAGTGGAAGCTTCATGTTCCATCTGAGCGGTTGAATTTTTAACCTCAATATAAGGGAATGTATGTGCTCCGCACTTATCCCCAATCAGCATAGAGTCGCACTGGGTGTAGTTTCGTGCACCACTTGCGTCCTTGCCAATTTCAACTAGTCCTCTATATGTGTTTTGTCCAAATCCAGCGGATATTCCTTTTGATATTATTGTGCTAGAGGTGTTTTTCCCCTTATGTATCATCTTGGTTCCTGTATCAGCCTGCTGCCTTCTATTTGTTAGAGCTACAGAGTAGAATTCTCCAACAGAGTTGTCGCCTTCAAGAATACAGCTTGGATATTTCCATGTGATTGCCGACCCGGTTTCAACTTGGGTCCAAGAAATATGAGAATTATCACCTATGCATCTGCCTCGTTTGGTCACAAAATTGTAAATACCACCCTTGCCCTCACTATCTCCAGGGTACCAGTTCTGAATGGTCGAATACTTTATAGTAGCGTCTTTATGTGCGATGAGTTCTACGACTGCTGCGTGTAGTTGGTTCTCATCACGCTTAGGTGCTGTGCAGCCTTCAAGGTAGCTTACATAGCTTCCTTCTTCTGCAATAATTAGAGTTCTTTCGAACTGACCTGTATTCTCTGCGTTAATTCTGAAATAAGTTGAAAGCTCCATAGGGCATCTGACGCCTTTTGGTATATAAACAAATGATCCATCGGTAAAGACTGCTGTATTTAGCGCTGCATAGAAGTTGTCGTTAGATGGCACTACGTACCCTAAATATTTCTTTACAAGCTCCGGGTGGTCTCTGACTGCATCAGATATTGAGCAAAAAATTACTCCAGCCTCTGCCAGTGTTTCTTTAAAGGTTGTTATGACTGATACACTGTCGAATACTGCATCTACTGCAACTCCCGCAAGCATTTTCTGCTCATCTAAAGGTATTCCTAGCTTGTCGTATGCCTCTTTAATTTCAGGATCTAAATCATCCAAGCTCTCAAGTTTTGGCATGTTCTTTGGTGCTGCATAATAGCTTATGGATTGGTAATCTACAGGAGGATAATGAACATTGGGCCATGTGGGCTCTTTCATTGTAAGCCAATGCTCATAGGCTTTGAGTCTCCACTCTAGTAGCCACTCAGGCTCATCTTTCTTGGCGGATATCATACGAATGACGTCTTCATTAAGACCAATAGGAGCTACTTCCTGCTCTACATCCGTTACGAAACCATATTTATATTCCTGTTCCGCTAATTTTTCTAAATCAACACTCATTAGAAAGCCTCCTTAATTCACCTGATTCATAGTAATGTTTTTTCTTTCTTTTAGCATATCTGCAAGTGTAGTATCCTCAAGGATTTTGACCATAGATAATTGAATCTTATCCCAAACCGGTAACTGAGGACATGTGTCATACAAAACGCAAATAGAATCCTTGTCCATACACTCGACCATCCTGATTTCACCCTCTATAGCTTCATATATATCCCGCAAGTTTATTTCATTGGGTGATTTTCTAAGTGTATAACCCCCATCAGGCCCCAGCGAGGATCTAACTAGGCCTTTTTTAACAAGACGGCGCATTATTTTAGCAAGATAACTAAGTGGTATATGCTGCTCTTGGGAAATCTCTTTCATGCTATGTTTCCCAATAGGCTGATGACCCATGTAGGTTAGTGATCTGACCGCATAATCTAAGGTTTTAGTTACTTGCATTTGTTTGTACCTAATTGAATCATCTAATTCTTTTAGCAAATTTTATATTGTGGACTTTGTGACTCCATAATATACAAGTTGCTAGATGGTAAAAATTACCAGATAATTATTATTTGTCAATTAAGTCTTCATACAGCTACTTTGCTTTGACACAAAGGGATTTTCAAGGTAATATGAAGTGGTTAAAGAAAGGGGGATTTTGCTTGTTTTTACACGTAAAATTGTCCTTTAACATGTCCAAAATACTAAATTTTCAATAATACAACAATATATCGGGAGGATTTAAAATGGCCCACGAACTACCTCAGCTTCCTTATGCGTACGATGCTTTAGAGCCTAATATTGATGCACGTACTATGGAAATTCACCATGGCAAACATCACCAGACGTATGTAAACAACTTAAACGCAGCTTTGAGTAACCACCCTGAGCTTGAGAGCAAAAGTGCTGAAGAATTGATCAAAGACCTTAGTTCTCTTCCCGAGGATATAAGAACCGCAGTTAGAAATAACGGCGGTGGTCATGTAAATCACAGCATGTTCTGGCTTTGTATGGCCCCAAATGCTGGCGGTGAACCTAGTGGAGAGTTGGCTGATGCTATTAACTCTGAACTTGGTGGCCTGGATGCATTTAAAGAGCAATTTGCAAAAGCTGGTGCTACTCGTTTTGGAAGTGGTTGGGCTTGGCTTTGTGTGGACGGAGGAGGCAAATTAGTTGTAACCTCTACCCCAAACCAAGATAATCCTATTTCTGACGGCTTAACTCCTATTCTCGGCTTAGATGTCTGGGAACACGCGTATTACCTGAATTATCAAAACAGAAGACCTGATTATATCTCGGCGTTTTGGAATGTTGTAAACTGGGAACAAGTTGCAGCTAACTACGCCGCATCAAAATAGGTTGAATTAATTTTAAGAATTTGATAGAATTGGCGGTAACCGGAAGTTGGAACGTTTTCCCCTGTAAATACAGGTTTGTTGTTTAGAATTTATAGCAAGATGGTGTATAAGTTAAGCGTAGGTACTGGAGAATTATATAAATAGCATTATGGGTTATATATTCAGGAGGCTGTGTAGTTTCCCTCCCCAAAAGGTTCCTAAAATCAGCTTATTTCTACATAATTAGATTTATGTGCTTATGTTCCATCTAATCTATATTTTTTCTACTAATTTATGATATTCAAAGGAAACCGACATGGAAACGAAATATAAAGAATTCGACGACTCTGCTTCAGCAACTGAATTCGGAGAGTTTGCTGAAGAATCAGATGATGTAAGTTCTTTAAAGTTTAAAGAGGCTTATGTTCAGGGTGACGAATCTGATAGTCACTTCCAGTCTAGAAAAACAAAGACGAAATCTAAAGCTGATGAAACTCCTGATGAGCAACTTCGTCTGTTGTATGTTTATTTTAAAGATATGTCTATCGAGCCACTTTTTACGGCTCAAGAAGAAGTTGAAATCTCAGCTAAAATAAAAAAATGTGAAAATATGGCCAGAGAACTTGGTGTAGTTGTTAATAAATTAGTCGTAAAAAACTTAAAAATTAAACCCAACAGTCATAAAAATGGTCGAAACGGTACAAACGGTACAAGTGGTGTAATAATAGAAAAACGTATAAAAAGCCTAGATGCATTTATTAGAGTGTATACCGAAAATGCAAAAAAAATGAAGCAGAGATTTGTTAAGGCAAACCTTAGATTGGTTATAACCATTTCTAGAAAGTATATGGGTAGAGGGTTGCCACTTTCGGATCTTATTCAAGAGGGTAATATGGGGCTTATGAGAGCAGTTGAGAGATTCGACCATAGAAAGGGTTTTAAGTTCTCAACATATGCATCATGGTGGATTCATCAGGCAATATTAAGAGCTCTTCAAGGTCAGACCAGAACAATCAAGGTTCCTGTTTATCTCTTGGAGCAAGCTAACAGGGTGTATAAGGTTAATGCCATATTAGCTAAGAAATTAAACCGAAAACCTACTCCGAAAGAGATATCTCGAAAATCTGGTATATCTGTTGAAGTAGTAAAAAGAATATTAAGATCTACTAAAGACGCGATTAGTCTGGATACTCCAATTTTGGATGGAGAAAAGACTACTCTGCTCGACTCCATTGCTGATAGTGAGGGTGTAATCCCAGATTCAATGGTAGCAAAGTCTGATTTGACTGATAAGCTAAGAGAGGCATTAACACTTCTCAATCCTAGAGAAGAAGAGATTCTGAGATTGAGATTTGGCATAGATCAACATAGTACCTATACGTTGGATGAGATAGGCAAGAGATTTAACCTTACACGTGAGAGGATAAGGCAGATTGAGAAAGCCGCACTTGGAAAACTTGCCAACTCCGATATTAAGGACCATCTGGAAAGCTTCCTTAGATAAGGTAGATCAGATCACAGAGCTTCTTAATAACCTTTAAAGTTTCCCTATATAGTGAATTTGGATAGAACTACTAATCAAGAATTCCGCCTATTATTGCGCCGATTAGAAGCGGCCCGACGTTTGATATTATAAGAACAAAAGTCCCTGCTCCTGCCACAAATCCGATAACCGGTGCTCCAGTGAGTAAGGATGCAAATAAGAACAGAAATATCCCAAGTGCTATTGCTGGTAAAAAGACAGCTATTATAGCGTTTAGGAGACCACCTGATTTTTTACCGCCAACTATTCCAGCTATGAATGGACCAATTCCCGGCAGCCAAAATAATAAAATGGATATTAAAAACATCCAGAAAATCCCTAATATTATGCTTCCCTTTTTTTTATTTTCCATTGTGTTTTATTTTAACACTAATATTGTTTTTATTTAGATTATCTCAATTATCTTATATCCAAAACCTACAATAAAAAAGGCCCATACTCTTTTATGAGCAGGGCCTTATAATTTTCTTGCAATATCTTTCTTGTCTTAGTCACACTTCGAATATCCACAGCTCCGGCAAGTCATGCACCCCTGTTCAAAAGCTAAAGCACGGTCGCCGCAATCAGGGCAGCGCTCGAGGTTTAAATCCATAGCCCTCTTTGCAGGTTCTTTCGCCGAGGTTTCCCCAACTCCAACAAAGTGCCTTTTTAATACTGTAGCTACAGCGTCTGGGATTGACATAACAAGTTTGCCCTCTGAGAAGACAGGGGACGAGCCGCCAATACCCTCTAGCTGCTCAACTACGTCTTCAACAGCTATTCCCGATCTCAAGGCAAGCGATACCAACCTTCCTGTTGCCTCTGCATCAGCCATTGTTGAATACCCCGATTTTCCTATCTGAACAAAAACCTCTAAAGGTTTTTCATCCATTGTGTTAACAGTTACGTATAAATTTCCGTACCCGGTCTTTATAACCTCTGTGAAGCCCTGAAGACACATAGGTCTTTTTACAGGTTTTACATCTTCACTAGAGGATGAACGAAGGGATGAGATGGGGTTGGGGTGATGGGTTTTGTTCATCCCTTCGTCCTGGGTCTGGGTCGGAAGCTTTTTTTCGTCTTTATCTTGCTGTTGGGTTTTAGCCTCTTCTTCGGTGACCAAAATCCCTTCTCTGGAACCTTCTCTGTAAACTGTGATACCTTTACAGCCGAGTTTCCAGGCAAGGAAATAAATCTTTTCTACTTCTTCTAATGTTATGTCTGCTGGTAGATTAACAGTGCTTGAGATGCAGGAGTCTATATGTTTTTGGATTGCAGCCTGCATGCGCACCCTCATCTCAGGTTTAATTTCGTGAGATGTTACAAAAGTATCAGGAATCTCGCTATCGTCTTCAAGATCAAATTGATCCATATATTCTTTAACTAATGGATGGTAAACCTTAAACTCTTCTTTCGAGAGCGATTTAGAGCGTCTGTAGTAAGACAATGCGAATGCCGGCTCAACACCACTAGTTGTACCCGCAAGAACTGACCCGCTTCCTACTGGAGGAACTGTTAATATGCAGGCATTTCTAAGTCCCTGTTTCTTGATTTTATCGACAATACGACCGTCAACAGTATCTAAGAAGGGTCTAGATAGATGTGTGTCGAGATCAAACATCGGGAAATTCCCTTTTTCTGAAGCAAGATCTGTACTTGCCTCATAGACTGTGTTTTTGATGTGCTCAAACATTTTGTCTGCGAACTCAACGCCTTCATCCGTGTCGTACTTAATATTAAGCTTGGCCAGCATATCTCCAAAACCTGTAAATCCAACTCCAATTCGTCTTGAGCTGGTTGAGGCTTTTGTCTGGAAGCTAAGTGGGTGTTTTTTCATGTTGTAGTCAAGCACATTGTCTAAGAACCTGACAGAATATTGAAATGCTTTCTCTAGATTCTCCCAATCTATTGATGCACTATCGGTAAATGCATTTTTTACAAATGGGGAGAGGTTTATGTTTCCTAAACAGCAGTTTCCATAGTCCTCAAGTGCTTGCTCACTGCATGGGTTTACTCCGTTTACTTCCATTCCATTATATTCAGTTGGAGAGTATTTCTTCACAGAATCCCAGAAAATAAGACCTGGTTCAGCAGATGACCATGCTGATTTTACAAGCTTCTCCCAAACATCTCTTGCTCTAATTGTTTTGGTGAATTTAACTTTTTCATTCTCAAATTTTAGCTCAAAGTCTGTATCGTTTTCAACAGCTTCCATGAACTCGTCTGAGACCTTTATTGATATATTTGCAAACTGTACTTTTGATCTTGCAGCATCGTTTTTAATTTCAATAAATTCTTGAATATCAGGGTGCTTAACATCAAGCGTGATCATAAGAGCGCCGCGTCTCCCAGCCTGTCCTATGGTTCCGGTTGTAGTAGACAACAGTTCCATGAAGGATACAGCCCCTGTTGAGTATATTGCTGAGTTATTTACGGGTGCGCCCTTGGGTCTAAGGATCGATATATCTGTTCCAACTCCTCCACCGAAAGAATAAGTACGGGCTGCTTCCTTACACCACTCGAAAATACCCTCAATTGAGTCTTCTTTGATAGGCATGTAGTAGCAGTTCAAGAGTGTTGCTCTTCTGTTTTGCCCGGCACCAAACATAATCCTGCCGCCAGGAATGAATTTGAAGTTGGATAGGAGCCAGAAGAAATTATCTTCCCACTCAGCTTTTAATTCTTTGGATTTCTCTGGAGAAGCCATTTCTTTGGCGACCCTATGCCACATGTCTTCAGGTGTATGCTCAACTATTTTGCCGTTTTTATCGCGAAGTGCATATTTTTCAAAGAAAACCCTGGCTCGAAGCTCGTCTCCTCCAAAAGCGTCAATTGTCTTTTGCGGCAAGTCCATAACTCCCTCAACTTGCTTAACGAATTCTTCAGATTCTTCAGTTTTAGTATCATTTTGTACTAAAGTTTGTTCTAGGTCTTTTTGTAAGCTATTTTCTTCCGGACTTTTCCCGTTTCCATTCCCGTTAGTTTCACTGGGGCCAAGTTTATCTGAAGCCATCTCTACCATCCTCCTTCTTAATTCTATTGATTGTATGCTATCTTGTGCTACGAATCAATTCCAACACAATATGTTGTGGTTGTCAATAGGTTATTTTTTGTTAAATTATCTTCATCGTAGAAAATTGAATAACTACAATATATTAGATCAGAAATTTTTTTTCTTGCATATTAAGCCATACAATACGGAATGCTTGAAGCCCATTCTTAAAGTAAAGTTTTAACATATTGGCTCAAATTCTCCACCTAGTAAGTTAAAATAGCTGTTTTTTGTCAAAAATAGGGCGAATAGGAAAGAAAAGGAATCACTTTTTCTAGTTTTTCACAAGTGGGGATTTGAAATTCTATATAAATTATTGCATATGATTCAGGATTTATTCTTTTTGAGGATATAATAACAACCCATGGGTTCTGATACTAAAGAAATAGGCAGAATATTAGATTTTTGGTTTGGGAGTTTAATAGAAAACGAAATTCCTTCGGAGGCTTATAGAAATAGATGGTGGATGAAGGACAGCGAAAATGATAGAGAAATAAGAAATCAATTTAGTGATTCTCTTGAACTGGCGAAAATAGGTGGTCTAGATCATTGGAAAACGAATGCTGATGGTACATTAGCCTTAATTCTGCTACTTGATCAGTTCTCCCGTAATATCTTCAGAGACACCTCAGAGGCCTTCTCTCAGGATCACAAGGCAATTGAAACATGTTTGGATGGAATAAACCAGCGTTTTGATAATGAGCTACATCCTATTCAAAGGGTTTTTTTCTATATGCCCTTAATGCACTCTGAGGATTTGGGTATGCAAGAAAAATCAATTGAGTGTTTCTCTAATTTAAAGGAACTTTTCTCGACTCCGCAGTCTATAGCCAAATCGGTTTCTGGTAGTTTTGAATATGCTATGAAGCATTATGAGATTATAAAAAAATTTGGAAGATATCCACATAGAAATACTATTTTGGGAAGAGAGTCAACGCCTGAAGAAGTTAAGTTTTTAACTGAGCCCGGATCGTCATTTTAATAAGGGCAAATCTCCAAAAGGAGTTCGCCCCTATTATTTATTGATTTAAATGTTTGACTGTATCTTGTTTAAGATATAACGGGAAAGAGTCTCATCGCCAAAAGTTCCTACGCGGATTCTGATCTCTGTGATGTTGTCTCCAACTCTCTGTACATTTATATGCACTGTTTTATCCTCTGCAGTAACACATTCATACTTACCTGATACAGCATCATTAACTTTGTTTACGACAATGAATTCGAGTTGTTCTACAGCTTTAACTGTGGCAGCCCATACTACGGAAAATTGGTGACCCTCAGTGGATTTTAGCTCCCCTCTGAGATATGCGATTGTTCCAGCTCCTGCAACTGCTCCGCCGCCTACTGCTGCCGCAGCGAGACACCCGGATAATACTGCAGGGCTTGCCAAAAGTAATAATACTAGTGCTAGTCTCTGGTATTTCTTCTTCATAAATTTTTGCCTCCTTGGAAATTCAAATTTTGTATTTGGAATGAATTACTTTTTGTTAAGACGGTAAATAACAACTTCGTATTCAATTATAGCTGGTGATTATTAATAAAGGCAACAATAATTATTCAGATTAGAAATTAATGTGCAAAAAGTGGCTTTTCATACTAATGCAAAGGCTCTTAATTATTTGTAACTTTCATTATAACTGCAGGTGTGTCAATGCCGTTTTCAAGCCCTTCATAACGAACCCACTTGTGAGGAGGCTCTACGGTGAACCAGAAATATGTTTTAGGAAAGAAGACCTTAAAAACGCCGATTACCCCTAATTTGGGAATTATTTCAATTTTGTAACACTCTACTTCTCCATCCGCAGTCTGTATTTTCTCAATTCCTCTTTCTTTAAATTCGACATTGTAGAGCTCAGGCTCGTTGGAGAGGATTTTTGCTTTAACTGTTTTGTCAGTGCCGAAAGGCAGCTCGCGCAGAGCATAGGTTAAGCCCTCTACAATAAGAGTGTCAGAGGTAATATCGTCATATAGCTTTCTATTATATGTGCCGAGATTTAAATCCTCTCTTGCAAATACTGCAGAGTTCCTTTTATGATTGAATGTCTTTTTGTCTATCATAAGCAGATTGCCACTCAAATCCTTGATTTTGGTCTCAGAGCTAAGCGGTATGAATTCATCTTCAGCTTTCCAAATTGATACTGATCGCCAAGTTGCTTTTTGAGTAAACGGGCTGGTAACTCCCTTGGCATCGAAAATTAACTTAAATTTTTTCACTCCGTTTTCAGTGTAAACGTCAGTTGTCCAATCCGCTTTCCATCTTACTCCCCCATCTTTATACTCGGTTACAATTGTGCCTTTCTCACCAGGACTAATTGGTGGAACCTTAAATGGCTCAGCATAAGATGAAGCCCCGTAAACTAACAAGATCAACAGAATTGGTATTATGTATTTGTTCATAGCTCTTTCTTGGTATTATCTATATAAAGTGATATCATGTCATTTAATTATATGCAACTTTTAACATTTGAAGTGCTCTAAATATCACTAGCCTACTTAATTAGATATCACATTAGGGACTTAGATGCCAACTTTTTCAAATTAGGAGAAATTAATGAAGAAGCTTTTTGGAGACCAGTATCTAATATTCGGAATCATCTTGGGCGTAATTCTGGGTGGTTTAGTCGGATCATTGTTCCCTGAAGTAGGTGTCGACCTTGGATTTCTAGGAACACTCTTTCTAAATGCGCTCAAAATGATTGTGCTGCCTTTGGTAATAGTTTCCATAACGTTAAGTATCATGAAAGTTGGCAATCTGGGCTCACTTGGTTTGAAAACACTCTTTTATTATCTAATAACTACAGGAATAGCCGTTTTTATAGGGATTTTAGTAGTCAATGTTATTCACCCGGGTGATGGAGGAATGGCGCTTACTGGTCAGATGCCGGATATTGTAAGCTCTAAGGAGAATATGAGTCTGGTAGAAGTGCTGTTGTTAAAATTTGTTTCTCCAAACTTATTTAATTCGGCAGAAGAATTTGAGATTCTGCCTCTTATTATTGCCTCTATATTATTTGGAGCCGCTTTTGCAAGTCTTGGCAGAGAAAGCAAAGTCATAGTCGAATTTTTTACCATATTAGATAAGGCAATAATGAAAATCGTTCATTGGATTATGCTTTTTACGCCGATTGGAATTTTCAGCCTGATTGCTGAGAGGATAGGGGTCTCAGGAGGCGGAAGCGCTGTTCTTGAACTTGCTATGGAGCTTGGGAAATATGTTTTAAGTGTCGTAGTAGGGCTTGGTATTCACGCCTTTATTGTTTTGCCTATTATTTTGATGTTATTTGCTAAAAGAAATCCTCTGCATTATGTGAGACACTTGGGAAAAGCTTTACTCACAGCATTCTCTACCGCCTCTTCTTCAGCAACTCTGCCACTTACTATGGAAGGGGTTATAGATGAGGCGAAAGTAACCCCGAAGGTGGGCAGATTTGTGCTGCCGCTTGGAGCAACCATTAACATGGATGGCACCGCTCTCTATGAGGCAGTAGCAGTAATATTTATTGCACAAAGCTATGGTATTGATTTAAGCATGGCCCAAATGGTAATTGTGTTTTTCACGGCAACTCTGGCCGCAATTGGTGCTGCAGGTATACCAGAGGCAGGATTAGTTACTATGGTGCTTGTGCTTCAAGCAGTTGGATTACCTCTCGAAGGAGTTGGTATGATTCTCGCAATTGACTGGCTGTTAGATAGATTCAGAACTACTGTGAATGTTTGGGGAGATAGCGTCGGAGCTGCAGTTATTGATCGGCTTGAAAACGGTGATGCTGAAACTAAAGACTGAAAGAGGTCATGGTAATCTGGTTAATTTGCGGGTTATAAAACCTCGGCTTCAAATGTATTGCAAGAATTAATATCACCAGATCTTAAACCTATTTTAAACCACTTTACTCTTTGATCTGAGCTCCCGTGTGTAAATGAATCAGGAGTTATATAACCTTTGGACTGTTTTTGTAATCTGTCATCGCCAATACTGCTTGCCGCGTTTAAGCCTTCTTCTATATCTCCTTCTTCCAAAATATCTCTAGCTTTATCTGCATTGCTTGCCCACACTCCGGCAAGACAGTCTGCTTGAAGCTCCTGCATCACTGAGAGCCTATTTGACTCGGTTTCACTTGATCTCTGCCGGGCATTATAAACTTGCTCAGAAATCCCTAATAGATTCTGAACGTGATGTCCTACTTCGTGAGCAATTACATATGCCTGAGCAAAATCACCAGGGGCCCCTAATTTATGTTTAAGGTCTTGGTAGAAACTAAGGTCTATATAAACTTTTTGGTCCCTGGGGCAATAGAAAGGTCCCATAGCAGATTGTGCATAGCCGCAAGCTGATTCAACAGCTCCAGAGAATAGAACAAGCCTTGGTTCTTGATATTGTCTGTTGTATCCCCTAAATAGCTCGTTCCAAGTATCTTCGGTGTCCGCTAGTACTACAGAGACAAAATCTGCAAGCTCATTATCAGCACTAGAAGTCCTTGGCTGGTCATAAGAAGAAGTTGATACACTATCAGTAGATGACATATCATTTAACAGTTTGCTTGGATCAGCTCCAAGAAGTATTGCAATTACAATGATGATTAAAAGACCTATTCCACCTCCTGCCGCACCCCTTCTTCCTGGCATTTTTACGTGTCTTCTGTCTTCAACATTGCCGCTTCTTCTTCCTAATCTCCAACGCATGAGCTCGCCCCTTTGTTAAATTTAATTGAAAAATAACATACTTTTAATGTCATATCCATGCAGTTTTTTGTATAGATGGGCATATCTGGATGTAATAATTCCCTCCGCCGATTTTACTGGATACTATATGGAGCATGAACAATAAATCGAAAGTGCTTTTTTCCTGGAGCGGTGGCAAAGACAGTTCCCTTGCTCTTCGTGAAATACAGCAAAGTCAGGAGTTTGAAGTTGAAGCACTGGTTACTACTGTTACTGCTGGTTATGACAGAGTAAGTATGCACGGTCTTCGTACTGCTTTATTAGAAGAGCAGGTGGGGTCTTTAAATATTCCACTTGAAAAAGTAGTGATATCAAAAAATGCGACAAACAAGGAATATGAGTCCATTTGGTATGAGGTTCTTTTGAAGTACAGAGATATGGGAATTGAATCTGTTGTGTTTGGAGACTTGTTTTTAGAGGATATTAAAAAATACAGAGAAGATCAGTTAAAAGAGGTTGGGATGAGGTGCATTTTCCCAATTTGGGGAAGAGATACAACAAGGTTAGCTCAGGATTTTATAGATTGGGGCTTTAGGGCTATCACTGTGTGCATAGATTCAAATGTGTTAGACAAAGAATTTGTGGGTAGAGAGTTTGATGAGCAATTTTTAAATGAACTTCCTTCTGGTATTGATCCATGTGGGGAAAATGGGGAGTTTCATACATTTGTGTATGACGGGCCTATATTTAATAAACAGATTCCTCATAAGCTAGGGGATATAGTCTTGAGGGATGAGCGTTTTTATTATTGCGATATACTTTTTGTCTAATTACGTTTCTATAATAAATTATGATTGATTTAAAACTAACTTAATTCAGCATAAAGCTCACCCAGTACAGGCATGATTTCTGGTCCAGCACCCTCAGCCCAGTTGTCCACCATTTCGGATAATATTTGTATGGTAGAAACCACGTTAATATTTGCCTGTCGCAATCGATCTAGAGCATAACTATCGGATGCTGGTGTAGCCGACCCCGAAGCATCTGCAACCACTTGAACCTCATACCCCTCATTGGCGGCATTGAGTGCGGGATATACCACGCATACTTCGGTCAATAGACCAGCCATGATTAATTTCTTTTTCCCCGTATTCTCTACAGCCTTTTTGAAATTTGGATCATCAAAAGCATCAACAATACCGGCCCGCTTAATTCTTGCGGAAAACTCTTCTGGAAGTATTTCTTCAAGTTCCGAAAACAGAGGACCTTGAGGGTGATCTTCCATACTGCTCGTCAATATAACTTTCATTCCTGCAGCTTTAGCTGCTTTGGCAAGAGCCAAAGTATTTCGTTTTACCTCGTCATGGGGTGTGGAGTGCATCCATTCAATAGTCCCAACCTGATGATCAATTAATAGCATTACAGTATTTGTTGCATTAAACCTTTCATATGACATTATTTATCTCCTTATAGTTTTATTAAGTGTAAGCGATAATTATCAGAGACTTTTCCTTCGCTTCAAAATCAAGATCCTTCCCGCGAAACAAGTCACCTTCACGTATTTCTTTTCCGTTAGCCATTCCTTCTCCAGTAGCCAGGTAAGCTACAAAATTCTTTCCAAAATCAAACCTTTGTCTTGGGTTCAACATTCCAATTTTAAAAAAAGTTTGACTGTCAAAGGTTTCTTCCTGCTTGGAAGTACCACCGTAAATATCGAGAAGCTCACCCAATTTTGGGTGATAAACTTTATATCCAGCTGGTTGTCCCTGTTTGTCGGGAAGCACCCATAGTTGAATCATTCGGCTTGTAACCTCATCCGGATTCATCTCATTATGTGAGAACCCCTCACCACCAGCCCTTTGAACTTGGACGTCAAATGTATCCAGCTCCTGTCCGTGCTCAAGAGATCCCTCATGGGTAATACGTCCTTCCACCATCACAGAAATAACATCAATTTCCCGATGATCGTGCATATGTGTTTCTCCCTTCGGGTTGAATCGTGCATCAGCTAGATAAACAAAGTTGCCTATCCCCGGCCAGGTGCCTGGGTTCACATGGGTCCCAAAAGCCTTTGGATCCATAACAAGGCGATGTTCTTTAAGTCCAGCAAACCCCCCAAGCGGAAGGTCGTCACGATGTAAAATTTCAATACTCATAAATATTTCCTCCTACAATCTTCGCTTAATCAAATCAGGTTTTTACCTGTCAGTTGATTGTAGCGTCCGTTTTTTAAACAATAATTAGCGATCTTTTCAATATCACTAGTAGGGTTTTTGGAAAGCCATCCATACCCAAGACAAAGAGCCTTTAAGTTTTTCTTGAGAAATTCAGGAATAGTGATTTGGCGCTTGTTTGATTCGCCCATAATATTTTCTGCATAAGTTACATAGGAGCTGCCCATCATTAGGGACCAAACACCGGTATCCATTAAATGAGCCTGATTTTTTGAGTCATTTTTTGATTTGAATTCACCAGACTGTATGGCCTCAAGGGCCCCAGCAGAGACTTGATCCTTAATTTTTCGATGAACGTTTAGAATTTCTGACTTAATGCCTGATGAACCGGCATTCCAAACAGCAGAGGTTGCCGCCAATTGCTCGGCCTCAAATAATCCCGGATGATCAAGGCTAAATAGATAATCACAGAAGATTCCGCCAATGTACCGGGAGTCCTCTTCTAATTCATTGTCGCTGAATATGGTAGTGAATACTTCAAGACGACCTTCCCAAGAAATTTTTGCTAAGGATAGAATCAAATCTTCCTTGTTTTTGAAGTGCGAATAAAAAGTTCCTATCGAAATATCTGAGGCTTTCGCCAGATCAGAGATTTTCAATGACAGGAAGCCCTTTGAAACCGACAGCTCCAATGTTTTTTTAAGAATACGAATGTGACGTTTTGAAGTATCTTCGCGCATTGCCCTTCCTTAACCAGAGTAAATGAATATTATTCGAATATTATTCGATTGCAGGTAATTTGTCAAATCGTCGGAAAGCAAACTAGGGGAGATAGTTATAAGGGATGGGCAGTTTTATTACTGCGATATACTTTCTGTCTAATTACGTTTCAATAATAATTTTATTAGAGTGGGTTTTAAGCTTCTTGAGAGATTTTTGCTCTAACAACGAGTCTGGCATATTTCTAAGTACCAAAGTTGTATTGAACATCCTAGCTGTTTCTAATATCTCTTCAATATTATCTTCATGCTCGGTGGCGTCGATAGATACGCTGAAACCTATTTGTATAAGCTCTAATACTTTTGCTAAATCATCAGACATGTTGTTTTTACTCCGATTTCACGAGATATTTATTAATAAATATTCAGAGAAAATTAACAGTTACAAATTTCCTTGGATTTTTATGCTACACAATAGTGGAGGGTATAAATGAGATTATTATCTTTAATTGCAGTGGTAATCTTTATGGCACTTATGAATCTGTCGTGTGAGAGGAATAACTCGATAGCAGATAACAGCCCACTTAAAATTAAAGTAGTAACAATAGTAACTTTTCAGGATATAGAGGCTATTGATCAACCAAACACTGGAGAAGCTTTTTGGTGGTACACTGCGGGTGGGCTAGATAATGAGATTCCTCTGCCAGGAGGTTATGCTCCAGTTTTTACTAATGATAATCAGGACCACCTGTTTATCATTACTGGATCAGGCAAGTCCAATGCCGCATCTTCGATTATGGCTCTTGGATTAAATAAAAATTTTGATTTGAGCAGAGCTTACATTATGATTGCCGCTATTTCAGGCGGCAGACCAGAGGTAACCACCATAGGATCTGCAATTTGGGTTAGATGGGTTGTAGATTCGGGTTTGGCTTCTGAGATTGACCCTAGAGAGCTTCCTGACTCTATAGAATTTCCTTTCTTTAGACTGGGATGCACAATTCCTCAGTTTTGTATGGATGCCTTTAATACTGGATCGGAAATATTTGAACTAAACAATGATTTAAGACTATGGGCAGCCGAGATTAGTAGTGAAGTTGAGCTTGCTAATTCCGACGCAGTACAAAAGATTAGGGATATGTATCCAGAGGAAGCTGCCAGGGAAAATGCCTCTGTTCAGCTTGGAGACTCTGCTGAGGCGGACACCTTCTTCCATGGAGAAATACTATCAGGTTATCTAACCTGGTGGGTAGATAATTTTACTAACGGTCAAGGTCAATACTACACATCTTCATTTGAAGATACAGCAATTTCAACCGCCTTGCAGCGACTACAAGATTCGGGACTAATTGATTTTAATCGTTATATGCTTCTTAGATCACCTAGTAATTTTGATCAACAGTATCCTGGACAAACTGCTCTTGAATCCTTAGAGGACGCAAGCGGTGGGGGTATGCCTGATGGTTCTATCCTAGCATTCGAGAACGTCTATCTCGCAGGCTCAGCAGTTGCAAATCACATAATAGAGAATTGGGAGGATTGGAAGGACGGAGTTCCTCCACTTAACTAATGGATGATCTAGATTAGGACATAACAATGTCGATAGACATCATGAATCGATTTGATTTACTTTTAAAATGTTGCCTATTGGTCTAGTATATCTATAAAACTGTTATTAATTTCCTGGGAGGTTTTTAGTTGCCGAACGATCAATTAAAAGAAGCGATAGAGGTTACAAATTCAGAGCTTGTTATTCCTCCGCATACTAACCACATTGGTACCATTTTTGGCGGTAGAGTTCTTGAACTTATGGATATGACTGGTGCCATGGCTGCTATGAGGTTTGCAGGTGAGGATGTTGTAACAGCTTCGATGGACGCTGTCGATTTTAAAAAACCTATTCAGCTTGGTGATATGATTGAGCTTAAAGCTAAAGTGATTCATACTGCAAGAACATCTATGGTGGTTAAAGTAGATCTATTCAGATTAGCCCACGCAGATAGTCAAAAGGATTTTAGCTGTCGCGGGTATTTAGTTTTTGTAGCTATTACCTGTGATGGTAACCCCAAAGAAGTCCCAACGCTTAAACTAGTGACAGATGATGACAATAAGTTTTGGGCTATCGGTGAAAGAATTAAACAGAGAGCAAAAGAAAGACGGATTCGTGATGCCGATGATTAATTAAATACTACTCAGGCATTTGTGATTCCATCTGCGAGCAGTTAGCTTCAGCATTCTCTCCAGCACGCTCACAGCTGTAGGTTCTGCCTTGGCAAAGAGCCGTCCAGGTGGCGCTTCCATCTTCTCTAATTACATGTTGAATTACTTCTATATGATCAGCATTGCAATCAGTGATCTGAGAAGTGGATTGTTGCTGAAGTTCCTGTATGACAAATGGGTTTCCGCATGCGAATAATCCAAATGCTGCTATTGCTATAACAAGTCGTTTCATGATTCACCACCTATATACTAATTTTGTTCTTTCTAGAAGAATTTATTTGCTAACTAGAATAATCATAATAAGCTAGAATAGTAATATTTTCAATCCAGGAGAGTGATATTTTAATATGAAAGCAATTGTGCTGAGTAAGACCGGCGGTCCTGAGATATTGGTACCAATAGAAGTTAAAGAACCTAAACCAGGGAAAGCAGAGGTTCGTATTAAGATAGATTACGCAGGAATAAACTATGCCGAAATACTTTCTCGAAAGGGGCTTTATGGATGGGCACTAAAACGCCCCTATATATTAGGCATGGAAGCTAGCGGTACAATAGACGAGGTTGGATCAGGAGTGAGTAATCTCAAAGTTGGGCAAAAGGTTATGGTTGGAACTAAATGCGGGACTTATGCTGAGAAAATTGTAGTTCCTGGGGACCGCGCCGTCCCAGTGCTAGATAATTACAGCATGGAGGAGAGTGCATCATTTCTAGTAAATTATATGACTGCGTGGGTTTGTCTTGTTAAAATGGCAAAAATTAGTCCTGAGGATAGTGTTCTTATTACCGCTGCCGCAGGAGGAGTAGGAACCGCGGCGGTTCAAATTGCTTCTCGTATGGGCTGCAAGGTATATGGAATGGCTGGGAGTGAAGAAAAAATTGAATTAATCAAATCTTACGGCGCTTTGAGTGGATATAACTACCGTGACCCTAATTGTTTTATGGACCTAGTGGGTGATACGGGTGGGGTAGATGTCGTATTAGAAATGGTAGGGGGATCAGTATTTAAAAAGAGCCTGGATGTCCTAAACCCTTTTGGGAGATTGGTGGTGGCTGGGTTTGCAAGCCTTGATTTGAATAAGTGGAACCCTCTTTCCTGGATTCAAACCTGGAGAGATATACCTAGAGTTAATGTTGGGAGACTTGCTCAAAAGTCGGTGGCTGTTATGTCGTCTCATCTGGGTTATTTACTTGAAGAGGAACCTAAGCAAATGGAGTATATTTTGAGTGATTTAAAAGATTTTGTTAAAAAACATGATATTAAACCCCTAATTGGAAAGGTCTTTCCGTTTGAGGAGGCTTCTCAAGCTCATAATTATATAGAAAGTCGAAAAAGTTATGGAAAAGTGCTCTTGAAAATTGGGAGTTAATATATTTCTAAATAAGGTTTTGTTAAGTTGCGTTCAAACTATTTAAGCCATTTCCTCACTGCCTGAAACTAGCCTATCTAAGATTTCCTTCTGGATTTCTTCAATTTCAATTTTTGCTTTGCTTATATCATCTGTTGGTTTACCCCTTTGCTCACATTCTTCTATTAGTTCATCTACATTTGATACAATCTGTTTGAGTTTAGTCTGTGCTTCAATGTTGGCCTTAATACTCAAATCCTCATTTTCCCACTCTCTCTTGCTATAGCCGTCAAGCTCCTTAGCTTGGATGATCAGTTCCCTTAGTCTATCTTTGTATCCGTGAAGTGCCTGGTGAATCACTGATTGTATCTCTGCTTTCTCTCCCGGGTCTCTCCACAGCACATTTTCCAAATAACGCAGGTCTTCCTCCGAAACTTCCTTTCTTCCGTCTAGATAGGCCTTAGCTTTAATTACAGACATACTCTGTTTATACCTTCTATCAGAAGGACGAATGCCCTTTTTGTTGAGTTCCGTTCGAATCCGTCCAATAAGTTTCATGATATTAGCAGGAAGCACTGTTCCCATTGCCTGAGATTTGCAGGCCTCAAGCTCCTTAGGAGTAATAATTGTTTCTGAAGAGTTGCTATCTTCTCCTTGCAGTAGTTTTAGAAATCTGAAATCCTCTTTGATGTAATCTACTACATATCTCAACAAAAACCTGTCATACAGGGCTTCAAGCTCGTCTTCTTCTGAAGGAAGCTCGTTGCTTGCTCCAAACATAGAGATCAGAGGTATGTCAGAAACTTCAGTTCCATTATAGTAAATTCTCTCATTCATTACAGTAAGAAGCGTATTTAAGATAGAAGAACTTGCTTTAAAAACCTCATCTAAAAATACAATATGAGCCTCAGGGAGCTTTCCAATTGTTACTCTGCGATATTCATCGTTTTCAAGACCTTTTAAGCTTACAGCTCCAAAAAGCTCTTCTGGGGCTGTGAATTTAGTAAGTAACCACTGAAAATACCTGGCTCCTTGGATTTTATTACATACCTCACTTACAAGCTGCGATTTTGCTGTTCCAGGAGGACCAATAAGAAGCATATGATTATTGGTTAGAAGTGCTATCAACGTTCCGTCAATAACTTCATCTCTCTCTAAATATCTGGCTTTTAATTCGCCTCGAATTTCGTTTAGTTTTTCTAGAGCTCTTTCCATGAGATTATTTCTACCTTGTTTTGATTATTTTCATTAGTTTTCATTAGTATAGCTTCTATTATTCTTTTTGTTGGATTTGCTTCTCCAAGACTTCCCACAGATTTGACTGAGAAAGTATCGCTGTAGCCTGAATTTACTAGGACTCCTATTAACCCCGCGCTTATTGCAGAGGTCGAATCCACGCCAGTTGCAATCTCTCTGGCCTTTTTTTGATCAATAACAGGCTCTTCCTCTCTTGCAGCAATAATTTCATCAGCTATTTGCTCAGCTGAGTCATCAGTGACATCTTCAGTATCTGGATTTCCTTGTCCTTCTATTGCTGGCACTGTTGATGCTTTAACAGCAGCCATAATTACTACTTTTGGTGCTGTACTAAAATTTATTTTCTTATCTCTAGGATAGACTGTGACAAAGTCCTTAATCTTGTTGAAAAACTCTTCATCCATTCCATCAATTAACCGTATTTCCTGAACAGTGTCTAGTGAGCCGTTCTTTATAATGTAAGCATTTTTTTGGCTAGAATAAAAATCAGCGTTAGCCCCACTTGAATCTTGATCATTTTGCGCACCTTCTATAGGTTTATCTATCCAGTTAGTCAAACTTGCAATGAATCTCTCAGACTTAGATTCATCTACTTCCAAAAACTTAAAAAGTTCTTGTAACTCTACAAGAACTTGTTGATCTACCCTGTTAGAAGAATCATCGACTAGTGCATTTAGATTAACTTTAGCTCTCTCATCAATAACTGTTACAGAAACAGTTCCGTCGCCAACTGGAAAGAATGGAACATTAATGGCCCAAAATCCACTTGAATAATCACTGCTTGTTGCAAGTGTTGATGCTATCTCATCTAAATCTTCAAGTGGCTGTGCTTTGAGAGTCCCGGCTGCTACGTGAACACCGGATTTAGCAATATAACGTGCTTTAACTTCGTCAGTTGTATTACCAGATATTTCTCTATCAATTTGTGTGAAGTAGATCAGATCTGCGACTAAAATAGTAAGTATGGCGACAATGATTATTACTATTACCAGTACAATTCCCTTCTCGGAGTCTTGTTTTCTTAATCTTTTTGTTTGTTCTATCCTTTGCATAAAATCACTCTTTTGGTAATTACATTACTGTACAACCGGAATCAAAATAAATGTGTTGAACTCTACGTTTTCCCCTCTGGGACCCCTTAATACTATATTTACATTCACCGCATTTGGAAGTGTAGACAATTCATTTGAGTCCCACTCAAAGGTTAGTTCCTGATTTTCAGTCGCAAGAGATGCTTCTCCTAAATAGGAGACGGTAAATCCTACAATACGCTCTGATATTGGATACTCTGAGCCTCCCCCATCTGTTCCAATAGTAGGGTCATCTCTTCTAATTAATGCGAATAGTTCTGGATCTTCCTCATTGGCAGGTTGGACGAAGTAAGTTATTTCCGTCTGATCTGATTCTTTTGCATCTACAGCAGGGGTTCTTGATAGTGATGTGAATTTAAGTGCACTATGTTTACCTTCTTGAGCGCCTACGAAGAAGTCAGATGCAGCAGTGTTTGAATCAGAATTCACCCTCCCTCTTGGAAAAGCTGTTGCCAGATCCTTTGTCATCTTAGAAAAAATCACTCTTGCCTCATGGTACAGTTCAAGCTCTTGTTCTACCTTTTCTTTTGCTTTTAGTACCTGGAAAAAGGAGGCGTATAGGACCGCCATCACTATTGATGCGATGAAAACGGCTAAAAGTACCTCAATAAGAGTGAAGCCATCATTTGTGGTTTGAGATTGCTGTTGCAACTTTAAACACCCTGTTCCCTTCATCCCATGCAATATCCACCATTACTATTCTTATCTCTGTACCAAGCTGTTCAATATCATAAGGAAGTATATTTACATACCAAGAAAATCCGGGGAATTCTTCAAATATCCCTTGTTCTTGACCCACTTCTGGATAACCCTCAAGCTCAATCTCTGTTATTTTTTGCTGAGCTAGGGATTGTGCAATTGACTGGTTTTTTGATTGTGAAGCCAGCACTAAATTTCTGTTTACTGCCCCTAAAAGTATTGCCAGTGAAGCTCCCATTATGGCAACTGCAATTACTACCTCAAGAAGAGTAAATCCCTTTTGTCTTGAACAATTAAACTGTTCTTGCATAAATTACCCCTCCCTCCTACCTTCTGAGAAGCTCTACATATTCATCATATACTTTTGTGCCGCCTGTGTAGGGCTTTGTAGCGAGCGTGTAGTATCTTTCATCATCAGTGTGGATATGAATAACAGCGGGCTCAACAAACCCAGTTGGTAAAAAGAGAATAAATTCTCTTTCATTTTCAAGAGGGTTTCTCTCCAGACTGCGCTCAGTTACAACATCCTTAAAATAGATTCCATTTGGAAGCCTGTGTCTTTTGGAATCTTCAAAGGCCCCATATTCGTTTCCCTGAAGACTCTCCACCCAATACTCCCCTGCTTCCACATCAAACACTAGCCTATATATGTTTTTCTTAAAGGCCGCTTCATTGTATAAATATTTTATAGTTGCGGTCAAATTGCGTGACGCACTTTTTAGATTCACCTCAGTTAAATCCTGAAACTTTGGCACTGCCACAAAAAAGAATGCCCCTATAATCAGGATTACAACTAACATCTCTATAAGTGTAAATCCTTTTTCTCTTCCTTCTCTTGTCATTACCTTATATTACGACTAGAAATATCATCCTCACTTTGAGGTACCCCATCTGGGCCAGGAGAAATTATTTCATAAGTCGTATTTCCTGTCTGATCAGGGCCAATATATAGAAATTCGCTGCCCCACTGATCAAACGGTACCTGATCCCCATCTAAATATCCGTTAGGATCATAACGTCTGGGCTCTCTTCCACTAGAAGGTCTTGTTATTAAAGCATCTAATCCTTGCTGGGTGTCAGGATAGAAGCCGTTGTCAACCTTAAACAACTTAAGTCCTGATTCTAGCTGGGTAATCTGAATCTTTGTATTTTCTACTTTAGATTTATCTAGTTGACCAATTACATTGGTACCGACGATATATGCCAATCCTGCAATGATTAGCAGTACAACCATAATTTCAATTAATGTGAAACCACCTTGGGCTCTCATATTTAATACCTCCTTTTAACCAACTGTTGATGTCAAATTGAATATCGGTAGTAATACAGCAAAAACTATAAAGGCCATAATCGCACCTATTAGAACAATCATAACAGGCTCAAGAAGAGATGTCAGAGTTGAAACCATAGTCTCAACCTGCTGATCATAGATGTCGGCAACTTTAGATAGCATAGCCTCCATTTCACCAGTCTGCTCACCTACTGCTATCATACGTGTGACAAGTGGAGGGAATACGCCGCTTTCTCTAAGCGGCTGTGCCAAACTAGCACCTTCTCTTACATTGACTCTTACTTCCTGCAAAGTCTTTCCATATACTTTGTTCCCCATAACAGCCTCTCCTATTTCAAGGGCATCTAATAGAGGGATACCGCTTGATAAGAGAGTTCCCAATGTACGGGTAAATCTGGATATCACTACCATGGAAGTAAGTTTGCCGAATACCGGTACTTTTAACATTAAGCGGTCAAAAAACATTTGACCCCGCTCTGTGGTGTGAAAACGGTAAGCCGCAAAAACAAGAGCTACAATGAATAATAGAATAAATAGTATGTAATTGTTTAAGAAGTCACTCATCTTAATCAGTATAAGTGTCATTAATGGAAGTGAACTTTGGCTTTCTTCAAATATCTTAGCAATTCTAGGAATGACAAAAGTCATAGTGAAAAATAGAACTCCGCCTCCAATAACAAACATAAACATAGGGTAAATTAGAGCGCCCCTGACTCTGGAGGTAAGAGCGGCTTGAGTCTCTAAAAAGTCTGCCAGTCTAAGAAGCACAATGTCTAAAGTACCACTTGCTTCTCCAGCCCTTACAATATTAATATAAAGATCGGAAAATACGTCTTTATGCTCGCCAAGAGCACTTGCTAGTGAGCTACCCTCACTTACCCTTTCTCTGACTTCAGCAAGCACCTGACCCAGTCTGACATCTTCGGTTTGCTCTGAAAGTGCACTTAAGGAGGCCTCAAGCGGAAGACCGGCAGAAATAAGAGTTGAGAACTGTCTAGTTGTTACTGCAAGCTCTGCAATCTTTATTCCCTTAAAAGGATTAAAACTTCTTGCTTTGCTTTCCTTTGCCTCATTTAGCGAGGATAGAAAAACTCCTTGGCGTTTTAATTTTTCTGTTGCACCTTTAGGGGAATCAGCGTCAATAACACCCTGAACCGCTTTTCCGCTCTCATCTATGGCTTTGTACTTATATACCGGCATATTTAGTAATAATTATACGTTGGATAGTTAGAATTGTAAGGACTAGCCCTGTTCTTGTGAGCTAATGCTCTCCTCTTCAGTGACACGCATTACCTCATCTATAGAAGTTAAACCTCTTAATATATGCTTGGCTCCGTCCATTCTCAGTGTGGTCATTCCGTGTTCTATTGCTTTTCTTTTGATCTGACCCGAATCTACGTTACCAAGTGTTAAGTTTCTAATCTCATCATCTATTATTAACATTTCAAATATTGCGGATCTTCCGCTGTATCCCATATCAAAACATTTATCGCATCCCTTGGCACGGTAAAGTCTTCCGTCTTTAAGTTGTTCTCTTTTTATTCCTATTTTTTTAAGTTCGTCATCTGAAGGTTCATAAGGCTCTCTGCAGGATGGACATAGAAGACGAAGAAGTCTTTGCGCTATTACTGCCATAAGCGAAGATGCAACCAAAAATGGTTCTATTTCCATATCTATAAGCCTAGTTATTGCGCTAGCAGAATCATTTGTGTGAAGGGTTGAAAATACCAAGTGTCCGGTCAGAGATGCATGAATCGCAATGTCCGCAGTTTCTCTGTCTCTGATCTCACCCACAAGAATTACATCCGGGTCCTGACGTAGTATTGATCTAAGTCCATTTGCAAAAGAAAGGTTTACCTTTGAATTAACTTGTATCTGATTAATTCCCTGAATCTGATATTCCACCGGATCTTCTACTGTAATGATTTTCTTGTCTGGTGAGTTTATTCGCTCTAAAGCTGCATACAGGCTTGTTGTTTTTCCGCTACCTGTTGGTCCTGTTACAAGAATAATGCCGTGAGGTCGTCGTATTAACGTCTCGACTACGTCAAGTTTGTCGCCTTTTAATCCAAGGTCCTCCAAACTGAGTAGAACAGAGGATCGGTCCAAGAGCCTCATTACAACACTCTCACCCCAAGTTGTGGGTACAGTTGAAATACGAACGTCCACGTCTCTTCCAGCTACTTTTACTCTTATCCTTCCATCTTGGGGTTTTCTCTTCTCTGCAATATCAAGCTCTGCCATAATTTTTACTCTGGATATTACAGATGCTTGAAGCTTTTTAGGCACTGAGGTGATTTCGTGTAGTATTCCGTCTTTTCTGAACCTAACCGATACTTCTTTCTCAAAGCATTCCAGATGTATATCACTAGCCTTTTCTTTTACCGCTTGGAAGAGAAGGGAGTTAACAAATCTAATGATAGGAGCTTCATCATCAGCATCGAGCAAATCTTTAGGTTCATGGATATCGTATTCGGTTATTCCTTCAGTATCATCTTCGATACCTTCCGCCATTTCTTTATCGCGCTCATAGACTCGGTTAATGCTATTGACGACAACATGATTGAGAGCTAATACCGGCTCTATTTCACAGCCAAAAAGTGATTTTATTTCGTCCAGAGCATATAAGTCGAATGGGGGTGCAAAAACAATTACAACGCTGTCTTGTTTTCTCTGAAATGGGATCAGACGGTATTTTCTTGCAAAGCTAATAGGCAAGGTTTTTACGAGTTCAGGGTCAATATCTTTATCAGCAATATTCAATATATAAGGGAATTCGTAGAATTGAGAGAGTACCTCAAGTACTTCTTCGTCTTCGAGTACGTGGTGATTTAAAATTGCTTCTTCTACGCTCTCTTCATTTTTAGACAGTATCTCGTCTATTTTTACAAGAGCTTCAGGATTTCTTTCGCTTATAATTTCTTGTATGCTTTTCATATTGATCAACCAGTATTATTGTTCTTCTCGGTTGAATCCCCTTTCCTGCAGCAGCATATTTCTTTTTTGTCTTTCTTCTAATATGCGCTGCATGTCAACCTCATTTTCTACAATTCTTGGTGTAAGAAGTATCATGAGGTTTATTTTTGTGCTTTGTATTTGTTTAAATTTAAATAGATTTCCAAGAACAGGAATACTTCCAAGTACGGGAACTCTATTTTGTAGGACGCTTTCTCTGTCCTGAACAAGGCCACCTATTACAATGGTCTGACCATTTTTTACAACTACCGAGGAGTCGGCCGTTCTGGTGGTAGTAGCAATACCAAATTCTTCTGTGTTAAGTCCCGGAACAGGTGCATTTCTTATTGCCGATACTTCGGTGAGGATATTTAGATTTAAAAAATCACCTTCGCTAATTTGAGGAGTTATCGAAAGCCTAATACCTACTGGCTCTCTTTCTATAGTTTGTACTGTAACTCCTCCATCTCCTACAGTGCTTCCTGTTGGAAACGGAATTACGTCTGCTACGATGATCTCCGCAGGTTCATTGTCTGTCGTTATAATACTAGGTGTAGAGAGAACATTGACGTCAGTTAATGAAGTAAGTGCCTGAAATAGTGCTGTGAAAGATGGGATAGGAGGTATAGGACCTGAACCATCAACATCTACCTCTTCTCCAACGACACCTAAGAATAGTCCCGACAGGCTACCTATCAAATTGGCAGAGGTTTCAGGGTTTGCAGCTACTCCAAGCAGACTTGGAACTCCTGGGAGATTAGTACCACCAAATCCTAGCGTGTTGTCGTTGATTGTAAAACCAATACTAAGATTAGTACCGAAGGACCTTATCTTATCAAGGCTAACTTCTAGTATTGCAGCTTCTACAAATACTTGTTTTCTTCTTATATCGAGCTCGTCGATAACATCTTTTATTTCTTCATAATCTCTTCTGGAACCAATAATGATTACTGAATTTGTAGCTGGATCAGCTGTTATTCTGAGCCCATCTGCTTCTGCTACGACAGATGCTGTACGGCCACCTAGATTTTGTCTCTGTATTGTTTGTCTTGTTTGTCCCTGTCCAAAACTAGAACCACCTGTGGAGCTTGATCCAAAGGGAGATCCTGATCCGATCCCAGAGGTTCTTTGTGTCCCTCCGCTAAATCCGCCTCCGCCTCCGCCTCCGAAGAGAGCCGATAATACACCTACTATCTGCTCAGCGTCCGCATTTAGTACGCGGATTACAAATATTCCTTCCTGAGGCTCATCAGTCTTTACATCAAGTATGCCGATTACGGCTTTAATTTTTGCCATGTCACTTGGGTAGGCAATTATTATTAGAGAGTTGGTTCTCTCGTCGGTAATTACCTTAAAGCTAACAGGGGAGGATTCCTGTGTGGACTGCGCTGTTATTGCCGGCGCTGCGGATTGTTGTGCTTGTGAGGTTCTACTTCTACTTGCAGCACGACCTGTTCTCGTTTGCTGCTGAGAGGCTCTTTGAGCTGTGGAGGCTCTTCTTGATCCGGAGGAGCTGCTTGACCCACCAAAAATCTCTAGTAATTTTGTGGCTACCTCTCCGGCATCGGCATTGTGTATCTTAATAAATTCAATTTCTGTCTCGACGTCAAAGTTCTCTATTATTTTTAGTATTCTGTTTAGATTGTCCACTCTTTCTATAATTACCAATGTGTTGGTAGCCGGATAAACAACAATATCACCTTCACGTGAAACTAGGGGCCTGAGTATTGTGGCAACCTCATTAGCTTGTATGTTTTGAAGCTCTACGAGTCTTGTAATAAATCTATCAGAGGAATCTGAATAATCTGTCCCAATTTCTGTAGGAATATCTTGAAATTTAATGTCCCTTTTTGGAACAATAAGATTTGTTCCATTCTTTTTGACCACAGAGAAGCCGTTTAGACTAAGTATTGTTTCAAACAACCTCATTGCATTTTCACTTTTAAACCCCCCAGGGGCTACAACAGTGATTTTTTTGCCTTTAACTGATTCATCTAGAATAAAGTTCTCACCTGTAATCTCGCTAATTGCTTGAATCAGGTCCTGAACATCCATCTCTGATTGGAGATTTACTATCTCTCCTTCGGTAATAAGAATTCGGGATTCCGTTTCTGTTCCTGTATTTGTTTCTGTTCCTGTTCCTGTATCTGTTTCTTGGGATTTTTGTTCTTGTTGGGCAGAAGGACTGCTGGTGCCTTCTGTATTTTGTCTTCTTATTTCTTCTCTTTGCTCAATCCTCTTCTGTCGTCTTTGCTCAAGCTTTAGTTTTCTTTCTTCCCTCTTTTTTTCCATGTCAAAGTCTGCCTGCGCAATAATTGAGGAGCCCTCTAGGCTAGGAGAGTCAGAGGAAACATCGGTACCATTATCTGTAAATGCTTGAGCAAGAATCTTAGAGTCGTTTAGGTGGTCATATGAATTGACATTATTATTGCTTACAGCTTGAGCTGGGATATCTATGTAATCGCCAGCACCAATTTGATCTTCTCTAAGACCATTTATCTCTTTTATGTCTGCTACAGACACACCAAATTTCTCACCTATTGTAGAAAGGGTGTCACCATGTTCTATCTGGTAGGTCAGATCATTGTCAGCAGCATTATAATTTGGCGATTGATCTTGCAGCTCTTGGGTTCGGGCTGCATTTTCCTGAATAATAGGGCCTTCATTATTGGTATTGATATATATGTATAGTGTTAACAAAAACCCAAGTATCAAAATGTTAATAAGAAATCCTTTCATTATGTAATCCTCTCTATTATTAATGCCTTATCTAGATTCGTTCGATTTCAATATTTACAAACTTTCCTATCTTTAGTTAACAGCTCTTATCATTTAACCGTATATTCATATGTGTGTTTTTGCCCAGCTCTCGTGAGATTGATGGTAAAGGAATTAAGATCTCGCAGTTCTTCGAAAACACCAAGAGCCTTTTCAATATCATTTAATGCTACATTGTTTATATTATGCAAGGTGTCACCGTTCTTAATACCTATCTTCCAAAATATGCTATTAGATCTAATACCGAAAAATCTGAGTCCATCGTCCTGCGGTATAACTCTGGCTTGCTGGACAATTTTAGTTGGGTCACTTAAGAGATCCTCAAGTAATTCTCTTTCTACTTCATATTCATTTTCACTTATCTTGTTTATTAGTTTAGGGTTATCGTTTGCAGATTTTTGATTGCCTTTTGCAATAGCTTTTGTAGATTTTTTTGAAGCGGTTCCCTTGCTTCCACTTGTTGCTATGTCACCGAGATTTTTACATTTAATTGTTTCTTGTCCCTTAGTTTTGCGTTGAATTACAGCTTTGCAATTTTTTATATCCATTAGCTTGACGTCTTCAGAAGTAATAATATCTATGTTCTCCCCACTTTTATAACCATTGACCTTGCTGTTGTCGCTGTTTTTGATAATTGCTACAGATTGTTGATCTGAGTTCATTACGGTGCCGAGAAGAACAAGGTTAAGATTAGATTCCGGCAGTGCATCTGGGTTAGCTGAAACAACTTCGGTTGATTCTGCCTGATCTGAAACACCAAATATGTTTCTTGTAGCTATTACACTGTAGCTTGAAAGAGGTATGTTCTTATTAGTTTTTTGTCTGCTTTTTGTTTCATCTGGGAAGAAATTCTGAGAAGCTTCTGCATTGTGTGAAGTTACCTCTCCTTGAATTTTGGCATTAACGCTCAGTGCTAGTAGATACGCAAGCGCTGCTAGCAAGATTAGATTTATAACCCACACATACCTTTTTAAAATAGTGACAAGCATTTAAGTAGAATAGTTAAATTTATCTTAAAAAATAAAGCGTTATGCTTTATATGTCAACAAAAAAAAGTCATCGCTTAAAAATCGAGATAAATGTTTAAGCCTAATTTGCATTCCTTATCCATAAATTTTAAGCCCAAGCAGATAAAAATTATTTAAGAATAGTCATACTAAACTGAACTATCTAGAGACGTTTTGTATTTATAATCGATCCTAATATTTATCAATGTTCTTCTAGTCAAGATCTTATATTACAATGTACTGTTTTTTAACTAAAAAGCAATCCTTAACATCTGGTTTTATTGATTAATTAACTTCAGAGCGACTTGGGTTGTTATTGCTGCAGCATTCAACTAACTGACCGAGCAAGTCATTTTGCAGCTCTTTTGTTTTCCATCCAAACCCGTTTGAGAGAATAGAGAATACGAGCACGTCGCCTTTTTTCGTAAATATATAGCCAGAGAGTGCTCTTACATTTTTTAAATATCCGGTTTTAGCTCTTACTCTGCCCTGAATCTCAGAGTTCCTAAACCTCTTCCTCAAAGTGCCGTCAACACCAGCTACGGGGAGAGATTCTATAAAGTCAGTTGATATCAATTTGTCTTCATATGCGTAGCTCAAAACATCGGTCAGCGTTTCTGGGGAGACTCTGTTTAATAAAGAAAGCCCCGAGCCGTCAACTACTTTAAATCCATTTTTTATACCAACTTCTTTGAGAAATTCTGATATGACAATAGATCCTTTCTCCCAAGTTCCGGGCACTCCCTTATACTTTGCCCCTAGGGTTTTCATAAGGTTCTCACCAATTATGTTTACGCTGTTTTTGTTATATTCAGCAATGACAGAGGATAGTGGATCTGAGTAGTGTGTGTAGATAATATTGGCCCATCTTGGAACTCTATCTGCTACAACGGCTCCTGAGACTTTAATACCCGCTTGCTCTATAGCATTTTTAATGACATTTCCAGTAAAGAGAGTTGGGTTCAATACAGGGATTTTAAGAGTAACAGTTGCTTTTGGTTTTATTCTTCCGCTAAGCACAATGGTTTCATCATTTTGCCAGGTTGTTCTAAGTGCACCCTTTTTCCCACTTGTAACAGCTTGATTTATTATTTTAATATTTGAGCCGTCAGGTTCAATTTTGACAGACGGTCTGTTGCCTGACTTTGACGCATATACTTTTAATTCTATGATGTTGTAATTAAAGGAAAGCGCACTGATGGCAGGGCTATAGAAATCATCCCTCCATTCTTCTTTCCAGCCTTGTGCATATTTATTTCTTCCAAAGAACGAGTCATCAACCACAAACTTGCCTTTTATTTCTTTTACTCCTCGTTGTTTGAGTTGAAAAACTATATATCCCAGATGACCCTCTGATAGTGTTGGATCTCCGTAGCCCTTTATATATAGACCACCATGTAGGACACCGTCGGAAATTCCCCCACCAGAAAAGAATTCTGTTTTAAAGCGATAGTCCTTACCTAATAGCGAAAGGGCAGAGACAGAGGTAATTATCTTTTCATTGGACGCAGGTATATACATTTTGTCCGGGTTATGTTCAAAAATTGTTTCACCAGAACTAAGTGATTTAACTACTACTCCTAGTCTGCCATTCTTGCTAGGGTTTTCATTAAGAAGTGGGGCGACGCTCGCAGCATATTGCTCATTTGCTGACTGGGCAACCTGGTTAGGAATTAATAAGGAAAACAATAATAAAAGCGGGAGCAAAAACCTTGTCATATTAAGAATAATATATTAACACCTCACCTAGTCCATTGCAAAGAGGTTTTTTGTAGTTCAAGAAAATGGTTTAAACCTATGCATATGCTATTCTTTCTTATGGATTCAAAAACTCTTTAAAAACGTTTCAAACTACTATTAAAATAACTCTACTCATGCAAAAATAGTTTTTTTTAATTAAAAAGGTACTTAGATATATGAAAGGCGAGATAAAAATAGAGGGCGCAAGAGAAAATAATCTAAAGAATATCAACGTCTCAATCCCTTGGCATAAGTTCACGGTTATTACTGGATTAAGCGGCTCAGGGAAATCTTCGCTCGCACTGGACACATTATATGCTGAAGGGCTTAGAAGATATATAGAGTGTCTATCAACATATGCCAGGCAGTTTCTTGAGCGTGTTGACCGCCCCGATATGGATGATATTTCGGGTCTACCACCAGCTGTTGCGATAGAGAGCAGAAACTCTGTTAAAACCTCCCGCTCCACAGTTGGGACCACAACTGAAATTTATGATTTTTTGAGATTACTCTATTCAAAAGTCGGGAAAACCTTTTGCCCAAATTGTGATATTGAGGTCAAACTTAAATCCCCAGAGGATATAGCACATGAACTAGTTGAAAATCACAGTGATAAAAGAGCAGTGTTAACATTCCCGCTTGAGGATCTGAACCCTACGCCAAAGGGGCTTCTTTCCAAAGGTTTTACAAGAATTTGGTTAAATGGAGGAATCTCCGATCTCGAAGATCTTGAGAAATTGCCTGAAGGATCTGAAGTAGTTATAGATAGGGTTTCTGTAAAGCAAAGCTCTTTTTCAAGAATAGTTGAATCTCTTGAGACAGGGTTTTCGGATAGCAAGTATGTCCATGTTCACATTCTAGACGGCAAAATGCTTCGCTATTCTAAAGATCTTGAGTGCACTTCATGCCATACCAAGTTTAGTGACCCTGAACCACTTCTATTTTCCTTTAACAGCCCACGGGGTGCATGTCCTGAGTGCAATGGTTTTGGAAATATACTGAAGCTGGATCCAAGCCTAATTATCCCGAACTCAGATAAAACCTTAGCTGAGGGTGCAATAGAGCCTTTGACAAAACCCTCTCATCAACCTCGTATGAGGAAACTATTAGAATCTGCAGCGGAGTACGGGGTTGATATTAATAAACCTTTCTCCAAATTACCCAAGAAATCTATAGACCGTGTATATGAGGGCATGGGATCATTTAAAGGGATCAATGGATTTTTCAAATACCTAGAGAGAAAGAGCTACAAGATGCACGTACGTGTGTTCTTAAGCAAATACCGCTCAGCATTTGATTGTGATGTATGCGGTGGCAGCAGGATCAAAAAAGAAGCTCTATGTGTCAAAGTTGGCGGCAGGAACATAGCTGAGCTATCAGATCTTCCAATTAATAATTTGAAGACTTTTTTTGATAGTTTGGAGTTTACGGATTACGAGAACCAGATTGCAGATGAGATATTGAAACAGATAAATTCCAGGATTTCTTTTTTGGTTAAAGTGGGGCTCGAATATCTAACATTATCCCGGCTTTCCAAAACACTCTCGGGAGGAGAGGCTCAGAGGGTAAACCTTGCGTGCCAGCTTGGCTCTACACTGACTGAAACTTTGTATATCATGGATGAACCCTCGATTGGCCTTCATCAGCGTGATTTGGCGCGGCTGATCGAACTAATTAAAGAGCTTAGGGACAGAGACAATACGATTGTAATAGTAGAGCATGATTTTGATATGATAGGCTCAGCTGATCATATAATTGAGCTCGGCCCGATGGCTGGAGAAAAAGGCGGAGATATCGTATATCAAGGAGCAGTCAAGAACTTTCTTAAGAATGGAACTAATTCCCTCACAAAGAAATATTTGCTAGAAAAAGAGGGAATCCCGGTTCCAGAAAAAAGAAGAAAAGGTGGCTCTAAAAACTTAAAGATACTGGGTGCTAAAGAGAACAATTTAAAAAATATATCTCTAAGCATTCCATTGAAAACTTTTATCTGTGTAACTGGGGTCTCAGGTTCTGGTAAAAGCTCGCTCGTTCACGATGTTCTCTACGCTGCTTTGGCAAGGAAATTCCACAGCGATATCGAAAGGGTTGGGCTCTATGATGATATTAAAGGTACAGACAATATCTCAGATGTGATAATGCTCGATCAAAATCCAATTGGTAAGACTCTCAGATCAAACCCAGTGACTTATATAAAGGTCTATGACCAGATAAGAAAAGTTTTGGCCGACACCTGGCAGGCAAAATCAAAGGGGCTTACTGCATCCCATTTCTCTTTTAATGTTGCTGGGGGAAGGTGCGAGGTTTGTGAGGGTGAGGGTAGGCAAAAGGTCGAGATGCACTTCTTAGCGGATGTATATGTAGTGTGTGAGGAATGTGGCGGCAATAGATTCAAGAAAGAAGTGTTGGATATTAAATATAAGAATAAGAATGTCATTGAAATCTTGGATCTTACTGTAGACCAGGCGATAATTTTCTTCTTTGAGACTCCTTCTTTAGGCAGGAAGCTCAAGATTTTGCAGGACGTGGGCCTTGGATATGTAAGACTTGGCCAACCGGCTCCCACATTATCTGGTGGGGAGGCGCAGAGGATTAAGATTGCAAGAGAACTAGGCAAAAGAGGTGGCAATGACACACTCTACATCTTGGATGAGCCCACAGTAGGACTTCATGCTGAAGATGTGAAAAAACTTCTAGATGTTATCAACAAACTTGTTCTCTCGGGACATACGGTTTTAGTGGTTGAGCACAATATGGATGTGATTAAATCGGCCGACCATGTGATTGACCTTGGCCCTGAGGGTGGAGATAAGGGTGGACATATTGTTGTTCAGGGTACGCCTGAGGAAATTGCTGAATGTAAAAAATCTTATACAGGTAAATTTTTAAAAAAGGTATTAGGGAAATAAAAAAGGGAGTGGACATTGTCCGCTCCCTATAGTTTATATTAAAGTGTTTTTGATATTAAGCAGCAGCTTTTTTTCTTCTGATAATCATAAATCCAACTATTCCTAAAACTCCAGCCATTGCTATTAATCCCCATTCTGAAAGGGTTGGGATGTCTCTAGTTGCTGCAGAACATAACCCTGTTCGTGTATTACAACGCCCATCTGGGAAAAACCCCTCATTCCCTGGATCCGATAAACATTGATCCATACCAGAGACATCACAGGCATCAGCAAACTGACAACACCCAAATCCTATAGGAGGAGGTCCGCTTCCTGCGAAACCTTTGTCTGGAATAGCAAAAAACACAAAGCCAACTACGAGAAAAGCTATAAGAAACATTGAAATTCGGTTTAACAACATACTTTTTCTCCCCCTAGGTTTGATTAGAAGTAACTAATTTTAAAGACCTTATCATATGCCCAAGCAAATGTCGACGATTTTCTGCAACAAGTATTTTAACTGTCTTAAGTAATATTCCTGTATTGGCAATATCTCTCGTCTCGTATAAAATAACGCCTTAAATCCTTGTAATACTCTAATTAATTTCAACTGGTAGACTTGTAAATCGATAAATAGGGTATATATAAATTTAAAGAGGTAAATGTCCATATGGCAGCTGGAAAAAGGGATTATTATGAAGTGCTGGGAGTGTCGAGAGATGCAGACGCTCAAGAGATAAAAAAAACTTACCGTAAACTTGCGCTTAAGTACCATCCTGATCATAACGACGGACCTGAAGCTGAGGAAAAGTTTAAAGAACTATCTGAGGCCTACGGAATTCTCTCTGACCCGGAGAAGCGCTCGCGTTACGATAGGGGAGGATTCTCTGGCATAGACGGAATGTCCGCAGAAGATATTTTTGGGAATATTAACTTTGGAGATATCTTTGGAGGCGGAGGCGGAGGCAGCGGATTTAGAGGCGGGTCCATCTTTGATGAGATCTTTGGATTTGGACGGGGTGGTGGTAGAGGAAGACGCGCTGAACAGGGAAGTAGTGTAGAGGTCGAAATCACTGTGCCCTTAAAAAGAATACTTACTGGCGGAGAAGAAACAGTTGTTTATAAACACTTTGAGGCATGTCTGTCTTGTGAGGGTTCAAGAGCAAAGGCCGGGACAGAGCCAAGGAAATGTGAAGAGTGCGAAGGTGCAGGCCAGAAGGTTTACACAACTCGTCAGCAAGGTATGACATTTCAGCAAGTTGGCATATGTCCTGAATGCCAGGGACAGGGAATCTTTATTGATGAGCTGTGCCCTGATTGTGAGGGAAGAGGCAGTGCTGAGAAGGAAACAAAAATGGAAATTAACATTCCTCCCGGCATAGAAGAAGGAGTTGCGTTAAGAGTGCCGGGGCAGGGAAACATGAGTCCTGATCCAGGAGCTCCTCCTGGAGACCTTATAGTTGTTATCAATACTGAAAAAGACCCAAGGTTTAGAAGGAAAGGTGAGAACCTGTACCGCGATATCAAACTTCAGATTCCAGATGTGGTATTTGGAACAAAAGTTGATGTTCCAACTCTAGTTGGAGAACTTGAAGTGAAAATCCCTGCAGGTACGCAGCCTGGAACCACAATGCGTATACCTAATGAGGGGCTTCCAGGTTTTAGGTCTGGAAGAAGAGGGGACATTTATCTCAATATCCAAGTAGAAATACCTAAGAAGCCTTCAAAAGAAGAGAAAAAGATATTCAAAGAGCTTCAAGAACTCAATGAAAAGAAAAACTAGTGTTTCCTCTCTTTTATTCTATACTAAAATCTTACTATGAAATTTCTGCAAATGAGTAATAAAAAGCTTGCTGTTCTCCTGCTTCGTTTTGTAACTGGAATTAACTTTTTTATGCACGGAGCAGTAAGAGTATTTGGTGATTACAGCGGATTTGCTGGTGGCATGGCAGAAAATTTCAACGAAACATTCCTACCAGCTTTCTCTGTAAGACTGCTGGGTTATGCAATTCCTATTGTTGAATTAATTGTTGGTCTTATCTTGATCACTGGTTTTCAACTAAGGTTAGGAATAGTTCTGGGGTTCTTGCTTATGGCTGCCCTAGTTTTCGGAATGTCACTTCTTCAGGAGTGGGGCATAGTAGGCTCTCAGATGGTATACGTCCTATGTCTCTTCTTCATTCTTTATTTTCAAGATGAGAAAAATTGAGGGCTTCTATATAACTATGGTCTCAAAGTTAAATCGAATGGAAAGCTTAATACGTTTTCTTTTGTACTACCCTCAGCATTATAGCCTATATCTAAAGTAACCTGACTTGCCTGCTCAGTAACATTTCTGAAATAAAGAAACCCTGTTATAGTTGCGCCTGGGTGTACAGGGCCTAGGGGCAGTGCCTGAGTCAATATGTCTGAAGTGTTAACAGGTTGAGAGTAATAAGCAGCTGGAGGCGGAGAATAGTAAACTGGAGAGTATCCGTAAACGCCCACCCTTGGTCCATAATATCCTCTTCTGTATCCACCGTAGCCGTAACGGCGTCCATATCCTCCACCAAAACCAAACCCGACCCCAACAGATACCCGGGGATACGAATAATCTCTCTGATATGCAGTAGGAGTTGAAGTATTGAAAATGCTAGCCACAGTGTCTGGGGAAAGTGGAGTGTATTGGTTTTTAAATTGATCAAAGAGGACAATGTCCTCATAGTCTAAAATAATTGTTTTGGCTGAGTTATTTGTAATTCTTATATAGTACGGTGTCACATAATCTCCAAGGTTCTTTGGGGACCATGGCCAATAGGATGGAGTAACAGCGATTAAAACGCCGTCCTCACCGGACATCGTAGTTGGTATGGGTTGAGCCTGCTGTCCACCGCCGTACATACCAGAGGTGCAGCCTGTCGCAAACAGTGTCACAATAATAATTACGGTACTCAAATGAAGAGATTTAATTCTCATACGCTTCTAAGTATAAGAGATGAACGTCCCAGTTTCTACAAATATTTAATTGGTACATAAAGCGATTTGGCTAAGAGGGTGTTATTTGCTAAACTACCTTTTTAAACATCAAAGGAGAACGGTAAAATGGGAGACTATCCACCAGGGCTAGACGTCACAGTTGATTACAAATTTATGGACGCTCTTTTCGAGAGAAGATCAAGAAGATTTGGTCTTGGGATGGAGATAGAAAAGGGCCCGCTTCAATATAAATCCAAACATGATCCTGTACCCCTAACTGAACTCGAGGAAGCACTTATAGTTTGGAACGGGCTTGGTATTAAAAATATAAACCTCTCTGATTTTCCACCACATGTAGGTCTCGATCTCGAAATGCAGTTTACTAGTAAAACCATTCCAGCGCTCGGCGATGTTCACAGGACCGAGCTTTTCTACACAAACGACGAAGGAACTTACATGGTGAAGATGCACGATAAGGAAGCCCACGATTTTAGAGGTCTTGAGGGGCTTAGCCGTCATGCTAGGGTCGATAAGATTTTAGAGATGTTCAGAGAGTCTAGAATAAAACTTGAGGATAAGCGTGCAGACTTGCCTTCTAAACCACCAGGGCTTGCTGGACATAATCTCTGGAACGTAAACAAACCTGGTACTACTCTTTTTATGCCTGTTACTGATCTATCAGCTTGTATCATAAATCTCTTATTCTTTTATATGAGGCCTGATCACAGGTTTAACTTCGTTGATGAGCTTCATAACTTAAAACTCCCAAATACTGACAAATGGCTTGAAAGCGGTTTCCTAGATAAAGGCAAACGTATGCCGCTTGTTGAGGCTGAGCTAAGGTTTGCAAATGGATACATAGCAGAGCAGGCCTTTATGGGTCAGAACATGGTGCTCACACTCCAGACTCTTGGATTGGGCGGATGGCTCTTTAGCGGATTTGCTAGCATGTTCATGCTGGGCGGCACGCCGTTTAATAAGGGGCTCGGTTTTAGGTTTGTCACCCCAGAGATAAAAGGGGACACCGGAAACCCTAACCCTGTAGCTGTTGGTAGGGATGATCTCTTTCACGCTTACTGCCCTCCTTATTATAAAGATATGGGTGAGGCAGTAGAGGCATTTAACGATGCAAAGTGGAGCAACTGGGAATCACACACTATGCCTTATCTGAACCCAGAGGGTGTGCTAGAGCAAGTTGAAAGACCAAGCAAAGACGAAATACAGGTTGTAAAAGATATATGCAATTATATATATGAAACATATGGTAGGTTCCCAGCGTTTTCTGACCCGATGTTCTTAAGGTTTATGGTTCAGGCGCATCACTTGGATCTAGATTTTTATGATGAGTACTATCCACCAGGTGCTTATACTGAAAACCATAAAAATCATTTCAAACTTTGGCATCCGGATATCCCAGATCCCTTTGAAGGTAAATGAAAAAGATTTTCGTAACCTCTCAATATCCGGGTGAATCTGTAAAACATCTATCACAAAAATACGATGTCTCGGTATATCCAAAAGCAACTCTTCCTACCAGAGAAGAATTCTTAGAAAATGCAAAGGGATGCAGTGGGCTAATTACAACAGTGGCTGATGTTGTTGATAAGAAGGTCATTGACCTCTGTCCTGAGCTGCAAATCGTATCCAACTCCGCCGTAGGCTATGAGAACGTCGATATTCCCTATGCAACCAAAAAGGGTATTTTGGTAACCAATACCCCCAATGTTCTTACTGAGACAACTGCAGATCTGGCGTGGGCGCTCATGTTTTCTGTGGCGAGAAGAATAGTTCAAGCGGATGGCTACGTTAGAGAAGGCAATTTTACCTGCTGGCACCCATCTTTGCTTTTAGGGATGAATATTCATGGCAGCACTCTTGGTGTTTATGGCCTGGGGCGCATTGGTACTGCTGTAGCCAATCGAGCGCAAGGTTTTAATATGCGGGTTATTTATCAGAACCGATCGAGAAATGAAAAAGCTGAGAGTGAAACCGGGGGTCAATACGTAGACTTCGAAACTCTCCTTAAAGAGTCGGACTTTATTGTAATTACTGCTCCTCTTACTGATGATACTAGGGGAAAGTTCGGATATGAAGAATTCCGCAAGATGAAGCCAACCTCAATTATAGTCAATGTTGGAAGAGGTCCTATAATAAAAGAAAGAGAGCTTGCCGAAGCATTAAAAGAAGGGGAAATCTGGGGTGCGGGGCTCGATGTTTTTGAAGATGAGCCAAAAGTTGATAGTGAGTTGTTATTGGCACCTAATGCACTTCTTACGCCTCATATTGGGAGCGCCTCAATTGAGACACGAGAGAAGATGATAGATATGGCTGTTACAAGCGTAGAGCTTGCGCTTGGGGGAGAGGTTCCCAAACACTTAGTAAACCCTGAAGTTCTTGATTCCAACTAAAATTTTTACTCATCTTCACTTTTCGAAGAAGAACCAAAAAGAGACTTAAAAGGTATTTTAAGCATATAGAGTATTACTGCTGGTTTGAGAAAAATGGATGTGAATTTCCATATGTCCCCGGGAGTCATATAGATGTGAGAATCCCAGACACCCATTTGCCCTGTTATAACTACAAAGTCTCCTTCAACAGAGGCATCTTTTACAGTAATATCAAAATCACCCGCATCGCTGCTAACTCTCATAATTCCTCCAACTTATATATGGATTTGTAGAGTGATTATCTCACAAATGGATATGTTTTCCAATTCTTATGGGTTATTGGCCAAGGGCTTTTTTCATAACATCAACCGGCGCATTCTCGCCAGTCCATATCTCAAAGCTCTCAGCTCCTTGGTAGAGCAGCATGCTGAGACCACCGGATGCTTTGTGGCCTAACTCTTTAGCATCGGTCAATAGTTTGGTATTTTGGGGCTTATATACTAAGTCATAAACCACAGCATTTTTATTAAGGCTTGAAAGTGGAATGTCTAATGAGCCAACCCCGTCCATTCCGGCAGGGGAAGCATTAACTAAGATATCGGCCTCTTTGAACTTCTCTGACACTAGTTCCTTATTTTCTATATTTATGGTTTCAAAAGTTATATTCTCGAAGTTTGATTTAAATTGATTTGCCAGCTCAACAGCTTTTTCAGATATTATATCGGCTATGTAAACTACTGAGCCTCTATTCATACAAAACGCTGAAAGAACTGCACGCGCCGCACCGCCTGCGCCTGTAAGAAATAGCGTTTTGCCCTCTGGGTTAAAATCGAGATCTTCTCTTATTGCTCTCAAAAAACCGCCAACATCAGTGTTGAAACCGCTTAGTTTGCCGTCCTCGTTTTTAACTGTGTTTACCGCTCCAGTAAGTTTTGCATCGGGAGCGATTTCATCTAAAAAAGGCATAATAGTTTGTTTGTGAGGAATTGTTATATTGATCCCCTTTATGCCCATAACTCTTATAGAGTTAGTCGCTTGCTCAATGTTCTCCGGATCTATATCAAATGCCACATAGACTGAATCTAGGCCCAGTTCATTAAACGCACTGTTGTGCATGTTAGGCGAGAGGCTGTGTTTGACCGGATGACCAAATATTCCATATATTCCTGTAGTGGCTTTTACTCCCAATTTGTTTTCCTCACAGTTTTGTTGAAAGTATCTCTTTTACTCTCTCAACATCCTTTTTTATTTGCTCAATAAGAGCTTCTGGACCATTGAATTTTTGCTCATCACGTACCCTATCTACAAACTCTACCTTTATTCTTTTCTTATATATATCTGCACTAAAATCAAATATATGCGTTTCAATTAAAAGCTCATTGTGTCCAAATGTTGGTCTATAACCCACGTTTGTTATGCTGCTCAATTCTTTGCCTTCCACATGGGCGAGTGTTGCGTAAACTCCAACCTTTGGAAGTATATCCCAATCCGTATCCAGATTTGCAGTTGGGAAACCAATTTGTCTGCCCCTTCGCTCCCCTTCTTTTACCTGACCTTCAATGTAGAAGTTGTATCCAAGAAACCTCCCAGCCTTAAGCATGTTGCCTTCCCTAACCAGGTTTCTTATAGAAGTGCTGCTAACTATTTCGCCATCAAGTGTGGCTGTTTCAACGACCTCGGTATCAAACCCGTACTGAGCCCCCATTTTGTTTAGTAGATCTAAGTTGCCCTGTCTCTTACTGCCGAATGAAAAGTCGGGACCTACAATCAAATGCTTAAGGTTTAACTTGCCCACGAGAATATCGGTTACGAAATCTTCGGCGGATATTTTTGCTATATCCTTTGTAAATGTATAGCAAGCAACAACATCTATTCCTTCGTTCTCTAGGAGTCTTAATCTTTCTCGTATTGGAGTTAGAAGTGGAATGTCAATATTTTGAAGCACTTTTTGAGGATGTGGATGAAAAGTAATTACACACGAGCTTAGACCCTGTTGTTTTGCTTCTTCTTTAACAGCGCTTAGGATTTTTTTATGTCCTAGGTGTACTCCGTCAAAGTTGCCGATTGTTGCAGAGGTAGAATTTTGTATTGGTTCTTCTGGATCAAATATTACTTTCATTTTTTTATGATTGAGAATAAATCCGGTTTTGTTATTTGGATTATTTCTTGCCGTTTTTAAAGCCAAAATATTACCATAACATATCTATTATTAAAGAATCTACACGCTCTTGTATCTATTTTCTCCAGAATGTCGGTGTGAAAATAACAAGAATAGTAAATAGTTCTAGCCTTCCGATTATCATGAGCAATGAGAGTGCGATCTTAGTAAAGCTCGTAAGCTCTGAGTAGTTTCCAATAGGACCTACTTGTCCCAATCCGGGGCCTACGTTCCCTAATGAAGCAGCGCACGCAGAGATTGCGGTAATAATAGGCAAATCTTCTGCGGCCATAACCACAAGAGTGGATACAAGAAAAATGAAAAGATAGATTATGAAGAAGCTTGCAATACTCGATACAACATCGTCACTAATTGGTTTTGAATTAACCCTTATGGGCATTACTGCGCGTGGATAAATAATTTTATGTAGTTCTTGATATCCCTTCTTAAACAACACCATTATGCGGATAATTTTTATAGAACCAGTTGTAGATCCTGCACAGCCTCCAAAAAACATAAGCAGGAGTAGAAACCATTTGGAAAATGAAGGCCAGATGTCATAGTTAGCTGTCGTAAAGCCCGAGCCTGTGCTTATCGAGATGACTTGAAAGCTGCCGTATCTAAGTGCTTCAAAGATGCTTGGATAAATAGTTGTCCAAAGTTCGGCTGAAACCACTAAAATTACAGCTAGATTAATAAGTAAGTAAAATTTAAACTCTGAATTTTTAGTTATTTTTTTTAAGTCACCCCTAAGAGACCAGTATAAAAGTACAAAGTTCGTACCTGCTATAAACATAAAAATAGTAATTATCGCATCAATTAGTGGACTGTTGTATGAGCCTACGCTTAGGTTCTTTGGTGAAAATCCGCCTGTCGACAAGGTGCTTAATGCCTGAAGAACAGAATCAAATGCCGGCATGCCTGCAAATAGCAGCAATACTACAAGTACTATAGATAAGAGCACGTACAGTCCCCATAGTTTTTTTGCTGTCTCGGCGATTCTAGGTGTGATCTTCTCAGTTGTAGGTCCAGGGGCCTCAAGACCCATTAACTGCATCCCTCCCACTGCCAGTCTGGGTAGTATTGCTATGCCTAATACGATAATACCCATACCTCCCAGCCATTGACTAAAGCTTCTCCAAAAAAGTATTCCGTTTGGAAGGGCTTCAATATTAACTAAGGCTGTAGCCCCTGTGGTGGTGAATCCTGCAACAGATTCAAACCACGCGTCGATGGGATTATTAAAAACACCATAAATCAAATAAGGAATGGCTCCGAATAGACTTGCAGCAAACCACGCCATGGCAGCTATAAGAAATCCTTCTTTTCTCTCTATTTCTTTTGAATGTTCTTTGGGTTTAGTAACGATTTCTAGAATAAAACCGAAGGATGACGTAAATAGGGCTGAGATAATAAATGCCCATATATCATTTTCCTTATAAAATAGGGAGATAATTGCTGGGACAAACATCAGAAGTCCTAGGAACTTCATGAAGTTGCCGATTATGTGAAGAGAGAACCTTATATTCACTGTCCTAGTATCGACTCAACTTTATGTACAGCCTCAGGGAGGGTAAATATAATGACTCTATCCCCCAACTCTGCCACATAGTCTCCTTTTGGAATTATTACTTCCTCATTCCTAAGCACTATTCCCACGATTGATCCGTGTGGGAAATCAACGTCTTTAAGAGGTGTGCCTAAAATCTTAGTTTCAGATGTAATATCGAATTCAAGAACCTCCGCTTTCCCCTCCTCTACAAGGGCAACATGTGCTACTCCATGTATATGCAGCAGGCTTAGTATCTCATTTGCTACAGATAGTCTCACACTGATCGCACGATCTACTCCAATTGCTTCAATTACGTCAATGTAGTCGGGTTTTGTGTAGAGCACAGTGGTTCTTTGCGCTCCCAAGTTTCTGGCAAGCAGTGCGCTTAGCACATTGTTCTCATCGTCACCTGTAAGTGCTATAAAATAGTCTGCAGATTCTATCCCTGCTTCTTTTAGAGTTTCCGCGTCAGTTGCATCACCTTTAAAAACGAGTACATGGTCTAAATCTTCAGCCGCCTTTCTGGCCCTCTCAGCATTGCTCTCTATTAGTTTAGTGGATATGTTGTTTTTTGAGAGGATCCTAGCAGCCCCTCTTCCAAGCCTTCCTCCACCCACTACCACTGCGGATTTTATCTCTTTCTCATGAACTCCGAATAGTTCCTTAAGTTTTCCAAGGATATCTGGCACCCCTAAAGCAAATACGTAATCGCCCGGTTCAAGCTTTGTCTCCCCTGTTGGTATGGTTATCTTTCCATTTCTTGAAACTGCAACAAAAATCCAGGCTTTTGGAGGTCCTAAATTAGCAAGAGTATTTCCAACTATGGGTGTGTTTTCCTCTACTTTTAGTTTGAACATCTTGATCTTACCCATGGCAAGAGTTTCAGTTTTCCACGCAAAAGGAGAGCCAATTAGACTTGTAATCTTCTCTGATATTATTTCCCAGGGATGTACTACCGAGACATCTACATTTTTAATGAGTTTGGGGTATTCCAAATAGTTTGGGTTTCTGACGCGTACTATTATTTTTTGTGTGCCTAGGGACGCACAATAAAAGGAAGCCATTATATTAGTTTTATCATCACCTGAGACAGCGAGTAGAATGTCGGCCTTTTCTATCTGTGCCTCTTTTAGCACAGAGATATCCTCAGCCTTGCCTTCTATAACAATTATGTCATAGGATTCCCTAAGTTTCTCAGCTGTTTCCTTGTCACTTTCTATGACTATAATGTCATGTTCAATGCAAAGGTTTCTTGCGATAAATGATCCAACCTGACCAGCTCCGATTATTACTATATGCATTAATCCTCACCTCAGTAGGCGGTAGATTCCTTTCCGCGGCCTTCATGTTGACTCACCTTGTATAACAGCACAGCGCCGATTAATACAAGTATTATAGATATTACCTGTGCCTGTGATAACCCCGGCACAAAACTTGGTGTGGTATTTCTAAGAAACTCAACCATAAACCTTTGTACGCCTAAAACCATAAACGTCACAGCTGTCATCCATCCTATAGGGTAGTTCTTTTTGCGAATTGACCATAGAATGGCAAAAAATATTACCATCGAGATAGTATCGTAGATTTGAGTAGGGTGAACGGCTAAGAAAGTTGGGGGAGCCCCATTAGGAAAAGCAATTGCCCAGGGAAGATTTGACGGAACTCCGTAATCATCTCCGACCAATAAACATCCGATTCTTCCTACGCCATAAGCTAATATTAAAGCTGGTGCTGCAGCATCTGTAATTAATAAAAATCTGACCCTTTTCATCTGGGTCACAAGCCATATTAATAGTAGGGCTCCAAGGAAACCACCCAAGAAAGTAAAGCCTGAGGCCAGATATCTAACTGGGTCGGATATGAAATCCGAAAAACTTACGTTTTGATATAAGAAGAGGACCTTTGATCCTCCCAAGCCACCTATTACAGCAGCAATTAGGAGTATATCGGCGAGGTTGCCGTTTAGACCTTTTCTTTTTAGCTCCGACTCGGCTACGAAATACCCGACTAGAAAAGCTATAAGGACCATAAAAGAAAAAGAGGAGATAGCAATATCTCCAATTGTGAAAAGTGTAGGATACATTCTCTCTCCATCTGCAATAATTTAAAAAATAAGTCTTACATGGTTTAAACCTCTGTGCAAACAATAATGTCTAATCTGTATCTGATATCTTGTGGTAACTTATTTCTTTATGATTAGAGAATTGTTTTTATATCTTTTATTAGTCTTGATAGTTTCACCCGTACAATTTGCCATCTCAGGCTCCGATTGTGAAAATGCGCAAATTACGCCCGAGGAAATAATTGGCCATATTCGCTTTCTAGCCTCCGACGAGCTAGAGGGTCGGATGTCGGGTACTCCTGGGGCCAAGAGGGCGGCTGACTATATCTCTTCGGAATTTAAGAAAGCGGGGCTTAAGCCGCTCGGAGATAAAAACTCATACTTTCAGAGATTCTCATTTACTAAGGGAATCTTGCTCGGATCTAATAATAGCCTTGAGTTAGAAGTTGATAACAAAAGCACCCGGCTCCAATTGGGTGAGGATTTTAATACTCTTAGTTTCTCAAGCAAAGGCGAGGTAGAAGGAGATTTGGTATTTGCAGGCTATGGGATTAGTGCCCCTGAGCTTGATTATGACGATTATAAAGAACTGGACGTTAAGGATAAGATAGTCTTGGTTCTGCGCTATACACCCGAGGAGTACGATCCTAAGAGTCCTTTTTACAATTACGCAGCGCTTAGATATAAGGCTATGAATGCCAGAGAGAAGGGTGCCAAAGCAATTATTTTCGTAACACCCCACTACGCACAAGAAGAGGTCAATTTAACTACTATCGGTCTTGACCACTCGTATTCCGACTCGGGTATTAAGTCTTTAGTTTTAAGGCGAGAGAAAGCCCAGGAGATTATGTCTGCTTCAGGAAAAGATCTTAAAAGTTTAGAAGAAAATCTGTCAAAGAAAAAAACTTCTTCTTTTATTTTTACAAATACCAGAGCTAAGGTTAGGACAGATCTTATAGAAGACCGGGGTGAGAGTGCTAATGTGATTGGAATAATAGAAGGGTCTGATCCAGTGTTGAAGCAAGAGTACATTGTAGTCGGTGCTCACTACGATCACATAGGATTTGGAGAGAGGAATTCCAGATCCGACAATAAGACCGGGGACAATATTCATAACGGCGCCGATGATAACGCCTCTGGCATAGCTGGGCTGATAGAGCTTGCCGAGTTCTTCTCGTGTAAAAGGGATTCGCTCAAACGAAGCCTCGTCTTTATAGCTTTCTCAGCAGAAGAGTTAGGATTAATAGGTGCATCCTTTTATGTTGATAACCCGAGGCTTCCTTTAGATAAAACTGTTGCAATGTTGAATATGGATATGATTGGCAGACTCGATCAGAACAAACTTACAGTTTTCGGCGTTGGTTCATCACCTAGCTGGAATGAGCTTATTAACAATGCCAATTCTGATTTTGAGTTTGAATTAAGTTTGAATAACTCAGGGTTTGCTCCAAGTGACCAGTCCGCCTTTTTTGCTAAAAAAATTCCAGTTCTACATTTCTTTACAGGTCTTCATGATGATTATCATACTCCCAGTGATGACTGGGAAAAGATAAACTCCAAAGGTGAGCAAAAGGTTCTTATGCTTATATCCGGCTTAGTAACTGAATTAAACTCTGAGCAAAATGAGTTGCGCTTTTCTGATGTTGATGAGCCCAAAAAAGGATCCACCAAATTTAAGGTTTATCTTGGGACCGTTCCTGATTATTCAAGTCAGATGGAGGGTGTAAAGCTAATGGGGGTAAGGGATGGTAGCCCAGCAGATAAGGCAGGATTACAGAGTGAAGATACAATAATTAGGTTTGGTGAAGTTGAGATAAAAAATATTTACGACTATGTATATGCTCTTTCAGATTCAAAACCAGGCGTTCCAACAAATTTGGTTGTGTTACGAGACTATAGACCCATTAGCTTGATAATTGTTCCCGAGCCTAGGGAGTCTGAAAATTAGGTATTAAGGCTTCCAAGGGGAGTAGTCAATCTTATGAATTATTTCCATTGAGGATGATACAGAGTGCACGAGCTTCTCTCCGTATTCAGCAATCCAATCAGGCGGCGCATCGGTGTAGAAATCATTAAGAGTCATCCAGGGGCCTGCGTTTAAAACTTTTCCATCAACCACACTTACTAAAAAAGCGGTCATGTCGCCACCATCCATTGCATTTAGGACCTTGCACTCAGCATAAGAATGCGCGTCCAGTAGCACAGGGCTTCCCGTCACTCCTAATTCATAATCTAGATTTTCAAACTTCTCTCTTTCCCTGCCTGTATAAAAACCAAAGTTCTTAACGAGCTTTATTTGTTCTCTTCTAAGTAGATGAATTGTAAATGCCTTACTTTTAGTTATGAATTCGTGAGTGTAATTCGCTTTCCATATGCCAACTAAAAGACGCGGGATTTCGTGAACTATTGACGACGTCACTGCTGTGACGGCAATTTGCCCGTTGACTTTCCCATCCCAGGAGCTGGTTATTGCCATTACGGGCGAATTAGCCCAAAAAGCTCCTGCTACTGCTGATCCCTCTTCTATGCTCATATCTGTTATCCTTTTTGTGCTATAAATAGGAGGCAAAGAACTATATAAACAGGAAAAAATCGCAAACTTTTCATATATTTAGACCCGTTATACTAATTAAGTACAAATAATAACATTATTAGCTAGGTTTTGACAGCAGAATATGTTATAACTAATATCAATCCTTATAATTATTTATATGTTTTTTACTTTATATGGGATTAAAATGTCTTGACTTAACAAACAAAATAATGTAATTATCTCAGGTAGAAGATTTACATACGTAGGAGGAGCAAATGAGTAAGGCAAAGTTCGTTTCTGTTGGGTTTTTTATGGTATTTTTGGTATTTTTTGCATTTGCCTGTGGTCCTGGTGTGGACAAAGAAATGGCTGATGCAGAAGCTGCCTTACAAGCGGCAAGGGATGCTGGGGCAGAAGGAACTCCTGAGTATCAGGCAGCAGAGGAATTAATACAACAGGCTAGAGAGATGTTAGCAGCAGGCAATAAAGATGCTGCCCGTGGGCTTTTAGAAGAAGCCAGATTTAAGGCTATAGAGGCTGAGGGTAAAGCTAAGAATCAGGCATATGTTGATTCTGTGGACATAGACTCGGTTGAAGAGACTTTAGGGTCCCTTTCTCCAGCGGGTTCTAGTTTTGGGCTAGTTGATATATTCTTTAATTTTGACAGTCAGTCAATTACTGCAGAGTCAAGGCCTGTATTAAATCAAAATGCGGGTATAATAAACAGAAGCGGTGGTAAATTTCAAGTAGTCGTTATAGAAGGCTATTGTGATGTTCGTGGTACTGAAGAGTACAACCTAGCCTTGGGTCAAAGAAGAGCAGAGTCCACAAAAAATTATCTTGTAGGACTTGGAGTATCACCTTCTAAGGTTCAGGCAGTGAGTAAGGGTGAGACCGAGCAATTTGCATTTGGCACTTCAGAATATGACTTTCAGCAGAATAGAAGAGCACATTTTGTTCCTGCTTTTTAGGAAATAATTAATGACAATTAAAGTTATTACAGGTTTTATATTGTTGGGGATATGTTCTATGTCTATAGGATGTGTGGCAACTCAAGGCGATGTCAGCAGTGTTTATGCTAGACAGACTAGGCTTGAGGCCAAAATGGAACGTCTATCTCAGCAAGTTAACTCACTACAGGGCGGTGGTGTTAGTGGGGGAAATGATATTCAGCTTAAAGAGCAAGTTTCTCAGCTCGAGGAGCAAGTCAAGGATTTGAATAGATCTTATGCAAGTCTGGAAGCGAAAGTAAATCAGGGCCAGGGTGGGAGCTTAGGTGGCTTACCTTCTCCTTCTACACCTCAAATAGGTTCTGAGGGCGGTTCCGAACAACTTACATCTGTAGATTTGCAAACAGAAGATTATATATTCAACCAGGGTTACTCTGATCTTAGTGAAGGAAATTATAATGGTTCAAGAGAGCAGTTTAAGTTGTTTTTATCAAAATATCCGAGTTCTTCAAAGGCTAGTGACGCTACGTACTGGATTGCAGAGTCATATTATAGGCAGGGAGAATTTGAAGAGGCTATACTAGAATATCAAAAGTTTATAGATACTTATCCTAAGGATGAGAGAGTGCCTCTTTCCTATCTAAAACAGGGTTTATCGTTAATTGAAATAGATAGAGACGAGGAAGCAAAACTGTTTTTTCAGACTTTAATTGACAAGTATCCACAGTCTGAGGAAGCTAGAACAGCAAAAGAAAAAATAAGAGAGCTTGCAGTTAAGCGCTAAAAGGTTTATTATTAAGTACTCATTAGGTACTCAAAAAACTCTTAAAGGAGGTGCAGTAGAATGAAAAGGGATAAACAAATGCTTTTTTTAAGCATCCCATTTTTAGTCGTTGCATTGCTATATCTAGCAAGCTGCGCGACACCCCCACCGACAAAAGAGCTTGCTGCTGCTGATTCAGCAGTTGCTGATGCTACAGCAACATGTGAACAGTGTAAGCAGAGAGTTTGCGGTGACGACCCAACAACTGGAGATTATTGTGGTGCTCCTTGTGGTGAGGCAGAACTAGCAGCAGCTAATTCCGCATTATCCAAAGGAAAAGCCCTAGCTGGAGAATTTTGCAGCGAGTTAGAAGCACGCAGAATGCTTATCGATGCAAAAGCAAAGGCTGACGAAGCTAAGCTAAAATGCTCAGCACCACCACCCCCACCCCCACCACCCGCACCAGCAGCTGATCTAAAAGATATTTTCTTTGATTTTGATAGATCAAATGTCAGACCAGATGCTGCTGCAGTTCTAGATGAGAACGCAGCTGTTATGCAGGGAGATCCTGCTTTAACAGTTCTTATCGAAGGATATGCAGATATTAGGGGTACACCTGCATACAACTTACAGCTTGCTCAGAGAAGAGCAGATGCTACTAAGGCGTATCTTGCTGGACTAGGAGTTGATCCTTCAAGGATTACAACTGCTAGCGGTGGAGAAACAACTCAGTTTGGTGCTGGATCAACTGAAGAAGCCTATCAGCTTAACAGAAGGGCTCACTTCATAGCTACATCACCATCTGCAAAAGTAGGCGCAAGACTTATCTTTAGCTACGCTAAATAAGATAGGCTTAGTCTATTAAATATGAGAATTATCTCATCTAATCTATTTTAATAAATTAGATGAGTATAGAAAATTAAAGGGAGAATTCCATAACGGTCTTCTCCCTTTTTTTTATGTTTTAATATCTTCCAGTATTCTTTGTTGTTAGCTATACTTGACACCTCTATTTGATCCATGTTTACTACTCACGATTTAATAACTGCCCGATCAATTAACTAAAATGAAACGTCAATTTACAAAGTCAAAAAGACTATATAAAGCTGCCCAAGATTTAATGCCAGGAGGAGTAAATAGCCCTGTAAGGTCCTTTAATGCAGTAGGGGGCACTCCTGCTTTTATACAGAAAGCTAAAGGGGCTTATACATATGATGTAGACGGCAATAAATATATAGACTATATGTCTTCTTGGGGTCCTCTAATTTTAGGACATTCAGATCCTGATGTGGTCAGCGCAATCAAAAAAGCTGCGGAGAGAGGAACCAGCTATGGAGCTCCTTGTGAAAATGAAGTGACAATTGCTAAACTGATTGTCAAATATTTCCCTGGAATAGATATGATAAGGATGACCAGCTCAGGCACAGAAGCTACTATGAGCGGAGTGAGGTTGGCAAGGGCATATACTGGTCGAGATTACATAGTAAAATTTGAAGGCTGTTATCATGGACATGCAGATTATCTCCTAGTTCAGGCAGGCTCTGGTGCCACCACTTTTGGAACACCTAGCAGCCCTGGGGTTCCAAAGTCGTTTACAGATAAAACTTTACTGGCAAAATATAACGACATTTCTTCAGTTGAGAAATTGTTTAAAAAATATGGCGACAAGATAGCAGCGGTAATTCTAGAACCTGTAGCTGCTAATATGGGTGTTGTATTACCACAAAAAGATTTTTTAAAAAACTTAAGAAAAATTACAAAACAAAATGGTGCACTCCTTATTTTCGATGAAGTGATTACTGGTTTTAGACTGGGCATGGGTGGGGCACAAAAATATTTTGGTGTAACACCGGATATCACCTGTTTGGGAAAAATAGTTGGTGGTGGGCTTCCTGTAGGAGCATTTGGAGGCAGCAAAAAAATAATGAATATGGTCGCTCCTGTTGGTCCTATGTATCAAGCAGGAACTCTCTCTGGTAACCCTCTTGCTATGGCTGCGGGACTACAAACCCTTACTAAGCTAAATAAAAGTGCAAACTATAAAAAACTAAAAACCCTTACTGATAATCTTGTTGAAGGACTTGAGGATATTATTAAAAAGCTCGAAATTAATGCTAGTATAAACTCCCTAGAATCTATGTTTACACTGTTTTTTACTAGCCCAGCGCCACATGATTATAAGACTGCTCTTTTGTGCGATACAAAAAAATATTCAAAATTTTTTGAAAATTTGCTAGGTACTGGTATTATGTTCCCGCCTTCTCAATTTGAGGCTGTTTTTCTTTCACTGTCTCATACGGAAAAGGATATAGATAAAACTTTAAACGCTTTATATAAAAGTCTTAAAGATCTTTAGTAAAAGTAAGAGGTATAAAGTTTAGACAACAAAAAAAATACAGATGGTTAGTATTTATTGTTATAGGGTTTGAACTTGGGTTCTCAGTTATTGCTGGGATAGTGCTGGGTGAGTATATTGACAGCTGGCTTGAAACAAAAACACCCTGGTTCACCATGATAGGTCTTGTGGCAGGTGTTGTGGCGGGTTTTAGTTTGCTCATTAGGATGATAAAACGAATTGATGACAGAAAAGGCAACAAATCTGATTAACATATATTCACTAGGTAATGTAGAGAAATATAGCTTAATAGTTACTGCAATATTGGTTGTGGTTAACTATTTGCTAGGTTCTCAGCCGATGGCTTTAGGTGTTGCTGCAGGTGGGGTATTATTTACAGCTAATTATGTGGCTATTAAGTTTGTAGTCAATGCCCTTGTTTCTAATTCTTCATCGATTGGATTTGGAATATTCGCCTTTATTATAAAGATGGCGATTTTAATAGGTATCGTAGCCTGCATTTTTATTTTCACAGAAGTAAACATCTACGGATTCTTCATAGGAATTACAGGTGTGGTAATCGTAATAATAGGAGAAAATTTAAGAAGGAGCACCAATGGATCACTTTAGCTGGTTTACTCTACTGGGTTTAGATAAATACGATTATATTTTAGGCTCAATATTAGTTCTTATACTCTTAGCTTTGGCAGGGTTAAAGATTTCTAAATCTCTTTCAAACGATGACTCGGTGCTGCCTGATGATAAGTTTTCTATAAGGACAATCTTCGAGATTTTAACTATTGATTTCCTTTTTGATCTTTTTACTAATATGCTTGGCTCAAGGGAAAAGGCAAAAACATATTTCCCGCTTTTAGCCGGATCATTCTTCTTTATCCTGTTTGCAAATCTGCTTGGTATTGTGCCTGGTTTTTTACCACCTACAGGTAATTTCAATGTGCCAGTTGCATGCGGTATTGTGATTTTTATTATGTATAACTACTATGGTTTTAAAGAAAATGGCATTGAATATTTAAAACACTTTGCGGGCCCTGTGATATTCTTGGCGCCGCTTATGTTTATCATAGAGCTTATAAGTCACTTTGTTAGGCCTATATCGCTTTCACTCAGGCTTTTTATGAATATTACAGGAGACCATATGGTCCTTGGAGTTTTTACCAACCTTCTCCACTTTGTTCTTCCAGCAATATTCGTAGGACTTGGAATTTTTGTGTCGATACTGCAGGCATTTATCTTTACAGTTCTTTCAGCAATATATATATCGCTTGCAACAGCTCATGATACAGATATTGAATAAATTTAGAATACAAAGTTATCAAAAAAAACGACCTACTCAACGAAAAGGAGGTAGACAAATGAAAAAGGCGTTATCATTACTTTCGATATTTGGAGTTGCTATGATTGCAGCTTTTATTCCGGAATCAGCACATGCTGCTGAAGGCAATGGTGAATTAACGAAGTTAGGACTTGCTCTAGGTGCTGGGCTTGGTATCGGAATAGCAGCTGGTGTGGCTGGCTTGGGTCAGGGACGAGCAACTGCTGCAGCGTTAAGCGGAATTGCTAGAAATCCTGGTGCGAGCTCGAAGATTCTTACACCAATGATTATTGGTCTTGCTCTTATAGAGTCACTCGTTATTTATGCTCTTCTCATAGCATTCTTGCTTCAAGGAAAAATATAACTACAGCTGGGGGAAGTTTAATACAAGCTTCCCCCAATTTAGTTCTTATCATTTTTTCCCAGAGATTAAACTATTTTCATTCTGAGTATCTCAAATCTTGATGTTGATAGGGTTTGAGAGGAATTGAATAGGTTTAATCTTGTATTATTTGGCAGGATACTTTTTAGAAACAGCCTGTTTTGCTTCTTCGGAGTTTTTAATATCTCCCTCTAGTTGTGCCTCTTCTATGAAATTAAGTATTTCAGAGAAAAGGGGGCCTGGCTTGTATCCCATCTCTATAAGCTCTTTTCCAGTTAGAAGAGGAGTGGGTCTGATTTCTTCATCTTCGAATTCATCAAACTTCTCCATGATAAAATTGTAGGCAGCAGTTATACCATGGCTGGCTTCGCAATCTGCAAGATGTAATGCCATGTGCTCTTCAAAGTGCGGCATTACTATAAAGCGCTTAAGAGTACTTTTTTTCATATTAAAAACGTCTTTGAATTTTAAGTGCTCTTTTATAAGTGCATATATTATTTCTATCTGTTTGTTAGAAAATTTAAGTTCTTGGCAGATCTTCTTAGACATATCTGCACCCAGACGGTCGTGTCCATTAAATCTGATTCTGTCTGAAACTGAAAATGTTGGCGGTTTGCCTACATCGTGAAGCAGAGCTCCCATGCCTAGCTCTGGCGAAACAATTCCACCTTGGTTTTTAAACAACTTATCAAGCACTAAGCATGTGTGAACGAAAACATCTCCCTCAGGATGAAACTCCGGAGGCTGTTCTACCCCTTTCATAATCTCAACATCAGGAAGCACATATTTAAGCAAACCGCTTTCAGATAACATCTTGATTCCATGTCCAGGGTTGCTCTGAGTGATAATTTTAAGGATTTCATCTCTTATCCTCTCACTGCTTACCTGTGTGATGTCGGAAGCTAGTTTTTCTATTGCATAAAAAGTATCTAGATCGAGCTCAAAGTTATATCTGGAGCTAAACCTTATAGCCCTCATCATTCTAAGCTTGTCTTCATTAAAGCGCTCAGAGGGATCTCCAATAGTTCTGACTATTTTTTTGTTTAGGTCTTCCATTCCGCCAACGTAATCTATCACTTCTTGGGAGACCGGGTCATAGAGCATGCCGTTTATCGTAAAGTCCCGTCTAAGGACGTCCTCTTGCTCGTCATGGCTATATGTAACGTTGTCTGGATGTCTCCCATCTGAGTAGTTCTGGTCTTTTCTGAAAGTTGCTACCTCAAATTGATATTTGCCGGTGATTACTAGAATTACGCCGAAGCTAACACCGATAGGTACTGTATGGGGAAATATTTCAGATACTTCCTCAGGGGTAGCGCTTGTGGTTATATCATATTCTTTTGGCTCAATGCCAATTAGAGTATCTCTTGTGCACCCGCCTACGCAATAGGCTTTATGTCCAGCTTCTCTAAGTTGGATAACTACCTCTTTAGCGAAGTCCAGAAGCTCGCTTGGGAATGGCTTTAATTTTTCTAATTGTCTCATGGTTTCAAATTGTCAGTTTTACTGTATATTTTACACGGTATCTTCAAAAAATATTCTAATTAACATTAAAGGGATTTTATATGAGTGAAAGAACTATTCCAGAATTAATAGCAAATAGAGTAAAAGAGCACGGAACCAGGCTTTTATTTCAACGTAGAGATGGCTGGAGCTGGAAGCAGATTACGTGGCTTGATTTTGACCGTGAGGTTAAGAATATAGCTAGCTTTCTTATGGATCTAGGATTCTCCTCTGGAGACAAAGCTATTATAGCATCCTCAAATAATCTTGACTCTATCGCAACGGAGATTGCCATTTACCATCTTGGGGGAGTTGTAGTGCCGCTTCCGCAAGAAGTAGATTTTGATGGAATAAAAAATACTGTAAATAAACTAGACGCTAAAATAATTTTTATAGAACCTGATAATATCTTAAGTGAGATTGTAGAGCGGCAGGACGATTTTAAGAACGTAGAGAAAATAATTTTCTACTCAGATATAAGGATTAAACATGAGAAGATTATTAATTTCAAACTTGTCCTCAAAGCAGGCTTAATGAAAAGAAAGAAGCTTCATGATGATTTAACTCAGGCTTCTCAAAATGTGAGCCCGGATGATTTAGCCGCCATATTCACTGACTTAGAAAGTGATACTATAAGGGAAGTAAGCCAGGGTGCTTTTATGGATATACTTGCCGCAGCTTCGGAGAAATATTCCCAAATTGGTATTGAGGATCAATCTTTTTCCTATATGACTAGTGCCAGCCCTTTCTCAACTTTTATCAATTACTTAACTTTTTATATGGGTACAAGAGCAGCGGTTGCAGAATCCAGGAAAGACTTCTATGAAGATATCTTAGAAGTTATGCCTACCATACTCTTTGAAACCAGTGACGGACTTAATGATATATTTGAGAAGTCTATGTCTAGTTTGAATGGTACATCTCGTGAGAAGAAAATCAGAAAGGACCTTGGGGACAGAATTAAATATGTGTTCACTGACAATATGCCCAGTAAAGAGGTGCAGAATTTGTTTCTTGTATCAGGGGTTAATCTTTTAGAAGTGCCGGAATTGAATAATTTATCAGACTAGCTTTTGGTTTCCTTTACTGTGCACTTAGCTTCTCCCTTATTAAAACTTATTAGTACTTCATCACCCTTCTTCAGTTTCTTAGAATCTTTGACTATTTGTTTCTTCGGAAGCTTTTGAGTTATGCTGTAGCCACGATCAAGTACTTTCAAGGGGCTTAGGGCATCTAAGTTTCCTGCAAGGCTGCTGAGCTCGGATGAGGCAGAATCAACTTTTACTTGTACTGAATAGAGAAATTCAGTCTGAAGCTGATCAATTTCCCTTGCAAATATCTCAACTCTATTATTAAGTGCAAAAGCAATCTGCTCTTTTAGATAGTTTATGTCTTCTTTAAGCTCTGATTTCTCCCTAACTGCTATCTCTGCTGCCATAGATGGCGTAGCTGCTCTTACGTCGGCTACTAGGTCTGCTATGGTGATATCTATCTCATGTCCTACAGCTGAAATTAAGGGAACAGGTGATTTAGCAATCTCTCTTGCAACTTTCTCGTCATTAAAAGCCCAGAGGTCTTCTTTAGAGCCCCCCCCGCGTGCAAGTATGATTATATCTGTATCTTGTTTGTATAATTTGCCAAGCGCTTTAACAATCTCTCCTGGAGCCTCATCCCCTTGTACTCTGGTTGGGGAAATTAATATATCTAGATTAGAAAACCGTCTGTCCAGTACCTTTAAAATGTCTTGTAGCGCAGCACCGGTTGGAGAGGTGACTATGCCAATATTTCTGGCAAGATATGGTAGAGGGCGCTTTCTCTCTTCATCAAAGAGTCCCTCTTTTAGAAGCTTCTCTTTTAGCTGCTCTAACGCAAGCGCTTGAGCGCCAACTCCTTTTGGCTCAATGTATCTAATATTTATCTGATAGGAGCCCTGTTTTTCATAGACGCTTATCTGGCCGCAACATATAACTTCCATGCTGTCTTCAGGGACAAATTTAATATACTGATTTGCCCACTTAAAACACACGGCGGATATCTGTGTTTCACTATCCTTAAGAGAGAAGTACCAGTGGCCGCTTGAGTAATTTCCTCTAAAATTAGAGATCTCTCCCACGATCCAAACATACTCAAAGCCAATCTCTTCCTCTATGGTTTCCTTGATTCTGGACGTAATTTCAGAGACTGTGTATATACGGTCTTTAAGAAGTTTTTTAAATGAAGGTTGATCTTCCATTGCTTAGAAGTATTTTAGATAGAGATCGTATAGTCAAGAAGGATCAATCAGACTTAGAATCTAGGAGCTCAGGAATCTTGTCTTGAATCTGCTCTAATATTTGAGAGTCCAGTTTGGCGCCGGATATTGATTTCACTTCTTCAAAATGCTCTAGCGTAAGTTTTAAGGCTCCGGTTAAATCGGTATTGTTTAAGACGGCGTGCTGTAAATTCGTTAGTTTCATGTTTGCGTTTCTCAAATTGGCGCCTGAGAGATCTGCCATTCTCAGATGGGCTCCTTCGAGGTTTGCCCCTTCCATCTCTGCATTTGTTGAGTTTGATTCCTCAAGGTTAATGCCGTACAGATTGGCATTTTTGAAATTCACACCTTCTAGGTTTCCTCCTCTACAAAAAGCGAGCTTCATGATTGCGCCTTCCAGATTCGCCCCGTTTAGATCGACCCCCACAAGATTGGCCCAAGCCAAGTCCGGCACTGTGTCGGGGTTTTGGTCTCTCCACTTGTTCCAGTGCTCAATACCTTGTTTTATGTTCTTTACGTGTTCTGAGTTAGCCATTTTTTATCTTGATAATAAAAATTATGTTTCAATGAAAAATTTTACTGCAGAGTAAATAATATACATAGCCATAAGAAATAAAATGATTCTCCTGGTTAATCCCTTGATGCCCCCGATTTTTATCCCAATCTTCTCTCCGCAGCTTGGGCACGTACTGGTCTTCATCGTAATTTCATATCCGCAGTTATCGCACTTCGTTATCTTCATTCATTTTTCCTAATCCAATCTTTTAAGAGCTGATTTTACAAGATTAGGGTGATGTTTTCCTATTTGTTCGGCCAAAATGCCGGTTATGTTTTTGATGTCCCACTGCGCACCTTCAGACATCCTTAAATTTATTAGATGATACAGCTCCCATAAATCGAAACTTCCTAACATTCTTCTGTTATGCGCATTAGTAACTACGTAGCTTGCTACTTCAGGGAGGTTTTCTTGGATGAGCTCCTTATATAGATTCTCACTCTCAGAAACTGCTTTTCTAAGCAAATCCTCAGTGCCTGATTTCTCTATATGGGGAGGAACAGTGATACCGCTTGTGATTCCCGGCTCTTGTACTATCCAACTAACTTTTCTGTGGCGAAGGAGCTGATGCCAGCAAGCCTCACTTATTACAAATTCTACATCGTAACTAACAAGTTTGAGAGCATTTACGGGGTTGTCGAATTTTCCTAATTTTTCTAAAGATCTCTTTAGTACCTCTAATTTTTCATCAAGAGCTCTACCATCTATAACTTTATTAATCTCTTCATAACTTGATACAGAATGTTCAAACAGTATAGCTTTCACCATTGTATCTATTGCTTGCTCTTCAGCGTTTGATGAATCTTTACCAGTCCAGTTAAGTAGATTTACTTCATATGATTTGTCCGAAGTCTGAGTAGAGTGTTTATAGACCATTTGTTTGGTCAAACCTTGAACTGCTTTTCTTGTCTCAACTATATACTCATTCTCATTAGCGTATTTAACCAGAGTTGGAACAGAGAATTTGACTTCTTCTTTCATCTCCTGTGCCCTTGTTCTCACCTCTGAGTATGGGCTGGATAAAAGCTTAGTAAGACAGTCCTCAATCGCTCTTGCGTTTGCAGTCATACCCAAATTGGTATAAGTGGCGAGATTAAGTGCGTACCTGGCATCTTCAAATGCGATCTTTTCAAGCGCCCTATGGTGCACGCGCTCCTCCATGCCCTCAGGCGTTGGAACGGTATCTTTAAGAAATTCGAAGAGCTTATCGTTTAACTCAGAATATATATCGTACTGATAGTTGTTGAGTTCTATGTATTTGTTTTTTAAAGCGCTGTGTTGATCTAATTCCTGTGGCGTAAAGAAATCTCCCTTAACGGGGCTCTGGTATCTTTGAGAATATTCCGTAAATGACATGTACTCATTTGAAAGCTCAAGTATGGATGAGAAAAGTCGTGAGACCCTTTCAACGCCCATGTGAACAGCTGCATGTTCTGCAACTGAGGCGTGGCCATAGTTTAGGACCCATTTTTCATGGAATTTAGCTGCTCTTTCCTGCCCCAACTGCTCCTCTTGTATTACATTTCCTATGTTCTCTCTAAATCCTTTGGGGCTTCGGCTAACGTAAGCAAATATTACAGCAATAACTTCCTCAGGAATGTTACTTACTGTATAAATATCACGATCGATATTTGATGCATACTTTTTTACTTCATCTGAAATTGACTTTTCCTGCGCCATTATTTCTCCTTTGATAAATGCTTCCAGATAATTATTGCTGACTCAGTTTAATTTTAAAAGGTACTTGCTATGTAATGGTAATACCTTCTTTGATTTTACCTACTATGTATGGAAGTACTTGTGAAGGTTTACCGTAAATTACAGCATCAACATGGTCATCAGCCGGACTTTGGTTCTCGCTTATTATTACAACCTTGATGTCTCTTTCCTTAGCCAAAAAGGGATAAGATGCCACTGGTTCATGCTCCAGGGATGCGCCCGCTATAATGAAAAGATCCGCATTATGCAACCTAATCCATGCTTCTCTAGCTTCCCAGTGTGGTGGAGGCTGTCCAGGAAAAGAGAGCGGAGGTTTTAGCTGATCGCTACCGCACCCAGCGCACTTAGGAATTTCATCCCCTCTCTCTATCATGCTTAGGATTTCATCAGTGGAATAATCCTTACCACAGCTCATACAGTTAACCCAGAGTATGGAGCTGTTTAACTCAATTACATTTGAGCTCCCCGCTTTGTGATGGAGACCATACATTGCTTGTGTGAAAATACAGTCTAGTCCCGAGATCATCTCTAACTCTGTCAAAGCTTGGTGAGAGGGGCTAGGTTCAGCATTGATGATGGATGGGTAGATCTCTTTAATCTTTTTCCAATAATTAGCTTTTATCTCTTTGTTTTCTCTGAAATCTCGAATGTGCGGGTTTACCCCCGAATCCAAGAAATCAGGTAATCCTGACTCGGAGGACAGCTCCTCTCCTGTTAGAATAACAATCTTATTGGATTGCTCAATCCATTGAGCTACTATGCCCGCAACGTCCATTTCCATTAGATATGGATTATACAGTTTTCCCTGCAATCCCGCAACGATAAAAAACTCTCAATCCGGCTCAATTTAGTATATATAATTCCAGTCCTATTAGATTTGGGTAAACTATAAAAAAATTCCAAAGGATAAGAATCTTGAACAGCAAGCCCAAAGAGATAATAGAATTCAGCGATACTACAATCATGATCGTCTGGGAAGATGGCCACGAAAGTCTTTACTTATATGACGATTTAAGACAAGAGTGCCCGTGTGCAACTTGCAGGCAGCTCAGAAGCACCAGTAAGGATGGCAAGCTGCCGTTAAAGAAAACGATTCCTCTCCAGGTCAAATCAGCAAAATTAAAACCAATCGAGATAGAGCCTATTGGGCACTATGCCTACAAATTCCATTGGAACGATAAGCACGACACGGGGATATACACATTTGAGTTTCTGCGAGGCCTATGTGCGTGTGAAGAATGTTCATCTTCAGAGTAAATCCCTATTCTATTCCAAATACCATGTTAACAGTAGCTTTTACTGAAATCTCCCCTGCTTCTATAGGAGTTGCGGCTGCCTCAGCAAATGAAGCCTTACCTCTTGAGAAATCCCTATATACTGGAGCTGGGTAGTTGTACGAAGGAGATATTTGGTAAATTGTTGTGACCTTAACACCGGCGGCATTTGCAACTGTATCAGCTGTAGCCTTCGCATCACTCACGGCTTTAATCATTGCCTCTCTTCTATACTCATCTCTTTTTGTGGTGTCGAAAGACAAACCCTGAATATTGTTTGAGCCTGCTTCTGATGCGGAATCAATAAGAGATCCAATATTCTCTAGGTTGTAAGTTCTTACCGTCACCGTATTTGTTGCTCTATAGCCCATAAATTCAGATTTTTTAGTTTGATTATTGTACTCGTGGACAGGTGAGAGGTTGTAAGATGATGTAGATAATTTGTCATCCTTACCTATTTTAGATTTGAGGGCTGCTAATACTTTGCTTGTTTTCTCCGCATTTTCTCTTACTGCTGCAGATGCTGTTTTGGCCATAGTCTGCACAGAGAAACTTATGCTTGCTACATCGGGATTAATAAAGACTTCTCCATTTCCGTTTATGGTCATCGTCTGTCTATCTTGGTTATTATCCTGAGCGCTAGAACAATTTGCTAATAGAAATACGAAAACAAAGCCTGCTGTTATTGCAATTAATTTTCTGCTGAGCATTTTTCACCTCATATAGTATTTTTTTGTTTGGCGGTTAATTCATATTATACCAAACAATCTAGTGCTTTCTTTCATAAATCCTTAATATCTACCTTGACTATAAGCACTACATATCTATTACGATTATATGGACACATAAGATTTAAAGTTCATGCCAATTATTGATTTTCATTTCGCTTAATGATAGTTTTTTAAGTCAATGATTGAAAAAAAGCTCGATTATAAATTTAAGGATCTAGAGCTCCTTAAAACTGCACTTACTCATAGTTCCTATGCAAACGAAACTTCTGTAGAGAGTAACGAGAGGCTTGAGTTCCTTGGAGACGCCGTATTAGGCTTCGTTGTTGCCGACGTTTTATATAAACGTTACCCAGATGCTTCTGAAGGCAGACTATCAAAGATGAGGAGTTCTATTGTAAGCAGGATGAACTTCGCCCACTTTGCCCTCGAGCTCAGAATAGATAAACAAGTGTTGCTTGGAAAGGGTGAGGAAAATACAGGGGGTAGGGAGCGGGAATCTAATCTGTCAGGCACATTTGAAGCTGTGATAGGTGCTATTTTTATAGACGGAGGATATAGGAAAGTCTATAGGATTATTACCAAACTTCTTAAGAACTGCCTAAACGGCGATGAAGAAATATTTAAGGACTACAAAACTAAACTTCAGGAAGTTGCGCAGAGGAAGTATAAGAAGGTTCCTAAATATAAAGTAGTTCTCGAAGAAGGACCTCCTCATGATAAGAGTTTCCATATTGAAGTTAAGCTTGGAAGAAAGTCTTTTGGTAAGGGAATGGGAAGGAACAAAAAACAAGCTGAACAAGAAGCTGCTAAACACGGTCTTGAGAGTATGGAAAAACTAAATAAACTCTAGATAGTTTGTGCTCTACTCTTCGTTATCTTTTTCTTGAAATTCTAATTCTTCCATCTTTTTAGAAAGAGTGTTTCTGTTTATTCCTAAAATTGAAGCTGCTTTCTTTTTGTTTCCTTTGGTTATATCAAGAACTAGTTCGATTAGCGGTTTTTCAACCTTTTTAATTATAGTTTCATAAACTTTCTCTGAAGATTGCCCGTCTTTAGAATCGAGCAAAAAGTTAAGTTCGTCTCGAATTAGATTCTCCAAAGATTCCCGGTCTCTTCTTAATTTGCCCTCTAGATGAGGAGCTGCGTCTATTAGAGTTTCCTTTGTAATCATAGTGTCAGAAGAAAGCACTAAAAGACGTTTGATGATATTTTCTAACTCCCTTACATTGCCAGGCCAGCTGTAGCTTGCAATGGTTTCTTTGGCCTCATCTGAAAGCGTTCTTGTCCCTACTCCTAGTTCTTGCCCATATTTGCTTAAGAAATGCTCGGTTAGTGGAATGACATCTTCTGTCCTATTTCTTAGGGGTGGTATTTTTATAGTAATGGCATTTAGTCTATAGTATAAATCTTCTCTGAAATTACCTTCTTCAACTTCTTTCTCCAGGTTTTTATTTGTAGAAGCCACTATTCTCACATCTATAGGTGAGGGTTTTTCACTTCCCAGGCGGTAGAGTTTCTTCTCTTCTAAAATACGGAGCAGTTTGGTCTGAAGCTCATGAGGCATATCTCCAATTTCATCTAAATGAAGTGTTCCTCCGTCAGCTTCTTCAAAACGGCCCTGTCTTGATATTGAGGCTCCAGTAAAAGCCCCTTTTTGATAACCAAACAACTCACTTTCAAGTAGATCTTTAGGGATAGCTGCGATATTTACAGCAACTAGCTTCTTGTCTCTTCTCGTACTATTTGAATGAATTGCTCTAGCTACCAATTCTTTTCCTGTTCCACTTTCTCCATTTACCAAAACTGTTATGTCCCTTTCAGCCACTCGTCCTATCATCTTGTAGATGTTCAGCATTGCTTGTGACTGCCCTACTATATCTTGGAGTGTTTCAACTTCATTGTTTTCATCCAGCAGGATGTCCAGTTTTTTAGAGTTCTCATAGCTCTCTATTGCTCTTGCTACAGTAATCTTTACTTCATCAAGGTCAAAGGGTTTTGCTATGTAGTCGTAGGCACCTTGTTTCATAGCTTCTATTGCATTTTTAACTGTGTTTTGAGCTGTGATAATTATTACGGGTGAATCTATGCCCTCTGATCTGATTTCAGCAAGCACATCAAACCCGGTCATGTCAGGCATTGTGATATCGAGTATGATTGATGAGAAGTTGCCGGATTTAGCCTTGTCAATTCCTTGAGTACCGTCTTCACCATACTCAACGGTATAACCCTCTTTCTCAAGGCATTTTCCTAGAACCCATCTAATGCTTTCTTCATCGTCTATAACTAATATTCTTTTTTTCATGATGTCCTTTTAGAAACTTATTTAGGTCTGCTATTTCGTAGTAACTGGCAAATATACTTGAAAAACAGTTCCTTTTCCTAATTCACTCTCGACGAGTATTGCTCCTCCATGTTTTGCTATTATTTGATATGCGAGAAATAGGCCCAAGCCGGAGCCCTCTTTTCTAGTAGTATAAAAGGGGCTAAAGATTTTTTCTAGGGAATCTGCAGGAATTCCGTCCCCATTGTCCTTAATATCCACGGAAATTGCTTTTTGGTCCTTAAGCTTGTGCTCCGTAATCCATCTTGTAGAAACTTCAATCTGCCCCTCACCCTGAGTTGCCTGTGAAGCATTTTTAATCAAATTTAAAAAGACTTGTTTAATGGAATTTCTATCACACTGAAGGGGGGGGAGTGTAATGTCATAATTTTGCTTATATCGAATATTTTCATGTTTGTCTGATAGAGCCTCAAGATACACAATTTCCATTAAAATATCGTGGATATCTACTGGTTCCATAACCTCTTTAGCAAAAGGCTCTAATTGCTTTAAAGAATCCAGTAATGATTTAAGTCTATCAGCTTCCTTTATGATGATTTCAGCGCACTTTATGGTTTCTTTATTCTCGTTTTCATCCGCTAGTAATTGAGCAGCCCCTCTTATCCCGCTAAGCGGGTTCTTTAGTTCGTGGGCAAGTCCTAGCATTAGGGTTTCAAATCTAGAGGTCGATATTTCTTGAATGCTCTTTCGACTAAGGAATTTCGCCGCAGCAATATCCTTAATCTGCATTATGACTCCATTGATATTTCCTTTATCGCTAAATAGAGGTGATGCTATGGCTTGAACTGAAATTTTGTCCCCGCCTCTTAGAGTAGGATTAATTTCATCTCCAAATATTGTTCTTTCCTCTAGGAGAGCTCTTTTAGCAAGTTCTTCAAGCTCTAATGGCATGAATTTACGGGAGCTTTTTCCTTGGGTTTTTTTTCTGGAAATTCTAAAAGTGGTTTCAGCATTATCGTTCATATCTAATACTGAAAAATCATTATCTAGAATGATAATACTCTCAGGGAACGCATCAAATATTTCTTTGTAATCAACCTTCTTTTTCCCACTAGACTTCTGTGTCATTAAAGCCACCTAGAGCTCTTCTATTCTAATAAAGCTTGTCTTTCCAGTTATTGCTTTGAATCTTCCGATTTGTTTAAGAGCTAATAGAAGATCTTCTTCCCGAGCTTCGTGCGTCATGATAACAATAGGTACGTCACCGCCGCCCAAGTGTCTGCTTTTTTGGATTACGGATTCTATACTTATGTTGTTTTTGCCTAGGCAGCTCGTAATATTGCCCAATATCCCTGGTATATCAGCAGCCTGAAATCTTAGATAGTATTTAGTGCTTGTTTCTCTCATGTTTATGAGGGAAGAACTTCCTTTACTACCGTATGGACGAGGTGTTGTAGGGTGAGTATTGCCCAAACTCAGATGTTTTGCTACCCCGATTATATCGCTTACAACAGCGCTTGCAGTTGGCATCATGCCAGCTCCCATACCGTAGAGCATAGTAGGTCCAACGGCGTCTCCAACTACATAGATTGCGTTAAATGCTCCGGATACATCAGCCAGCTGAGTCCCTTTTTTAACAAGAGTGGGGTACACACCTGCCTCGAGTCCCGCCTCTTTGGATTTAGCTATTGCCAGGAGCTTGATTTTATACCCAAGCTCGTCGGCGTAGGCTATGTCGAGTGAGCTTATATTTCTTATACCTTCTACATGAATTTTGTCGAAGTTCAAAAAAGTTCCAAAAGATAGCATGATAAGAATTGAGAGCTTATGAGCTGCATCCACCCCATCTATATCAAATGACGGATCAGCCTCGGCATATCCTTTTTCCTGGGCCTCTTTCAATACATCGTCGAACTCATACCCATGCTCTGTCATCGTTGATAGAATGTAGTTTGAGGTTCCATTCATTATGCCTCTGATTGATAGTATATTGTTTGCAGCAAAACTTTCCTGGGTGGATTTGATTATGGGTATGCCGCCCCCAACACTGGCTTCAAAACCAATTTCAACCCCTTTTTTTGCAGCTTCGCTGAAAATGGTTTTACCATGATGAGCCAAAAGAGCCTTATTTGCTGTAACTACGTGTTTTCCATTTTTAATAGATTCCATAACAAAATCTTTTGCTATACCTGTGCCCCCAACGAGCTCAACTACTATGTCTATAGACTCATCATTTATTAAATCCTGGGCGTTTTTGGTCAGCTTCTTCTTTGGAAGCCTTATTGGTCTTTTTCTCAGAGGATCATTGTCAGCAATTGTTTTTAGATTAAGTTTTATGCCGGTTCTGTTTTCTATTATCTCGCTGTTTTGATTAAGGACTTTTATAACACCGCATCCTACAGTTCCTGCGCCGATCAGTCCTATGTTAACTACACTCATATAAATCTCCTTATTTAACAAGGTATTATCCGAAAAGTTTAGAATTAGGAATTATACATTATTTTATTTGACTTTGAATAAAACCGGACTTAAATTATACGCATTCCGTGGGGCCGTAGCTCAGCTGGGAGAGCGCATGAATGGCATTCATGAGGTCGTCGGTTCGATCCCGATCGGCTCCACCAATGATTTCAAGGACTTACAACATCCTCTTAATTTTCCAAACCAGCCAAGTCAGTGGATATGTCAGTAAATGATCCGGAATATAGCAAATATCTATAGAGGGTCTTTCAAATACTGAGACCATAATTGTATAGTATAATCTTTAAAGAATATTTTATGTTCAAGAATAAACATGGCTGATAAAAAATATGAAGCGTTCCTAGCATACTTCGATAGAGATGTCTTAGCACGTTATAAAGATAAACCTGATGTCTACGAGATTCATGAGGAGAATTATGGAGGTTTTATCTATAATAACGGTGATGATGATTGGTATCAGATCAGATATGGTTTTAGAAAAATGGAAGATGGTAATATAGCTGTTGCTGGTTGGATTCCAGACTTAGGTAAATTAACGCAAACTGAAGCTAGAATATGGTCTGGCTTTCACCTAGAAGAACCACATTTTATACAAGAAGATGAACTATTTGAGGATTGGCTCGGAACATATTTATCACCAGGTGGTTTCTTTCCGGTAACCCCAACTAGACCAAAAACAATTCTATATAGAGAAGTCGCCTTAATAAACGCTATAACAGAATCATGTTGTGAAAGAAAACTGTTTAAGGTGGAAAAGAATCCTTTATTACATTATCCGAAAGCCGAAAATTATAAATCTTATATAGATTCAATCACAGAACTTAATAATCTAGTCAATGATATGATGGATAAAATAACAATTGAAAGCATAGCTTCTCATGTGAATATTCCATTAGACTGTTCATCAAAGAAATTAAATAGCATTAAACAAATATTGAATGACGAAGAGAAAGTAAATCTTATACATAAACCATTGAAGAATTGCTCAGAAGATAGAGCGAAAATACATGGAGTTTCTGAAAAGAAATCCGAACCATTCGAAGCTTTTAGTGCTTTTGACAATGACTTGAAAGAGGTAGGAGAGGCACTTAAGGAGTTTAGAGCATGGTTAGAAGATGTGTTTTCTGTTAACGCTGATGCATGTTTGAGGAGGTTGGAAGTGGAAAGTTATGTTTCAGAGTTAGAAGAAAAAAGTTATATGAAGGAATTGTCTGATGTCTTAAATCAAGCTAATGGGAAGACTATAGAAAGTATAGACTTTGGTAAACAGAAATCCTATCCAAATAGCCATGAAAGTGAAGGTCTTAACTTCCATTTCACCGATGGAACATCTTTGTTTATAAGAATCGGTTCAAATTCACAAGATGTTGCTAGTAATTTTGAAGGGTTGAATCCTAACGATTTTCATACGGACTTAATGTTTAATTGGGCTCCTGCAATAAAAAAGTAACATTCACATAATCTAAATAACTCTAATAACTAGCAATCAGATATTTAATATGTATTTTGAGATGATTCAGTTGAGCTAGGTAAACTGGTAAGCAACTCTACTGCATCTTTAAGTGAATCGTCTGGGTGTGCATATCGCATGGTCGTCTTTAGATCTGCGTGTCCTAATATTCTAGATACTGCTACAATTGATGCCCCTGATTCAATCATCCTAGTTGCAGCCGTATGACGAAGGTCATGAAACCTGAGCCCTTGGATATTTGCTCTCTTGCATGCTCCAGTAAATGATTGCTTTAATGAATCATGCCTTTTGTATGGAGAACCTTTTGTGCTTAAGAAAACATAGTCAGAACTACCTACCTTGAGCTTCTGTTCTAGTAGTATCGTTCTAAGTATAGAGTTGATCGGGATACGTCTTGTCTTTTTACTTTTTGTATTAGTGTGCTCAAGAGTGATTAACTTTTTATCTAGATCCACATTATCCCATTTAAGGCTTAGTATCTCGTTTTTTCTCATTCCTGTATGAAGTGCACATAACAAAATTGCTTTTAGAGCAGGGGAGCTTGATTCTAAGAGTCTGTCTTCCTCATCTTTGCTAAGTATCCGTTCAACTTGATTATGCTCCGGTAGTAATTTTGATATAGATACCGGGTTTTCTCCAAAGAACCTTTTTTGTCTTTTAGCAAGATTAAACAAATGACTTAGGCATGCGAGTTCTCTGTTCACAGTTGCTGGCTTAACTTCTTTTAGCCGAAAGAGCTTATAATCATCAATATCACTAGAACTTATATTGGATAGTATTCTTCCATCAAAAAACATCTCTAAACGCTTTAATTGAGTTATTGCTAATTCCCAGGACCTATTTTGTTTAACATCCCTTATGTGTCTTATATATTCTTCTTTAAACTGTGCTATCGTAGGAATATCTGCTTCAAGCATTTCATATTGTCCTAGCTTTATTTGCTGCTCTCGTTGGCGTAAAACCTCCTTAGCCATTAATTTAGTTGCAACTCCTACTCTACCTATGGATTCCCGTCTAAGTCTGCCATTCGGCTTCCTGTATTCAATGACCCAATTATCACCTCTCTTGAAAACGCTACCCATCTTTCTTTGACCTCCTTTTTCTAGATTTAGGTAATGACGGCTCTTTTATCTCATAACCTTCTTTTTTCATTGTTTCATGTATCCAGCCACGTATAAGCTCAGCTACAGATAAAAAGTTCCTAGCAGCATACTCACGAATGAATTCATCTTCCTCAGGGTGAAGATAAATATGTATTAAGTTCGGTCTAAATCTTTCTGCCATTATGACTATATATAATATAGTCTTATCAGATTAAAGTAAAGGGGCTTTTTTAGTTTTAACAAAATTTAAAATACTAATTATTTGGGACTTAATACAACACTATCCTAAATTAGGAATTTTGCTTTTCTTCTCTCTATAAATATAAAACCGACTATTCCTAAAAGAATAGCTAAAGAGATAAGACCCCACTCAGAAAGTGTGGGCACTTCTGATATTTGTGGCTGTGCTCCGGCAGCGGCTCTTAGTGAAATACTGCACGCTCTCCAAGAAGCACTCTCATCCAATAAAACTTGGACGGGTGCTGCTAAACCGGTAGCTGTTGAAGCTTCTCCATAAATAAGTGTAAAAAGAGCATTCTCCCCTTCACCTATGGTTCCAACAATAAAAGTGCCTAGATCGTTAAAAAAATCTGGGAGATTTTCAATTTCATTTGGCACATTTCCATTAGTAAGTATATATCGTATAACAACAGCATTTTCCTCTGTATTAATACTAGGTGTTGTAGGAAGTAGACTCATGCCTGTACTACATGACGAAGAGATAATTGGGGCATCAGGGTCTACACCACTATATCTAAAAATTTCAGGAAAGCTTTCATTAGAATTAAAAGTCCAACTACAAGTATTTGTTACTCCTTCAGAATCTTCTGAAAACTTACTCCATATTCCAAGCATACAATCAGGTGCACCGGCACAACCACCAATATTAATTGGGTTCCAATTTGGTGTTGAATCATTAATGCTATTTATACCATTAGCTTGTATTCCACAAGAGAAAACTTCAAAGTCTCCAGCTTCTCCAGAAGGTGAGTCTAGTGACATTTCAGTTATGAGCCCCGAGAAATGAATATTCGTTTGTCCCTGTAATACAATTTTCGCTTTCGAAGAAGTGGGCAGTACAATTCCTGATGCTATTAACATAGCTATAACAACTAATTCTTTCATTATAAATCTCCTCCTATTTTTACAACTTGATATGTTGTCTATGGTATTTGTCAAGTTTAAACCAGACTATATCAAGATGATGGCTAAATCAAGTTCTAGTAGTCGAATTAACAAAAAACTGGTTTCTGCATTTGCTAGGGCATTAAGAACAATTCGAGACGAAAAAGAGCTTACTCAAGAGCAAGTTGCTTTTGGAGCCAAGCTTCATCCGACATACATAGCGTTTTTAGAAGGTAGAAAAAGACAGCCGAGTGTTGATACTATCTTCAAAATAGCAAAGGGTCTCGATATAAAACCGAGCGAATTCATAAAGCGTATTGAATTGTACTATTTCAAGAAGAATTAACTTCTATAATTGGTACCCGAATTCATCGACATCTATTCCCGAGAAAAAACTATACAAGATGTAAGTTTGATTGGTTTCATCAACACAAACGAATACTTGATAAAAGAACACTTTAATGTCCCGTTCGGCTGGATCTATTGAGTAGTATTAATATGTGCCCACTACAATAGTGCAAAATCTATAATTCTTACCCCACTAATTACCATCCTTTACCCTACTTTTTCCTCATCCTATTTTATTTAATTTGTTGTGATAATTCTAGTAATCACAGGATGTTATCTGGAATACTTAACTAAATGAAAGTTTATTAATAATATGTCAATTGTTGACCACTACAAATATCAATTATTAGCACGTTTTAGATAACTTTTAGTATACTTTTCATATACTGCTAAATTCCTAGTATAGTTCGCACTTCTCACGATTAATTTTTAGTGAATTGCACTTCTCTGTGATTCTTTTTAGGAGTTTTATTTTGTTTTGCTTACCCAAGCCCTTTAGCTCATTAAATATGTTATTGGTCTTTTTACTAAGTGCACTTGGTTTTGATGTTGAACCTAAATAAGCAATTGTTTTTTGTCTAACTTTACTATTCTTATCTCTATAACTTTCAACCAGATAAGCGTAGTGCACGCTTTCATATATATAAGGATTCTCTCCTAGTATTTTACTTATTTCGAGATACAAATGTGATTTGGCTAACTTTCTAATCTGCTTGGTTTTCCACTTGATGTACATATGCTTAACTTGAAGGTATTAACCTTGTTATTGTTTTTTATTGGAGTTCAAATTCCGTCATATTCACTACCATTATGGTACGGGGCTAAGGACATTTTCCTTTGTCTCTTATTGTCTTCAATGTCTGCTAAATGTTTGTTTGATGTCTTCGATGACATTTTAGGACATTTTGAAGTGTCTTCATAATTGTTAAATAATTTCAATACCTTACTCGAGAAATCTTCCATTGGTGACAAGAGATTCGAAGATTGTATAGAAGAGTATCGGCTATTCTTACCTTTTTCCTCATTCCAAATGATAAATTCTCCGTCAAATTGTTTCATATATCGATTTAAGGTTTTGCTAGATAAATTAGGCATTTTCTCCTTTAGTTCACTAATCGAGAATTCTTTGTTAATGAAATGGTCGTTGATTATTCTTAAGACCGCTTCCTGGTTGGGTGTATATTCTTTGAGTGATTGGCAAAGAACGGTATTTGCGATTGATACGGTGGATTTCAGATCTTCAAAATTCGCGATTATTCTACCTGAACCGTCTGTTTCTCTTTTATATTGATGTAATAAGGCATGAGCCCTAATTAAAGAAAGAAAACGTTTAAAATCTCGGCGGGATCTTAGCTTTTCCTTAGGAAACGGGTCTATTAATTTATCGGCATAAGGAATAAGGACAGGTTTCGATTCAAGGAGCGTTTGGGCTGCTCTCCATATCCTATATTCTGAATCAATAACCTTTCTATCTATTTCTCTAGCTTCAGAGGACATGATACGTTGGGTTTGTTTCTCTGATTCATCCATATATATATTGAAGACCCTTGTCTCATTCTCTGCATGCACGCGGTCCTTGGTAGTTGTTTCTACAAAAACTAAACCAGTTGCATCTACGCACTTCTGTCTCGTCTCGTACACTCCTGTGACCTGATTTTTTACAGGATAAAATATAGAGATCTCACCTTCGGATATAGTAGTACGGATAGAGTAGTCTGCAGATTCGCTTCCATTCCTTTCCTGTACGAATAATATCTTATGGGATAGATCATTCTGAGAATGTACCAAAGCCTTTGATGTTATATACGAGTATTTTAAAGTGTCTGATTCGGGAAAGAATTTAAGCATCGAATGAACGAGTGAGGATTTCCCGCTGGCAGAACTTCCCTTTACAATACAAGAAATAGAATGGTCCATTAACCGTGATGTAAAGGATAGAAAGAGAATTTTCTTGTTGATATGTTCTCCTACATAACCCGAACTTTCGGTTAGATCAATCATTTTGTCTAGAATGTCATTAGATTCTAGTATGTCTATAGCTTTTTTTAATTCCAGCTCTGTAAATGTATCTTCGGTCCTTTCCTTTGTTTCTTTTTCTGCTACTAATACCTTAGACATTTCCTTTCGTATAGTGTCTTTGGGTATTTGTTTCACTTTAGCTAGGAGCTTTATCAATTCTTCACTTCTAACAGCGGACTTTACCCGAGCAATCTCACCTATTAGTAGTTCGATTGGAGTATCCTCTTCGATGTGTGACTCAAATACGGATTTTGCTTTTTCTAATAATTCTTGGAAAGTTCTTTTTCCGTACTTTACGAGATAGTCATCGAATCCGTTTTTCCCCACATCATCATGAGGAAACCTTATAGCATATACATCAGCTCCTCTGTTAACTAGCTCATTGGCTAATCTCAATTCAGCTCTGCGAACACTATGCTTCAATGATATATCGGAATCAAATACTATATACACTTTACGATACTTGAAGTTGAGGTTATCTAGTTCAGGGAGGAAATCGGAGTTTCTGTCTTTAAAGTTCCAAACTCCTGACAGTCCGATTGTTGGAAATCCCTCTTTAGTTGCTTTAGCAGCTTTCTTCTCTCCCTCAGTAATGAAAAGAGCTTTGTCCGGATTGTGCTTCGTAGCAAACTCCTTAACCTCAGGAGGCATAAAGACATGATTTCCGCTAGCCTTGGGAGATAAGTATTTAGCATCACCTATTTTTTCTCGTAGTTTAAGTCGATAATAACTTTGTAAACCAGGATAGGGTATAAAATAACCACCGACATCAAGAATTTTAATACTATCAAATTGGGTGAATCCAAGCCAATCTTGCAATTGTTGTTGAGATGATAGTGGAATAACATTCAAGTCTTGATGGTTCAGTCCTGAATTATTAAGATCTTGTACTATCCATTCAGGCATCTTATTGTAATGATTATGTTCAGTACTCATTTATGAGTTACCTCCTTCGATAGTAGGGACTTTTGAATTTTCAATCCATTCTTGTATTTCTTTCTCGTCGAAAAAAATCCTTCTCCCAATTTTAACGATCGGAATTTGGCGGGTTCGTATAAGCCACTGCAGTCTATACTTATTTTTCAAAGCCGGGTGTCGTTTCCCAAGCTCATTAATGTCTAGTAACTTTGCTTCACTGTTCATAATGAAACCTCCTAATAGATGATTTATCGTACTAAATTGAACTTCAGGAGATTAGTATGAGGTAGAAAGTATTAGTAAAATAGTTACGATAGGAGGGGTGACATCGTAACCATTCAGCATGATGAATATTTTTTGTTGGGTTACTATGAGAGTGACTTTAATAATTTGTCTCTTTCAGTTTTGGTAGCTAAGAAGGGTAAAGTAGTCCATATACAGCATTTATATATTTCGTATGCCTCTCTGTAGAAGACGACTCCTTCTTCAGGGTTGTCCCACAATTCTTTGATTCTAAAGGTGACTTTTTTATCTTTGATCCTTAATTTATTAATCTCAACCCCTTTTCTTTTCGGCAATTTATTTTGCCTTTCTAGTTCGATAAGTTTCTTAAGGTCTTTGTGTGTGTCAAAATAAAACTTATAAAGTACCGAATAACTAAGACCCTCAGTTTCAGCTAATACTGATATTACTAAATTTGTTAGAAAGCTGGATTGTTTGAATTGAGATATATCCTTTATGAGTTTATCGCTAGGTTTGTCTTCAAGAATGTGTTCTAATATTTTGCTGACAGTTTTCTTTTTTCCCTTAGTGGTATCAGTTTCATTCTTATCCCAAATAGGTTGAATATCCTTTACTATATCCATTATTAATTCAATTAAGCCTCTAGGATTTTGTTGCCAGCGAGCCCATCTTGGATTTTCGGTTTTTCTGACGGATGCCTGCTTTGTAATAAAAGCAGATAGCCCGGATTGCGTTAATATTTCTCTGGCAATCTTTGATTCAGCTTGTGTCCCTCGAATAGATCTTGAATGCAATACCTCAATAGCATATTGGATATCAAAATCTACTATCTTAAATGGAGTTTTTTTGACCTTTTCAAGAAATTCACTATAAGAAATAGCTACGTGTATATAACAATCTAGATAGGGTGATAAATCAAATTTCTTCTTAGACATAGGCAATTGTATGAATGAGTTTATTTCATTTAATTTATCACATAATATCCTGGTAGGTAATAGCGTCTAATGGTGTTAAGCATCATTATTCTTATTGGTTGAATATACATTTACTGTATTGCATAAGTAGTACTACATGTACTGCACCCCTTTTGTCAAGCTCTGATTAAGTTGGAATTATGAATACTGAAACCTAACAAAAAAGGGAGCCGAAGTTCCCTTTGAAGTTTTTAAATTCTAATGTTGTTAGACTTTAAGCCATTAATTTCCTTCTTCTTATAACCATAAATCCTACTATTCCCAAAACTCCCGCCATAGCTATAAGACCCCATTCTGAAAGGGTTGGGATTGTAGTCTCAGTTGGAAAACCCGGAATACCACAGTCAAGAGCCAAACCCTTTGATTGATGATCGAAATCAGCTATGCTAGATTCAAATCCGTTAGCAGTTATTTGCCCTAATTCCTCACCTTCTACCCTAAAAAACCTATTATTACCACTATATACCAAGGCAGTCGTCTCACTGCTATCAGGATCGCCACTCAGAAAAATTGGTGTAACTATGCCATTTTGCAGATTTACAGTCTCGAAGATTTGATCAGTATTGAGATCACCAGTACCAGAGGCATGATAAAGAAGACCGTCTCGTGGGTTGAAAGCTATAGCTTCACCGTCTTCACCGTTTCCGAGTGTCTGAACAAATGTGGGTAATCCATTGGCTTTACTTAGTGTGAATAGTGTCTCAGGTGGGCTAGCTCCGTCTCCAGTTACTCCGTAAAGGGTGCCATCCGCGTCAAACGCGATTGTGGAAAAGGCTTCACCCGTATCACCTATTAATGTCGCAACACCCGTAACTTCATCAACCGTAACCAATACTCTAGGGTTAGTCGTTTCAGGTTCCGTTATATTTAAGATCATCCAACAGACGCCTGTCGTAGGATCCTTAGCCATACCGGTACATCCGTTCACAATTTCTCCCGCAAGTGTTATTTCTGTTGTTGTCAGAGTAGCTCCTGTGCTCTGATTAACTGTATAAAGGAATGGACTTACACTGTCTGGTTTCTCGCATGAATATAATGTCTGTGCATTACCTGATAATGTAAAAGAGAGTAAGATTAGAATCGCACTGAGAAATGTAAAGCTATAAGCTACTATTTTGTTTTGATAAATCATGATCCCCCCTGTAATAAAACTTTAATCTCAGAATATCAGTTGTTTAGATAAGTGTCAATGAGTTGTACAGGTGTACTGCACCCCTTTTGTCAAGCAGCATTCTTATGTGAGGTATGATTCCTGTAATATCCCTTTTCCGCCTGAATAGGTGTACGATATCCATGTGCTGAATGAAGATAGTTCCTGTTGTAATATTCGACCCATTTGTCCAGTTCTAGACTGAGCTCTCTTTCATTTTCCCACTCCCGTAGCCAAAAAAGTTCTTCTTTCATTGTTCTTATCATTCTCTCTGTATCTGCATTACCCTTTGGGTTGTTATAGCTTGTAAATACTTGCTGTATTCCTAGATTAGAACACGCTTTCATAAAACAGAGTGAAGTAGGCTGACTTCCGTTATCACTCATGAGCTTTAATCCATTACCCCTTACTCCTGCAGGAAACTCTCTGTTAAGTCCTTTCTCTAAGGCTTCTAGCCATTCTTTAGTTCTTGCTTGTTTTCCGCTGTAGTGTCCAACTATCTTCTTTGTATACCAGTCCAGTACTATTACTACATATACCCAGCCTGTATTTGTTAAGACCTTTGTCATATCTATTCCCCACCACTGTTTAGGTTTATCTGCTCTGGGTTTTGGTCTTTCTGATACTCTCTTTGCTATTAGTCTTGTGTTTGGTTTTACAGTAAGGTTATTCTCTCTCATAAGCCTGTATATACGCTTCTTATTAACTATTAATCCATCTATATATCTTAGATAAGCCCATACTCTTCTATAACCCCAGAAGGGATGGTCTCTTTTTATGGATTTTATTCTTTCAAGTAAGTATTCGTTACGGAGAGTTACAGAGTAAGACTGATTTCTCATATAAACTCGTCCTCTGTTTTTTTTAATTCAACGGTAAGTGAGCCTATTATTTGTGTTAGCTCCTGATTCTTCTTGCGAAGACGGTCTATTTCTCCAACATCCTTCTTAGAATCAAACGCTTTATGAGCTTCAGATAGGAACTTATCACGCCATATGTAGAATTGGTTTTGATGTATTCCATACTCGTTGCATATCTCTGAAACAGGTCTACCAGATAAGCCTTCAAGTACTATCTTGGTCTTAGTTTTAGAATCCCATCTCCTTCGTTTCATTGCTGCCCTCCCATCATATTTTAAAGAAAATTTACCAACTTAAGTCTACTAGATTCTTAATGGGGAGCAGTATAT
>JAJCZS010000010.1 GCA_029262275.1 Deltaproteobacteria bacterium | reverse complement strand
CTGTTTTCTATAGACCATTTTGCTATGCGGTAGTAGTGCCCTGTTAATCCCTGGTTTCTCTTTTCCTCCAAAGTGAGTTCTTTTTTCCTAGGTTGAAGCAGATAATATCCTAGCATTGGGACAAAGGTCATTGAGACGATTCTCGATGCTATTAGAGCACAGGCCATTACCACTGGAAGGCTGTAAATGAACTGGCCAGTTGTTCCGGATACTAAGAGGAATGGCAAATATGCTATAACATTAGTTGCTGTTGCGAATAATATCGCCCTTGCGAGTTTTGTCGGACCAAGCCATGCTGATACAATAGGCGGGTGACCAAGAGCAAGATTGCTTTTTATGGCATCATCAGCCACCACAGGATCGTCAACAAGAAGGCCAAGTGCAATAATTAATGAGGCTATAGAAACTTGTTGTATATCAATTCCCAATAAATTTGCAAAACCAAAGGTCATGGCAAGAGTAAGAGGAATAGAAATTGCCAAGAGTGCTGCTGAACGCCACTCTCTAAATCCTATCCATGCCACAAATACAACAAGAATGATTGCTTCGATAAGAGCCTTTATAAATAATTGAAGGTTATCTTTTACCTGTTGTGGCTGATCTGAAGTTCTAGAAATAATTATGTCATTTGGCAGAAGTGGGGATAGTTTGGCTGTAGCTTGATCTAGTGATTCTCCAAATTTGCCGATCTGATCACCGCTTCGCATCTGAACAGCCAAAGTTATTGCACGGCTCCTATGCCAGTCTCCAGATTCATCTTGCCACTTGTAGAAATTGAGCAGACTTGGTGGACTTTGATAGTCTCTTACTATCTCACCTAAATCTCTTAGATAAACTGGAGTGCCGTCTTGAGTTTCAGTGACTACCACACCTCCTATCTCTTCTACGGAGTTAAAAGCACCAGAGGGATAGATAATTACTTCTGTTCCGTCAATTTCTACCTCGCCCCCAGGAATAGTTACATTTCGGCTTCTAAGAGCATTTTTGATTTTAAGAGGGGTAATTCCATAGGAGGCAAATATGTCTTGGGAATAGTCAAGATATACAACTTGATCTAGAGTCCCGGAGCGTTCTATGATCGACACTGGCTGTAGGGTTTGGTAAGTCTCAGTTATGAGCTCTGTTATATTTTCTAAATCTCTGTAGCTATATTTATCTCCGTCTACAGCTTTTAACTTGTTTTTAGTTTCTTTGGTGTCAGTGATCAAGACCGGGTCCCAGGCGTCAATGTGGAAGCTTGAGAGACCCAGTTTTTCTTTTGAAAATGTCTCTATATAACTAAAAAGAGATTCTTCATTTACTTGTGGCGATAGATCAAGACCTATAAATGAGGAGCCATTTAACGTGCGAATCTCGGTTGCCATTCCATTTTCTAATAAATTGATAGTTAAAAGTTCTAAAACACTGTTAAGTGCTGTGGTATCTGCCGAGGTTGGTAGTGCTACTACTAATGATATTCGGTCTTCTGATAGAGACTCACGAGCTTGTAGAATTGCAGAATTTATATTATTAGCTCTAAGCTCTAACTCGAGATCGCTCTCTTTTGGGCTTGCTACAGTGAGCATTCTTGCAGCCGTGTTGCCAAATCCGCTGTTGAACCTTATTGGGCCAGCCCCCTCTGGAAGCTGATTGTTTAGCTGCTCAAGCCTTAGATTAATATCATTGAATTGCTGTGTTGTATCTGAGAGGCCTTCCGACAATTGCACTTGAACGATAGCGTAGCCAGGCAGTGTTGTGGATTTTATAGCAAACTCATTGCCTGCTTTCGGTTCATGCAGTTTAGAGTTTTGAGCTATGGTTTCTTCAATGGGTTTCGTGACTAATTGCTCAACCTGCTCAGCATCGGCGCCAGGCCAAGGGCAAATTGCTACCGCCACTAGCACGGGTATCTCAGGATCCTTGCTCTTTGGCATACTCATCCAGCTGTATGCGCCCCAGATTAGGACTGCAAACAACAGTACCCAAGATATGTGCCTGTTTTCCGTGAAAAACCGGGCAGTGTTATGAGTGTTAGCTATAATATCTTTGTCGTCTCTATGTGCCATAGGACAGTTATTTGAGAATTACATATTTCAGAATTTCTACAATCTGCTCAGGGGTTCTTGCTGTAGCCCTGGCCGCCGCATCTACTTCCTTAAGTGCGTGGTCATGTTCTTCATCATGAAGCGTGATAATGGGTTTTCCCAAAGCGGATGCGTAACCCGCATCAAAAGCCGCATTCCACTGTTTATATTTAGGGCCAAATCTTACAACTACTATGTCAGCTGTTTCGATTAGGGTGTTGGTTCTAACAGAGTTTATCCCTGCTCCTTTTCTGTCTCTCCAGAAAGTTAATTCCTCAGCGCCAAGAATCTGCTCTCCACACAAATCACTTGCCTCGTGATCTGTCACAGGCGAGTAGAACTCAGCAGGTAGACCTGCCGATCCTTCTACGATCCTCTCTCTCCAGTCTGTGTGGATTTCTCCTGATAGATATATTCTCCAAACATTCTCAGCCATTTCTGCCTCCATATGATTCTAATTCAGTTTTAGTGGATAATACTTACTACCTGGCCATCACGTACAATTTGGGCGCCCATTGTAATAACCTTCTCACCTTGATTCAGGCCTTCAAGTACAGCTACTCTGTTTCCGTAAATACTTCCCAATTTAACGTCTCTTCTCTCGGTCCGAGTTTTGCCCTTGCTCTCCTTAATTGTAAATACTGCATATTCATTTTGAGAGTTAACAGAACGTACAATAGATGCAAGAGGTACTGCATAAACAGGGTTAGTATTTCCTTTAAATACGTTTAGAGATGCTATCATTCCGGGCTTAAGTTTGTTCTCTGGGTTTTGTATTGTGATTTCAACGTTGAACACCCTGGTTCGCGTGTTCGCTGCAGGGGCGATTTCCGTAATTCTTCCTAAGAAAATCGTGTCTTTGATTGACTCGGTCGTAACTTCCATGACCTCCCCCAAACTCACGTCTCCTAAGACTGTATCGGGCACTGAGAATAAAACTTTAACTGCTGCTACGTCAGCCAGTACAAACCCTTGGGATCCTGGCCTCACGAGAGCCCCGATTTCAATGTCTCTACTTAAAAGCGCCCCGTCAGAAGGGGGAGTTAAAGTACAATAGGATAGATTTTGTTCGGCCTCTACAAGGTTGGCTTCGGCTGCTAAGACTTGGGCATTAGAGACTTTGAAATTCTTTACGGCTCTATCGTGTTCAGGAGCTGTCATGCTTTGCTCGGCATAGAGTATTTTTGCTCTCCTATATGCTTCTGTGTCTTTTTGTTGCGTAGCCTTAGCCTCGGCGACTTGAGCTTTAGCTTCAACCACTTTAGCGAGATAGTCTGTTGGATCGATTTGTGCAAGAGGCAAATCTTTTGTTACAAAATCTCCTGCTTGAATATCTCTCATTCTGCCGTCTGCTCCTTCAACCTGAAGGATTTGTATGACGTACCCACGAACTTGGAAATCCAGGCTAACCTGACTGTATGGGTTAACTGTTGCCGTATATCTGAGCGGAGCATTCTCATCCTGAATCTTGACTTCTTCGACCCTTACTGGAGTTGTGGTCTTTTTATACTGATCCCCTCCACAACTGCTCACGAAGCATGGAATTAGTAGGAACAGAATTACAACTTTAATAGTAGTTTTCATCAGTCCTCTCCAATTGCCCTATCTAGATTAGCTCGGGCCGTCCAATAATCCAATATAGCCTTCTCGTGGTTACTGTTTTTCTCTTCCAATGATGACTCTGCCTCAAGAACCTGGGTCAGGAGTGCGTCCTGTACTTTATATTGATTCATAACCACACGAAGATTCTCTTTAGCCGCAACTTGTTCCAACTCGGTTACTCCGATTAGCACTGTTGATTCTTCTAAGTCGCGAATTGTGGAGTTAACATCAATAAGCACTTGAGATGTGGTCTCATCAAGTCTGTTTTGAGCCTGTATTAATGATTTTTTCTTCCCTGCAATCTCACTTTTCTTCCTTCCCCAGTCAAACACGTCCCATTTGGCAAACAATCCTATTGTTGCAATGTTTTCTGGGAGAAGTTCTACATTAAGGTTAGCAATATATTGGAATTGTATCCCTACTTCAGGAATGTACTTTGATTTTTTAACTTTTACTTCATTTTCGGCAAATTGGATGTCTAGCTCGGCTATTTCTATCTCGGGTCTTTGTTCTAAAGCAAGTTCTTCAGCCTCTTGAACATTAACAGCAAAGGGTGCAGCAAATCCTACGGGAGCAACAGAAAAAGGAGTTTCAATGTCCCGTCCCAGGAGATTGTTAAACTTCTCTTTCTGAGTTGCTAGATTGTTTTTGAGTTTAAACTGTCTGTACTCAGCTCTAGCTAGGCGGGCTTGTACCTCTAGGCTATCTCTCTCCAGAAGTCTTTGTTGTTCAACATCTCTGTTTACGAGCTCAAGCAAAGATTTTAAAAATACTATCTTTTCATTTTGTGCTTCAAGAGAGCTTTGGGTTTTAAGAATTTGGTAGTATTCGTTTTTTACTTCATCTGCAATATCTAGGACCCTGGCTCTAAAATCTTGATCAGAGACCGCTTTTTGTATCTCTCTTTGTTTAACCAATAGAGAAATCTCATACAATTGCGAGATAGGCTGTGAAGCTGTTGCAGTAATAAATGTTGTAAAATTAGGAGTTGTTTCAATGCTAGTGTTTTCAGCCGGTATAGGACCAATTACAGGAAAGTCCCCAAAAGCCCCTTGATTAAATTCAAAAGCCTCTTCAGTTAAGTGATAGGCTTCATAGAGGCTAAAATCAAATTCAGGAAAGAGTCTTGTCTTTATTGCCCATATGGCATTGTCAGCTTTTTTTATTTCTAAAAAGGCATTTTTTATTTTGGGGTTTTCTGCAACAGCAATCACCAAAGCTTCTTCAAGTGAGAGCTGCAAAGTTTCTTCTATAACCACTTCTTGCTCAATAACCTCTTCTTGACTAAAACTTATTGGTGTATAGGAACATAATACAAATGTAAGGGCAATAATGTAGAGGTCCCTTAAGTTCATTTGATTCATAGAACAAATATAATTAGAAAGCATTTTGCACTCGTAAAATTCATATTTCCCGCCCTTATTATTGTATATAATAAGGTGTCAAATTTGAACCCTAAATATAAATAACCCTAACGACTATTTTGCAATCAGTTTTTAAAGGGCAGGTTCAAGAGAATGAAGAAGTTTTCCTAGGGTGGAATTTCTTCATATTTGTTGATTTTATTGTGCACTGCACAGTAAAAATTGCACTTGCTAATATTGCTAACTCGCTGTAATTATTGCAATAAAAAATTTCTTTCAAACCATTCCTCAAGTAAATTTGATTTAACTGTTTCTTATATTATAATGATAAGCCTATTTTTTAAGTTTCATGAAAAATGCAAGCAAGGAGAGTAGAAACTTATGAGTACGGTAAGAAATTTCTCAAAAGAATCACTAAGGGTGATTTCAGCAAATAAGGGTTTGCAGATCAGAGATGGTTTGGAAAACGAATACCCAGATATCTATACAGATGAAGTAATTGATGCTTTGAAGGTGCTGTCTGTTTTCAATAAGGATCAGAAGTTGCTTATGGAAAAAAGATATGCCAGACGAGCACAGAGATTCCGCAATAAAGAAAGAATAAGATTTCTTGATCCTCACGACTTTATTCCACGTACTAATATTAAGATTCAGGATGCTCGTGACGGTAAGTTTGTAGGGTCTGAAATTCCTCATGATTTACAAAGACAGTGGATACAAGGCACCGGACCAGCTGCAAAACCAAACTCTCCTCTAGAAAGCAGCATTCGTAATGTTGCATATGCTCTCCTCTCAGGTGCAGATGGTTGGATGTTCGACGGTGAAGATGCTTTAGGCCAGATCAGCTCAATGTCACTTGAGAACCAAAGGAATTTGAAACTTGCAATAAAAAAAGATTCTAAGTTTTTAAAAGTAGCTGAAAAAGTGGCCGGAGAGATCAATAAATGGTCTGAAGGCTTTTTCGGTGAGGAAAAAATCAAGGACTGGAAAAAACAACTTGATTTCACAACTATAATATTCCGCGCTAGAGGTCTTCATCTTGATGATAGACATGTGCGTGATGAAAACGGTTTAGCTCTCTCAGCCTCAATTGTAGATATGGTGCTTTACGTTGTTAACAACTACAAAGAGCTTGAGAAAAAAGGTGCTTCAATTGTACTTTATCTCCCCAAAATTCAGACAGCTGAAGAAGCTGCTTTTTGGAATGAAATACTAAGTGCTCTTGAGGATCATCTAAATATTCCAATTGGTTCTATCAAAGGATATGTTCTTATCGAACAGCTTGAAGAGACTTTCCAGCTAATGGAAATTAGAGCTGCTTTGGGTAGACACTTTGTTGGATTTAATACTGGAAGATGGGATTACATAAACAGCGTCTCAGACGCTATGGCTTGGGATAAATATTTCATTAATCCAAACATCGAGCCTATCACTATGACATATGGTTACATGAGAAATTATGAAGACCGGGTCAGAAGAGCAGTAAATACTCCTGATATAAACGGTAACTTCGCGCTTTGGCAGGGTGGAATGGAACCTAACATCCCTGTGGGTTCAAAAGAAGGTGTTGAGAGTAGTATGGAAAAAGCACTTGCTGGAGCAGTAAGGGAGCAAAAAGAAGGCGCCAGTGGAAAGTGGGTAGCTCACTGGAAGATGGTACATATTATTAGACCTGTTTGGGAAAAGGTCGGAGACGCTAACCAGCTCGGAAGAAAATTCCCAGCCCTAACATATACAGATGAAGATGCTGAGGGCCTTACGCTTCTTGAGGAAGCTCCAAGAAGCATAAGAGGCGCCCGTAATTTAATCAGCGTTGCTCTTCAGTATGGAAACGCTTTTGGACAGGGTTTTCAGGCAGCAGCTCTTAAGCCAGCTGATTTCTTTGGTAATGACGACATTCTATATCTTATGGAAGACGCTGCAACCGGAGAGATACGCTTAAGTATTCTTTGGGAATGGCTACATAAGGGTGGAAAACTCAACGAAGCTGATAAGGAAACTAAAGTTAAAGCAGGAGATACATTTACTGTAGAGCTTTTTGAAAGGCTCCTTGAAGAAGAGTATGACAAATTACTTAAAGCAAAAGACAAAGATGTACATGATGATTCAAAACCAACAACACTGCCGATAGCAAAGGAAATTGTTAAAGCGTATGTGTTGGATGAAGTAAAAACTCCGTGGTATATAGATCTTCTGAATATTAACCTTAATAATCATGATCTAGCCACAGCAAAAGAGAGGATAACAAACTATATGGACTCATTTAGAAAAGATGGCACAAGGATTACAGAGAATCTGGATTTTGCTCCAGAAAAGGGGATTGACACATCATTAGAGGATGAGATGGACGACTTTGAAAGAGAGGTCCATGAGACAAAGCAGTATTTTGCTAGTCCTCGTTTTAAAGGCGTTAAACGTCTTTATTCTGCTCGTCAGGTAGTACAGCAAAGAGGTACTCTTGATACTGACTACACTGTTGCCAGAGTATATTCTGCACAGTTCTATGACAGGTTAAGAGAGCTATTTGCAAAAGGTGAGCAGATTACAAGTTTCGGTCCTTATTCACCTAGTCAGATTGTTGCTATGAAGCGTATCGGTATTGAAGGCATATATCTTGGTGGCTGGGCAACTTCAGCTAAAGGTTCTAAGGATGAAGATCCTGGTCCCGATTTAGCAAGCTACCCCTTAAGCCAGGTTCCAGATGAAGCGTCTACATTGGTAAGGGCACTTTTGACTGCAGATAGGAATCAGAAGTTCTTTAGATCAAGAATGTCTGAGAAGGAAAGAAGATCTACCCCAAGATATGACTATAGACCATTTATTATTGCTGATGCTGACACTGGACACGGTGGTGATGCGCACGTGAGAAATCTGATACGCCGCTTTGTTGAAGTTGGTGTTACCGGATATCACATTGAAGACCAGAAGCCTGGTACAAAAAAATGTGGACACCAGGGTGGTAAGGTGCTAGTTCCAATAGATGAACAAATAAAAAGATTAACCGCAGCAAGGTTCCAATTAGACATAATGAAAGTTCCTGGAATTATTGTTGCAAGAACAGATGCTGAGGCAGCAAACCTATTAGATGGAAGAGGAGATGAGCGTGACCATCCATTTATTTTAGGTGCTACGAACATTGATGTTCCTGGCTACAAGATTTGCTATCTCTCCATTCTTAAAAGATTCTACGACAAAGGTATTACAGATGTTAACGGTCATCTGCTATATCAAATTTCAGATGACGAATATGAGCAGGCATACAAATGGTTTGATGAAGTAGGGCTTACAGCAATAATTGATGAAAGCATTCAAGCTCTCAAAGATGGTAAGGAAAGAAGTATTACCAAGCCGCTTGATAATGCGGCTACAAAGTTTGTAGAGACATGGGAGGCTGAGTCAGCTCTTATGACTTTTGCACAGGCTGTTGCTGAGAAGATGGAATTTCAGATTGAAGAAGGCAGAGACCTGAATATGACCATTGAAGAATGGTATGACTTCGCAAAGCAGGTTTCTTTCCACCATGCAAGAGAGAAGGCCAGATCAATGGGAATTGAGGCATCATGGGATTGTGAGCTCTCAAGAACTCCTGAGGGATATTATCAGGTTAAGGGCGGAATTGAATATGCAATAGCAAAATCTATGGCAGTTGCACCATATTGCGATCTGATCTGGATGGAAACTAAAACAGCTAATTTAGAAGAAGCCAGAGAGTTTGCAGAAGCAATTCATGAAATTTTCCCAGATAAGATGCTTGCTTATAACCTCTCCCCTTCATTTAACTGGGATACCACAGGTATGACAGAGGATGAGATGAGAGTGTTCCCTCAAGAGATCGGAAAACTCGGATTTGTTTTCGACTTTATTACCTACGGTGGTCATCAGATAGATGGACTTGCTGCAGAAGAATTCTCCACAGCACTCAAACAAGATGGTATGTTGGCACTTGCTAGATTGCAAAGAAAATTCAGACTTGTTGATTCTCCTTATAAAACACCTCAGTCACTTGTTGGTGGACCTAGGATGGACGGCGCATTGGCTGCATCTTCTGGACGAACAGCAACAACAAAAGCTATGGGTAAAGGATCTACACAAGTACAACACCTTGTTGAAACCGAGGTTCCACCAAGGCTGCTTGAGGATTGGCTTGAGATCTGGAAAGATCACTATGGTTTCGAAGATAACTTCCGTGTACAGCTTAGACCTCATACAGCAGGATCTGAACTGCTAGAGCTTGCAGTGTTTGACGGAGATAATAGTAAGATAGCAGATGTTATTTTCTCAACTATAAGTGACAGAATGGGTAAAACCCTAATATTTGTTAGAGATCAGAACACTTTTGATACAGAGTATCGTCAGAAGAGATTAAATGGATTGCTTTCACTGTTCTTGATACACAGATATAAAGGAGTGGCTATACACTATGTTAACCCAACGGATGATAACCAGATGCAGACCAAGGGAATGCAGAAACATGGCATTTTTGGTAATGTGCATATGGAAGTTGGAGATGTGATTGTAGCTGAAGTGAACCCACCTCGAATCAAAGAGCTTCTTAAGGCTGATCAAAAAGAGCTTAAGAAATTCATTCAAAAGAAATCAACAGCTAAGAAAGCTACTAAAAAGAAAAAGTAAGTATTTCAAAAAGAAGATTAACACTTTGCCGGAGACTATAGACATATGGTCTCCGGCATATGATAATAACTGTATAAATCTTATTGGGGGTATGATTTCTTACTATGGAAATTCTAGGGCCCGTAATTTATGCACTTGGTCTCTCTGGTTTTGTAATCGCAATCATAATGCGTGCGCGCAGGGAACAAGATAATGACCAAGATTGAATTATCTGACTACCTATTATAAAGATTCCCATTTAATTATAGAATCCCCTCCACAATTATAATTTGATATAAAGATTATAAGCTATATTGGTTTGCAGGTTTAGATTAATCAGAAGATGGTGCCACACTTGATGGCGATTCAGCAGCATCACCTGCCTCATCACTTGAGCTAGTCGAGCTACTGGTAGTAGTTTCTTTAGTTTCTTTTGCAGGAGCTTCTTCAAATGATTTATCAAAACCATAGTCCTCAATTATCGAGTCATATATACCACAAGCTTTGGGATAATCTCCAGAATCGAGAGGCTCTTGTGCTTCCTTAAGTCGTTTGCCAATAGCATCTCCCACCTGTGCATTCATTTTGCCCTCAAAGTTCAGATCCATCATTCCTTTTATTACAAGTTGGTGTTTGTTGAAGGCCTGCATATATTCTGTGCATTCAGCAAGTGCATAATTGGTAGAAATTGTTAATATTGCAAACAGTAATAATGTCCTCATATTATCTCTCCTGCGTATTTTCTTTGCTCTTGTATCCTTGTCTTTCTCTTGATTTGCGTGTTGTATAAGCTTTATATTCATCAACGCATTTTTCTGAGCAACAGCCGTTATAATCTTGACTGCATTTCTCACATATAACTATAAAGTCGTCACAGGTTGGGTTTTTGCAGTTGTAATATCTATCACAGCTTTGATTGCAGTGTACACAGTGCGTGATTGGCTCAGCATCTGGGTCAACGTGCGAGAGAAGTCTCTGGTCAAAGACAAAGCACTTTCCTTCCCAGAGTGTGTTCGGAAATTGCTGGCAGAAGTTAATAATTCCATCTTGCAACTGGTAAACATTCTTAAATCCTTCTTTTATCATATAAGAAGTTGCTTTTTCACATCTAATACCACCTGTGCAGTAGGTAATAATCTTTTTGTCTTTCTTGTCTTCTAGTGATTTGAGTGCTTCAGGGAATTCACGGAAAGTATCTATATCAGGTGTTATAGCGTTTTTAAATTTGCCTACTTCAGATTCATAATTGTTTCTGGTGTCAAGAACTATAAACTCTTCATCGCTGTCATATAGCTCCATAAGTTCTTGGGGGGTTATATAATTTCCCCTTTTCTCTAGGTCTAGATCTTGATCCATCCGTATAATTTCTTTTTTCTGACGAACTATAATCTTCTTAAAAGGGCTAAATGTTCCAATTTCTTCTTTAAAGATTATATCTTTGAATTGGTCTTGGCCCGTTAGGTATTCTTTGTATTTGTAGACTTGCTCTTTAGAGCCGCTGAGTGAGCCGTTTATTCCTTCTTTGGCTACCAGGATTTTCCCAAGCAGTCTTTCTTTTGTGCAGAAGTTAAGCTGCTTTTCTATAAAATCTTCGGGATTTTTTATATCCGTAAATTTGTAGAATAGAATTATATGTATTTTATCCATAATCTGGTCGATAATTATAACTGATTGTAACCATGGTAAAAATGCTTAAAAAAAAGAGAAGGGGAAGCAAGTCTTTTCCGATTTGCTTCCCCTTTCTTAAAGGAGGATGGAGGATGATTTTAAGTGCGTTACTTAAGTTTCATGAATAATATAAAGCACGTGTCTTAAGAAGTCAAGAGTTTTTTTTCAGATAACTTATTTGTTAGCTGTTTTAGGTTGGATGGGGTGTAATGCGTCCCCGAGAGGATTCGAACCTCTGGCCTCAGGATTAGGAATCCTGCGCTCTATCCTACTGAGCTACGGGGACATAATTTAAAGTAGGAGTAATATCTTACAGAATATCTGAGATCCATCAATAGATCATCACTTCTTTATTAACGATTGTTCTTCGAGGTCCTCATATATTTCATCTGCAAAGATTTGATTAACCTTTGCGTTGGGGTGGATATCGGTTTTGTAAATCGTCAACTCACCTATGTCTATGTCTTGAAATGCAGGAATTGTGTTTGAGAAATATAGATTGTTTTTCTTTACTAGACCTTCTATTTCGCCGCTTAATTTGTAATGCGAATAGTCGTGATCTAGTACAACAATAGCAATTGGAACATTATATTGCTTGCTAATTTGGCTTAACTCCAAAAGATCATTATCAAGCTCACCTAAACCCTCTAGATGCTTATCGAGATATTCTTTGTGCTTGTCGTCATCTTTAAATACTTTGGCTTTAGATAATAATTTATATGTGAAGCTTTGAAAAAACTGGTTCTTCTTTGGTTTAGGTTTAAAATCTTTTTCTTCATCCTCTGTGAATTGAGAGCCATCTAGAATAAATAATACTAAATCCGGATCATATTTTAGAGCTTTATGTTTAAGAGTTGCAATCTTGTTGTTAATTCTGTATCCACTAACTCCAAAGTTGATAAACTCATATTCTAAATCAGGGTTTTCGCTAGTTAATCGATCCTCTAAAATACTATGGAAAGCCAAGTCTATGTCGACTCCCGCAGGGACTGTAAATGAGCCTCCGATAACAGCTACCCTAAAAGTATTCTCAGGTTTATCCAAACTATACTCTTTGTCTCTTAGTCCTTTGGAATTTGTTTTAAAGTCTGAGAGTTTAAAGTATGAGTCAATCCCAGGCTTGAATTCGTATACCACACCAGGGAAATCAGACTCCTGAAGATACCCCGTATATCCCATGGATCCTACACTTTTCATTTTTTCGTAACTTAGAGAATTAGCTCCGAAGAGATAAAATCTAACGACCTGCTCCATGAGTAATGCGAATAGAACAATGAGAAGAAATACTATAAGTAAATCTGTTAGACGGCTATTTGAAGAGTTCTTACTATTTGCTTGGGTCACTTTTTAATTTCTATCTATTTATAATTAAAAAATCTGATAGTTAAAACCGCCCTGTTGTGGTCCGCCTGAAAATAGAATCAAAAGGGCTGTTAATACGACAAATACGATGAGTGCTGTGATAAGATAATATTTGTATCGTGAGAAGAAATTTTTAAACACTATTTGTTCCCCTTGTTTTTAATAAATTCTACCGATGATTCAGCAATTTTTCTATGTGCAATGTTGTTAGGATGAGCATCATCATAGCTTACCCATAGTTCTATCTGATTGGGGTGATTCTCAAAAAGCTTAGCTAAATTAAGATAGTCTATATTGTTTTCCGCTAAAAATAGCGCTAAATTGTTGTAAATATTAGCAAATATCTCATTGTTTACATCATGTAACTCTGGAAGAAGCACCACCTGAAACTCAATTCCTCTATCCTCACATATATCTCGAAGTTGTATTATTGCTTTTCTAGTATTGATCCACCCTTGCTCGCCCTCATCATAAAGAGATTCATAGAATTCCTGAAAGCTTTTTGAAGGCAGGAAGTTATTAAGCATAGAGTTAATCCTTGACCAGTAAAAAGATATAAACTGAGAATAACCCAGGAACCAAAGCCCAGATTTCTGCGGCGTGAGCTCGGCATCGTTAATAAAATAGAATAGAACGACTTTGTCAGGATTGTACTTGAGCCCTTTTTCTATAAAGAGGTTTACTTCCTGCTCAGTGTTATAATTGCCTGTACCAAAATTAATAACTTCTGTAGGGCTCTGAGAATTTAAATCATCCTCAACTAGAGTAGCGAAGGTTTCTTCTTCTTTGACTCCCCATCCAAAAGTGAGCGAATCTCCTAGAAATATAATTCTCTGTTTATCACTTTTTTCGACCGGATATTCTTTGTCCCTGTGTCCATCAGAATTAATATCTACCATCACATGCATTAGTTCCATGGATTGATTGGGTCTGTGCTCATGGCCAATTAATGGATTCTCTGAATCCTTTTTAAGGTTCAGGGCATATTTGGTCATCTCTATATCGTAAGCCGTATTGAAGTTGAGATATACCCGGATTAAGAGTTCGCCCAAAGCCAATAGAACTATAAAAACTATTAAAATAGCCACAATTCTTATAAGAATATTTCTTAGATTCATATATTAGGGATTTAGCGCCTTATTCAATATTTGAGCCTGTAGTTTACAAAAGAATAGGGCGGTTGTAAACGGATAGTTCTGCATCAGGGAATTATTATGATTTGGACTACGCTCAACTTTTGAGATAATTTATACTCTAAGGTGTAATTGATGTTATCCCCGCGTATAGGAGGTTGTCGCAATGATCAAAGTGAGCCCAAAAAAAACGACTATAGGATGGATTGGAACTGGGGTAATGGGTGGTCCAATGTGTCTTCATTTAATGAATAAAGGCTACAAGGCGGTTGTATATAACCGTACGAAAAGAAAAGCAAAGCATCTGATTGACGAGGGTGCTGAGTGGGCAAAATCTCCTAAAGCGGTTGCCGAGAGAGCAGATGTAATATTTACAATAGTTGGATTCCCAAAGGATGTGAGGGAAGTGTATTTTGGAGACAATGGGGTGTTTAAAGGGCTTAAGAAAGGCAGCTTAATCGTTGATATGACTACGACTGAGCCTGCACTATCTGAAGAAATCTATGAGCAAGCAAAAAGTATGGGCTCCTCATCTGTTGATGCACCGGTCTCAGGAGGGGATATTGGAGCTCAGGCGGGAACACTATCCATTATGGTCGGAGGGGGTAAAAATGCTGTCCAAGCAGTTATGCCGCTACTTAAACTAATGGGAAAGAATATAGTTCATCAGGGTGGGCCCGGAAAAGGTCAGCATACTAAGATGTGTAATCAAATAATGGCTTGTGCGCTTATGATAGGTATGTGTGAGACGCTTCTTTACGGCTATAAAGCGGGGCTCAATTTAAACACCATGCTTAGCTCTGTGAGCAAGGGGGCTGCTGCGTGCTGGATGCTCGACAACCTTGCCCCAAAGGTAGTAAAGCGTGATTTTAAGCCCGGGTTTTATGTGGAGCACTTCATAAAAGATATGGGTATTGCTCTTGGAGAGGCCAAAAGAATGGACTTAACTCTTCCTGGACTCTCTTTAGTCCACCAGCTCTACATCGCAACCAAGGCACAAGGGCATGGAAGGAAGGGAACGCAAGCTCTGCTTCTAGCTCTTGAGCAGTTGTCTGATGTTAAATGATTGTTTTCATCAATGTAACATTGATTTTAGCATGACAAATGTAATGGTTGGAGCAAAGCCCACAATAATAATCAGAGTAATCAGGAACCACAGTATATGAACCCATTTCTTCTTTGATTCACATAGGTAATGGTATAGAAATGCCGCTATTCCACCCGAAACTATTGTTGGTAGTAGTGAAGATAGCCATACAATCCATAACTCTTTTTTTGTTCCACCCGAGAATCCTGTGATATACATCACAACCAGCAGAGATATAATAGCTCCTAATACGATAAGAAGGAGGCCAAAGATTAATGTGCGTTTTGTTTTAGTCATTTTAGTTATTCCAGAACCTCAAATATTTCACTGTGTCCTTGAGAAATATACTCAACGAGTATTGATTCCTGTCCCAAGTCATTTTTTAATTGTGATGCTAAATTATTAATCTTCTCCCGGAACCCTTCTTCTGGCTCTTTCCACCTGCAACAGTTGATTATGGTAATAATTAAGCTTCTCTCTTTTTCCCCTTCATAAAAGCCCGTAGACTCTTGAACTGTAGCGGCCTTAAAATGTCTTGATATTATTTCTTCTACTTCTTCAACTAGAATTTCTCTATATAGTTTGCTTGAACTGAGACCAATGTACAGACGTGCTACAGCACTGTTGTTGTCTGTTGAGTTATTATTCAGGTCTACAGTTGAGCAGGATACCAATAACAGCATTGCACATGAAGCTAATATTATACCTAGTAGTGGTGGCTGTATTGTTTTCATAAGGTTGTCTAACCGATTTGGCTTATTTCTAGTATAACGTGTAAGATTATTCAGCCATAATTCTGCTAATCAAATTCATATTAGGTAGGGTGAAAATGAAAAATATCTTTTTGTTACTAATAATTGTTTTGTCTGTAAGCATTGCTTCCTGCTCTGCAATCTTTACCCCAGCTGAGCCTGATACAACTGACGAATTGGAACCAAGGGTTGAGCCTGAGAGTTATGACTCAAAATACAATAGAGAAGTAGAAGAGGAAATTGAGTCGGATGTAAACCCTATTAATACTGAAGAGATGGAACAACAGCCATTAATAAAATAGTTCTACTTTAGTTCTTTTCAGTAACTTCAATCTCAAATATTTTGGGCCAAAGCTTTCCTGTAACATATAGCCTTTTGTTCTCTGCGTCATAAGCTATTCCATTTAGTACATCGATCCTGTTTTTCTTGTCTTCTTTGCTGAGAAGTCCACTTAGATCTATCCAAGCCGTAACTTGACCCGTTTTCGGATTTATCCTGGCTATCTTTTCCTCTCCCCATATGTTTGCGTATATTTCACCGTCTATATATTCAAGCTCATTTAGCTTTCCGACTTTCCCATTTTCGTGGTATACATCTAATGTTCCTTTTACTTTAAAAGTTCTGGGATCCATAAAGTAAAGCACATCGCTGCCATCACTCATAATTATATACTTCCCGTCATAGGTAATGCCCCATCCCTGAGTGTCGTACTTAAATGTTCTAAGTAGCTTCAAAGTCTTCTTGTCGTAGACAAAGCCCTTTTTAGCTCTCCAAGTAAGCTGAATTATCTTATTACCAACTACAGTGATTCCTTCTCCAAAATATTTATCTGCAATATCATAAGATTTAACGGTCTTTCCTGTTTCAAGATCGACTATTTTTACTGCAGACTGACCATTTAATCCCGTGCTTTCATATAACGTTCCTTCGTCAAAGACTAATCCTTGTGTAAACGAATCTGTGCTGTGAGGGTAGGTATTTATAACCTTGTAGCTGTATACAGGGGTATCGGTAGATTTGTTGGCATTTGCCGATTTAATAAAAACCGTCGGATAGCAAATTGCTAATGTCACAATCAAGACAATCAATTCCAGTAAACTGGTACGTGATTTCAAAATTCTCATTATGCACAGTATAATAGCTTAACTCTGTGAAAATTTCCTTATTTAGTGTAAATTAGCAAGTGGCGTAAGAAAAACACTTGTTATTAATCGAGGATATAAAAGTGCAACGTAAACAGGTATTTGCCTGGTTCTTTCTAGCGATATTTCTTTTGCTTATATATCTTTTTTATCAGATATTGAGTCCCTTTGTATTAGCACTCTTTTGGGGATCCATACTTACACTCACTCTCTATCCTATATACCTTAGATTAAACAAACTTCTTAGAGGCCGTAAGAACATATCTGCAATGATAATGACTGTACTTGCTACCTTTCTTATTATCCTTCCTCTTGTTTTTATTTCTGCCACTGTGGCTGTGGATATGTTTGATATATATCAGAGTGTTACAGATAACGTCGAAGTCTCAGAATTAAAAAACAGCCTTGAGAAATTAAAAGGTCTTATTCCACTCTCCGTATTACAAGATTTAGAAAATAAGCTCCAAATAGAAGAGGTAAATGTTCACCAAATGGCGCTTAAGGGCTTGGGTTCGGTTAGCGGCTATATAATCAATGAAGTACAGTCGGCTGCAACAAATTTGACTGGGCTCTTAGTCAATTTTGGAATGATGATATTTGCACTCTTTTTCTTCTTCCGTGATGGGGAAGGGATGCTCAATCGCCTTAAATATCTAATTCCAATGAAAGATGAGCAAAAAGACGAAATTTTTAAGAAGTTCTACGATACTTTAAATGCTGTGATTGTTGGAGTAATGGTAACTGCGGCTGTGCAAGGGATATTGCAAGGACTAATTTTCTGGGCTTTGGGAGTATCTTATTCAGTGTTAGGCGGAGTTCTCACTTTTGTATTTGCGCTTATTCCAATAGGTGGTGCTGTTATTGTATGGCTGCCTGTTGGCTTGTATCTGGTTTTTACAGGGAGTCTCTACACAGGCATCGCTGTTCTGGTCTTGGGTGGAGTGGTTGTTAGTTCAGTTGATAACTTCCTTAAGCCTATGATTATTGGTGGTAAGGTTAAGTTATCTACACTGTTTTTGGTTCTTACTATTTTTGGAAGTCTCTCCGTATTTGGATTTACAGGAATAATCTTGGGTCCTGTGCTTTTGGCAATTTTTATGAGTTTCATAGAAATTTACAAAACAGAGTATTTAGAATCTCCTGAATAATAATTTGATTTAACTACCACTGAACTTTAATTGCTTCTTGATTTCCAAACCCTCTCTCATATGTAATCCCTATCTATGATAATTTGACAACTAGATATGCATTGTATAATTTTTAGACAAGTCTAAAAATTAATATTAGTCATGCCAAAGAATTTCTTTGTGATTTTTGTGTTGCACTTAGGAGATATAGAGAGATGAAAAAAAATAATATAAATCAAAACTATATGCAGGCATTAATATTCTGCTCAGTATTTATGCTGCTGATTATTGTAGCTGGAGTTAGGGATGTTTATGCCGTTGGTGGAATATCAAATTCTAAGGTCATTGTTCCTAGCACTCAGACTGTTCCTAAAAGACATGTTGAAATTGAGCCTTTCTTCTCCTTTGAGTTTGTTGATGATAGAGACAATACCTTTAGACTAGGCGGCGGAGTAAGGTTTACACTAGGAGCTCTTGATGACTTAGAGCTAGGTGTGAACGTTAATTATTTAAACCATGAGAATTCAGATCTAACTGATCAAATAAATGATTTCGGTGACATAGAGGCCGGTCTTAAATATAGATTCCTTGATCAGGGGGCAAAATATCCCTTTTCATTGGCCTACCAGGGTGGAATTTCAATTCCTACAAGCGGAGGAGATACACCTTGGTTTATTGAAATTGGAGGACTTATCTTGACCAAAGATTTTTCCGATCAGTTCTCAATGGATACTGATTTTGTATTTGGAATAGTAGAAGATGATGGTTGGAACTTTGTTTCCAATATAGGTTTTGGATATTATGTTGTCCCTTGGTTCCAGGCTGTGATTGAAGCAGCTTATGCTTATGAGGATGTGGACGGTGAGGAAAGCACTCAAGTTCTTAATATAACACCTGGCTTTACCTCTCCGGTTACAGATTGGCTGACCATAATAGTGGGTGTAACCCCTGACCTTTATGCAGACAATACAGAGAAAGAAGTAGTTATTACAACAGCATTCACTTTTCTTTTCTAGACAATATATTTCTTGACAGGGCATGTATCGGACAATAAAATTTAGATATAGCTAAATATTATTTTAGGAGATTTTAAAATGTATACTGAGTCAATTGAAGATTATCTAAAAGGAATTTATGAAATTCAAAAAGAGAATGGAAAAGTATCGACTAATTCTCTTTCAGAAAGACTTAATGTTGCACCTGCTTCAGTTACAAGCATGATAAAGAAACTTTCTGAAAAAAAACTCATAACCCACAAACGCTATCAAGGTGTGAAGCTCACAAAGGCAGGCCTTAATATCTCACTAGAAGTAATTAGACATCACCGTCTAATCGAGCTCTATTTGGCAGAAGCCCTTGGGGTGCCCTGGGACCAGGTACACGAAGAGGCAGAGAAATGGGAGCATGTTTTGTCTGAAGATCTTGAAGACCGCATGGATGCTGCTTTGGGATACCCTACGAGGGATCCTCACGGCGCACCTATTCCTAGTAGAGACGGCACTATCTTGGAGCTCGACTCCATTCCACTTGCTGATCTCAGACCGGGACAGAGCGGTATAGTGGATGAGGTAAGCGATCATGACCCCGATCTTCTTAGATATGTTGGCAAGATGGGGCTATATCCAAAAACAAAATTTAAAGTGCTTTCAATTGAACCTTTTAATGGTCCTATAAAGATAAAAGTAGAGAAATCTGAACATATTCTAGGCCCGGGAGCAGCCCAGTATGTATTTGTAACTGACGTGAAAGGCGCAGAAAAGGGAGCTTCATAATGAGGTTATCTAGAAATTTGTTAATAGCTTTATTTTCAATTTTAGCCCTAGCATGTTCTTCAAGTGACAGTGGAAGTTCAAAAGACCCAGGTCAAGATGGTCTAAATATAGTTGCTACAACCGGAATGATTGCTGATATGGTCTCTGTCGTTGGCGGAGATAAAGTAGCTGTGAAGGGGCTTATGGGTCCAGGTGTGGATCCACACCTATATAAGGCCAGTGCTGGAGATGTAGCTTTGTTGTCAAAGGCAGATGTGATTTTTTACAATGGGCTTCATTTAGAGGGCAAAATGGCTGAAATATTTGAGCAGATGAATAAAAGAGGGATAAACACTATTGCAGTTACTGATGGGGTAGAAAGGGCCGATCTTATGGCTCCGCCCGAATTTCAGGGCAATTATGATCCACATATTTGGTTTGATGTTGGATTGTGGATGGATACTGTTGGAATAGTTAAAGACACATTAATAGAAATGGATCCTCAAAATTCCCAACAATATGAAAGTAATGCTAACTCATATTTAAAAGAGCTATCAGATTTGAATATTTATGTAAAAGAAAGGTCTGATAGTTTGCCCAAAGATAAAAGGGTTCTTATTACAGCACATGATGCTTTTAATTATTTTGGCAGAGGCTATGGTTTTGAAGTAAAAGGGCTTCAGGGGATAAGTACTGAATCAGAGGCAGGGACAGCAGATGTACAAGGGCTCGCAACTTTTATTGTTGAGCGCCGTATACCGGCTGTGTTTGTGGAATCATCAGTACCCCCCAGGTATATAGAGGCTGTTCAGGCTGCTGTTAAATCAAAGGGTTTTGATGTAGTCGTTGGAGGGGAGCTTTTCTCAGATGCTATGGGAAATCCCGGAACTCCAGAGGGTAATTATATAGGTATGGTACGTCATAATATCAATACAATAGTGAATGCACTTGGACAAGGTGGGGAGTCTTAATAAAGGGGATTTAGATATGAGCGAAAACGCAATAGAGGTAGAGGATTTAACTGTCGCATATCAAGAAAAGCCAGTACTCTGGGATATTGATTTAACGGTTCCAGAGGGCGTGCTTATGGCGATTGTCGGTCCAAATGGTGCGGGAAAAACTACACTAATCAAAGCTATTTTGAATCTTGTTAAAACTGCAGCGGGTCAGATTAAAATTTATGGAAAAACTTCTTCCGATCAAAAGCGATTGGTAGGCTATGTGCCGCAAAGGGGCAGCGTTGACTGGGATTTTCCAACAAGCGTAAAAGATGTTGTTATGATGGGGCGCTACGGTGCTTTGGGTTGGATTAGGCGTCCTGGGAAAGAAGAGCAGAAAATGGCACTCAGCGCACTTGATAAGGTGGGGATGTTGCAATACGCAGAGCGTCAAATAAGTCAGCTCTCAGGTGGTCAGCAACAGCGCGTATTTCTAGCTCGAGCTCTTGTTCAGGATGCTCAGGTTTATCTTATGGATGAGCCTTTTCAGGGTGTAGACGCAACAACTGAGCGTGCAATTGTCTCACTACTTCAAGAGCTCAGAAAATCTGGCAAAACGGTAGTAGTGGTTCACCATGATCTACAAACAGTGCCTGAATACTTCGACTGGACTGCACTTCTTAATGTGAGACTAATAGCAAGCGGGCCCGTGCAGGAGGTCTTTACTGAAGAGAACCTTAGGCTTACTTATGGTGGGCGCGTCTCTTTCCTTAAACACAATGGGGAAAACGGAGTATCTAATATAGGTCAGCGGACTGGGTAGATAAATGGATTTAGGTGCTCTCTTCTACGATTTATTCTTTGATTACACACTTAGAACAGTTGCTCTGGGTTCAGCCGTATTGGGCATTGTGAGCGGTGCGCTTGGTGCTTATGCAGTACTCCGCAAGCAAAGCCTACTTGGCGATGCTATGTCTCATGCTGCACTTCCCGGAATTGCTATTGCCTTTTTACTTACAGGAAGCAAAGCAAGCCTCGTTTTAATCCTAGGAGCGGCAATTGCAGGCTGGATAGGAACTCTTTTTATAATGAGCATAGTTAGATTAACCAGAATAAAGTTCGATAGTGCTCTTGGACTCGTGCTTTCTGTATTTTTCGGTTTTGGACTTGTTCTGTTAACAATTATTCAGAAAATGCCTAATGCAAATCAGGCCGGACTCGATAAATTCCTGTTCGGACAAGCCGCAGCACTTTTAGAACGTGATGTAATTACTATGAGCATCCTAGGCTCCATAGCAATAATTACAATGATGGTTTTCTGGAAGGAGTTTAAACTTCTAAGTTTTGATCCTGATTTTGGAGCTACTCTGGGATTTCCAATGAGGCTCCTGGACATACTTCTAACCACTTTAATAGTACTTGCGATAGTTCTAGGTCTACAAACTGTAGGAGTTGTTCTTATGAGCGCAATGATAGTCGCGCCGGCAGCAGCTGCAAGACAGTGGACTGACCGTCTTGGGACAATGGTCTTTCTGTCCTCAATATTTGGGGCTCTGGCGGGGATAGTGGGTGCTCTGTTGAGCAGCAGTATCCAGAGGTTGCCCACCGGGCCAACAATAGTTTTATGCATTAGTGCAATTGTAATAGTATCGCTATTCTTTGCTCCTCGTAGGGGGCTTGTGTGGAACTGGATAAGGGTGAGAAGAAATAGAGGCAGGCTCCACATTGAGGCAATTCTGGAGGATCTTTACTCTCTCGCCTCAGCCCATGACAATCCTGAGCATGCACATTCAATTGCAGTGCTTAGGTTGATGAGCTCGGGTAAGGGCGGGGTTGATAAGAGTCTAAAGACACTTGAAGAGCAAGGATATGTAAGATCGGTAAATTCAGATCAGTGGGCACTTACTAAAGCCGGAGTCGAGCAGGCACAGAATTTGATGAAAATAAGGGAAGGTAATAATTAATGGGCTTTGAGCAGTTTGAGATACAACTTATAGCATCAGTAGTGGCCGCAGCTTGCGCCATACCAGGAGTTTTTTTAGTACTCCGCAGTATGGCTATGATGAGTGATGCAATAAGTCATGCAATTCTTTTGGGCATAGTACTCGCATTCTTTGTAATACCTGATATTTCCTCACCTCTTCTGATCATTGGTGCTGCCTTGAGCGGTGTTCTTACTGTTAGTCTAGTTGAGCTTCTCAACAAAACTAGGCTTGTTAAAGAAGATGCTTCAATAGGTCTCGTATTTCCAGTGCTCTTTAGCATAGGTGTAATCCTAATTGCCCGATATGCATGGAATGTGCATCTGGATGTTCATGCTGTGCTCTTAGGTGAACTTGCCTTTGCTCCATTTGACCGTCTGATAATTTTTGGAAATGACATTGGACCAAAATCTCTTTATGTAATGGGCACAATATTAATCATAAATCTGTTTTTTATTTCCCTGTTTTATAAAGAAATTAAGATAGCCACATTTGATGCCGGTCTTGCTGCAGCTCTGGGTTTCTCCCCAGGACTCATACACTATGGTCTTATGAGTCTTGTTTCCGTGACTGCCGTAGGTGCTTTTGATGCTGTAGGGTCAATTCTTGTTGTAGCATTAATGATAGCTCCTCCAGCAGCGGCTTATCTTTTAACAGACAACCTCACAAAGATGATCCTAATAAGTGTAGTTCTGGGAGTAATAAGCTCAATCTCGGGGTTTTGGTTAGCTATATTTTTAGATGCCAACATTGCAGGTGCCATGGCTACTATGGCGGGGGTTCTATTCGTCCTTGTTTTTCTATTTGCGCCTGATAGAGGAATCATTGCTATTGCCCGCAGAAGGTCTCATCAAAGATGGGAATTTGCTGGAAAGATGCTGGCCATTCATCTCCTTAACCATGAGGGGACTCAAGATGAAGAAAGAGAATCTCAAATACAGCATCTTGAAGAAAATCTCAGATGGAAAGAAAGTTTTGCTAGACGCGTAGTACATTATTCGGCTAATAATGGTTTTCTTTTGGTAAATGATGACAGGCTTGTATTAACCACCCGGGGTAGGGAATATGCTAAGGAATCAATAGTTGATAATTAAAGAGTTAAAGTGGTTCAATCTTGGTCTAAGGGGTTTTGCTTTCTGTTCTTAATGATCTGCATAATGATAGACAAGAGTACCATTCCTTTATTTCCATCATCATCTTTTAGGGATTGTATGTAGTCCATATTGTCTTTCAAAGACTCGTCCTCAGGTGCTATCTGAAGAGCTGCTCGAAGTACTTCAAGAGCATCATCGTACCAACCCTTTTCAGCAAGTGATAATGCTAGAGAGTTATACGCTGGGATAAAGCTAGGTGAAGCGCCAATTACTTCTCTGAATTTGGCAGCAGACTCGTCTATCCAGCCAAAATCAAAATAACAATTGCCTATTGAAAGGTGTGCCCAGGTGTCATTCGGACAAACTTCTACATGTTTTCTAAATTCTACAAGAGCTTCTCTGGTCCACCCCATATCAAAGTAGCACAGACCAAGCTGGTAGAAAATCTCATCTTTTATATAGTCTAGCTCAGACTCTGAGTTAAGACATTCTTCAAAATTCCTAAGCGCGTCCTCGTATAACCCAGTTGTTCTGTATGCAAGTGCTATGTGCCACTTGGCAAAAACATTCTCAGGATCAATCTCAAGGGCTTGTTCAAATGATTCAATGCATTCACTATATCTGCTCATCCTAGAGAGAGTTATTCCCAGCTGTGTCCAGATATAGGGGTCTTCAGAGTTTAAATTGAGAGATTTCTTGAAATATTGAATAGAAGTTTCAAAGTCTTCCATCGCATCATATGTAAGAGCGATAGAAAGATATACATCAGGGTCATACGGTGCAATCTCTATTGCTTTAGTGAGTTCCTTAAGGGCCTCACTGAAACGTCCCGCTTCTTTATAATCGTCAGCTTTGTTAAGCAGTCTTTCTAGCCTGCCCATTTTTTGCTCCGTGTCCTTTCGGTATTCAAATTCAGTAAAGCATATGTCCGGATACAACGAATGTCAACAGCCTATGCTTTTTACAATCAAAGATAAATATTAAGGTTGTATAAAAGTATGGCATATGGTTTTGTACTATGGTTAGTATGGGTATTGAATATTCGAAGAACTGCAACCTTTTGTTGTTAATTTCATCAAATGCTTATGTTAAGTGATTATATTTTTCTAGAGGTTAATTGGACTAAATGCATATAGCTATAATAGGAAATGGTATAACCGGGGTGTCTGCAGCCATTAGGCTCAGACAGCTCAAACCTGATTGGAAAATTACAATGATTTCAGGTGAGTCAGACTATCACTATTCAAGACCCGCTCTTATGTACATTTTCATGGGACATATGAGATATAAAGATACTAAGCCATATGAAAACAGTTTTTGGTCGAGGAACGATATAGACCTTGTCCGTGGCTGGGTTACAGAGATAGATGTGGGATCAAAAAGGCTTATTATGCATAAGCGTGACCCAATTTATTACGACAAGTTACTAATAGCAACAGGATCTAAATCAAACAAATTCGGCTGGCCTGGACAAGATCTCATAGGGGTTCAGGGTCTCTATGATCTTATGGATTTAAGGGATTTGTCTGAGAATTCTGAAGGTGTAAAAAATGCCGTAGTTGTGGGAGGAGGCCTAATAGGGATTGAGCTTGGGGAGATGCTTCATTCAAGAGGTATTCATGTGACATTCCTAGTTAGAGAGAAGTCTTATTGGGATAATGTTTTGCCCGGTGAAGAGTCCTCAATGATAAACCGCATTATTAAACGAGAAAACATGGAGCTTCTTCTCGAGACCGAGCTCAAGGAAATCCTAGATGACGGGCATGGGCGGGTCTCGGGGGTAATTACAAACAAGGACGAGAGGATTGACTGCGGAATAGTGGGCTTAACAGCCGGCGTGAGCCCTAATATAGATCTGGTTAAGGGCTCGAGCATTCCAAGTGGAAGAGGAATACTTGTGGACTCTGGTTTGAGAACCCAGATAGAAGATATTTACTCAGCGGGTGATTGTGCAGAAATTGTAACAGAAGGTGAGGGCAGAAATCTTATACAACAGGTTTGGTATACAGGAAAAATGCAGGGAAAAGTTGTAGGGGAAACCATGGCTGAGATGGACAGTGTGTACGATCCCGGTATTTGGTATAACTCGGCTAAGTTCTTAAATCTTGAGTATCAAACTTATGGGCAGGTAAATAATGCCCAGGGTCTACTTAGTATTCCTGATGAAAAAAATGTTTACTGGGAGCACGGGAACCATCTCCATTCTCTTCGCTTGGTTCATAACGGAAGCGAGGTCTTAGGGGTCAATGTTATGGGGCTCAGATATAGCCACAAAGTGTGTGAGAGTTGGATAAGAGATAGGAGAAGCCCCGAATATGTATTGGATAATTTGTCTCAGGCCAATTTTGATCCGGAATTTTTCAGGAAATATGAATCTGAGATTGTAGGCAGATTAAGGGAGCAGATTATATGATTGATTCCAAAGTGCTCGATTACGACTATGATGAGGAGCAGGTTGGTTTTAAAGAGCCTCCAAAAGCTGAGACCAAGCCCTTAACTCTGTTTGAAAAGCTCTCACTCGGATTAGTCGGAGTAGGAGTTCTGCTCTTTATAATTCTACTATTTAATACTCCCTTAAGAGGCACATGGAGCGGTTTCTTTTTAGCTTATGGACCATTGGTGATAGGGGGTGCTCTGTACTTCTGGTTGAGCTATAAAGATACTGAGCCTGGTATCAAGAACGACGGCAACTTCTTTCGAAATATTACTTCCAGAGGGTACCTAGCCTGGATTGCAGGGATTTTCATGACAGGGTTTTATGTAGTTCTTTACTGGTGGCCTCAGTACTTAGAGGGTGGGATAAGGATTCTTGATCCGCATTCTCAGCTGATTTCAGGAGCTCCTGCCAATCAGTGGTTTTTATACGGATTTATATACACAATTGCAGTGCTTGTTTTTGGTATACGCATGCTTATGAAGTACCGAGGAAACCGCTACCAGCAGATTAGAACCATGTCTGTTATGACTGTTCAATTAGGTTTTGCCTTTCTTCTTCCTAATATCTTAAAGCTCTTTAGTCAGCCTGAGTTTTACTTCTCCTATTTTTGGCCGCTTAAGTACGATTATCTCTTTCCTAGCAGTATTAGCTATTTTACATCCAGCTCAGCAGGGCTTGGATTATTTTTTGTTTTCTGGGGACTGGTAATGACTTTTGTTGCAGTTCCAGTGCTTACGTATTTCTTTGGCAAAAGATGGTATTGCTCTTGGGTATGTGGATGCGGTGGGTTGGCAGAGACTATGGGTGATCCCTGGAGACAGCTATCTGATAAATCTGTGAGAGCATGGAAGATTGAGCGCTGGATGATACATTCTGTGCTCGTATTTATTGTTATAGTAACGGCTGCTCTGTGGATAAATTCTTTTACTGAGGGCAGGGTTCTGGGAAGTTTTTCCGGTCCTGCAGCTAAGTGGTACGGCTTCTTAATAGGCGCAATTTTCTCAGGAGTTGTGGGTGTTGGTTTCTATCCTCTTATGGGAAGTAGGGTCTGGTGCAGGTTTGGATGCCCGCTTGCCGCCGCCTTAGGGATTTTCCAGCGCTATTTCTCACGCTTTAGAATTACTACAAACGGCGGGCAGTGTATGTCGTGCGGCAATTGTTCGACCTATTGTGAGATGGGAATAGATGTAAGGGCATATGCTCAGCAGGGCAAAAATATTATCCGCTCCTCATGCGTCGGGTGTGGTGTATGCAGTGCCGTTTGTCCAAGAGGGGTACTTAAATTAGAAAATGGTAAGACCTATGGTGATAGATTTGAAGGCTCCGCAAGACCAATCCAAGCATTTATCGATTCTATGAAGCATGTGCCATAATTAGCTGCAATTATTTGATAATGTAACCTCTTAGAGATCTCTTTTAATGTTTTGATCTGCTCTCCCTCTATTGAACAGGTGCCCAAAACCAATTAGAATCCAACCTTAAATGGATGAAAGTATTCAAGTTGCTATTCCAATACCAGGAGAGGAGTATTACTCCTATAGTGTCCCAGAGCATCTAAGGGAAGGAATTGTGCTCGGAAAGAGAGTGCTCGTACCCTTTCGCAATAGAAAATCCATAGGGTTTATCGTGGGTACAGGGGAGCCCCCACCTGATATAAAGCTAAGAGATATCCTAGATGTTATAGACGAAGAGCCGCTATTTGATAGTAAACGGCTTGAATTTCTAAAATGGGTCTCAAATTACTACATTTGCTCCCTCGGTATAGTCCTTAAAGCGGCTCATCCCGGTGGTTTAGGCGTAAGCCTCAAGCGGCTTATTAGAATAACTGAAAACGGTGTGAAAGCGCTCGATGTAAAAAGACTTACAGATCATGAAGCGCTTGTTTTAAATACAATCTATAATTCCCGTGAAATCACATCTCAAAAACTACTAAATCTAGTGGAAAATACATCTAATGAACTTTTAAACTCTTTTAAGAGAAGAGGGTTAATTGAATTCAGTTATGAAATCGACTCCGATTCTAAAATAAAAACAGAGAAAATAATAGTGGCTGTAGATGGAGCAAGTCTTGATAGTAAATTGCTTCAGAGAAAACACGCCAAGGCAGAAATTCTAGAGTTTGTTCTTACTCACAGAAAGGTACCGCTTCCAGATTTAAAAGAGATATTCGGAAACGTTGGGGCACATCTTCCATGGCTTGAGGAAAAGGAGTTTATAGCAATAGAACATAGAGAAGTCTCTAGAGACCCATTTTTAGAAATTGACGTATCGGGTGAGAAATCTCATAACCTAACTCTAGATCAAGACGTTGCCTGCAAAAAAGTCTTTGCAGCAATTGAAAATGAAGAATTTAGCCCATTTTTACTTCATGGAGTCACTGGGAGTGGTAAAACCGAAGTGTATCTCCGAGTAATTGAAGAGGTTATTAAGAATAATAAAGAAGCTCTAGTGCTGGTACCAGAAATCTCTCTTACCCCCCAGCTTGTAAAAAGATTTAGAGCCCGTTTTGGCAACCAGGTGACAGTGATTCATAGCGCACTTTCAGATGGGGAGCGCTTTGACGCCTGGAGAATGGCAAGCCGTGGAGAGGTGAAGGTGGTGATTGGGGCTAGATCAGCAATTTTTGCCCCACTAAAAAATCTAGGAATAATCATTGTTGATGAAGAACATGAAACAAGCTATAAACAGGAAGAAGCACCCTCATACAATGCTAGAGATTTGTCTTTGGTTCTTGGTAGAATGACAAACTCTGCCGTGGTACTAGGGTCAGCTACTCCATCAGTCGAATCTTACAGTAATGCTATAAAAAATAGATACACATACCTAACATTGCCTCTTAGGGTAGAAGATAAATCTCTTCCTAAAATTCAAATTGCTGATATGAAAGATGAATCTGGAATAGTCTTTTCTGAGGTCCTTAAGAAATCTCTAATATCTAACTTTGAAGATGGTAAGCAGACTATTTTATTTCTAAACCGAAGAGGGTATTCGGGACTTCTATTATGCCACTCTTGTGGGGAGATTCTTAAATGTCCCAACTGTACAGTCTCATTAACCTATCATGCTGGAGACGATTCCATAAAGTGTCATATGTGCGGACTTTCAGAGAAATCCATACCGGACTGTATGAACTGTGGAGACCATGTGAGAGGTCTTGGAGTAGGGACTCAAAAAGTCGAAGAGGAAGTTAGAAGATTGGTCCCTCAGGCTACGGTAGCCAGGATGGATAGAGATACGGCCAGCGGTAAGAATAAACTTATGAAGCTCTACTCAAGGCTTGAGCGCGGAGAGATAGATGTTCTAATCGGAACGCAAATGGTAGCTAAAGGCCATGATCTTCCAGGTGTGACGCTAGTAGGTGTTATTTCAGCAGATATTTCCCTTGGCATACCTGATTTCCGGTCAGGTGAGAGAACTTTTCAGCTTGTAACGCAGGTTGCCGGGCGCTCTGGTAGAGGTGATCATCTTGGGACTGCCATTGTTCAGACTTATAATCCAGATCATCCGAGCATTATTTTTGCTACTCATCAGGACAGTGGCGCTTTTTTAGAGCAAGAATTGAAACTAAGAGAGGAGCTCAACTACCCGCCGTTCTCAAGGCTGGTTAATATAAGATTCTCAGGAAGATTTGAATCGGAAACAGAGCGTGTTGTTAGTGAGTCGGATAAATTGGCCCGCAGAATATCCTCTAAACTTCCCATGGGCTCACTTGAGATATTGGGTCCTTCCCCATGTCCTATCTATAAGATTAGAAACCGCTTCCGTTTTCAGATGTTGCTTAAATCTAAAAACGCCCGGGTTCTTCACAATTTCTCTAAGCAACTTCTGGGATCGATTTCAAAAATCTCATCTAATGTGAGATGCTCAGTAGATGTAGACCCTTATTACTTCAGTTAATCTCTGGTTATATAATTTAATCTGATACTTGTGGTAAAATCTGTGTGTACGTTTGTTGAATTATAGAGATATAAAAGAGCAAGTCCAGAAGAAACCATAAAATAGAATCAGGAAGGTAGAAGTTGAAAAGAGTTTTACCCAATCCCGACAATGCACAAAATGTCCTAGAGCGTTATAAAGAAGAATATAAAAAGATACCAGCTAAAAAAGCCGGTATCTTAGAGACATTGTCTTCATATAGCTGCTTTTTAGGAAGAGCCATATTGGCGGATCCATCCATACTGGACTATCTCGCTCAGCCCAAAAATATAAAGAGCAAAAAGACTTCAAAACAAATACTTAAAGAAACTGATTTAATAAGAAATAATGTTGATTCAGCAGAGAATCTAGGCTCAGAATTGAGGCAGTATAAGTACAGAGAGTTTTCTCGAATTATATATAGAGACATTCTGGGGCTCTGTCCGTTCACAGATACGATGGAGGAGCTCTCCGACCTTGCAAGTGGTATTGTGGAGGCTGCGCTGAGGTTTTACAGCGATGAGCTGGATGCCAAACCACATGGAGATTTTGTTGTATTGGGTATGGGGAAGCTTGGTGGACGGGAGCTGAACCTTAGCTCTGATATAGACCTGATCTACATATACCGTGATAATGGGGACCCAGATCCCTTTTTTAAGCTTGCAGAGAGGATAACTAGATTATTAAGCGCAGTTACTGAAGATGGCTTTCTTTACAGAGTTGATCTGGCGCTCAGGCCAGGTGGGGGAAAGAGCTCAATAGCTGTGCCTATTGAGGGAGCAGTGGAGCATTATTTCTACTGGGGGGATACTTGGGAGAGGGCTGCAATGATAAAGGCAAGACCTATTGCAGGTGATATTGCTTTAGGTGAGGAGTTCATAAAAGAAATTGAGCCCTTTGTATATAAGAAGTTCCTCGATTATCAATCTATCGAAGAATTAAAAGATATGAAAACCAAACTTGATAAGCTTCAAAAAGAGCGAGATGTCAAACTTGGCAAGGGTGGTATTAGGGAGATTGAGTTTTTTATACAAGCACTCCAACTCGTACATGGTGGTGAGGTAAAGGGGATTAGGGAAAGAAACTCTTTGTTGGCTCTTAAAAAACTGAGAAAACTAAAAATTATTGATGAAGATACTTCTGAATCTCTAACTTCTTTATATCTGTTTCTTAGAAAAGTTGAGCATTCAATTCAGTTAGTTGATGAGAGACAGACCCATAAATTGCCAGAATCTTCAGAGGATTTAAAAATTCTTGCAAAGAGATGTGGACTCTCAGAAGATACTGATTTTGAGAAGATATATAAGGAGAACACCTCTAGTGTTTCTAAGATTTACAAGCATCTTTTTTTTGAACCTTCTCAGCAAACAGAAGAGGTTGGAAAAGAGTTTTGGGAGCTTGCTGATTTCTTAACTTCAGGAAATATTGAAGAGGCAGAGGCTGTAGAAAATTTGAGAGCCTTAGGGTTTAACAATCCTGAGAGTGCCATTGATATATTCTCTAAATTGCTTGATCCCAGGTTGGGTGGTCTAACACAAGGGGGAAAGTTAACTACTAAGAAAGTAATACCCGCATTTCTTGCAGAGATACTCAAATCATTTGATCCTGACTCGGCATTAATAAATCTTGAAAGATTTATCTCTGGTATTGGATGGAGATCCTCGATCTATTCTGTGCTCTTAGAGAATCCTGACATTATCAAATTGTTAGCCAAATTGTTTTCTACGAGTGGTTATCTGTCGAATTTTCTCATCAGGCATCCCGAATACTTAGATGTTATAACGCTCAGAGATGTAAGGGCCGAGTTTGGCTCCAAAAAAGAAATGCTGGAGAGTCTTGAGCTAAGCATGAAAGATGCAGATGATTATGAAGATAAGCTTGATGCAATAAGAAAATTTAGACATGTGGAAACGCTTAAAATATGCCTTAGGGACTTAAATGAGGAAGTAGATCCTTTCTATGTTGGGAAATACCTGTCTATGCTGGCAGAGGCTGTCTTAGAAGTAGGCCTTCAATTGGCCTGGGAGCTTGTAGCTGGAAATAAAAAGAGCAAGAATAAAAAAATGCGTATGTCGGTACTTGGCATGGGGAAGTTGGGCGGCAGTGAGATGAGTTACAATTCAGATCTAGATGTGATCTTCATCTACGAGGGCAATGACCATGAGTTCTATTCAAAGCTTGGACAGAAGGTTATTTCAGTTCTTTCCGTTCCCACAGGTGAAGGGTTTGCATACAAAATTGATTTGGATCTTAGGCCCTCGGGTAGATCAGGTGCCCTTGTGACTTCTTTCGAATCATTTAAGGAATATCACCAAGACAGTGCTCAGATTTGGGAGAGGCAGGCCTTAATTAGAGCTAAGCCTGCTGCAGGCAACAACCAGCTTGCAGGCAAGGTAATGAAGGCTGTAGAAAGTTTTGTGTATGGAGAGCCCTATCCTGAAGATTTTTATAGGGAGATCTACCACCTGCGCTCGCGAATGGAAAATGAGCTTGCAAAAGAGACCACAAGCAAACGCAATATTAAGACTGGCAAGGGGGGAACGGTGGACATCGAGTTTCTTGTACAGATGCTTCAGTTAAAATATGGCAACGAGTACAATGAACTTCGAGTACAAAATACGGTAGATGCCCTTAATGCTCTCAATAGCCAAGGTCTCGTCGATGACAAGGATTTTGAAGTTTTAAAAGAAGGTCTTTATTTTTTGAAGAATATGGAAAACTTACTAAGGCTGCTTCACGATCGTTCTATAAATGAGTTATATGAAAGCGATTTTGAGAAACTTGCTCCAGAGCTAAGCATGAAAAATGATGGGCAAAAATTAAAAGAGACATACATATCCAAAACAGACAAGATTAGAGAGATCTATGATAAATACTTCGTGTAGGTGCTAGAAAAACTGAGAGACTTAAGGTGACACAAGACTTATGACAGAATTTAAAAGCTGCATATTTATTATGGCTGATGGCGCAAGGGCTGATGTGTTTTCTGAGCTGCTGCAAAGTGGGGAACTGCCAAACATCTCAAAATATCTATTAGAAAAAGGTTCATATAGGGAGGCAGTTACCGTCTTTCCTTCAACAACTGGCCCCGCGTATACCCCCTATATTATGGGCAAATATCCTGGGCGCTGTAATTTGCCGGGTATAAGGTGGTTCGATAGAAATAAATATGAGGGCAATATATTGTCTCTAGAGCGTTTCAGAAGCTATATTGGACTTGAAACATACTTAATGAATTCGGATGTTTCTAAAGATTTTAAGACAGTGTTTGAAATATTCCCTAGAAGTGTGAACATCTTCAATGAATTATCAAGAGGTATAAACTTAAAGAATGATAAGACTCTTTTCTCTAAGCTCTACTATAAGGTCAAAAGCCATTTTACTGATAAAAGTGATGAAGTTGACTTAGTTGCAGAGCGTATTTTGCTGCAATCTCTAAACGAATATCCTGATTATATCTACACTGTGTTTTTGGGTATAGATACCTATTCCCATATAAATCATCCGTTTCATAAAAAGGTCATTGACTCCTATAGAAGAATTGATAACACAGTTGGGCTTCTTGCAAAAAGTCTCGAGAGCAAAGGGAGGCTGGAAGAAACCTTGATTATAATTTCAAGTGATCATGGTTTAACTCAAACACACTCACATTTTGATTCGCTGGAATTTCTGAATGCCAAGGGCTATAAAACATTTTATTACCCTAATGTTTTTAGACACTTTAAGGACGCCGATGCTGCAAGCCTAATTTCAGGAAATGCCATGGCTAATATTTATGTGAAGAGTAAAGATGGTTGGGATAGAAGGGCCACATTTGAGGAGCTTGGAGAACTTGTCTCTAGCTTCATAGAGAGAGACGAGGTAGATATCGTAGCTGGGTTGGATGAGAGCGGTAGATCCAGGATTAAGAGTGCAAGAGGTGAGGCTGTTGCCTGGCTTGATGGTGAGGGGAACATAAATTATGAAAAAATAAAAGGTGATCCTTTCGACTATAACGGTATGCCCAAGAAGATGAGCCCAGAAGAAGCCCTGGCTCATAGCTTTAATACTGAATATCCTGATGCACTGCTTCAGATAATACAGCTTTTAGAAAGCCCGCGTAGTGGTGATTTAGTTTTAAGTGCAAGTCCGGGATATGATCTCAGAGCTAAACATGAGAACCCTGAGCACCGCTCATCACACGGTGCATTGTTTAGAGATCACATGATTGTGCCTCTTGTAATAAATACAGATCTTAATAAAGAATTTGTTAGAACAGTTGATATATTCCCGACAATTTTGAGCCTCCTGGGTCAACCTATGCCAGAGAATCTTGATGGTGTAAGTTTGGTCAATTCCTAGAGTAAACTTTTTTAAGAGAAAATAGCTCTGAAGGCCGATTCAGAGACAAAAAGAGCTATTACACCCCAGAAAAAGTAGCGCCATATTTCCTTAAAAACTTTTGCAAGAGCGCCTTTTTGATCATCCCCACTTTCTATTGAGCGGTGAGGAATCTTCTCGAGGTTAGATTCTTTTGGGTTAATGTTGACTGCAAACCTATATTTAACTTCTCCATCCGTTTTCACTTTGTAGATGCCGGGGAGCTTAGTCTGACTAAATTCATTTGAGTCAGTATCTACTTTATATTCCTCGCCATCTGGATTTAATACAGTCATGCTCTTTATATCCTGAAAGGTTTCAATCTTGACGGTCTCATCCACAAAATAATGCCTACTATTGCTCCTGTGCATGTTTGGTAAGTCGTGTATCTTTTTTATAACAGGAAGGAAAACCGGAGTTATAGAAAAATTGTTCCATTTGGTATCAGCAGTAGATGTAAAAATAAAAACACTGCCCTTTCCATAATCTTTCTTTATTAAAAATGGGGCCTCAGCTGTAGTATCTATTATTACTTCTGATTCAGCATGAGGGATTGTTTTATATAGTTTCTCAATGTTTATTTGGTTTATTTTATCAGCTATTTCTTTAGAGAATATCTCTGAGTCCACTTGGGCTCGTAGCAAACCCCCCTGGGTTATGCTTTGTATGTCGCCTGGAAGTATATTTTTTAATAGAGTGTTATAAAAGCTTGCCCTTACGCTGTTTCCTAGAAATATGACAGCAGTTCCTCCTGTGTCTACAAATTTCTCAAGCTCTTTTGCGATCCTGGGGGTTATTTCTCCTACATTAGCAAGATATATGAGCTCATATTCGGACAATTCTTGGTTTAATAACCCATTATTGTCTAACACAGTTATCTGGGTTCCTGAGATCTCTGAAATTGTCTCTAGGGCTCGGGCAAGATAGTAGGTTTCACTAAGTCTAGAGTCTTCTCTTGGGTCTCCATCAACTATCAAAATTTTGGTGTCTTCATTTTGGCCATCTGAAATAAAGTGTCTTGTATCATCAACTTTGAGTTTGTCATAAGTGGTCTGAATTTCCCCAATACCTTCTAGTGCACTGCTTGCCCTGAAGCTAACTTCTAGGCCAGAGCTATTTTGAGGCTCAATTTCAATATAATTTTTTATCTCTTGCTGATTCAAACTGATTTTGGTTAAAAGCTCTGAAACTAAATCATTGGAGAAGTTGGATACTTGAGCCCTAACTGTGGTTGAATCATCTCCGTGGTCTAGATCAATTTCTGATACAGCGTGATTGGAAGTCTCCGGGTTTTGAGATATATCTATAAGTTCAAGCCACGGCATGGCATACTCTTGATTCTCCCACCCATTTTTTTGAAGGTCTGTAATAAGCACAACCTCTTTTGTATCATTTGGGGTCTTCTGTAGCTTTGAGTATATGTCCTCAAGCCTGGTTTCATTGTTAGTGAAACTATTAGATAGTTCAATATCTTGAATAGTTCTTTTTAATCCGCTTCTTTCTTGGATTAGGGCTTGTTCATTCTCATTATTTGGTACCAATGGCGCAATTATTGTAAAGCTTCCATCAGGGATTGAGTCTATTAAGTTCAGGGCTTTATCTAAGGCACGGCCAAAGTTGTTTTCGTATCCCATGCTAAAGGAGTTGTCTATAACAATTGCTATGGATTTAGGTTTGTTATCGGCACTTTTAGAGAAAGAGAATACGGCTGGCTTTGCAAAAACAAGCACTATTAGGACTAAGATGAGGGCTCTTAATATTAGTAATATTAAATCTTTGATCCTTGACCTTGTAGCCAGATCACCTTGAGATGAGATTAAAAAGCTAACTGCCGGAAAGGTTTTTTTGACCCCGCTCTTTCTCGATATGAGATGGGCTATTATGGGCAGTGCTAATGCTGCCAGTCCGATGAAAAACAAAGGGCTTAAGAAGGATAAGTTCAACATGCTAATCTTTATTTGTCCGCAATCTGAATAAGGGATTTTTCTATTGGCTCGTTAGTGGATGAGAGAACATACCTAGCTTCATTCTCATGGCATGTATGCTTTAGTTGAGTAATAAATTCTCCTATTCTTTTTATATAAGTATGTCTCAGAGAGCCTGTATCTACAATGACTTTTGTATTTGTTTCTAAATCCTCAAATTCAATGGAGCCACTAAAGTTGAAATCTGTTTCGTCTGGATGTAAAACGTGAAAGAGTGAGATTTCTTTCTTTGAGTTTCTTGCGAGTTTGATAGACTTTTCGATTGCTCCCGTCTCCAGCAGGAAATCGGAGATTATAACAAATGATGCGTCAGATCTATATGCCTCGAGTGCAGTTAAGATAGGTTCTTCTAATCCAGTTTTCCCTTGGGGCTCAAGTGTGTTGAGTTTGTCTAGTATAGGAGTGATAAAATGACTCCCGGATCTTGGTGGAATTAATTCAATGCCACTGTCCGAAAATCCAATCAGACCCACGGAATCGCCCTGTTTTAGAAGTAAATACGAAAGGGTTGCAGCAAGTCTTTTGGCATACTCAAATTTATTGTATTTGTTGTCACCATAGTCCATTGAAGCACTTTTGTCGACCAATATGCACCAGCGCATATTTACTTCGTCTTCAAATTTCTTTACATAAAGACGATCATGTCTTCCATAAAGACGCCAGTCAATCTGTTTTAGCTCATCCCCTTTATTGTATTGCTTATGTTCCAAGAAATCAGGGCTTATTCCATTATAGTGGCTTTTGTGAATCCCCGATTTGTAACCGCTTACCTTTGATGATGTGCGGAAGCTGAAATTTTTTAATCTAAGGGCTGTTTCTATGTCTAAAATGCTGTTTGACATATTTTCTGTTGGTAAAGATTAGGAAAGTTTAATCAGTTGTAGTCAGAATTTTATCTATCTCTTTGGTAATTTGTTCTTCTTTTGAATTCTTAGCTATTGATATTTCTTTAACCAAAAGCGATAGAGCTGAATCCATAATTCTTTTCTCACCAAATGATAGATCTTTGTCGTTTTGTAGAAGGTTGATGTCTTTTAGAACATTAGCAACTTCAAAAATGTCCCCGCTCTTAAGCTTGTCAGAGTATTCGCGGTAGCGTTTGTTCCAGCTCTGATGACCGTTTTGATGTTCTGAGTCTTTACTTTTGTTCTTTAGGATTTTGTATATTCTGGTAATTTGAGTCTTGGAAATAACTTGTCTTAAACCTACAGTCTCTGCATTATCAGTTGGTACCATTACAGTTACATCGCTGTCTATAACCTGAAGTATATAGAAATCTTTCCTACTGCCACAGATTTCTTTCGATTCGATAGCCATAACTTGAACAACCCCGTGCGCAGGATAAACCGCTTTTTTGCCTACTTTGAACATCATTTTTTTGTGATCTCCCATCCCAGCTTTTTGGTTCCAGACTCAAAGAAGATAGCATAAAATATGCCCAAGGTCAAATCATTTGGGATTTCGCAGTTATGTGAAAGAGCCTAGAATTATTAATAAATCCATAAAAATCAGGCCAAATTACGTATTCTGTATATACTATATATGAAAAATATGCATACCGATCCCGATTTTGGTTAAAAAGGTATATAAAGAATGATAATTAAGGGGTAATATATTTTCTCGTTTTATAAATTACAAAGGCCTATTACAACAGTTAAGGACTACTAATAGATAGCATAACTCAGGTCCTCTATAGGTTTGTATAACTTGTGTATAAATATTCTTGCCAAAGTGCACATACTTGTATACTATTTACTCCCTTTCAAGGCATGTTTCTATTAACTCAGAGTATAGAGATTAAATAATGGAGGAATTAGGGAAGTGCATAAATTAACAGATAAAGATCTTGCTGAGCAGCATGGAATTAAAAACCCGGGACAGATTTACTATAATCTCCCAATTCCCACGTTATATGAGGAAGTTATAAGACGGGATGAAGGGCTAATAGCTGAGGGAGGAACACTGGTTGCATATACAGGAACTCATACTGGGCGTTCCCCGGCAGACAGATTTATTGTAAAAGAGCCTGGGACAGAGAATGATATTTTATGGGGACCAGTTAATAAACCTATTTCTCCTGAACATTTCGATTCTCTTCATAAAAAGATTCTGGAATACTATGAAGGTAAGGACTTGTTTATACGAGACCTACAAGTCGGTGCGCATCCTGATTACAAAAAAAATGTGCGTATCATTAATGAATATGCATGGCATAACGTTTTTGTAAATAATCTTTTCCTAAGACCTAGTCCTGAAGAGCTGCCTCATAAAGAAGTAGGTTTTACCGTTCTCAGTGCTCCGGGATTACAAGCTGATCCAGAGACTGATGGGACACGCTCAGGGACATTTATCATATTGAATTTTGAGAAAAAAATGGCAATAATTGGCGGAACAGAATATGCAGGTGAGATGAAAAAATCTGCCTTTTCCGCACTAAATTTCCTTCTTCCAAGACAGGGTGTGTTTCCAATGCATTGCTCGGCCAACGTTGGAAAAGACGGTGACGTTGCACTATTTTTTGGTCTTTCGGGAACAGGTAAAACAACTTTATCTGCCGACCCTGACCGTGCTTTGATTGGTGATGATGAGCATGGCTGGTTTGATAATGGAGTTTTCAACTTTGAGGGCGGATGTTATGCAAAAGCAATAAAATTAAGTGCAAAAACCGAGCCTGAGATCTACAACGCCTCACTTAGATTTGGCTCAGTACTAGAGAATGTGAAAATTGATTCTGAAACAAAGAAAATTGACTTTGACAGTGATGAACATACTGAAAACACTAGAGTTGCATATCAGATTGACTCTTTAACGAATATTGTCCCAGAAGGCGTGGGTGGTATTCCTAAGACAATCTTTATGCTCACATACGATGCTTTTGGCGTACTGCCTCCTATTTCAAAACTTACACCGGAGCAGGCAATGTACTACTTCACCCTAGGCTACACAGCTAAGGTAGCTGGAACAGAGAGGGGAGTAAGTGAGCCTCAGGCTACATTTAGCTCTTGTTTCGGAGCTCCTTTCCTTCCAAGACCGCCTCTTTTCTATGCAGGAATGCTAAAAGAGAAGCTTGAGAAGAGTGGTGCTACAGTATGGCTACTAAACACTGGTATTACAGGTGGTCCTTACGGAGTTGGTGAGAGAATGCCTCTTCCTCAAACAAGGGCATTAGTTACAGCTGCAGTTAATGGAACTCTTGCGAAGGGATCATTTAATGAAGTAGAAATCTTTGGGTTGCAAGTACCTACTGAGTGCCCTGGAGTGGATGCAAAGCTTCTAGAGCCTAAAAAGAGCTGGGATGATGCAGCAGAGTATGATGCTAAAGCGCAAGAATTAGCTTCAAGATTCGAAGAAGAATTTGCTAAGCATAAAGCATAATCTAAAAACAAAAACCTGGGGCAGTTCTCCAAGCTGCCCCTTTTTACTTCCTTTACTTTAATTCCCATATTTTATATATTTCCTAGATAGACGGGTCCCTTTAATATCTGTCATATTCCAAGAAGTCCTATTAAAATATAATAAAGGAGATTGTAATGAACTTTATAGATAAAAAAGACACTTCATTCGTTGTTGTGGATGTTCAGGAAAGACTTATGGGTGCTATGCCTGAGGACATTACTGAAACAAATCTTAAGAACATGAAAATATTGCTTGAAGCTGCAAAGGTTTTAAATATTCCTGTAACAGTTACAGAGCAATATCCAAAAGGTTTGGGGCCTACGATCGAAGAGATAAAAGATTCAGTCCCTAATTTTGCTCCAGTGGAAAAGGTGGTATTCAGTTGTTCCCGCTCTCCTGAGTTTGAGTCTGCTATTAAAGATATAGACAGAGGGTCAGTTTTATTATGTGGGGTGGAGACACATGTTTGTGTGCTTCAGACAGCTATTGATATGGTGAACAAAGGCTACACAGTCTACGTGCCAGCAGATGCTGTTATTTCAAGACGTGAGCTCGACTGGGAAAAGGGCATAAACCTCATGGAGAAAGCAGGAGCTATAGTGGGAACTACAGAGGCATTTCTGTTTCAATTGCTCGAGACAGCAGGGACAGATGAGTTCAAGCAAATATCGAAGCTTGTAAGATAATAACGCATATATCTGATTGGGTATTTATGCGTCCCCAAGGGGATTTGAACCCCTGTTTTCGGCGTGAAAGGCCGATGTCCTGGGCCAGGCTAGACGATGGGGACTGATAAAGAATGAGCCGTGCAGGATTCGAACCTGCGGCCCACTGCTTAAAAGGCAGTTGCTCTACCTACTGAGCTAACGGCTCGTTAATAAGGGGGAAAATATATCACGTCATTATACATTGTCAAAGTATATGGGTATTATTCCTTTCTTTTCATTATAGCTTACTTTGAAGCTCTTTTTTATGGGCGCTGAAAATACTATGAAGTCCCCTTTCTCATCTTCACAATCTAAGAATTTTACTTTAGCCACAGCTGCTAACTTCTTTTTCTTCTGCAACTTCTCTGCTTTCTTCCTTCTTCCCATCTATATAAAGGATCTGGGAGGTAACGAGGCAAATATTGGTTTTATTATGGGTTCCTTTGGTATCACATCACTAGGGGCCATACCTTTTGTTGCATACTTAGTTGATAAATACGGAAGAAGAAGATTTATGCTCCTTGGATACGGAATTATGTTTGCAGCTTCACTGGGCTACCTTTTCGTATCTCACCTTTCCCCTGCTTTTTATTTGCTGCGGTTTATTCAAGGGATCTCTTTTGCATTTGCTTTCACATCGGCCGGCACCTTTGTCTCTGACTATATTCCCCCTGAGAGGAGAGCAGAAGGCCTTGGAATATTTAGCGCTTTTACAATTGCCTCCTACGCAATTGGACCCTCACTTGGTGAGTTGATCATCGAAGCCTCGGGTTTTTACTGGTTTTTTATATATGCCTCACTATTTAGCTTAATAGCTTTTGTTCTTACGATCTTTACAAGAGACGGCAACTTCGAGCCTTCCACTGACCGCTATGGGCTGGGTTTCTTCCGCCTCATTGCGTCAAGGAGATATGCAATCATATTGGTTTCGAATTTGATACTCGCTGGAGGTCTCGGGGCAATACTAAACTTTGTAGCTACATTCTTAAGATCAAAGGGGCTTGCGGCCTTTTACTTTTTCCTTACCTATACAATTGCTGTTACTGCTGTGAGAATCTTCGGAGGACGTATTTCGGATAGCCTTGGAAGAAAGGTTATAGCCTCCCCATGTCTATTTATTGTTTCTGTCTCACTTGCTGCTATGTATTTTGTTGATAATGCTTTAAGTGCTATTTTGATTTCACTGGTATTTAGCTTAGGATACGGATTTTTATACCCCACACTTAGTGCTCTTGTAATTGACAATGCAAAGTCGGATGAAAGAGGAAAAGCCATGGGGGCATTTAATGCCTCTTATAGCATGGGAATAAATTTTCTAGCATTTCCTCTTGGTCTAATTGCAAGGGATTTCGGATATGAGGCCATGTATGTTGTAACAGGCTGCATGGTGTTCTTGGGCTTTTTACTTTTCACCTTTTTTGAACCAAGCAGTGAATCTTGAAAAAGATTTTAATATGAATTACTCTTGCGGACAATGAAAATAAAAACTGGTGATCACGTTTTAATTATTTCTCCCGATGAAAAGACCTTTCTTGTAATAGTTTCCGAGGACAAAAAAATGGGGACTCACAAAGGTGAGATTAATCTTGGTGATTGTATCGGGAAATCATTTGGCGAAAGTATAGTTTCCAACTTAGACCATACCTTCTTGTTGCTCGAGCCTACGCTTGAGGACAAGATGATGAAGGTTAAACGCCACACCCAAATTATATATCCTAAAGATGCAGCCTATATGATCCTAAAATGTGGAATTCAATCTGGAATGAGGGTAATTGAATGTGGCGCAGGCTCAGGTTCACTCACAATGGCTCTTGCAAACGCGGTGGCTCCTAGCGGAAAGATTTATGCCTATGATGTTAGAGAGAAGCATCTTGAGAATGCAAAGATGAATATTGAAAATGCAGGATATGCTGAGTACGTTGAGTTTAAATTGGGGCAGGCTCAACAAGGTTTTGATGAAGAAGATGTTGATGTTGTTGTTTTAGATCTTCCTTCACCTTGGGATGGAATTGCATCAGCCGCCAAATCGCTAAGAGGCGGGGGCCGAATCGTAAGCTTATCGCCCACATATAATCAAGTTGAGAAATGTGTAGAGAACTTAGAGAAGCATAATTTTGTATATATTGAAACGCTTGAGTTGTTGCTTAGGTATTTACAAGTCAGCACAGGTAAAACAAGGCCTGTAGACCGGATGGTTAGTCATACTGGGTTTCTCACGTTCGGCAGAAAGATAATATCTGATAAGCCAACTCATCAAGAAAGCACTGAATTTGCTGCACCTGATAACTCTTAGTACATATCTTTAAAGGAAACTTTAGATGACCCGACGTCGAAGAAAGATTTTATATCTACTCTTTATTATCTTCATATTTGTAGCCTATTACGTATTTGAAAAAACTGATGAAGCTCCTAATTCCCAAGAATACAAAGTTATAGATGTTATTGACGGCGACACTGTCATAATCGATGATGCTAAGAATTCCCGTGTCAGGTATTTAGGGATAGATACTCCTGAAATGGGGTTTCAGGATTCCCCTGGGGAACCAATGTCTGAGGAAGCAAAGGACTTTAACTCTAAGTTAGTTGATGGTAAGACCGTTAAGCTTGAGTTTGATCAGGAAAAATATGATGTTTACGGAAGGACCCTAGCATATGTGTATGTAGATGACCTCTTGGTTAATGAAGAGCTCTTAAAAGAGGGCCTTGCAACTGTTCTTATTATACCGCCCAACGGTATGCATTCGGAAATTATGTTTCATGCATTAGACGAAGCCCAGACTAATAAGAGGGGCATGTGGCAAGAGCTTAGAGAGCTAGACCCACCAATAGGGAATAGGGAGTTTAGAGTTGATCTAGATAGGGTGCCTCGTTATGAAGGAAAGAGAATAGTCGTTGTAGGTGAAATCACCGGTACCCGCAAATCTGCGAAAGTGGTGGTGTTGAATATGGAGGATAAATTAGACATTGTTGTTTTCCCTTCAGATTGGGATAATTTCGAGCATTTTGATATCGATCCAGAGGGATTCTACAAGGGGAAGACAGTAGAAGTTGTGGGAAGAGTAAGAATGCGTAGGGGGAAACCTAGCATTGTTGTAAATCATCCTATGCTACTTAGGAGTGGGGATTGAGCTCAAGAGATATACTCGTTGAAGGGGCAAGAGAGTTTGGGGTTGAGCTATCTGAGATACAGGTAGAGCTTTTTATAGAGTATTTAGATAATCTTCAGAGCTGGAATAAAAACATAAATCTAACAGCAGTTAGGAATGAAAAAGAAATTATAGTTGCTCATTTCTTGGATTCGATATCTGTTGTACCTATAATAGAAGATAATAAAACCTTATTAGACATTGGCTCAGGTGGCGGGTTTCCAGGAATACCTCTTAAGATTGTTCGCCCTGAGCTTAGAGTAACACTTCTGGACTCTGTTAATAAAAAAGTTTCATTCATGAAAGACACGGTCAGAAAACTAGAACTAAAAGATATAAATGCTATATGGGGTAGGGCGGAAGATCCCGAAAACAATATTCCTAGAAAACACTTTGACTATATAGTGACCAGGGCTGTGGGAAGTATCTCAGATACTTTAGAGCTAAGCTCGCCATATGTGTCAAAAGACGGGGTTATAATACTTATGAGGGGTAAGAAGGGATCTGATGAATGGACTATGGAATCAGAAAACATTGCAAGTGGTTACGAGCTTGTAGATTCTCAAGAATTTACTCTTCCTGGGAGCGATTTAGCCAGAACCATTATAGTTGTCAAACCGAACTAGTCCTCCAAAGTTTGAAGTTCTTGACCATAAATAGTTTGAATGTTAGTTTAAGTGCTCTTAAATAAATGAGGTGAATATGAAAACTGTAGGAGTTATAGGGGGAAGCGGTCTTTACGAAATTGAGGGGCTTACGGATGTTGAGTCTGTTTCCATTCAAACTCCATTTGGAGATCCATCAGATGATCTGATTGTTGGTAATCTTGGCGATTGTAAGATGGTGTTTCTTCCCAGACACGGACGTGGTCACAAGCTAATGCCCTCTGAGATTAATTTCAGAGCAAATATTTATGCGATGAAGAAGATGGGCGTAGAGTGGATTGTGTCCGTAAGTGCAGTTGGAAGTATGAAAGAGCATATATCGCCCGGGCAGATTGTAATACCTTCTCAGTTCTATGATCATACAAAAACTAGAGCATCCACCTTTTTTGGTGAAGGGATTGTAGCACATGTTTCTATGGCTGATCCGGTATGCCACAGCCTCTCCGATGAACTATATGAAGCCTCTATAAGCTCAGGCGCTTCAGTCCATAAAGGTGGAACGTACCTATGCATGGAAGGGCCTCAATTCTCCTCCAGGGCTGAGAGCAATATCTATAGAAGTTGGGGAGTGGATGTGATTGGAATGACAAATGCTACCGAGGCCAAGCTCGCCCGTGAAGCTGAGATCTGCTATGCCAGTCTGTCGATGGCTACAGATTATGACTGCTGGCATGAGCAGCACGATGATGTTACAGTTGAAGACTTGATTGAGACTTTAAATAGTAATGTTCAGCTTGCTAAAGATATTATTAAAAAGGTGGTCCCTGCAATAAGTGAGTCTAGGGAATGCCCTTGCTGTAACGCTCTTCAAAATGCGATAATAACACCTGCAGAAGCTATTACACAAGAGACTAAGGATCGTCTCGAAATACTAATAAAGAGGTATGTAAAATGAAATTACTAGTTGTTGGCTCTATGGCCCTCGATACAATTGAAACACCGTTTGGAAAAGAAGACAATATTTTAGGAGGCTCTGCCTCATATTTTTCTATTGCTGCCAGCATGTTTACAGATGTGGGCATAGTCGCAGTAGTGGGGAAGGATTTCCCAGAGGGTCACTTGGATCTATTTCGCTCTAAGAACATAGACCTACAAGGTGTGACCAGGGAAGAAGGAGAAACATTTAAATGGGAAGGTAAGTATGGTTACGATCTTGGTGACCCCGATACCTTGGGTACGTACTTAAATGTTTTTGAAGACTTCAATCCGGTTATTCCTGAGAGCTATAGCAATGTGGATTATGTCTTTCTTGCAAATATAGACCCCGAGCTTCAGTTGAGTGTACTAAACCAGGTCAAAAATCCTAAGCTTGTTGCGTGCGATACCATGAACTTTTGGATTGATAACAAGCCGGAGGAACTTAAAAAAGTCTTAAAACATGTTGATATACTTCTTATTAACGACTCTGAGACTAGAGCTCTTGCTGGAGAGCCTAGGATCACAACTGCGGCCAGAGCTGTACTAGATATGGGGCCAAAGATCCTTATTGTCAAAAGGGGCGAGTACGGGGCTCTTATGTTCTCAGGGGATGACATCTTCTGGGCACCAAGCTTTCCACTAGAAGAGGTCATTGATCCTACTGGTGCTGGAGATACGTTTGCCGGCGGTTTTATGGGTTATATAGCAGGCAATGATATCGTAGACCCTGCTGGCTTTAAGACGGCTGTTGTCAACGGTAGTGTTGTGGCATCTTTTACTGTTGAGAACTTCAGTGTTAGAAGGCTCTCTGGTCTGACTAAAGATGAAATAAGTGTCAGGTTTGCGGAATTCTTGAAACTATCAAAAGTCGATTAAGCCCTTTTGGCTTAATTCTATAAATCTTTACTCACCTTTTGCATGTTGCATGTATTTTAATCTGAGATTATAAAGAATATCGTCTAGAAGTTTATCCTCGGTCTCATCCAAATTTCCGACTGTTTTATCTTTTAAGATTTCCAGGATCTCAATAGTATGTTTTGCAGCTGGAAGATTTACAGTTATTTCCTTAAGCTGAGGGTCATGGATTTCTCCCATATGAATTAAGGATGAAGCATTTAATGAAAGGATGAAGGTGGAAAAGTCCATTTTTAATCCACCTGGGTCTTGCGGGGTTTGTTCTTCGCTCATTTTATAGCCTCCTATTTATTTCATATACTTGTTTAATTTTGTTCTTGGATCATAAGGATTGTTTTTAGCTAACTCTTCAAAGATCTTTTTATCGTCCTCATCTATATTATCGGGCATAACTATCTTAATCTCAACATACTGATCCCCTCTATCTTTAGACTTGAGGTTCTGTACTCCTTTTCCTTTTAATCTTAGTTTGGTGCCGTTTTGCACGCCCGAGGGTATTGATAGCTGTGCAGTTCCATCTATTGTTGGCACATCAACTTGTTTGCCCAAAGCCGCTTCATAGAATGTAATAGGTAGCTCAAGATATATATTATCCTGTCTGCGCTTGAATAGAGGATGCGACTTTACTTTTATCTTTAAATACAAGTCACCTTGCTCACCCCTTGAACCCGATTCCCCTTTTCCCTGGACCCTTATCCTGGATCCAGTGGAGACGCCGGGTGGTATTTTAACAGACAATCTTTCGGTATTTACATTGTTTAGTTTTTGTCTGTTAATCGTAATGTCTCTTACTCCACCTTTTATTGCTGTATCGAAATCTATCTCTATTTGATATTCAAGGTCTTTTCCTCTAATGGGCTCTTCTCTTGATCCTTGGCTGAAAATATCCCTAAAAGAATTCCCTGCGCCCCTGCCACCGGTTCTTCTTGCCCTGGGTTCTCCTCCGAAGCCAAATATGTCCTTGAAAATGCCTTCAAATCCCGGAAAGTCCTGAGAGCTATATGTATATTGATAGCTGCCACCGCTGGGGTCTCCTGGTCTTCTCCAAGTTGTCTGTCCACCTGGGCTAAACTCGGCACTGCCAAACATATCGTATGTTTTTCTTTTCTCTTCGTCAGAAAGCACTTCGTGCGCTTCTTGAAGCTCTTTGAATTTTTCCTCAGCTTCTTTGTTGTCTGGGTTATGGTCCGGGTGGTACTTTCTCGCAAGATTGCGATAAGCCTTTTTGATTTCTTCTTTAGAGGCGTCTTTAGATATGCCCAGTATTTTGTAGTAGTCTTTTACTGCTGCCATTTGTTTTCTTGAGGGGATTTATTTCTTTATTCTGATACCCCTGGAATCTCCTATATTCTAATATGGTATACCTATTTAAGATAGTCATTAGTAGAACAGGATCAATATTGATGGAAAGTGCATTGATGTAGTGCTGCTAAATATTTAGTCTTTCTCAATTGTATTTAGTATGGTCTCTGCAATCTTGGTAAATGCCTTGGCTGCAATGCTATCAGGATGAGATTCAACAACCGGAACTCCGCTGTCCCCACCTTTTCTAATCTCAGGATCAATAGGTATCTCTCCCAAGAAAGGCACATCAAATTGCTCAGCCATTTTTTTGCCCCCGCCTCTGCCGAAGATATCAATGGGTTCTCCGCCTCCGGGTTGCTCAAGGTAGCTCATGTTCTCAACAATACCTAAAATTGGCACGTTTAGTTTCCTAAACATTTGAACGCCGCGTTTCACATCTATTAGTGCCACATCCTGAGGAGTTGTAACTATAAGACCCCCACTCAGTGGCGCAGTTTGCACAAGTGATAGCTGGGCGTCTCCTGTCCCTGGTGGCAAGTCAATTACTAGGTGGTCCGTGTCGTCCCAAATCACGTCCTCTATAAACTGCTTTATGGCTCCATGTACCATCGGTCCTCGCCATATAACTGTCTCGTCTTCATTTACTAAAAAGCCAATAGACATGAGCTTAAGTCCAAATTTGTTAAGAGGTACAATTTTGTTATCTTCAGTTGCTTTGGGTCTATCTTTTATACCTAACATTGTTGGGATACTAGGTCCCCAAATGTCGGCGTCCATAAGAGCTACTTTGGATCTCATCTTTGCCATGGCCACAGCTACGTTTACGGCCACTGTGGATTTCCCAACACCACCCTTGCCGCTGGCAACAGCCACGTAGTATTTAATGTCAGGTAATTTGGCTGACTTCTCTGCCTTTTTTTGTCCCTCTGCAGCTGGGGCAGCTTTAGGCTCGCGAGCAGATATCTCTATATCAACATCAGACACTCCTGGAGTCTCCAGTACTGCAGTCCTGACTGTATTTTCAATCTCTGATTTTAATTTGTCGTCCGGTTTAGGAAGTACCAAAGATACATTGACTTTACCGCCGTCAATTTGCACATCCTTAACAAGGCCAAATGAGACTATGTCTCTTGTAAAACCGGGGTATTTTACATTCTGAAGGACTTTTTTTATCGTTTCAGGGCTAAGTTCCATAATTTGTGTTAGTGCTCCTTATTAAATTCCAAGTTTCTCTTTCGCTTCATCAGACATCATGTCCGGGTTCCATGGTGGATCCCATACAATTTCAACCAATACATTGCTAGCTCCGGCTTCTCTTATAGCATCTTCAGCTTGTCCTGCTATCATAGCTCCCATTCCGCATCCAGGGGTGGTTAAAGTCATTTTTAGATTTACATTGTTTCCTGAGGAAATAGCTACGTCATAAATAAGTCCAAGGTCGACTATGCTTACAGGGATTTCAGGATCGAATACGCCTTTAAGTGCCCCGTATACAATTTCATCAGTTAATTCGACATTGCTAGCAGGTTTATCGGACTTATCAAACTTCTTGAAACTTACGCCTTTCTCTGCAGAATCTGCAGGTGCATCTGGTTGAATACTAATTATTTTCTTCATTCCCATGCTGTAAACCTCCCAATTTTCTTGCTCTAAAAATGAGCAGTTTTGTCTTAGACAGTGTACCATTGTTTGTGCAATGGCGTTAGTAAACTGCCTCAAAATACTAGGGGGCAATAGTATATCTGGGCGATGTTTAAGATCAAATAGCTATATTGATTAAATTATATTTTACAGGGAGTTCTTAGATTAGTTAAACATTATAATAATTTGCAAAATGCATCAATATAATAATATTATTATATAGATGCACCCGATACCTAGAGATTTAGCCGATAAATTTGCAGTAGCTTTTACAGGAAAGTCAGGTAATAAAGCTGGATTCTCGGCTAAAGAGATAACAGAATATTTTACACAGTACTCGAACTTAGTTAAACCTCATGACCATTATGGGATAAACCCTACTCGGTATGATCTATTTATCGAAAGCTGCTATTCTCTAAATCCTAAACAGCAGTATTACGCACTTAACGACCTGGTTTGGAAAGAAAAGTCGAGTCGTTATAGTTACCCTAAAGAAGATGATAGGCGTACATTACGAGAACAACTACATGCATTTATATCTCCTGATCCGATTGGAATATATTTCTCTCAAATTTCTGAACCAGAGTTCAGAGAAAGTTGGATGACATGCATTACAAGACTGCCTTCAAGTCCAGCTTCTGCGATAACTGCAGCTAGAACACTCCTAGAGTCTCTCCTTAAAACAATAATAACGGAACGAAATCAGACTCCAGACAAATCTGGTGATTTAGGCAAGCTATTGCGCCAAGCGCAAGACTCTGTAGGTTTTGACAAAGCCCAAGATCAACCAACCCACCAAATCATAAGTGGAATGTCAAGTGTAATCCAAGGGTTAGCTGCGATAAGTAACAATGCTGGAGACCGTCATGGTTTAGTCGTGGGTCAGAGCATAGATGATCCTGGACTAGCTCAGCTCTGTATTCACGCAGCAGGAACGGTGGGGATTGCCATGATTGAGTTACACTTATTTGGGGCAGAATCAAAATAGTATCCAATAATGTTCTTTCTGTATATTTACTTTAATTCTTGAAACATCCCTCTACTATAGTATATTTACAGCCCATAAATTCTAGCTTTCATTCACTTTAAAAAAGGATACAATCTACTAACATGGAATCGCTTCTTAGCGGCAATCTCTCACTGATAATATTCTTCCCACTCTTAGGGATTCCGATTATCATTTTCCTTTCTTATTTATATGAGAATTCTGACGAATCAATCAAGATTGGTGCTTTAATTGTTACTCTTATAGAATTTTTAATTTCTATTCCCTTATTTACCAACTTTGAAAGCGGTAGTGCGGCTATGCAGTTTGTACAAAAAGTTCCCTGGATAGAGAGTTTGGGAATAAGCTATTTTGTTGGACTTGATGGTATAAGTCTATTCCTAGTACTACTTACAACCTTCATAATGCCTATTACTATTTTAGCTTCCTGGCATTCTATTCATAAAAGCATGAAAGGGTTTTTGATATTGATGCTTGTTCTGCAGACAGCCTTGATAGGGACATTTGTTGCGCTAGATATGATTCTCTTCTTTATTTTCTGGGAAGCTGTTCTTATCCCCATGTATTTTATTATTGGAATATGGGGTACAGAGAGAAGAATTTATGCTGCGATAAAGTTTTTTATCTATACTGCTTTTGGAAGCGCTCTTATGCTTATAGCGATTCTGTTTCTGTTCTTCCTTCACGTTGAACAGTTTGGAAGCGCTTCGATGAGTGTGCTTGATTTCTATAAACTGAGCATACCGTTTGATGGTATATTGAGCCCTCAGGGTTTGGCTTTTCTTGCATTCTTTTTGGCTTTTGCAATCAAAGTACCTATGTTTCCGTTCCATACATGGCTGCCTGATGCGCATGTTGAAGCTCCAACAGCAGGAAGTGTGATTCTTGCTGGAGTTCTTCTTAAAATGGGAACATATGGATTTCTTAGGTTCTTGATGCCGATTTTCCCTGATGCATTTATGGAATACCTTCCCATACTCATTGCCATTGCGATTATTGGGGTTATCTACGGTGCCATGGTGGCATTTGCTCAGAAGGATCTCAAAAAACTGGTTGCGTACTCAAGTGTGAGTCACCTGGGTCTCGTGATGCTTGGTATTTTCGTTTTGAACATTCAAGGTGTTCAAGGTGGAATATATCAGATGATAAACCATGGAATTTCCACAGGTGCACTGTTTATTTTGGTTGGCATGGTATATGACAGAAGGCATACAAAGAAAATTGCTGACTTTGGCGGTATTGCAAAAGTGATGCCTATATTTGCAGCATTTTTCATGCTGGCAACACTCTCCTCCATAGGACTTCCGCTATTGAACGGCTTTGTCGGAGAGTTTTTAATTTTACTTGGAGCTTTTGAATTTAATTGGATTTATGCTGCTCTTGGAGCAACTGGTATCATCCTAGGAGCAATCTACATGCTTTGGGCATACCAAAGAGTATTTCTCGGCCCACTAAATAATGCAGCCAATAAAGTACTCAAGGATATAAATTTAAGAGAAATAATCGTTATACTTCCACTTGCTATTATGATGTTTGTGATGGGTATTTATCCCAAACCATTTTTAGAGAGGATTGAGCCTTCAGTAGAATCTTTGCTTAATACTAAATTTAGCGAGATGATGCCCGCTGCTAAGCCTGAGCTCGATCAGAATCCTGATGATGGATTCCGTCTAGTATTTCCTGAATAATCTCTTCTGGTTTGATACCTTCTGCCTCAGCTCTAAAATTTAATACAACCCTATGTTTTAGCACAGAAGGGGCTATTGCCCTTACGTCCTCTATAGTTGGTGTGTATCTTCCATTTAGCACAGCCCTTGCTTTGCTTCCAAAGATGAGATATTGAGACGCTCTTGGGCCTACTCCCCAAGCAAGCCCATTTTTAATAGACTCTGAAGTGCTAGGGTCATCCGGCCTTGTAGCTCTAGCTACTTTAACAGCATAAGAGGCAACATGGTCTGAGACAGGGACCCTGTGTACTAGGTTTTGAAACTCACTGATTTTTGCAGAATCCAGAATTTTTTTAAGCTCTGGTTTGTAGGTTCCTGTAGTGGTTTTTACTATCTCTAACTCTTCATCATAAGAAGGGTATGTAACGTCAATTTGGAACATGAATCTATCAAGCTCAGCTTCAGGTAGGGGATATGTACCCTCTTGCTCAATCGGGTTTTGAGTTGCGAATACCAAAAATGGAGGAGCAATCGTATATGTTTCTCCACCAACCGTGACTTTCTTCTCTTGCATCGCTTGAAGAAGGGCGGCCTGAGTCTTGGGAGAAGCTCTGTTTATCTCATCGGCAAGTAAAATATTGCAAAATATCGGGCCGTGAATAAACCTAAAGAATCTTTTATCTGATATATCATCTTTTTCTAAAACTTCAGACCCTGTTATGTCTGAAGGCATTAAATCAGGTGTAAACTGTACGCGGTTGAATTTGAGGCTTAACACGTCAGATAATGTGCTCACCAGGAGCGTTTTGGCTAGTCCTGGGACTCCTACAAATAGTGAATGCCCAGAGGACATAAGTGATATCAAGAGTAGCTCAACTACCTTTTCTTGGCCTATAATGACCTTGCCTATTTCTGATACGACTTCATCTTTAATGCGAGAAAGCTCTTGAACCTTCTCTCTGTCTTGTTCATTACTCTGATTGTTTTCCATCTTCGGTTCCCTCGTTAAGTAGTAATTTTAGAAATCTTTCTTCTCTTTCTCTAAGTTCCGGCTGTCCTAGTTTATCGTAGAGTACAATTAAAGACTCATGTACCTCAGGATTGTAGGGATTTATATAAACTGCTGTTAGATATTCTTGTTGAGCTTTATTAAAATTTCCCTCATCTAAATATATCCTCCCAAGGATCATATGTATATCCACATGATTGGGATAGAAATCAAGTATGGGGTATAGAACTTCTCTAGCTTTTTTGCTCTCGCCAATAGAGTTCAATGTGGATGCAAGCCTACTTGATATAATTGGGGAGTAGGGATCAAGTGAAAGTGCTTTCTCATACTCATAGCTTGCGGGATTTAATCTTCCCCTTTGTTTTAGGAGATCTCCCAATCTTGTGTAGTCTCTTGCCCTATTATCATCTATATCTATCAAATCTTCACTGCCGTCAGATGAATTCTTCTCGGTGTTTTTAATCCTCACTCCTTTAACTCTCACATCTGGAATTTTTTGCTCTAGATTTTTAGAGCGAAGATCTTTCTCCCATGAGTCATAAAATAGAGGAAACTCTAGATTGGTAACTTTTTCTATTGCTAATTTATAATCGTCTGTTTCTCTCATTGAATCTACAAGATCAACTAGAGCATCTGGTCCCCAGTTATCTACCAAATGGCTAACCATAGTGCCTGACTGAGCAAAGGCAAGCTGTGCTTCACGTGCGCTCTCCAGCATTGCAAGAGAAGGGTGCATTTTTTCTATAGGCACAAGATTATCTTTCTCTAATGCTTCGGATAGTATCGTTTCATAGAAAGGGCTTATAACATTGCTCTCTTTCTCTTTCCATCTTTTCTCCTCGAACTTTGCTATTCCTTCATGAAGCCAGACCGGAACAGTATTTTCGCTTTTTACAAACAACACATGGTGAACGTATTCATGAGCCAATGTGTCTGCCCAAGTATAGCCCTTGGGGAGCAATCTAGGGGATAGAATCATTATGCGATTGAATTTGCAAATACCTACAACACCTGTTTTCTCCACATTTTCAGCCGGCAGAGTTGATGCGAGAGTAAAGCTTTTCATATCTGGATATATTTCTACAATTATCGGCTCTTTTGGATAAGCTTCTAGGTCAACTCCAATCTCAAAACGTGATTTTTCCAAGACATCACTCGCATATTCGGCGAGTATAATGTCCTTGGGATGTGCATAGCGAATTTTAAAGTTCTCAGATTGTATTTCTTTAAATTCTGGTACTTGGTCAGATGCTGCTATGATGAAATTTATGAAATCAGCCTCTTCCAACTCTTTATTTGAGCGTGCTTTCTCTCCGTAGTTTTTAGCTCCTTGGTAATTACCGCTATAAAAATCGACGAGAGCCTTTAGATAGGACGAGCGATATATTTCTTCCTCTGAACTTGCAATAGCAAGCGCCTGATCAATGGAATCTGAAGCGCGGCTGATTTGCCATGTTTTAATATCATTTTCAACTTGTTCTAAAAGCTCGTCTATTTCGGCAGAGTTTGCTGACCATATTCCGCTAAAGAAAAAAGACATAAATAGGACAAGTAGAATTAGATTAGATTTCAATTTCATTTAATGATCCTGTCGTAATACTTTTTGTTAAGCTCAATATAACCCTGGGGTGAGCCCCCTTTCATAGCCTCTAAAATTCTTTGTTTATATTCCTTCCCTATATTGGCTTCATCAATTTGAGGGATCTCAACGTATCTATTATCAGCTCCCTGTGTGCCGCCAGATTGCCTCTGCTGCCCGAGCATCATCGGTGTAGGCATTCCATTGCCCTTGGCACTCATTTGCATTTGCTGAAGCATCTGCTGTGCTTGTTCTTTTGCTTCCCTTAGAGCTTTTAGGGCCTCATCTTGATTGGACATGGCTTTTGAGATTTGTCTTCCACGGAGGTCCTCAGATGCATTTTCCATAAAATCCCTAGCTTGCTCTAGATTCTTCCCAATGTCTGGGCTAGCAAAAAGTCCGCTCTCAGCCTCAGACAGCTCTTTGGTTAGACCCTCCGTCTCAGTTTCTATTTCATCTTGTCTTTCGGCCATTTTACCAAATTGGCTGCCTTTTAACATTTGAGCATTGAACCTATCAAGGTCGCTTTTAATTTCTTTAGCAAGCCTGTCAGCTCTATTGATTTCTTCGGATGCTTTACCTAAGTTAGCAAAATTATGGTTACTCATATCTCTTAGTCCTTGAGTGCTTTCTTCTATGCTTTTTGCGTTCTTCTGGGCCTCATCAAGGTCCATTGCCTTTAGCCAGTTATTTAGCTGCTGGGTTTTCTCTATCATTTTCTCTATTAAATAAGCACTTTGAGGATTACTTTGTGAGGGTGAGTCTTTTAATGTCTTAGCTCTTACTTCTTTTAGGTTTTCTGTAAGTTTTTGAACTTTCTTTATTTCTTTATCTATGAACTCTCTAGGGTTGTATGTGTCTAAGGTTGTATTATCCAACAAAGATTTCTTGAACTCCCCAGTATTGTCTCTGAGTATAGACTCTTGTTTTTCTATCTCCCCTATGCGTGATAGTAATTCATTTAATTTAGACATTCCCTCACCCATCATGGAAGAGCCAAAAGACTGCATACCGTTTTCCAGAGATGCCATCATGTTTTGAAGACTCTTAGCCATACCTGCTAACATGTCGAGAGCCTCTTGGACTTTGCCTTCTTGTGCGAGCTTCGCTATTTGGTCCAATTGATCTTGCATGTTTGCAGCTTCAAAAGCGTCCTGGTTTAAAAAGCCTTCCTGTATCTCTCCACTAAGTCCGTCCATCTTTTTAGCTAACTGTGACATAAGATCCTTAATTTGATTTAGTTTTTCTTGAATCTTTTGTTCTAGCTCCCCTTTTCCGTCTTCTTCTTCGAGTTGTTTCAAGAGCTCGGACAATTCGCTGTATTCACTAAGTAAATCATTGCTTGAGACTAGGGAATCCCTTAGCTGATTACCTTTAATTAGTGAGTCTAAAAACAGTATGTCGTCTTCAAACTCGACAATCTCTCTTTTCATAAGCCTGTCTAGTCTTCCGATATCCAGCTTTACAAATGACTCAATAATATGCTTTCTTTCTCCTAGAAGCGCATTTATTCTGACTTCCATATTTGATAGTGCTACAAAATTAGTGAAATCTGAATACTCATCCTCTTTCATACTCGATATTGTGATATCTAGAGTACCTTTCGCATGCTCGATCTTCTTTGTTAGTTCTTTTTGCTCCTTGATTATTTTGTCTTCATCAATAAGCTTGGGGGGAGATTTTGGGCTCTGAGCTGACATATCCTTATTTCTTATAGATGAGATATTGATTTCATCACCCAGAATATCTATGAGTTCTTCCATTAACTGTTCAGCAAAATTGAGTGTTTCTTTGTGTTTAGAGCGGGCGTCTTTTAGTTTTATTGTGATAGAATTGGAAATCCCAACTTTAGGTCCTGAAATAGTGTCATTGTCATATGCTAAGACTTTTAATTTGATTGTATCTCCATCAGCAGGGTTAATCCCTCTTGGTCCCCATGTGAGTCTCCCCTCGACAACATTTACATCCTGGTCTCTTATTTTTATAGGCAGCTCTGATTGCTCTCTCTGGTTTTCCCATGAAAGTGTTAATTTGGAGATACTAAAATCATCTTCAGCTTCATAGAATATGTCCATCTGCTCCTCTGAACCAAGTTCTACTACATCACCTAGAGGGCTGCTTATTTTAACTACTGGGTCATTATCTTCTTTCGCTATAATCTTAATGGTCTCCGAGCTAATATCTTTAGAAGATTCTTTTATGATAAAACTGCCGCTACCAAGTACCGTAAATTCGGCTTGGATTTTACCGTCTGCTTTTGTTACAGGTACAGAAATGCCATTTTCTATTATGAGAGAGCCTTTCTCGAAAGAACTTACTGGCTCTGCTTGGAATTTTACGGTGGTTCCTTTAATTGTACTTATATCGCCTTTAGTGCCTTTAATTATTTGGGGAGGAAGTTTTGTGTAATCTGGATATCTAAGTGTTATCTCTATGTCGGCAAGCTCAAGATGAGCACCTGTTTTCAAAGGAGTCAGGTTAAAGCTGAATAAATATCCCTGAAAGCTTCCCGGTATAAGTATCACAGCAAGTGAGGCGAATATAAATCCTGCTGTAGCAACAATTAGGTGTTTTCTAAGACTACTAAGGGGATAAAAGGATGAAAGGTCTAGTGATCCGAGTCTTGTAGTAGTTTTATCAATATGAGCAAGGGCCAGCTCTTTTGATGTGCCTAATATGGAAGAATTTGTGATATTGTGCTTGAGCTCAATGGCACTTAGAGTATCTTCTCCCAGCCCATTGGATATGTTGTCGAGGTCTTCAAAAATATTTGTTTTAGGAGCTTTTCTTAGTAGAGGTAAAACGATTGTCTTTGCTATAGCTAAAATTATTATCAGTAGAACAAAAATCTTTAATAAAGCATAGTAGTGAGGATTTGAGGAGAATAATGAGAAAATTGAAGCTATTGCAGCAGATATGAAAAAGATTATAGCAATTATGGACGTGTCTTTTAAAAATATGTACTTATTCTTCTTTTTAATAAGACTCTTTACTATCTCGTCCAGTCTATTTGGGGAGCTGTGACTTTCCATTCATATAAAATATTACCTCACACACCTGTACATTGGAAGTTGTACAGTGTTCTAACTATGCTATCCTATTCGACTTTGAAAGGGTTTTAGAACTATGGGATTTAAGAAACTGTTAACAAAAAAGATGGAGTTCTCAGCTTCACACCGCTATTGGAATCCAAAGTGGAGTGAAGAGAAGAATGTCTCCGTGTTCGGCAAGTCAGCAGGTCCCTATGGTCACGGTCATAACTATGACCTTGAGGTTACGGTTGAAGGGGAGGTTGACCCGGAGACTGGGATGATAATAAACCTCTATGAACTCAAGTCAGTAATGAATGATGTGCTCCTAGATTTCGATCATAAACATCTAAACGATGACAACCCCCATTTTAAAGATATTGTCCCTACAACTGAGAACATAGCAAAAGTTCTGTGGGATTTACTCGAAGAGAAGTTAAAACATAATTCCAAGTGCTCACTATATAGAGTAAGGCTCTATGAAACACATGATTTATATGTTGATTACTGGAGAAACTAAAATAGAAGAATACGCAAGCCTCACAAAAACTTATAGATTCTCAGCTGGACACAGGCTCTTTATTAAAGCTTTGTCTGATGAGGAGAATTTTGAAATATTTGATACATGCTCAAACCCAAATGGTCATGGTCATGATTACTCCGTACAGGTTAGAGTGGCGGGGGACATTGATCCGCAGACAGGGGCTATAATAAATTTGGATGAACTTGATAGAATTTTGGCTCCGGTGATTGATGAGCTTGATCATAGGAGGCTGGACATTGAAATTCCATATTTTGAAGAAAAGCAGCCGACAGGTGAGAATATTGCTAAATATATATGGGATAGTCTTAAACCCAAACTAGGTGACAAATTGATACATATAAAGCTGAGTGAGACTTCGAATAGCTATTTTGAATACTATGAAGAGGAGAACTATCCTTATGAGCTTTAAAAAGGCGATAAAAGAAATTTTAGAAGCGATTGGTGAGGATCCTAAGAGGGAGGGGCTCAAAGGTACTCCTGATCGGATGGAGAGGATGTTTCATGAAATAACCTCCGGATATAAAATGGATCCCAAAGAAGTAATAAATGAAGCCATCTTTCATATTAAGTATGATGAAATGGTAGTGGTAAAGGATATAGAGTTTTATAGTCTTTGTGAGCATCATCTGCTTCCATTCTTTGGAAAATGCAATATAGCTTATATTCCTAACGGAAAAGTAGTTGGGCTCAGCAAGATTCCAAGAATTGTTGAGGTGTTCTCTCGTAGGCTTCAGGTTCAGGAACGAATGACTGTGCAAATAGCCGAGTTTCTCATGAAAGAACTTAATCCGCTAGGTGTTGCTGTAGTAGTGGAAGCTCATCATCTCTGTATGGCTATGAGAGGAGTTAAGAAGTCAGAAGCTAATATGCTGACCAGTTCTATGAGGGGTGCATTTAAAAAAGATGAGCGAACCAGAGCTGAGTTTTTAAGTTTTATAGGTAGGGATTTAAAGTAATTTGCTGTAGGTAGATGCTTTTTAGATTTGCCAAGATATAATAGTTCTTATCTATCTAAGGATATTGAAGACATAATGCTAAGAGCCGTCGTTGTAGGAATCAGCCATAAGACAGCCCCTATTGAGATAAGGGAGCTGTTCTCTTTTACACAAGAAAGCCTTGAATTAGGAGTAAGGCAGCTCAGTAATAAAGACCACATTGAAGAATGTGTGATTATATCTACTTGCAATCGTGTAGAGATATATGCAGTTTCAGAAAACATTGAGTTATGTCTTGAAACTATAAAAGAGTTTCTCTCAGAGTTTCATGATACTCCTAAAGAGACCTTTTCCCCCCATATTTATTATTCAATTGGTCATATGGCTGTAAGACATCTTTTCTCAGTAGCTTCAAGTATAGACTCTATGGTCGTTGGAGAGCCTCAAGTTTTGGGCCAGGTCAAAGAATCTTATAAGGTCGCATCCGCCCAGGGAACAACCGGAGTAATACTTAATAGGCTTTTCCATACTTCATTTTTTGTAGCTAAAAAGATTAGAACAGAGACAGGAATTGGATCACATGCTGTGTCAATCAGTTATGTGGCGGTTGAGCTTGCCAAGAGAATTTTTGATGACCTCTCTAGACGCTCCGTAATGTTGATTGGAACAGGGGAGATGGCAGAGATTGCAGCCCAGCACTTAATTAGAGCAGGTATAAGCGATTTGTTAATAGCTAGCCGCAAATTTGAGAATGCTGTCGAATTATCTGAGAAATTAAACGGTAAGTCTATAAGTTTTGACGAAGTTTTTTATCATTTAAAGGATGTAGACATTGTTATTACTGCAACGGGATCTCAGGATTTTATTATAAAACCCACACACGTTAAAGAGGCGCTCAAGCTTAGGAGCAATGAGCCTATGTTCTTAATTGATATAGCTGTTCCTAGAGATATTGATCCAAGAATTGAAGATATTTCTGATATTTATTTGTATGATATTGATGATTTGAAAAATGTTTCGGATGAGAATATCAAAACCCGCAAACAAAGCTTAAATAAGGCCCAAGAGATTATTTTACAAGTAGAAAAGTCTTTTGGTATATGGCTCGAAGGGTTAAAAGCTGTCCCCGCGATAATAGATCTTAAAAATAGGTTTGAAATAATCAAAAACAGCGAGCTTGAAAAAGCTTTAGAAAAGCTCGAGGGTCTAACAGAAGAAGATAGATACGTTATTGAACTTATGGCGTCGAGAATAGTAGGAAAAATACTCCACAATCCACTTACAAATCTTAAAAAGGAATCTTCCACTTCAATGGGAGCCCTATACGTAGATTCTATTAAAAAACTTTTTGAACTGGAAAAAGAACTCCTGCTCCTAGAAGAAGAGGAAGATGAAGCAATCTTTCAGGATAGGAACTAGAGGAAGTAAGCTTGCACTTTGGCAGGCTAATCATATTAAATCCCTCCTTTTAGATAAGTTCTCCGATTTAGAAATCGAGATAGAGGTAATTAAAACAACGGGAGATACACTGCTTAATTCCCCTTTGTCTGAGATAGGCGGGAAGGGAGTATTTGTTAAGGAAATTGAAGACGCTCTTTTATCTAAGAAAATAGACATTGCTGTTCATAGTATGAAAGATGTTCCAACCGTTCTACCAAAGGGACTTGAAATAGGCGCAGTCGTATTACGACACGATCCCAGAGACGCAGTTGTATCTAAAGAAGGCCTTTCTTTAAAAGAACTTCCCGCAGGAAGTAAGGTGGGAACAGGAAGCTTGAGGAGAGCCTCTCAGCTCCATCATCATTATCCAGGGCTTAGTATAGTTTCCATAAGAGGCAATGTTGATACTAGAATAAGGAAGCTTAAGGAAGGAGATGAATACGATGCAATTGTGCTTGCAGTAGCAGGCCTTGAAAGAATGGGGCTTAACGAAGAAATTGATGAAATAATAGAGCTCGATATTATGCTGCCGGCCCCAGGGCAAGGGATAATTGCAATTGAATCTAGATTGGATGATAAAGAGATCACTACAATCCTAAGAGAAATCAACCACGTTGATACTGAAACACAGGCAATTTCTGAGAGAGCTTTTCTCTATAGATTAGGTGGAGATTGCAATGTTCCGGTAGGTTGTCATGCTACTATTGACGGGGATATGCTGAATTTGGCTGGCATCATTTCTTCTCCTGATGGCAAAGTCGTAATTAAAAAAGTAATCGTAGGTACAAGAGGTGAGGCTGAGCAGTTAGGTGAAAAGCTGGCCGATATGATCATAGAAGACGGTGGTGCTAAGATACTAGAAGAACTAAGTCTTTTATGAACTTTGTATTTATAAATAACTTTGCAATAAGAGATTATTTCATTACACTCATGATAATATTTAGCCCTAAAGGAGCGGGCCGTGTTATCACAAGATCCTTCCCAAGTATATTTCGCTTTCCTCGATGTAGAGACCACGGGGCTTGACCCTCATTCGGGTGATAAGATTTGTGAGATAGCTGTTATTAAAACCCTTGATGGCCAAGTTCTAGATGAATTTGTCACAATAGTAAACCCCGGAAGGAACATTCCAGAGAGAGCTGTTTCAATACATGGTATAACGGAGGCAATGGTTAAAAGTGCGCCCTTGTTTAGGGATATAGCGTCTGATTTGCTCAATTTCTTAAATGAAACTGTAATTGTGGCTCATAATGCTAGATTCGATCTGGAATTCTTGAGATCCGAGCTTAAAAACTTAGATTTGTCACTGCCCGAGAACGATGTTGTAGACACGCTTGGGATTGCAAGAAGATATTATAAGTTCCCCAGTAACTCTCTAGGTGATATTGCAAGATATATTGGACTTCCTATTGATAAACAACACCGTGCTTTGGCTGATGTAATGACTACTAAAGGTATATTAGAGTTCTTTTTGAGAGATCTGGATGTTAGGGGAATTAGATTAAAAAGACTAAAGGATATACTTAAACTTCAAGGAAAATCAGTTGAGCTCAAAAGGTCAAATGAACTAGTTCTGCCTACTGAGATAGAGCAGGCTCTAAGGGACAAAAGTAAGCTTGAGATCAAATACCTCTCAGCTTATAAAGAGGAAACATCTGTAAGAGTGATAGAGCCTTTCGATATAAGTGTGAGTAAAGCTAACACTTATATTCATGCATATTGCCATCTAAGAAAAGAAAGATGCACTTTCAGATTGGATAGAATTCTAGGTATTAAGGCTTTAGCCTAGATTAAACCTCATGCTCTGGGTTGTCTGAATTTTGAGACCCGTTTGATTCCTCTGAGCCTTGATCTTTGTCAGACTTGTCAGTGCCGGATTTATCGTCCGAAGAAAGATCTTTCCCATTATCTGAATCAGGAATTTTTCCTAACTCTAGGTTTAGATCAATTATTTCAGCTTCTAGCCTTTTGGATTCAGCTATTAGCTTCTGATTCTCAATTTTTAGACCTGTAATACTTGATTTCAGATTTGCAATATACTTGTCTAACGCTTCACTGTTCTGTTTGATTTTATCAAGCTCATCTTTAGTTTGCTCCAGACTGAACTTGGTCGTTTCAAACTCATCATTTTTTGCTTTGTTTTCACATCCAGCTAGGAAAGAAACTGACATTACTAATGTGATAACTACTAGTAGTACGTTTAGGTTTTTCATGTTTTATGTACTCCTCCTAATTGATTCTCTTCTTGGTAATTTAATCTATATTTATTGAGGCTAATTGTCAACAAAATTTATTAAACTATTGCAATTTATATATAAAACTTGACAGTTCGCAGATCTTGCAATACCATTAAGCTCCTTAATCTGACGCGGGGTGGAGCAGCTTGGTAGCTCGTCGGGCTCATAACCCGAAGGTCGTAGGTTCAAATCCTACCCCCGCTACCAAAAACTTTAATCTCTTACCCCCAAGTTGCTTCCCTATAATATTAAAATTTCACCAGATATGTGACCAATTGCAGTAATGGTTTGCAATTCTCTAGACTGATTTAAGTCGAGCTTACGAGATATAGTAAGGGGAGCCGAAGCTCCCCTTAGATTTCAATACAGTTAGTTATTGCTGATAACTTGCGAAAACTATCACTACTGCCGCTTAATCCTCAACTATGTTAATTACCAGACATCCGCCAGCGTCAGAGCCACAAGCATTGTTTGGCCTACTACCAGGAGCTGTTGATGAACTCTGAGTTGACTGAACAGAAAAACTTCCTCCACCTGCGCCTGATTGAGCTGGATCATCATCGTTACCATGACCTCCCGATCCTCCTCCCCCGACGCCGCCACCACCACCGCCGCCTCCGTTAACGCATGCAACGTCGCCTCCTCCGGCATCTCCTCCTTGTCCAGCATCAAAACTAAATCCCGATGCATTTTTAAAATCGGCATTTCCAGTTCGAGTACAGTTAACGCCTTGACCGCCTTTACCACCTTTACCTCCATAGCCATCATTTCCATTGCTTGGTTCGGTCTGATTTTTTACACAACACGTGAGTTGTCCACCACAAGCCGTCCCTGCCGTACAGCTAGTATTCCCGCTACCGCCTTCAGCTACAAAAGGACCGCCTTCTGATCCAATACAGTCTCCACAGGAAGTGCTTCCACAATCATTAAAATCCACATTCTGACAACCTGTTCCCTGATCGGTTTTATCGTCACTGTCGTTAGATATAGCTATTCCTCCCGGAGCACCATCAAATCCTGCTGGAGTAATACAGCCAGGGATGCGGCCTCCACTAGCACCGCCACCTCCTCCGGCAATCATGACAATTGAACCAGAATCTGGATCTGAAGTAGGGTTCAAACTTAGATCCACAATAGATAATATTGTTGACGCTCCACCCCCACCGCCACAGTGATTTGGACCATCTCCACCGTCCTCTCCTAAGAAATAATATATGTCGCCTGTTCCATTAAATGTATTTTTTATGTCAGAGACAGTTGAAGTAAATTGTGCATATCCAGCAGCACCGCCATTACCACCATCGTTTTTTGCGAGACCGCCTGCTCCTCCCCAGGCTCCAATCCATAGGATTGAACTCTCGCTAACGTTAAAACCGTTGTTCTTTATTTGAGTTAGAAAGTTGTCAATATTAAAAGCACAAGTTGTATCCTTTACAATGCATTCAGCATATGTCGCATTTTCTGTAGTTATTGCTGAAACAGTTGTGCAAGGGTCCTGTAACACCTCGCATTGTGATGTCCCTAGATCACCACCGGAACCATTGCCATTGTTATCATCATTGCAGCCTCCTACCGTAAATAATGAAAATGTAATAACAGCAATTATTAGTGTAAGACTTCTCATATTAGACATTATAGATTGTGTTAAAAACATGAATTTGCCCTCCAGCTTTTTTAGTGTGACAATATGTCGCCCTATATTAAAGTATAGTATGTGATTATTGGAATATGCAAATATTTCTATAAAATAGCACTCATAGCCCGAAGGTCGTAGGTTCAAATCCTACCCTCGCTACTAATATCCTAGTTGATTACACCAAAATAAACTCCCCGACCAAGTATTCACAAAGCCAGATGACCTATCTTTATTCCTGATTCTCTATTGTTTCTTTACCCTCAATAGAGCCATTACTAGTGACTTCCTTCCAATTCATAGCTGCTGTGGTGCCCTGCCAAGCGTAATCTATTGATTCACCTAGTATTCGGGCAGCTTCTTGAGGAGCATGAAAACCCATGGAATTCTCAGCAGCAATAAAGTCAAGCCTCCATTGTGCTTTCCGTTGAAGTTCAAGGGCTTCCTTTAGGTCTTCGTTTGTTGCCCCCTGCTCTTTAGCTAAATTGATTGCGTCTAGTTGCTCCATAAGGGCAGCTCCTGCTCGTTGTAGTAAATCGAAGTTACGTTGCTGAATTCCGTCTACGCGTTGCTGGATTTCCTCTTCTGAGAATCTGTGACAGGTCTGGCAAGCACGGTTAATGTTGAGTAGCGGACTTCTTACCCAATGGTCTGAGACTTTGCTGGCACCATCACGCATATAGGGCATATGACAGTCAGCACAAGCTACCCCACTTCGTGCGTGGATTCCCTGGCTCCAAAGCTCAAATTCTGGGTGCTGTGCCTTTAGTATTTTAGCTCCGGATTCTGTATGCTTATAATCAAAAAATTGTTCACCGTCAGAGAAAGTTGTATCATCCCAAAACTCTTCAACTTCCTCAACTTTAAGACCATTGCCCCAAGGAAATGTTAACTTCATTTCGCTTCCACAATAATATTCCACATGACACTGTCCGCAGACATATGAGCGCATTTCCGAGCGGCTCGCTTGTTCGTTAGGATCGTAAGGCAATTCCCTAGACCCTTCTCTCCATATCTCAATTGAAGGTAGATGTGGGGTAGGTGCATCTGACTCTGCCAGAGCCTGTATGCCCTGTATAAATCCAGGTCTTGTAACCCGGAGCTCCATGGTTTCTGGTGAATGACAATCTACACATGATACGGGGTGGTCATGTCCCATTTCTACTAATTTTGCATGAAGATCTTTGTAAGAGTAACTATAGGATTCCTCAAAACCGGCAAATGCATCGCCATCTCCAAGTTCTTCATAAAGTGGCATGATAGAAGCATGACAATGCAAACATGAACCGGACTGTGGTTTAGTTTGACGTTCCGTCTGCTCCTGATCCTCTAGCATATATGCATGTCCGCGACGGTCGCGGTAGTCAATTGAGAATGCATACCCTTGGAACATACGTTTAAGCCACGGATCTCTTTCAATTTTCTGTTCAGGAAGTGCTTCGCTTCCACCATGACCCCCAAAACGGGTTCTTGTCGCTAAACTAGTTTTTTTGTAGGAATCATATTGTCTTGGCCAGTTAGCTTTCCACTTCTCTGGGTCCGTATCTGTTTCAGTTACTTCTACAAGTTGAACATAGGAGTTTTTAGCCTCTGTCTTTCTCTCAAAAATATTTAGCATCAAAGCTGCTATTCCAGCGCTAATAAAAGCTACAAATACTACAATAACACCTATGACTAATTTAGATCCTAGCTTTGAAGAAGCTTTGCTCATTGCTCAATTCCTCCTTTTTCATCAGGGCGTAGCGGGCCTCCCAGGCCCACAGTTTCTCCATGACCTACACTTCGGTGGCATTTGACACAACTCATGCTGTCAGCGTCAGTTATGCTACCGTGTGTAAGGTTTTCTACCATGTTGTTGTGACACTCAATGCAGTTTTGCTGCAGTATACGGCTATTTTTTTCAGTAATAGCTATAGGTTCGTGGAAATTTTGTAATGTAAATGCTTTGGAATGATTGTAGCCATTTTCAGCTTTCGAGAAGTATTTGTATGCAAAATCATGAGGTAAGTGGCACTGAACGCAAGTAGCTGCGGTGTGGTGACTAGCTTTTTGCCAAGAGTCATATTGCGGTTGCATAATGTGGCAGTTTACACATGCTTTGGGGTCTGTGCTCATATAGGAGAGCCCCTCTCCATAATAGAAGGTGAAACTTCCAAGACCAATTAAAATTCCCACTACAATCGATAGAAGTATCGTTCTTCTTTTCATAATTATTTTTATTACAAGGAGCTAATTTATTCGAGCTAGGTGGTCGATAGTTGTTTATCTGCCTACCATGTTTGGTATTATCACACACAGGAGAACTTGATGTCAATGAAGTTTAGTGTTTCGTATGATAATCAGACAGTGAGTTGTCAGAACTCTCACTAAAATAATCATGTTGGACTATTTTCATAGTTTCTATTTTATATTTTGAGTAAATGTTTAAAGATTTTCACCATAGCCAGCGTATCTAATTCGCAGTATTTAAGTAGTGAATTTTGAATTTGAGATCTCTCGGATTCTTCTAGTTCTTCAAAAATTGTTCTATGCCAATTTTCCATTGCCTCAGTTCCGCTTTGTATCTCGAGATCTTTATAAGAGAACTCTGGGCTAAGCACTGGCAGGACTTTTTTTATTGATGTTTTGCCTTTAAACCCTGGATGCCTGTAGTCCTTCATGAAAATCTTTTCCAGATCGAAGGTTCTTTCATTCAAATCTAATAGAAAATCTTTGTATTTTGGATAAATCTTAGCAATCTCCTTATTCCTTGTGTTTTCGAAAGAAGCATGCCAAGACACTAAGGTCCCATGAGCTGGGACTGTGTTGTGCAGAAACTCAATTAGCTCAAATGGGGCATTCTCAATTTTATCAGCCAGGTATTCATAATGATTGAGTTTCATATCCGAATCTAAAATATGAATAGAAACCTGAAATGGTATATGCTGATGAGGAGAGAATCCCTCAACTTTGGGTATAGCTGAGACATAGGTTTCATAATCGAAGAAAACTAATGGATAGTCCAACTCTTCTAAAGTTTTTTGGATATTTTCTATCTCGATTTTTGGCTCTTGAGATTTTTCCAGATCAACTTGGACTTTTTGATTTGGGCTAAGCTTAAAGTCATCAGGTATATCACTTATATTTATTATTAAACTATCAACCAAGCCACTAAGGGCCTTTGAGCTAATTCTTGCAATATCATGAATTGAATAGTCAGGCACTTCTTGATTGAGGACTTTAAATGAGGAGCAGTGGTTTCTTCTAGAGGAATAGAGGCAAGTACATGAACTCAAGTTTATATCTTTATTGCCCAGAAATTCTAGAGCATAATCAGCTTGAGACTTTACTTCCTCGTACTTCTCTTCTACTAGTTCGCTCACATCTGTAGTTGTAAAGAGATCAGACAGCTCAATCTCGCCTCTTTTTATGTACTCTTTGTTTAAATGTATTATGTAGGTTTGCTCAACTGGAATGCTAAGCTCGGTCATAACGAGTTTTTGAAATGCAACATCATAAATGTTGTTTTCATCCCGGCCAGTTTTTATAGTAGTTGAAGATTTGATCTCATAAATGGTCCAAGCATCTGAGAATTCATTGTAAACAAGCACGTCAGTTTTGGCTAAAAGGCCCGCATCCGTAATAAAAGTTGCCTGAAAAATAGGTGAACTCTTCTCATCTATTAGCTTCTTTGTATCTTGAGCAGCCTCTTCGTTGCTTCCTCTTACAAGAGTCCCTTCACCAAACATTTGTCTAGCATACTCTTCGACTTCGTAACCCTCGTCTATTAGTTTCTGGTTGAATTCCGTAACCAATGGAGGAACATATAAATCCGTATCATTCTTTTTGAGCCAGAGACACTTTGAGCACTTAAGGAATTCCCTGAAATCAGTTTTGGATAAATACATGATTCAATATTAGCATAATTGGTTGTGAAGTGAATGCACGACTAGTAGGGGGATTGTTGTGAGGCTGTGTTTTCACCCTCTATCATTTCCTCAGGAGAGATCCAACCACCGCCTAGGGCTTTGTAGAGTCTTACGTATGCATTGTAGTATTCTTGCGTGGCTTGAGATAGATCAAGCTGGGCTGAGAATTGAGCACGTTCAGAGTCTAGAACTTCAAGATAACTTGAGAAGCCCTGGTCGTATCTCATCTTAGAGAGTCTATTCGCATTCTCCGCAGCCTTGGTTTGGCTCTTAAGCGCAACAATTTGCTCACGGTAGGTCTGAATATCAACAAGAGCATCGGAAACTTCCCTGAAAGCATTTAGCACTACGTTTTGATAACCATATAGAGCCTGCTCTGTTCTAGCTTCTTCAATCTCGACTCTGGCTTTATCCTGACCAAAGTTGAAGATAGGTCCTGCAACTCCTGCTGCTATATTCCACGCAAAACCATCAATAGTCATCTGTGCTGCTTCGTTAGTCGCTGCACCAAGGGCTCCGGAGATACTTATGGCAGGGAACCTTTGTGCTACTGCAACACCAATCAACGCATTTTGAGCCTGGATCAAGTATAGAGCCTCCAGAATATCAGGC
>JAJCZS010000009.1 GCA_029262275.1 Deltaproteobacteria bacterium | reverse complement strand
ACAAAAGAGAATTTTTCAAGAATTTGCACATCCCTAATTTTCTTACCCTTAATTCCACACTTGTTCTGTATAAAGTGTATTAGTTTTTCAGATGTGAGGCCGTCTTTTTTGCCCTGTGTTACAAATAGCCTTGTCTTACCTTTTGTATCTACTAAGGCGTTGCCAATTTCTCTATAATTTTTCTCGTCTAGCTCATCCTGGAAAGAATACTCTAATAATGCTGCTACAACATCTTCAGGGGTATTTGCTTCAAGCAGCTCCTGGGACATTTCCAGATACTGAGATCGGGGACTTGCTTCTACAAGATCTTTTAGAATATTTCTTATTCTTATCTTTTTAGTCTTAATAACATCTTTAACATCTGGGAGCGTAGCTTTTCTAATATCTGTTTTTGTCTCTCTGCTTATATATCTGAGCTTCCTGTACTCCTCAGGCGTTATAAAAGTAATAGCATTTCCCTCTTTACCAGCTCTTCCGGTACGCCCAATCCTGTGCACATATGATTCAGCGTCTTGTGGAAGTGCAAAATTAATAACATGAGTTAAGTCATGAACATCTATACCCCTTGCAGCTACATCTGTAGCCACAAGTATGTTTATCAAATGCTTTTTAAACTTGTTTAATATTTTTTCTCTTTGAGGTTGTGAAATATCGCCATGCAATGCATCAGCATCATAACCACGCTCTGATAAGTGATTCGCAATCTTATCTACATCCTTTTTAGTCCTGCAGAAAACAAGACCGAAAAAATCTTCTTCGATATCTATAATCCTGCATAGCGCTTCAAACTTTTGTGACGCTGAGACCTCAAAATAAATCTGATCTGTCTGAGTTACTGTTAGCTGATCTTTTGTAACCTTAAATTCAGCAAACTCATTCATATGTTCTCGGGCAATCTGCATAATTTCTTTTGGCATAGTTGCAGAAAAAAGCATTGTTCTTTTATCGGAAGCAGTATGCTGCATAATATTTTTAACGTCTTCCAAAAAACCCATATTGAGCATTTCATCTGCTTCATCAAGAACTAGAAAAGAAATATCCCCGAGCTTTAGTGTTCCTCGGTCAATATGATCCTGCACTCTGCCAGGAGTCCCAATTACTATATCAACACCTTTTTTTAATGATCTAAGCTGAAGAGTAATAGACTGACCGCCATATATAGGAATTACAGTCAGTTTTTTCTTTCCCTTTAGTGAGTGGATTTCTTCGGCCACTTGAATTGCCAGCTCTCTGGTTGGTGTTAGGACTATAGCTTGGACAGCTTTAGAGTTTTCTTCTAATAGCTCCAACATGGGGAGCCCAAAAGCTGCAGTTTTTCCCGTCCCGGTCTGAGCCTGAGCCACGATGTCTTTATTTCCAGTCAATATTGCAGGAATAGTGACTTCCTGAATTGGTGAAGGTACTTCAAAACCCTTTTTATAAAGGACTTTAAGAGCCTCTTCAGATAACCCTAATTCTTCAAATGATAGCATGTATTATGTTGCTCCCGCCACATACTGATATTTAACAGTATATGATTTTTATATGTTTCAAATTACCGGAATTGTCATTAGTTGTTTGTAAAGTTTTCGTCGGCAACGTCAGTAAGTTGTTTAGTTTAGGAAAAGCTTTCCTCGTTAATAATATATCCACGAACAGGATGAATTTAATTTACATTAGATATAAACACACCCAATTCACTATTTACAATATTATACCAGATATAGAAATAAGCAATAAAGTCATTACTGGTACTTATCTTGAGAAAGTACTTATTAGTATTTGACAGATATAACTTGCCAATATACAATTGAGAAACTTTCTCAATTAGGATGAATCTAATCATTAAAAAACAAATGTGATGGGCAGAGTATTTTCAATCAATAATTATAAAGAAATAAAGGACTTTTTTCATGAAAAGGGGCTTAAATGTACCCCTCAAAGGCTTGCTGTATTAAAAGTGCTTCAGGATACAAGTGCATACCTCTCGATAAACACTATACATTTGAAGGTTAAGGAACTCCTTCCAGACACCGGGCTGGCCACAGTGTACCGTTCGCTAGAAACCCTAGTGGATCTTGAGCTTGTAGCAAAAGTACATCTGGAAGACGGCTGCCATAGTTATGCCATTGCACCTGAGGGACACCGCCATCCGATAGTTTGCACGGATTGCAATACAGTAATCGAATTTGCCGAATGTCCGCTTGAGGATCTATCAAAAAAAATATCCAAGGACACTGGCATCCAAATCAATACTCATTTTCTACAGTTATTTGGAAAATGTAAGGAATGCCAAGCATGAATAAAAAAGGGGAACGATAAAGATATGTCTCATTTACACATACCAGATGGTGTGCTGCCAGGATGGCTTGTAATGGCCGGTTGGATACTAACAGCCGTTATACTCGCATTCTCTATCTATAGAACAAGAAAAACAGAGCTAAAGCGGAAAATCCCCTTGATCGGTATTATCTCAGCGCTGATGATTGTGTGTATGACAATACCAATAGTTCCAATTGCTTACCACATAAACTTAAGTGTTATAGCTGGGATTATCTTAGGTCCTGCAGTGGCATTTATTTCCATCTTCATTGTTGATCTAATTATTGCCATGTTCGGTCATGGCGGGATTACTGTGATAGGTCTAAATACTATGGTAGTCGGGACTGAGGCGTTTATAGGTTTTTATCTATTCCAAATTTTTATGGCCCTAATCGGACGAGATTCAATTATGTGGTCCTCAGGACTTGCAGCAGTCATAGCACTAATTATTAGCACTTCTATCTTGGTAGGCATTATTTACGCCTCTCAAATTAATCCTGAAATTATCATTGGGATTGAGGAGAGTAATCCAACAGAAGCTACGCATGATGCGCATGTTCCAAACGAGCTTATTAAAGGCGTAAATGTAAAAAGTTTTGCAAAAACGCTATTAATTCTACTTGGAATAGGTTGGCTTTTAGAAGGAATAATCACAGCTTTTGTAATTAAATATGTATCACGTGTGAGGCCGGATTTAATTTTGCCTCAAAGGGTGTAGGAGTAGATTTATGGATGTTGCAATAATAGATTATTACGCAAACCATGGGAATAGCTTTCTGCATAAAGCAAAAGCCTTTTGGAAAATTGTATTTGTAGCACTACTAATTACTTCAATCATTCTAACCAACGAATTCTATCTTTTACTGGGCATTTACTTTGCACTAGTAACGATAGCTGTGTGGACAAAGCTTCCGGTCACCAAAATTGTAACCATAGCAGCATATCCAGCGATATTTGCACTCATCTTCGCTTTTCTAGTATGGAACGGAAGCTGGATCAGGGCAGGTGTAATAATTTTTAAAGCGCTATCTGCTGCGCTTACAATGGTTCTTCTAATTGTAACAACCTCTTACCCAGAGGTATTTAATGTAATACGTCCCATAATGCCCAGAATAATTGCTGAAGGGCTTTTCGTTACCTACCGATCAGTCTTCATACTTTTAGAGTTAACCGATCAGCTTATTAAAGGTCTAAAAGTAAGAGGCGGAATTACACGTAGGAAATACATAGCTAATATCAAAAATTTTTCCTCAGGGATAGGGCTTCTTCTTGTAAGAGGTTTTGATATATCGGAGAAATTCTACGGAGTTATGAACATCAGAGGATATGGGGGAAGAATTTCATATGAAAGAACAAACTCTTTTATTACTCTAAATGATGGAATTGCATTAGTACTAGGAATTTTAATTTTCACGGTCGTAATAGTAACCGTGATCAGAAAAAGCTTGCTCGAATTCAGTGTTTACATACTAGCACTATCTATAATAGCTTTGGTTATCTCATCTATATATAAGCAGTTTAGTACTTGAGGTGTGAGTTTGAAAGAACTTGTAAAAGTTAACAATGTGAAATTTAACTATCCCGATGGCACGTCATTATTTTTTGACGGGCAGGAGTTTATAGTTAACAAAGGTGAGAGGGTGGTAATTCTAGGCCCAAACGGTAGTGGAAAATCTACTTTACTCTCCTTGCTCTTGGGATTATTAACATCTTCTGAAGGGGATATACAAGTTTTAGGCGTTGATCCTTCTAAGGAGTATGAAAAAGTAAGAGAACGGATAGGTGTGCTCCTCCAAAATGTCGATCTTCAGATTATAGCTCCTAGAGTATGGGATGATGTGGCCTTTTCGCCCAGAAACTATGGATATAAGAAGGAAGAAATAGACAAGTTGGTGGATGATGTAATTACCAAGTTAGAGATAGAACACCTAAAAGACAAAGTTCCACACTATATGAGTGGTGGAGAGAAAGCAAAAGTTGGAATAGCGGGCGCTCTGGTTACAAATCCCGAGCTATTAATTCTGGATGAGCCTTTTGAGCATATCGATCCTACATGCAGAAAGGAGCTAATTAATCTACTAAACGATGTAAATAAGGAAAACAACACAGCTATAATTTTATCAACACATAATATGAACACAGTGCCTCTAATTGCGGATACAGTTTATTTAGTTGCAGAAGGTGGAAGAATAGTAGGTAAGGGGACTCCTAAGGAAATTTTCTCAGAAATAGAGAAACTCTCACAGTGCCATGTTGAACCACCAATACTAGGATCACTTTTTGCAGAGCTCAAGAAGAGGGGTATTGACCTTGATGTCTCACTAACTGTAGACGAAGCAGCTTGCGCAATAGCTGATGAGATTGTATCATTGAAAAACAATTCAGGTGCAGCATGAGATTAATAAGAAACATACAGAGAAATAAACTATCTAGATTCTTTATACCAGCACTTGCTGTACTTTTTGTATTCTCTCTAAGTTTCCATAATCACGCTTTTGGAGAACATGACACACATGGTCTGGATTCTCACCCGTCAGCAAGCCACTCTATTGAGGACTGTTCTGCGTGCTTGCTACAAGGCAACTTACAAGCCCCAAAAATTGAATATTCATTTAATAACAACAACTTAAGTCAATCAATAATCTATATAAGTATAGATTTCATAGTTCCACATTCTTTTCTAAACTTAGATAAGCCTTCTCGCGCACCTCCAAGCGTATAACCCAAGCATTGCTATTGGGAAACCCTATATATTCATAAATGTATTAGTCCGCATACAAACTCTATAGATATGAGTTTATTGCGCATTTTCTTTTATTCCCAATAGAAACTAATCCTAATCTTATTTAATAAATTGGAGGTGTAGTATGAATTCAAGTAGAAATTTTCTGATATTAATAATATTCACACTTTTATTTTCTGCTCCATTTGTTTCACTGGCGCGTGCCGATGAGAGCAATGACGTAAAAAAAGAATTACAAGAACTAAAGCAGATGATGAAACAGATGCAGAACAGGATTGAAGATCTTGAGGATCGCAATAAGGTTCTAGAACAGCAGGCAAAAGAAAAAGAGAAGCCAGCTAAGGAAGAAACTATAGTTGTTGAAGAACAAGAAGTTGTTGAAAGCCAAGAAACGGATCTAACCGTTATTGAGCAGCCAGCTCAAGGGAATCAAAACTTTCTTACCAAAACTCTTAACTACTTCAACCCGCAGGTAAGCGTAGTAGGAATTTTCTCCGCTGCTTACTATTCAGAAAATAATCCTATAGTGTTTGCGGAAAACGATCCGGAGAACACTGGTGTAAATTTACAAGAGATCGAAGTAGGGTTTCAAGCGGCTGTCGACTCATATTTCAGATTTGATCTATTCCTTTCCTTTAGCACTGAAGGTGTGGAGTTAGAAGAAGCTTATGCAACAACCCTACTGACTCTTCCTCTCAACTCACAATTCAGAATTGGCCGAGCAAGAGCTAAGTTTGGTAGAATCAATCAAATGCATAGAGATGCTCAAAACTTTGTCACACTCCCACTTCCTGCTGCGCAGTTCCTTGGGGAGCATCTTAACCCTACAAGCATAGAGGCAAACTTTCTGGTTCCAGTGCCTTGGTATTTAGAGCTAAGCGCATCAGGAGGAAGTCCGGATGTTGAAACTCCAACTTTTGATAGAGACAACGATGCAAATGACATAGGTCGACTACTCTACATCTTTCATATAGCTAACTTCTTTGAACTCTCTGAATCACTAGGTGTAAGTCTGGGTGGATCTTTTGCAACTGGCTCAAATGGAACTGCCTCTGGAGAAAGATCAAATCTCTATGGTATAGATTTATTCGCCAAATATCGCCCCCTAAGAGACAACCCTTACCAAGAACTTATGTTTCAGTCAGAGTTCATGTACTTAGATGCCCAAACTCCTGAAGAAACTCTTGAGAACTGGGGCTGGTACTCACAGCTGGTCTACCGTTTTGCTAAGAGATGGAACAGTGGTTTTAGATTTGGCATAATCGATACGAACACTCCAGTACAGGAAGAAGCTGAGGGAGGAGAAGAAGAGGCTAGTATCTTTACCGCAATTAGGAATGAAGAAGGTGAAGAAGAGGGTATGTTGGGACTTTTAGGGAGGACCTATAGGATCTCACCTATGTTAACATTTAACCCAACTGAATTCTCAAGGATAAGAGTGCAGTACGATTATCTAAACCAGGACTTCGCGGAAAACCAACATGCTATCTTTTTACAATTCCAATATGCAATTGGAGCACATGGAGCACATCCTTTCTAAAAAATTGAACATAGGAGACATAAATATGAAAAAATTAAAATCAATTCAAACTTTTACAATCACGATAACAATTTTGTTTATTACAATGTGCATACTTGGTCACAATGCTTTGGCACAGGTGCAAATTGTTACCTCAACTCCTGATTTTTCAGCCATAGCTAAAGATATAGGAGGGGATAAAGTTGAGGTAGTAAGCCTTGCGAAAGGCTACCAAGACCCGCATTTTGTCGATGCTAAACCAATATTTGTAACTAAGCTCAATCAGGCAGATTTGATAATTTATAATGGTTTAGAGCTTGAATCGGGTTGGCTTCCATTATTAATAACCGGTGCTCGCAACTCTGACATTTTAGCAGGTAATGCAACAGGCCATTTTGATGTTTCATTGTCAATCAAAAACAAACTTGAAGTTCATTCTGCTCCAGTTGATAGATCTATGGGTGATATTCACCCAGGGGGTAATCCTCACTTTATGCTTGATCCTAGAAACGGTATACCGGTTGCACGAGGGATAGCTGCTAGGCTTATACAAATAGATCCAGATAATGCAAAATTTTACGAAGAGAACTTTGATAATTTTATAAGTACTCTTAAGCTAAAAATAAGTGAATGGGAAGCAGAGCTTGCACAATTTGAAGGAACCGAGGTCGTTACTTATCACAAGTTGTGGATTTACTTCACTACGTGGGCTGGATTTAAAGAAGTTGGAACAATAGAGCCAAAACCCGGAATACCTCCAACTCCTTCACATATTGCCAGTCTAATAAAAAGAATGCAGTCTTTGGATGTACAACTGATAATATCAGCAAATTATTATCCAAGGAAAACTCCGGAAATCATTGCTCAAAAAACCGGTGCAACTTCACTTATCCTACCGACAATGGTAAATGGACAAGAGGGGATTAATACCTATAGCCAGCTTTTTGATGCTCTTGTAGGGGAAATCACATCAGCTTTAAAAAATAAAGGAAATTGATTTGATGACTGATCTAATCAGACTTGAGAATGTGGAAATTGGTTATGAAAAAGCAGGGTTGATGGATTCTATTAATCTTGCAATTGAAAGTAATCAGTTCTGGGGAATACTGGGACCAAATGGAAGCGGTAAAACTACACTTTTAAAAACTATCCTTAGTTTATTGCCTCCAATTTCAGGGGAGATTAGTTTGGAGCATAGCTTGGTATTCGGATATGTTCCTCAGAATGAAAAGTTTGATCCTATTTTTCCTATATCAGTATGTGAGATTGTGTCGATGGGAAGATACAGCAGAGTAAAGCCTGGCAAAAGGCTTACTCTGCTCGATAGAGAAATAGTAACTAAATCCTTAGATAGTGTGGGCATATCGCATCTGAAAGACCGCACCTTTAGATCACTATCGGGAGGAGAAAAACAGCGTACCCTGCTTGCAAGAGCCATTGCCGGAGAGCCGGATGTATTGGTGCTAGACGAACCAACTGCTTCAGTGGATATAAAGGGTGAGGCAGAAATTATGGAGCTAGTAAAAAAGATACAAGCCGAAAGCAAAGTTGCAGTTCTTATGGTAAGTCATTTTCTCAATACGGTTTCGGAATACTCAGATCACTTAATTCTGATAGATAAGGATAGCAATATCTTTCAAGCAGGTATGAAGGCTGAGATATTAAAACACGGTAGTCTAGATACGTTCTTTGGGCTAAATTTGCATCCGAATTAAACGGAAATTAAACGGAAACTAAATGGAAACATTAAATGAATTTATAAATAGCTACTTCCTCTGGCGCGACCCAATGATCGTTGGCGCTGTGACAGGTGCTATATGTGGTTTCCTAGGAGTTTTTGTAGTACTTAGGAGAATAATCTTTGTAAGTGCTACTCTTACTCAAATTTCAAGCTTTGGAGTCGCTCTTTCATTCTATTTAGAATCCATAGGTCTTGCTCTATTCTCAACTCTAATAGGACCATTTGCTCTTTCTTTGATATTAACAAGTATTGCAGCTGCTTTTTATGCACTAAAAAAGGACTTTTCCCGAATCAGCCGAGAAGGTGTGATTGCATTTGGATTTTTAATCGCCTCAGGTGGGGTAATCATTTTAGGTGACAAAATAACTAGAGGGTCCCATGACATTGCAACTATACTTTTTGGAAGCGCTGTAGTTGTAGATCCTATGGACGTTTATTTGATACCTGGAATTGCTGTCCTGGTTCTCATTATTCATCTAGTATATTTCAAGGATTTTATCTTTATCTCATTCGACGCTGAATCAGCCCAATTATTTAAATATCCAGTCAAAAGGCTAAACACCTTGTTATTAATTACAGTTGCATTAGTAGTCGCAGTTGCGACAAGGGCTTTAGGAGCGCTCCCTGTTTTTGCACTACTTGCTCTGCCACCGCTTTCTTCACTCTACTTAACTGAGAAGTTAAAACTTGTCTTTGTCTTCTCAGCAATAATTGGAGTACTATCAGCTGTACTCGGCTACTTTTTCTCTTTTGTATTATCAATACCAACAGGTGCTTCTATTGCTGTATGTGCCTCAATATTTTTCGTACTGGCTTTGGTATGGCAAGGAATCAGAAAGGGATAAGCCACAGAACCTATTAGACATTATCCAGAGATATTGACTCATCAATAAGTAGAATAGGTATTTCGTCCCTTATTGGGTAGAGATATGTTCTATCTTCTTTTTGAATAAGCCCGCCGTCGATCTTGTCAGTCACTTTCTGCTTTGACCTATTTAGCAATTCACCATTTTCAATCAGATCATTTATTTTCTGAACAATCTCATCTTCAGCAACTACCAAATCCTGCTTGGTCTCGGGACAAACTATAACTTTTAATAGATCCTCACTTATCATTCATATCTCCCCTGTAATTTTCGATAAAGAAATTTTAATTGGATTATGGAATGTGGTAATTTAGAATACATAACATAATACAAATCGAAAAGGAGTATATAAAATGAAAAGAAATACAATATTGTCCTTATTCAGTATTTTTACTGTTATTGCATTAGTAGCAGTAGGATGCAAACAAAATCAGGAAGTTACTGAAGATAAAGCTGTGGTGGAAGAAATCCAAACTGAAGAATCTAAAGTAGAGATTACAGTTGGAGAGAGATCTCCAGCTTTTCCAGATGCCAAAGCTAGATTTAATAAAATTAACAATGGTGATGTTTTAGAAGAAAGCGATGTAGCCGTTATTGTAGATGTTTGGAACTACGAGCTTGGAATACAAACGGATACTCCAAGGGCTAAGGAAATTGCCAACTCAGCAAAAGGACAGCATGCACACATAATATTGGATAATGACCCTTATTTTGCGAACTATGAGGCAGGTGTGCCTTTTAATATCGGCACTCTGGATGAAGGCCCTCACACACTAGTTGTATTCCCAAGCCGCTCTTATCACGAGAGTGTAAAATCTGCCGGGTCTGTAGATATAGTTAATTTTTATGTTGGTAAAGAAGAAGGGCAATTTATGCTCGACGAGTCCAAACCTACTATTATATACAGCAGACCTAAGGGTAAATACGAGGGACAAGGTGCTAAGAAGATTATGCTCGACTTCTACCTGATCAATGCTGAACTAGGTGATGAATATAAAGCTAAGTATACGATTCGTAAAAATGAAGCGGACTCAGAGGAATACACAATTACCATGACAGAATGGGGCCCGGCATTTGTTACAGGGCTCACAAGTGGTGAATACATAATAACTCTTGAGCTTTTAGATAGTGACGGGAATTTGGTAGATGGCGCTTTTAATAGCACACAAAGGTCAATAACAGTTGTAACAAATTGAAATAAATTAGATTAATAAAATAAAAAGGGGAGATAACAATCTCCCCCTTTTCTAAATTAATTTTAAAATCTTAGTTAACGTACGTATAGAACCCAAGCTCCCTGCTCGCCTTGAACCTGCCCCTGAAGCTTAACATTGTCTCTATCAGTGGTATTTTCTAAATTCTTTATAGCTTCTTCAGTACCATGAAGGGCATATACCTGTCCGTCATTGGTATGAACAACGTGAAGATGCTGATCTTTCTCTCCACAAGAAGATGTAGCAACTACTGGCTGAACCGTTCCGTCTTCGTAATTAGGAAGAAGACAAACCAAGGTCCCTTCTACATCCTGTGTAGCGCCTTTAACACCCAAAGCAGATGCAGATGCTAGTATGTAGCCTCTGGTATGACCTGATAGCTCACCTGCAACAGTCATCTTACCGCCTGTCATGCTTTTTGCTTCCGCATTACTAGTTACTAATGCAGCAGATTTATCTGGCATAACCGCCACTATTGTTCCGGTACACTCTTGAAACTCGGTAAGACTCTGGAGTTGTCCGCCCTGGTCAACCTGAACACAGGTAATTGTGGCTTCCATAACCTCAGCATCTTTCAAATCCATCATTTCTTTACCTTGATCCATCATGCCCTGGCCTTTGTCCATCATGTCCTGACCGCTATCCATAGCGCCTTGCCCCTTATCCATCATGCCCTTGGCATCTTGCCCCTTATCCATCATGCCCTTACCCTCTTGCATAGCATCTGTAGCTTCATCCACAGAATCGGCAAAAGATGGAACTGAAAAAATGATTAATGCTAAAACCGCCATTAAGAAAAGAGTTGATCCTTTCTTCATAGTTATACCTCCGTAATGTGTATTTACTCGACTTTAAGGTGTAACACACCTGACTCTATATACAACAATTATTTTTTTCGTTTACTTTTCAAAAAATTCTCCAAATAAATGTTCAATATATGTTTTTGCTACCACAATATACTTATACGTAATATTTAGAGGCTCAGATCTTTATTTTAGATTCATATTTACAAATGTTTTTCTTGTGGAATACTTAATAACCTGTTTTACGGGTTATGAAGGAGATAACAATGGCACAGAAAGATATGATAACAGGAAAGAAACCTCTGGTCGGCAACCATGTATCACACGCTAACAATAAAGTGAAGCGCCGCCAGAACCCTAATCTTCATTGGAAGAATATTTATGTACCGGAACTGGATCGTACTATCAAATTAAGAATATCAATGAGAACCTATAGAACTATTAACAAAAAGGGGCTCCTTGCGGTACTTAAAGATTACGGTTTGACCTTAAAAGATGTAACATAGTTTTTGTGAATTGCATGCAAGATGTCTCTTGGATGAAATATGTTCACGTCAACCAAAACTGTACTTAAGATATTTTCCCAAACCGCGCTACTCCGCGCTAGTGGAATTCTTAAAGACTCAAGAAATGTTAATGAGTTGGTCTCTACAGCCTCAAAAGAAATTAATTCCGGCAAGAAAAAGATGTTATCTGTTAAAGGCGATATTAATGCATTGCTTTCAATGCTTAAAGCCTGGGCCAAAGGAGAATATAAAGAACTGCCGTGGATGACCTTGGTATTAACCACAGGAGCTCTTATTTATTTTGTTAATCCTTTGGACGCAGTACCAGATATGATTCCGGCTTTCGGGCTTTTAGATGATGCAACTGTAATAGGCTTTGTTCTCACCTCTATCAGAGAGGATATGAAGAAATTTGCTCGATACAATAAAACTCAAAGTGACAATCTAGAGCATTTACCTGCAGAAATTCCCTACTGATTATATTAACCTTCTTTATCTTCGTATTGATCCTTAAGCTGATTTACAACCGAAGGGTCAGCAAGAGTAGTAGTATCTCCCAGAACACTTCCCTCAGCTATATTTCTAAGAAGCCTTCTCATTATCTTACCACTCCTGGTTTTGGGCAGTTCTGCAGTAAAAATAATATCATCGGGCCTAGCAATTGCTCCAATTTTTTTAGCAACGTGTTGTTTTAAATCATCTAAGAGTTTTGGGGTCGCTTTAATGGTCTTTTTAAGCGTCGTAAATGCTACAATTGCCTGACCTTTTAAATCATGGCTCTTTCCTACAACTGCAGATTCCGCAACCGCCTTGTGATCAACTAATGCACTTTCGACCTCCATTGTGCTGATTCTGTGGCCAGCCACATTCATAACATCATCAACCCGGCCTAGCACCCAGATATATCCGTCCTTGTCTCTTTTCGCCCCATCTCCTGTGAAGTAAATACCTGGATACTTACTCCAGTACGTATCCACATAGCGTTTCTTATCACCATAAATTCCTCTTAGCATCGAAGGCCACGGCTTTTTAATCACAAGATAACCAGCTCCCTCTTTTATAGTCTTTCCATTTTCATCAACCACATCCGCAACTATTCCTGGGAATGGAATTGTCGCAGACCCAGGTTTTAACTTGGTATGCCCAGGAAGACCTGTTATTAGAATTGACCCTGTTTCAGTCTGCCACCAGGTATCTACTATTGGACACTTCTTCCCGCCAATATGTTCGTGATACCACATCCATGCCTCAGGGTTTATGGGTTCTCCAACTGAACCTAGCAGACGAAGCGAGGTCAGATCATGTTTTCTAGGATGCTCTTCTCCCCATTTCATAAATGCTCTAATTGCAGTAGGGGCAGTATAGAAAATAGTTACAGCATATTTTTGAACTATGGCCCAAAACCGGCCTATATCAGGATAGTCTGGCGCGCCTTCGTACATTATTGAGGTAGCGCCGTTTGCAAGAGGCCCGTAGATTATATAGCTGTGCCCCGTTACCCATCCTATATCCGCAGTACACCAGTATGTGTCATCTTCTTTAAGATCAAAAACGTATTTAGTAGTTGCATAAGCTCCCACCAGATAGCCGCCAGTTGTATGGACTATACCTTTTGGCTTGCCAGTGGTGCCGCTTGTGTAGAGAATAAAGAGCAGATCCTCTGAGTCCATTTTTTCAGGTGCACAATAAGGATCAGAGTCCTCCATTAATTTATGCCACCAAACATCTCTACCCCTTTTCATTCTTACTTTCTCTTTATCTCCAACTCTATTTACAACAACCACCTTTTTTATAGAAGGAGTTTTCTTAAGCGCCTCATCCGCATTTTTCTTAAGAGGAATCACCTTTCCTCTGCGGTATCCGCCGTCAGAGGTGATTAGAACCTTAGCCTTGCAATCCTTTATTCTGTCACGAAGGCTCTCTGAGCTGAAACCACCGAAAACTATACTGTGAGGAGCGCCTATTCTGGCACAGGCAAGCATTGCAATCGCAAGCTCGGGAATCATTGGGAGATAAATTGTAACTCTGTCTCCTTTTTTAACTCCAAGGCTTTTTAGAACGTTTGAGAATTTGTTTACTTCCCGGTAGAGCTCCCAATAGGTCAGTGTTATTGTTTCTCCAAACTCACCTTCCCATATTATTGCTGCCTTATTTTTTCTAGCAGTCTCTATGTGTCTATCAAGACAGTTGTACGAGACATTTAATTTCCCCCCTATGAACCACTTTGCATCGGGGGCCTTCCATGTAAGGACCTTTCTCCACTTTTTAAACCAATCGAGCTCGCCTGCTAAGTCTTCCCAGAACTTCTCACTATTACGCTTTGCCTTACGGTATATAGAATCGTCATTTACGTGTGCATTCTCTCTAAATTCTTTGCTCGGAGAAAACGTGCGTCCTTCTTTTAACAAAGCTTCTATAGCTTTTTCGGTTTTAGCCATTTAGGAGACCTCCTTAAGAGCTCAAATGGAAGTGATATATTCAATAGTAACAAATATCTAGGAATTATGGAAGGAGATTAAACTTTAGAGTCTGAAGATATTAAAAAAGCCCCTCACTTATTAAAAAGTAAGGGGCTATATTGCATTTTCTAATATTTTTAAGTTTAACTGTGTTTATGCTTTAACCGTTCTTCTTCTAGCTACCATTAATCCAACTAGCCCTAAAACTGCAGCCATCGTAATCAGTCCCCACTCTGAAAGAGTAGGTACTTGAAACTCTGGTGAGTCAACTAGCTTTACACCGCAAGAACCTTCAAACCTAGGATCGCCGCCTGGTGCTATAACCTCATAGAAATCACGAACTTCCTCTGGTGAAACAAATAGTGATGCATTTGACGGATTGCCAGTAGGAACTTTTACAATACTAGGTCTATCAGCATCTCCAGGTCTACTACCGTCATCCCCAAGAAATAGATTCATATTCGAATCTATGCATAAACCACCCTCTGGATCAGCACTTGTATTTCCCGTCACAAGCTCGATTTCGTTTTCCGTAATAAGAATCTGTGGATTACATGTAACAGGATTAATCTCTAGAATACAGTCACAGTCTCCGTCATCACCTACATATAAACTGCCATCAAAAGCCACACCCACGTCCAAATTAACCTCCGGACCGATCCCTGGTACAGCGTTTAATTGAGCGTATGTGCAAAGTAAAGATAGATCACCCTGGGACGTTAACTTGAAAATGGCGTCATTATTACTATTACCACCATCATTTGTGATGTAGATATTCTGTTGTTGGTCTATAGCTATTCCACCTTCTAGATCTACATCCTCTATAGGTATTAAAGCCCCAAAATCTGCTTCATCTGCTAATATATTTACATGATCAGGATTTTGAATAGGCGTTGGAACGTCAGTTGGAAACTCTACTATGACCTCGTTATCTTCGTCCGCTGCAACAAGAGTGCCTGTAACAGGGTTAATAGCCATTCCATTATCCCAATCTATTGTCTCAGGAAACGAAGGTAGTGACTCCAAAAAAGTATCTGTAACAAGGGTTCTAACCTGCCCACGAGCATCTACAAACAAAATGTCATCAGATGTGTCTTCACTGAAGTAAATTAGACCGTTTAGTCCTGCTGCTATACCTGTATCATCAAAATCACATGTTGATGATCCAGTACCTTGTATAATATCAGCACCTGATAGAAACTCTGATATAGTACCATCGGGCTTAGCCTTTAATATCGAACACCCTTCGGTAAAATTGGTATCCAAATCTACTTGAATAAGAAGATCACCCGCCTCAGATGCATTTGCAGAATAACCCGCAAACAAAAATAGAATTAAAAAACCACCAATAATTTTTTTCATAATATCCTCCACCGTTTGGAATACAAGATTGGCTTATTTTAACATGGCTTTGTTTTATTACAAAAGTTTTTAAATAGCTTCAATTATTGATAAAAATACTAATTTTTATATTTTATTAACCATTATCTTATATCAATTCCAACAATGTTTACCCTATATATGTGAGTAGAATCCTAGAGATTTTTAAGCAAGTAAGACAGGAAGTTACAGAGCGAATCTGATGCTTTGGGAGTATTTTTAAGTCTAAAATTTAAGTATGGAGCTAGTAGCTCCGGGTTTTCTTTAAAATATGGCTCAGCTTTCATAACGTCTAGCTCACCGGACTCTGAATATATTGCAGCCATGTCAGGCAGGCACTCATCAGCTTCATCAGAAACCGCTCGCACTGAAGCCACAGGTGTTCCACTTTGCCTAGCCGCCTCAACTACTCCCCATGTTTCCATATCTACAACTAGTGCCCCTGTAGAATCAAAAAGACGTTTTTTTTGATCAGGTTCATTAATAAATCTACTCTCGGTTATGAGAAGTCCCTTTTTAGAATTATTCTCAGATAGATTAAACTCAGAATAGAGCGGGGTGGTTTCATTCCTTTTTAAACTAGTTACTGACTCGCCTAAAATAATGTCACCTACTTTGAGATCAGGGCTGAGTGCACCGCCAAAACCCCCAAAAACAATAAGGCTCGGTTTGAATTTTTGAATTATAAAACTTGTAGCTGTCCTTGCTCTTTTTATTCCAACACCAGTTACGGCAATAATTATAGAGCAACCATATAAATCCCCGATTTTGTATTGAAGCTCGGAGTTACCACCTTCCTTTGTGATTTTTATATCTTTTTTTAATTGGCCGATCTCATCCCAGTTTGCGGAAAGTAGTGCAATCAATGTTGTAACCTCTTATTTCATTATATAGAGAAAAGCAATCAGAAGTGCAAGGGCTAGTCTATATACAACAAACACTGTGTAGCTTGATTTTCTAACAAACTTCAAAAGATATTTGATAGCAAGGAAAGCAAACACCGCGGATGCTATAATTCCAGCTATAAATGGCACACTGACCACCGCAGAATATTCTAGGTGTCTTGCTTCAAAAATTCCTGCACCGGCTATAAGCGGCGCTGCCAATAAAAATGAAAACTTTGCGGCTTCTTCACGGTTTAGGTTTCTAAACATCGCCCCAGTAATGGTTATACCTGAACGTGAAACCCCTGGAATAATAGCAAATGCCTGAGAAATCCCAATAATTATGCAATCAACTATATTCATTTCCCCAACAGTCTTAGTTTTCTTAGAAAATCTGTCTGAGAAATAAAGAAGCACACCAAAAAAAGAAAGAGTAAAAGCAATAGACAAAGGATTTCGTAGAATACCGGCTGCATATTCTTCAAAAAGTACACCTGTTAGAGCCCCGGGTATTGTTGCAATAATTAGATATAAACCCGTTTTACCATTAGGACGTCCCTTAAAACTCCAGTTAAAGACACCTTCAATAAACTCTCTGATTATTAATATCCATTCATGCCAAAAATAGTAGATAATGGCGATAAGACTGCCCATATGGAGAGCTACATTAAAAGGAAGTCCTTGGTCCGTCCACGAGAATAACCAGGGCATGAGCACCAAGTGAGCGGTGCTGCTTACAGGTAAAAACTCTGTAATCCCCTGAATTGCTCCTAATATTATTGACTGTAGTAAATCCAACTAGTGCGATCCTTTACCTTTTGATTTATTTGATAATACTTTTTTCAAAAACATAGCCGTATAAGAACCTTTAACTTTAGATACTTTCTCAGGGGTCCCCTCTGCAACGATCTGACCTCCAGCTTCCCCACCCTCTGGTCCCATATCAATTATATGATCTGCGCATTTTATTACATCTAGATTATGCTCAATAACTATTACAGTGTTACCTTTATTGGCAAGCTCTTGAATTACGATAAGGAGTTTACGCACATCGTCAAAATGAAGACCGATAGTAGGCTCATCCAATATATAGATAGTATTCCCTGTATCGCGCCTTGAGAGCTCTTTGGAAAGTTTTACTCTTTGCGCCTCTCCTCCAGATAGCGTTGTAGCAGCTTGCCCTAATCTAATATATTCAAGCCCGACAGCTTCCAGAACCTCGAGCTTTGACTTCAGATGGGGGACATTACGGAAAAACTCATGTGCCTCGCTAACTGTCATATCAAGCACATCCGCAATACTTTTTCCGTTGTATTTAACCTCCAAAGTCTCAGAATTGTATCTGCTACCACCACATCTCTCGCAAGTAACGTATACATCAGGTAGAAAGTGCATCTCTATCTTCTCTGTTCCATGACCGGAACAGACGCTGCATCTTCCCTCGGCAACGTTAAAGCTAAACCTTCCCGGCTTATATCCCCGTGCGTTTGACTGAGGCAACATAGAAAACAAATCTCTGAGGGGTGAAAAGAGCCCTGTATATGTAGCGGGGTTAGACCTTGGTGTTCTGCCTATGGGGCTTTGCTCAACATTTAAAATCTTATCTATCTCTTTGTAACCACTTATTTTTTTATGTTTTCCAATTGGATCTTTGCTTCTATACAAAGAATGGCTGAGTGCATTGTAAAGCGTGTCTATTACAAGTGTACTTTTACCTGATCCCGACACTCCTGTTACGCATGTAAAAACACCTAAAGGGACTTCAACGTCTATATTCTTTAGATTATGCTCGGAGGCCCCCTTTATAGAGATAGAACCTTTTGGCTTTCTACGCTTTTTAGGAGCGAGAATACTAAGATCGCCCGATAAATAACCACCCGTTAGAGAACCCTCAGTCCGACACAGCTTCTCAACTCCACCTGTTGAAACAATTATGCCTCCCTTCTCCCCAGCACCAGGACCTATATCAACTACAAAGTCTGCGTTTCTAATCGTATCCTCATCATGCTCAACAACTATTACTGAGTTTCCGCTGTCTCTTAAGGACTTCAAGGTATCAATCAGCCTTAGATTATCTCTGGAATGAAGTCCGATTGTGGGCTCATCTAAAACGTATGTAATGCCTGTTAATTTAGATCCAACCTGTGTTGCAAGCCTTATTCTCTGTGCCTCACCGCCCGATAAAGTGGGTGCTGAGCGGTCTAGTGTGAGATAACTGAGACCAACATCATCCAAAAATCTGAGTCTAGACTTAATCTCCTTGATCACTCTCTCTCCTATCTCATGGTCCCGGCCAGTTAGATTAAGATTTTCAAAAAATCTAAGCGCATTCTCAACTGGCATACTGGCTATATTATGAATAGAATTACTTTCTATTAAAATCGAGAGGGCTTCATTTCTTAACCTGGAACCATCACACTCTCCACATGTGGTTGTTCGCATATATTGGGACAGTTTTTCTCTGATCTCAGGAGATTCCGTTTCTCTAAACCACTCAGAGGTGATTCCTAAGACCCCTGAATAGGTCTCCCAATATTTTAATACCCTTCCTTTTCTCTCCTTGTAGAACATGACCTCTTCATCGCCTGAACCATGTACAACGATTTTCTTTATCTTAGAAGGAAGCTTCTTAAAAACTGTATTCAAATCAAACTTGTAGTACTCAGAGACATTTTCAATAATCTGCTTAAAATAGCTTGAGTTTCTCCAAGGAATAATCGCCCCTTCGGAGATTGATAGATCTGTATCAATTAAAAGATCAGGGTCACAAAAGGACATGGTACCAATACCATGGCACTGCCGGCATGAACCATATGGGCTATTGAAGGAAAACAGGCGAGGCGAGATCTCTGGGTAACTCATACCACACTCAGGGCACGCAAATTTATCGCTGAAGGTAAACTTCTCTCCCTTGTCCGTCTCTACAATTGCAACACCGCCTGAGCGCTTCAGTGCAATTTGTAAAGACTCCCTTATCCTCTCGGCCATAGCCCCAGATCTAATTACCGCAACGTCTACTAGTAGCTCTATAGTATGTTTTTTGTTCTTATTTATATTTATTTCTTCATCTAGATCGTAGATATCTCCATCAATTCTTACCCTTAAATACCCCTCTGATCTCAGATCCTCAAGCTCTTTTCTATACTCTCCTTTCCTGCCCTGAACGATTGGAGAGAATATAGAAATTTTTTCTCCCTTGCCCAGTGAAGAAAGTCGCTCTACCATTTTATCGAGACTTTGCGCCGATATCTCAACACCGCATTTGTAACAAAATGGTTTGCCTATACGAGCAAATAGGAGCCGTAAAAAATCATATATCTCAGTTATTGTGCCTACAGTAGAGCGGGGATTTCTTTGAAATGTTTTCTGATCTACAGAAATTGAGGGGGAGAGTCCTTCAATTGAATCTACATCGGGCTTATCTATCTTCTCTACAAACTGTCTTGCATATGCAGACAGAGATTCCATGTATCTTCTTTGTCCCTCTGCAAATATGGTGTCGAAAGCAAGAGAAGATTTTCCCGATCCGCTCACTCCGGTTATTACGACAAGTTTTCCTCTGGGTATGGAAAGAGAGACATCCTGTAAGTTATGTTCCCTTGCCCCAGTGATTTTTATGGATTCCAAAGTGCCCTTAAGTTTACCAGTAATTTAAAGAGAGATTCCATTTACAACAATCAACGAAACGATTTTATATCCTGAACTGTTTTTTTATCCAGCTTTTGAACAATTGCTTTTAAGAGCTTAACGGTATTGTCGAAATCCTCTCTGTGAATTATGGAGTTGTGGCTGTGTATATGACGTGAGGGAACTCCGAGCACTACAGTGGGTACACCGCTTTTATGCAAATGAATCACAGAGCCGTCAGTTGCGCCCCCTTCCATTGTGGTAAATTGAAGAGGTATCTTATTCTTCTTTGCGGTATCTATAACCAGATCCCTAAGCTTCAAATTCGGTATCATGCGGGCATCATATAGAAGTAATGACGGCCCTCCAGCAAATTTTGTAGAAGATTCATCAGGTTTTATTCCCGGCACGTCCCCTGCTATATCTGATTCAAGTATGATTGCTATGTCTGGATCGGCCATGTCTACGCTTGTTGTGGCTCCTCTTACACCAACCTCTTCTTGCACCGTTGCCACTCCCAAGAGAGTATTAGGATGGCTTTTCTTGCCAAGTGAGCACAGGGCAGAAATCACTACAGCACATCCCACACGGTCATCAAACGCCTTACACATATAGGTTTTAGGATTAGCTAGCACTGTGAATTCACTCACCGGTACAATTGGGTCTCCTACCCTTATCCCAGCCTTATCAACGTCCTTTTCCGACGTGGCCCCAATGTCTATATACATATTTTTTCTGACAACAACTTTGTTGCGCTCCTCAGGTGAGAGAAGGTGCGGAGGCTTGGCTCCTATAACACCTATTACATCGCCCTTAGAGGTCTTTATTGCCACTCTCTGACTAAGTAGAACCTGATCCCACCAGCCCCCTAAAGTCGTGAATCTTATAAAACCATCTGGAGATATGTGTTTGACCATAAACCCCACTTCATCCATGTGTCCTGCCAACATTATTCTTGGAGATACCTCTTTTCCTACCTTGCTACAAATAAGACTTCCCATATTATCTTCTTCTATATCGCCTATGGGTTTAAAGTAGTTTCTGATTACCTTGCGTACTTCCGCTTCATAACCAGGTATACCGTGGGCCTCTGTCAGATCTTTAAGCAGATTTTCAGTCTTATCCATGAAGTATTCTCCTCAAACTATAAAATTTAGTGAATTTCTTTATATTTATCTTAGAATTAGTGCTGAAAATTATCACCGCTAGAAGTATTCCTTGTCAACAATAATTGTGCTTGGTATTCTTTATAAAAGATGGTACTCATATAGTAATTCTTACATCACGGAGAAAATAATGAGAAAATACACAGCTATTTTTACCCTAATCTTGAGTCTTTTTATTCTGACAACTGCGTTTGCGCAAGAAGAGGAGACTATCAAATTCTATGAATCATATGTAGAAACAAGCAAGAAGGCCAAGTCGCTTGACGAGTTAAAACCATATCTTTCTCAGAAAAACATCAATCAAATGGGTGAAATTACAAAAGAAGACGAAGCTGCCTTTTTAGAGATAATGAGTGAAGTACGTAGTTCGATGAAAACAAAAGGTATCACCTCTAAGATTGAAGGCGATGAAGCAACATTGACCATTGACGCTAGTGATACAAATGATCCTAATGCCAAAGTTACTGGGATCATTACACTTGTAAAAGAAAACGGACAATGGAAACTGGACAATGAGGATTTTACTTCTGAAACTTTAATAGAATAATCCAAATTTTTGATTCAGTTAAATATAGATAACGCTTTCCATATATGCTCTGGGGTGTTTGTGCAACTTCTTGTAATACACCACCTTGGCAGTAGACTAAAATTCAAATTTAATGATTGAATATCAAAATGGCATTCACTTAAAAGGAACTGAGCTTTGGTTCGATTCAAAAAAGAAAGTAGGTCTATCTTTTATATCTAATGCAAACATAGATAAGTTCACCCCTCCTGAAAAAATCCTAGCTACTCCTGAAACTATCAAATTTCTGGAAAAGAAGATAAAAAAGCCTGTAGTTCTTGCATGTCCTTACTACAGACCTTTTGCACTCGGTAGCTTGCAAGTTGAGCTGGTGCCATCAGGTACGATGCTAGGTGCTTCTCAGATTATGGTTGATAAAGGAAATAAAACACTTCTCTATAGTGGAAACATAAATCTAAACAGGCTGCCTACAACACAGCCCGCCCATACAAATCATTGCGATGTGCTTGTTATGAAATGCCCTTTTGGACTGCCTGGGTATAAGTTCCCTAGTTTTGATCAATCAATGGAAGATTTAATAAAGTTCATTAATGAAACTCTTTCCTCAAATTTAACACCAGTTTTAGTTGTTGAACCGTTGGGTAAAGCTCAAGACATAATTAAGGCACTTGATGTAAAGGGATTTGAACTTAGTCTTGAAAAATCTATTTATAAATTCACAAAAGTGTACGAGGATCTTGGAATTGGGTTTGGTGAATACGGCCTATTGAAACCGTCAGAAACTGAAGGGAAGGTAGCAATAATTCCGCCCAGCGAGCTTGAGTCGGAAGATATAAAGAATATTTTGAGGAAAAGAGCCATAATGCTCACAGAATGCTCTGAAGATGAGCAATCTAGAATCAAATCTCAATATAAAGTTGATGAAGTCATTGCTCTTAGTAACCATGCAGGCTATGAAGAACTAATAGAATTTGTAGATGGGGTAGAACCAGAGAAAGTCTATCTAATTGATGAGAATGCAACCTTGTTTGCAGAGACCTTAAAAGAAAGAGGATTCGAGGTAATATCACTTGAAAAACCTACTCAATTAAATCTTCTATAGGAGACTAAAAGGGGCAGTCCTAAAACTACCCCTGAGTTCAAAACTAATTTTGAGTTATTAAACAAATTTTACAGAAAAATGTTTTTTGTGCTTAACGTTTAGGTTAACAATAAGAGGAGTAATAGCCTCAATCATTGGAGAGAGCTTAAGTGGTCCAGCATCTAGCACCCTCATCGTAGGCATATCTTCTGTGATTTTTGTAACAATTGCTTTTGCTTCCTCATCGTCCCCGCAAATTACCACATCATAATCCAGATCTACTTCTACCTGGCTAAGCTCCTTAGCAGGAAGGTTGTGGTATGCAGAAACCAGTCTTGCTGTGTCCGGTAGTGCTGCCTGAATCTCAAGGGCTGAAGACCCATGCTCCGTTGGCTCAAACATAAAAGCCTTATCCTCGTGCCTACTCATAGGAACAACCGGTGTAACAACGACTTGATCGGTAAAACTGTCCTTAATTGATTCGATCGTTGAAGCCGCATACTCTGGAGGAATACTGATAATTACAACCTCAGCAGCTTTTGCTGCATCTGCGTTTGCCATTCCCGTGATCTGCCCCTCAATACCTAAGCTTGCCAATTTCTCTTTGTATTCATTGGTAATCGTCTCTGCTTTCTCTAGGCTCCTTGAGCCTACGATAATTTCATGCCCCGCTTTGGACCATCTAAGTACTAGTCCTTCCGCAATATCTCCTGTACCACCTAGAAGTGCTATCTTCATTTATCTATCTCCTGTTAATAAAAGTTCATTTAGTGTAACAAAATTAGCTCTCTAGTAAAGAGAATTGTAATTTGAATTATTATAAAACTAGAAAATGCTGAGTTAAATTTGCTCTGGCTAAGATATATCTGAAAGGAAATTAAAATTTTCTTTTTAAATAGAAGAACACAGAAAAGCTTTCTTCATTAAAGAAACTATCCTCATTCGCAAGCTCGGTGTCAGGAATAGCCACGAACGGCACTACACCACCGAAAAATATAGTGTCTTTGTTACCATCAAACTTCAACACATATTCGTCAACAAACTCAACTTCCGGATTAGGAAGTAAAGATACCTCTTCACCCTCGCTATTAACTACTGTGCTACTATTAGGCTCTGCTGTTGAAGCTTCTGGCTCAGAGGTAGCACTCGATGTCTCTATTTCAGGCTCGGCAGTTGATGCTTGCTGCTCATTGCTTTCGATATTAGTTTCTTCGATATCACTCTCTTTAATCTCATTTTCAATATCAAAATCAAAGCCGCAAACTTTTATTCTTGCTTCTCTTTCAGAGGGGTCTAAGCTCTCAATGGTTTCCTTGCTGCAGATAAGGCCCTCCTGTGCAGCCTTATAGATTGCTCGGTCTATATATATAGGTGCCACAGCCGTATTCTGAGCTAATAGCTCATTTCCAAAAGGAATAAAGCTTGACCCAAAAAATATCATTAGAACTAAAACCCTTGCAAAAACCTGCATCACTACTCCCTCTTAAACCTCTATAAATGCGGGCTAATATTAACTCCTTGCTTCTCAACTAACCCCAATTAAATATAATGCGAAAGGTCGATTTATCAATAGTTTTTATTTACTTAAAAGTTGCTTAACTATTTTGTATCACTCGATAAATCATTAAGGAAATCAATCAGAACTCCATTAAATTCTTGGGCTTTTTCTTGCATTAGGAAATGGCCTGAACCTTTTATTTCGAAGTACTCAGATCCATAAATTTTTTGATGAATATATTCTCCACGCTTAGGTGGAGTCATAATATCTTTATCTGCAGAGATAATTAGGGTGGGGATATTTATCTTCTCAACATCATTTAAAATATCAAACTTATCACAGGCAACTAAGTCTTGGTAGCAAACCTCGGGCTTGGTGTTTAGTAAACCTTTTTTATATTCTTGTTTAAGAACCTCTGGAGAATCATCAGCAAATGCTCTTGTTGGAGATATGTCGCAAAACTCTAGATAGTTATTCTTAACTAGCTCTAAGGTCTGCTGGGCAACACTAAGTTTTACACTAGTAGCAGCCAAAACACATGCTAGAACAACCTCCGGATGCTCTATAGAAAGAAGCATCGAGATCCCACCACCCATAGAATGGCCAATCAATATAACATCACTTAATTCCAGAGTTTTGATAAACTCAAGAACAAAGTCTTTATAATCGTCTACGGTTCCAAATCCATCGCCCTTTGAGCCTCCATGACCCGGCAAATCTAGAACTATAAAATTAAGATCGGGATGATTTCTAAATAAATCCAGCTGATATCTCCACGTAGCAGCACTCTGTCCTGCCCCGTGAATAAATAAAAGTGTAGGACGAGATTTATCTAAATTATCTCCCATTAGATAATGAATTTGATTTCCTTGGATTGATACTTCGGGCATTATCTCAATACTTTGGCAATATATTTTTAAAAACTAATTGATTAAATCCTCTGAGCTAGTTCTAATAAAGAACTAACCAGAAACGCTTTCAAGAAATAAATAACCGCAATAACAATAAGTGGAGATAGATCAAGAGTACCGCCTATAGGTGGTATTATTCTCCTGGCATACGTAAGTACGGGTTCAGTGACACGATATAAAAACTGTACAATAGGATTATATGGGCTTGGGCTTACCCAAGAAATTATTGCACGTGCAATAATAATATACAAATAAATAGTTAGCGCTAAATCAAGAACTTTAGCAATACCTAGCAAAAAGTTTCCACCAACAATATCCATTACTTATCCCCCTTGGATAATTCTTTTGAGCGTTTGGTTGCAGCTTCTACTGCGGAAATGGTGCTAGAGCGGAATCCACCCTTTTCTAAATTATGTATACCTTCAATTGTAGTTCCTCCAGGTGAGGAAACTTTGTCTTTAAACTGAGCTGGATGTGCATCAGCTTCTATTATCATCTTGGCTGTGCCGTAAACTGTTTGAGCGGCCAACTTGTGAGCCATATCTCTTGGAAGACCCATTTTTACGCCCCCGTCAGCAAGTGACTCAATAAAAATTGATACATATGCAGGCCCACTACCACTAAGACCTGTCACGGGATCCAAAAGACCCTCATCTTCAACCATGAGGGCAATTCCAACAGATTCTAATATTTTTGTCACACGCTTCTTTTCTCTAGATGTTACGTTCTCATTACAATGGAATACCGAGGATCCTGCAAGTACCAATGCGGGTGTGTTTGGCATTACTCTGACTATCTTTGATTTCTTTTTGAGCAACTTTGAAATAGAACTGGTTTGTATACCAGCAGCTATTGATATGAGAACTTTTTTAGAAGTTATAGACTCCTCTATCTCGCCTACTACTTTTGATACATGGTTAGGCTTCACAGCTAACACTATGAGATCTGACTCATCAGCAAGTTGTTTGTTATCTGTAGCTACCTTTACTTTATAAGTCGATTTTATATGACCGACTCTTTTTTTAGCAATGTCTCTTATTAAAATCTGACTAGCCTTAAAAAGCCCAGACTGAATCAACCCCTTAATAAGGGCCTCGGCCATATTGCCTGCGCCTATAAATCCTATTTTATTCATCACTTTTCTCTCTTGTTAATCTCTCTCACCAAAAATTGCTGTTCCTACTCTTATAATTGTAGCACCTTCTTCAATAGCTATCTCAAAATCCCCACTCATCCCCATAGATAGTTCCTTAAGCCCGGGGAAAGTTGTTATAAAAGTATCCCTAATTTCTCTAAGTCTCAGAAAGTATGGTCTTGCCAGCTCTTTATCATCAAAATAAGGGGGCATTGTCATCAGCCCCTGAACATCGATAGCGGGGAGCTTGCTTAACTCGTTTAAGAAGTCTTCCAAATTAGAGGAAATGACCCCCCCCTTGGACTCTTCTCCCCCTGTGTCTACTTCTATCAGTACCGATACTTTAATGCCCAGGCTTTCCGCCCTTTTATTAATCTCTTGAGCCACTGAAAGCGAATCAAGAGAATGAATAAGACTTGCCTTTCCAACTATATATTTAACTTTGTTTTTTTGTATCTGGCCTATAAAATGCCAGTTTATTTCCTTATCAGTTGTTTGATCTATAACCTTATATTTATCTCTGAATTCCTGAGCATAATTCTCACCAAAAGTATTTATTCCATGCTCAAGAGCTTCTATAACACGCTCTGGCTCAACCCTTTTTGTTACAGCAACAAGCTTTATTTCGCTTGCGTCTCGCCCAACTTTTGCGGCAGCCCTTTCTATTCTTTTTATGACACTGTTTAAATTACTTTCTAGATCCATCGTCGCTAAAAAGATCAAGAGCTCCAAGTTTTTTTAATGCTTCTATTACCTCAACTAAGGGAAGTCCAACCACATTTGTATACGAGCCTCTTATCCCTTTGATCATAAAAGCACCGACTCCCTGAATGCCGTAGGCACCTGCTTTATCCATAGGCTCAGTGGTTTTAATGTAACCTTGTATCTCCTGTGGTTCAAGAGTTTTAACAATCACTTCAGTTCCCACAACATGGGTGTGGAGAATTTCATCCTCTGGCTTAGTTATTGAAAATGCAGTTAGCACATGATGTGTTTTGCCTGAAATTTTGCTCAACATAACCCCTGCATCTTCTTCATCTTTGGGCTTGCCCAAAATTTCATTATCTACAACAACAATAGTATCAGCTCCGATTACCAGAACATTCCCATTTAGATTTTTTGAAACAGATACAGCCTTTTCAGAGGACAATCTAAGTGCATAATCCTCTGGCCTCTCACCATCTAATAAGGATTCATCTGACGTGGGAGCTATTACCTCAAATTCGATACCCATACTCTGGAGAAGCTCTTTTCTCCTGGGGGATGAGGAAGCTAGTACAATTTTAGTTTTCATCTTATAAAGTATCCAGTTGTAATATTTATGGAGATTTATCCCGAAATATAATAACCACTTTTATTTGGGCTTTTTAGGCGATGTGCCAAGTGGCCAAATACCCGTTTTAGGAGGGTTGTAATCCTTAGGCAAATAGTCGTCAGGAATATTTGGTTTGCTACCGTCACGGTATGTCATAAGACCAGGGGATGCTATTTCAACTCCAGCCTCATGAAATTTGTCCTGAATATTCCTATGAAGCTCATTATAAGTTCTAGCCATCTCTCTTGGTTTTTTTGAATAAGCATTTATTTCGTACTCAACATAGTAATCATCAAGAGAAGTTTGTAAGACGAAAGGATCTGGACTCTTCTCAAGACTCTCAGTAGATGCAGCAGCTTGCTTTAACAAATCGTGAACTAACGTCCATGGGACATCATATCCAATAGTTACTTTGGAATGCAATATAAGACCTTCATTTTCAGCAAGCGCACTGTAGTTAATTATATGATCATTCAACACCATTGCATTAGGAACAGTAATCTCAACATTTTTAACCGTTCTTATACGTGTCACAAACATAGTTTTTTCAACCACATCTCCGTTTGTGTCAGCTATCTGAACCGTATCTCCAATTTTAAAAGCTCGCATATAAGTAAGAACGATTCCAGCAACTATGTTTGAAACAGCTCCCGTTGACCCTAAGGAGATTAAAACTCCAAAGAAAATTGATACGGCTTGGAATGCAGGCGAGTCTTTTCCGGGCAGGTATGGGAATGCAACAATAATCAAAAATGCTATTATAAGAAAACGGCTTATTGCGTAAGTCGGGGACGCCCATTCAGGATAAAAGCCTGATAATTTTATTCTTCCTTCTTCAACCCCCTTAAAGAAAAGTCTTATTAACTTTATCAAATAAAATCCAAATATAAATATCACAATCAAAGTAATTAAGTTGGGTATATAAGACCACGCGGCACCTAAAACAAAATTCACTGCTTCTAAAAAATAATCAAAAAGTTTTGCAGATATTCCTCTTGTTTTGGGGAAGAAGCTAAATACGGTATTTATATATAAATAAAAGATTATTAGATATGATAGGTAGCGAATCCAGTTAAATAATTTGCTTATACCCCAGGTTATTTGATCTCCTGTGAGTATTTCTTGGTGTTGAAACCTGAGAGATCTTACTCTTTTAGATTGAAACGACAGAATCTTTTTCTCAATAAACTTTGTAATGCTTCTAATAATTACAAATATGATAATAGCGAGTAAGGTTGCAATGATCGCAGTTAATAATATTGAAATTATGCTGCCGGCTTCCACATTAGGAAGCAGTTTATTGAGCAAATTAAAAAGAGCGTTGTTTATCACATCTAGTCGTTCTTTCATTTTTTTTAGGAATACAAAAAGCAGTTTCTATAATAAAATCTAGTTAGGATTGTTGAGTTCGTCGTCTATCCAAAATTTAGACGCCCCTAATGTGGCCCTTAGCGCTAGACCATCTTTAGTCATTTGAAAAACAACCACTTCTGAATCTAAAGGCACTTCACCAGTTGAGGCGCCTCCATCGTCTTTATATTTTGCAGCTGCATCACCCTGCGCTGAGTAATTCCAGCCTTCTGTTACAAACTTATAAAAAACCTCTTTACTGTTAAAAACAATGACTTCTTCAAAATCTTTAAAAGCTACTCCAAGGCCTACAGCTCCTTCTGCCATTCTCATAAAAATCTCATTACCATTTGAATTATCTACCGCTACCCCGTACCCATTACCAGAACCAATTATTAGCAGTTGAGTATTAAAGTTACTAAACACCGCATAACCGGCAGCTTTGTTAACTACTTCCTTAGCATATGGTTTTTCAGCATATAGTTTAGCTAAAGCGTTATCTTTCATTTGAAGCACGAAATCTCTTTTTTCCTGGGGGGTATCGCCCTTAGGTCTTGCACACGCACTGAATAACAATCCGACTGCTACTAAGCATATAACTAGGCTAAATGCTCTCATGAATGACCTCCGCTAGAAATTGTGATACATAGGACCGCCCTAATAGCTTCAGTATATCTAAAACAAGCCAATAGAGCTAGAAAGATATAAAAGCTACTAATAAGTTTCTCTCGAATTAATCTGGCTGTTGACTTTTTTTCGCAAAAAAGCTTATAATGAGTGCAACCAGGGGACTTAGTGAATTAATGCCTAATACAAACACCAAATCAAATCAGAAAATAAATGCTATTGTAATATTCGCTTCCGCAATTGCAGCCCTTGCTGGTCTTTTGGCTGGTTTTGATACTGGAATTATCAGTGGCGCACTTGAGTTTATAGCTAAAAGTTTCCACCTTACAACTATAGGAAAAGAAACCATCGTTTCTATGGTCTTAGTAGGTGGTGTTATAGGGGCTCTTCTCAACGGCATGCTTGCCGACACTCTTGGACGCAAAAGGATGGTAGTACTGGCAGCAATACTATATCTTTTTGGATCGATAGGTTCTGCCTTATCTCCTGATGCGAACACACTTGGACTTTCCAGATTTATCCTAGGCCTTGCGATAGGAGCAGCTTCTGCATCTGCTCCTCTATATATTGCCGAAATTTCATCAGCAAAAATCAGGGGAAGCCTTGTAACCCTTTTCCAGCTTGCAATTACTATTGGAATCTTGGCTGCATATTTTGTTGATAGTGCATTTACTAGCTCAGGAAACTGGAGATTAATGCTGGGCAGCAGCGTAATACCAGCTCTTATATTATTAATAGGAATGTTTGGCTTACCATACAGCCCAAGATGGTTGATACAAAAGGGAAGGGACAAAGAAGCTAAGGATATTCTAGTTAAAATATACGACGGTGATGAGAATGAAGCACAAAAAGGATTAGAAGAGATTGAGGAAGTAATTTCAATAGAATCGGGTGGAAGTTTTGCTGATCTTTATAAATATCCGGTTAGTGCAGCTCTAATAATAGCTGTGGGACTTTTTATCATTCAACAGTTTGTTGGAATAAACACAGTTATATACTACGCACCTATTATATTTAAAGATGCCGGGATGGAATCTGCAAAAGCAGCTATATGGGCAACAGTAAGCGTTGGTGTTGTAAATGTTTTGGCCACATTTATTGCAATCTGGCTGATTGATAAAATTGGCCGTAAACCGCTTATGTATGCAGGATTAATTGGAATGGTTTTAGCATTAACAGCACTTGGTATTGCTTTTATGGCTGAAACAGACGCTTCCTCAAGCAAAATAGGGACAATCACAGTTATCGCAGTATGGATATATATAGCATGTTTTGCTTTTTCCTTCGGACCCATACCATGGCTTATGATGACTGAGATCTTTCCACTTAGTGTAAGGGGTAGAGCCGTTAGTATAGCAACCATGACAAGCTGGGGTTGCAATCTCATTGTATCATTTACCTTCCTAACACTTCTCCAAGCCATAGGACCTTCTTACACTTTCTGGCTATACGCATTGGTGGGTGTCCTGGGCTTCATTTTTGTATGGAAACTGGTTCCTGAGACTAAAGGCAGAACTCTTGAAGAAATAGAAGAAACACTCCAAAAGAAAGGACACTAATGGGGACACCTAAGTTTTTATTTATCACAAGCCTTTTATTAGTATTTGTAACATGCTCTATAAACCCTTCATACGCACAATTTGAAGAGGACATACCAATTGCTGCGGGATTAAACCCTGACTATGTAGAATACACAGATTCAGTACCTTACTTTTATAGAGATATGCGTCCAGACTGGGTTTTCTTAATTGAGAACTACCCAGCAATAAGAGAATTCAATGAAATATTTATCAAAAATGAAGAAACCTCATTACTCAAAAGAAAATTTCTAACAGGAGACTGGGGAGGGCTCAGAACAAAGCTCTACAATGCTGGGATTGTACCCACAATGACATATGTTGCTGACTTTCAAGGAAACCCTGTTGGAGGTAAGAAAAAGGGATTTGCATATTTTCACAATATAGGTCTGGACTTGTTGGTTCATACAGAGAAGCTCTTTGGATGGAAGGGAGGGCGCATTCACATCTCAGCTTCTCAAAGAAGCGGGCGTAGCCTTACTAAAAGAGATATCGGCAATACTTTCGACGTGGCTCAGCTATGCTGCGGACGCACATTCAAGCTGGTCGATTTGAGTTTGCAGCAGTCCTTATTTGAAGATAAGTTGAACATCCGGTTGGGACGGATTGCAGGTGGCGATGAGTTTCTCTCATCTCCTTTGTACTGGCTTTTTGTACAAAACGGGATTGATGGCAACCCAGTCGGTATTTTCTTTAATGTTGGATTTTCAGCTTATCCCAATGCAACATGGGGAGTCAGGGTTAAAACTAGACCTACTAAAGAATCCTATATTATGGCTGGTGTGTATAACGCCAACCCTGAGAGGACTAAGAATAAACACCACGGTGCAGACTTCAGCTTTGACGGGCCTTATCTTGTAATAGCCGAAGCAGGGTACCACTTAAACGGACGCCTCAAATCTAGTGGACTGCCAGGGAACTATAAAGTTGGTGGCTATTATCAGAGTAGGGATTTTAATAATTTTACAGATCCGTCTACTAAAAATGGGAACTACGGATTTTATATCCTGCTAGATCAAATGATTTATAAAGAAAGCGGATCAAACTATCCGCATCAAGGTTTACATCCTTTTGTTTCTTTGCTGTTCGCTCCGGACAGTGAGATAAATACATTCCCATTTTTTATGAATGCCGGATTGGTTTATAAAGGACTCATACCTGGACGAAATAATGATTACGCTGGGTTTGCAGTTGTTTATGGAAAGTATAGTAATAAAATTGCTCCTAACAACCCTCAGCCCACGGAATTTACACCTGCAGAAATAACCGGATCAGAAGATTTTGAAATGGTGCTTGAGTGGATGTATAAAATCCAACTCACCCAGTGGCTAAACATCCAGCCCGATGTTCAATATGTAATTAAGCCCGGCGGCACAGGTGATATACCAAACGCCTTAGTAATAGGGTTCCAGATGGGAGTCTCTTTGTAGACTCTTTATGATGCCTCGTCTATCTCTTTAAAAACTTCTTTTGCTAATCTGAGCCCTGTAAGCGCAGCGGGAAAACCGGCATATACTAGAGTTTGCATTAGAACCTCTACAATCTCCTCACGTGTACAGCCGCAATTTAGCGCTCCTTTGATATGAACCTTCAATTGGTTAGGCGCAGTTCCCAAAGAAGCCAAGGATGCGACTGCTGTTATCTCACGCGCCCTCATATCAAGACCTGGACGTGAGGATATCTCACCAAAAACAAACTCCATCAAGTACTTAACCATATCGGGTGCTATATCCTCAAGGCTTTGCTTTGTCCTCTCAGCAGCACCCGGAGATATCTCCTCGAGTTTTTTTAGTCCCCTTTCATATTTATCGCTGGGCATAATATCCTCCTGATTTAAATCCTAAACATTAATTTAGTTTATCGCTCATTTAAGTATAATTAGCTCTGCCTATACTACGGTCTACAATTAATTTTGTAAAGGAGATTCTCATGCTGATACTCATTGCTAAATTTACAACGAAACCTGGGTGCAGGGAGCAATTGTTAGACATGGCCAAAGATGCGATAGGGCCATCTAGAGCTGAAGAAGGTTGCATTATATATGATTTTCTGCAGGACCCATTTAATCCGGACTCGTTTACCTTTTACGAGAAGTGGAGAAGTCGTGAAGACTTAGAACTTCATTTTGGGGAACCCCATTTTAAGGAATTTGCCGAAACTGTGCCTGATCTAATAGTAGGAGAACCAAGCCTTATATCTTATGAAATAGCGAGTGAAACTGAAATATCCTAATAATCCATAAACTAAGGAATACACTATGACAAACATGACAAAAACTTTCTCTGCAATATTCATATGCGCTTTCCTGATTTTGGGATGCACCACCAATGATAATACTCCTGAAAATGGGAGTTCAAAAAATACTATAAATGTAAATATCGGCAATGAGCCTCCAACCCTGGACTGGTCACTGGCGATGGACGGCACATCTTATAACATCCTAAATAATCTAATGGAAGGACTTACCAAATTTGACGACTCCCTTATTCCGCAGCCCGCTCTTGCAGAAAGCTGGCAGGTGAGTGAAGACGGAACAACTTATACATTTAAAATAAGAGAAAATGTGAAGTGGTCAGATGGGCAGCCGCTTAAAGCTGGGGATTTTGAATACTCATGGAAGCGTATTCTCAACCCGGCAACTGGAGGACATTACGCTTATTTCCTCTATGATGTCGAAAACGCAGAGCAATACAACACTGGGAAGATTGAAGACCCGGACAAAGTTGGAGTTAAGGCATTAGACGATCAAACACTGCAAGTAAAATTAAGACGGCAGGCTTCTTACTTTCCGAGTCTTTTAGTATTTATGTCAACATTTCCAATGAGGCAAGATGTTGTAGAGAAACATGGTATTAAATGGACCGAGCCTGAAAATATTGTGACCCTTGGACCATACAAGCTATCATCGTGGCGACACCACGATAATATGTTAATGCAAATAAATCCGAATTATTGGGGTGATAAACCATCAATCGAAAATGTGAATATGGTTATGAATGAGAACCCTTCATCAGCACTTGCGCTTTATGAAAGTGGTGAGCTTGATTTTGCCGATAGTAAAAGTATTCCACCGCTCGAGGTACCAAGATTAAAAGATATGACAGATTTTAAAAGTACGCCTCAGTTTAGGACTAACTACATTGCGTTTAATGTAGAGAAATCGCCATTTGATAACCCACTAGTTAGAAAAGCTTTTGCTGCTGCAATAGATAGAGAAAGTATTATAGGCTTAATACAGGGCGCGGGAATAACAACAACCTCCTGGATACCCAAGGACATGCTGGCTTATAACCCCGACATTGGAGTAGATTTTAACCCAGAGCAGGCCAGGAAGTGGCTAGCTGAAGCTGGCTATCCCAACGGAAAAGACTTCCCGGAAGTTACCTTTTTATGGCCCGACGTAAGCTTTAATAGAGTTATTGCTGAAGCTCTTCAGAGTATGTGGAAAGAACATTTAGGTGTAAGGGTCAATCTAATAAATGAAGAATGGAAAGTCTACCTTAGCACGATTAACACTAACCCACCCGAGATTCATAGAGCAGGCTGGGGAGCAGATTTTCCTGATCCACATAATTTCATGAGTCTCTTCACCTGTAATTCTGGAAATAATAGAACCGGCTGGTGTAATAAAGAATATGACGCCTTAGTTGAACAAGCTGCATCAGAAACAGATCCTGAGAAGAGGGTCATACTTTATAATCAAGCACAAAAGATACTTACTGAGTCGGATGCCCCTATTGCTCCGTTTTATATAACAACCCAGCAGAACTTAATTAAACCATATGTAATTGGACTGGTACCAAATCCCTTAGATATGGTTCTGTTTAAAAATGTTTCTTTGGATAGCAACAGAGAGCAATAAAAAAGGGCGACTAAACAAAATCGCCCCCAATTTATTTTCTAATTAGTAGCGAATGTTACCCTTTGAAGTAAGGAATGATTTCCTTAGCGTAAGTTTCAAGTGCTAGTGCAGGATCTGGGCTAAACCTATAGAAAAGTACAAAGTTCCTTACACCGGCATCAATGAACTTCTCAATTTTTTTGATACAATCTTGTTTTGATCCTGTAATAGTGAAATCTATAATGGCCTCTCTAGGGAAGAACTGGCCCAATTCTCTGAATTTTTTCCTGCCTTCTTCATCCTGAGGAATAATATTGAAATAGTCGAGTCCTTGGTACTCCTCGGGAATATCTACATCGTATCCGGCATTTTTGAGCTGGTCCTGCATACAGAGAACATATTTAAACGGCTCTAGGGTTTTATAAGCTTCATCCTCATTTTCTCCAAGAGATGTAAACACCCATAGTCCTAAATCAATCTCGTCTACACTACGCCCTACACCATCGGCTCCTTCTTTAAGAATCGCAAGATACCGTGCATAAAGATCAGGAGTTAGATCGAATGGAAGCCATCCGTCTCCCAACTCACCTGTGAGCTTGAGCCCCTTGGGACCGTGGGTAGCCATATAGATAGGTATTCTGTTTCTTTGATAAGGCTTTACCTGTAAAAATGCTTCTTTTAGCTTAAAGAACTCACCTTCATAATCGCAAGGCCCTTCTGTTGCCCATAGCTTCTGCATAACAGTCATCGCCTCTCTTAATCTCGCAAGAGGTCTATTCCAACCGATTCCATAGGCGTCCAGGTTCATGGATTCACCAACTCCAAGAGTAAGCTTAACTCTACCCTTTGAAATATGGTCAATCGTGGCCAGTCTTTGAGCAAATACTGCTGGATGCATTCTATGTGGATCCGATACTGTTCCTAAACTAATATTGCTTGTTTTCATTGCTGCAGCAGTTGCCACTGTCCAGGCTTCGTGAGCCTCAGTAGGAGATACAAATACAACATGATCAGGAAACCAGACACCATCAAAACCCAGCTCGTCCGCTTTCACTGAAAAGTCTATCAATCCATCCAAATCAGCTCCCGGCATGGGAGCGGCAAGTCCAAATTTTACACCTTGAGCCATTTTGACACCTCTTTGATTAATTATTCCACTCATTATAAACATATGCGCGTATAAAACACAATACCCACTGTTCAATAAATAGAATTATGATATGTGATTTTATAGAATTCGATCAAAGATTGATGTTATAATTCTTATCCTCAATATAAGAAGGAGGATATATCCATGAAATTTGGCATTGGTCTTTTTGGTATGCAAACCCATCCTGAGCTTAGCTATACTCATCCTGAACTTTATAAAAATACTCTCGAGCAGGTTAAATTAGCTGAAGAGGTCAACTTTGATTCGGCATGGATTTCAGAGCATCATTTCCTAGAAGATGGTTACTGCCCTTCACCCGCAGTTATTGCAGGAGCCATGGCAGCTGTAACCTCCAAAATTAGAATAGGTTCCTCAGGAATTATTCTTCCTCTTCATAACCCTGTGAGAGTTGCAGAGGACGCAGCTGTGGTAGACAACATTTCCAATGGAAGGTTCGACCTAGGTGTAGTGCTTGGCTACAGAAAAGAAGAGTTTGAAGGAATGGGCGTGCCGATGAAACAAAGACCCTCTAGAATGGATGAGGGAATAGAAGTACTGGAAAAAGCTTTATCTGGAGAGCAGTTTTCATATGAGGGCAAAAGACATAGTCTTGAAAATACTACCCTTACCCCTAAACCAGTGCAGCACCCTATCCCACTTTATGTAGGCGCATTTGAAGAACCGGCCATAAGACGTGCAGGCAGATATGGTTATCCGCTTCTAATTGGCCCAGGAAGGACGGTAGACATGGTCCGGGATACACTTGGTTATTATAACGACGAAGCCCAGAAAGCTGGCAGAGATCCAAACGCTGTAGAGCACATACTACTTAGAGAAACTTTTGTAGCATCCAATAGAGATGAAGCTGTCGAAGGTGGAAACAAATTCATAATTAGTATGTACAAATTCTACTTCACCCTTGGTGTAAAGATGTTTGTTAGGGGACAGCAGTTAAAGGATTTAGATGACCCGCTGTTTGAGCATCTTGCGGAGGAACGTTTCATAATTGGAACACCCAAGGACTGTATTGAAGAGATAGAGATGTATAGAGATGAGCTTGGAATCAACTATATATCATGCCGAATGGTATTTCCTCAGGCGACTCATGAACTAATCTCAAATCTAATCGAGACATTTGGCAAAGAGGTCATTCCAAATATCGGATGAATTTGAAGTCCGTCTTGACACGCAAACGATTTAAGAGTTATTATGTAAATTCTGTTTTATAGATCTTTTAAAATTTATTGTACGAGGTTGCATTAAAGCATAAAAAGGGAAATCCGGTGTGAATCCGGTGCAGCCCACTCGCTGCTGTAAGTAGTCCATAAAGTCCTTTGCAATATGCCACTGGAAGAAATTCTGGGAAGGCGCAAAGGAGACCCGAGGCTACAAGCCAGAACACCTGCCTAGTACTTAGATTTTACTTTTCTTCGGGGGGAGAAGGTAAATGGGTATTAAACACATTCCGCCTCCCGGTTACTTAGATAACCGGAGGTCTTCATAAATTAGATATTTCCTATCTGCATTCCTAATTTTCTTTGTATCATTTGCAATAGCTCAGGAAAATGAGGATCCAACTCTAGATACAGTAATAGTTGAGGACACGCCTATTGAGCCTCCTCTTAACTACCCCTCCGCGTTTTCCACTGTAATAGAGCTTGAGAACTACAAGGGTGAATATAAGACTGCAGCAGAACTTCTGTCCTTCTCACCGGGAGTAGTAGTAAGAGACTTTGGCGGTTTCGGCCAGTTAAAAACTCTATCCATCCGCGGGTCATCAAACGATCAAGTTGTAATTCTGCTAGACGGCGTAAGATTAAACAATCCCATTGGTGGAGGAGTAGATCTCTCAACAATTCCAGTAGGTTATGTTGACAGATTTGAAGTAATACGTGGCGGCGCATCTGCCTTTGCGGGCACAGATGCTCTTGGTGGAGTGGTAAATATTGTAACCAAACCCACTGATGAGCCTTTTACTTTTGGCTCTGCGACCTATGGTTCATATGAGACCTTTAACCTCAATGTTGGAAGAGCACAGAAAATTGGAAACTTTAGTTATCTACTCTCTTTTGCTCATGCTCAGAGCGAGGGAGATTTTAAATTCAAATCTGTAAATGACCTCACACTTAAAAGAATTAATAACGATTTTCACTCAGAGAGTTTTTTAGCTAAAGCAGCTTATGATTTTGATAACGGTTGGGAAGTTAGTTTACTAAACGAGTTCTTCTATGATAACAGAGGAGTTCCTGGTCTTGGTGAGTTTCAACAGCCAAACGCCAATCAGAAGGATTTAAGAAACCTTACAAGTGTAAATATATCAAAAGAGAGGTTTATCAAGCCCGAGTTGGACCTTGATATAACTTTATACAATAGGTTTGATGATCTTAAATTTAAGAACCCCACCCCAACAATAGGCGTCCCCATAGACACGCTTAGCAAAACATATGCTTTTGGAATCAATCCCAAATTGACTTGGTTCGCACCCTACAATCAGACAATCACTGTTGCAACTGAGGCAAGAGGAGAATTCCTAAGCGACGATGATTTTAATAACCCCAAGCGTTTCACTTACAGCGCCTTTGCAAGTGATGAAATAACTTTCTTCGATGAAATTCTTCTTATTAACCCTGTGGTGCGACTTGATGTATGGTCAACCCAGCAAAACGAGACTACTACTGATGTTGGGTTTTCTCCGAGATTAGGAATCGTTGTTTCTCCAAAGAAATACCTTTCGTTTAAAACTAACCTTGGCAGATCATTTAGGGCTCCAAGTTTTGGGGAGCTGTTTTTCCCCGAGGAAGGATTCATCGGAGGCAACCCTGATTTAAAACCTGAGACGGCATATGATTTTGATATTGGAGTATTGCTGTCACACCCTAAGGCCGCTCTTGAGGTTACATATTTTAGAAGCCACATCGATGATTTAATTCTATTTGTGTTTGTAAGCGCTCAGAGGATTGAGCCACAAAACATAGGAAATGTTGATGAGCAGGGAGTAGAAACCACATTAATTCTTAGACCTTTTGACTTTCTTGAACTATATGGCGCCTACACATTCCTAGACGGTGAAGTTGAAGACACTGGCGCTCAGCTTCCAGGTAGACCGCGCAACAAATTCGACTTCAGAGGTGTTCTAAGCCATGACATAGTTGCCGTATTCTGGGAATCGCATTATGTCGACAGCATACCGCTCAACGCTTTCCCCAATGCTCGCAGCACCGATCCAAGAACAACTCACAATATTGGTGTTAAGGGTGAATGGAAGAAAGTTTTTGCATCTTTTGAGGTTAAAAACCTCTTTAACAATTTAGATGTTAGGGATGCTTTAGATTTCCCTCTTCCAGGAAGAACATTTTTTGTAACAGCAGGGATAAACTTTGATAAATAGAAAACTAATGAAAACAAAAAGGAGGATTGTGCAATGAGAATATTATTAACAGTATTATTTTTTAGTCTTTTTGGAGCAATGTTTATAGGCTGTGATAGTGGAGGAAGTGGTGGAGGCGGTTTTGTTCCGACAGGCGACATCTTGGCCATTGCTGAGAGAGCTGGGCAAAACCAAACCATTAAAGTAGGCGGGACAGAAGGATCAGTCCCACCCGGAAGCACTGTTACAGTTACAAATCTTAGCACGCAAGAGATTCAAGTAACCCAGGGCCTTGCTGACGGCAGCTTTGATCCTACTTTTATAGCAAATACAAGCGATATATTTCGAATTGTCGTTACCAATAACGGAAACACAGTAACAGATATTGTTATAGGAGTAACTCTGTTAAGAAATGCTGTAGAGCGTAATCTAGCAACTCTAGGATCAGTACCAGCAGATATCAAAATAAGAGATAACAGAGCCTATGTAATTAATGGGTTCTCAAACAATATTCAAGTATTCGATATCAATCAGAATCCACCGCAACAACTACTAACAATTGTAGTTCCTCCTGGCTCAAACCCAATCTCAATGGATTTCTTTGGATCAAATCAGGCATATGTAGCGAACAACTCCGGTCAAAGTGTAGCTGTTGTAAATATCCAGAATGGCAATTGTGAAACATTAATTGTTAGCGCTGAAGATCAGGGAACCACAGTGCCATGCCAAAATGTAGTTAATGTGCCTTCAAATACATTTGAAGAACCAGCTGGAGTAAAAATTGTAGGCAATAAAGTGTATATCTCTAACAATAACCTAGATGAGAACTTTAGCCCCAATGGAAATGGTTTTATATCAGTACTAAATACTAGCAATCAGCTAATCGACACAATCGATGCATCTGGCTCCAACACCACAAGCATGATAGTTATTGAACCGGAACTATTTGTTTTAAATAATGGAAATATACTATTTGATTTTGAAACATTTGAATTCTCATGCGATTTCGATTTTCCACCTTCAATCGACATTGTTAATATTGCAACTGATACGATTATTACTACAATCGATATCCCACTGAGCCAGCAAAATTCAAATGTCTGTCTGCCAAATAATCTAACAGCAACCTCTGACGGGTTTGGTTATATGGGACTAGGTCTTGTGGGGGCGCTTTTAAAAGTCGATCTTATTCTAGCCACGGTAGTTAATGGCCCTTCGAATCCAATTATTATCACAGACCTAAGTGGCCTAAATAACACTGCTGATATAGCCATAAAAGATGGCCATCTCTTTACGACTCTGTTTAATTCAGACCAGATTGCAGTTTTGGACACTGATACAGATCAAGCAGATCCGTTTCCATACATTACTCCTTTCCCTGCTGGAATTAGAGGAGATGATCCTAATTCACAACTATTTGATGGAGTACAGTCTCTCGCTATAAGACCTGGGGTATCTGGGATAGATTTTACTGGAGCAGATATCTACTTTATAACCGGGATAAGCGAGCAGTTAGGGTCTGTCGATTCAACTCTTCAGACACAGTAAGGATTTGCATAAATAACCAATACGGTTAATGATAAATGTTTAGGGAGAGGCAACTTCTGCTTCTCCTTAAACAATAAAATGATGGGGGCGTAACAATGCGCATTTGTTCATTTCTTCCAAGTACAACAGAGATTGTATATGAGTTGGGTCTGGGTGACAGTCTCGTTGGCGTAACGCATGAATGTAACTACCCGCCTGAGGTTAAAGATAAGAAAGTAGTTATTATGAGCTTTCTTGATCACAAAAAACTCTCGAGTAAAGAAATAGACGATCTAGTTACAAAGAATGCTGCAGAAGGGAAAAGCACATACCTTGTGGACAAAGAAGCGCTTAAGGAAGCTAACCCAGATATCATATTGACACAGAAACTATGCGAAGTATGTGCAGTTTCCGGGAATCAAGTTATGGAAGCTGTAGAAGTACTTGGACACACACCCGAAATCATATCCCTTGAGCCTACAACCATAGATGAAATTTTTGATACGATAACTACAATCGGTGAGGCCACAGGAACTCAAGAAAAAGCAAAGGAGATTACAGATAGCCTTCGAGCAAGGGTCAACAAAATCAGATCTCAACTAGAGAATGAAAGGGACCGCCCAAGGGTGTTCTGCCTGGAGTGGCTTGATCCCCCGTTTACGGGTGGACACTGGGTGCCTGAGATGGTAGAAATTGCGGGTGGCGACAATGGTATAGGAAAACCCGGTGAGCCATCTTTTAAAGTGACTTGGGAAGAAATAGTGGATTTTGCTCCCCAGATGCTATTTATAATGCCCTGCGGTTTTGATATAGAAAAAACAATAAACGAGCTTGATGTAGTAACTTCCAAAGACGAGTGGTTTGAACTGCCTTCTACAAATAGGGGAGAGATTTATATAGTCGATGCAAACTCTTATTTTAGCAGACCTGGCCCCAGGATTGTGGACGGACTTGAAATCCTTGCAAAAGCCATTCATCCAGAGGTAATTAGGAACTATAGTCCTCCTCCTGAATCGATTATTAATCTTAGAAACTACATGCAGTTAGAGCTGTTCTCGGGATAAAAAATGACACGAGCAATATTATTTAGATTTTCATTAGTAATATTAATCCTATTTATAAGCTTAAAGAGCTACTCAGAAGACACGCCAAAACGCATAGTTTCTGTATCTCCAAATCTCACTCAAGTTATTTATGGCCTGGACGCCTGGGAAAATGTGGTGGGGGTAACTATTTATGATGAATACCCACCGGAGGCAAAAGATCTGCCTAAAATTGGCGGCTGGGTAAACCCAAACTATGAGGCAATCCTTGCGCTTAAGCCAGATCTTGTAGTGCTAATGAAAGACCAGGACGCTATATTTGGCAAGAAGATAAGAGACCTTGGGCTTAAAACATTCACAGCTCACAGTAATGATTCAATTAAAGACATATTGCAAGCAATTTCTGATATGGGTGAAATACTCGGGAAAAGGGAAGAAGCAAAAAAATTAAGCTTTTATATTCAAACAAGTCTTGATGAAATAAGTGAACTAACTAAAAACATTAAGAAAAAAAGAGCCTTAATAGTTGTAGGAAGAAATGCTGGAACCCTTGAGGATATATATGTTATAGGAACAAATAATTATATTGATGAGCTCGTCACTCTGGCGGGGGGACAAAACGTAGTAAAGAACGAAAGAACTGCACTTAAGATTAGTAAAGAAGCTGTTTATCACTTTAATCCAGAAGTCATAATCGAAATAAACCATGAGAAAACAGATAAAGAAAAAGAAATTATAGATATATGGGGGAATCTCACCCAAGTGGATGCTGTAAAAAATGGGCAGGTCTACATTCTATCAAGCAAAGTCCTGCTTCACCCAAGCCAGAGAATTGTAGAGGGGGCTCAAGTATTAACTGAAGCCCTACACCCTGAACTAAAAGAAAAATATGGCAACAATAATTAACTGCACCAATCTTGGTTTCTCTTACAATGAGACCCGGGTTCTAAACGGAATAGACCTCTCAATTTCCCCTGGCAAGATGTTAGGGATTTTAGGAGCAAACGGAGCTGGCAAATCAACCCTGCTTAAAATTCTCTGCGGTGTACTCAAACCAAAAACTGGCAAAGCACTATTTAAAGACAAAGAGCTTAGTAGTATGGATAGAAGAGATATTGCTAAGTGCATAGCCTACATACCTCAAGATCCTATGTTTGCTTTTCCATTTACAGTCAAAGAAGTAGTGCTGATGGGGAGAGCGCCATACATTGGCAGGTTCGAATTTGAAAGAGAAAAAGATAGAGATATAGCTGAAAATGCTTTGCAAGCTGTAGGAATATTACATCTTAAAGACCGACTGATTAATGAAATCTCTTCAGGCGAAAGACAGCTTGCATCTATTGCCAGAGGGCTTGTGCAAGAACCCGAGATTATGATCCTTGATGAACCTGCTACATATCTCGATGTGAAGCATAGGACCAAGATTATTAACATTCTAAATGAGCTAAAAGAAGAAAGGGGAATATCAATAATCGCAGCTACTCATGATATCTTCACCTCACTATTTTACTTTGATGAAATTGTCATACTCAAAGAAGGCAAAGTATTGGCTCAAGGAACTACGGAGATGGTTATAAACAGCGAGTTGCTTAGCTCTGCTTATGAAATCCCAGTCACTGTTAAAAAAGAAAATGGGAGGGTATTTGTTTTCCCTAAATAATAAACCGCAATGAGTACGAACAGAAAATTCATAATATCAATATCCGCACTATTTATTCTCTGGTTGATCGTGGCACTTATAGCACTATTTACTGGCACATACAGCATAGGGTTACTTGAAGCTTTATCAAACACAGACGATTTAACCAACACAATCTTTTTTCAAATAAGGATCCCAAGAGTGCTAATGGCAACTATTGCGGGAGGTACTCTGGCCATTGCAGGAGCTGCGCTTCAGGCTCTCTTTAGAAATCCGCTTGCTTCCCCATTTACCCTTGGAATCTCTGGCGGAGCATCTCTAGGAGCGCTTTTGGCCATAAGGTCAGGTCTTGCAGTAGGTATTTTAGGCTTCTCATTGGTTTCAATATCGGCTTTTGTTTTCTCAATACTTACAATGCTATTTGTCTACTCAGTTTCTAAAGTAGGTGGTGTTGTCGCAACTGGAAGGCTTCTTCTTGCAGGTGTTGTAGCAAACTTCCTCTACTCAGCAGTAGTAATGTTTATACAGTTCTTTTCTAACTTTACGGAATCACTTCATACACTGCGCTGGATTATGGGAAGTCTGGATGTAGTTGGGTTTGATACGGTTTGGAAAACCCTGATATTTGTAATTCCCGGATGTGCAATATTACTTTCACTTACGAAAGAAATGAATTTATTCGGACTTGGCGACGATGTAGCAACATCCCTTGGAGTAAATGTGAGAAGAATGGAAAAGAAAATTTATTTTGCAACGTCACTTGCCGCTGGAGCCGTGATATCCGTTACAGGCCCAATAGGTTTTGTGGGGTTAATAATCCCCCATATACTTAGAATGATATTGGGAGTTGATAATAGAATTATCCTGCCATGTTCTTTCCTTTTGGGAGCCGCATTTTTAACTGCGGCCGATACAGTATCTAGAACTATTATCTCACCGGTTGAAATTCCGGTTGGAATAATAACAGCTTCTATTGGCGGAGTTTTCTTCCTTTGGCTATTAATAAGAACCAAAAAAGAAATTATAGTATAAAACTCAACCCATCCCTCTATCTATGATAAAGGCCCATAGCTAGACTAGCTTATATTAATTCAAAACCTAAAGCTTAATCTCTAAGACGGAGCTGAAAATTCTCCACCACCACCTTCAGCAGGTGCTTCTGCAGGTGCAGCCTCAGCGGCAGGTGCAGCCTCAGCAGCTGGTGCAGCGCCCGCGGGAGAAAATTCACTGCCATCAGTAGTAGCGTTATCTGCTGCTGGTGCATCCCCAGCTGGTGCTTCTGGTGCAGGAGCCTCAGCGGCAGCCCCAGCCTCTCCTTGTGGTGACATGATATACCAACCTAAAAACACTAAACCCAGTACAATTAGAGTCCACATCTTTATCTCCTCCTTATTAAATTAAAGATAATTCTATAACATCCAATTTCAAAAAGCGAATAGAAACCTGGTCTTATTATGTTTGTTCCCAAATTTTGTTAATCCCAATCCCATATATCTAAACAGTTTATCGCTAAGTGTTACCTAGCTGATACCTTGATACTAATAAATTTTATAGGTGTCTGTCAAGCGAAAATTTCCAATTTCTATCAAAAAATATCCTATTTTCGGAATTTTCTATAGATAATTCCGAGATATGTCTCTAATTTTACGATACAATACTACCTATCATCAAACTTCTGGATTTCTGGAGATACTAATTGTTACCCTTAATATTAAAACCGTTGTTTAAGAACTCAGATAGTACAACTGAAATACCTTTTGATATAGAAATATCTCTTTCTATGATTGAGTCGGGTTGCATTTTCATTCCTTTAAACCAAATGGCAACACTTATAATAATAGAATCCCCTGATGAAATTAATCTTCTCAAAAACATCAACAAAGTAACTTTTAATTTTGAGCTAATAGAAAGACCTGAGTTTCCTTCCCTGGGTATGCATATAGAAATAAACACAGCAAGCAATAAATCATTTAATTTTGATTATTTTTTCAATACTGAGTCTGAAGGAGATTTAGAAGTACTTAAGAAGCTTAAAGACCAAAATTATTTTGATATCCATTTCTATACCACAGAAGTGATACACTCAAAAAAAATAGAGCTTGGAACTAAGGATAAATTAGAATTGAACTCTCTCATTGATAAGGTTACTTCATAGTTTGACAAAAGAGGTTGGTTATTCGATAATATCCCATCAACGTCTAATGGAGTACTAACTAACTTGAGTTTTGTAAAGTTTCTTGGAATTGGTTCCGCTAAACCTGATAAAGTATTAACCAACGCTGACTTTGAGGAGATGATAGATACTTCTGATGAGTGGATACGCACGCGCACAGGTATTTCTGAGCGTAGAATAGTTGAACCTGAAGTGGCTTCATCTGATCTTGCCTATGAGGCTTGTGTAAAAGCTCTAGAGGATGCCTCTATGGATGTTGAAGACATTGATGGCATCATAGTTGGTACTATTACTCCTGACCACATTTTCCCATCAACAGCTTGTGTGCTTCAAAGCCGCCTCGGAGCTAAAAACGCTTATGCTTTTGATGTTTCTGCTGGATGTTCCGGTTTTTTATATTCACTACACGTGGCAAAAGGAATGATTCAAGGTGGCAACAATAAAAACCTTCTAGTTGTAGGGGCCGAAACCCTATCTAAGATTATGAATTATGAGGACCGTACAACTTGCATCTTGTTTGGAGATGGGGCTGGTGCAGCTGTCATTACAACATCAGACGCTCCCGGAATAATGTCTTCTTGTCTTGGATCTAATGGAGATCACTGGGACTTACTCTGGATGCCCGCTGGTGGATCTAGGATGCCTACATCAGAAGAAACTTTAAAGGACGGTAGTCATTTTTTACAAATGGAAGGAAGGGAAGTATTTAAAGAAGCTGTAAAGGCTCTCGAATCATCATCACTAGAGGCTATAAGACAAGCAGGTATAACACCTGATGACGTTGATTTATTAATTCCCCACCAGGCTAACTATAGAATAATTGATGCTGTTAGAAGGCGCTTAGAGCTGCCTGAGGAAAAAGTCTTTAGTAATTTGGATAGATATGGAAACACATCCTCAGCTTCTGTGCCAATAGCGCTTGATGAAGCTGTTCAAAGCGGTCGATTGAAAAAAGATGACATCGTAGTTTTCTCAGCTTTCGGCGCAGGATTCACCTGGGGCGCATCGGTAGTTAAGTGGTAACAAACTCTAAACCTTCACTTATATACCCCTTCAAATCTTAAACTAATTCAAATTTTCTGTTACAATCAATAGCTCACTCAGAAGATATATCTAAAGGAGAGCCGTAGCCATTTCTGCAGAGATTGTTGAAATCATTGATGTTGTACTCCCCGTATTTCTTATTGCATCGCTTGGATATCTATTTGGTAAATGGAAGAAGATAGATCTTTCTGCATTAAATGATTTTGTAATCTACCTTGCAACACCTGCTCTAATACTTTCTTCACTGTATGAAGAAACAATTGAGATACATATTGCTGGGATAGTATTTGCTTCTGTATGCATAATAATCGCAGCAATGTCTGTAATTGGTTATTTCACTGTAAGAGTTCTAAAGTTGCCTATAAAGGTTTATTTGCCACCAATTCTTTTTGCAAATACTGGCAATATGGGCTTGCCTCTAATTCTGTTTGCTTTTGGAGAAGTAGGATTTTATATAGGAATCCTATACATGGTCTCTACAACAGTACTTCATTACACCTATGGAATATTGATCCTAAACTACGATAAAAGTCCTCTTGAAATTTTCAAACTCCCCCTTATCTACTCCGCAATTGGAGGGGTCGTGCTCAGCATATCAGAAGTGCATGTCCCAACCTCTATATTCAGAGCAGTGGACCTTCTTGGAGAAGTAAGTATTCCTACAATGATATTTGCTCTCGGCTACAAACTCTCTGAAGTTAAATTAACTAGCGTTGGAAGCTCTTTCATAGCAGGTGGAATGAGGGTGCTGCTGGGATTGGCTCTAGGTATTTTTGTGGTATGGCTATTTAAACTTGATGGATTAGTGGCAAAAGTAATTATTCTTCAAGCATCTATGCCGCCTGCAATTTTCAACTTCGTACTTGCAGAAAAATATAATCAGGACTCTAAAACAGTGGCGTCTATAATATTGGCCGGGACAATAATATCAATAATTACAACCCCTCTTATTCTTTCATTTCTTATTGAATAATCTTATTCATCAAGGCAATCAACTTTCATAATCGGTGCCTGAAACCAGTGGTGCTCAGTGTCATATAAAAAGGCCTTACCATCTGGAAGGTATGTAATGCTCTCTTGTTGCGGAAGGTATTTAAGCTCAATTACATTATAATCCTGCCCTTTTTTTAATTGCCCTGTTGGTTTTATCTTCTGCTTAGAGAGATCTATATTAAATTCAAGCGCATTCTCATAAGTTAGGACTAAGAAACTCTTTCCGTCTGGAGCAATATCAAACGCTGACACAATTTGGCCGTAAGCAGTAGCGGAAGGGACCAACATTCGCAAATCTATCTCCCCAATATATTCTAAAGTACTTACTTTATTTTCAACATCTTGCCATTTTTGAGCTGACAGTCTATATACCTTCGAAGGATATGCTTCAAGGTCCCTCAGGTTCTCTTCCTTAGTAACTATGTATATATCTCCGTTTGGATGAACAGCCAAACCTTCAGCATTATGAGGCCCGTCTGGATACTTAAGTTTTATCCTCTTAAGCGGTTTAACAGAGCTCTCGTATTTCTCAAGCTCCTCAACAACTATAATCTCAACCGAATATTTTCTAGCCTTGTTGTCACCGATGTCACCAATAAATAAACAAGATTTATCAAAGCATTTTCCTATGCTTATATCTTCAAAATCTGATTTTTTAGAAGCCTCTCCCTCTATTCTAATTTTTTGCGTCTTATCACCATTCATATCTGTGATATAAAAAAACTGCCCACCCCCAGAATCATTTATATGATAGAGCCTGCCTTCAAATTTTCTTGATGCCTCAATCCCGCTTGCTTCATTGATCAGTTTATGATCAAGCACACCAGTTTTTTTTCCTTCTCCCCAATTGCTGCATAGCTCGGCATGGCTCATCTTAACAAACATTAGAAATATGCTGAGGGCTAATAATGTTGATATATATTTAGTCATCATAAGAATTTTCCTTGTTCAGTATATCTAACAAAATTTTAACTACGACAAATATCAGGCAAAATAGTCTCAAAACTATAGTATCAAAATTAACATACTAAAACATGGCTAAAAAAATAATAAAAGGCAGCTCATCACCACTTAGAGGAGAAATTATACCTCCAGGTGATAAATCTATCTCACACAGAGCATTGATTCTTGGCTCTTTGGCAAATGGAACATCTATAGTTAAAGATTTTCTAATTTCTGACGATACGCTCTCTACCGCAAACGCTATGAGGTCATTGGGCATTCCAATAGATATTAACGGAACCCATGTCAAAGTCTCCGGAAATGGTATCCATGGTCTTAGAGAGTCTCAAAAAATTATAGATTGTGGCAATTCAGGTACAACTACTAGATTACTAACTGGACTTCTAAGCGCTCAGAAATTTATGTCAAAACTTACTGGGGACAAGTATCTCCAGGAAAGACCGATGAAAAGGGTAGTAGGTCCACTTTCTCAAATGGGTGCACAAATTGCGGGAGAAGAAGATGGAAACAAACTCCCTCTGACAATAACTGGAGCAGAGCTTCGTGGGATAAGTTACAAACTCCCAGTTGCAAGCGCACAGGTAAAATCAGCAATCCTTCTTGCGGGTATGTATGCCCAGGGCGAGACAGAAGTAATTGAGCCTGAAGCCTCAAGAGACCATACCGAGCGTATGCTCAGCTATCTTGGAGTACCAATAGAAAAAAGTGGCAATACTATAAAAATTCATAAAGTTGATCTAATAGAACACGGGGAGATTATTGTCCCAGCCGATTTGTCCTCGGCAGCTTTTTTTATTGTTGCAGCATTGATAACTCCCAATTCAGAAATTCTAATAAAAAATGTGGGCATTAACCCACTTAGAACGGGAATAATTGATATCCTAAAAAGTATGGACGGCGATATTAGCATCATAAATGAAAGAGATGTAAACGGAGAACCAATAGGAGATATAGTAGCGCGCTCAAGCAATCTACATGCTACAGAGATTAGCGGAGCACTAATACCAAAAGCAATTGATGAACTACCGCTTGCAGCCGTAGCAGCGTCTTTTGCACAAGGGGAAACAATAATAAAGGATGCCGGGGAGCTTAGAGTAAAAGAAACTGACAGAATCTCTGCTATGGCATCTGAGCTGGGCAAATTGGGCGTACACGTTGAGGAATTTGAAGATGGGATGCTAATAAGAGGGTCTGAATCTTTAACTGGGGCTAAATGCTCTAGCTGGGGTGATCATCGAATAGCCATGTCAATTGCAGTGGCGGCAACCAGGGCAAATGGAGAGACTGAGATCGAGGATGCAGATTGTGTTTCTGTGTCTTATCCAGGCTTTTTTGAAGTAATAGATGAACTCCGTCAATAAATGAATTATCCTAGTATTAAAAACCCAAGAATCTAAAATGGAAAAAGGTCGAATAATAACAATAGATGGCCCCTCTGGAGTCGGAAAAAGTACTGTTGCAAAATCTGTTGCAAAAAATCTAGCTCTTATGTATCTAGATACTGGAGCCATGTATAGAGCTATAGCTCTTGAAGTAAAAAAACATTCTTTAAGCCTAGATAATGATGACGAGCTTCTATCTTTATTAAGCAACACGGACATTGAGTTTGTTAAAGATAATAATGTGCTTAGTATTAGACTAAACGGTGAAGATATCACAAACGAGATTAGAAGCCCTGAGATTTCCAAGATCTCATCGGATGTTGCAACCAAAAGCATAGTAAGAGAAAAACTTGTTGAGATACAGAGACGAATAGGTTTAGCAGGCAATATTGTGGTTGAGGGAAGAGACATGGGAACATATGTTTTTCCCGAGGCCAATTTTAAGTTTTATTTAGAAGCAAGCCTCGACGAGAGAGCAATCAGAAGAAGAAAACAACTACTAGAAGCTGGTATTGAATTAGACATGAATAAGTTAATAAAGGATATAGAATCAAGGGATAAACAGGACATGGAGCGCTCAGAATCTCCCTTGCATCCGGCTCCGAATGCAGTAATAATAGATACTACAAATCTTAATACCGACGAAGTTATAAACAGAATTATTACGGAAATGAAAGGTGAGTAATTAATCCTACGGTATCTAATTCTAATTCTAACAGCGGAAATCGAACGGTAAATTTGATTACATCTAATTTAAGAGAAGGCAGGTCTATGGAAGAAGATAAAAATTTTGCAGAGCTAGTTGACGAAAGTATGAACGCCCCAGATAAGGGGAAATTGTTCACTGGGATAGTGGTCCGAGTGGATAAAGATGATGTTTTTATTGATTTTGGCACAAAATCTGAAGGAGTAGCTCCAACTGCAGAGTTCTACGGAAAAAGTGGAGAGCTCGAAGTAGAGGTCGGCGACGAAGTAGAGGTAATGCTTGAGAATTATGATCACGGGCTGCCCAGACTTTCAAAGAGAAAAGCCGGGTTAATTAAAGAGAATAAAGTAATGCAGGAAAGATTCGATAGCGGTGAGCTCATAGAATCTAAAATACTTCAAAAAGTGAAAGGCGGTTTTATAACAGACATTGGAGATACAACCGAAATAAGGGCTTTTCTACCTGCTTCCCAGCTTGATATCAGACCTCAAAGCGATCTCGACAAGTTTGTGGGCGAAACTATACAGGTTCGAATCATAAAGTTAACAAATAAAGACATAGTAGTTTCAAGAAGAGTGTTTTTAGAAGAACAAAGAGAGAGCATGAAGAAGGAAACTCTTTCTAAACTTGAAGAGGGAATGGAAATTCAGGGGAAAGTAGTAAATATGATAAATCAGGGCGCCTTTATAGATTTGGGAGGGCTAGAAGGATTTATCCCAATTGGTGAGATTTCCTGGGGAAGAATAAACCATCCAAGTAATGTTTTATCTCAGGACCAAGAATTAACAACAAAAATATTGAATATTCAGGGTGAGGAAAAAGTTACTCTAAGTCTAAAGGCAGTTACTCCTGATCCTTGGGATTCTGTAAACGAAAAGTACCAAGCTGGAACACAGATTAAAGGTAAAGCAGCATCGCTTATGGACTTTGGAGTTTTCGTCGAGCTTGAACCAGGCATTGAAGGACTAATACATGTATCAGAGATGACCTGGACAAAAAGATTTAAACATCCTAAAGAGATCGTGGATACAGGCAGCATAGTTGAGGCTATTATTCTAGATGTTAATCAGGAGAATAGACGCATATCTCTAAGCTTAAAACAAATTGAGCCAAGTCCTTGGCAGATCTTCAAAAAGGAAAACCCTGCCAAATCAGTCATGAAAGGAAAAATAAGAAATGTTACTGATAGAGGAATCTTTGTAGAAGTAGCTGAGAATATAGTTGGTCTTGTAAGACCGGACAACATCTCATGGGCTGGAAGGGTTAATCCTGAAGAAGCTTATAATAAAGGTGATGAAATAGATGTTGTTATATTAAATGTTGACGAAAAAAATGAGAGAGTTGGCCTTGGGGTTAAGCAGCTAACAGGCGACCCTTGGGAAGATGCTCAACAAAAATTCAAACAAGGCAAGTCTACAGTTACTGGTAAAGTTAAAGAGGTTAAGGATAGAGGCGTTGTAATAGATGTTGGAGATAACATTGAAGGTTACATAAGAGCAAATGAGCTGGGTCACGATAAAGACGATTCCGATGCAATCAAGAAAATCAATGTGGGTGACGAATTAACAGCTCAGGTTGTAGGTTTTGATAGAAGAAATAAACAAGTGAATTTAAGCGTTAAAAGATTAACCCAGAAGCTTGAGAAAGAAAGGGTGTCTAACTTTAATTCTTCTCAAGCTGAGCCTAACGCTACACTTGGCGATCTTCTTGGCGAAAAGCTAAATTCAATTAATAATGACGAGGTAGTCTAGAAGTGAGGGGGTTCTTCCTTACAATAGTCATACTTTTTCTCTTCTTTTTCATATTTCTTGCAGGAATAGGAACTGCACTTTTATTCTATGGCGACAGTTTTTCTTCAGGTGATAAAGTCGCAGTTCTCCGAGTTCACGATGTAATTCTAGATTCCCAAATATACCTTGAAAGTCTAGATACTATTTCCAAAAACAGTGATTTTAAAGCTATTGTGGTCAGGATAGATTCTCCTGGAGGTGCTGTAGGGCCTTCACAAGAGATCTATAGCGAACTCAAGGAGCTAGGCAAGGATATGCCAGTAGTTGCAAGCATAGGCGGCGTAGGGGCTTCTGGAGGTTACTACATAGCATGCGCTGCAGAGAAAATATTCGCCAACCCTGGAGCTATTACAGGAAGCATCGGAGTAATCGCTCAGTTTGCCAGCTACGAAAAACTTCTAGACTGGGCAAAGATTGACGTAGAAGTAATTAAAAGCGGCAAATATAAAGATGTTGGATCTTCATTTAGAGAGATGACCCCGTCTGACAAGGCATATATCCAGGAACTAATAGATAACGTTTACGCACAATTCAAATCAGCTGTAGCCAGCTCCAGAGACTTGGACACTAAAGAGATAGACAATGTTTCTGATGGGAAGATCTATACCGGCGAGCAAGCACTAAATCTCAAGTTGATAGACGAGCTTGGAACAATAAACGACGCGATTGCTATGGCTGGAGACTTGGGCGGTATTGAGGGGGAACCTTCTGTAGAGAATTTCCCTAAACAAAGATCTAAAATCTACGAGCTTCTTAATTCAAAAATTGATACTAGCATTTTGACAAGTGTTCCAACAAAAACACGTTTTGGACTTTTCTATCTTGTCGATATAATTAATTGAATATGAAAACGCTTTGGGCTCCTTGGAGAATTGAATACATAACCGGGGAAAAAAATGAAGGATGTATTTTTTGTGACAAACCAAAAGAAGGAAAAGATAAAGAAAATCTTATACTATATAAAGGTGAGAGTGGTTTTATAATTATGAATCGTTATCCGTATTCAAATGGGCATTTAATGGCTGTCCCCTATAAACATACTAACAATATGTCCGAACTTGATGATAGCGAAAGACTTGAACTAATGAATTTAACTACAAAATGTATTGAAATTTTAGGCGTAATGAACCCTGACGGTTTTAACGTTGGCATGAATTTGGGCACTGCAGGGGGAGCTGGCATTGACGATCATTTGCATTTCCACATAGTTCCCAGGTGGAACGGGGATACAAATTTTATGCCTTTGATCGCAGATACAAAAGTTATGCCTGAGTATCTTGAAGACACATATAAGACCTTAAGTGAGCAAATAAAAAACAATTGAGAGGTGAGCAATGAGATTCATAAGATTAATAATAATAGTTTTAATAATTGTTTTCTTCGCCATCATCTACACACAAAACCTTGAAGTATTCACACACAGTTTTCAGCTACAGATGGATTTAAATCAGTACATGGTTGGACCGTATATAACTAAAAACATTGTGCTCATCTTATCAGCCTTTGTCTTGGGTGTAGTTGTAGCGCTCATTTTTGGTGCACTACAATCTATATCTGCAGGCTCAGATTCCAGACAAAAGAGCAGAAGGATAAAAGAACTTGAAGCTCAATTAGCAGAGCAGTCAAATAGTCCTCAAAGCGGCGGCGGTGATGTAGCAAGCGCTCCCCCTAGTGATGAGAGCGGATCAAGTCCTTTCACACCTCCATCGTAATAAGGGTTGATAATTAAAGTACTATTATGGGAAATTCAGGAAAACCTAATATAAGGAAACCAAGCTGGATCAAAGCTAAGATTCCTTCAGGTGATAATTACACACTTCTTAAAAACCTGACCAAAGAACTCAACCTCCACACCGTTTGCCAGGAAGCTCGTTGTCCAAATATTGGCGAGTGCTGGAGTGCTGGAACTCTCACATTTATGATCCTGGGAGACACATGCACAAGGAGCTGTGGTTTTTGTCATGTAAAAACCGGAGCTGGCGGAGAGCTTGACTGGGAAGAGCCTAAGAGAGTGGCCCAGGCTATACATAGCCTAACCCAAAACAACGCCAATATAACTCATGTAGTTATCACATCAGTAAATAGAGATGATAAAAACTTTGATAGTGCATGCATATTTGCAGACACTATAAAAACAGTTAGGCAATATAACCCAGAGGTAAAAATTGAAGTTTTAATACCTGACTTCAAAGGTGACTCTCAAGCTCTAAATGAGATTTTGAAAGCAGCCCCCGATGTGCTTAACCACAACATAGAGACTGTGCCTAGACTCTATAGGCTGCAGCAAGAAACTCAAAGCGGTAAGAAAAGATCTGTTAGACCACAAGCAAACTATGCCTGGTCCCTAAAGGTCCTCTCTGAGAGCAAAAAGAAAGGTAACGACACCATGCTCACAAAGTCAGGCATCATGGTTGGGCTTGGTGAGGAAATAGAAGAGGTAATTGAAACACTCACAGATTTAAAAGACGTAGGCTGTGACATTGTTACCATTGGGCAGTATCTGCAGCCCACAATTGACCATTTGCCAGTGTCTAAATTTTATCACCCCCTTGAGTTTGATTCTCTCAAAGCTTATGGTGAGAATATTATAGGCATCCCACATGTTGAGGCTGGACCGCTTGTCAGAAGCTCTTACCACGCCGAAAAACAGGTCATTAAGCTTAATGAAAACGACTCTTTAAACCCAGATTTACAGTTAAGCCAAAATTCCTCTGTTTACTAAAATAAACACCTTGATAATTTTCTAAAAGCATTTAACATCTTGCTCTATGAAGTACGTAATCCTACAAGGCGATGGAATGCCAGATCATTTACTACCTGAGCTTGGTGGTAAAACACCGCTTGAGGTAGCCAACACCCCAAATTTGGATAAAATCGCCAAGTGCGCCTCCAAATTTGGTATGGTAAAAACCATTCCCGACCCACTTCCTCCGGGAAGTGACGTAGGCAATTTGACTGTTCTTGGATATGATCCAATGATTTACTACACCGGCAGATCCCCATTAGAGGCAGCTAGCATGGGTGTCGAACTTGGTACAACTGATGTTACTTTGAGATGTAATTTAGTTACATTGGCCCAAGAGAATGGAAGCACCATAATGGAGGATTACAGCGCAGGCCATATATCTACTGAGGAAGCAAAAGAACTCATACTAGATCTTAAAAGTGAATTAGAGGAAGATAATTTAAAACTCCATCCTGGAGTAAGTTACAGGCACCTTCTCGTTTGGTCAGATGGAAATAAAGAGATAGAGACAACGCCCCCTCATGATATATCCGGCAAAAATATAGAGTCCCATTTTCCAAGTGGTGAAGGCTCGCAAAAATTAAATGAAATAATTGAGAAATCGAGAGAGATACTAAAAGATCACCCTGTAAATAGAAAGAGAGTAGAAGAGGGGAAAAACCCGGCTACAAGCATATGGCTATGGGGTCAGGGTGTAGCACCAACGATGCCTACTTTCAAAGAACTATACGGTCTAACAGGATCAGTGATATCAGCAGTAGATTTGGTTAAGGGTATTGGTAAATATGCTGGTCTCGACGTGATAGATGTTCCTGGTGCAACTGGTTACCTGGATACAAATTACGAAGGAAAAGTTGACTATGCTCTAGACTCTCTTGAAGAACTCGACCTAACTATGATTCATATAGAATCTACCGATGAAACGGGACACATGGGAGATGCCAAGCTAAAAATCCAAGCGATTGAGGATTTTGATGGCAGGGTTGTGGGCAGAGTATTAGATGGCATTAAAAGATTTGGAGACTATAAAATTTTAGTCATGTCTGATCATCCAACCCCAATTGATATTAGAACTCATATAAACGAGCCTGTACCGTTTGCGATATACAACTCGGCTGATGAAAGTGTGAAAAACGATTCCTTTGTTTACACAGAAAGATCTGCTAGTGAATCCGATATATATGTTCCGGAAGGGTACAAACTTGTAAGTATGCTGATAGGGGACTAAAAAAAGTTAAGGTTCTTCGCTTTTAACCTCTTCCCACAGGAGGTCCATTTCTTCTATTGTAAGCTCTGATAGCTCCTTTCCTTCTTCCTGGGCTTTATCCTCAACTTTACTGAATCTAACTATAAAACCGTCTATTGCTTTATGCGCCGTTCCCTCAGAATCAAGTTTCAGATGTCTACCCAGATTAACCATAGAGAAAACAAGATCCCCCCATTCCGTTTCAATTCCATCTTTATTATGATTTTTTATTTCAATCTCTAATTCTGCAAATTCCTCTTTAACTTTTAGGATAACTTCTTCTGGGCCCTTCCAGTCGAACCCGACTTGCGAAGCTTTTTCAGAAACCCTGTGTGCTCTAAGGAGTGAAGGCATAGTGCGTGGGATCTCTAACAACCTTCTTTTCCTCGACTTCTCTTTGAGTTTCTGTTTATGCCAAATTTTAATGGCCTCTTGGGCATCTTTTGCTTTTTCATCGCCAAACACATGTGGATGCCTACTAACCAATTTTTGATGGAGTCTGTCCACAACATCCTCTATGTCAAACTCTCCATCCTCAGAGGCAATTTGAGAGGCGAATATGACCTGAAAAAAAAGATCGCCAAGTTCCTCAATTATGTCATCTTTATCTTTTTGCTCAATTGCCTGAACAACCTCGTATGCCTCTTCAATTATGTATGGTGTTACGGTGTCGAGTGACTGTTCTCTGTCCCATGGACAGCCCTCTGGGCTTCTCAAATGTTTTGAAAGCTCCACAAGATCATCAAAATTCTTCTTCATATTATCTCCTGATTACAAAACAGATAGGATAATTAATCTATAAGAACTAAATTTGCTTAGACTTTAACTCTGAAACGTTTTGGATACTTCGTAAGATTAGTGCAACCTTTCTTTTCAACCACAACCACATCTTCTATTCTGATTCCGCCTATTTTCTCATAATATAGTCCCGGCTCTACAGTAACCACATTTCCTTCCCTAAGTATTTCATCTCCCATGCCGATCCTTGGAGGCTCATGAATCTCAAGCCCAAGGCCGTGACCTGTGGAATGTATAAATCCCTGTTGCTTACCATTTAGAGTTCCAGTCTCAAACCCGCACTCTTTAAAATACTCCACGATAGCTGTGTGAACATCCTTGGACTTAACTCCATCTTTTATCATACTTATTCCAAGTTTTTGACCGTTTAACACTGTGTTATACATTTTTACTAGTTTCTCAGATGGCTCTCCTCTAATAACCGTTCTGGTCATATCGCCAAAATAACCGGTGTCCTGAGACCTAGGGAAAATATCGATTATAAGTGGCTTATCTGCAAAAATATGCCCCTCTCCACTATGATGCGGCATAGAGGAATGGACACCAGAGGCAACTATTGTATGTGATGCATGATAGCCCATCCTAGAGAGCTCTGAGTTAATCTCACCTTTAATCTTCTCTGAGGTAAGAGCCTGTCCATTCATATAAAGTTTATTTCTTTTGATTTCTGAAGAAGCCACCATCCTAACGGCCAAGTCCATTGCTCTTGCTGTTTTTCTTAAAGCATCCTTCAAAAAACCAATTTCTTTTGGAGTCTTGATGAGCCGTTCTTCAAAAAATGGCTCCTCCTCGCTTACTTTAATTGTATAGCCACGCTTTCTTAACTCATCTGCATATTTAACAGAAAACATCCCGGGCACAAGAGCTTTTTTAATCTTGAGGTCTTTTAGTACTTCATCCACTATGTCGACAAACCTAATACGCTTACGCTTCTTGGAGGCAAGCTTTTTATGGTAATCCGAAAGTGACAAAATCCTATCCACCGTTGCCTCTTCCCTACCCCTATCTATTTCAAGATCGCTTAGAAGAAGTATCTTTTCCCCAGCATGCTCTATATATAGAACAGGGTCAGGAACAAAAAAATTAGTCCTGTAAAGCAGATCGGCATTGTTCTCGGAGGTGTCAATAATTAGTAAAGTGTCCTTCTTCATTAGAAAAACTATACACAACGACTGATCCAAAGATCAAGGGAGGTGGACTTTCAATTTAAATTAGAAGAAATATCTCTTGTTTTGTTATGGAGCCTGTTATAATTAAAATATAGGTGGGATTTATAAATCTAATAACTAAAAAGAGGATCGTATGATACATAAAACTATACTAAGTTTAATTCTGGCTACTTTCATTTTTTCATTAATTGTCCAAATTAAATCTGTGGACGCTAGAGAAATATCGGTCGATGAAATTTGCGAGTCTAATATGGATGAGCCAATGGGGGGAGACGATCTATATAAAGACAAAACTGTACAAACCAGTATTGAGGCAAATATGGTCAGAAAAATTCATTCCTTATGTTCTGATGTTCCCGAGGGAACATTTACTGTGGAATTTGTGACAAAAAGTGAAAGAGTAGTTCAGTGCTTCTGTAACGCGCCTGACCAAAAAAGTATTTTGGAAACTCCAAAAGGGAGCACAGTAAATATCCAAGGTACATATAAATCCATGAGTTCTTCGTTTTTTGACAGTGAATCCAAACAATGCACAATTACAATCCAAAACTGTACCTTTAATTAGTGATGATCACGGCTCTTAAGTTTTTATATTCTTTATCCCTAACATTTTGGATAGGAAGTATTTTCTTCTTCTCCATGTTTGTTGCTCCAAGTATTTTCAAGATTCTTACAAGAGAGCAGGCTGGAGACCTGGTTTCAGACATTTTCCCTAAATACTATTTGGTTTCATACGTATGTGGTGCCGTGGCTATAGTTAGCTCTATATTGCTAATTTATTTTTGGAGCACCTTTTCTTCTACAAGTAGCATCATAAGAATAGCAGTCTTGTTTGTTATGATGGGACTAGCTATATATGCAGGAGAAATTAATAGACCTGAGGCTCATAAAGTCAGAACAGAGATGAGAGGTGCTGAAGAAGGGAGTGCTCAGTATCAAAAAATATACAAAGAATTTAGGCACTTACATAGAACTTCAGCAATCTTAAACTCTACTATTTTTATTTTAGGCATTGCCTTAGTACTCCTTAATGCATATACTAATAGAGAATAATTTATAAAGGGAGGTAGTTATCAATGTTCAGTGTAACTACTAAAGCGGCTAGCGAAATTAAAAAGTTGTTGGCTGAGGAAAACATTCCAGAGGGAGTTTTACGAGTAAGAGTTGTGCCCGGAGGGTGTTCAGGATTTTCTTACGAGATGGGATTTGACGATGAAATTGAAAAGTCAGATGAAATTGTTGAAGCAGAAGGAGTAAGAGTAGCTATTGACGAGTTAAGCTATCCTTATCTTAAGGGCGGCGTGCTGGACTTCAATGACGGTCTGAATGGAACTGGTTTTGCCATTAGCAACCCTAATGCCACGGGCTCTTGTGGTTGTGGTCAGTCTTTTAACGCGTAAATCTTAACAATAAAAATTTCAAAGTGGCTGGTTTGAACAGTTGTTCGAATCAGCCATTTTTTTTGCCGAACTTAACAACAATAGTCCTTTCAGGTTATAATTACCCCAATTCTCAATCCCGACTATTAGAATAAGAAATACTAAATACATATTATATGGAAAGGAGATAGACAATGAAATTCGGAGTAGGCTATTATACAATGCAGTCACCCCCTCATAAGCAAAGGCCACATAAAGAGCTATATGCTGAAATGTTAGAAGAAGTTACAATGGCAGATCAAATGGGTTATGACTCCGCTTGGTTATCTGAGCACCATTTTTTAGGTGATGGGTACTGTCCGTCACTACTATTAACTGCCGCTGCCATCGCTGCCAGAACTAAGAACATTCGTATTGGAACTGGGGTATTGTTATTGCCTGAACACGATCCTATAAGGGTGGCTGAGGATGCAGCAGTCGCTGATTTAATATCTGACGGACGATTAATATTGGGAATCGGTCTTGGATATAGACAAGAAGAGTTCGCAGGATTTGGCAGAACATTAAAACAGAGAAGAGGACGTATGGAAGAGGGAATAGAAATACTAACAAAAAGTTGGGGAGATGAGTCATTTAGTCTTGATGGAAAATACTACCAGTTAGAGAATATAAATGTTACTCCTAAGCCTGTTCAAAAACCCATACCTATATGGGTAGGAGCTTTTACAGAGCCTGCAATAAGAAGGGCCGCAAGAATAGGTGCTCCGTTATTTATCCCTGCCATCGGTGTCATACCAATTGTAAAATATCTATTCGATATGCACAGTGAGCTTCTAAAAGAATATGGCAGGAATCCTAATGATGTTGAAAAACCACTTGTTAGAGAGATGTATATCTCAGATAAAAGCGCAGATGATGCGTGGGAAGATATTAAAGAACATGTAACCTATACAGCCAAAGGATACGCTTCATGGGGATCCATGGTTGACACAGAAGGGAATCTGTTGTCCGACCCTGATGATCCAATACTCTATGACATTGCAAGGGCTCAATCCATAATAGGAACCCCTGAGGAATGTGTGGAGGCAATTAAACAGTATCAAGCGGAAACACCTATGGACAATCTGATATGTCGTTTTAAGTTCCCTGGTATAAGCCATGAAGAGTCAATGAGATCTATGAGATTATTTGTAGAAAAGGTTTTACCTAATGTTTCATAGTCTAAATACGTTAATTAGTGTAGATTAATAGTTGTTGAAAAGTTTGAAAGAATAGAATCATAAAAAGCACTGGAGAAATTAGAGATGAGCCGACCTTCAAAATTGATGCTTGTACATGAACAGGCGAGGTCATACAAAAAAATTAAATCAATAGATATAATTGATTCGCTATACGAAGATTTTGTACCCTATAGCGAGCTTGAAGACTTTTCACTCGAGCTAAAAGCCCCTTCGGGGAAAATTATAGATCTAGTTGATGACCCGGCTGTAATTGTGGGTACAGGAGTACTCAAAAGTAACGGCAAAAAAGTTGCCATCATCGCGCAGCAAATGCCTACAAGCGATGATGACCGAATGAAGTATAACTTTGGACTCGTAAAAGCCGACGGATATGGACTTGCCTACAATATGATGGAGTATGCAGAAGAACACGATCTGATGCTACACTCATATGTGGACACCATTGGCGGCGACCCTTTTGAATACTCAGCAGAGAAACTCCAGTCGTGGCTGATTTCATTTTGCCAGTCAAAGATGATTTCTCTAAAAACCAAGTCTATCTCAATTGTACTTGGCAGCGGTGGCAGCGGTGGGGCTATCGCATTTCAACTTGCACATAAAAGGTTTATGTTATCAAGAGCTGAATATTCTGTTATTACAGCAGAAGGCTGCTCCGCTATTCTATTTAGAAGCGGTGACAAAATTGAAGAAGCACTTGAAGTCCTGCAACCAACATCTGAATACATGCTTAAATACGGCATTGTGGACAAGGTGATTAAGGAGCCTTCTATAGATGGTGCAACATATTTACCTAAAACCTTGGAATTGATTGATAAAGTACTAGTTAAAAGCACAGAAGAGCTAGAGAAAACAGATACAAACTACCTAAAAAAAGAGTTAATCGAAAAAATACAGAGAGTTGGAGAGGTTGAAAAAGGTGAACACCGTTATCAAGCCATAGCTAAAAAGATTAGAAGTTGGCTTCCAACTGCTTTTGGCAAGGGAGCTACGCCAGAAATATCTCATATGCAGATGGCACTTTACGGAGCAGAACCTCATTTCTGTAATGACGAAAAAGATGCTGAAGGTAACATCACTAGACCTGGCTGCAAAAAACACTTTGCCAAAGAGGACTTTCAGAAGAACTTCTTTTCATGTCCATATTGTGAAAAACCCTCACCTCTAGGATCCGATGATTATCTTGACCTTTTATTAAATAACGATTCATTTCATGAGATGCATTCAAATTTGAGCACAGAGAATATAGACGCACGGTTTAATTTTCATGATTATTATGACACTAGAAAAAAAGCCTCTAAGCGTACTGATTCTAAAGATTCCTTAGTCGTAGGTTATGGAGATATGTTCGACATCCCAGTTGCCATTGCGGTCTCAGATTTCAGATTTATGGGCGGCTCTATGGGCGCTGTGTTTGGAGAGAAGATGAAGTTGTTAATCGACTATGCAATCGAAGAAGACCTCCCGCTGATAGTTGTAACTGCCTCTGGCGGAGCTAGAATGCAGGAAGGTACTGTCGCTCTTTATCAAATGGCAAAAACAATATCGGCCATCATTAACCTCAAAGATGCTGGTTTACCGTACGTATCATTACTAGGACATCCAACTACAGGAGGCGCTTTGGCAAGCTACGTTGTGCAGGGAGATTTTATTATTGCTGAGAAAAAAGCCACAGTAGCGTTTGCTGGAGACAGAGTAGTAAAACTTGCCAGTGGGGGAAGAGGTGTTGCACCTGAGACAATGACATCTGAATTCTTCAACCAGCACGGCGGCATACACTTATCTACTGAGAGAAGTCAGCTAAAATCCTCTATTGCTGGAGCTCTCAGAATGACTCCTTGGTATCAGAGATTTAAATCAAAGAGCGAATAATAGCTCTTACATACTGCTAGGGGATCCTTAAGATCCGGCTGATTTGAAGGGATTTTCAGTATCTTGTGGTTGGGATTCGGACTCAATATAAGCGCCAGTGAGCTCTTTTACTTTTTCAATCTCATCAGCACTATCTAAGTTCTCACCTTTGCCCATTTCATAGAGGTAATTTGCGTTATCTCTTGGAGCATCACTTTTTACATTAGGGTCAAAGAAAACCTCTTTTGTGTGTACAAGCCCCGCCCTGTTATAGGATGCAAGCTCATACTTCATACCCATTCTAAGAGCATCACATGGACAGGCCTCAACACAAAACCCACAGAACACGCATCTCATAAAATCAATATTGTACACTTTGGGTCTTCTCTCAATCCCGTAATCATCCGCAGGCTCTGCAACAATAGATATGGCTTGGGTTGGACAGGCAACTTCACATAGCTTGCATGCTACACACCTTATCTCGCCTTCATCATCCGCTGGCATCACATGAATACCTCTGTACCTTTCAGGAAGCTCTTTTACTTCTTCAGGGTACTGAATAGTAATAGGTTGAAACCTAAGCAAGTGTTTTATAGTTATTAAAAGGCCGCTCAATATCTGAGGAATATATAGGTTTTCGAACCAGGTAAGTTCAGGATGTTTTAGTATTTTTATTTTTATAGCCATATTTATTAACCTTTAGGACAATAAGTTATAACATAATCAGACATTTTGGGAAGTCATAAACCTGAATTTAGCTCATCCCTCATTCTTCTGTACACAAAGATACCTGAAATCACAGAGATTATTATGCACACCCCTCCAAAATAAAAATTGCCCAAGAGTGTTTTCCCTACCCCTATCATTCCAAATAAAAGGAAGCTAACACCCAAAAGCCAGTTGTAAATTACTGGCATGAACCTAGGACGCTTGATCTCAGGATGTGCTTCACTTGCAGGCTTCCACCAACCCCAGGGACGTACCCTTTTGTAAAAATTGCCTAAGGTCTCGTTTGGTTCAGGCTTAGTTAAAAATGTAACAATTACCCATGTTGCTATGGAAACTGGAATAACTAATACTTGGTGCTTTAACTCAAGCTGCACACCTTGTGTGTGTGTATAAATAAACAGGACTAATATTGTTAAAAGCGAAGAAGCCAAAGCTGATATCTCTGACCATGCATTGATCCTCCACCAAAACCACCTCAGCACTAGAACCAATCCCACCCCGGCACTCATGGCCCAAAGGAATATCCAGGCTTTACCTATATTGGTGATATAGAATGCAAAAAATCCAGCAAGAACTGTTAGAACCAGCGTAGCTAGTCTCGAAATCAAAATATAGTGCCGTTCAGATGCATCTTTGACCATAAAACGCCTATAAAGATCATTCATCAAATATGATGCGCCCCAGTTAAGTTGAGTCGAGAGTGTCGACATGAAAGCAGCTAAGAAAGTAACAAAGAGGAGACCTTTTAAACCTGGGCCCAAGTAATCCCTTATGGCTACTACATACATTGCCTCATGATCACCACCAAATTCGTGAACTCTCGGATAGATAATGAGTGTGGCAAGGGCCACAAGCACCCATGGCCAGAGCCTAATTATATAGTGATTAACTGCAAACCATGCCATGCCTAAGACTGCATGTCGTTCGTTCTTGGCAGAGTTAATCCTCTGAATAATGTAGCCTCCCCCATCAGCATTGTGGGAAGACCACCAGATAATGCTTATGTAGATAAGAAATGCAAAGAAGCTAGAGTCCAAGAATCCATCGCTAACGGGCTCACCTCCTGAAGGTGACATAAAAAATGATATGTGCTTCTCATCAATGTTGCCAAGCTTATCTATGAAACCTGAAAAACCACCTATTTCTGGAGATCCAATAACTACCCAGGCTAATATTACAGTTCCTATCATGGCAATGAAATATTGAAGAAAATCGGTAAGAGCAACCCCCCAAAGGCCCGACATCATAGTGTAGAAAAATGCAATAGAGATGCAGATTACAATTGCTAAAGTTGTGTCTATTCCAAAAAATACCTTAAACACCTTAGCCATAGCACTAATCACCCAGCCCATGACTATAAAATTAAAAAGGGTCGAGAAATAGAACGCTTTAAAACCTCTAAGAAAAGCAGCGGGCTTTCCGCTGTAGCGTATCTCAATGAGCTCGTTGTCTGTTATTACCTCTGCTCTTCGCCAAAGCCTAGCAAAAACCACTACAACAAAGACAGTGCTGAATAGATAGTTCCACCAAAACCAGTTTTTCCATATACCATCCGTTCGTACCCATCCAGTTATTGCCAGTGGTGTATCGGCGGCAAAAGTAGTAGCAACTATCGAAGTGCCTAAGATGTACCAGGGCAGGCTTCTTCCAGAAACAAAATAAGAAGACATGCTGGTACTTGCTCGTTTTGTGAAATAAATACCAATTCCTAGAGATATAAGAAGATAGGTAGCAACGATCAGCCAATCAAGTGGACTTAGTGCTGAAAGTGCAGTCTGAAGTGACTCATGCATCGAAATTGTAATTTACCTGACACGGATTTAACAAAATAGTTCTTAATCTAGTTTTATTGGCAAGTGTCCAATTGGCTTTAGTTTGTTTAAAAGCAAGTCCGCCGCCGCTTGCTGACATTCATCTAAAATATCAAAACTACAGATGACAGTATTAAAACTACCAAAACCCTGAATTACATAAGGAGAGCCAAAAGAAACAAGTAAAGTTTCTCCAGGTAGTGTTTCAATTTTAGTAAGAGCAGTTTTGAAATTATCAGTTAGGGAAGATTGCTTTTTCCAAGCTCCAATCGTTGTATAAACAAGGCAGATAACTGCTGTATCATCTAAAACCTCATTTGGAGGCTCTTCTATACCAGTCAGAGAAACTGATATACCTTCTACACATATTCCTTGCCCCTCTAGGCGCTCAGTGAAAGATTGAGATATCTCATTTTCAGACTGAGTTACATCAAAGATGTATATCAAAGCCTTTTTCGATTTAAGCGCACTGCCTCTTACTAGACAAACGGATTCTCTGGCAATCTGTTCTTTGAGCTTTGTTCCATCTTCTTTACTAGTTGGACTAAGTGAAGTGTCTTTTGATAACCAGTTGTCTTTAATCGAGAGTATTCTCTTAACCTTTAAGTCCAATAGTCCCTGATCGAGATCTGAAATAGGCAAATTACAAAGATTTGGGATTAATTCAGATGGATATCTTGGGTCAAGTATTATGTCACAACCCGCATCAAGAGCCCTTTTTGATATATCTCCCTCTTCGCCCAATTTTATTATCCCCTCCATATGAAGAGAGTCTGTAATTACTAGTCCATTAAAACCCATCTCATCCCTAAGTACATCCGAAATAAGCTTTTTTGAGACCGTTACAGCACTTCCGTCACCAATATGGGAGAATGCTATGTGCGCTGTCATTATCGACGCCACACCGGCTTTAATTGAGCTCTCAAAGGAAATTAAGTCGTTATTTTGAAGAGCTTGCAAACTTGTATCCAACACAGGCAAGTCGACGTGTGAATCAACTCCTGTTCGACCATGCCCCGGAAAATGTTTTGCGCAAGCTAAAACGCCATTTTCCTGACAACCTCTAATAAATGCACTGCATAGCCGTGAAACTAGATCAGGATCATCACCATATGAGCGAATGTTTATGATTGGATTATCAGGATTGGAATTTATATCTGCAACAGGTGCAAAAAGTAAATTAAGTCCGCACTGTTTCATTTCGTTAGCTATAAATGATGCTTGATCATGTACTAGATTTTCATTCTGAGATGCTCCAAGAGACATGGTGAATGGAAAAAGGGTCATATCTCGCACAATTTGTCCCACGCCTCTTTCACCATCACAGCCAAAAAGAAGTGGGATTTTTGATAGAGATTGAAGCTCCTTTGTAGCATCTGTGACAATATCACGCATGCCATTGAAAATTATGAAGCCGCCTACTTGGAATTCCTGAATTAGTTTTCTAGCTCTTGGTAGAGATTTGGGATCATTAAAATCAATCCTAGGCATTATTAATTGCCCGATCTTTTGAGCTAAATTGAGATTATTTATATCCATTGCGGAAATCCCTTAGTGTTTGAGAAAGCAAGTTATGTTTGTGCTCATCCCAGAGCAATTTTGCCCATAGGTACTTTTCTATGAGCCCCTGTAACACGAGGCAGATTATTAGTATTGGCTGATATGAGCTCATTTGCTAGTACTGCAAATGCGACAGCTTCTTTTGCATCCACAGGAATCCCATAATCATCGGACGTAGAACATTTCAATGGGTGAAGCCCTGCCCTTAGGGCATCCATTAAAATAGGATTCCGGCACCCTCCACCACTAAATATAACTTCATCAATATCCCAGTTAGGGAAAATATAGTCTTTGTATGATGACACTATAGATTCCACCGTGAGTGACAAAAGTGTGGCCATCATGTCTTGTAGAGAAAGCATTTCACTATCCACAGAAGAATATAGTGCAGTTGTCATCTCAAAGCCAAAAAGCTCTTCACCTGTGGATTTCGGAGGGGGATTACTATAATACGGATCTGCGAGCAGCCTCTCTAATAGTTCGAGATTCACCTCTCCAGAGGAAGCCAGTTTGCCATCTTTATCGTATTTCTTTTTCCCACCGCTAGAGAGCTGAATTATTTTATCCATCAACATATTTCCAGGCCCGGTATCAAACGCTATTACATCGTCAACGTCCTCAGTCACAACAGTTGCGTTTGCAATGCCGCCTATGTTTTGAGCAATTAGAACATTGTCCTTTTTTCTAAAAAGGAGATAGTCCAAAAATGGGACGAGTGGTGCCGCTTCACCACCTGCAGCAATGTCGCGTGTTCTAAAATCTCCAACAGTAGTAATCCCCGTTTTCTCAGCTATGACATCAATCTCCCCTATCTGAAGGGTCGAAGCCCTGCCGTCATCATAAGAAGGGGGATTATGAAAAACTGTCTGACCATGAGATCCTATTAAATCTACATCCGAAGGGTTTAATCCTGCTTCATCAATAACACGAAGCGCAGCCGCCGCAAATTCATCCCCGATTATAAAATTTAAATCTGAGATATTCTTAAGTGAGCACTCTTGCACCAACTTGTCTAGGCTTACTCGGACATCTTCTTTGTATGGAGTGGATATGAAATTAAGAAGCTCTATGTCAGTATCAAATCCGCTTCCATTTAGCCTAACTAAAGCAGCATCGATCCCGTCCTTAGACGTACCCGACATTAATCCAACCACTAACTTATCTTTTTTATTTATTAGAGATTCGAGTTTTGTTGTCATAATTTTGGTAGTAATCCGTATTACTTTTTAAGCGCCTCTCGTAAAAATCCGCCGTGCTTCTGTAGTAATTTTTTTGAGTCTTCTAAACTTAGACCTTTGGTCTGCATAACAATTGATGCTTTAACATCCCAGCCTGACTCCTCTAATAGTTCATAAGCCCTATCTTCACTAACTCCAGATATATGCATCACAATTCTTTTAGCCCTATCTCTCAATTTGGCTGATTTAGGCTGCACATCTACCATAAGGTTTCCATAAGTTTTGCCCAACTGCACCATAGAGGCTGTGGTTATCATATTTAGTACCATTTTTGTTACAGTTCCTGCCTTCATTCTTGTAGAGCCTACTACCACTTCTGGGCCTACTAAGAGCTCTATAGTCACATCGGCTATTTTGGATTCGACGGTATTGCATGTAACTAACACTGAGCCGCTCCCGGTGTTTTTTGCATACTGTAACCCGCTTTGAACAAAAGGCGTGGAAGCGCTGGCAGCTATTCCTACTACAACATCGTCTTTATCTAGATCAGAATTTATGAGTAGTTCTTCTGCCTCAGTATTGGAATCCTCGGCCCCTTCAACTGACTGCCACACAGCCTCTCTTCCTCCGGCAATAAAGGCCTGTATCAAATCAGGATCTGTACCAAACGTTGGTGGGCACTCTGCAGCCTCTATGACACCCAAACGCCCACTTGTTCCGGCGCCTAGAAGAAATAACCGTCCCCCACCTCTAAGTTTATCTACTACTAATTCTACAGCACTAGAGATATTGTGTTTTTCTGTCTCTATAGCCTCTACAATGCCCCTGTCCTCTTGCAGTATAAGCTCTACTACTTCTAGAGGGGAGCACTTGTCCAAGTCGGTAGTGCGAGGGTTTATTTTCTCAGTAAGAAGGTGTCCAGTTTTTCTACTCTCAGTCACGGTAACTATTATATCCTGTAAAGCCTAACAAATTAACTGGCCCCTTGGTTAAATTGACTTTTAAGGGTGCATACACTAGATTTTGTTTTGACGCGGGTGTAGCTCAGCTGGCTAGAGCATTAGCTTCCCAAGCTAAGGGTCGCGGGTTCGAATCCCGTCACCCGCTCATTTGAATAATTAGAATTATGTTTCACTGATTAATGCATAAGGTTAGTATTTTGGACAATAATTTTAGTTTGGTGCAGGATTGTCGGCAGCGTTGACTTCTTCCTCATCAACTAAGTATCTAACCGCAGCGCGTACAAATTTGCTTCTCTCTGCCTCACCCAAAATTCCTTTTAGATTATCATAGATACTGGGATCTATTATAAGAGCCCCTAGAGTTCCTTCGCCGCCTCTAAGCATTTCAGATATTTCGTTAAAATTTGCCATGGTCTCTTTCAACTCACCAGATGCCACACTTATATTGGATAGTGTAGTATCAATTTGACCATTGTTAATTTGATTGAGCAATGTATCTAATTTGGATACTGTTTTATTTAACTTCACCAGGGTATTTTCATCGATCTTACCGCCTGATTTATCCCTTGGACCATATATCATTGTATTTAGTATTCCATTTCCAGTAGCAATGGCTTCCATATTTTCCTGGAGTGCCTCGGAGCTAGCTTTAACTGAAGCTATGGTTTGATTAATATTCTCAAGGTTTTTGCCTTCTCCAATACCCTTAACTATTTTGTCCAAGCTTTTTGAGATGCTGATAATATTAGTAATCAAATCACCCGACTGGCCTATAATGCTTGCAAATTCTATTGGGGTCTGGCTTTCAATTGTTAAAGTGTCAGGAAGGACTGTAAGTGGTGGTTCTTGTCCGGGAAGGATTTCTATAAATTTATCTCCTAAAAGACCTTCTGTTTTTATAGTAGCCCTAGAGTCCGGGTTTAACCGGCTCATACCTTCTTTATTTATCAGCATAGTTAGGTTTATCACTTTATCTCCGACAGGATCGTTAGCAAAACCAAGATCTGTTACCGCGCCTATGCGAACGCCTGAGAGCCTTACTGCAGCTCCTTTAATAAGTCCAGCGGTGTTCTTAAAAGAAGTTTTTAGAGTATAGTTCTTCTCAAAATAGCTCTGTTCACCACCTAATAAAAAAACAATTGTGCACAAAACACCAATGGCTATCAGTACGAATAAACCTACTCTAAAATTAATCGACTTTTGATTCTTCATACTAAAAAATCCCTCCGCTTATGGTAAAAAAATAGGACAAGAATTTCATTTCGAAACAACTGACAAAAAATAAACCCATCACAACTTTCAAGAAAGATTATACGTAACAATTAAGGATTTCTCAAAGTCTTATATCTAAGTATTCACACAATCTTTAAAGAGCCTATTGGAATTTCAACCCATTGCGCTAAAATAATAGTTTTTACTCAGAGTACGGACATCGGATTTCCATTCTAAATCACCAGAGTAAAAGCATCGTTTGTCATTATAATCACTTCCACTAAGGAGTAGGTACATGAACAAGATTAATAGGGTAATCATAAGTGTCTCAGACAAAGAAGGCATAAGCAATTTTGCCAAAGGTCTTGAGGAGTTTGATGTTGAGATACTATCCACAGGCGGCACAGCTAAACAGCTTAGGGATGCAGGGGTTAGTGTAATGGATATTTCCGAATATACGGGGTCACCCGAGATTCTAGATGGACGTGTTAAGACTCTACACCCTAAAATATATGGCGGCGTTCTTGCACTGCGCGACAATGACACTCATTTACAGCAAATGCAGGATAATGATATGCAGCCAATTGACATGATTATTGTTAATCTCTATCCGTTTGAAGAGGTAATTAAAAAAGAAAATGTAGATTTAATGGAAGCTATTGAGAATATAGACATAGGTGGACCTACAATGCTGAGGGCCGCTGCAAAAAATTATCAATATGTAACACTGGTAACTCACCCAGAAGATTATGAGGACCTTCTTAAAGAGCTTAAAAAGAACAACGGCTCAATCTCAGCTGAAACAAATTTCAAACTAGCTGTTAAGGCATTTTCATACGTTTCCCGCTACGATGCTGCAATCTCAAATTTCCTTGGTGCTATCGATCCAAGTGGGGAGAAAACAAAGTTCCCTCCAAGTCTTACAATACATATGGATAAAAAAATGAAGTTAAGATATGGTGAGAATCCTCATCAAGAAGGTTCTTTTTATGTGCAGTCAGGATTTGAAGAACCCTGTATTTCAAACTCTATTCAACTGCAGGGAAAAGAACTGTCTCTAAACAACATTTATGATACAGATGCCGCACTTGAAGCCGTTAAAGACTTTAAAGAGTGTGCATGTGTAGTGGTCAAACATAATAACCCATGTGGGGTTGCTACAGATGAAAGTGTTGTAGAGGCTTTCCTAAAAGCTAAGGCTTGCGATCCTGTAAGCTCTTTTGGTGGCATTGTGGCTTTTAACAGAGAAGTTGATGAGGCTACTGCATCTGAGCTTGCTGCTATGTTTCTCGAAGTCGTAATAGCCCCTGGATACTCTGAGAAAGCACTCGAGCTACTATCTGACAAAAAGAATCTAAGGGTGATGAAAACCCCTGAATTACCACTTGAAACTGCTGCAGGGCTAGATTTTAAAAAGGTAATTGGAGGAGCTCTGATTCAAGACCGTGACACAGGGATCAACCAAGATTTTGATGATATGAAAGTGCTCACTAAACGCAAGCCGACCGATGAAGAATTAAGTGCTCTTAAATTTGGATGGAAGGTATGCAAGCATGTTAAATCAAATGCCATAGTATTTGCCCGTGAAGGGCAGACCGTTGGAATAGGTGCTGGGCAGATGAGCAGGGTTGATTCTGTTAAAATAGCAACTATTAAAGCCGAGCTTCCTACAAAGGGGGCAACTCTTGCGTCTGATGCCTTTTTCCCATTTCGTGACGGTATAGATGAAGCGGCAAAAGCTGGCATCACGGCAATAGTACAACCAGGCGGCTCCATAAGAGACCAAGACATTATTGATGCTTGTGATGAACACGATATTGCTATGGTGTTTACCGGATTCAGGCACTTTAAACATTAATATTGTCATAGTTTATTCCTTGAGTTTCAGCTTTTAAGCTATATTATAGACTAGTGATATGAAAGTTACTGTCTACTACGACTATATATGCCCGTATTGCTACTTGGGAACTAAACGAATTCTAGGTTTATCAAAGGAATTCAATCTAACCATAGAATGGAAGGGTATAGAGATACACCCGGAATTTCTACCTCAGGGGCAAAAACGCTCAAAGACTCTGAAATCTAAATCCTTTGCTAAAACTGTTTACTCAATGGCCAAAGAAGATGATATTGAGATCAAACTCCCTGGATTTGCAACAAATTCCAGACTAACACTAGAGGGATCTGAGTTTGCCAAAGCTAAAGGTAAATTCTTAGAGTTCCATATAGCTGTATATGAAGCTTATTTCTTGGAAGGAAAAAATATAGGTGATATTGAAGTTGTCCTTGAGATTGGGGAGAAGGCAGAGCTTGATAAGAATGAGCTCAAAGAATGTCTAGAAAAACGCATTATGTTTGATGAAATAGGGTCAAATAAAAAAGATGCAGAAGACAACCTTATACTAGGTGTACCTACATTTGTATTTGGAAACTTTCCTGTCTACGGTAATCAGTCTATCCAAACAATGAGATCTATCATTCAAAGGTCTATCAAACTATCCACTATATAATCTAATTCACTTTTTGGACATATTCAGACTTAGACATAAAAAAACCCCTTCCCTCACATCTGCAAGGGAAGGGGCTAAATATTTTAACCAATGAGATAGACTTTACGTCACTCTCACCGTTTCATTTCTATTTGAAGAATTGATCTATGAAGATCATTAATCTACCTTGAACAGTCCAAGGTGTCTCATCATAGTTTGTACGACCGTCGATATCGTTCTTAGCTAACACATCAGCAGCCTGAGCTGTAAGCAATTGATCAAGACCACTTCCTGTGAAAATAACGCCACCGATTAGGTCAAAACTAACTCCTGGATGAATGTGCCAAGTTATAGTTCCTTCAACCTCAGTACCAAGATAGGAATCAACACTATCAATGGTTGTACCTGATCCGAAGATACCATTTACTTCAACGTTATCAGTCTGTTGGTTCCAAGCGACTAATACTTGTGGAGTAAACGAAATAGAATCTACAACTTTCACAGTTCCCCAAAGTCTAGCATAGTAAGCGTTTATAACACTACCTTCTTGCTGATAAATAGTTGGAATCATGTTTTTGAAAAGAAGGTTATCAATGTTATATGCTGGGTTGAATATCAATCCACTACCATTACCAGAAACAGCTGGGTTGTTATCACCAAGCTCTGTAGAATCATTACCCTGAGCCCATCCGAATTCAGCAGCAACGATTTTTAGCGGCCATCCTGGATAAACCTCAGCACGAGCTGCCCAAAGCCAACTTAAGTCAACGTCGATGTCTCCAACTCCGTCAATGTTAAGTTCACCCTGCCAAGCCTGAAATTCACCAACTAGTCTCCAAAGATCGGTTTTAACATCGAGCAAACCTGAGAATAGTGTGTATCTTTCAGCATCAACACCAGTGTTTCCAACACCACTAGGACAAGTAATACCTACGCTATCAAGACATAGGTTATCCTGATGAATGTATGGGAATACATAACCACCAAGTGTGAAGTTTGTTCCCATGATGTTAGGATTGTTGAAGATAAGAGCTACTGCTCCACCATCATATCCAGTTCCACCACCATTCACAACGGAGTTACCTCCAGCCAAAATATCCGAAACAAACACGAATGTTAAAGAACCGGATCCGGCTGCAAATGATTTAAGATATAGGAACCTATCTAGTACAAAACCTAGATCAGAATATGGATCCCATCCACCGTTTGCTAGGATACCAATACCCCAGTCAAATGGCTGACGTCCAATCCTCAAGAAACCAAGGTTGTGAGGAAGCACGATATCTGCATGAAGCATTCTGATATCGAAGAATCCTGGATCATCAATGGCATCAGGTCCAACTAAGATAGCACCTCTGAATCTGTCACTAAAGGATATACTAGAGTTAATGACGGTACTACGACCACCAAAAAACTCTTGTGTATTTCCACCCCAAATGTTGTTATCAAACACGCCAATCTGAGCTCTGATAGTTACTGCATCACTGAGCACCAATTGTGGGGTTAAACGCAGAGTGGTATCTGCAAAAAAGATATTGTCATCATTATCATTAAACCCAAGTGCTTGTGCATCGCTGTTGCTCAATGCAGATATGTACGTGGCGTTTGAAATGAAACGCGCTCTTGTACGCATGTAACTTGGGAAGCCGCCCAATGTGAGCTCTACTGCTGATGCAGGAACGGCTAATGTTAGAGCCAATAAAAACATAAGAAGCCATTTGGCTTTACTCATCTCTCCTTACCTCCTTTTATTTGGTTTTTAAAGTTCTGAGCTTACTCTATATAAATTAAACAACTTTGTCAAGAGGTTTTTTTGACGCTTCGAGCTGCCTCCTGACAATTCATACTTAACTTTAACTTACACTTAAATATACACTTTTCTTCCTTTTCAACAAATTCTATCACGTTTTAATCAAAAATCCAATGCTATTTTTTAATTTATAATAATTTTCCAACTTCTGTATGAACTGCTTATCTAAAGTACTTTTTAAACAACAACACACAATGGCCTATGTTTAAACACAATCTTCATACTTTATTAACACTAGCCACATATTTCATCATTATAGTATATTTAATATGAAAATACTAATACTTTCGGATATTCACGCAAATTGGTACGCCCTAGAAGCAGTTTTGGATAAGGAAAATTATGATGCTCTGATCTTTCTTGGAGATGTGGTAGATTTCGGTCCAAGTCCAAGAAATTGTATAAAATTTCTAATGAAATGCTCTAAGACCCGGTTTTGGGGAGTTAGAGGAGACCACGATCACGCTATGGCCTATGGAATCAATAGCAAATGCCCGGGCGAGTTAAATTCAATATCAGCTGTTACAAGAGAATGGGGGGAGGAATTTCTCTCAAGCGAGGAGGTTGGTTTCTTAAGACGATTGCCTTTAAGTAACAAATTCTCCATAGACACTATAGATTTTGATCTAGTCCACGGATCAGATATAGATTTCTCCAAGTGTCAGGCAGAAAGCTTAGATATTAAAGATACTAATACCGAGGAAGAATCGGGAGCAAGGTTCATTCTTGTAGGACATTCACATAAACCCTCAATTAAAACCGTAGGAAACACAATAATACTTAATCCAGGCTCAGTCGGACAGCCCAGGGATTTAAATCCAAGAGCATCTTATGCGGTGATAGATGACGGTGTTCCATATATAAGAAGAGTTTCTTACGATATAGAAAGAACTGTTAACGATCTGGAGAGAAGCGCTCTTCCTAAACACATGACTAGCAAACTAACTTCCATGTTAGTTATTGGTGGAATTGTTAATTAAAAGAATCTAACTATAGGCAACAGGTATACATACTACTCAATTGCCATATAGAAATTTCAGTTAGTTGCACCATTATTTCATTGCGCTAGAACTGAACCTGTAGTTGCACCCTTAGGGTTTTTTGATTCTCATCAGGCGCTCCTTGGGTAAACCTTTCGTTTATGAACGAATAACTTAGCTGGACCTTCCAGTTGTTATTTTGCGATATATAGTAGTTAACCCCACCAGTTAGCTCTAAACTGTTATCTCTTAGAGGTTCTTGGACTCCAGATACCCCGGGGGATGTATCATATGATACGAAAGCCCATCTCCCCGCCATCTCTATCAAATCCGACATAAGAAATAGACCGGTTTGAATACGGATGCCCTGATCGTAAACAGTATCCCCGCCGCCGCCTTGAGTGGGCTCTATCCATCTGCCAATGTAAGCCGCCTCAATGTTATACATTGGGAGCTTATATGATGCGTCCGCTGTAGCTGATACAACATTTCCTTTAGAAATACCCAATTCTATAAACCTTTGTATTAATGCTCCCGAATCACCTTCGTTTTCTTTAACACTCAAGTCGGGCAGGGCGAACATGGCCGCACCAAACACCAATACCGGCACTTTAGTGAAATCCGGTACAAGCGCATAGTCACCGCCGGTGGGGAAACCCTGATTACCATATTCTAATGTTCCTCCAAAATTCAGCTGCACCCTTGCAGCGAATGTTTCGGAATCCACAGATGACGCGTCGGATGTATCATCTGTTCCCGGAGCGGTAAACACAGCTGCGCCATATGCAATATATTTACCTAAAAATCCGTAAAGAGCCCCTCCCGCTTTTCTGCCTAAAGAAAACTCAGAATTTACTATAGAACGCTCAACGAGCAGTAGAGCCGTCCCCGAGTTTAGCTGTTCTCTATTAAAAGGAACCTTAAACTGGCCAATCCTGGGAAAAATCTTATCAAAATAGACAATGTCAATATAGGCATCCTTAATTTCCACACCGCTGCCGTCCCCGTCCTGGCCGATCTTAACATCATCTCTACTGAGTTGTAATTTATAAGTCAGCCATGGCCGAAAAGCATATCCGTCAAATTTCAACCTAATCCTTCTGAAAAAGAAACTCATATCCGTACCACTAGTATCATTTCCATCAGTAGCAGAAAATTGATACTGGAGCAGCGTTCTATACCTAACCCTGAAATTCTTTTTTCTCGTCTCGAAAACAAGGCCGTCATCATAATGGGATTTGAAGAAGTTATAAACGGCCCTTGGAGTGGATACAGCTTTGTTAATGACTGGATGGTCTTTGTGCTCTTGCTTGGAAAGAGCTTCACCTGAATTTTCTGTTTCATGTGTCTCAGCAGACTGCGCTTGGGAGTTGACCGCAGAGACCGGTAGAAAAATGGCAGTAAGAATAAGAATTATATGCAGTATTTTCATAACTCGATTACCAATATTGATATGATTATAACCACGGGAGATTTTAATCAAAAATATAGAGGATTGCTGCTAGTTAACATATTAGTGGCTCAGGAGAATAAGTAGCAGAAGTATAATTGGAAACTAAATAGCAAAACCCGGCACTTTATATTGTTAAAGTGCCGGGTTTTGTAGTCAGAATAATAAGGGATGGTATAGAGATAAGAAATGAATGTAAATTAAAAGTAAGCTTGAAGCTGAGCTCTGATAATGTTTGAGTTAATATCAGATTCACCCTCTGTAAATGCCTCTGATAGGTATGAGTACTGGAGCTGCACCTTCCACCTATGATCATGTGATATGTAGTAGTTAATTCCTGGTGTGATAGACCAGCTTGTATCACGGACACTTGTTCCGGGCGGTACTACACCAGTATTAGTGTCATAGTCAATAAGAGAAAACCTTCCGGCAATCTCTACAGTCTTAGGCATTAAGAAAACTCCACTTTGGACATTAAAGCCCTGGTCATAAGCTGTGTCTCCACCACCCTGATCAGGACTAATCCATCTACCCATATATGAACCCTGAACATTAAACACAGGCGTTTTGAAATTCACATCTCCGGTTATAGATGCCACATTAGCAACGGTTACTCCGAGCTCTTCCATTCTATCGGGAATACTTCCGTCTGGGGTCTTCCTATTGATGTTCAACCCCGGTATGCCCGCTGCGCCAGCACCGATTACAAACGTAGGTGATTTAGCGAAGTTCGGAATGAGTTTGTAAGGACTGGCTGTTGGGAACGAAGAATTAGCGCCTCTGAACAGCCCTCCGAATGTGGTTTCTTCACCTCCCAGACCAAGCTGGATTCGACCTGCATAGAGTAGATTTGAATCAGTACTTGTTCCATTTCTTCCATCTCCATTATAAACACCTACACCATATGAGAAATTGTTGTTTTTACCTAGAGCACCATATAGAGAGACTCCACGGTCCCTACCATAAGCAAACTCACCATCTATAATCGATCTTGTTATAAATTGTAGAGCGCCGGATGAATTTAGTGCGTCTCTGCTAAAAGGAACCTTGTTCTGACCAACGCGCGGCATAATCATTTTGTTATAAGAAACTGTAAAATATAGATCTCTCAAATCTACATTGTTTCTTGCCCCTAACTGAATTGTATATAGAAACCAAGGTTTAAACGCATATCCATCCCATTTCAACCTAAGCCTAGCTACGCTAAAATTAGTTGCAGTGTTTTGATCGTCCGACTCTGTTACAGATGCCTGGAACTGTCCTCTCGCTCTGAACCTCATCTTAAACTTGTCACCAGCTTGGAATGTTAAACCCTTTTTGTACTTTATTTTCAACTTGTTGTACCAAGCATCTTGTTGTTCTTCCTTTATTTCGGCAACAGCTTCTTTATCAGCCGCTCTTTCATTCTCCATAAGCTCGATCTGCTGCTTGAGCTGCTCGATCTGCAGTTGATTCTGACGCTGTATTTCATCTATTTGTTGTTTTAAAGCTTCTATCTGAGCTTTTGTAGATTCAGCTTTTGCACTAACACCCGAAAGTGGTAGTACAATGGCTGCAACTATTAGCATCTTTATAAACAATTTCATCTCTCAAACTCCTCCTTGAACTAGATATGAACTAGAATGTATAGAAGTAAGATAAATTTGATGTGAAATTAATGTTAAGATTCAGTTAAGAACTAGGAGAGCTTATTGCAACTAAAAGCCAATGCTTTAATCTATACTTAACATTATTAAATTAAATCGGTTCAGGAAGTGTAAGTAATATGTCTGAGAAATTAATTACCATAGTGGACGACGAAGAAGATATAGTGGAGCTTGTAAGCCATCATTTAAAGAGAGAAGGATTTAAAGTAAAGGAGTTTCATAACGGTAGGGATTTCCTATCTTACATTGAATCAGTACAGCCTGATCTAGCAGTGCTAGATATTATGCTCCCAGGAATAGATGGTCTGGAGATATGTAGGATTTTAAAAAACAAAAATTCTACTAGTTCAATCCCTATAATAATGTTAACAGCCAAAGCCAGTGAGGCCGATGTGGTAGTAGGGTTAGAGCTTGGAGCGGATGACTATATTGTTAAGCCTTTTAGTCCAAGAGAGCTTGTGGCGCGAGTAAAAACAGTTCTTAGGAGAACTGGAGTCTCAGAAGATGAAGGAAACATTATTAAGATTGGTCCTGTAGTGGTCAACACCGAAAAGTATGAAGTGAGCGTAGATAGTAAGAAGCTAACTCTTACCACTACTGAATTTAAAATCCTTGAAGTTCTGGCTGAGGGAAAGGGTAGAGTATTCACTAGAGACCAGCTCCTTAAAAAGAAACGGCTTTGGGGTGATGATAAATTAGTATATGATAGAACTATAGACGTGCATATTAAAAATCTAAGAGAAAAGCTGGGAATTGCCGGAAGCATGATTAAAACGGTAAGAAGTATAGGATATAAATTAGAAGAGTAGGGTACAGTTGAGCATATTTTGGAAACAGTTTATATCTAGCTTTCTTATAATAGTATTAGTCTTATTTATTTTTACATTCCTTATAATCAGCGAATTAAATAAATACGATAGATCCCTTACCAAAGAAAGACTTATTACAGCCGCAAATCTTAGCACAGAAGTTCTAACACCCTCCTTAAAAAATCCCGATATAGATAAAATCCAATCAGTGGTATCAAGACTTGGAGAGGAAGCCGGGGTAAGGATCACTGTAATAGATGGAAAAGGAGTTGTCTTGGGTGACTCCACTAAAAACCCAAGGGAAATGGAAAATCATTTAGCAAGACCTGAAATAAAACAGGCCTATGATAATCAGATAGGGGAGAGTACTCGCTATAGCTCCACACTTCAGAAAGAAATGTTCTATGTAGCAGTGCCCTATCAAAACAATAACGGGCAAGTCACCGCTGTTGTTAGAACAGCACTACCCCTAAGCATTATTCAGCAAGCACTCATACCACTTGAGTTAAAGGTCATTTATATAGGAATGGCACTAACACTATTTGCTCTTCTTCTATCACTAGCAGTTTCAAGAACAATTACAAAATCACTCTCCGGAATAATAAATATCTCAGACGAACTGGCTAAGGGTAATTTGAACGTTGATATACCAGTATCCGAAAGTAAAGGTGAGATTCCCAAAATAACCAAAGCTCTGAACCACATGGCACAGAAACTAAACGAAGTTTTCAAACAGTTATCTCGAGAAAAAAATCAGCTTGAAGCTGTTCTAAGCGCCATGAGTGAAGGTGTTATGGTTGTCTCTGAGGAAGGAAAAATAATTATTATAAATGATGCTCTAAAAGAGATGTTTAACCTTAGCGAAGATCCAGCTCAAAAACCATTTTGGGAAGTACTTAGAAATAGAGATGTTATAGACCTTATAGAGAACGTGCTCGAGAGCTGGAAACCCGATAATAAGGAAATTTTCTACTTGTACCCTGAGGAAAGATATTATCTAGCAAACGTTATCCCGCTTGATTCCCCAGAGAAAGAAATCATAGTGGTAATGTTCGACATTACAGAGTTTAAAAGATTAGAGAATATTAAAGCTGATTTTATTGCAAACGTTTCACACGAACTAAGAACACCCCTGACAGCAATAAAGGGCTACACCGAAACTTTGGAGGAAGATGCGTTTGAAAGCCCTGAAGACCAAAAACATTTCTTGCGGATTATTAAAAGACATGCCGATAGGCTTATTAACATAGTATCTGATCTCTTAGTATTATCTGAGGTAGAGGGCAGAGATGCCCTATCTAAGGAAAATGACAACAGTGACTTTGAGGATGTAAATATTGATGAGGTTATTAAATCATCTCTTGAGGCGCTTAGATCCAAGGCAGCTGAGAAGGGACTTAACGTTTCATTCAAAGCATCTGAAAATGATCATACTATCACTGCTAACAGATTTTTGCTTGAGCAGATGTTTATTAATTTGATAGACAACGCGGTCAAATATACTCCAGAGCTTGGAGAGATTGGCATTAAAACCATTTCCGAAGAAAAAGAATTAAGAATAGAAATATATGACACAGGAATTGGTATACCTAAGGACAGCCTACCCAGGATTTTTGAGCGCTTTTACCGAGTTGATAAAACCAGGAGCAGAAAAATGGGTGGAACAGGGCTTGGACTTAGCATAGTAAAACACATAGTGATAATTCACGGCGGAAAAATAGATGTTCAAAGCGAAGATGGAAAGGGAAGCAGATTTATAATAAGCCTACCTAAAAAAGTTTAATTCAATCCTCTTAAGCTGACGGTAAATTGCCTGCAGGATACGAACCCAAAACCTTTAAGAAAATACAATTCTTCTCTAGCTTCTTAAGCAGAGATTTAATAACCTTATCTTGACCGTGTCCCTTAAAATCTACAAAGAATAAATATTCCCAAGGCCTTTCCTTGGAAGGACGGGACTCTATTTTTGTGAGATTAACCTTTGCATCAGCAAAGGGCTGAAAAAAAGATTTCTGAAGAGAGCCGGGTTTATCTTTTAAGGAAAATACAATTGAGGTTCGGTCATCCCCGGTTGGTTGGTTGGTCTTGTCCCCAATTACAAAAAACCTAGTCGTATTAAGGCTACTTTCTTCTATATTATTTTGTATAACCTTAAGCTTATATATAGATGCTGCGTGTTCACTAGCTATAGCTGCTACATTTTTTCTCTTGGATGCAAGCCTGGCCGCCTCAGCTGTGCTAGCGGTTTCCAAAATCTCACTGTTGGGCATATTCTTGTTTAGCCACCCCTTACACTGGGCTATAGCCTGTGGGTGAGAAGCTATAATTTTTATGTCTTTTATATTCCCTGTCTTAGATAGAAGAAAGTGGTTTATTTTCTCAAACAGCTCAGCCGCTATTCCAAGATGTGTTTTAGATAAAAGATCGAGAACCATACCAACAGAGCCTTCAATAGAGTTCTCTACAGGCACAACTCCAAACTGGGCCCGGCCGTTTTCAACCTCTTCAAATATTTCTTCAAAACTACCAAGAGGTGCAAGCTCCGAAGAACCTCCAAACTCATTGTAGGCAGCCTGGTGAGAGAAACTCCCCTCAGGTCCAAGATATGCAATTTTGGTAGGTTGCTGCAAGGAGCGGCACGCAGATATTATTTCTCTAAAAATTCTTAAGACTGCATCATCCGCGAGTGGGCCAGAGTTTAATTCTTTAAGCTTCTTCTCAATCAGCTTCTCTCTTACAGGATCGTACACTCCTACAGAGTTCTCAGCCTTAAGTTCTCTGATCTCAAGCGCAATGTTCCCTCGCTCAGCTAGGAGATCAAGTATCTCCTGGTCAAGAGAATCTATCTTTTTTCTAAGTTTATCGAAGTTAGTTGAAGAACCCATTTTTATCCGTTATTAAAGCTAGAGAGAATGATAGCAACCGCCCAATTATAAGTCAAATACAATCATAGTCTGCATAGGTTGTTACATCAGGAGTGAAATAAAAAAGGGGGCCTAGGCCCCCTTTAATTTTTAAGATTTAAATTGAACACTATACAGCCGCTTGTCTTCTTCTAATCACCATAAATCCTACTATTCCTAAAACACCTGCCATAGCAATCAGTCCCCACTCAGATAAGGTTGGGACAAATCTTTTTGCTGAAGCGGGAACTAACGCTATATCACGAGGGCCGTCCCCAACAGTTATAGGCAAACCAGTTATAGTGTTAGTTAGCGTATCAATTACCGAGACATCACCAGAGCCTAAATTAGAAACATATACTCGTGTTCCATCCGGCGTTACAGCTGCACCACGTGGTGTGTCCTCTCCCGGTATATTAGTAATAAGTGTATTAGTTTCTATATCTATTACTGAGATGTTATTAGATTGAGAATTAGGAATATATGCACGTGTACCGTCAGGTGTTATTGCCACTGTACGGGGCCCATCTCCGATCGCTATTACGTCAACTACCATATTAGTGGTAGTATCAATCACCGAGATACTGCTTGAACCTGAATTAGAGACATATGCACGTGTGCCATCCGGTATTATTGATACATCTCGAGGCTCATTCCCAACTGGTATGGGAGCTCCGACAATAGTATTGGTTGCAGTTTCTATCACCGAGACATTATCAGTGCCGAAATTAGTGACATACACGTGTGTATTGTTTGGTGTTACGGCCAAACCCCTAGGACTAATTCCAACTGGTATGGGCGCGCCTATCGGCATATTGGTTACTAAATCAATAACTGTGACATCAGCAGTTCCTATGTTGGTAATATATGCGCGTGCACCATTAGGCGAAATTGCAATACCGCGCGGGTCATCCCCAACTGGTATTGGAGCCCCAACTAACATATTTGTTGCAGCATCAATCACCGAGACATCATCAGTACCTGCATTAACAACATACACAAATTCAGCGTCTGGCGTTACTGCAACTCCACGGGGACCATCCCCAACCGCTACTACGTCAACTACCATATTAGTAGCAGTGTCAATCACCGAGACATCATTGGTCCCGAAATTAGCAACATACGCAAAAGGCTGAGCAAAAACCGGTACTGTAAGAGCAACAGATAAAATTAATACTAATGATATTTTTTTGAGCATGGGATTCTCCAATGAAAGTAGTCATATAATGATGATATTCACTATTGATTATACAATTTTCTTAAATATTTCTATATTGTCAAGTTTCCATACTTCTTTCATAAAGAATTTGAGATAATTAAAAATGTGCTATGGAATCACATTTGTTAATCAAAGCCCTCGTTTTTGCTTATTCGGATCTAATAGAGCAGATTTCTGTAGAACTGTTTTTTTAACGTATATTGGAGAATTCATTCTTGAAGCAAGTGCTATTGCATCACTTGGGCGGGCATCAATTTTGGATACTTTCCCGTCCACAGATACTTCGACCTGTGCATAGAAAACCTCATCCCGTAGATCTACTATAACAACCCGCTCAACTTGGGCGTTCAATGTTCTAATAACAGCGGCAATCAAATCATAAGTAAGTGGTCGGGGGGCAACCATATCAGACAAGCCAATTTCTATGGACCTAGCTTCACAAAGCCCAATCCATATAGGGAGAACTGAGTTCTGCTCTTTGTCAGTCAGCAGAAGCACAGGGCTTTGCACTCTCTGGTCAAAAGTAAACCCTTTTATCTCCATCTCCTCTAGAGCATCGTCACTTTCATTTGCCTGAGAGCTATATGCTCCCAAAAAAATCAGTATAAAACTGATAGCCAAAACTCTAAGAAAGAATTTGTGTTTCATGATTTCACCCCTACCAAAAGAATATCACAAATTGGGCATCAAAACTTAAATATTTAATTGGACTCTTGCTAGGAAAAAAAGATTGTAAAGTTAGGAAAGACTATTTTTCGCCGATCATATATCGGCAGCCTTGTGGGCCTATTTGTGCAGAATGAACCTCACCTGAGGGAACATCAAACCTTTCTCCAGATTTATATGTGATTGTTTGTCCTTGGGAGGTAACTGTGATTTCACCTTCTAAAACAATATGGGCAGTTATGCCTAAGTGTGTGTGGTCGGGATAGTAAGCGCCTGGTGAGTCACGGTGAACGAAAATACCTGAAAAGCCCTCATTCCTAAGTTGTTCCTCTAACTCTTTTTCGCTCAAATTCTGTTGATCCTTTTACTTATTAACGAATCTTTACTGAATCCTTCTCAAATCTTGGGTTGTTAACAGTACCCAATATCTTACCACCCAGGCTTCCGTCCCTATGCTGAGCTAAATAAGGAGATAGAAATGCTTTGTATTTTACAAGATCGTTATTTGTTATTTCTACCCGGTAACCCAAGTCGAGAATACCGCCGTGGGACATATCCCAAATCAGTGGGGCAGCACCAGTGATTTCTATATCAATACCATCACCCACAATACTTAACTCATCAATGTTTGTAAGTTCATTTGCAATATTGCCATTAAATTTTGATGTAAGGTTAGCTAAAGGAGGAAGCTTCATCCCCTTTACCTTTAGGTTGTCCAATTCAAGTCCCTCTACAACAAAATCAAATTCGCCCTTAGGCTGTGGAATAAACTCAACGAATAGGTCTCCATTGAGTCTGCCATGAATAAGTATCTCTGATTTGCCTTGTTTAGAGAGAAAATCAGGAATAGAATCAACTTTTAAATCCTTTATATTTGCTTCAATCTCTTCAACTTTATTTGTTTTCTTATTTACTTTAAGAGTTCCATTCACCTGCCCGCCATGCAGCTTAGCTGTGAAAGGTATTTTCTGTGAGTCTGAGAATATTGATAAGAGTGAGGGTTTTATAGCTACACTGTCCAGCTCTATAAACTGGGTGCGCGATTTATGTATTGTGACTCCCTTCAGATTAATATTTAGTAGAGGCGAAACATTTGCAGTTTTGATATCAACATTATAGGGAGTGCTGTTTTGTATCTCTGATATGAGCCTTTTCTTAACTATATCGCCAGGAAAAGTTAATAATAAAAAAACGAAAAAAGCCACTACAAAAAATGAAATGTATGACAGAGGTACTATATGTTTATAATTTTTTATTTTTTCTTTGAAACCTTTCATTTTAACTCACCTGTTTGAACTCGAAAGTGGACACACGCAGCTTCACTTTCATCGAATCAGATTTATCAAATTTTGTGCTTATATTCAAATTAGAGACCTTAAGAGAAGGTCTTTTTTGCAGTTTATACAAAATCTCTACTAAACTATTAAGAGATATTCTATTTAGTTCTACATCAACGCTTTTTTCTTCATAAAAATCTTCTTCAGAATTTGTCCTGGAATTTACATCTCTAATTGAAAAATTCTTTCTATCAAGGTTTTCATTTAATAATATTTTCTCAACCACTGAGATAAGCGCTTCGTTTTCCTTCTTTATTTTGCTTGATAACTCAACAAGCTGCTTTTTAGAATCTTCATATTCTGCTTTTAACGCTTTTACTTCTACAAGATCTCTTTCAAGCTGGGCATATCTTTTTTGCATATTATCGGCTCCAGAAGAATACGAATGAAAAATAAGATAGATAACTATAACAACTATAGCTGATCCACCCAGCATCAGTACTTTCTTGTCTCGCTCTGTTTTAACTAAGCCGTCGAACTTCTCACGAGATTTCTCAATAAGCTCTCTAATTTTTTGTTTTATAGAATCTATATCCATATCAAACCTTTGATTTTAGTACAACAGATATCTCAAATTTTGTATTACCATCGATAGCATTTCCAGTTTGGTTTCTAGTAACTGTTTCAAATATCCCAGACTTCGTAAGCGCTTCTTCTATTTCAGCAACTTCCTGATAGGATCCACATACTCCCTGTATCTTTATTGTGCTAGAGTTCTCAAACCTTATCTCATTTACAGTTAACTTAAGGTTCTCTGGCAGACTGCTCGAAATATCCTTAAGTACATCAAGTGGTGTTTGCGAGCCCTGAACCCCTTCTATCAAATCAAGTTTTTCTCTAACATCAGCAACTTCGCTCTTCATAAACCCAATAGGTTTTGGGATAACTTTAGCCTCTGGAAATGTGCTTTTCACCACCTGGGCAATCTGTGCCTCTATTTCATTAACATCACTTTTAAGATCGTAGTATGAGGAAGCCGAAGTATATATTAGGAAAAGTACTAAGATTGCTAACAGCACCCCTGGAACCATGAACACCTTTTTTAATTCATGATCGATGCCCACGTATTTAAATTCGCCCTTTCTAAAATTTAAATATCCATTCTTAAAAGAACTTCCATAAAGAGCTAGTGCATATGACTTTGCATATAGTGGGGATTTATCAGTACCAAGGTCAGGAATATATATTTTTCTCACATCCTTGCTAAGCGTATCCTTAAGATAATCACTCATACCGCCTATGAGAGACAATGGGCCTGAAATCTCAACACTCTTAATATTGTTTTTTACCTCAAGCTCGAAAAACTGTATTGTCTTTTTAATTTCACTAAGTATTGGGGCAAAGAACTCTTCTATGCTCTCCGGGTCCCCACTTCCAATTGTGAGTTGGCTAAAATCGCAATCATAGTCAGGCTCTTTATTTTTATAGAGATTATCTATAAACATTTGAACAGATTTTGTAGACGACCTAGCTCTTTTAATTCCATTATCATCAAAAAGAGAATAGCTAATTTCACGATCTCCAAAATCTATAAGCAACAAAGGCCTCTTGCTTGAAACAAACTCATCTAAAGCACCTAAGGCCAGAGGAGTGTAGGTAATAATTTTGGGATCTATTCCATGCTCATTGTAAGATTCGACTACATCAGCTACTTGCTCTTTTTCAAAAACACATATTAGAGCTTCACTGCCCGCTTCGTTTTTAACTAGATGGTAGCCATGAAATTTGTCCCTTGGATCAAAGGTTGAAATATTCTCAAGCTCATATTCATAAACCTGGTCTATCTTCTTGGGATCTGAAAATGGAAAGCTTACAACTCTAAATGAAGTAGGAGTTTCAGCAATTGATGCCGCTATATCGCCCTTTGGAAGAGAATAAGCTTTAAACGTCTCCGCAAGTGGGTCAGAGTCCCCTGCAGCTAAGGGCCCTCTCTCGGCACTAATTGTTTGTAGTAATTGGACATCCCTAAGACCTCTTTTGATAAGAGAGACTCTAATGTCCTTTCTACTTATATCTAATCCGACAAATCTTCCGTACATAGTTTTAGTAAGCCAAATGTTTATGTAAGCCAATTATTTTAAGTAATTTACTTAAATCTTATAGTTTAAATCTAAAGTAAAGGTACTTTAAAGTCAAATGAAATTACATAGCCCTGGCTCTTGTGAGTGTAAGTACCTGAACTTTGTAAGCACCTGATTTAAGTAACATTTTAGCACATTCATCACTAGTCGATCCTGTTGTGAATACATCGTCTATAAGCAATATAGACCTACCCTTAAAACCATTATCTTTTGAGACTGAAAAGGCGCCCTTTACGTTTCTTCTTCTCTCAGTAGCATTTGTAATTTCTATCTGCGGTCTAGTATCTCTTATTCTTCTAAGCCCAAACAAATCGCATTTTATGCCAAAATGATTTGCTACTCCAGTGGCCAGAATAACAGACTGGTTATACTCTCGTTTTCTTAATTTTTCTATGTGTAGAGGTACAGCCACTATAGAGTCAAACTCGTCCAAATCATTAGGGAAATTAGAGAACAATATCTCTAAAAGAGAATCTGCTTTGCTCAGCTTTCCCTCGTACTTAAAACTTATTATTAGATCCCTTATATTACCTTCATAAATAGCAATTGATCTGGCCTTGTGAAAAGAATAGAAGTCCTCAATACATTTACCACACAGGTTATCTTGCCCTTCAAAGTTAGATTCGGAGTATTCCTCATCTCCTGCATTAAAAAATCCAAAGGGAATGCCGCATTTACAGCAAAAAGACCAATTACTAATAAACTTTATGTCATCGTAACACGTACCGCAGATTCTATTGCTGTTAAGGGGTACTTTGTAGCAGGAAGTGCATCTCTGTGGAAATAATATATCTAGCATAAATAAACTATTTGCTTGTTATAATTAATAAGAACATTGTTTATTCAAATACCGGCTTTAATGTTTATAAAGGCGGATGTCAAAAATAACAAAAAGAACTAGCTACACTCTCATTGGCATAATAACAGACATGTAAACCTCATCGTCATCAGGTCTAATAACTGCCGGGCTAAGCTCATCGATCAGTCCAATTTGAACTTTTTCCTGAGTAATTGCCTCTAGTACGTCCATTAGATATCGGGCATTAAAACCCAGCTCCGCAGGCTCTCCCGAATAGTCTAGAGAAATGGATTCTTTGGCTTCTCCAAATTCTGGGGAGACAGAGACAAGAGTAATTGCATCTTTTTCTATGTTGAGTTTAACACTTCTGGTTTTCTCTGAGGAAAGTATAGACACCCTCTTAAGCGCGCTTAAGAGCTCGTCTTTTCCAATGCTGATAGTAACTTTTGTAACCTCAGGTGTTACTTGTTTGTAGTCAGGAAAATCTGCATCTATAAGTCTAGCTATAAGAACAATATCTTCCCCTTCAGCCATAAAGAAATTATCCCCCACACCAATCCTAACTGTCTCTGATAACCTGAGCACCTTCCTTAGCTCAGCAACGCCTTTTTTAGGAACAACAAACCCCTTATCAAACTTAACCCCTCCATCTATCTTTTTCTCAACCAAAGATAGGCGGTGCCCGTCTGTGGCAACAAGTCTTAAGTTTTTCTCAGCAGACTCTTCAAAATAAATTCCAGCAAGGTTTCGTCTTAGCTCGTCAGGGGAGACAGCAAATATTGTCTTTGATATCATGTCCTCTATTACAAAACTCTCAACACTAAACAAATTAGCTGAATCCAGCTCAGGCACAATTGGAAAATCTTCACTTGGAAGCCCTGCGACCTTAAAGTTTGCAGAAGAACTTCTAATCTCTACCCAATGGTTTCCAATCTCTTCAACCTCTATTTGACCGTCGGGAAGCTCCTTAACAATTTCATATAACTTTCTTGCAGGTATTGCCAAACTACCTTCTTTCATAACTTCAGCTTCACACCAGGTACTCATGGTAGTTTCCAGATCAGTTGCTGAAATCTCAATCTTATTATTTTTTAGAGTAACTAGAACATGAGAAAGAACAGGCATAGTTGCACGCCTTTCTGAAATTCCCTGAACCAATCCTAATTTTAGTGAAAAATCTTGTACCTGGGTTTTGAATTTCATGTCTCTACTCCTATGTCTATAATATTAAATATTATTCTAATATATAGTAGTAATAATAGTAGGGTCTGTGAATTTGTGGATGAATATCTTAATTACCCCATATTCAAAGCGATATTCCCTATTATTTGTGTTGATATACATGTTGATTGTTTTGATGAGTTATTAACATCTATCCACAGGATTTTAAGGATATACACTTTTTAACTTTTTATCCACAAAAACTCCCACAGGGTTTTGCACCGGTTATCCACTCATTAATGTTTCTATTTTTCTTGATAAAGCCTCTATGTTTTTGGTTAAAGAAGGGTCATTACCCAAGAGCCTTTCCATTTTTTTAACTGCGTGAATTACTGTCGAGTGATCTTTACCACCAAATTTCTCTCCTATCTCCGGGTATGAGGCACCAGTGTATCTGCGTGCTAAATACATAGTCACCTGTCTTGGCACGGCTATGTTTTTTTGTTTTCTATCCGATTTTAGGTCCTGTACCCTCATCCCATAGAAGTTTGCTACTTCTTTCTGAATGCTCTCTATAGTTACAAATCTATTGTCTTGGTTCTTTACAATGTTTTTTAGAACTTCTTTTGCTAGGTCAACAGATATCTCGGCATTTAGCAGTTTTGCATGAGCAATAATGTTTGTGAGAGTGCCCTCTAGCTCTCGGATGTTAGAGGTTGTGTTTTTGGCTATATAGAGCCCAACCTCATTTGGAAGCACCACTCCCTCACTCTCAGCCTTATTCTTGATAATAGCAATCCTAGTTTCTGTCTCAGGAGGCTGAATGTCTGTTATGAGACCCCATTCAAATCTGGATCTTAGCCTTTCCTCTAAATACGACATGTCCTTAGGGGATTTATCACTAGTTAGAACTATCTGTTTTTTGGATTCATAGAGAGTATTGAAGGTGTGGAAAAACTCCTCTTGGGTGCTCTCTTTACCAGCAATAAATTGTATATCGTCTATTAGGAGCACATCACAGCCAAAACGGTATCTGTTCCTAAACTCTTCCATCTTGTTGGACTTAATGCTGTTTATAACCTGATTGGTGAAGTGCTCTGCCGATATACAGCATACCCTGGCCATATTGGAGCTTGATTTTAATACTTCGTTTCCAATTGCATTTATAAGGTGTGTTTTCCCAAGCCCGACTCCTCCGTAGATAAAAAGCGGGTTGTAAGCCTCCCCAGGTTTTCTTGCAACCGCGGTGGAGGCAGCGTGTGCAAACTGGTTACTTGATCCCACTATGAATCTGTCAAAGGTGTAGTTAGGGCTTAAGAATCCTGTAAATAAATCAGATCTCGGCTCTCTTCTACTAACAACATTATTTTTTGATTTATTTGTGGTTTTCTCAACTGTATCATTATTATTTGCCACTATTTTTACTTCTACATCAATGCCATATACTTCTTTTACAGTATCTGCAATGAATTCCACATAATGGTTTTCTATCCAGTCTCTATCAAATTCGTTGTTTGCTTCAAGTACAAGAGACTTTTCAGTTTCAGTCAGTGCTTTTAGGGGTGCAAACCAGAAAAATACCTGTGGATTAGATTTCTTTTCTATCCTCTCAAGCACCTCTTGCCAGTCTACTTTCTTTGAAGAAAAACCCGAGTTTTCTCTTTGCTGTGAAATCGATATAGGGAGCTGTGGATCACTGATAAAAAATTCTAATCCCCTATCATCATTAGCGCTTTCCGAAAACAAGGATCTGAGATCATTATTTAGGGGTGTTCTTTTAGTAGTCAATTATCCTCCGATACCCGTTGACAAAAGACAACTTATCCACAAATCATCAACAGCATGTGGATAACTTTTGTGTAGAAATTTAGTTTGTGAAGAGTCCCATCCAATCCAGTAGAATACATCCTAACAGATCGCAAAATACCTTGTCAAGTTTTTTTTTATTGTTACGTGATTACAGGGGGTTACACATGTTTTTTAGCTTCAAATTTTTGAGCCTTTTTTTCACAAAAATTGCAAATTATTTTCAAGTTATCCACAGGCCTAAAGACCCAATTTGATATGCAAACAACCGAAAACATAGATTTTTTAGCAAAAATCTAACACTATTTTTTAAGTGATTTTTAAGCTATATTTTGCGCTCAAAAATTGTTTTCCTGAGCGACTCTAATGCCTTCTTTTTCATCTACCCTATTTAGTAAAAATCCACCCACAATAAAGAACACAATTAGGGAGACAATACTTAGCCTACTTGAGCCCGCAATCTGAGATACAACGGCAAATACCAAGGGGCCAACTATACCTGCAAATTTTGAACTCATTCCATAGAAACCGTAAAATTCTCCAGTTTTTGATTTAGGCAGCATTGAGCCAAAAAGTGAGCGGCTTAAAGCTTGAGTTCCCCCCTGGACTGTGCCTACCAAGAAGGCTAGTATCCAAAAGTGAAGAGCAGTCTGCATAAAGTAGCCGCTAATTGAAATGACGGTGTATACAAATAGTCCAATCATGATCGAATTTTTAGTTCCGATAAATCTTGCTAATCTTCCAAAAGCGAAGGCAAACGGGATGCCTACAAACTGCGTCATGAGAAGAGCCCCAATCAAAGCTGTCTGATCTATACCTATTTCAGCTCCGTATATAGTTGCCATTTTTATTATGGTCCCTATTCCATCGTTATATATCCAAAACGCTAACAAGAAGAGAGATAATTGTCTGTAGCTTCTAAGTTCTCTAAATGTTTTCCTAAGTCTTGTAAACCCACCTGTTAGAGGATTTGTATGCGGCTCTTTGCTTTTACTAACCTTGGGCTCCCTAACATTTTTTATAATAGGGATTGTAAATAGGGCCCACCAAATTGAGACGGTTATAAAAGAAAGGCGAGTGGCAAGCAACTTATCGGACATAAACTCTATCATTAATACGTTTATTCCAAGTAAGATTCCTCCTCCCAGATATCCCAAGGCGTATCCTTTTGTAGATACCTGGTCTATGTTCTCAGGCGCCGCCACATGCGGCAGGAGGGAGTTGTAGAAGACCTCTGATATTGCAAACCCTATGTTTCCTACAATAAAAAGTATAGAGGCTAGTAGCCAATCGCCAGTGGTTACAAAGTATAGAAGTGCTGTTGCGAATATTCCTATTGCCGCAAAGGTCATCAAGAGTTTTTTCTTTACTCCCGAATAATCAGCAATTGCACCCATGATGGGTGCAAGGAGGGCTGTGATTAGTAGCGCTCCGGCTGTGGTATAGCCCCAGTAAACTGTTGCAGTATTTGCCGCTAAATCAGCTCCAGCAACCTGGCTGTAATAAACAGGGAGCACGGCTGCCATAATAGTTGTTGCAAAGGCGGAGTTAGCCCAGTCGTACATGCACCAGCTCAGTATTTCTCCACGTTTAGTTTTATGAGAATAAGAAGTAGACATCATTACCTTTGATAAGCATTTACAGAGTGTTTGTTACTATTATTATTGGAAATAAACCAAAAGCCAATGACTTAAGAATTTATCGTAAATTATATGAGACTCCTCCAATGAAACTGCAAGCTTATTACAGATAGATACGTAGAATCTCAATAATTTTGATTCAAAATCTAAATGGTAGTTATTTCCACCTAGTAATCACTTGGAATTAGTCTTAATTTATGACATAATAAATAGAAGTTTATTGGTATGATAAAGTTAGTGTCATAAAACAAGACAACAATTCCTACGGAGGCTAAAATGCTAAGCAAAGAAATTCAAGATGCACTCAATGATCAGATTAAAAATGAATACTTCGCCTCATATACATATCTTTCCATGGCTGCATATTGCGAGTCTATCAACATGCAGGGTTTTGCCAACTGGATGAGAATGCAGAGTCAAGAAGAATTAACACATGCTATGAGAATATTTGATTATGTTCTTAATCGTGATGGACGTGTGGTGCTTCAGTCAATTGGAAAACCTCAGACTAAATTTAAATCACTTAAAGAAATTTTCCAATTAGTTCTCGATCAGGAAAGAGAGGTAACTGGAATGATAAATAGGCTATATGAGCAGGCATTGAGTGAAAATGATCATGCTACTTCTGTCGAACTTCAGTGGTTTATTCAAGAGCAAGTAGAGGAAGAAAAGAGTGCTCAAGAGATATTAGATAAATTAAATTTAGCAGGTGACAGTAGTTCAGCTCTCCTTATTTTGGATACGCAGCTCTCAGAGAGAAGTACTGCTGCGTAGCTGTAGATTATTGTTCATTCATTGTATTTCAAATTAAACAAAAATCCCATTTGGGGCTATAAAACCAGGTGGGATTTTTTTTGGGACCTTAGAGATGGATAAACCTAAATTCGAGTTCTGGTTTGAATTTGCAAGCACATACTCATACCTATCAGTGTTCCGTATTGAAGAAATTGCCAAGAAGGCGAGCATAACTATTGAATGGAAGCCATTTCTATTGGGTCCGGTATTTAAAGACCAAGGATGGAATACGTCCCCTTTTAATATTCATGAGGCCAAGGGAAAATATATGTGGCGTGATATTGAACGCCTGTCTCAAAAGTATATTATCCCCTTTAAGAAGCCTGCTGAGTTTCCAAGAAATGGCATTCTTGCAGCAAGGATTACATTAGCTTTTGAGGATGAGACCTGGGTTCCAGAGTTCATTAAGAAAACGTTTATTGCTAATTTTGCTGAAGACCAAGAGATAGCTGATGAAGAAGTAATAGGCTCTATTCTACTATCTTTGGGGTTAGATGCGCCTGGAATAATGGAGCTGGCAAAAGTGCAAGAAAATAAGGATAAACTCAGAGCGCAAACACAGCTCTCGGCAGATAAAGGAATATTCGGTGCGCCTACTTTTGTCATTGGCGACGAGATATTTTGGGGAAATGACAGACTAGAAGACGCGCTCTTGTTCTATAAGAAAAACTATTCCTAAGATATTTCTTAAGATGTAACTTCCACGCCTTTCCAAAATGCGAGGTGGTCTTTAATTTCCTTTGCAGCTTCCTTTGGATCAGGGTAATGCCACGCGGCATCTTCATTAACATTGCCACCTACTTCAATATGATAGTAGCTTGCAACTCCCTTCCAAGGGCAGCTCGTATTTTTAGTGCTCTCTTTAAAAAATTCTTTTTTAATGCTTCCGGCAGGGAAATAATGATTGCCTTCTACAACCACAGTATTATCGCTTTCTGCTATTATCTGACCTTTCCAAATTGCTTTCATTATAGGACTCCTTTTCTTATTAATTATAATGGGAATTGGCTTTTTTATAAGTCTATTGTATTAGCGCTTAGAGTTTTTTAGATATCTGCTAACCTAAAATTTAAAATTATGGAGTAAGTTAACAATGGCAGATATGCTCTCAAACAATATTGCCGAAGTTGAAGTTCTGGATGAAGCCAACCCGGAGCTTTCAAGGAACAATATAAACATCACGGCCACTGCGTTCTACACTTTGATAGAACAAAAAAACCTATCTCTCTTCTCAGTTCTTATGAGTCCTGATCTTAGGATTTATAAAAACAATGAAGTCTGGGATTACAATTTAACTTTTAATTATCTTGAAGATCTAAATTCGAAATATGAAAGAGTAAAGTTCCTTCCTTTTGAAATGATTCTCGTAAGTGGGGATTATGTCACTGTTAAATTCACTGAAAAGATGTATTCGAAAGACGGAGTAGTAAAAGCCGAAAAGTTCATCTCAATTTTTCAAATAGTTGACTCAAAAATCCAAAATATTTGGGAACTAGCAGTACATACTGATGCGTGAATATTATTAATTCTCTCTATTCTCCTAGCTCCTTAACCATCGTAGTTGACGAAGAAAAACCAAGAAATGGTTTAAGGTAAGAGTAGTGTTCTGTTTTTATTTCTATAAATCCCTGGCTTTCATATAGATTTCTTGCTCGGTTATTTGTATCAATGACTTGCAATTTTATTGTTCTATATCCGCTCTCTTTTGCAAACTCAGAGAGCTTGTCCAAAATTGCAGTTCCAACTCCTCTCCCCCTCATCTCTGGATCTACTACAATTCCATCCATAAACAACTCACCTTCTGATACTTTTCTCTCATAGAGAATTCCAAATAGTACTACTGTCCAAAGTCCTCTAATTAAACCAAGCCGTTTGATAATATTTGAAGTATTAATTCCTCCAGTGAAGGAATTTGAGGAGTGGTAAAAACCAGCAAGCCCAACCAGGCGGTCTCCTTCAAGAGCGACCACCGAAAGTTCTGGCTGTATACCATCAACCAGAATCTCAACCATTTTCTCTCTGGATTTAACAATAGGTGTGAATTTTTGTTGGAAAGCCTCTTCATAAAGCTCCGCAGCTCTTTGGCGACAAGGCTCAGACAAGCCTATTTGGTAGTGGATAGGTTTAGTCATCTATTTAATTAAAGCATATACATTATAAGATTCTAAACCAAACTCCGGTCAAGTGATCTATACTAAATGGCTTAAGAGATGTGATGGGAGAGTACAGTTTCGGATGTATCCAAGAACCAATTTAATACCTTAGGTTATGATTGTTCTAAACACTCATCAAACTTGCTACTGAGCTCATTAGAATCAATCCCACCCGACTCACCTATGGCAACGATCTGAGTGTGCGGACTGCGGTCGCTCCAGTCGTCCAGCTCTGAGATCTCAGTGCGGCGCCCCACTATCTGCAAGGCAAAGCGCTTCTCAGGGGTGTCAGCTATAAAAACAATCCCCTTACACCGGTAAACTGATGCCGGAAGCTCTCTCTGTACCATTTTCCTCAGTGCTTCTAGTGAAAAGGGTTTATTTGTTTCGTAGCTCCATCTCTCGAACATTCCTTTAGCTGATACGTGCTTGTGGCTGGACTCAGATTTCTCATTTTCTAGTAGTGCATTTTTGGGATGGAAACGTCCAACTGCGAGTAGGATATCTAAAGGCACATCGCAATTTACAGCTTCAATGATTCGTACTCTTTTCAGATGATGATCGATCCACTCTTTAATAACCTCAATATGTACGGGACCGACAAGGTCAACTTTGTTAAGGACGACCATGTCAGCATATCCTATCTGACGCATCTTCAAAAAGTTTAACTCCTCATTGTCACCATGCTTAAAAATACCGTCCGCATCTACAACGCAGGTAATGCTGTCCAACCGGAGTAGTTTTTCATATTTAGGATTGAGAAAAGTTGCAGTGATGCTCCCTGGATCTGAAACTCCGCTTGCCTCCAGGAGAACGTAGTCCACAACCTCATCTCGGGTAAGTAGCTGTTCCAGTGATTCCACAAGGTCATCACGGATTTCGCAGCACACGCATCCGTTTGAGAGGTGAATGGTGTTTTCCTCTACACCGTCAACTAGCTCTGCGTCAATGTTGATAGCACCGAAGTCGTTTACCAGTACGCCGACCCTAAGGCCGTGGTCCCCGTTTAAGATGCGGTTCAACAGTGTTGTTTTCCCAGCTCCAAGAAACCCGGTCAAAAGCGTGACCGGTACTGGGTCGCGTCCCGGTATGACAATAGGTTCCGTTCTAGGTGCAGGTGCTAGTATTTTGTCTTTGTTCATTATGTGTTTTCTACACACCGCACATTGATAGGCAGCGCGGTTAATATTTTATCTAGTCGTCTACCTTGATTCCTCGTGCTGCAAGCATCTCACGCGGGTTCAATGTAATACCCGGCCATTTCTGTACAGGCTTTCTGTACTCACCAGGTGGGTAGTATTTATGAGGGTCGATTTCCAGATCACGCACAAACTGCTCCTGCTGTTTCTCACGAGGCAGTGTTGGTGTAGGTAGTGTCATTGTCTCAGGCAGTTTCTCACCCGGTTTCAGTAACCACCTAGGGTCCATTGAAGGTGGAGCAGCTCCTTCAGGCATCAGAGCCTCACGAGCCCAAATGGCATCTTTAGAAACATTAAGAACTTGAACATCTGGTCCGCCGAACATAAACAATCCATCCCAGTTTGAGCGAACTTCAGCCACTGATTCTGCATCCAGACCGGCGCCAGACCACTCGTAGTGGCAAATGCATCCAATTCGGGGCTGAGCCTGTTTAAATAAATACCCCGCTGCATAGTACATGGTGTGGAAAATGTCGATAGTGTATTCCCATAGCTCTGGTGGCGCACCCAGCTTATATGACGAAAGCGTCGGGGTGTCGATAGTCCCTTCTGAGACAAACACGTCAGCACCCTTACCGTATTTAGCGGAGAGCTCATCAGGTCGGCCGTCACCTGTCCAGACAAATGAAAGACCTGCGTCTTCCCAGTCTAAACGGTATGCCGAGGCTCCGTCCTTAACGTGTGAGCGTGGCCAGTGTCTGACAACAACGCCGTCCTTATTATAGACAATTCCATTTTCTTCTTTCCAGTCAAACTCTGTTACCTCTATCTCCAAACCGTCCCCCATTGGGTTGACGTTAAAACTTTCCTCATGCCAGCGGTTCATCTCACGCATATGTTTTATCATGTGCTTGGTTCCAAGCTCTGGGGTTCTGCCTGATGGACCGTATACCCTAAGCGCTTCAAATCCTCCCGAAAAAGCTCGGAAGGGATACATATACGGAAGATCTGCAAAATGGTCAGAGTGAAGATGGCTAAGAAATATGTCGTTGATAAGAGGTGCGGGTACCTGGAGTGCTATAGCATTTCGTATACTTCCGTTACCCATATCGAAGAAAAAGCGGCGCGGCTGCATTGTTCCGTTCCCAAGCTCCACAAGCATAGAGGTCCCTGACTGCAATTGTGTCGGAGGCCATGGTGTGCTACCTAGGAAAAAAATCCTCATTTCATTTTTAGGTAGTATTTCTTGGCCTGGGATATAGAAGTTATTGTTCTTAATTGCAGGCCACGGCTTATAGTAATCTGGAAGACTTACACCACCACCCGGACGTGATCCGTATGGATTAGTCGGTTGGCATTCCTCCTTAGCTGAAGCCGAAGAAACCCCAGGAACAGTCATTGCCGCTGCTACAGCTCCTGCAGCAATTGTTGTGTTTTTGAGAAAGTCACGACGGCTTGCACCTGATTTAGTCTCTTTTGATTTTTCATTTTTTTTATCTTTTTCCACGGTGGCCTCCTTTGGCTGTATGAACTCGAAATTGTAGTATTATTTCAGTTCCCTAAAACTATAGCTATGATTATAGAGAACATCAATTAGGACACTCGCTAAACCAAACTTCTATCGAGCGAGCGGTACTGTATAGCTTCAGATATATGCTGGGAGAGTACAGTTTCTGAGTTATCCAAATCTGCAATTGTACGAGAAACTTTTAATATACGGTCATATGCCCTTGCACTTAGTCCTAGTTTATCAATTGCTGTCTCGAGAAGTTTTAGACCCTCAGAGTCTGGTTTGGACTCTTTTCTAACCATAGATGGTGTCATCTGGGAGTTTGAATAAATCCCCTTTCCTTTAAAGCGCTGTTTTTGAATTTCCCTAGCACGGTTAACACGATCTTGGATAATTAATGAAGTCTCACCACCGGCGTCATCTGAGAGTTCTTTGTATTTAACAGGTGGCACCTCAACATGAATATCGATTCTATCGAGCAGTGGTCCTGAAACTTTGGCTCTATATTTGTGAATCTGAAGAGGTGTACAGGAACATTCTTTTTTAGGATCCCCAAAGTAACCACAAGGGCATGGGTTCATTGCAGCCATAAGCATGAAACCTGCAGGATATGTAATTGAAGTTATGGCCCGCGAGATTGTTACCATTCCGTCCTCTAAGGGTTGGCGCATTACTTCGAGCACGTTCTTTTTAAATTCAGGAAGCTCATCCAAGAAAAGAATCCCATTATGAGCAAGGCTTACCTCGCCAGGTTTGGGAATAGCCCCTCCTCCAATAAGCCCCGCATCACTCACAGTATGATGAGGTGATCTGAAAGGTCTTGTGGCAAAGAGTGAGGTGTGTTCTTTAAGCAGACCTGAGACGGAATAGATTTTAGTTGTCTCAAGTGCTTCTTCAAAACTCATATCAGGAAGGATTGAAGGAAGCCTTCTTGCGAGCATAGTTTTCCCGGTTCCGGGACTTCCTATCATGAGTATGATGTGTTCTTAATACCACTACATTTATCTAACTTGCTGTTATTATTGAATTTTGAAAAATCTATTAATCCATGAATTTCTACTGAATAGTCTGAGCTAACAAACACTCCTACTTCATTTGACCCAGTTAAAAGTATTTCAAGTACATTTCTTTTCTCTTGATATTTAAATGAGTCAATATCGGCTTCTAATTCGAATTTAAGTTCATTTATACTCATCAACCTTGTATCAATTTTATTCTCTTCAATAAGAGCTTCTATTCGATCCTTAATGTGTGTTTTTTCTTTGTTTAGCTTTTCAATTCTATTATTTAGTTTCTCTCTGTCGATAGAACCATGTTGATAAAGGTCTAACAGTCTTTCTTCTTCATCCTCTTTATCTTTGAGTCTATCTCTTAAATCTTCTATTTTGTGATTTGAATGATCTGTGTTTTTAGATTCCAGTATTGCTTTCTTTAGAAGTTCAGGTGTTTTCAGAAGATACTTTATCTCTTGCCATACAGCATTTTCGATTTCCTCAGCTCTTATACTCCTTATGGGGCAAGGTATATCTAAAGTTTTACGTCTACCGTTATGACATACATAGTAAAGAAGTTCTTTAGAGCCTCTACTACATTCACCTATCATTTTACATCCGCATGATTCACAGTGAATGAGACCACTTAGTAAATATTCTCTTTTAGAATTTCTCTTAGATAGTACTCTACGATTCTTTAAAACTTCTTGAGTATTTTCAAAAGTCTCTATGCTTATAATTTTTGGTATATCAGTAATAATCCATTCATCATCTTGTCTTATAGTCATGGATGTTCTATTAAACCTTTTATTAGTCCAACGTATAAACTCACCTGCATAAGCTTTATTTTTAAGGATTCTTGTTATTGTAGAACCAGCCCATTTATTCTTATTATCATTTTTGGTTTTATAGCCTTTAGTAAGAGTAGGGGTTGGTATGCCTAACTTATCTAGTTGTTCAGGTATTTGCTTAACACCATAGCCTTGTAAATATAATTCAAATATCTGTTTCACTACTTTTGCTTCTTCTTTGACTATTTCATATTCTTTAGTTTCTTCATCGTATGTATAACCGTAGGGTGATTTCCCACCAAAGAACTTTCCTTGTTTGGCTTTCTCTTTTTTGCCTCTCATCAACCTACGAATTATTTTCTTTTTCTCGTAACCTGAAATAGTACTGAATAAGTCAGACATAAATTCTTGGTCTTCATCTTCGAAATCATATTCTTGACTAGGTGTAACAACCTTTACGTTACCCTTACGGAGAGAGTCTTTTATAAATTCCCAGTCAATAGACTTTCTGGCTCTTGTAAGCCTATCTATATCAACCACGAATACTGCATCAAATAAACCACTTTCAGCATCCTCTAAGAGCTTTATCATGGCTGGTCTTTCATCAATAGTTTCACCTGAAATACCATCATCAATATAAGGTACTAAAGTTTGTTTATAACCTTTCTGATTAATAACTTCAGGTAAAACTGAAAGCTGAGAATCAATTGTGTGTTTCTCTCTTTGTCTCTCTGTACTTACTCTTGCATAAATGACAGCTCTGTTCAAATTTGATATGCTCCCTTTAATATCCCAAGTATTTTCTAACAAAAAATTCTTCTTTACCTTTTGGTATATGAGGTATTATCATTTCATTGGATTTATTGATAACATAATTTTGAATTGAAGGAGGACCTTCAAGATTCTTACCAATATAATAAATTATAAGAAATCCTTCTATAATTACTGAATACGTAGCAATCTTCTGAGTTTTTGTTTTTTTAAATTGTGTAATAAATTCTTTGGTCCAATCCGCTTCACCTCTCATAGCAATAATCATAGATGGAAAATCGTTAGGTTCTTGAGGATTGCCACTTAAAATCATTTCTCGTAGAGTTTCTTCATAAGGACCTAAATTAACTTCTTTAAACATCTCTCTCTTAGAAATACTTGCTCTCCAGAGGATAGACAAGAGAAATAATTTAAATCTCTTATAGTCGATATTACTAAGATATGTTAAAGGCAACTTGTCCTTGGTTTTTTTATTTTCTATTAATACATTTGTTTCTTGATTGAAAATATTTGCAGCGTAAGATTCATAATTCTTATCTATTATAGTTCTATCACAATCTTTACATAATATGTATTGGTCATATTCTCCACTAGATGGTCTATTATGTTTTGACGGATTATGAATATCCATTTTATAGAGCTTATGGTGTTCATCAAATAATGATTTATGCATGAATTCTGGAATAACGTGGGACTTCCTTTGAAGTTTCTTTTCTTTTAAACAAAGATTACATTTCATTTTATCTGTTCTCACTTTATTAAGCTCTTCAATTGGATTAATTTCTCTTTTTTGTTTTCCAACATATATGCAACGGGTTTTTCCTTCATAAGTAAAATATGCATACCAATACATTCCATGACCTATACCTTCTTCTTTACACTTCTTACATCCACACTTCGAAGGTTTTTGTTTGTAAACAACAGCTGGATGTAACTTAGAATTTATATATTTATTGAGTCGTCTTAGTTCTTTTTGACTAAGTTGATTAGTTTGTTCTAATATCTTATCTAACATCATTAGATAAGATACTGAATTAAAGTATTTTTGTCAAAGTAAGTTCATTTCGGGATTGTTGATTTATATGTGCATTTAGACAAAATGCACTAGAATATATTAATTATATATATTTATAGGAAAGGTATGAATTCTAGTTTTATATTACAGATGTAACAATATCAACCTATTAAATCACATTAATATAGTTAATGATTTCAGTCAGTTAGATTTTTCAAAATTGAGCTTAATCACTATACAGTCACATTAGAATTCAGAAAAAATTTAAGCCCAAAATGGTACATATTTGACATACTTCCCAGTTGTAATTTCAGGGTCATAATATTTAATTAAATCATTACTCATGGTATCTGAAATTATTCTTGAAACAGTAGAGTAATTTGCAGCTTCTATATTAAATCTATGTCTAAGGGATTGATTTGTCATATTTTCATTAGAAACACATTTCAAGCAGGCGTGTTGATAACAAGCTCTAATTTTATCGTTTTTATCCATTTTCCTAAGGGTTTTCGGTGAATAGATTATAGCTTTTAAAAAATTCTGTTCTTCAATAAAGTTAGGTGCAGGTAATTGGAATAGTTCAATATTGGATATAACTTTATCAATTCCAGAACCCCTTTCTTCACAAACATTCATTCTTCTCATTAATGCGGCTAATTTTTCATTTCGTGATTGAGGATGATGGTCTATAAATCTCAATGGAGAAATTAGTGGTTTACCAGGATTACTTATTTCTATCCTATCATTGTATATTTCAATCATAGGTCCTGTACCTGTTATGTTAAAATCTTGATGTATTAAAGCATTAGCAACTAATTCACGGATAGCTATTTCAGGGTAAACTTTGACTTCTTTTCGTAATGCTTTTTCTATTACTTCATTTCTAGGTAACTGTTCTACTATAAAGTTGATTAGGTGTGAAAATCCTACAGCATAACCTTTTCGACCTTCTAATTCTTTTATGGTTTCTAGCTTATTATTACCTTTATAAAATATAACTCTTACTGCTTTACGACCTAGTTGTTCAAAATTGTTTAAGTTGTTTGCTAGTAAAATTGCCCCTAAGTTTGTAATGTTATATGAATTCTCCTCATATACTATTAATTGTTCTTCAGAGAGTTTATCTAGTATTCCAATCTTGTCTGAAGGAAGTTTTCTTCCTATAAGGCTGAAATATGTAGGATAATCTAGAAGTTCTAGTACTTTATCTTCGCTTACATTTTTTAATGCAAACTCTTTTTCAAATATTTCTTCACTACTTTTTTTCCATATCTTTCGTGCTCTTTCAGGATGGTCTTTTAATTTTTTCTTATACGAACCTATTCTGATATAAGGCTCTCCTGAGAAAGAAACAGGTTGATTTTGTGTAACGTCAATTTCAAACAAAACCAAATCTAAATCGTTATATTCGAATTCATGTATTTTGAAATCTATTCGTGGGTTTAATAGTGTAGCAAGCCAATTTTCTAGTAGCTGTTCTCCAATTTTATATTGCTTAGGTTTAAATGTTGTGCCTTTTACTTTGTGTGTTTCATTCTCAATTCCAAAAACTAAATATGCTTTATCTAAACTTTCCATGTATGCTGAATTAGCTAGTGCCGATATGTACTGTCCAATTTCTTCTGGTTTACAATTATTTATTTTGAATTCAACCCATTCAGTTTCGTGTGGTAATTTTCTTAATCTATCCATTAAACCATCAAGATAGAGTTTTTTTTCTACTTCAGTAGCTAATTTCATTGTTATTTTCTAGAATTAATATTCATTATTTGTTACTAATATCAACATATTATATCAAAACTCAGTACTTTAATCATGCAACATTAAAAATTTCTTTCCAATTAGTTGTATAACAAGGAGTAATGTGACTTCTTTTCATGCTCCACTGTCTTTTGTATCCTGATGCTCCGGTTCTAATCATTTCACTTCCCCAAGATGAGTTTATCTTGTCTACAGCATCCATTAACATTTGGTTTTTGCTATGATTAATATTGGTAAATAGATTGAATTGAATGTTCTGAGCTGGAACTATATCCATTAGTATTACTCCAGCTTTTTTGTATTTATATCCCTTTCTATAAATTTTCTTAAGCAGATGTAAGGCGTATTTTACTAAAAGCGGAGTATAGGCTGTTGGTTCAGGAAGTTTGCAACTAATAGAGTTGCTATATTGTGGGTCTTCAGTTTTGAATCCATTTGTACGAATCCAGACAGAAATATGACCGCATATAGAGTTTTGTATTCTAAGTTTTTCAGCCGCACGAGTAGCATAAGAAGCAATAGCTTCTGAGACTTCTTGATAATTATCTACATCCTTACTAAATGACCTCGAGTTAACTATTTCCTTCTTGTCTGAAACCGCTTCTTCAAGCTCTATGCATGATATTCCTCTGAGCTCTAAAACTGTTCTAAGTCCTTGAACAGTCATTTTCTTTCTTATCCAAGTTTCATTAGCATCTCTTAAATCAAGGGCTGTTTTAATACCATTTCTTTTTAGCAGCTTTGTATATTGCCCTCCTATTCCCCATATATCATCTACTTCTATACTTTTAAGAAAATCATCTGTCCTAGGATGGTTTGTTATATCCAGAACTCCCTGACACATTTTATTCTTCTTTGCCAGCTTATTTGCAATCTTGGCTAATGTCTTAGTTGGTCCTATACCAACAGAAACTGGAATCCCGGTCCATTTCAAAACTTTATTTCTAATTTCTTGTCCATATTCATTCGTATCTATATGATTGAACCCATTTAGTAATAAAAATGATTCATCTATCGAGTATGGCTCAATGTTAGGAGTAAATTGGGAAAGAACATCTTGAACTCTTTGAGACATATCTGCGTACAAAGTGTAGTTTGAAGAAAAGAGCTGAATGTTATGTTGTCTAACTAGATCCATGCACTTAAAGATAGGAGCTCCCATACCAACATACTTTTTAGCTTCTTCTGATCGGGCTACTGCACAACCGTCATTATTGCTCATTACAACTACAGGTTTGCCATTTAGGGAGGGATTAAAAACCCTCTCACAACTAGCGTAGAAGTTATTACAATCAACTAGTGCAAATATGTTCATAGTTTATGGATGTTGTATGTAACAACTCCCCAAATCATGAAGTCCATCTCTGGTGTGATTTCGTGAGGTAGGTACTTATTATTTCTTGGCACCAAAAATATTTTTCCAAGTCGATTATCAATATAGTAAGTCTTGACTGTAAATTCTCCATTCAACCAAGCTACTATTACACTTTCATGCTCAGCTTCTTTAGCTTTATCTATGATTAAAATATCATCATTATAGATTCCAGTATCAACCATGCTATCACCTTCGACTCTTGCAAAGAAAGTAGCAGCAGGATGTTTAATCAAGAGCTTATTTAAATCAAGTCTTTCTTCTAAGTAATCGTCAGCAGGTGAGGGGAAACCAGTACCAGCCGGAATAGAAACTCTATAAAGAGGTAAATCAAGATTACTAGGTTCAATTATGCCCAATTCGATAACTCTCATATCTTACCTCCTCTATGGGTCTAAAATGAAATTAAAAGCTCTCAGAAGCTCTTATTTGAGCTTATATTGGGAGAATACGTTGATATTTACTAGCTCAGACCTAGCCCATCTATCTAATATTGAGGCTATAAGTTAAACCCATTTCTCGCAAGGGGGTTTTTGCTATACTGTGTATTTTACTAGCTTATTAATGGGGAGCAGTATACCAACCAATCATTTCTCTTTTTTTCTATTACTTATTTAGCTCTTATTGCTTCTAGATTAGTCCATGCAGTCCAGAGTTCACCGATTGGTCTTATCTGTACAAGACCTCTTGATCTAGAAATTAGTTCTACTTCTATACCAGCCTTCAGTGGGGAGCATCTGCCTTGTATACCAAGCTTTTTTACAGCTTCACTATCACCCATTATCTGATAGTCAATGAGCTTATTAAAATCACTTTTACTTAAACATATAGGGAAATTACCCTGTGTCAGATATTTACCTCCCGCAAATGTATTTATAGATAAGGAAAATAATATTACTAAGACCAACATTGCTCTTCTCATAAGTACCACCTTGTTGACTAGTATTCCTCTGCTCTCGATCATTTTTATTTTCCCTCCCATAAATGTATTCAATAGACTACGTATTCAGTAGGCTATGGATTTAGTCACTTTAACAAGAGATTATTACAAACTAAGGATTAAATCAAGTGGCTACCAGGATAAATGATAATTTAGTAAAAGCTTTTGCAAGAGCGTTAAGGATGATTCGTCTTGAAAAAGAGCTGACACAAGAGCAATTAGCCTATGGAGCTAAATTACATAGAACATTTATAGCTTACTTGGAAGGTGGGAAAAAGCAGCCAAGCTTAAATACTATCTTTAAACTTTCTGATGGATTAGATATAGAACCCTCTATACTGATGGAATATATTCAAAGTTTCTACTATAAAAAACCAAGACCACCTAGGGCTAAATTGCAGAAAGTACAAAAAAGTTAACATGTAGCGTTTTCTTTACGATAAACAATACTTAACTACCTGCAACCATTGAATAACAATTTTAGGTTATTTGTAACAGCACGTATCATACTAAATTTGCTCAGCATATGTATTTATAATACATATGCTGAAATTTCTTGTGATATGAGAATGTTTATACATAATTTCTTCAATTGCTATACCAATTTCCAAATTTGGACATGATCCTCAAAGTCTTAAATCTTTCATCTTTCAGAACAGGAACATTTTTAACCAAGTAACGAAATGTCTTTCTAATATCGTTTTCTGTTGTAGTAACATTTTGAATGTTAGCAATACCTTCTGACTTCACATATAGTCCCTGAAAAGGTTTGCTTAAAACATCCTTCCACAGAAAAGATATGAGTGAATTAGGAATAAACTCGTTTGACTCAGTTAGTATATGAAGATGAAGATTGTAAACATTAGGATTCTTTGGATTCCGTGCATACTCAATTTTGTAAATACCGCCAGCTAATAGCTCATTAATTTTCTTACCATGTAGTGACTGAAGAACATCATTCTTACGATATTCGTGATACTGATTTACAGATTTTACTGATAAAGAATGTCTAATAGATTTCTTAGTAACTTGTCGATCTAGAAAGTTATGAAATGAGCGTATAGCATAGGCTATACCCCATTCTAGGTTGTTAGAATCTACATAACCAATACTTAGAGTTATAAACTTCAGTGATAAATTATTATTCGAAGATAAGCGTTGGTGTATGAAATTGAAAATGGAATTTTCTGAGATACGGTTTATAACTTTTCCGCTTGTATTCTGCATATCTATTCTCCTTAAAAAAATTAGAATTGATAATAGTAAGTTTGTATTTTGAAGGGAGTAGTATGTAATCAAGTTAAATAAACTATATATATAAACCCCTCGTATTTCCCCGACTTGTTTGTTGAAAATCATCTATTTTCTACTCTTTTTATGACTATCACACTTTGGTTCATGAGTTTTATAGGACTTCGTGTTTCTTGAATTAGCAAGTAGCTTTATTAAGTCTTCTAGCTTATTTGCTGATGAGCTAACTGGTTTATATTTAACTTTTATAATGTGGTTTTTTTGGTTATTAATTTCCATTATAACTAGTCCGTTTCTGCTACTTTAATTACTATGAATAGAACTTAACTTAAAATGGAGTAGTTAAATGGTTAAGAAAAATCAAAAGGTTTCTTTCAACTAAATTGAGACAAGGATAAGGTTAATTTTTAAGGGATGTTTTTATAATACAGGAACATTTTACTGTAATACTTATTTTTAATAAAGTACTTCAGATGTTGTAAATCTATAAACAATCTAGGTACTTCAGACATCAAATTTTCTTTTATATTATTTTTTATAAGTTCGTGATATTTCACTCTCACTGATTCATATCTATGTTTAATGTTATGAACTGAACAGAAAAACATTATTGCTATGTTTCTTTTACCTTCTAATTTACAAAACATAACAAGGTCCGATTCTGAAGGGTCGACATTAAAGAGGTTCTTATAGACTCGTTTTATATCTCTCTTCTTTTTATCTATCTGTTTTGAAGAGTATCTTTTATCAAGTGTAGTTTTTAATTCATATTCATAACTCTTTATAGAAAAATAGATCTTTCTAGGACCTATTCTTTTTAAATTTACATCTGTACTCTTACGCTTCTTTGAGCCTTTGGGAATAAACGCCTCTAGACCAACTTTACTAAGGATGTTCTTGGCTGTATCACTAATTTTTGTATTCCTAGATAAACAACAGGTTTCTAAAACATATAAAGACCTAATAACTTTTATATCTTTGTGTATACAGAAAGGGTTTTCTTTAACTTTTTTTACAAATTCTTCTTCTGTTATCTTTGGGTAGATATATAATTTTCTTCTTCTGTACTTTGATATCATGCATCCTCCTTTATCTAAATCTCACTTTATCATGCTGAGAACACATTAATCAATACCAATAACTAAAAAGATTTTAAAATAAAAAAGGGAGCGGACACTTTTGTGCCAAGCTCCCTTGAAGAAATTAATTGGAATAGCAATTTTTCTCTACGTTGTTAGTTCCCTTCTTCTTATTACTATAAATCCTACGATTCCAAAAAGAGTAGCCATTGCAATTAGACCCCATTCGGATAGGGTAGGGACGTTTCTCACTACTGGGGGTGTAAACATAATAACAACCATACCATCTCCATCTCTAATTCCAGGAGCCGTATTACCATTGGTTACACCGTCAATGTAGGATGAGCCACCGCCTGCACCGCAGCCGCTACCACCGCCATACCAGCCACCACCACCGCCAGAACATATTCCAATCGCAACAGCGGCATCACCGCCGAAACCAAATCCCCCAGACAGACACAGTGGAACAGAGAAACCCTCCCCTCCAGCGTTCTGTGTTCCACCTTGTCCAGCTAAACCACCTCCAGCATCACCTATTAGTCCTCCTCCATTGCCACCCGGTCTAACTGAAAAAGGACAAGCTCCTCCGCCACCTGCCGCAACTATCACTCTGTTATTCAAAGTTGTTCCACCTACTCTAACATCGGAAGCTCCACCACCACCACCTCGTTCATTCCCTGTTGAACCTTGTGCATTTCCACCACCATTGAAACCTCCACACCCTAATTCAAATGTAGACTGGACACAACCTTGACCCCCTACAAATATTTCAAGTACTTGTCCAGGAGTAACCTCTAAATCTCCCTCTGCCATACCCCCTAATCCCCCTAGTCCCGTAGTTTGAGGACCGACAACATTTGCACCTTGAGCACCCCAGGCTTGGATATGGATACTAAAAACATTAGGTGGAACTACAAATGATTGTTGATCCCCTGTGAAGTTAAATGTGATTTCTTCTGGTTGTGCCCATGTGGTTTCTATACCAAATAACACAGTGAAAACAAATAATATAGTAATATGAATAGTATTTAATCTCTTCATCCTTCAGCTCCTAAAATGTGTTTTCTCTCCTGCTTAGATGCAGAAATTTTATCACAGTTTCATAAGTTAATTCAAGAAGTTTTAAAAGAACAATCGTTCGAAGGGTTTACTGATAGCTAATGCCTAGGTCGGCTTCTGAGTCTAACTCTCTCCTGTATACTTGCTAAGAAGGGGTAAAAATGAGTGGTTTTAAGGGTGACCTTCCCCCCTATAATAGGACCATAAGTTAAGATATTTTTTAGAGAGAAAACCCTATACATAGGAGGACAGATGAATGGGCAGGAAACGTTATACCCCAGAGCAGATAATAAGGCTACTTCGTCAAGCAGAAGTACTCTCTTCTGAGGGCAGGAATCTATCAGAGATATGCAGAGAGATAGGGGTAACAGTGAACACTTATTACCGCTGGAGGAAGGAATACGGTGGTATGCAAGTCAATCAGGCAAAACGGCTAAAAGAACTAGAGAAAGAGAACTCAAGACTAAAGAGAGCAGTAGCAGACCTTACACTGGATAATCAAATACTTAAGGAATCATCAGAGGGAAACTACTAAGCACCGAACGTAGACGCAGATGTGTAGTGCATATACAGCAAAAACTAGGAGTATCAGAGCGTAGAGCATGTAGGGTTTTAGGGCAGCCACGCTCGGTGCAGCGTCATCAACCAAACAAATCAGGGGAAGAAGAGGTAATAAGAGAAGATATAGTACGTCTTGCTGGTAAATACGGAAGATACGGATATAGACGTATTACAGCATTACTTAGAGCTGAGGGATGGGTAGTGAATCATAAAAGAGTGGAGAGGATATGGAAAGAGGAAGGACTTAAAGTACCCAAGAAACAACCTAAAAGAGCAAGACTTTACTTAAATGACGGCTCCTGTATAAGACTCAGACCTCTCTATAAGAACCATGTGTGGAGTTATGACTTTGTTTCAGACAGACTTCATAACGGAAAGAAGATAAGGATGCTTACTGTGATAGATGAATATACAAGAAAGTGTCTTGCAATACGTGTAGGTTCATCTTTAAAAGCTGACGATGTATTAGACACACTAAGCACTCTGTTCATTACAGAGGGAGTTCCTAACTACATACGTTCAGATAACGGTAGTGAGTTTACAGCAAAAATCACAAGGGAGTGGATAGGAAGCCTTGGAGTAAAGACTGCATATATAGAACCTGGGTCACCCTGGGAGAATGGATACAACGAGAGTTTTAATGGAAAGCTAAGGGATGAGCTACTTAACACAGAGATATTTTACACACTCAAAGAAGCACAGATACTGATAGAGCAGTGGAGAAGACACTACAATGAGGTTAGACCACACAGCTCACTTGGATACAAACCACCAGCTCCAAGAGCTATTGTTAAAGACAAAAAAACCAAAGAAAATGAACAAATATTTATATCAACTCATTAGAGAAAATATATGAAAATTTATAACTTAAAAGGTGGACCTATTTCTGGGGGCTTGACATGAACTGAACTGGATACTCAAAGGAGATACTAATGGCTAGAACTAAAAGGATTGATGACGATACTCTGATGACAAAACTTACTCAAACCTTTCGTGATTATGGTTATGAAGGTGCTTCGTTAAACATACTCTCTAAAGCAACTGGTCTTCAAAAAGCGAGCCTTTATCATAGATTCCCAGGTGGAAAAGAAGAAATGGCACTTGAGGTGCTCAACCGAGCAGGAAATTGGGTAGGAGAAAATATTGTGGCTCCATTAACTACAGATATAAGTCCAGAGAAAAAAATCAAAATAATGTCAAAAAAACTTGATGAATTTTACACAGGCGGGAACAACTCCTGTTTACTAAATATGTTGGCATCTCCTGAGATGGTAAAAGGTCCCTTTACAAGTCATATTAAAGAAGCATTTGAAGTTTGGATTAAAACACTGTCAAATGTGCTTGTTGAAAGCGGATTAAGCAGGAAAGAAAGCAGAAAGAGAGCAGAAAATGCTATTGCCATGCTTCAGGGCTCTCTAGTTATGTCTAGAGGAATGAATGACCCAAAACTTTTTAAAAGCTTTCTTAAAAACTTGCCAAACATGCTATTAGATAATAAGTAATATCTCATAAAAAAAGGAGTACAAACAATTAAGCTTGTACTCCTTTTCTATGCCAAGTTGTATTCTATATTTAATTAAAGATCTGCGGGATCTTTGTCTTTAATATTTGGCCAATGCTTATTAGCCTTCACTATATTGCCTGGAATATCTTCAAACCATATTTTCTGGATCTTTTTATCGAGATTAAGATATAGAGTTCCATCTACTATTTTCCATGCTTCAGGATCTCCGACAAACTTCTTACCTACTGATGTACCATATGCACAGTAACCTCCGTATGCAGGAAGATATTTATTAGGGTTCGCTTCAAATGCCTTCTTGTTTGCCTCGTTGGCAAAAAGATAAGTCACTTCGTCAATTACAACTAGGTTGTTTCCGTCACCTCTTACAGGTTTGCCTTCTGTATGGTATGCAACAAGGTCATAACCTAGAACGCCAGTTGTGCTTTCTTGTACATATGCCGCAAAAGAATTAACTGAAAAAAAACTTACCGCTACAACTAAAACTGTTAACATAATTGATTTAATTTTATTCATCATAACCTCCTATTTAGTTTGTTTTTGTTAGACTTTCCGTCCTTATGTGTACTCTAAATATCTAATTCTTTAATGCACTGACATTGAACAAATTGTTTGTTTATATATTCATGACCCCCTTGTGAGAATATTTGTTAGGAGCTGATCTCTTAGATCAGCCCCACTAAGTTGTACTTAGACAATTTATCCTTAAACTGAATCCTTGCTCTCCTAGCTCTGGATTTAACAGCACTTAAGCTCAATCCTAATAATTTGCCAATTTCTTGATTTGTATGTCCTTCCATGTCTTTCAGCTGGAGAACCGTACGGTAAATTTCAGGTATCTCCATCAATGCTTTGTTGATTCTCTGCCTTTCCTTCTCTTCCATGAGTATTTGATCTGGAATAAATCTCCAATCTTCTGCTGGCATATTGTACGCAGCTTCTTTCTCACCGAATGTTTCTTCTATAAGCTGTTTTTCATCTTGATACTTTTTATTACTTCTCAAATACATCAGGCTAGTATTTTTAGCTATGCTATATAGCCAAGTAGAGAATTTAGATTCGTTTCTAAATGTTCCGAGCTTTTCTACAAGTGTTAAGAAAACTTCTTGAAGAATATCGTCAGCATTTCTTTCATTTTTTGTGTATTTAAGTGCCAATCTGTATATCTTGCAGCTATATCTGTTTACAATCTCATTAAATGCCCACTCATCTTCATGCTCGAGATATAGTCTCACCAAATTTTCATCATCCTCATTTCTATATCCTATGAATGAAAATTCCTCAGAATGATCAATTAGTGGTGACTTTAATTTGTACTTTATTACTCTCTGTTCACCCTGATAGGATGTTAAATCTTGCACACTACTAACTTCTGCCAAATTTGTATTTCTCATCTTTTCTCTCCTTTATTCTATTTTTCAGAATGTTAACTAACACGATCGTACTAAGTGCAAAGAGTGTGCCAAAGATTATTTGAGGGGCGCACAGACAACATAACTACCTTATATAACTACATTAAATTAAAGTAGGAGTGGTACATTTTGAATATTGAATTGTTTCTGAAGAGCTAAATATTTATGTTATGTGATAAATTTGTGAAATTTCACAATCTACGATAAATATGAGAGGTACATGTTATTAGAATTGAAATTTGCTTACATCAGTCCTATCGATTTAATATACTATTCATATACCCTGTCTATATGATTGCTTAATTTGCTTCGAAAATTAAACAATAGGAATTTATGAGTACTACTTTGTATGGAAAGGAATCTAAAAATACTGAGATAAGGTTAATACTTTCTATATATGATTTAAAACAAGGCTTTCTTGAATAAATACAAACATTTAATCCGTTTCCTTGGATATGATATGTTGCAATTGTTTCTGTATGAAGATTGGGCTGTCAACAATCTTCATACTATCACTGGGTAGCTGTTCTAACATTAATATCGCCTCTGATTCTATATAACTTACTCCCGAGAGATCTAGTATTAACATTATATTATTTTCTTCTTGAAGCTTTAAATACTCTTTTTTTAATTCCATTACAAATGAGCCCGATAGTCTCCCATCGATCTTCAACTTTATAGATCTATCATCTTTGTACAATAAAGTGATTCTGAACACTACTAATTACCTCTAAAATAGCTTCTTATTTACACAACTTGATATATTGCAAGACCCATGCCACTATTAAGTCAGACAATTAATACTGCCTAAAAGTTAATGGATTATAGCACTATTAGAATTAAACATAATAATTTGATTACAGATCTTGTGTATTAATACTTATGAAATATAGAGATATTATGGGATTTAATAACAATCAGGAATTCCTATTTAAGTGCATTTATTTTTTCGATACCTAATTTAGCCATCCGACTTCTGAGAGTACTGGGGTTTATACCCAATATTTTTGCAGCACCATCGTCACCATTTATTTTCCAATTGGTTTTGTTTAAAACATCAACAATGTGGTTTCGCTCAATATCCTCCAAGTTTAAACTCTTATCATCACTAGTAATCAAGTCAGACAATGCTCCAAAAAATTCTTCATTTATCTCGAGTTTATTACTTTTAGAGAGAATAACCGCTCTTTCAATAACATTTTCCAATTCTCTTATATTCCCAGGCCATGAATAGGATTTTAATCTAGCGACATCTTCTTCATTTATGGAACTTATATTTCTGCCCATTCTGCGTGAATATTTCTGTGTAAAGTAGGTAGCAAGCATCGGGATATCTTCTTTACGATCTTTAAGAGAAGGTAGAACTAATGGAAACACATTTAATCTGTAATATAGATCTGCCCGAAACTTACCTTCCTTTACAGCAGTTTCCAAATCCCTATTTGTTGCAGCAATTACTCGGACATCCACTTCCTTAGTTTCAGCTCCGCCAACACGTTCAAACTCTCTTTCCTGCAGAACTCTAAGCAGTTTTGCCTGAGCATCTATAGGGAGATCTCCTAATTCATCTAGGAAAATAGAGCCACCGTCAGCTAATTCGAATTTTCCGATTTTCTTAGTAAGTGCTCCAGTAAATGCACCCTTTTCGTGCCCGAACAATTCACTCTCAATTAATCCTGAGGGAATTGCAGGACAATTGACTTTGATTAGTGCTCTTTCATTTCTTGAACTTAGATTATGAATGGCCCTTGCTATACGCTCCTTACCCGTTCCTGTGTCTCCTCTGATTAATACCGTCGAATCTGTAAGAGATACGGTTTCGACCTTACTCATTATTTCTTTAAGAATCTTGCTGTCGCCGATTATCTCTTCATGGTTATGAGATGTTTTTATTTCTTCCTGAAGAGACTGGTTTTCCATCTCTAGCTTATCTTTAAGTTTTTCAATTTCTTTGAAGGCTTTTTCCAGGTTGTCATGACTCTGCCTTAATGAATCTTCCATCTTAAGTCTTTCCATTTCTGCACCAGCCCTCAGAGCAAAAATTTGTAAGATTGAATAATATCTAGAAATTTCGCTAAAGGATTCATCATTAAAAATAGCAAGATGTCCTACGACTAAGTTTTTTGAATTATAAATAGGAATGCCCAAATAACATTTGGCATCATAATATATTAAATCCTTATCATCAGGATATAAGCTGATTACATTATCATCATAACAACAAAACTCACCAGAAATAACATTCTTACAAGGAGTTCCTTGAAGATCATATTCCAATGCATCACCAAATTTGTTCTTTTCCCAGAAAGCCAGAGTTCTTACTCTAGTTCTTTCGATATTAAGACATTTCGACACAAATACATAGTTAACTCCTAATACATCTGAGAGGTTTTTCACAAGTATATTAAAAAACTCTTTGCCAGTAACGGATATAGTTTTTTCAACTAGAATCTTAATGGATTCATCAGAGAATTTACCATCGGTAGTAATTAACCGTGAAGTTTCTTTAGCCTCAGACTTATTGTTATTCATATTTTTGAATACAAATTGTCATCTCCCGCATGATATCCCCATTATAATCATAATCTTATAAAGAATGCAACTTAAAGTATATTTTCATATAACTAATAATGAAGATATAAAGGCTGTATTTCTTCAAGTAGACAAAGATAGTATTTTACAATCCAAGGAGCAAAGGATTGAGATCTTTTGAGTTTAAATACTATAGGGAGAAACATAATTACGTTTGGTGTAAAGAAGATAGTATCCAATACACTTATAACTATAGTTTAGATTGTTGTGGTGGCAAAAAAGACCAGAAGGACGTAAAAATAAGCCCTTCCGGTCTCAGAAAGAGGTTATAGGTCTGATGTGGCTTTATCTTTAATGTTAGGCCAGTTCTCGTAAGCCTTTACGATATTTCCTGTTATATCTTTTTTCCATTCAGTCTGTCTGTTTTTATCTACGTGTTCACTAAACTATTTTTGCCCTATTTGAAATCCTGCTTTCATAGTCGGGTGATAACGACAAAAATAGGTTGTGAGCATTTCTTCTTTGACAACTAGCTGCCATTGTCCATTTGCTTTGATGAGTCCAGAGTCCCAACTTTCATTGTCTGCTGTGACAGTGTGTGGAACAAAATCATGGTTAATCCAGATAATTGTATCACCTGGTGCCACATTTAGCTCCTGTGGAGTAAACTGAAGATTTCTTATCTCTACAGTATGTTCTTCGCTCTTTGAGTCACCAACTAAACCGGGCAACAACGATCCAGAAATAAGGACTGTAAATGTTAAAACCATTACAGTCCTTAACGATGTTTTTAGTATTGTCATATTATTTGTTAACCGCCTCAACCATATTTTGAGCTTTATCCTGATGGGCCTTAAAGATTACAAGTGCCTGTTCGAAAAGCACTTTCATTTGTGGATTCTGAATATTTGGGATGAAAGTACCTTCAACTAAACCATTTACTGCCTTGTGGTAAGCAAGCTCGTTTTCTGCGTAGGCTTTGTCAAACTCAGCTCCATTTAAAGCACTCATCTCTTCAACTAGCTTATCAGCTTGTTGATTAAGCTGCTGGCTCAGGAAGTTATCCTGCGGCTGTGCATTGAGTTCTTTAAGAAGAGCCAATGCCTGCTCGTTAACTCCAGTATGATCTCGAACCATTATTTCGGCAAACTCTATTACTACCGGGTTTTTGGATTTTGCGAGTGCTAGGTGAGCATAACGAATATCTATATTGTCTGCCGTATATGCTACATGTGCTATTTCTAGATCATTTAGATCTGCGGGAGACGGAGCCTTATCGGCATTTACGGAAACTGAAAAAACGGAAACTATTATAGCCACTGCCAGTACTACTACTGAGATTCCAAAAGAATTTTTACTCATGATGGTATTACCTCCTATTTGTCTTGAAATTCAATTCTTATACATTTAGATCTTATGTGTTGAAAAAAGGACTCAATACTCTTAAAGGTAATGAGTCCTTTCCCTTATATTATTGTTCTGTTAGTTTACAAAGAGCACCCATCCGGTTTGTTCACTTCCCTGAATCTTACCAGTGAGAGCAACATTTGTTCTATTAGGGTTCTTTTCAATTTTGGTTAAACCATCCTGTAAACCTTGAAGCGAATAAACAGCTGTGTCTGTTACAACTACATGATGATGTGGCGGATAGCCGTCACATGGTGCTGTAGCAATAACTGGATTAACAGTACCGGTTTTGTAATCCGGCAATAAGCAAATGACATTACCATTTATTGTCGCATGATCATCCTTACTATCTGCGAAAGATGAACCGCTGAAAGCTACAGAAAAAGCAATTGCCAATACTAATGATAGTGTTATAAGTCTTAAATGTTTCATTTTAATTCCTCCTATTTTTTTTATAACAATCCAATTATAAATATTGGATTGAGTATTTTTTTGATAAAGCATCTACTTCTTCATCTGAAGGCTCGCCTGCGGAATATAACGCAGCAAGCTCAACAAAATAATTATCAAACGGGCCTGGCAAAATAGTATCGAGAAGCCTGCTTGGTTTATCTCCCTTATTTACAAACGCATGAGGGATACCTCTTGGCAAGAGAGCCATTACTCCTGCAACAGCAGTCATAGTTTGATCCCCTAGGGTGACTTCTATTTCTCCCTCAAGAAGATATACAAGCTCGTCCTCGTTTTCGTGGACATGCATGGAAACTCCTTTTCCAGGTGGGCTGATAATCTCAATTACGGAAAACACATTGTTTGTAGCTTCACTCTTAACTTTGTGAAGAAACTGGCTTCCGCCCATGAGTATTTCATCGCCACCTCCTGGCATTACTAAAATCGGGTCTTGCTTAAATTCGCTACTCATTCTTAACGCTTCACTCATTTTACTGCCTCCTTAACAATTGATTTATCTTCATATAGTGCAAGGGGTGTGCCAAACTTGTTTGCACAATTAGCAAAACCACCTAAGTGCCTTAAATATATGAAAATATTTATTTTTAGCGTGGAATTCAATGTTATGAATCAAATAGTTTTATGTTATGAAATATCATTATTTGTCGACATACCGTAATCATAATTATTGGATGTAGTTTGATATACAGATCTGTAAAGTGAAGAATAGTTATGTCAAAGCTCTTAGAAAATACAGATTGGGGACACATTCTAAATATCCCTGAAGCATAGTTATTTAATGCACCACAGTGAAACAACACGGCCATATTAAGCATGATTAAAGAATCCTTGATATTAATTTATAATTGTGATAAGGTTGGAATTAGGTTAGGGGGCGGATATTTAGCTTTGCTATCATATGGGTTACGGCGGGTCTCAATTTAATTATCAGTTCAATATTTCCCTTCTTACAGATCTCCACTACCGTTTCGTTGTTTCCCAATTGTGTCCTTAAAAAATAATTTTTTTATGAAAGTTCTTGCTTTTTAGCCTCGCGAATATGATTTTCTGAAACAATCATTTTTAAGGAGGTTTTAAATGTCTAGAGTTTTTTCAAAGTATTTTGTTTATCGGGTCTTTACATCAGTAGCCGTCTTTTTATTCATTGTGATGGTAGGATTATCAATTCCTCAAGCCGAATCGAAAGAGCATGCACAATTCGATAAAGAAGGAAACTTGATTCAGCCCAAGGATTTTGCGTGGAGGAAATGGATATATGTCGGTACTCCCCTTACTCCAAATTCGCTTAATCCCCCTGAAGCACCATTTCCTGAATTTCACAACGTTTATATGGATCCCGACAGCTTTGAGCATTACTCAAAGACCGGAGAATTCCCTGAAGGCACTTTGTTAATAAAAGAGCTTGTGAGCGTAGGTGCGACTCAGGCCGTAAGTGGTAAAGGCTTTTTTGAGGGAGAATTTATAGGACTCGAGGCCGCGTATAAGAGTAAAAAACGCTACCCTGACGAGCCCGGCAATTGGGTATATTTCTCATTCAGTCACAAGCCCCCTCCCTATCCTGAATCAGCTAAATTACAGCCAGCGGCGTCCTGTAACGCTTGTCATCAGGCAGCTGCAGCTGAGGACTGGGTGTTTACACAGTACTATCCTGTATTAAGAGCAGCACAATCTGTGATGCAGGGGAAAAAATAATAAGGACATAATTATCAGATAAATATCTATATATAAGTCATAAAATCTTCTTGTAATGTGGATTACAAGCTAAGAATTTAATATATGCCAATTCACTTTAGAGGAGAAGTAACTGAATGGGGAAGCTTTTTCTAGCACTTTTGGCAATGCTAATTTTAGCTATTATGAACATAGACTCAGGTTATTTTCCTGGTGAAGGGTACTATATACCCAATGCAATTGGGGTAGAAAGGTACGGTCCGTCATCAAATTACAAGGACAACGGAGACGGTACATTTACGGATGAGGAAACTAATATCGTGTGGGAGATTAAAACTGACAACGATAGCATTCATGATGTGGACAATACCTATACCTGGACTGAGGGTAATGATGATACCGGTCTTGATGGGTCTTTGTTTGAAGGTTTTCTAAACGCGCTTAACAACACATGTGAAGGTGAAGGAGTAACCGATTGTGAAGGTAATAAGGACTGTGCTAAGGGTGAAAAATGTGGATTCACGGGACATATGGACTGGTGTATCCCGGATGTAAAAAAATTACAAAGCATAGTAAACTATAGTTCGTTTCGTCCAGCGAGCAGTGTCTTTGGAGAAACTGCTACAACCTACTATTGGACCTCTACAGAAAGCAAAATCATTGCTGACAACGCTTGGACTGTGAATTTCTTCGATGGTCTTGTGCTGAATAGCCAGAAGAAGACTAATGCTCTGCATGCGCGTGCTATGCGTCCATGTAAGTGATTGGGTAAGTGCACAGTATTATGTGCTTATCCGGGCCGTGAAATCAAAATAAGGAGGAAGCATTATATGAATAGCCTATTATTAACAGTAGTTACCATATTTACGCTAGGATTACTGTTTTCCGCACATGCCGAGGAAAATGAATCATTCTCGCGATATGTGGACTCAGAGGGTAATATTACACGCCCTACTGAGTTCCGTGAGAAATGGACGTACCTGGGTTCCTGGGTACATCCCGAGGACAGGAAGAGCGGTATTCATAACGTATACACAGAGCCTGGAGTGGTCGAGAAATATAAGAAAAATGGCAACAAGTTCCCTGATGGGGCAGTGCTAGTAAAGGAAGTACTTTCTGAAGCTGTCCAGGACATGACTACTGGAAAAGGGGTATTGCATGCCCAAGACCTTGTGCTCTGGTTTGTTATGGTAAAGGACGAAAAAGGGAGATTCCCCGATAATCCTAAGTGGGGCGATGGATGGGGATGGGCTCTTTATTATGCTGATGACCCTTCAAAAGATGTTTCAACTAATTACAAAAAGGATTGCCTTGGCTGTCACATACCTGCTAAACAAACCGATTGGATATACATTGAAGGCTATCCGGTTCTTAAGTAGGTTATTCAAACTTAATAATTATAGTTTTAGCCAGGTTTATAGATCTTCTATGCTGATCTTTATATCTATTTTTCTTTTTTCATTTACGTTTTCTTTTTCATTTATATCCTTGTCTGCTCCGACTGATACAAAGGTTAATTTCTCCGTTGTAACTTACAAAGCATCCCCGGAAGGGTTTTTGAGTAATTCCCATATCCTCATAGGAGAAAATGAAGCTATTCTAATTGATGCACAATTTTCCTCTAAGGAGGGTAGGAAGGCTAGAGATTTAATCAGCTCCACTGGTAAAAAGTTATCAAAGATAGTAATCACTCATCCTCACCCAGACCATTATTATGGTCTTGAGGTTCTGGGGATTGAGTTTGAAGATGCCGAAATCATGGGGGGGTCTCGTACTATTGCCGAGGTTAAAAACACGATGAAATACTGGAAAGATGCCGAAGGAGAACCGCAGGATTTTGGAGAAATAACTATTCTTGAAAATAAGAGTTTTAAACATGAAGATACAACTGTTATCTTCAAGACTTTCAGAAACGGCGAAAGCATTGAAAATACCATCATCTATATTCCATCACATGAAACCTTATTCGTTGGGGATCTAGCAAGTAATGGCGTACATATGTGGTTGGGTGAAAATAATATTGATAACTGGCTGGAACAACTTAAGACCATTCGCTCCATCGGTCCCATCACTAGTGTTTATCCTGGACACGGGCCGGTTGGAACTGCTGAGATTCTGGAGCGGGCTGAGGAATATTTGATGAATTTTAAAGAGTCGGCTAACAATTCTGAAACTATAGATGATGCAATAAATAAGATGAAGGAGCTCTACCCTGATTATAAAATGTTCGAGATCTTAGAAGGTAGTGTGAGATCAGTAATGTGGACTCCCGACAAAAATCAATAGAAGTATTTCGATTTTTTATATTGACTGTGGGTACTTTTGTGATATGTCTATATAAATAGAGGTAATACTTTATGAACAAAAAATTATTAAGGTTACTTTTCAGAACATTTCTAAGTAGCTCTGTTGTTCTTCTAATTACATTTACTGCTTTTGCAAAGTGCGATGATCCTCCGGGGCCAGGTGTAGACTGGCAAGGTTGCAATAAGGCCGGTGCATACTTAAAAGATATAGATTTAAGCAACGCGAACCTTTCTGGGGCAGACTTAAAATTAGCTAATCTTGAAGGAGCTAATCTTTCTCAGGCCAATCTTACTGGAGCTTCTTTATTAGGAGTAAACCTTCAAGGAACCAATTTTGAGGATGCTAAGGTTATTTCTGCATTTCTCACAAAATCATTAATAGGTGGTGCAAAGTTGGACGGAGCTATCTTCGATAATACCTACTGGGTTAATGGAAGACAGTGTGAGCCTGGATCGATTGGGGAATGCAAGTACTAATAGTTTCTTGGTCTTAATATGAACCAAACCCCTAGTTTGTTATAGTCATTATTAATGAGCTGGAAAATTTCTTTTATTTCCAAAATACCTACCTGAATCATATAAACTTAGAAAATAATAGAATCCAAGGGATTAAGAAAATGAATTGATCTGCTCCCTTATAATCGGACCATATCGTAAGAGTGATTTGAAATAAATCCAGCAATTCTAACTATTTGAGAATATTGTTCTACCACTAAGAACTGATTATAACCAAGCTAGTACAAAGGTCATTACATAGGTCTTAGATGCTGCAGTATAGGTTTAAGTCTTGAATTTCAAAAATTGATCATTTAATAAAGCATATTATTTACAATTCCACAGTTACTTCCTTAGAACTAATTATTGCTAATAGAAATGCACCAGCAGAAGCACTAAACACTGAATAATCTAGAGGCGTTTTAATTCCGAACGCTAATGTCATAGTAATCGCAAATAACAGCAGAAGTACTCCGCCTGAAAGTGCAAACCAGCGTAAGTGCCAGCCAATAAGCAATCCAATTGCAATTATTAATTCAAATATAGTTGCTGCCCATGCTAATATTGTGATCAAAAAAAAAGGAGCAAACCAGTTCAGTACTGCAACTTACTCCACAAATGTCGGCCAATCACCCCAGGCAACATTTGCAGCTCCGGGCGATCCCCATAAGCCAAATCGATCTGCAACAGCTGAAAGGAATGAAATCGCAAGAGCAATCCTTAGAAACCACATTGAAGGAAGCAGGAATTTTTCTTTACTCATTATACATACCTCTTCTGATCTTAATTATCCTATACTATTTTTTCATATTCATACAAAGTGAAATCCGAATCAGGTTCAGGACGATATTCACCAATTTTTACATAACCTAATTTTTCATAAAAATGATGATTCCTATAATCCTTGTAAGGTGTTACTAATGACCATTTCCGAATGTTTGGATATTTCTTTTCAACCAAGTTTATCGTTGACACACCAATTTTTTTGTTTTGGTAATCTGGGCTTATATAGAACAACCCTACTTCAATGTGGTCGGATTCCTTACAAATTAAATCAATGCCACCTACAACCACATCATCGAACTTTATTTTGTAATAATTGCCTTTTTTTATTTGTGATTCATGCCATTTTGAGGATTCAATACCGGTAGGATAAGAACCGTACTTATCATAATCTTCTTTAAATGCCATCAAGGAAATGTTACTTAGCACGCTGGCATCATCTTCATTAGCAACAGCTATATCAGTCATTTTATTCTCCTAAATTTAAAATTTAGATCGCATTAAAACCTAGTATCTTGCAATCATATCAAATATTACTTTTTAGGATGTAGTTTCTTCAAAGTAAGATTCAACTAAAGTTAAGATTGGATTAGTCCTATTGATAAAAGAATATGACTTAAGAAATGTCGTGTGCAGAAGTCACAATGTTTCCACACTTGTCATATCTAAAGATTTTCTCAGTTAAAAAAAAGACGGAGATTAAATTCAATTTTGTAAAAGGAATATATTTGCTATAATAAATTTTATACCAGATATTCAGTAAAACTTTCTACTGTAAAAGGAGCATGTGATGCATAATACCAACGATAATGAATTAGAAAAGAACAATATTTTAATTCTCGGCGGTACAGGAAAAACAGGTCGTAGAATAGTTGATCAATTAAGAGATAAGGGTTTGTCTGTGAGGGTAGGCTCTAGAAGCGTAGACCCAGGGTTTGAATGGTATGACCAAAGCACATGGTCTCCTGCACTTGATGGGATAAGCTCTGTCTATGTCTCATTCTATCCCGACCTAGCAGTGCCTGGAGCACCAGAGGCAATTCAGGCATTTACGGATCTTGCAGTTAAAAGCGGCGTTAAAAAATTAGTACTTCTCTCGGGCAGGGGTGAAGAAGAAGCTCAGAGATGTGAGCAGATCGTGATGAACTCGGGTGTTGAATGGACAGTTGTCAGAGCTAGCTGGTTCGCACAGAACTTCAGCGAGGCGTTCATGAGGGATTTAATTCTCTCAGGAACACTAGCACTTCCAGCAGGAGATGTTCAAGAGCCCTTTATCGATGCTGATGACATAGCCGACGTTGCGGTTGCTGCATTATCAGAAGAAGGTCACAGTGGCGAGCTTTATGAGCTAACCGGACCAAGGCTTATGACATTCACCCAGGCAGTTAAAGAGATTTCAGAGGGAGCAGGAATCGATCTTCAGTACATGCAGATCTCTGCACAGGATTTCTCAGACGGAATGGAGCAAGAAGGAGTACCAAAAGAATATATTGATCTAGTTAACTATCTTTTTACAACAGTTTTAGACGGAAGAAACTCCTATCTATGCGACGGCGTTCAGCGTGCTCTCGGGAGAGAGCCAAGAGATTTTAGAGACTATTTAGAGAAAGCATCAGCTGAAGGTGCATGGAGCAATGAGGAGGTATCTAGTGGCTAGCATATACTTTGTGGCAGTCTTATTATCGGCAGTCGGTTCAGGGATAATGGCGGGTCTATTCTTCATATTTTCAAATACAATAATGAAGGCTCTCAGCAAGCTCCCACCACCCCAGGGTATTGCATCGATGAAGTCAATAAATAAAGAGATTCTAAATCCGTTATTCTTTTTTGTTTTTTTTGGAACAGCAGTACTCTCTCTTGTTCTGGTTCTATCAATGATTTGGATGTGGGGAGAACCTGGAGCAATTTACGTTATAATGGGTGCTCTTGTCTATCTGATTGGAATGTTTCTTGTAACGGTTGTATATAATGTTCCTATGAATAAGACACTTGATAGTTCAATACCAGATACAGTTGAGGCTGCTGAACTTTGGTCAACCTATCTATTAAACTGGACTGCTTGGAATCATGTTAGAACTGTAGCCTGCATATTGTCTACAGTTTTATTTATCATTTCACTAGTATAGAGCTATTGTTTGTAATTTGATTTATATCAAATGTTTTGAGCTTCGATAGCAATTACAATTTTTAATTTGTTTCCTCTTGCTCCTTGCTAATATTCTCTATTTAGTGCTCTAATAAGAGAATGTAGCCAAAACTAATACTTAGGCCGGCTTCTAAGTCTAATACTCTCTTGAACGATAGCTATGAAGGGGTAAAAATAAGTGGTTTTAAGACCACATCGTAAGCAGGTTATGGCCTCCACTTGCCGCAACTTCAAGAGCCCTTTTTACATGCTCCTGTCCCTTTACTTCGTGGAAATCAATCTGATATTCCTTCGCCTGATTGAATAGGGACTTTATATCTATTGTAGTTGGGGTGATTTCCCTTTTACCTGCAAAGAACTCAACCAGATCTTGAAGAGAATCCGGCGCCAGTACTTGGACCCCATCTACGACAGCAGCTTCTTCGGCGTTTTCCTTTGGGAGAATAATGCCCTTTAGCTTAGAGTTTCTTGCACATATTGAAGAAGGCAAAGCGCCTTTTATGGATTTTATTTTGCCGTCTAAGGACAGCTCTCCAAGTATTATATAGTCACGGAGTTTTTCATGATCAATAAGCCCTGTGGCCGCCAAGATTCCAAGTGATATTGGAAGGTCAAACGCGGACCCCTCTTTTCTAATATCTGCAGGGGCAAGGTTTACCGTGATTCTTCTTTGTGGGAATTCGTATCCGCAGTTCTTAATTGCTGCTCTAACCCTCTCCTTGCTCTCTTTCACAGCCCCGTCAGGCAATCCTACAGTAGCGAACTGAGGAAACCCCAGTGCGATATCAACCTCTACCTCAACAAGATAGGCGTCCACCCCCAAAACTGCACTGCTAAATACTTTAGCGATCATATTAGCCAAGTATTATAACCTGTGATTTTGTTTATACAGAACATAATTAAATAAAATAAATTGATGTATAATTATATCTAATAAATGAGATTGACTTGATATTGTAGTGATAATATAATTAATAGTACTGAGGTTGGGTTATTTATGTCTTTTAATAGTTAATTGTAAATGTGTGAAGGGGGCAATACCATGAGAAAAACATGTAGAAAATCACAAGCTTTTTCATTTTTATTATTAGGTGTTCTACTTTTAGGAATTACTTATATTAGTTCTAGCACTGCATCTGCTGCAATTATCACAGTTCCAGGTGATTTTGCTACAATCCAGGAAGCAATAGATGATCCCGGTACTATGAATGGAGATATAATTAATGTGCTGGCAGGTATATATAACGAAAGTAACATATTGGTGACAAAAGAGCTCTTTATATCTGGTGCAGGATTAGGAGCTACTGTCATTGATCCAAACGGTTTTGAAAGTGTTTTTAGAATTACTGCCAACAATGTATTAATTAGAGATCTGACAATTCAAAATGCACGCCAAGCAATACGTGTTGCTAACAAAAGTCAAACACTTGATAACATAACCATCCGACGTGTTGCGATGTTAAACAGTAAACGCGGCATTGAGGTTGGTAATGCTTCAACTGCTACAAATTTACTTGTAGATGAGTGCACCTTTGAAAATAACAGACATGGTTTCAGGATTAACTCCAGAGCCCATCTGGATGGTGCCAGAATTCAGGATTCAAACTTTACTGATAATGATATTGGAATATATGTTCTTAACGGGGGCAACACATCTACAATGAGCAATGTTAGAATCAGAGGAAATACCTTCTCTGACCATACATTCTCTCGCGGTGCGGCAATATATCTTGAAGAAGCCCAGGATACAAGGATCACGGGCAATTTATTCATGAACAACCTCAACGATGTAGTAATCTCAAAGTTGTATCAACCTGGTATTCCTGTATCTGATATCCGTATCACTAGAAACACTATTATGGGAACAACCGGTGTTGTATTTAGCTTATTTAATGCGGATAATGGCGGACAAACAGTTTTTAACGGCGTTCTTTTTGCCATAAACGACATAACCACTAGTGGAACCGCTATCCTGGCAAGTGCACATAGAACTGGTGCAGGTGCCGGAGGTACCGGTTGGAACACAGTAAGAGTTAAACGAAACTGTATTACTGGTATTGGTGCAGGCAATGCAGTCAGGTTTTTTGTTCCAGCTGGAGTAGTTCCTAATCAAGCATTGGGCGGCGCTATTCTAAATTCTATTAATAATTTCTGGGGTGTTGGTACCTTACCAGGAGTTACTGCTCTAATGGAAATACCTGCGATAACGAATTTTGAGCCTTTCCACACGAGTTGTGAAATATAGGATTAACCAAGCTCTGAGGTTATTGGGTATAATTAATAAGTGTATAAATAAGTTATGCAAATAAATCTAAAAGTTGGATAGGGGTAATTAATGAAAATTATTAATGGAAATTTAAACAGATTATTTTTTTATGTGTTGGTAATGTTCGTTCTTAGCTATGCATATATATATTCTGAAGATGCAAAAGCTGCAACATTTGATGTTCCAACGGATTTTGCAACAATACAAGAAGCGATTGACGATCCAGGCACTATGAATGGAGATACAATTAATGTTCTTGCCGGAACTCATGTCGAATCCGCTGTATTTATAACAAAAGAGCTCATAATTCAGGGTCAGGGAATAGGTGTTACGATGTTAGAGCCTTCTCCTCCACCTGCATTACAGATTGTGCTTTATCCTCAAGCTGACAATATAATTATTAGAGATATGTCAATTCAAAATGGGGGTACAGCAATCCGTTTTGAATTAGCAGGTCAAACCATAGATAGCACAGATCTCATTCGTGTTGAGATGCTAAACAATACAAGCCGTGGTATAGAAATTCATAACGCTACAACTATTACAAATTTGTTTATCGATGAGTGTAACTTTGAAAATAACAATCACGGTCTAAGAATTGCCTCTTCAGGCCATTTGGATGGAGCAGAAATTCAAGATTCTTTCTTCTCTGACAATGTCATCGGTTTTTATATGGCAAACGACGGCAATACATCCACAATGAGCGATGTTAGAATCAGAAGAAATACTTTCATGGCTAATACCGGTCAAGCTATATATTTCGAAGAAGGACAGGACATAAGAATTCTTGCAAATACGTTTGTAGATAACCGTAGGGATATACAAATCTTGAAGTGGTATAATCCTGGCGTTCCGGTATCTAATATTACTATCTCAAACAATACAATGACTGGAACTACCAGCGCTGTGTTTGCAATCTTTAATGCAGACAACGGTGGTGCTACCATGTTTAACAATGTTAGGTTTGTGAGAAACGAAGCTGATACTACTGGTGCTGGAGGCAGCGCAGTTTTTGCGGGAGCTTACAGAACTAGTGTCGGTGCTGGTACCGGTTGGAATACAGTTCGTATTAGAAATAACTGCTTTACAGGTCTAACGGCTGGAGATGGCGTAATATACTTCGTTCCTGCTGGAGTTGATCCATTGGATCCTTTAGGCGGAGCTACTGTAAATATAACAAATAACTGGTGGGGTACTGCTAACGCTGCTGCAATTACTGCACTTATGCAAGTACCAGACCTAGCTGTGAACGATTACATGCCGTTTAGAACAACTAATATTTGTGCCACTGTAGCTTTACAGCCGATTGTCCCAGGAGATGCTGGTGTAGTCAATGACTTTAACGTCAGTGAAGCTTCTTCAAATGGGGATGTAGCAATTGTTGTCGGAGTTAATGAAGCACCAAACGTCGAAGCTAGTGAGATTTGCCGTAAGCTCGTCTTGGGAATCGACAGACCAAGAGTTTTGGATATGACAACCGCTGATGCAAAAGGTAATGCTACCGTTTCTGTTGATATATCACCGAGATTGTTTGGTGAGACTTTGAAATTTCAAGCAGTGGATATGGCTACCTGTACTGGTAGTAATGTTGTAACAGAAACTTTTTAAGCTTCTACCTACACTCTAACTTAATATTCAACCTGAGCGGCAGGAATGCCGCTCAGGAATCTTAATCTCTCTATCATATTTTAGAGCCAAATCTCTAATTTAAAACAAAACCTACTTGAAGCCAGTTCATAATTAATCATATAATTAACATCCATATATGTTCTAGATCTCGTACTATATTTTACAGTAATGTTACTGTACTCTTTTGTTAAAAAATCAATAACATAGGTGGGGGTAATGAGTATGAAAAAAGAAAACAAGGGGAAACTAAATAAGTATTCATTCTGTTTATCATTAATTTTCGCTCTGATCATAACATATATTTCTGCAGGCAATACAATTGCAGCAACTTTCGACATTCCAGGAGACTTTGCCACAATTCAGGACGCAATTGATGACGCTGGTGTTGTAAACGGTGATACAATAAATGTTCTAGCTGGTACCCATGTAGAAGATTTTATAGATATTACAAAAGAACTTACAATTCAGGGTCAGGGAATTGGCTCAACAATAATAGACCCTTCAAGCCTAGGAGGATTTACAGTTGTTTTCTACCCTAAGGCTAACAATGTAATAATTAGAAATATGACTATACAAAATGCAGACCAGGCAATACGTTTTGAACTTGCAGGTCAAACAATTGATGGTACAACGATACAATTGGTTTCTATGCTTGATAATAGTTCACGCGGCATAGAAGTTCATAACGCTACAACAGTTACGAATTTGTTAGTTGACCAGTGCAATTTTGAAAACACTCATCACGGTCTAAGGATTGCCTCTTCAGGTCATTTAAACAATGTGTCGTTTATTGACTCTACTTTTATAGACAATGCCATAGGTATATACATAGCAAATGACGGTAGCGTTTCCACCCTTGATGGAATAGATGTAACAGGCTGTACTTTCAATAACCATACAACTGCTGCTTTGTTCCTAGAGGAAGTTCAGAACGCTCTAATTGAGACTAATAACTTCAATAATAACCGTCGCGACATCCAGATTTTCAAATGGTATCAGGCATCAGTACCTGTTTCAGATGTAACAATTAGGGAAAATATTATGTTAGGTACTACGGATGCCGTGTTTGCGCTTTTTAATGCAGATAATATAACGGGGCAGACAGTCTTTTCAGATATTACTATTACAAAGAACAGAGCTGACACTAGTGACGCAAGTGCTGTATATGCTGGTGCCCATAGCACCTATCAAAGTGCCTCTCCAAGTCTTGGTGGTATAGGTTGGAATACAGTGGATATTAGCAAAAACTGTTTTACAGGAATTACCACTGCGGGCAATGGAGTTCGCTATTTTATACCAGCAGGAATTATGCCTGACCAAGCTCTAGGTGGAGCAACATTGGATGTACGGCAAAATTATTGGGGAACAACTGATATACCGACCATCACTGCATGGATGCAAAATCCGTCTATCACAGATTTCACACCCATTAGGCAAAATGATAATCAATGCCCGTCTGTTGGCGGCGGTGCCAATGGTGGTGGAATCGGCCAAGGGAATAACAATAACAATGGCAATGGTAAAGGACCAAAAAAGTAGAAGTAAAAATTAAAGCATGTTGCTAATTTCTCCAGAAGTGGATTAATAAAAGGGAGCCTAAGCTCCCTTTAGTTTTTAAAGAATTAATGATTTTGGATTTAAGCAGCCACTTTTTTTCTTCTAATTGCCATAAATCCCACAATTCCTAATATTACTGCTAGAGCTAATACTCCCCACTGATTTAGAGAAGGAATGGGTAAATCTACAGGAGGTTCAACTACAGGTTCTCCGTTATCATCAACACCAATAGCTGCAAATGGTAGTCTCAAAGAATTTAGATTTTGCATATCGTTTCCAAATGTTTCTACACACCAAAGTCCACCTGGAATGTCATCTACATGAATGTCATATAAATTAGGATCAAATGGCAGAGTACTGATGTTGAAAAGTTCCCATTCAATATTCCCAGAAGGGTTTGTATTCATATATGATACGCCTCCCGGACCTACAAGGTTGTAAATGACGCTAGGCGGTCTAGTGGATAAAGGGTTACAGAAATTATCATCAGCCGGGTCTGTGGGAATACTTGCTGACTGAGTTATTGCATCGGTACCAATTGCCCAATCTGGTAGAGGAATTGGGGTATTTTGATCATCAGTGTCCAGGTTTACATTGTCAGGTACGATACAGTTACCTTGATCGTCAAAAGAGGCCGAGCCAAAATCAAAATCTCCATCCCAAATATCTAATGTATCTAGGTCATCAGGGACCATAAAACAAAAACTCCACTCCCCAGTATATAAAGTCGGATTTAAACAGCAGCTGGGATCTGTAAACGGGTCACAGAAACCTCCTGGGCGGTTCATATCAAAACATGCAGGGTCTGTGATATCAATATTCGGAAACAAAGTTTCAAAGTCTTTTTGTGCTCTAGGAGGTGCTACGTAGTTAAATGCAGCTCCTGCGGGTATAAAAATTGCTCCGTCAGTTCGTACCTTGTAACCATTTAAACCCACAGCATCAGGATTTAAATTTTCCATTTCTAATCTATATGAGTAAGTCCCATCAGCAGTACGTGCTTGAGGTATATTTGACAGTACTCGCGTAAACCATTCATCAGTCGGCATTGGTTCCCCTATGTTATCACCAAATGCACCGTTACTTGACCAACGGGCTACAAGAAATGAATTCCCAGTACCGTTGCCTTCAGGATCAGCATATAGTGAATATTCTAATACTACGAAAGGTTCATTATTTACGTCCCAGTTCGTACCTGAGCCGTCCCCATCAAATATTCCTATTTCAAAAGTTTCACTAATAGAAGCAGAGGTAATCTGAAACTCTGCGTTTCTGTTATTGCTAGTGGACAATCCCATTGCCGCTAATGCTAGAAATTCACCATCAGCAAGGTCGCAAGTAGGAAGACATGCAAACTGTGCATGACTTGGTGTTGCATATATTGCGATACATAAAATTGAAGCAAGCAAAGATACATATAAAGCTCTAAATTTGGTCATTATCTTTCCCCCACTATTTTGCTAAATTTCTCGTCTAATAATTAGACAAATTTAACCAGGAAGTTCATATAATGCAAAGATATTTAGCAATTTAGATCTATATTGAAATAAGTAATATTCTGTGATCATATGTTGATTAAAGATTTGTGCGCTATAAAGTATGAATCTGTTTAGGCAGGACTATAGAATCTTTTCAATCTCTAGAGCAGGTCTGGCAAGGATTACTTCTTTATCTTTAACTACAATAGGTCTTTGAATCAAATCGGGATGCTTGATCATGAGATCTATAATTTGAGAGTCGCTTAACTCTTTATTGGATAAGCCTAGTTCTTTATATATTGATTCGTTCTTTCTTAAAAGATCTCTAGGCGGGATACCTAAGCTTTTTACTAATTGAGTTAATGTTTTTTTGTTTAGCGGCTCTTCAAAATAGTTAACACTGTCAAAATCCGTCTCACTTTCTCTTAGAATCTTGAGAACTTTCCTGCACGTGGTGCATGTCGGTTTTACATATATAGTTATTTTCTCTTGGCTCATAGCAAACAATTATACCTAAGAGTTTTATTTCTTTCTAAATTGAAGATGGGTGTATAATGAGGTATTTTTATTGACATATATTGTTAAATATCCTAAACTTTAATTGTGGCATAGAGGCCTAAGTGTTTTAAATTTTTAGGAAATTTATACTACAAACTAAATGAAAGAACCAGACCCTCATTTGTGTGATTTATACCTTAAGTTCATACAACTCCCAGAATTCTTTATTCAAAACAGTTTTATAGCTTCTAATCCTATAATAGAATGCTGCGGGATTTAAATACTATGATAGATGAGCTAAGTGCTCTTAGAAGTATTGAAGAGCGGTTTCATAAAATATCTAAGGATGTAGAGCTGGGAATTGGTGATGACGCAGCAGCTGTAAGATTTGATTCAGGCAAGCTGGTGCTTTCAACAACAGATACCCAGGTAGAGGATGTTCACTTTGTTAAATCCTTTATTACCCCAGCACAGCTTGCTAGAAAAGCCGTAGCTGTCTCGGTAAGTGATATAGGGGCCATGGGGGGTGTTCCCAGGTTTATACTAGCATCGGTAGGTTTTTCTAAGGGGGAAGATGAGGGGTATCTTGACGGTTTAATTTCAGGTTTTCTCTCGTCCCTTGAAGAGTTTAAGGTTGAACTTATTGGTGGAAACTTATCTTCATCTAATAAGCTCTTTTTGGATATAACTGTTTTGGGTGAGGTTGAACCTGACTTAATGGTTAGGAGAGCCGGAGCTAAACCTGGAGATCTTCTATATGTAAGTGGCACTTTGGGTGATTCGGCGCTTGGTCTCAAAATCCTTCAAGATGAAGAACCAAAGCAAGGCGCTGAGCTTTTAACAAATAGACATATAAATCCTTTGCCAAGGTTAGCTCTTGGAAGAGAACTTGCGCTAGAGCAATTAGCTACTTCGATGATTGATGTTAGTGATGGACTACTTCTTGATTTAGAGAGGATTACAGTTCAGCAAGATATTGGTGCTAAGTTAGAGCTTGAGAAGGTGCCAAGATCTAAAGAATATAATGACTTTGTAGAGCAGTATTATGAGGATATTTATAAACCGGCTATAAGCGGCGGGGAAGATTACGAGCTGCTTTTTACCGCAGACGAATCAAGGAAGGGAGAAATTCAAGCTATATCAGAGAAATTAGAGATTCAAATTACAGAAATCGGCAGCATAACAGAGCTTGCTTCACTAGATGTTAATAGTGTCAGCGGAGAGTATAAAACAATAAACGAAAGGGGATTTGTTCACTTTAACAATTAGATGGAAGATATATCATTAAGCTATAATCTAATATTAATATTGATTCTTCTTTTTCTTTCAGGATTTTTCTGTATAGCCGAGGGTTCTCTATTTTCTTTGGGGAAACACCAGCTAGACAGATTGAGAAAAGAAGGGACTAAAAGCTCAAAACTTATAGATAAGCTACTTAAAGACCCATACAAACTCATAATTACTATTCTTTTTGCGGATGAGGTAGTAAATGTAGCCTACACCAGTGTTATAGGTCTTACGGTAAACTCGCTTTTAACTACTTCTTCAGAGCAAACAATAATGCTTGTATCTGTTGCAGTTGCATCTCCTAGTCTACTTCTATTGGGTGAAATTGGCCCAAAAACCCTAGGTGTTAAGTATCCTAGAGTCATAGCTACGGCAATTTCCTATCCGCTACACATGTTCCATGTTTTGATTACTCCTATAAGATGGGTATTGATGATTCTCTCAATCGGTTTCACAAGAGTATTGGGAGGAAAGATAGAACCAGAGCACAGCGAGAAGTTCTCAGCGGAGGAAGTAAAAACTCTAGTGGGCATTGGTAGTGAAGAGGGAGTTATTACAGAGATTGAGAAAAAGCTTGTAGGGAGTTTGTTTAAGCTTGAAGACGTTCCTGCTCATAAAATTATGACCCCATCAATTGACTGCTTCTTGCTGCCTGTAAATCTTTCTAGATCCCAAGCTCTCTACGATATTAAAAAAAGAGGCTTCTCAAGAACACCTGTTTATAAAGATAGTAAGGACAACATAGTTGGGGTTCTATATGCTAAAGATCTTCTTTCTTTCGATCTTTCAGAGGAAAAAACTATTAAAAAGTTTTTAAAACCTCCTTATTTTATACCTCGTACAAAAATGGCATTTGATCTCTTAAAAGAGTTTCAGCAACAGCGCATACATATAGCAATTGTTGTTGATGAGTACGGACGCTTTGATGGTATTGTCACTATGGAGGATCTTCTTGAAGAGCTCTTTGGAGAGATTGAGGATGAGAGAAGAGTTATAAAAACTGCCGAGGTCAGGTGGCAGGGCGAGTCGCTAATTATTCCAGGAAGTATGAAAATTGATGAATTCAACGATACATATTTGTTTACCATACTTAGATATGGTGGGATTGAAAACTTAGGAGATGAGCTTGAAGAGTCTGTTCTTCCGTCTGAGGAAGATCACGAGACAGTAGCTGGGTTCGTGTTTGATTTATTCGGCAGATTCCCGGCCCAGGGGGATAGCATTTCATATAGCAGTTTAGCCTTTACGGTAAATAAAGTTTCCGGAAAACGTATTACTGAGATTAGAGTGCAAAGAATGAAAAAAGAGGTAGCAGATGTCGCTTGAAGTAGTAATAGGAATAATAATAGTTTCTCTTATATTGCAGGCCTTTTTTGCAGGCTCTGAGATAGCTCTTATATCCTGTGATAAGGTAAAGATGAGATCACTAGCAGAGGGTGGATCCAAGAGCGCAAAGTTAGTGTTGAGTGCCTTTGATCAGGTAGAGCGTTTTCTGAGTACAACTCTTGTTGGAATAAACCTCTCTTTGATTATTAGCACCATTGTGCTCACTTTCTATATACATGAAAAATATGGTCAGGGTGGAGAGCTGTACACAGTTTTAATCCTCTCACCACTTATAATAATCTTTGGACAAATAGTTCCAAAGGCTGTTTTTCAAAGAAGAAGAAATACAATAGTGCTCTGGGCAATTTATCCTCTTTGGGTAGCATCAAAATTGTTCTATCCTATCTTAATATTTGTAAACATTTTTACGAAAAAACTTCTGGACCTAACAGGCAAAACAGATAGCACATTTATAACAAGAGAGGAGCTCCTTGATGTAATCGAGGGTGACACCACTGCCCCTACGGTTGATTATAAAGAGAGAATTATTAAGAGAATATTTAGGTTTTCAGAAACCGCCGTGGATGAGATTATGATCCCGCTTATTCAGGTCAGAGCCCTTAGCGAAGATTCAAAAGTTGGTGATGCCATAAGGCTGATTAAAGAAACCGGGCACTCAAGAATACCTATCTTCTCTGATCGCGTGGACAACATTACGGGCATGTTGCATTCCTTTTATCTTCTGGGTGCTGATCCCAATGATGCTCTTAAAAATTATGCACAGTCGCCTTTCTATGTTCCCGAGTCAAAACCCGTGGATGAGTTGCTTGAAGAGATGAAAGAGGGCCGGGCTGGTATGGCTGTTGTTGTCGATGAATACGGCGGAGCAGTTGGCGCAATTACACTTGAGGACATCTTAGAAGAAGTAGTTGGTGAAATTGAGGATGAATACGATAGGGGAATAAAACTCTGGAGAAAAACAGGGGACGAAGACTATTTAATAAATCCAAAGATAGAAATAGAGGCCTTAAATGATGATCTTGGCCTAGGCATTCCAGATAGTGATGATTATGAAACTCTCGGCGGTTTTCTTCTAGCAGAGATAGGGTCTATCCCTAAGACAGGGGACAAGGTTAAGCACACCAACTATATTTTTACAGTTACTAAATCAACTTCCCGCTCAATAGAAGAAGTAAAACTTAAGATTAAAAAGGGTAAGTAGGGTTATTTACTTATAGGTCCTTAATTAATAAAGACAGTTCTTTTTCCCTTTCTCTCATAATTTCGGTTTCTTTCTTTTTCTTATGGTCGTGACCCAGCAAGTGAAGTATACCGTGGACAATAAGCTTCTTTAGCTCCTCGTGTAGTGAAACCCCATAGGATTTTGAGTGTCTTTCAGCCGTATCTAAGGAAATAATGATATCTCCCAAAATAGTAAAATCAGGCCATTCACTTTGGGGAAATGAAAGCACATCGGTGGTTCTATCAATCTTTCTATAGGTGCGGTTGAGCTCTCTCATCTGAGCGTCATCTATAAAAGTGATGCTCAACTCACAGTCTCCTGGAACATCCTGCTCTTTTAATACTAGACGCGCTATTTTTTTAATACTGCTCTTAGTTTTGCTATCAAGCCCACTGGTCTCATCTAAAATACCTATCTTCATAAAAACTATTGTACTCAGTCGCGCTTTGCTTAGAAATACCTTGGGGTTAATATCTTTAATAGGTAGAGACCTTGGATACTTCTATAATTTCAGATAAGATTCTTAATTAATCATGGGTAAAAGACAAGCAAAACTCGAAAGAAAGACATCAGAAGTAAAGGTGAAGATTGATATTAACCTAGATGGGAGCGGCAAATTTGATATCAACACAGGCATACCTTTCTTTAACCACATGCTCTCTCAATTTGCCAAGCACGGTTACTTTGATCTGAAGATAAACGCCATAGGCGATATAGATATAGATTTTCACCACACTGTAGAAGATGTTGGACTTGCGCTGGGTGAGGCAATTTTAAACGCGCTTGGTGACAAAAGGGGTATAACCAGATTTGGTGAAGCATTTGTACCTTTTGACGAAACACTTGCGTTTGCTTGTGTTGATCTAAGCGGTAGACCTCATTTTGAGTTCAGAGTGGAAATTCCTAAGTCTAAGGTTGGCGAGTTTGATGTTGAGCTGGCAGAGGAGTTCTTTAAGTCTTTTACTAATACGCTTAAAGCTAACCTACATATAGAGCTTAAATACGGTGACAACCTGCACCACATAATCGAGGCTATGTTCAAAGCAGTAGGACGCGCATTGGACAAAGCTACTGGGCTTGACCCAAGGTCTAAGGATATACCCTCAACCAAAGGTAAACTCTAAGAAATGATCGCAATTGTAGATTACGGAATGGGTAATCTGAGAAGTGTAAGTAAAGCTTTTCAGAGCCAGGAGTTCCCTGCTGTTGTAACTAGGGATCCAAAAGAAATCTCAAATGCTTCCGGGCTTGTTCTCCCAGGAGTAGGAGGATTTGGGGACTGCGTTAAAAATCTGAACGACTATGGTCTCATTTCTCCTATAAAAGATTTTATAGATTCAGGAAAACCTTTTTTGGGGATTTGTCTTGGTCTTCAGGTTCTATTTGAAGAAAGTGAAGAATCTCCTGGTGCCCAGGGTCTAGGGATTTTTAAAGGTAAGGTGGTCAAGTTTCCTGATTTTAAAGAAGAAGGCCTTAAAGTTCCTCATATGGGATGGAACGAAATAAAAATAGTAAAAGACACTCCTGTGCTCAAAGGAGTCCCTCAAGACAGCTGGTTTTACTTTGTTCATTCCTACTATGCTAGTCCCAAGGACGATAGTATAAGCGCAGTTAAAACTACCTATGGGTTTGAGTTCACAGCTGCGGTTTCTAAAGACAATATTTTCGCATCCCAATTTCACCCTGAGAAGAGTAGCACCCTTGGTCTTAAGATAGTTCAAAATTTTGCTGCCATTTGCGGCGAAAAATTAAGAGCCTAGTTCAAAGGACTTGCAGGCTCGCTACTAGTTGGCTGGTCCTGACTTAAAGAGCTCCCGTATATAGCTTTGTATGCCCCATAGCTCCTAAGAATTCTTCTTATATAGTTCCTGGTTTCTCTAAATGGTACTTCTTCTATAAACTCGTCTTTCTCTAGTCCATAGAATCTGGCTTTCCAATCAGCAGCCCTATGCGGGCCTGCATTGTAACTCGCTAGTGCAAGTTCAACGTCTCCATTGAACTTATCGAGCACCTGTTTGAAGTAAAATATGCCCATTTCTATATTTATTCTGGGTATTGTGAGCATAGCTGTAGAGAATCCGTTAATTCCTATCTGCCTAGCTACTGTTCTAGCTGTGGGCGGTATGAGCTGCATGAGCCCAACAGCATCCGCTGGGGACACAACATCTTTTTGAAATCTACTCTCTTCCCTTATAATGGAGTAAACGATAAGCTCATCAACCCCATATTTTTTAGCGTAGGGCACTACAAATTCCTGATACCCTTTTGGGTATGACAGTCTGTTGGCTTGAGGAAGCCCAATGCCCTGAGCAACCTTAATAGACTGGTAATAATCATCTACTTGTGAATAAAGTAGGCTTACTATAACAAACTCTTCCTTTGTATTTGCCTCATCTTCCATTGCTACTATTTCAAGCTGTGCCTCCTCAGGCATTCCAAGTGCGATCAATAATTGTGCCCTTTGTTTTCTAGTACTAGCTTTGGAATTTAACGCTATAGATTCAGGGTTGATATTTGCATATGTGGGACTATATCCGCTTTTTTTCTGCGCCATATAGGTGTGATATGTAGGTGTGGTGGAACCTGCAAGCTCTCTGTACTGAACTTGGGCTTCATCTAATCTGCCTTGTTTTTCAAGCGTTCTAGCACGCCAGTATTTTGCGTTTGAGGCATTAAATGACGATTCAGATTCTGTAAATGCAGAGAAGGTTCCATGAGCTTCTCTATACTGCCCTTTTCTGTAATATATCCATCCTAAATTCCAGGCGCCGTCCTCTGCATACTTATTTCTGGGATATGATCTTATTAAAATGTCGTAGGTCTTTATAGCTTGCTGGGTTTGATTATTTATTTGATATAGGCGGGCCGCATTGTAGAGTCCCTCTGCAGCAAGAGCGCTGTTTGGGAATTGATTATGTATTTGAATATATAGGGATGATGCCTGCGAGTCGAGCCCCTGTTTTGTCTTCAGCTTCCCTCTCCAGAAAAGAGACCTTGGTGAGTTGATATTTTTAAGTAAGTTCTCAGCCTCATTAAGTCGCTTAGTTTTAACCATAGATATTCCCATGTTTGTTCTAACTTCAGTGCTTTTTGATGAGAGCTTGCTGTAGTTGCTAAGGGCCGCACTCCATCTGGATTTATCAAAGAGAATATTTGCACGCTGAAGGTAATCAGACTGGCTAGGTTGAAAGGGGGTTCCTTGAGTACTACTAATGTTAGTAGCTGCTGTGTAAGCTTCACTTGAGGATTTGGTCTCAGGAAATTGAACCCAGATACGTTTGTAAGTAGCTACGGCTTCTGAATATTTTCCTTGTTTTTCCATTGCCTCACCTAATCCAAGCAAATATGAAGCTTTTAGGCTTCTATTCTTTTCCTCATTCGAGAGGGATCTAAATATCCTCTCAGCATTGCCGTAGTCACCTGACTGAGTATAGATGTTTCCTAAACGTGAAAGAGCCTTTTTCTTGAGCCCACTATCAGGGTATTGGCTTAGAATTTTATTAAATAGAGCAGCTGAATTATTGTAATCGCCAAGGTTCTCATATCCCGCAGCTTGAAAATAGATTACGTAGTCGCCAATTTCCGGTAACTCACCTGCGACTCCATTTAGTCTTGTAACACCTTGCTGATATTGACCGAGTTTTATAAAACAGTAGCCTTTTTTAAATTTGTCTTTAGGGTCGGCCGTTACTTGCTGATATATCTCGGACTGACAGTTTAACCTGGTGGTAGAGTGAGAGGGGGAGCAAAGAAATACGCTCAGTATAACAATTGAAAATATTGCTATTAGATGGTTCCGATTCATATATGATTTCCCTCCAAGAAATCTTAATTTAATATGACCCCTATCTCTTTGTTCTTTGAGGGTCGAGTATATCTCTTAGACCTTCTCCAAATAGATTAAATGAAAATGCCGTTATAAAAATCGCAAGACTAGGAAATACTATTAAATGTGGAAATGTCCTTATACCCTGCCACCCAGTGCTTGCCAATGTGCCCCAGCTAGACTCTGGAGGCGCTATGCCTAGACCTAAAAAACTAAGCGTCGATTCAGCCAATATTGCATATGGTACAGCAAATGTGATTGTAATAATGAGAGGGCTTAGGATATTAGGAATAATATGAAGCCCCATTATTCTAGCGGGGGATGCCCCAAGGCTTCTTGCCGATTGCACATAGTCGACCCCTTTTATTTGAAGCACGTTTCCCCTAACTATTCTTGCAACTCTCATCCAGGCTGTGAACCCGAGAGCAAGCACAATCCCCAAAACCCCTCTTCCAATTACTAGTGTAACAAGAACTATCAATAACAGATCGGGAAGTGAATAGAATATGTCGACTACTCTCATCATTAATTCATCTACTTTCCCGCCAAGGTAGCCTGATAGGGCTCCGTACAAAGTTCCAATAATAAGTGCAATTAGGGCTGTACCCAGTGCAACAGATATAGAAACCCTGGACCCGTATATCACTCTGCTAAATAGGTCCCTTCCTTCTTGATCCGTGCCCATGAGATTTATTTTATTTGGTGAGCTAAGGGTGTTTGAAAAATCAGTGTCGTCGTATGCAAATGGGGCAATATAGGGAGCCGCCAAGGCCGTGGCTATGATAAGTAATATAATAACGCCAGTAATGTATATTTGAGCTTTTAGCAGCAATTCATATCTACCTTATAGATGGTTATGAAAAATACTAACTTCTATTTGTTCCTAAAGATATAACTTTTGCTAATTCTCTTAAAAAAAGGTGACTATGTCACGTAAATCCTGGTTCTTAGTCTTTATCTCTACAATATTTAGCTCTAACTATAGTTTTTATTCCACCCCTAACGTTAAAGTCCCCTGTTACTTCCGCCCTAATTGGGCTGCAGGCTTTGACGATATGGTCTAGAATTTGATTTGTAACATGTTCATGGAAAGCGCCTTCATCTCTGTATGAAAACATATACAGCTTAAGCGATTTAAGCTCTATGCAGAGTTTGTCGGGAACGTATTTGAGATTAATCACCGCAAAATCGGGCTGCCCTGTCTTTGGGCAAACACACGTAAACTCGGGGCATGATATATCTATCTCGTATTCCCTTCCAGGGTATTGATTCTCAAAAGTTTCTAATATTTCATAGTGCTTGTCTGCCATGGCCTCTTACCTTTTCAATCGGATATATTATTTTAAAGTGTATCTAATACTTTTCATGACGCAAAGAACTTGACTGAGCCCATATTATTATAAATACTAAAAGCCCTACTGGGGCATAGTATAACGGCAGTACGTCGGTCTCTGGATCCGAAGATCAAGGTTCGAATCCTTGTGCCCCAGCCAACATTTCTAACATAATGTAAACGTTAAATATTCTTAAAACCACTTTTTGTCATACTCATACTACTTATACTTCTTAAGAAAATACATGCAAATTTCAACTTATAGGGCGGATTCTTTACATCGGGTTGACATTATATAAAAAAAAATTATAGATACTAAGATGGAGGGCAATAATTATGAGAAGAACATTATTTAAGTTTATTGCTTTGGCGGCAGTATTCGGATTTGGTGGTTTTCAGATGGCCGTGGCGGAGACCTTTACGGACTTTGAACCCCCAGGCTTTGTGGTTGGTCAATCCGTTGACGATCTTGAGCCCAATGGCAACACTATAGCTCCGCCTATGAGTTTTGGTAATAGCTGTAGGGAAGCCTGGTTTATCCCCACACCGGGAACAGATGAGGAAGTTGTAGATTTGAGTCCCGACCCGCACGGAAAGGTTTGGCGAATTTCAACAGCGGTAGATTCAGGTTCAGGGGGGCAAAACCCTCATTCGCCTCGTAATCCGGGTGTTATATCGGGTGAGACTGTAAGCCTTCCTAATGATTCTTGTGGGCCGTCAACCACGAGCAATTTCTATGGCCAGGTGGACTTTCGTTCCGCTACAGGGAGCGCTCAGGCTGGTTTGGAGTTTATAATTGATGCCAACTCTTCTGATACACGCCAAGCATTTGTGCGTATTGTAGACAATGGAGTAAGTGGTTTCGATCTCACATATGTCCAGACCGCTGATGGATGTACTTTTCCTAACACTCTAATTGCAACAGATTTGTCATACACAGACTGGCATAGGCTAGGCATTGAGATATTTTTCGTGGATGGACTTGCGTCTGGAACTGCTGGTCAACCCGGCGCAGAGGGCAACGACATTGTAAATATATACGTGGATGGTTGTCTGGTTCACACAGGCTCGAGTTGGGAGTCGTGCATTGGGGCCCGTGTGGTTGACCAACTTCTGTTTGAGACTAGTAACGAGAACCCATCCTTTGACGGAAATGGGCTTTATTTTGATAACGTCCTAGTCACTGATTTATGTCCTGTGGGCAACTGCAATAGCGACGGAAATAGTATAAGTTTATTCCCCACTTTTGCGACAAACAATGTCCTAACAGATTACACAGTTACTGCTGCTGCTATTACTTGTGGAGACGAGCCTCAAGAAGGTATTTTGGTTTCATTTGAAGTAACATCAGGACCTAACACCGGAGAAATGAGTAATCCCGGTGAGGGAGAATGTACTCCTAATAATGACTGCACTACAGATGAAAACGGCGAGGTATCCTGGACATATACGAGTCAATCTATGGGTACTGATACGATTGTAGCTTCATTCTTTGATGATTTAACTGACATGACTGTTGAATCAAACACAGTAGAGGTAAACTGGGTATTCCCACCCAAAGACATTCCAACTTTATCTGAGTGGGGACTTATAGCTATGGCTGGTATTTTGGGAATAGTTGGTTTTATGGTTATGAGAAGAAGGAAAGCAACTGCTTAAAACCTAATACCACTTAAATTCAAGAACTAGGGGAACCTCGGTTCCCCTTTTTGTTTAATTGTAATATTTGATATTCCAACTTAAACCGAGCTTGACGAAAAGGTAGTAAAAATATTGTCAACCAGATAAAGCATATTCTTGAAAATAGCTTGCTTCGATGGTTAAGCAAGTGTAATGTTCTGGGGTTCGAAGTGTATCCAAGAGCCCCAGCCATAATCTCCTGTTCAAATGTGAATTTTTAGATATTGTAAAACTTTTTTTGTATGATACGATCAATAAAAGGTCTTTATATATAGAACCAGGGGTATATATAAAATATACATTTAGATTGAGGGGGATTCCGAAATGAGCATAATGTTAATTGTAGATGCAAAAATTAAAGAGGATAAACTTTCTGAGTACGCAGATTTCTTTGCAGAAATTCTACCTGATACACGTAATTTTGAGGGCAATGAAGGTATTTCCTTATGCGTAGATGAAGAGGATCCAAGCCGTATCTTCTTAGTTGAAAAATGGGCTGCAAAAGAGAACTATGAAAAGTACCACCATTGGAGAGAAGAGAGAGGAGACTTAGAAAAAATTCGTTCTTTCCTAGACGGACGTCCTAACAGGGTCTTTTTAGATATTGTAAACGGATAGTTTCTCATTCTATCAAAATGAATATTTGGTTACTTGTAGGAATAGCACTACTTGCATGGGATATCTATGAAATTTTTACTGGCAGCACATGGATTCATCGTAAAGTGATGCGTGCTAAGGAACCTGCGCTTTACTGGATAATGATTTCAATCTGGACGATTCTGGCTCTCTGGGCTATTTATGTAGGGTTAACATAGTTAGCGAAAATCATATTATGTAGGTTTTCAGTTAGTTCAGAATCTCGGCATAATCTCTAAAAACTACAGTCGGAACATGTTCTCCCACATCAAATATATTCATCATGATTACAATGACAGATTTGCTCTCTGGCTTGAACATTACAAGAGATGTGTAGCCTAGGTATTCGCCTGTATGTCCTACCCAGCCTTCAATTTCTCCGAGTCCAAGGCCATATTCATCATACTCAGGACAAGTTCTCTTTGGTCTTTCAGGGTCATTATCATCGCATGGGTCAAACATGATTGGGTTTAAGCTGTTTATTTGTATCTGGTGAGTTTCTTTCTTAAGCAGACTCCCCGTTCCTAGTGCCTCACCCCACTTACGCAAATCCGATAGTCTAGAAATCATGGCACCTGAAGCTGCAGAAGCTGATGGATCTGAGAACGTTACGTCCATCAAACCAATTTCCTGGTCAAATTCTGCATATCCTCTGGAAAAAGGTAAAGGCATGTCCGGGGATAGAGGATAAATTGTTCCTCCAAGCCCAAGTGGCTCAATTATTCTGTCTTGAATCTCTGCACCCACAAAATTACCCGTGACCTGTTGTATGATCATTCCTAAAATAACCGTATTGGTATTAGAGTAGTGCCAGCCTCCATCAGGAGCAAAGTAAGGCAAATTGCCATCGGCTACATCAACCAATTCCTGGGGTTGCCATTTTCTTAAAAGATCTTCGAGAAATACAATAATAAAGTCTATGTCATCGGTATAGTTAAAAATTCCACTTCTCATATTTGCTAATTCACGGACAGTTGCACTGCTATTTATTATTTCTGGGAAGAATTTCGATAAAGGATCATCCAAACTTAGCAAACCTTCATCAACAAGCTGTAATATCACTGTGACTGTAAAGGATTTGGTTACACTCCCTATTCGCATATGATCCTCTCTTTCAATTGGTTCATCATTATCAATATCAGAGACGCCTTCTTCAAAAATTAGCTTGCCCTCTCCAGGAATCCAAACTCCTACGAGTGCACCAGGAATACCATATTCATCCATATTCTCTGAGAGGATTTGTCTAAGTGTCTGTGATAGCTCAGGATCAAGGGACGAATTATCATTGCTGCATGATGAGCTTATAAGAAAAGCAGAGAATATTGTAATACAAATTGTAAATACAACTATTGAGCTAGTAAACTTTGAAAGTTTATTTTTATACATAACATCTCTTGAAGCGTGAGATTAATGGGAAGTTTGAGCTTTATCAGTCAATTCTAATTAGCAGCTGTAGGACTAAACTGACTTAAATTCTCTTCGCTCTCAAAATAGAAAATGCTTCCGTCCGGTGCAGCTCCGATAACTGCTACAGCTTTATCTACCTCGTTTCCGCTAACTGGGTCAATTGCTGCTCTGCTTTGAGGGTTGTTCTTTATTTTAGCCTTACACATCTCACAGCATCCGTAGTATGTTTTACCCTCTACCTCAACCGGGATCTGCTCTTTGGCAAATTCCTGATTTGTAATCATGCATACATATTTAGCATCTAGTGGTTTCAAGTTGGAGCTTTGATTCTGAGCCTGTGTAAAGGTTCCAAATGACAGAATTGCTATTAAAGCTAGAAAGTTTAGTAATATTTTTGTTCTAATCATAACGAAAAAACCCTCCTTGGTTTATAGTTAATAGAATAAGGTAATTTTTCTAATCTGCAAATGTTTACTCTAATTTCATAGATTCAAGCTATAATAAATATAAGATCATTTTGACTAGGAGCTCAATTAATAATTATGCTGGAAATAAAAGGCGATTGGGATATTAAAAGGGTTGAGGAATATCTTAACCAGACAAAGTTTCCATTGAGATTATCTGGTATCACATCAACAGGTTATCCAACTGTTTTTTCTCTTTGGTATTTGTATGATAGAGGAAAAATCTGGTGTGCAGTTCAAGAGGATTCCTCAGTAGCAAATATATTAAAAGCCAATAATAAGTGTGGTTTTGAGGTAGGGCCTAACGCTAGTCCTTATATGGGGGTTAGGGGTAAAGGCCATGTTTCTATCATACCCGAAAAAGGTGCTGAGAAACTTGAGAAACTTATCGACCGTTTTCTGGATGATACAAATAAAGATTTAGCGAATTGGCTTCTTACAAGAAAAGATACTGAGGTTGCCATTTGCATTGAACCAATCCGGATATATTCCTGGGACTACAGTCAAAGAATGGAATAAGACTCCCTTTGAACTTCCAAATAAAAAGTAGTACTATTTATAGTCAGAAATTCTTTTCAACCAATTGTCACAAGGAGGCACTACATGGGAATAATATCTTGGATTATCTTTGGTTTAATTGCAGGTGCTGTTGCTAAAATGATTCTTCCTGGAAAAGACCCGGGCGGTTTTATCATGACTATCATAATAGGTATAGTCGGTGCGCTTGTAGGTGGTTTTATTGCCAATATTCTTGGTTTTGCGGGTGTTCAACCAGGTTTTGACATAAAGAGCTTTATTTTTGCTGTAATAGGTTCAATAGTACTATTACTTATCTACCGTATGGTAAAAAGATAATAATTTTAGTCGTATATCATAAATCTTTCACTTTTGCTCAATAAAATGCCAACACTAAATAAAGTTGTCGGTTTTCTGGATAAGTATTTAGAAATTGATGATATTCAAGATTCATCCTGGAATGGTCTTCAGTTTGAAGGCTGCTCTGTGGTGAAGAAAATAGCCTTTGCAGTTGATGCATCGGTCAAATCTTTTGAAGAAGCTAGTAGGCTAAATGCAGATATGCTGATCGTTCACCACGGCCATTTCTGGAGTTCACATAATCCTTCTGTTATTGGTTGGTCCAAAGAACGTATTGACCTTCTCTATGAAAACAACCTTTCTCTTTATGCATGCCACCTGCCTCTTGATAGACACAAAGACGTTGGCAATAATGCCGAGCTGCTAAAACTCCTTGGAGCCCCTATAAAAAAAGAGTTTCTGATTCATAAAGGCCGCAATATTGGCTGGCTTGGTGAGAGGAAGAAGGCAATCTCAATCACGGACATAGAGAAAAAGTTAAATGAAAGTATAGAGACAAAATGCATCGTTCTACCATTTGGCAAAAAGAACATAAAGACAATAGCAGTATGCAGCGGTGGGGGTAGTTACGGGGGTTTTTATGAGGCTTTAGCGTTAAAAGCTGATTTATATATAACTGGAGACACTGCTGAGGTATACTATACAGCAAAGGATTCAGAAATGAATGTAATATTTGCAGGACATCATGCCACAGAAACTGTAGGTCTTAAAGCACTCTCAAAAGTTGTTGGGAAAAAGCTCAAGGTCTCCACTTCTTTTATTGATTTACCTACCGGTTTGTGAAGCTCTAATCCATTAACAACAATTGACAACACCTTAGTCCAGACTTAAAATATTTGTTTAAATTTGAGGAGGTTATTGAAATGGGAAGTAGTAATATGGTTAAGATATTCGATACGACTTTAAGAGACGGTGAACAGGCTCCCGGTTGTGGGATGACTGCAGAAGAAAAGCTACGTGTAGCTCACCAGCTCGAGAAGTTGGGTGTCGATATTATCGAAGCCGGATTTCCGATTTCTTCAGAAGGTGATTTCCAGTCTGTAAAAATCATTGCTGATACCATTCGTGGCTGTGAGATAGCTGGGCTCTGCAGAGCCAACTATAGAGACATTGACCGCGGTTGGGAAGCAGTGAAAGGAGCTGAAGCCCCTAGGATTCATACCTTCATCGCAACCTCGGACATTCATTTAAAACATAAACTTAGAAAATCTCAAGACGAAGTACTTGAAATCATAAGTGGTGCTGTCAAACACGCAAGGAACTACACAGAAAACGTGGAGTTCTCATGCGAAGACGCCACCAGAACCGATCTTGACTACCTTGTAAGGGCGGTGGATCTGGCGGTGAGATCTGGAGCAACAACAATAAACATTCCTGACACTGTGGGATATACAGTGCCTGAGGAATTTGCTCACATAATCACTACACTCTTAGAAAGAGTAGATGGACTTGACGATCTAACCCTTAGCGTTCATTGCCACAACGACCTCGGGCTTGCAGTTGCAAACTCAACCGCAGCAGTTCAAGCAGGCGCAAGGCAAGTTGAGTGCACAATAAACGGTCTTGGAGAAAGAGCGGGTAATGCTTCGCTTGAAGAGATTGTTATGGGTCTTAAAGTAAGAAACGACCATAATCCCTACATAACAAGAATAAATACAGAAAACATATACCCAACAAGCAGGCTTGTGTCTCAAATTACCGGTATCAACGTGCAGCCAAATAAGGCTATTGTTGGTGCCAATGCTTTTGCGCATGAAGCCGGAATTCACCAGGACGGAGTGCTCAAAGAGCGTATAACATATGAGATCATGAGTCCTGAGGAAGTTGGTATTCCATCTAATAAAATTGTGCTTGGAAAACACTCTGGACGCCATGCTTTCAGGGATCGTCTTGAGGATTACGGTTATTTTCTTGACGATGACACTTTCATGGAAGCCTTTGTGAAGTTCAAAGACCTTGCTGATAAGAAGAAGTATGTGTTCGATGAGGACATTGAAGCACTTATCAGCGAAGAGTTTGTCCGCTCATCTGATTTCTACAAGGTTATCTCTGCCAACTACTCTGGTGGTGTAGATATGCGCCCGGTTGCAACAGTAAAGCTTCTCATCGATGATGAGGAAGTCACTGTGTCAGAAGTAGGTGATGGTCCAGTTGACGCGGCCTATCAGGCTGTATCCAAAGCTACCGGACTCAAACCAACTCTTGAGACCTACAATGTAGCCTCTATAACCGAAGGTATTGACGCACAGGGTGAGGTTACCGTTAGAGTCGAAGAGGACGGAGTAATCACACAAGGCCAAGGTTCTAACACAGACATTGTGGTCGCAAGTGTAAAAGCCTATGTGAACGCTCTAAACAAACTCCGCTGGCGCAAAGAGCACCCCAAAAGGGCTACAATGAAAGGCGTTTGATATAATCCAGGCTTACCCTATTTTTAGTCTTTCTATAAAATAGCATGGGAGTTGCGTTTGCAACTCGGAGGTCTGGTATTAGATTCCCCTTATCCTGACCAAATACTTTATGTAGTTTAATAGGTTTTTAACTACTCTGATATTAGTGTTCGGTTACCATTTGCAGGATTTACCCGAATTACTGCGTCTCTTTCATTATCCGTCACTAACAAATTGCCAAAGGTATCTAAATGGTCTCCAACCGCGCGTCTAAATCTGGGTCCGTTTCCGGTATCTTCATCTGATAAAATAGTACGATCTCCATTAGGCTCTATGCGGAAAACAGCAGCAAGATTAGAATCTGTTACCAGAAGATTGCCATCATCCTCTACCGCAATCTGTGTGGGCGCTTCAAATAGCGGCCCAGTTCCAGTCTCGGCGTCTGATAATATAGTATGATCCCCTGTGATACGATCAATATGAAGTATCGCAATGAGACCTACGTCAGCCAGCACCAGATCTCCGTCGGCAAGCACGGCGATCCCTCTCGGGGTTACAAAAGGAGGCCCATCTCCCATGCCCTGACCAGATATTAATACACGGTCTCCTGTATCTACATCCACACCTAAAACAGTCTCAAGACCCCGGTCCTTAACAACGATATTACCATCCGCTTCTAAGGCAAGGTCCCTAGGCTCCATAAGTGGTAATCCAATACCTACTCCTCCGCCTGATAATAGAGTTCGGTTCCCGGTTAGTGGGTCTATCTTTACTATTGTGTTGGCTTCTGCATCCGCAACAACAATGCTGCCGTCTTCAAGCACATCAATTCCTCTGGGATCAAGTAACTCTGCTCCTGTCCCGACTCCAGCACCTGACAAGATTGAGCGGTTGCCGTTAGTTATATCGATACGAAATACTGCTGGTATACCACGGTCAGCGACTACAATGTTCCCGTTAAATTCAACTGCAATACCTCTGGGGTCAACCATTTTGGGACCATTTCCCACATTGTTTGAATCATCATCACATGCAGAAAACATAACAAAAAAAATTAAGACTAGACCAGTAAGTATCCACGAATTCTTTAATTCTTTCCTCATATTTTACCCCCGCCGTATATAGTTAATTAAATTCTCTACCAATCCAATACTATCATAGAAGATGTTGACAGTTCAATAGTACAAAATACGAAGATTGCTAATAAAAAGTTATACACCCTCTATTAAAAAAATTGTACAATATTTAATTTCACGTCATACTCTAACCCCTTATGAATCCACTTAGAAAAACTAAAATTATCTGCACGATAGGTCCTTCCACCAGCTCATACGAAATGCTGATGAAAATGTATGTAGCCGGCATGAATGTTGTGCGTCTAAATATGTCCCACGGCACTCATGAAACTCATGAAAAAGTGATCAGGTCGGTTAAGAACGTCAATCAGAAGATTAAAGACTCAATTCCGATACTCATGGACTTAGAGGGTCCTGAAATACGTACGGGCACCCTTGAGGAAGATTTACAACTAAAGGAAGGGGACATCATAACTGTGTCTGTGGGTAACCAAGACGCGGAGATATCATCATTCAGTATCAACTATGAGGATCTTATAAATACCCTAAACGAAGGTGATAACATTACGGTGGACAGTGGTTTGATAAATCTTAAAATCCTAAAGAAAAACAATGGAACTATGGAGTGCCAGGTTATTGACGGAGGCACGCTAAAGAGCCAGAGCCATGTAAATCTGCCAGGGATACGAGTTAATTTGCCCTCTATAACAGAGCCGGACAAACGTCATGTGCAATTTGGTCTTGAGCAGGAGGTAGATTTTATTGCTCTTTCCTTTGTACGCGAAGCAAAGGATGTTCTTCAACTACAAGAACTACTTGGGGAGAAGGGCAATAAGATAAAGGTGATTTCTAAAATCGAAGACCGTGAAGGGGTCAAAAACATTGATGAGATAATTGATGTTTCCGATGCTGTGATGGTTGCCCGGGGAGATTTGGGTATTGAAATTCCTCTTGAGGAGCTACCTAATGTACAACGCACAATTGTTCGTAAATGTCAGGAGAGAGGAAAGAGAGTTATTGTAGCAACTCATCTTCTTGAATCTATGATTGAACACCCAATGCCTACACGTGCTGAGGTAACAGATGTGGCAAATGCCGTATACAGCGAAGTTGATGCTGTGATGCTCTCAGGCGAGACGGCTGTAGGTAAATATCCGGTTCGTTGTGTAGAGAATATTCATAAAATTGCTACAGCTTCTGAAAAACTGCCGGGAATGAATTTTAGCAAAAATTTAGTAAACAATGATGATAAACAAAGTGTTGCCGCATCAGCAGTTAGTCTTGCTGAGTCCATAGATGCTAAAGGTATTTTAGTTATAACACGCCGAGGTATAATGGCTCAATATTTAACAAACTGTAGACCGTTTAAAACATTGATATATGCATTCACAAATGACAATAGAACTAGAAGACAGCTTTTCTTAAACCGCGGCGTATTCGCCCACCGAATAGCATTCAGCAAGGATCCTGAGAAAACAATTCAGAATGCTCTAGCAATACTAAGCTCTCGCGAAGGCTTTCAGCTTGGCGATAGGGTTGTCGTATTATCAGATATTATTGCAGGCGCCGGAATTGATGCAATCCAGATTAGAACATTAGACTAGAAATTGCCTACTTGCATAGGTCTATAATTAGTATCTCAATTCATTCTTTGTTTTAGTCATTATCAATTGACACTAGAAATTGAAAGTGATAGCATGGATGTAATCTTTATTTGTACCAAACCTATCAAAATGGAGGATGTATGTTACAAAATAGACTAATTGCTTATAGCTCTATCTTTATGTTACTACTTTTGTTAGCTTCAATGACCTTGGTTCAGGATGCCAAGGCACAGTGTGGTGATACCACAATTACTCAGTCCACATCTCAAGACTTCAACAGCAGTTTTACTTGTGGTGCTATTCCCGTTTCTTACTTTAGGGCATTTGAACTGAGTACTTTTGGTATAGCTAGTGATTTTAATGTATGTGCAGTAGAAGTAGGTGTGGGTCCAGGTACGAACCCAATACCTCAAACACTTACCGTAAATCTATACACATCAAATCCGGCATTTCCTGATGGTGCACGGACCCTGATAGGAACTGCTGATTATGTATTGAATGACGGCTTTGAAATAGTAAGTATTCCAGTATCAGGAATTGCATCAGAAGGATCTGAATTGGTCGTTGAGATTTTCTCACCTGATGGTAGTGATTTTGCTATTGGTACAAATGGTAGCCCTGAAACAGGTCCAAGCTATCTTCAGTCTGCTCCGTGCGGTTTCCCTCAGGTTGCGACAACTGCAGATGCAGGCGTACCTGGAGCCCACTTTGTAATGAACGTTGTAGGTAGTGAACCTAGAAACGTCCCGACCCTTTCAGAATGGGGTCTAATGGCTATGGCGGGTGTTTTGGCATTAGCTGGGCTTATAGTCATGAGAAGAAGAAAAGTAAATGCTTAAAAACCTAAAATCATATTAGATTAAAATCAAAG
>JAJCZS010000008.1 GCA_029262275.1 Deltaproteobacteria bacterium | reverse complement strand
TTTTTGGTGAAATTGTTGTGTGTTGAATTTTACTTAAAGCACTTTAAAGCTTATTTTAAAGGGTGATTCAGGGTAGAAGTCTTTTAGGCTGTCACTTAAATTCTTTTCTTGTATGAGTACTTTGAATTTATCTCCCATAAGTTCTGGAAGAAATAAATTCTTAATAGCTTGGATTTCTTTTTCAGTGCCGTTATTTATAAAATCCAAAATTCCCCAGTCAACAAGAAATTGTCCTTGAGTTGTATAACGAACTTTGTTTAATCCTAATTTCTTGCCTGTGTTAATTAAATTGCTGAAGTCAACGTGCGCAGTAATATCCTGCTCTCCAATATGCGTATAAGGCTCCTCATTTATTTGATGCTTGTTTATACATTTGTAAGTTCCTTTCATCCTATTAGGATTGAAGAGCTCTGGGGCTAAGTAGCCATAATCTATAGTTAGAATAAATCCTTCTTGCAGGGTCTCGTTTATTTGTTTAAGCAATCTCTCAGATCCAGCATTAATCTCAAACTCCTGACCTTCCAGTGATTCTATACCGGTGTTCTTTGAATATTCTTCTATATAATTGCTGCTTGGTTTATCTATAATCTCAACTAGACCTCCGTCTTCAAGCGTTACATAAATTTCAGCTAAATCCCCATTAGTAAATTTCAATCTATGGAAAGGGAGCGCATCAAAGAGCTCATTTGATATAACAACCCCCGAAATATTTTCATTCTCTAATTCAGTTAGCTCCGAAAACCATTTAACTTTATCTAAATGGTCTCCTAGCTTTTCCTCAGATTCATTTTTAGAATAATTGTTCTTCTCGACAATATAGTAATTTAGTCGTTCGTAGTAACTTTTATTCTGAGTTTTTATATGGTTTAAGATATCGAGAGCTAAAAAGCCTTTTCCTGCTCCAAGCTCAATAATCGTTAATTTGTCTTCATCTATAAGTTGAAAAGATTTAATTATAAAATTGCCTATAACACTGCCAAATGCCCTATGGACATGTGGACTCGTATAGAAGTCACCATCCTTTCCAATGTTAGATTTACCCGTAGTATAGTAACCATAGCTCGGATGATAAAGCGCAAGTTCCATAAATTTTGCAAACGTTATGCGCCCAGCTTCGTTGATTGCAGATTTAATGATTTCTTTTAATTTGTTCATTTTGATAATATATTTTTGAGTGCAGTTTGAGTAAATTATATCAGACTTATATAATCTAACGGATTTTGTTTATTAATATCTCCTTGGAAAAATTATGAACCTAGCAAGACAGATAATCAAAGGCTTAGTGTTTTTTATCATTGTTATAACATTTTTTTTAATATCATTTATAGCTGATCTGATTATTAGGGACAGGAAGAAAAAATTAATTACTTTCTCTCAAATCACATCTTTTTACGCTAAAATGCTTCTAATACTATTAGGGATTAAAGTGAATTTGAAGAACCTGGATAAATATATCAAAGCAGACCAGAACTATATGATTGTATGTAATCATCTTTCTTATATAGATATATTCGTTCTTTATTCAGTTCTTCCTGCTGTTTTTGTTGCGAACTCTGAGTTAGAAGAAGAGTTTCCCCTAGGTTCAATTACAGCTTATGCGGGAGGAATCTTTGTTGAGAGAAGAAATCGCTCAAGATTACTAGATGATATGAATAAGATCTCAGATGTGCTAAATATGGGTTTAGACATAGTACTATTTCCTGAGTCTACAACATCCAATGGAGAATCAGTGTTGCCGTTTAAAGCTCCATTTTTAAAGTCGGCCATTAACGCTGGTAAAAATGTCCTGCCGCTATGTATAAATTACAGAAAGATAAATGGGGCGCCTGTTGATAATGAGAATAGGGATTTTGTTTTTTATTATGGAAGCATTTCTTTCTTTGCGCATTTATTTAGATTGTTAACAGTAAAAAGTATAGATGTTGATTTAGAGGCACTTGAGGAAATAGAAGTAAATCCTGATATGACAAGAAAGGAGCTATCTCAAACAGCCTATGAACGAATTAGTGGTTCTTATACAAGCATTTAGATGTGAGAAGTAGTAACTATTAATAGGTATGTTTATTATTATATGTTATAAAATTTACACGCAGGGCACAGGCGTATGTTTTCTTGCTCTGACTGGGCAGGTTGGTTATCATAAAACTTCCCAAAAGAACAATTTGAAGGAGAATTGAAATGGATGTAAAATGGGCGAGCCGTATTGCTGAGCTACCACCTTATCTGTTTGCAGAAATAGATGCTAAAAAAAATGAATTAGTAGATAAAGGAATTGATGTTATCGATTTGGGTGTTGGAGATCCCGATCTCCCTACCCCTGATTTTATTATTGATGCGCTAAATGATGGTGCACGGGATCCAGCGAATCATCAATACCCTTCCTATCAAGGCATGCGGTCTTTTAGAGTTGCTGTAGCCGAGTGGTATAAAGATAGATTCGATGTAGATATTGATCCTGATACAGAGGTAGTTGCATTAATAGGTTCAAAGGAAGGCATTGCACATGCTCCTTTGGCATTTATAGATCCAGGTGACACAGGTTTGTATACAGACCCTGGTTATCCTGTTTACCCAACTTCTATTAGTTTTGCAGGTGGGACTCCTTACGCTGTCCCTCTAACCAAAGAAAATGATTTCCTTCCTGATCTAAATGCGATTCCAGAGGATATTAAAAAACGAGCACAGTTATTCTTTCTGAACTACCCTAACAATCCTACGGCTGCTATTGCTGAAGAAGGATTTTTTGAGGATTTGGTGGATTTTGCTGCCAAAAATAATATTCTTATCTGCCATGATGCAGCCTATACAGAAATAGCCTATGATGGCTATACACCACCTAGCTTTCTTCAGACCGAGGGTGCTAAAGACGTGGGTATTGAATTTCATTCTCTCTCCAAAACCTTTAATATGACCGGTTGGAGAATTGCTTTCGCAGTAGGTAACGCAAAAGCAATTGCAGGCATAGGAAAAATCAAGACCAATATAGATTCTGGTGCGTTTCAGGCCGTACAGTATGCAGGCATAGTAGCGCTTCAGAATTATAAACAAGGTCTTTCAGACAGGATCAAAATTTTTCAAGACAGGCGCGATATCTTCTGCAAAGGACTTGATGAAGCAGGGCTCAAATATGATATGCCGAAGGCTACATTCTACGTATGGTTCGAAGTTCCCCACGGTCTTACCTCTAAAGAATTCTCATCAAGGCTTTTATCAGAATCAGGAATAGTTGTTACCCCTGGTAATGGTTTCGGAGAATACGGAGAAGGCTACGCCAGAGTTTCGACAACATTTAGCACCGAGAGAATAAAACAGGCTGTAGAAAGGTTAAAAGAAACCAAATTTTAATAGTCTTTAAGTAACAACAGGAAAAAGATTGGAATATTTTATTTTAATTTCTAAAATTGTTACAACAGTTGTTTATGGCTTATCCCTTTTGCTCCTTTGTACTTTTGGCATTCATAGGTATTACCTGTCATATCTGTATAGTAGGAATAAAAACAAAGTCCCCACTCCAAAAGGCAAGTTCAGCAAACTGCCAATGGTAACTGTTCAGTTGCCTATATATAACGAGATGTACGTTGTGGAGAGATTAATCTCTACTGTTTGTGATATTGACTACCCTAAAGAACTTCTGGAAATTCAGGTCCTGGATGATTCAACAGATAACACAACCGAAATTGCTCAAGTTTGTGTCGATAATTATAAAGATAAGGGCTTTAATATAGAATGCCTTCACAGAGAAAACAGAGAAGGTTATAAAGCAGGGGCGTTAAGAGAAGGACTTAAATCTGCGAAAGGAGATTTAGTTGCTATATTCGATGCCGATTTTATGCCCCCCCAAGATTTTCTAAAGAAGACAGTCGACTTCTTTTTCGATTCCGAGGTTGGGATAGTGCAAGTAAGGTGGGGCCACGTAAATCAGGATTACTCAACTCTAACCAAATCTCAGTCAATCCTACTTGATGGCCACTTTATGATTGAGCAGACTGCGCGTTTTAATAATGGCATGTTCTTTAATTTTAACGGCACAGCAGGGGTAATAAGAAAAGAATGTATAGAATCCTCAGGTGGATGGCAGCACGACACACTCACAGAAGACCTTGATCTTAGCTACAGAGCCCAGCTCTGCGGCTGGAAACTAGTTTATCTAAAAGATACCGTTGCCGATGCAGAATTACCTGTGGATATGAACGCATTTAAATCACAGCAACACCGCTGGGCAAAAGGCGGGGTACAGACCGCATTTAAAATTCTTCCGCAAGTTTTTAGGAACAAAGATTTACCTTTTAAAGTTAAATCCGAAGCTTTTTTTCATCTTTTTGGCAACATATCTTATATTCTTCTTCTTATTTTGCTTTTATTGATGTTTCCAATGGGATTTTTCTGGCAATCCGTAGCATGGCATAAGTTAGTTTTGTTTAATCTTTTTGCAATCTCTGCTGGGACTTTGAGTTTTGCATTCTTTTATGCCTTAACAGTAAAAGAAACACACGGAGATAACTGGCTTAACTATCTTAAATTTGTTCCAGTTGCAATTTCAGTTGGTGCTGGAATCGCTGTTAATAATAGCAAAGCCGTACTTGAAGCGTTTTTAGGGAAAAAGTCAGGGTTTGTACGCACCCCAAAGTTTGCAGTAACATCTAAAAGCGACAACTGGCGCTCTAGAAAAAGTTATGTCTCGTCAAAAGAAATCACAGCCCTAATTGAAATAACTCTAGGTGTGTTATTTCTTCTCCAAACTCTTTATGCCATCTATAAGGGTTACTACGGATGGATTCCATTTTTGCTTATTATCCAGTTTGGGTTTTTATATACAGGCTTCCTTTCAATTTTGCACAGTAAAGGAAAGAAGGGGGCTCAACAACCTATCAATACTCTTATCCCAAAACCCGTACTTCAAAGAGAGAAAGATTATTGAGAATGCCTCAAAGCAGGTATTTCCCAAGCTTCTTGGTCTAGTCCCCACAAAAATCACATAAGTTGTACCGCTATTTTATTCAATGAACATTATGTATGTCTGAAGTAATAACTATATTTAAATTCTGTGTATTTTTTTGGTATTGGTATTAGCAAATTTCTACTTTTTTAAATAATTGCACACCATTAAAAGAGCCTGTTTTAGGGGGCTTGACAAGGATTTTAGATTATCTACTATTGTCTCAGAGGTGGAGGATAATGATACAAATTGTAGCGACTCATAGAAGAGTTTTATGGTTTTTGCCGATCTTTTTATTTCTTATTATGTTCCCAATAAAATCAGCGTATTCCCAATTTTTGTGCTTACCCACGTGTAACGTTAATGATGGAAAGATGTTTGCCTTTAGCGGTGTAGGGTTAGCAACCACAAATGAAGATGTTTTACAGCTAAGGGTGACATCTCCAGCTGAAAATGCTCAATTTGAAATTGGAATCTTTGATGGAGACGCAGATAATACTTGGGATACAGTTGCTGGGGTTCCTGCTTTGCTGGATATTGAAATATTTCTTGATCCCAATGGAGATGGGAGTGGGGCTACATCGATAGGCAGATATTCAAGTGATGGAACTTTTGGAGATAATATCGGCAATCCTATGCCTGACAATGATTGGTTTCAAGTAGTGCTAAATAATAGTCCAGGAGCATTAAATCCGGATGGAACAGAACATGTATATAAACTAATAATAACCAATCTTAATAATGGTATATCTTCAGCAAATACCTTTAAGGTGCGTGCAGACGGACAGCTCTTTGCTGTTGCAGGGCAACCATTTTCTTACTTAGTTCTTATAACGACTGAGTTGGCATTTGAAATTATTTATCCTGATATAGATTTCTTTGATCCTCTTTGTACAGAGGCATCCGCATTTTTGCCATACTTTTATTGTGACCCAGCTGATCCAACTTGTTGTATAAACAATACTAATTATGATGGCAGTTGGGACTTTAATTTTGTGGTCCCACAAGGAGTTGAAACACTCGAGATTTGGGATGGAGACTTAGATTTTGGCTCGGCCTCGCTTGATGCACAGGGTGTATGTGACTTTGCTGATGGGATAGATGTGGATAGTGATGACCCAAATACACCTAATAATATGGTCCCGCCGTGGGCAGTAGGGACATCAGTCAATTTTGAGGGAATGGTTAGTCCAACCGATCCCAGTGATGATGCTTCATGCTCTAGAATTATTAGCAGACCTCCCAGCGTCGTTTATTCATTAATAAGCCCAAACGGGACTAGATATGATAATAGCAACCCCTCTGGTGATCAGGAGTGGGAACTTTTCAGTATAAGCACAAATCCCCCCAATCCTGATTTATATGACATGTCTGTGCCGTCAATACCTCCAGGAGTTTGGAAGGTTGAAGTAATAGGGAATGACTTAACAAACCTAAATGCTTTTACCCTCCCATATGACTTATGTGCCGTAGATAGTTTGGGAAATCCTGCTGGTTGTGATGGAAAGATGGTTGAAGTGCCAACATTAAACAAATGGGGTTTAATTACAATGTTTACTATTATAGGAATAGCTGGATTCATCGTAATTAGAAGAAGACAAGCGGTAGTTTGAATTTTATAATTAAAGGGCACTTCTGCTCGTTTCTTTTATTTGAGACATAAAAAAAAGACAAGCCGCTGACGACTTGCCCCTTTAAGAGCACGGAGTTGTAGATAGTAGAACTGACTGTATATATTGCTTGTTTTCTCGGCTCGCTTATATCCCACCGAGAAATAATGTTTATACCCTATTAAGTGGATAAAAATACCGGGGAAAAAATAAAACAGATAATACAGACTATTTTATACTCTGATGCTTAATACCAGACACACAACAATCATTTAGACTTTTATCCGGTATTCCATTTTTAAGGAAGCAGAATCCCTCCGGTCCCTTAATCCCAGGTTTAACCCAGGTCCAAGAACTACATTTATTATCTTTATTACAGGCATCGTTACAGACATTCCACTTCTCTGTGGTGAAATGTCTGTAGTCCATACCAAAAAGGTTGGTTCCATGAAAAATATCTTTTTGCTTAACAGCTATATTCCCCTGGTATACGGCATCGTTCTGCTTATCTTCCAAAACCGCCTTAGGCATATAGACTTTTAGATTTTGATTCTTATTAGTAGAAGTGGATTGTTGATTTTTGTTTTCTAAAGGCCTACTTGGAATTACTATACTGTCATTTTTGTCAGATTTTTCTATTACTATATCGTCGTTCAATTGTTGATGGTCTTCTCTTACAACTGTAAAATTAAATGTCGTGGTTAATCCTTTGGTAGTTCCAGTTGGAGTTTTTTCCTGGCTTAACCAGCTTATTAATCTGTATTCACCTGCACCCATTTTATCTAATGTATCTTGAGTAATTTTAGTCTTAAAATATATTGGAGCGTTGCTGCTTTGATTTTTAAACAAGCCTGAATATGACTCAATTGTCTCGAATTGCTTACCAACAGTTCTAATTCGTTTTTCTAATTTAAAATTCCATTTTTCTTCAAAAACAATTGAGTGTGATTCAGGAAAGACCCAGTACCCGCTTTCACTTACCTCTTTTGGATCTATCATACCCTCAAGATCAATTGATTGAGTATACGGACTAATTGATATAACTTTTCTGCCCGGTTTTAATATCGTTGGTACCGGGATATCTTGAGTTGTTAGAGGCGAAGCGCCATATACCTGAAACTTTTGTGTTTCATCCCTATCATTTTCAAGATTGCTTTGATCAAGCTCGTTGTTATATGCTTTACAAATGAGTTTATACATTCCCTCTGTCCTCGGATAATATACTAATTGGAAACTCCCTGAAATGACCTCATTTGGTTTTGTGCCCTTGGGCACATCTATTCTTATAACTCGTTTTATGGTAGGACCGGTTGACTCAGGATAACTTGGAATTTCAGCTGGGTTGGTAACTACATATTGACTTGCACCTCCTGTAACAACGTCCATCTCAACAGCAAATAGAAAACCTACAGAAAGGGAGAAATTCTTATGCGGTGGTAATTTGGTCGCACCTTTTAATTCAAATTTGTAAGTGCAGGTTGCCATTATTGGCTCATCAAGCCATATTGACTTAGGATATGTATACTTATCTATTTTTACACTCAGATCATCTTTTACCGCCTCCGCAATTGCTACTGTACTAAAAAGAGATAGTAAGCCAACAGATAAGAATAAAATTAAACATTTTTTCATCATTATAATTCCTCCTATATAAAAACATTAATTACAGTTGCACAAATACTTTACTGATTTACTTATCTCATCGTTTGTAAGCACGTCTTTGAATGAAGGCATACTACCTTCGTTATAGCCATTTTTTGCGCTATTAACCAGTCCGTTCAAACCACCGCGAGCGTTTTTCCTTTTTTGCCATTCTGAGGTGTCTCCCAACTGTGGTATTGATTGTTGCCCCGTTTCATGACAATGTGCACACTCATTATTAAATACAGTCTCACCATTTACCGGAGGTGGAGTTGGAGCAGGCGTTGGCGGGGGAGGTGTAGGTTCGATCCTTATTTTGCCTGAAATTCTATTATTGCTTTCATCACTTTCTTCTATCGAGTTTGTACTATCCGCAATGAGCTCAAAATTATATTTGCCTGGATCTAAATTAGAAAAATTAAAGTTACTTATTGTCAGTGTCTTTTGCTGACCCGGCTCCAGGGTTGGCAAACTTATTTCTTCCAGTTTTAAAGTGTTTTTACATGGCTTTTTTGAACCATCAAAACTTGTGTACTCGCAATTAATCAATATTTTTGAACTAACTTCCGTTGCAGTCTGCCCCTGGTTTTTTACAGTAATATTTTTTGTCATTGGGTTGGCAACAACCAATATTAGATCGGGGTTGTCTAGCTTTTGGAATGTTTCTATGGAGTCACTATCAGATTTCTTAGTATATTCAATATCTGGGCGCTCCAGGTACTTTTTGTTTGTTGACTTAGCTTCATGAGTTCCTGGCATAATTTTAAAATCGTTATCTTCAGTTTCTTTATTCAGTACTACAACTCCCACAGGTGCGTCTAAACAATCGCCGTCTAGAGTAATAACAATAGCTGATTTATTGTTCTCTTCTGATGATTCTTCAATATCGTTTTTACTATCTATCTGCAAATAAATTTTCTTCTCAGTAACAGGTTCCAACCAGAATGATGTATCAATCTTTCTTTTTTCATTGGCTGAAAAACTGTTGATATTAATACTGCTGCTAGAGGTTTCAGAGACTTTCAATAAGGATTGAAAAGATTCATCAATATTTATAGAACTATCATTCTCAATAAAATAATTCAAAGGAAAAGCGCATAGACCGTTATTCTTGTTCAAAGCATTTTCTGATTTAAGAATAATCACATCCTCAAGATTGTATTTTATGTCATTGATATAGACTTCATCCGATATCCGTAGATCAGGTAATGGTTTTGAGGTGACCTTCCCACTAGTTAATTTGATATTGTCTATTCCAAAATAATAACCACTCGATGCATTTGACTTTCCAACAACATAAAAAGTGAGTTGATTCTTTCCCTCCACAAGATAGGTACTGGCCAAATTAACACTTTTACCTATTTCAACTTTGGCTGAATAACCATCAATTTCGGCACCTAAAGCAATAAGTGGTTTTCCTGGTATTACCTGATAGGCTTTTACTATTCCATAATCCGGGGCTAATGTAGGAGTGAGTGAAATATTATAGGTGCCGGGTGTAGCAACTTCGAAAAATAAAGTTGCATAATCATTTATTTGATTTGCCTGCCAGAATAGCTGCTTGCCCTGACTCCAGCCACTTCCAAATGAAGACATGTTTTGTTCAGCGACATTTGTATTAGTTACAGCACTGTTTGCAAGTGATTCAGCCTCAATTGTGATTGTTTGAGCAGAATTCTCTTGGGGGAAGAGTGTTAATAGAGAAAATAATAGTATTAGTAGTATTTTCCAAAGCATATTGTTTCTCCATCAAAATGCTCTTGTAACATATAATAACTAACATAGTACTATAAATATGAAAGATAAAGAAGGGATATTAATGGGCAGTCTTAAACCTATTTTATTCGGCATAACAGAAAAGAGTATATATTTCATTTAAGATCATATATTGAATAAAAAAAGGGACAAGCCGCTGACGACCTGCCCCTTTAAGAGCACACTGTCATATATAGTAAAACAACTGTATCAACTCCGTACTCTTAAGGAAACTTGCTTTTTTTAGCTCTTGACATATCGAGTATATAAGTAAGGCGTGAGTGCAAAAACGTGCAACATCCCTCTAATTATGAAGCGCTACTTTGATAATGCCGTTCGAGCGGCTTAACATTAATTCGTAGCCTTTCTCGGCCTCAGCCAAGGGTAGTGTATTTGTGAATATCACACTGGGGTCTATGCGTCCGCTTTCAACCAAAGGTAGAAGCTTCTTCATATAAGCGACAACGTTCACTATGCCTGTATGTATAGTCAGGTTGCGAAATAGGGCTTCCGAATAAGGAGCATCCACGGGTGCGTAAAGATGACCGAAGCCAAGTACGCTGATTGATGCGCCAGCCTGTGCCATGTCCAGTGACTGTTTAAGCGAAACCTGATTACCGATCGTATCAATAATCGACGTGGCTCCACGTCCTTGAGTCAACTCCTTAACATACTCTACCGGGTCAGTTGTCTTACCATTTACAGTGTGTGTAGCGCCACTCTTCTGGCGTCCGAATTTAAGTCGATCGTCATATCGACCAACAAGAACAATCTGCGACGGTGCGAACAGGCTCGTTGCCATTACTGAACATTGGCCAACGGCACCGTCACCAATTACAACCACTGTCTCACCCGGACGAATATTTGAATTTATAGCGCCGTGATAGCCGGTTGCAAAATTATCCGCCAGTGGGAGTGCTTTGGCGTCTTCTGCGCCCGTACTGAGTCCTTCCGGCAGGGTAAAAAGAGAAGTATTTGCATAGGGCACACGAATATATTCAGATTGTCCACCTTGAATGTCGTTACCTCCATGTTCAATAAAGAACGGTGAGCCAAATAAGCCGCCATGTTCGCAAGCCGACGTCAACTCACGTTTACAGTAATGGCATTCTCCGTCGACGAACATAGCTGACGCGACAACACGATCACCCACCCTGATGTTATGAATATCTTTGCCGATTTCCTCTACAATACCGACGAATTCATGGCCCAGACGCATTCCTTGCTGTATACCCATCTCGGGCCCATGTTTGATAAAGTCGAGGTCGGCACCGCAGATACCAGCTAACGTCACGCGGACGATTGCGTCAGTATCTTTCAACAATCTTGGTTCCGGCAGATTTCCAACACGCACTTGAGCGCGATCGTGATAATAAGTTCCTAACATGTCTATGCCTCCTAAGTACCTTTGATTAAATTAAGTGCTGGCCAAAGTCGGGTAATCGGAATAACCTTTTTCATCTCCGCCATAAAACGTGTTATGATTGGGTTCTAGAAGTTCAGCGTCCTTTTCAAGTCTTTCCGCTAAATCAGGGTTGGAAATGAATAGCCGTCCAAAGGCGACGGCAAATGCGCCCTCTTCCAAAACCTTTGAAGCGGACGCTTTATCATAATCACCATTGGCAATATAATTCCCGCTAAATCCGTTTCTCAGTTTACGAACAATGTCTTCGTCTTTATCTTTATCCGGGGTTTCATATTCAGGAGATCTTTCAATAACGTGTAAGTAGGCTAGATTACGTTTACCCAATTCAGAATAAATGTATGAATACGTTTCTTCTATCTGTTCATCATGGATGTCATTGAACCTGCTGGTTGGTGATAAACGCACACCCACTTTGTTATGTCCGACTTCGTTTGATACGGCGTCCACGACTTCGAGTAAAAGCCTCGATCTGTTCTCGATGCTTCCACCATATTGATCATCTCTGACGTTTGTATTCGTGGAAATAAACTGATTCAATAGATAACCATTCGCGCCATGAACCTCAACACCATCGAATCCAGCATCCATTGCAAGTTTCGCGGCTTGTACATATTCATCCATAATTGGTTTTATTTCATCAATGTCTAAAGCTCTGGGCTCAGAAGCATTTTCTACACCCTTTGCGGTAAAGGTATCAGCAGTGGCCTGTATTGCTGATGGTGCGACTGGTGGTTTGCCTTCTGGAAGAAGGGAAGTGTGGCTGATCCTTCCAACATGCCAGAGTTGTAATACAATCTTGCCACCATTTGCATGAACAGCATTGGTGACCTTCTTCCATGCCTCGGCATGCTGCGTGTTATAGATACCGGGCGTTTTGAGATAGCCTTGTCCTTGAGGACTGATTTGTGTTGCCTCCACAATGATTAAGCCCGCACTGGCTCTTTGCGAGTAATATTTTATTGCCATTTCATGTTGTGTGCCATCTAGATTCGCTCTGCTTCTAGTGAGGGGAGCCATAAACACACGATTGTTAACGTCTATAATTCCAAGTGTTCCTTTTTCAAATAATTTCGTCATTATATCTCCTACTTAATAAAGAACTTTATTGATGGAACCTAATTCTGTGAGTGAGAGTCATAAACCTTTCCGCTGATTTTCCATTGCCCGTCTTGCTTGTAGAGCACGAAAAAGTCGGTAAAACGGAAGCCACTCCAGTTGATAAACTCAACTTTTGCAGCAGCAGCAGGGCCAGATATATCAATCCATGCTATATAATGTTCAACTTTTGGTGATTCACCACCCTCGTTGACTGCATCTTTGAAAGTATCGGCATCCATATTGTAAAAAGTTCCGTCTATTGAGCCTACAATATGGGCATGATCGTAAAAGGCGGTGCGGGTCAGTTTTCCATCGCCGGTTTTTGCGCTTTCAATGTAAGGGCGAAGTGCTTCAGCAACTGCTTTGTACTCATTAAAGCTGTTAACTTCATCAGCTTTTGTTTCTTGTGATATGTTGCTAGACATTATGTTTCTCCTTTCAATTTGTTTTTGTGGTTCGGCAAAGGAACTTGCTGCTGAGAATAACACTACAGCTGAAACAATTGCCGCAACTAAATTCTTAATCATATATCTTCTCCTTTAAACTATGTTTTGTATTAACGATATCTATCTATATGTAGATAGATAGGATGACTAAAAAAATATTATGTCTTCATAACAACTTTTAACGCTCTATCAATAACTTCTGGCTCATTATTTAATCTTGCAAACAGTAATGATCCTTCTAGAGCACTTAAAAAACTAAGGGCAAGAGCTTTTGAATTTGTCTTCCCCATAGCTTTATACTGCTTAGCAAGCCAATTTTCGAAATTCTTAAAATAAATGTTTACTAATTCGATGACTTTAGGACTGACAGTTAGAAGTTCCAATGCCATCATACCGCAAAGGCAAAATCTTTGCTCTTTGACATATCCTTTAAAATAATCAATAACAGCTTGCAGGCGTTTTTGTGGTAGTTCTATGCTCTTTTCTATGTTATCAAAGCCTTGACTGTGATCGTCAATTGTCCGATTCACGAGTGCAATCGCTAGATCATCTTTGTTCTTGAAATGATAATGTATGCTGGATGTCTTAATACCTATTTCATCCGCAATATCCAGATAGCTAAAGCCATTATATCCTCTTGTCTGAGTCATGCGCTCTGCTACATCCAGAATTTTTGTTTTAGTGTCGCTAGTTATTTTGTTGTCCTGTCCCATAATTTATATGCCCAAGTTCTAATGTATTTGTTATGCAGACTATCTATATGTAGATAGAATAACTCCGGGATAATAAATGTCAAGTAAAATTTCAATTGTTTTTTTTGGTGCCCTGAGATAGGGAAGTAGGATGTTAAGTTTTATGATTTGTCTCTTTCACTTTTTGCAAATGTTGAAAAGTTTGATAACTGACTATAAAAAAGCCAATCCCTAAGTAACAGTTTCTATATAGTTTTCAACTCTTTTGCTAATTATGTAAATAAAAAAGGGACAAGCCGCTGACGACCTGCCCCTTAAGAGCACGGAGTTGATAGGGTATGGAAAAGATAATATTCCCTCATTGTTAATACTATGTTAGATTTAAATTAAGAGAAGGTTAATACTTATTCTTTCTAATTTGTTTAAAAAGCCACTTTTGTTTTTATATATGATATTTCAGGTATTTTAGTTTTGATAAGCAAGGAAAGTTATATCAAGACTACTCCTTAATACCTACACAGGAGCCTAAATTTCTTACAAAATGAGAGTTTGCACACTAGCTAGCGGGAGTTCTGGGAACTCACTATATATAGAAACTGAGAATACCAAAATTCTGGTAGATGCTGGAATAAGCATGAGGCAAATTAAGCTCAGACTAGAGCAAATAGGCGTTGAACTCCCAGAAATTGATGCTGTCGTTATTACACATGAACACAGTGATCACACACACGCTATTAAAAGGCTCAATATTCCTACTTACGTAGCCTCTGCCACTCTTGAGCTTTGGAAAGATAAAGTAAGCCAGCTTTTAGAGTTTGAGAGCGATTGCGCATTTGCTATAAAAGATCTCTTGATAACACCTTTCTCCGTTTCTCATGACGCAATTGACCCAGTGGGTTTTTCAATTGAAACATCAGATGATTTCAAAGTAGGTGTTGTTACTGATATAGGCTTAGTTACTGACCTAGTAAAAGAGAGGCTTAAGAACTCAAATGTTTTAGTGGTTGAGTATAATCACGATTATGAGATTCTTATGAATAGTCTCTACCCTTGGGATCTGAAGCAGCGTATAAAAGGGCGTCTTGGGCACCTGTCAAATGAAGAGGGCTCAAAGCTTTTACATGAGTTGATACACGGGGGGTTGAAGCATGTGATATTGGCACATTTAAGCCAAGTAAATAATAAACCCGAGGTCGCTTTTAGCGCGGCAAGGGGAGTGTTGAAAAGAAATGGCGCAGACTCCGAGGTTAGCATCTCAGTTGCGCCCAGGAAAACCATAGGGGAGGTAGTACAACTTTGATTACAAGATATTCAAGACCCGAGATGACATCCATATGGTCAGACGAGTCCAAATATGAAAACTGGCTCCGTGTAGAGATAGCAGTATGTGAAGCGTGGGCAGAATATGGAAAAATACCCAAAGAAGCGGTTGAGGAGATCAAAACACGAGCGGGTTTTGACGTGGACAGAATTAACGAGCTGGAGAAAGAGTTAAAACATGACGTTATAGCATTTCTAACCTCAGTATCTGAGCATGTTGGAGAGAATTCCAGGTTCATACACCTAGGACTTACGTCCTCTGATGTCCTAGACACAGCGTTTGCTCTTCAGTTAAAAGATTCATCAGAAATCCTTATTAAAGACCTAGAATCTGTGTTGGTTGTATTAAAAAGACGTGCACTTGAGCATAAAAACACAGTAATGATAGGAAGAACCCATGGTATTCATGCCGAGCCCAAAACCCTGGGGCTTGTTTTTGCTCTTTGGTATGACGAGATGAAGAGAAATTTGGAGCGTATGCAGAGGGCAAAGGATGTAATAAGTGTGGGTAAGATTTCAGGAGCGGTTGGTACATATGCAAATGTAGAGCCTCAAGTGGAAGAATTTGCATGCAAGAGGTTGGGATTAGAACCTGCTACCATTTCAACTCAAGTAGTTCAACGTGATATTCATGCGGATTTTTTCCTCACACTATCTATAATCGCATCTACTATAGAGAAAATCGCAGTTGAGGTAAGGCATTTCCAAAGAACAGAGGTCCTTGAGCTTGAGGAACCATTTGGTAAAGGTCAGAAGGGCTCTTCTGCTATGCCTCACAAAAGAAACCCAATATTATCAGAAAACCTCTGCGGTCTTTCAAGACTCGTACGCTCTTACGCAATTTCAGCCCTGGAAAACATCCCACTTTGGCATGAGCGTGATATAAGTCACTCGTCTGTAGAAAGAGTAATTGGTCCTGATGGGACTATATTGCTTGATTTCATGCTAAATAGACTTGAATATCTCATAGATGGTCTTCAGGTTTATCCTGAGAATATGGAAAAGAACATTTGGCTTACCCGTGGGCTTGTATTTTCACAGAAGGTGCTTCTTAAATTGATTGATAAGGGATTCTCAAGAGAAGATGCATATAGAATAGTCCAAAATAATGCAATGGAAACGTGGAAGGGATCAGATGATTTCAAGGATCTTCTAATTAAAGATGAGAATATAAAGGATTCTTTAACCCTTGAAGAAATAGAGGAATGTTTTGATGTAACTGCCGATCTTAAACATGTTGATAGCATATTTGAGAGGGTATTTAAATAGCTGAAATTCAACAAATATTGTTTAATTTCATATAGTTGTGCCAGCTTTTATTTTTGTTGCTTTCTAAACATTCAGTGGTATAGTTTTAGCTATTCAAAATAGCTTTTATAAACAGGAGGCAAGTAATGAGAGTCAAATTTTTAGCGACTGCAATACTAGCTCTATGCTTTTTTATGGTTGAAAGCTCAGCTTTTGCAGAAACAATATCAAAAGACGAAGGTGCTAGGCTTAAGTCATTCTTTATGAACAGATTTGGAACTGCAATACCACCTGGATCAGAAGTTTCTGTAGAAGGGTTTGAGGCCAGTGACGTTAAAGGTTTTAAAGAAGGTATTTTCGTAGTAACTACAGATCGTGGAGATCAGGAACTTCCTTTTCTTATTAGTGATGATGGTAAATATGTATTGGTAGGAACTCCTACAAGCACTGCTGGTTTTGAAGCAACTGGAGTAAAAGGCTTAAAACAGGGCCAAATTACCTATGGACAAAGCAAGGTACCAGTTCTCGTAAGTGAAGATGGTCAGAGTTTGATGATAGGTGCTCAGCTAGTTAGTACCGAGGATTTTGAAGAATCGGGTTTTGCAGGATTCAAAAAGGGTGTTATACAAGCTGGAAGAAGTCAGGTGCCTCTTTTTATTATGGGCGATGCTCAGTATGTAATCTTAGGTACGGATATAATAAGTACCAAAGATTTTGAAGATACTGGAGTAGCTGGTCTAAAAAAAGGTGCTGTAGGTGGCGGTGGTCAGTCGATACCGCTGTTTGTTAGCTCAGATGGAAAACACATGATCTTGGGTACACCTGGGATAGGTACCGATATCATGGATTCAACCATTGATCCTCATCAAGAAACTTTAGAAAAAATATCTCTTGAAAATGTTCCAAGCAAGGGAGCTGAGAACGGTAAGGTTTCAGTAGTTGAATACTCTGATTTTCAGTGCCCGTTTTGTAAAAAAGGAAAAGATATGCTTCCTATGATATTAAAAGAGTACGGCGATAACGTTACAATTTCTTTTAAACAGTATCCACTACCTAATCATAATTGGGCCATGAAAGCTTCAATTGCTTCTCTATGTGCTTATGAGCAAGGTAATGATAAGTTCTGGGCTTTTCACGACGAAATTTTTGATAACCAGAGCAAAATAAAATTGGACAATGCTGATGAGACGTTTAAGGGATATGCTAAGGAATTGGGCTTAAACGTTAAAGAATTCGATAAATGTGTTGCATCAGAAGAAATGGCAGCTAGAGTAAAGGCTGATATGCAGGAAGCACAGGCAATCGGTGTTAACTCTACTCCGACATTTGTTATTAATGGAATGAAAGTTCCTGGAGCTAATCCTGACGGTGTGAAGTCAGCAATTGAACTCAAGCTCTCAGAAGGTTCTTAATAAATTTAAATTTGACAATATATAGCTGCACCTGACTTGTTTTGATTAAATGGGTATCAGGTGCAGCTTTTTTATTTTATATGCCCTCTCTTTTTTCCTTTCAATGTTTCTTAATAATCAATTTATGTATTACCATATTATTAGGAGTTGTAGGTATAATAAAGACTATTACAATCTATTATTGAGAAGCATCTTTAGTACTTGTTTGTGCATCAGATAAAATGTCTAATAAAGAAATAGATAAAAATAGTCTTGAATCTTCTCTAAATGAGGTATCTCAGTCTACTATGGATGTAGGGAATAATGAGCAACAAGTAGTATCATTTGATCTAGCGGGTTTAGATTCTAGGGTCTTAGCTTTTCTTATTGATTTGGTTCTTATCTCTGTCGTTGCATTGCTTGCATATGGAATAGGAACCTATTCTCTACAAAATCCTGGTATAGATTCTCCTGGTTTAGGAAGAGCTTTTACTCCTATATATTTACTCTTGTTTTTTCTTGGTTCCTCATACTTTGTAATTCTTAATGGCTACAGTGGAAAAACCATAGGTAAGATGTTAATGGGTATCAGAATCATTTCAGAAGAAGGTGGTCCTATTGGGTTTTGGCAATCCTTTGTGAGATGGATAGGCTATTATATTTCCGCGATTTTTCTGTTTATAGGGTTTATTTGGTCTGTTTTTGATCCAAACTTTCAATCTTGGCATGATAAAATAGCAGGCACATATGTAGTCAAAGAAAAGAAAGCTATATAAATACACTACTTTAAAAATAACTAACGCTAAGGAATAACTAATTGATGAATCACATAAGGGATCTTAACCAAAAGATAGCAGAGAATAAGGATAAGCTGGATTTATGGATTAATAATCAGATTGATACAGCTTTTATTCCCCTATACACATCTGTTGATTTGAGAATTTCTGATCACAAGATTGCTCCAGTGGATACAAATGTTTTTCCTGCTGGTTTTAACAATCTTTCAGAAATATTTAGAGATCGTGCTTCAAATTTATTTAAAAATTATTTCCAAAGAGAATTTCCAAGTACCAAGAATATTCTTATAATTCCAGAGCTTCATACAAGAAACACCTTTTACTGGGAGAATATTTCAGTTTTGAAATCAATCCTCGAGAATGTTGGTTATTTAGTAAATGTAGGAATCATTAGCGAAGATGATTTACCAGAAGAGATGGAGTTTGAAGCCGCTTCAGGGAATAAGGTGAAAGCCTATAGAGCTTTAAAGAAAGACAGCAGAGTTACTATTCCTGGCCAAGACCCTGATCTTTTGTTGATAAATAATGACTTTTCTGAGCGGTGCCCAAAAACACTAAGGGACATAACACAACCGGTAGAACCACCTGTTGAGATTGGCTGGCATACAAGAAAAAAGAGCATACATTTTGAATTTTATAATAAACTTGCAGCTGAGGTGGCAGAGATTCTTGGGGTCGACCCATGGGTCATCTCTATTGATACCATTGATGATGACGGAGTTGATTTTGATAATAGAGAAGACAGAGAAAAAGTAGCCCTGCAGGTTGATTCAATGATAAGCAGGCTAAAAAAAGAATATCAACAAAGGGGTGTCGAAGATGATCCCTACTTGTTTATAAAGAGTAACTCCGGTACTTACGGAATGGCTGTGGTGAATGTATCAAGCGGGGATGATGTTAGAGGGTTTAATTCTGATAAAAGAAAACGTATGAGAGTTAGCAAAGGTGGTAGTGCTGTAAGAGATGTGGTTATTCAAGAGGGTATTCCCACCTCGTTTAAATATGAAAATGATATTTCAGCTGAGCCGGTATTTTACCTTGTAGATTCTCAGGTTGCAGGAGGCTTTTTAAGACTTAATAAAAGCAGAAGCGATATGGAAAACTTAAATTCAAGGGGTATGGAGTTTGCTCATATTGATCCTTGTGATGAAACAGCCCATACAGACAATGTCGAGATTCTTTGTTCTCCTGCTCTGGAATTGGTCTCCCGTTTAGCAACGATTGCTGCTGGGTATGAAATAGAGAAGATCTTGGATGAAGGCGGCTGTAAGGAAGAAGTAGCGTAAACCCAGATTTAAATGCATCAGAAACAATACATATTCACCTTATTTGTTAGGCATAAGCATCTTGCCTGATTTCTTTGCCAGGTCTATAGTCCTTTTTAGAAGTACCGTGTAGATAGGCTGTCCGCCTAATCCTTGAGCTACGATTGTAGCTGTAAAACAAGTAAGGATTAATGGTAATATCATCAAATAATTACCAGTCATCTCAATTGTTAGAGCAATACCTGTTAGTGGAGCCCTAACGGTTGCACAAAATAGCGCTGCCATTCCGGCAACTGCAAATACTTCTGGTTGAACTACTAAATCGGGCAGTACGAAATGAGCAAAATGTCCAAACCACATACCAAATATGGTTCCTAAGGCCAACATAGGAGCAAAAATACCTCCTATAGAACCTGAACCATAACTAAGCATAGTTGTGCCGAATCTTACTGCAAATAGTAAAAGGAGCATCATGACAGGTATAGAGCCGCTTAGTGCTTTTGGTATGACTACATAACCTCCACCTACAGCATCAGGATAGAACCATACAAGCGCTCCAATCAAGCCACCCACGATGAGGCCGGTTAATGTAAACGACCAACCTGTTAAATTAGAAAAGAAATTTAGAGTTTTGACTAGCAAGTGATTAAATACAAACCCAAATAGTCCGAATATACATCCAAATATCAAAAATAAGAATAGAGAAGCCAGTGGCGGGGTAGAGAGCATGTTCATCGGAATTGCAAGTTCCTGACCAACCATTAACCTAAGCACTATATCAGCGGATGCTGAGGCTATTATTACAGCCTGAACAGTCAAAAAGTTGTACTTAAATTCTGGTCTCATCTCTTCAATAACAAAAAGTATTCCAGCAAGTGGGGCATTAAAAGCAGCAGAAAGACCTCCACCAGCTCCTGCAGCTACTAGAGCATGAGCATCGATTTTACTAACCTTAAATATATCACCAATCATCTTCCCAATGTTTCCGCCAATCTGAATTGTCGGACCCTCACGTCCCATTACCATTCCGCTACCAAGAGAGAGTAAGCCACCTATAAATTTAATAGGGATAACTCTTTTCCATCTAAGAGGCCTCAATCCTTCTAAGCCACCCTCAATTTCCTGTACACCACTGCCGCCTGTTTCAGGGGCAAGTTTTCTAATCAATAGAAAAGTGATAAATACCATTACACCCGAGAGAACGATTGAGCCGATTAGCGGCAATCCTGGAGTAAATTCAAGAAACTTAAGCAACATCTCTTTCATTGTTGCTATTTGCCCTAAGGCTAATTGAAATAGAGCACCAATACATCCTGTGAGAGCTCCTACGATCAGTGCCCATAGCAAGACAATTGAACTTCCCTTCTCTGTTGTTGAAAGTTTGGATATTACTTTGTTTATAGCACTGTGATGAGAGTCATTATTAGAATCCAGATTCATCCTGCTCTCCAAAAATGTATGGGGATAAGGGGTCGGCCATAAACGCTTAAGCCCGTTGGTCTATGCATTTTCGCCATTGTAGGTAATTATCATTACAAATTACTTTATACGCAATAGGGAATTTGGATAAGAAAGAAATTTATGGGTTAGAGCGGTTATGCGGGGTTGATAGGTTAAGCTCGGGCCCTGATGGGACAATTCCAGTAGGATTTATAGTCTTATGGCTCTTGAAGTAGTGCTCTTTAATGTGTTTGAAATTTACTGTCTCCGCAACTCCTGGGTATTGGAAGAGCTCTCTTAAGTAATTTGATAGATGAGGATATTCTTCGATCCTACGCAGATTGCATTTAAAGTGTGTGTAGTAAACAGCATCAAATCTAACAAGTGTGGTAAATAGACGCCAATCTGCGACAGTCAGAATATCGCCTGCAAGATAGCGCTTCTGTGCTAACACCCTCTCAAGTTGGTCAAGCGTTTCAAATAGTTTTGTAAAAGCCTCATCATAGGCTTCCTGAGTTGTAGCGAATCCACATTTATATACGCCGTTATTTATGCTGTCATATACAAGCTGGTTAACCCTATCGATCTCTTCTCTAAGTTCTTCAGGGTAAAAATCGAGCGCTGAATCTCCAAATTCATCAAATTCCGAATTAAACATAAGAATAATTTCTGATGATTCATTATTAACGATTGTGCTTTTCTCTTTATCCCAGAGAACTGGCACGGTTACACGGCCTGTGTAGTCTGGTTTCGCAGCTGTATAGACTTGATGTAGATACTGAGATCCGTTTACAGAGTCTTCTATTGAGCCAGAATACCCAGAAAATTCCCATCCTTCCTCTTCCATCAACGGATCTACGATAGAAAGTGAGATTGTATCCTCAAGATTTTTAATCTTTCTAAGAATAAGTGTGCGGTGTGCCCAGGGACATGCTAGTGAGACATAAAGATGATATCGGTCAGGCTCAGTCTTAAATCCTGAAGACCCATCTGCTGAAACCCAATCTCTAAACTGGCTTTCCTTTCTTACAAAACGTCCACCAGTGCTTTTAGTGTCATACCATTTATCCTGCCATTTGCCTTCTACAAGTAGACCCATATTTATTAGAGTATATATCAGAATCCTTATTTAGATATTAAAGAGGAATTAATACTAATTTTTACCAGCCGGCGATTTCTTTTTTCGCAGATTGTATCATTTTCTTAACATTACTTTTTGCAGTACCACCGTGGGACTTCCTGCTATTGATGGACCCATCAAGAGTTATATATTTGTAGAGGTCTTGCTCAAAAAGATCTGAGAAATTCTTAAATTCAGAAATGTTGAGATCAGCGAGCTCTAGGCCCTTTTTTTCTGCATAACTTACTATTTTCCCAGCAACCTCATGAGAATTTCTAAAAGGCATTCCCTTACGGCTTAGATAATCTGCTACATCAGTTGCTGTGATAAAGCCCTCGTTGAGGGCCTTCTTCATGTTCTCATGTTTAAACTCTATTACTTGCAACATTTCTGAGAGCACCTCGAGACAGGACTTCACTGTGTCTACAGTATCGAACATAGGTTCTTTATCTTCTTGCATGTCACGGTTGTATGAAAAAGGCAATCCCTTCATTAACGTTAAGATCGCAACCAGATTTCCGTAGACCCTTCCTGTTTTCCCTCGAATTAGCTCTGCCATATCAGGATTCCTTTTCTGAGGCATAATGCTTGAACCAGTGGTAAATTCGTCTCCTAGATCAACAAAATCAAATTCCTTTGTTGACCAAAGTACAAACTCCTCTGAGATTCTGCTTAGATGCATCATTGTAGTGCTTGATGTGGAGATAAATTCCACTATGAAATCCCTGTCGCTTACAGTATCAATGCTATTATTTGTAACCTCAGGGAAATCAAGAAGTTTAGCAACCAGTTTCCTGTTTATTGGAAATGTAGTGCCAGCCCCTGCGCCTGCTCCAAGCGGCAAAGCATTTATCCTCTTTAAGCAATCTATATAGCGTTCCCTATCTCGTTTTAGCATCTCGAATAATGCCATGAGCTGATGGGACAGGAGTATGGGCTGACCCCTTTGCACATGGGTGTAGAGAGGAATAATTGCATCTATATTTTCATCGGCTAATTTAACGAAGCGCATACATATTGCCTCAATGACATCAATAATCTCATCGATTTCACGCCTTAGATATAGGCGCATATCTAGCGCAATCTGATCATTTCTGCTTCGGGCAGTGTGGATTTTGCCCCCAACATCCCCGATCTTTTCTATAAGCCGTTTTTCAATATTCAGATGAATGTCTTCAAGCTCTTCTCGGAAAGGAAACTTCCCAGCCTCAATTTCTTTCTCTATTTGTTTGAGGCCTTTTATGATTTTATCAGCTTCTTTTTTTAATATAATTTTCTCTTTGGCCAGCATTGTCGCATGGGCAATACTTCCTTCAATATCTTCTTTATAGAGCCTCTGATCAAAGTCGATTGATGCTGAGAATTTCTCAGCCACTTTATGTGTACCCTTTTTAAACCTTCCGGCCCATAGTTTCTTCTTCAATTTATCTCTCCTAAATTAGTTCCAATATATTACCAACATTTTCTACAAGTTAGAACAATATCTTCCAGAAACTTTATCACGTAAGAGGAATGAATATAAGTGGGACAAGTAATTTATATTTAATTATAAGGATTTTAAAGCTGAGATTGCTTGCTCAATATGCGCTTTATAGTTTAGTTGAGATGAGAATATGAGTCTAACTATTCCTTCTTTATCTATTACATAAGTAACTCTTCCAGGAAGGATACCTACTATTCTGATTTAAATTAGCAATCTTTCCTTCTTCCATAAATTTTTGTAACATGTTGAAGTTACTACTTAATTTAAATTCACAAGAAGGACCTCCAGGTCCATCTATCTCATTGTCTTCCTGATAATTCACAATTATTTTATCGGTCAAGCTAGATTCAATTAACAATTTTCGATCTTTTAAGTTCAAATTGTTTATATCCTTTCTCAATTGTCTTAAGAGAGTTTTGTTGTTCTGTAAAAAATTTGAAATATCCTTCTCATTTTCAGTTATAGATACCAGCTCTTGGTATTTTGATTGGGTATCATTTAAATTACCTTTGAGAGTTAACATCTCATCATTGTTTAAACCTAGTTTATCTTTTAGCTCACCAATGTTTGCATCATCATCTTCCAATAACTTATAAATATTATTTCTCGCTCTGTCCTTTTTTGTTATCTCGGATTCTAATCTGTCTATAGTTTCCTTCAACTGATTGATTTTATCCTTGTGCTTTTTAGAATTATATAAGTGCTCTAAAGTTTTGCTCGGATTAAAAACAAACCCCATCATAAAATGAGTCCAAACAGTACTTTCAATATGCTTAGTTTCAATATAAGGCAGACTACACTTCTTTGTACGTCCGGAAGCTATTAATTTTTGTTTACTTGTACTTGCCCAATAACAACTATAAGAACGTGGTGCTATACCATCTTTTCGAACTCTTCCTACTCTTGGCTTTACTCGACTTCCACATCGTCCACAAATAAGAACATCACGCAAGATTAAGTCTTCTGTTTTATCAGAACGTTTAGATTTACGCTTATTAAATTCTGCCTGTTTTTGTATTAGATCCCATTGCGTTTTTGAAATTAAAGGTGGAATCTTAAAAGGAATATGTTCAGAACTAGATTTTCTTTTTTTTGTTCTTTTTGAACCAACGCCCCTCACTCCCTCTTCGTATTCGAACTGATTAACAACATAATTGCCGTAATATGCTGGATTCTTTAATGTATAACTGATTGTTGCACTGCTCCAATATGCACGTTTACCTTTTATACCTTGTTCTTTGAGCTTTAGACTTATGTCTTCAAAAGACATTTTTTGATTCAGATACATGTCAACAAGCAATTTATAAACTTTGGCTTCCTCTTTATTAATTTCAAGCTGTTTTTTTACTTTGTTCCAGTAGTAAGCGTAAGGTGGCATACCAATAAATGCGCGTTGCTCCCTCCACCTAGACATCTTATTCTCATACATTTGTTCCTTTATAGTTTCATGTTCCCATTCTGCAAATAAGGCTAAAATCCCTGCTATCATTTTTCCAGTACTTGAAGTTGGATCTATGTTTTCTTTTATGCTTACTAAAGAGATTCCATGCTCTTCCAGTTCATAAGACAAGTTCATATATTCTCTAGCATTGCGTGCAAATCTTGATAGCTTTGTGAAGATAACAACTTCAAACTTTCCTTGCTTAGCATCCTGAACCATTCTCTGAAAATCAGTTCTATACTCAATCTTGGTACCTGAAATTCCCTCATCAGCGTATATACAGTCTAGTTGCCAACCTTTACTTTTAGCATAATCAGCTATTTGTTGTTTTTGTGTTGAGAGACTTTCACCTTCTTTAGCTTGAATAGAGGTTGATACTCTAATGTAGCCAACTGCTTTTTTTTGTTCTTTACCCAACTTAAATCCTCCTTATAGCATAAAATCGATTTGAAGTATATTGTAAAATCAACCGTAATCGCAGTGCCGATATACACGCTAGTTATCTTATTATACTCAGGCAGTAACGGTTATCGGCCCAACTTTTTTTTAGAATTTTAAAATAGTTTAGAATGTTAAATGATGTTAGGCAGTTATATCAGCTATTATTTTTTGTAAATTTGCCATTTTAACTATGACGTAATATTGTGCTCAAAAAGTGTATTGCGTAACGCTACACAGTATGATATAATTTTAGTAAATGTTAAAGTGAGATTAGAAAATGCATAATATCAAACCCGAACATCCTGGAAAGTTTCTAAAAAAATTCATAGAATCAAAAAATCTAACCATTACAGACACTGCAAAAATCTTAAATGTTGGCAGGCCCGCATTATCAAATCTTCTTAATGAAAAATCAACACTCTCACCTAGAATGGCAGCTCGTTTTGAAAAAGCTTTCGAATTGAATAGCCTAGAATTGCTGGATATGCAAACAAAATTTGATGACTTTAAAATAAAAAAAGATAAGCCAAACTTAACAGTACAAACTTATAGTCCTAATTTCAGGAAAATAACTGCAAGTCAAATCGAATTATGGTCGGAATCAATTGAAGCCAGGTCACTTCTTGCCGCACTTATAAGAAGATTAGTCAATACAACTGGAATAGAACTGAGTAAAGTTGATTTTCCGGCTTATGATAATTCACAAAAGCCTGGATGGGATGGAGTTGTTGAAACACAAACGACTACACCTTGGATTCCTAATGGGAAATCTGGATGGGAATTTGGCTGTGATAAGAATCCTAAATCAAAAGCTGACAAAGATTATGAATCACGAATTAAATCTATTTCCAATAGTGAAAGACAGAAAACAACATTTGTATTTGTAACACCTAGGACTTGGAGTAAGAAGAAAGAGTGGGAAATTAAAAAAAAGAATCTATCAGAGTTCAAAGATGTAAGAGTTTATGATTCGAACGACCTTGAACAGTGGATAGAGCAATCTTTCCAAACTCAAATTTGGTTTGCCGAATTACTAGGACTATATGATGATAAAATTCTATCGCTTGACCAATATTGGCATAGGTGGGCTTCTTGTACTAAACCCGAGTTAGGTAAAGAATTGTTTTTAACTTCATCTGAAGCATATAAAAGTAAGTTTTTAGATTGGCTCAATTCAAATCCTGATAAACCTTATATTGTTGCTGCAGATTCTAAAGATGAAGCTATTGCATTTTTAGTGTGTTTATTTGAACACATTAGTAATTCTAACTCAAGTTACTATGATAACGTAGCTGTAATTTTGTCAGCAGACGCTCTCAATAAATTAAGTAGAGCTCACACTGATTATATTGCTATTATTGGAACAGGGGATGCGGAAAAAGCTTTAGAGGGACTACAAAAAGAGAAACATATAATTATAGTTCGTAGTAAAGGTTCGTTAATAAATGATCCTGATATATCACTTGATATACTTGGAGATGAAAACTTTAAACAATCTCTACTTTCAATGGGGATTGATGAATTAGAAGTTGATACATTCTCAAGAAAATCTGGTAAGTCTCCTACAGTTCTAAGACGTTTGCTATCTCAGATACCAGAGATTAGACAACCGGTATGGGCTCAAGATTTAGATTTAGTAAAAAAAATGATTCCTTTAGTTTTAGTTGGAGCTTGGGATGCAACAAATCCTGATGATCAAGATGTTGTACTATTTTTCTATGAATATAAGAAATACCAACGAGTAGAAGAAGTATTTGCCAAAATACATAAAATGGAAGAATCACCATTGTGGAGCATTGGTAAGTATAGAGGAGTAACATCAAAGTTAGACAGCTTATTTTTAATAAAAGATTTAGTAACTGCCAATAATTTAGATAACTTCTTTATTGTAGCCACATGTGTTCTAAGTGAAGAAGATCCTGCCCTCGATTTACCAAATGACAAACGCTGGGCAGCAGCACTTTATAATAAAACCAGAAATCAATCATCAGCGTTAAGGGAAAATCTTTGTGAGACCATAGTATTACTTTCAATATTTGGTAATGATTTATTTCAAAATAGGTTAGGAATAAATATAAAGTTAAAGGTTAATGCCTTAATCAGTGGATTGTTAAAACCATTTAGAGCAAAAACTTGGCTATCTCATCAACACGATTTACCACGTTATGCCGAAGCTTCTCCCGATGTCTTTTTAGAAATAATAGAGGAAGATTTGAAAAGTGAACAACCTGAATTATTGTTTTTGTTAGAACCTGTTGATAGTTCAATATTTGGGTCCGAGTGTTATAGAGCTGGATTGCTTTGGGCACTTGAAACGCTGGCATGGAAGCCGGAAAGATTAAACAGAGTCGCATCTATTCTCTGTAAACTATCAGAGAATACAATTAATGATAACTATGTTAATAAACCTATTAATAGTCTACTTGAAATATTTCGTTCATGGCGCCCACAAACGGCGGCAAACCTTAATCAGCGTATTAAAGTTTTAGAAAATATTATTAAGCTCTATCCTTCCATAGGCTGGCAAATTTGCATGGATCAAATTTATACAGATACAAACGTTTCCTATTCAAATCAACGTCCGCAATGGTTAAATGATGCAAGCGGAGTTGTTACTAGACCGGACAACGAGGAAATATACGAATATAGAAGAAAAGTTTTAGACATCGTTCTAGAATGGGATATTTATGATGAAATGAAGTTATCTGATCTCGTTCATAGAATTCCTTCAATGCCTGACTCTGACAGAAATCGGGTATGGGAACTTATCAAAATTTGGAATTTAAACGAAACAAATGATCACAAAAGAGCAGAGTTGCGTGAGTCAATAAGAAAAAATGCTTTTACATGGTATGGGTATAAATATTTTGATAATGAGACTAGAAAGTTAGCTAGAGAAGCATTCAACATGTTAACTCCTTTAGACCCTGTTATAGAGAATATTTGGTTATTTGAGAAAGAATGGATAGATGAATCCTTTAACAAAATTGAAGAATTGGAAAGTGACTTTACACAGCGCCAGGAACAAACAAGTAAAAAACGTGTAGAGGCTTTAAATAAAATTTGGTCAAAAAAAAATATCGAAGGAGTATTAGAGTTACTAAGTAATTCTGAAGCTCCAAGAATTATAGGTAAACATCTTGCTCAAGGTGCAATACCAAATAAGTCAAGGGCAGATTTAGTGTATCTGATGATTATTAGTAAAGATAAAAATCTTGAATATAAAATTGATAGTTGTATTTCTGGGTTCATATATCAACTTAGCTCTCGGGATAGAAAACATTTAATTAAAGAATTGCTAGACGTTTTTGATAGAGATAAAACTGATAATTCTGATCACATTATACGATTACTAAAATGCGCACCATTTCGTATGGAAACATGGAGCATAGTAAAAAATCGTTCTAGTGAGATACAGAAAATATATTGGTCCGATGTTGCTCCAAGATTTGAAAATCATAATGAGTCAGAATTAGAGATATTTATTAAAAATTTTATCAATTGTAGTCGACCTAGGGCAGCGTTAATGACTACAAATAGTCATATTGATAAAATAGAGTCAGATCTTCTAATAGAACTCTTGCAAAATCTTGGCGTTAATAGCAGTGAGGCTGATAAACGTTTTCAGATATCTTTATATGACATATCAAATGTGTTTGAAATTCTTAATTCAAGAGCAGATGTATCAAGGGATCAACTTGCTACACTGGAGTTTATGCATATAAATAGTTTGCATAACAGCGAATATGGGATACCAAATCTAGAAAAAGAAGTAGAAAAGTTACCATTTCTATTTGTCCAAGCGATTGCTTTAGCATTTAAGCGTTCTGATGATCAAGTAGATCCTCAAGAATTAATACCACATAACGTAACCGATAAGAGCGCATTAGCTTCAGCAAGTTATTACTTCCTTGATAAAATAAAGCGAATACCTGGTGATCAAGGAGATAATAAAATTGATCAAAAGAAACTGAGAGATTGGATACTTAAAGTTCGGGAATTATGTATTAATTATGCGCGAGAGGACATTGGGGATCAAATGATCGGTCAACTACTTGCTAAAAGCCCAATAGGAAAAGACGATATTTGGCCATGTGAATCTGTACGAAGTGTTTTAGAAGAGATTTCATCTAATGAGATAGCTATAGGTTTAGCCATAGGAGTTTATAATTCAAGAGGGACTGCTTGGAGGGGAGAGGGTGGAAAGCAAGAGATTGAACTTGCAGAGAAATATAGAAATTGGTCAAGGAAACTTGCTTTCGATTTTCCATATGTATCCACAATATTAGATAAAATCGTTTCTTCATATATGCATGATGCACAGTATTGGGAGATGGATGAAAAAGTGCACCGTAGACTTGGCATATATGGCAGATATTAGTTAAAACTTGTTATTTGAGAACTCTTATTTAAGAAAAATTATCAGGAAGTTTGAGTTGTGGATAATTGTTAACGTCTTTAAAATCAGAAATTTTAAGATTGCGACACCTGTCGGATTTTTATAGCTCCTTTGAGAGAAACCTGCTGTATTGGGGCACGGCAGTTATTTCTCAATGCCGAAGGAGATGATCTTTATGCCAAAGGTCAAATGTAGACATACTAGGACTAAAGGTAAACCTGGCCCAAAGAGCGTAAGAGTTAAAGGTTATAAACGTTCTAAGCCAAAAAAACTACCTAAGTGCTAGTTAAGGCTCCGGCAGGTGTTGCTTATTGTAGAATATAACACAAAATTTCCTTTTACTTATAAAAAGTGTTTTCAAATCAGATATTTCTTTTATCTGTCGAATTCTGCAAGGTCTCTAATAACTATATACAAAAATATATTTTTTTATTATCATCACTTAAGCTAATAGTGTTCTAGTCTATCTGTCTACATTGTTCTAATATCTTATTGGCTAAGCTGCCATTTTCTGATGGTAGGACATCAGCATATAGTGAAGTCATACTTATTGAACTATGTCCAAGCTGTTTCTGTACATACCTAAGATTGTTAGTTGTATGTAATAAAAAGGTAGCATATGTATGACGAGCACTATGTATTGAGAAGTGTGAAGGCAAATCAGATTCTTGAACTGCTCTCTTAAATGATTTCATAAGAGTTATAACAGCACTGTGTTTACCGTATCTACCAACAAATAATGGACTGTCAGTGTTAACTTCTTCTTTCATGGCTTTCTTTTTCCAATCTATAAATGATTTTAGATGTTTTGAGAGTTCTTTGTCAAAATAAACATCTCTTTTTTTGCCTCTCTTTCCACTTCTTACAATTAAATATGGATCTCTAGCTTTTAAATTGATATCACCTATCGTTAAATCAGCTATCTCAGCAACACGTAAACCGGTATAAAGTGCTAAATCTACCAACATGTAACGTTTTACCCACGTTTCACGTCCAAAGTATAAATCCAGTTTGGCTTTTTTCTCACATGTTCTTAGTAGTTTTGACCTTTGATCAAGGTCTAAAACCTTTTCTCTATCAATTCTATAACGTGAAGAAATCATTTTTGGCCTCCTATAATATAGTTTACTAAAACTATTTTATGGATTATTACGCCAAAAACGACCAAATCTTATAGATTATTTATATTCTCTATAAAATAGTGGTGTTAGTATGCAAAGTGAAATAATCAGAAATTAAGTGATATCAACTATGATGAAAGATTTCCATTTTTGAGTTAAACTTTTCCTTCTAATATGTCTATAGACCGCGGGCCAGTCTTTATCGAAATGTTCACACCTTGAGCCTTACCTTTAGTAGTGGCCCTATTGTAAGAATTTAGATGACGTAAACATTCATCAAGAGCTAAATTCAGTTTTAAGGCCTCTTCAAAAGATAACGGAACTTATTACTCTTGGATATTGATTTGCAGCAGGATTTATTTAGCAACCTTAGCCCCGCCAAAACTGTGTTTCTTAGTTTTTTATCACTATTTTACACTCCTAAAGTTAAATTTACTTACAATATATTATACTACACCAACCGCCTTTTATTTTTGATTATTTAACAAAAACACTTAAAAAAGGCGGAATAATACGTTCAAATCGTTACAACTACCGGTTCAATTTGCATTATTTTTACTTTGCTTAATCTGTGTACCACCCTTATCCTTAACAACAGGAGCTTTAGTAATGAAAATTTACATACCGACTGGTTTCTGTCACTTGACGACGTAATGGAAATGATAGAAACTTGGGGGAGTGATAACAACGGTTTCAGATCCCATTAGGATGTGGATACTATGACGCTTAAGGAGAGCGTGAAAAAGCATTTAAGAAAACCAGATGTCTCTAATTATCTGTTACAACTTTAGAGCAGCGCTTAACATGGAGAAAATCTAACGCTTAAGCTAGGCTCGTTTTCGAGGGTTTGACAATTATGAAATTTCATAATACAAATAAAACAAAAATCTTGGATTTAGCTAAGGAATTAAGCATCATTCAGAAATACTTTCTAACACAATATGGTATAGATGATATTTTTAGCAATAGCAAAATCTTTGAGATAATTATTGCTGATAGCTTAGGGCATCAATTAATTCCAGGACATAGTGGTAGTAGAGATGCGAAAGATAAATTCGGTGATGAATTTGAATACAAACATTACAAAGAAACAAGCTCAAATCATTCTTGGACTTTTAATGATTTCAGCAATACAACTATTGATAAATTAAATGGCATAAAATCTATTTTATTTACACACATTAGTGATGTGACAGGAATATACGAATTTGATTGGTATTACGAAGTTGAAGGAAGTGATATGGCAAATTACTTAAATCAAGCAATTCTTTCAATTAAAAATACACGTAAGATGATAAACATCAGTCCTCGCCAATTAGAAACACGATTGGGAATTAGTAAGTCTTATGTTAAGAAGCAAACAGTTAATGGGATTTATACAAAAGACTTAAACAAAATTTATACTGTTATAAAAAATATGGAGATTGAATCTAAGGTCGAAAATATCTTAACAAGTAACAAAATCTGGGAATTATTAACTTCAATACATCTAAATCACAACGTAAATTCTGAGCAAGGTGGACGAGAAGGAGCTCACGATGCTTTTGATGAATTCGGTAATCAATACGAATATAAAATCTCTAAAGCTACAAATTGGAATTTTCAAGATATAAGTGAAAATGTTTTAAAAAAATATGAACATGTAAAGTACTTTGTATTGGCTATAAAAGATGTTGATACAGTTTCAATTAAGAAGATTTACTTGGTAAATACTAATTTATTAGATAGGATTAGAGAAAAGTTAGATGAAAAAAAATCTAAGAAAGGTGAACCTTTAAGGAGACTTCAAATAAGCGTAACATTAAAAGACATACAAAAATTTATAGAGAATGAGGTAGTTGTATGATAGTACTTTTGAGTCTTTTTTTAGTTAATTCAATGTATTCTTTATTTCTATCTATAATATAGTAATGCCTACCATTAATCTTGGCTGATACTGCTGTAGTACCAGAACCACAGAATGGGTCAATGATCAATTCGTCAGCATTAGTACAACCTAAAATTAACCTACCTAACACTTCTAACGGTTTTTGAGATGGATGCTTACCATAAGTCTTTTCTTTTATAGAAGTCATAGGTATATCCCACATATTTCTCATTTGTTTTTTATTTGGAGTTAATTCCTTCATGACTTTATAGTTAAACGTCCAATTTTTGGCTTTAGCTTTAGAATTATTAACAGCCCATATTATTTGCTCTGTACTCTCACAGAACATACGTTGCGTGATGTTAGGAAAAGCATTTCTTTTATACCAAATCAAAGAGTTCACAATTTTTAATCCCAGTAATTCCAGGATAAAACCAATTTTATAAATATTGTGATAAGAACCAAAAATCATAATATTTCCATTAAGTTTTACTACTCGTGTAATTTCAGAAATCCATTCATAACAAAAATCAAAATACTCTTTATCACTAAAGTTGTCCCAATTTTCGTTAATTTTTAAGAATTTTTTATCACCTTTCCATACATTATTAGATTTATACCAACCAATCTCTTTTTTATTATCATAACCAGAGATATTGTAAGGAGGATCTGTAATACAATGATCAAAAATATTATCATCAATTTTTTTTAATTTTGATAAGCAGTCAGCTAATACAACTTTATCTTTATATTTGTCAGCTTTACTCAATTAGTATAATTCCTATTGTATAATAAATTAAAATTTTTATTCAAAATATCTACTATTGTTTTGGATGAAGTGATGTACGGTAAAAGACCGTTAATATATAATTCGTACAATAATCCATTATCATAAAGCTCACCAAGTTCAGCAAGATGATTGTATCTTAAGTAATTGTTTGTAAATTCATATACAATGTCATTTAACTTAATATCCAATTCAGCTTTGTTGAGTTTAACTTCTTTAGGTAAAATTAATTCTTTATTCTTAGTAATTTTATCAAAAAAGAATAGACACTCTCCACTAACTGTAGTCTCTTGAGTCGTATTTTGCTTATATGTATATTTTTTATTCCCTATATGTAAAGAGCGAATAAAATTTAATCCACAATCTCCCATTACTTTAAGAAATATATGAATATTTTTAGGTTTGCTATCTTTAAAAAATATGATTACTAATCCATCATCCTTTAATTTATTTTTAACAACTATAAAGGACTTTTTAAGGTTTTCAATATAAAGCTCTTCATTGCTTGGCTCAATTTTTCGATTTGAAAATACAACTTCATCCTTAAGATTGGATTTGTAGAAACAAAAATATTCCCAAATTTTTAAGTACTCTGAATAAGCAACTTGATCAAAGTAAGGTGGATCTGTTATCACTAAGTCAAAGGTTTTATCTGGTATATCTTCATTGGTTATAGTTTGTATAGCTTTATTAATAATTAATACTGGTTTTTTTTTATCAGCGATTTTATTAATGCTATTAATTGAATCTAGCTTTAATGTATTATGCTCTTTACTTTTTATAATTTTATCAATACACCTTGTTAAAAGTAGTAAGACATTTCTTTCAATAATATTTTTATCAGGTACCCAATACGGAAATTGTGATTGCGACTTTAAGTCAGTTAATCTACAAAGGTGCAAGACTGAACTTAAAATTGTAATCATCAATTCATCATTTTTGAACTTTTCGGAATATTTTTTCAACACATAAAAATTGATTGGGTTAAAAAGATTAGATAGCATCATTCCTGACTTGATAGCTATCCTAGAGTTAGTAACTAATTCGGTGTCCTTATTTTTAATTTTTTCAAAACACTCACAACATCTTTTTAAGTAAGTATCAGAATTAAGCTTAAATATTTTATCATTAGCTTTACTATCAAGAACTGACTTTGGATCATCAGTAAAATGAAATTGATTAACAATTACTTGATTATCAATTCTATCAATAATTAACTTTGAAATGGTTGATTTATGATTGTATAAGTGGTTCTCGTATTCATAGTACTTCATATATTCGTTACTAAATTCTTCAATTTTATCTTTGAGTTCTACTAATTTGTTCTTACCTATTTGTTTAATATTAAATTTTATAAATGCAATGGGCATTTCATTTATTTCACACCCAACAAAACCTAAATTTGATTTTTTTGTATCTAGACTAAAAAGTATGGGTGCTGAACCTAAAAATGGATCAAAAATTAAATCGCCTTCTTTGGTAAACTCATTAAGTAAATTAAGTAGTAAAGACGATTTTTTCCTTGTCCAATAAAAAGTAATTAAATCTTTTTTATATACAGTTGGATTATTAGTTAGTAGTGATGAGATATGTTCTTCTAATTTGTCTTTATTCATATTTCTTTCTATGAAGCAAACTCTAAATTACGTAACATAGATTGTATTGTGAACTATAACTAAATTCCTTGTTTCAGTCATCCAACTTAGTTCATAGTAGGTTTGCTTTAGGTAAAGTTTGTATAAATATGGTTGATATGTACTGCAACATTTCTAACACTTCGTCGGCGTTAAATGTCAAAAAATAATATGTTTAGAGCTTACCTTTTATTAACTCTGATAAATAGTGACCTAGCCACTATAAATATAGTTTTCTCTCAAAAACTTACTTATATTATGGTCTTATTTTAAAGGGTTAGGCCTGCTGTACACGATACAGTTATCAACATAATCTTTAAATACATCATATTTTCTTTTAAGCTTATAAACATTAGGATTAGGATATAAGAACTGAAATAATTTCAAATTATTATCGTTTCTTGAAGACACTAATCTGTAAGCATTCTTATCTTTTACTGAAACTATTCTCATGTCAACATTAACTGATGTATAAACTTTCTCTTTTAATGTTTCTAAAAATATTTTTGAGTTGTTCGTTATTACTACCTGAACCCCTTTATTTAGTTTATTAAAGTGAATTTCACCATCTCTCTCAAATACTCCCCTAAAAAAATGTGGAAAATACTTATCTGGAATATTGAAATTATTATAGAAGTTTTCTTTACTCGGATTAATACCTAATTTTTTTAAGTCTTCTGTTATTTCAAAACTCGTTATAGTTAAGTTATACATTTTAGAATCACGACCTATGATTTCTCTTATTGGTTGCTGAGTTTGCATTAATTCTTTAATATCTTCCAACACCTCTTTGTCTGTCAATCTAAATCTTAATTGCTTATTTCTTATGACTAAATTCCCATCACTAATATACAATCCAAAAACATATGCCATTTTTTGGTTCCATTTTTTGAAAAAAGTTTCATTTACTTCATACCTTCTTTTGGACTTGCTAAGTTTTAATTTTGTATTTTTATTCATTGGTTTATCTTTGTTCCATACGACCCTCCCTTCTTCATATCCTTTCTTTATTGTTGATCTTATTTTTTTTATTGCTTCTTCCATATTCTTTACATAACATGGATGACTACAAAATTGTTTTTTCCCCCATTTATTTTTATTAATAGTTCCATAATCCTTTTTATAAAATATCTTCCCACAGCCTTTGCATTCTTTTTTATTGTTTAAATTCTTTTTGTTCATAAAATTATCTTCTATTATTAAAGATACTTTATTTATAGTATGGAATCCGTTTTTGTACAGGCATTTTACAATCTTTTGGTTATATCGAACAGTTCGAATTTTAAAACTAAGATCCCAAAATTTTTCAAGTTTATTCTCGAATATTAAGAAGTCTTCCAATGTATATTATCCAATTTTACATACAAATTTATATTATGTATTTAAAATAATGGCTGTCAAGGCTTGTACTGCACCCTTTTGTCAAGCTCGGTATAAGTTGGGATTTTAGAATAATAAAACCAAACAAAAAAGGGAGCCGAAGCTCCATCTTTATTTTATTCACATAATTAATCTAAATTAGTTTAAGCTATCGCATTTCTTCTGCAGAGTTTTTTATCAATAACAGACCTGTTCCCATATCCCATTCACACATCTACCTATTTTGCAACCTACATCTGGAATTGGTTTTATCCCACAGTCTAATGTTGGAGAGGTATCACATACTTGTTCCCACCTTCCATTCACACACCTACCAATTTTGCAGCCAACATTAGGAATTGGTTTTATTCCGCATGATACAGTTGGCGAAGTGTCACAAACCTGTTCCCACATAGCGTCTACACAGCGACCAATACGACAGCCTACTTCGGGTATCGGTTTTATACCGCACTTCAGTGTTCCGTCTGCATATGAGACAGCGGGTATAAATAAGATGATAACTAAAACAGCTAATCTGTATATTTGCATAATATTAATGACCAATGATCATTCTGAACTCTTTTCTTAAGCTTAGTTTAAGTAGGAGTTCTAGATATTAAATTATACTAAACAAGTAATATTTAAAACCGTAGAGTAGAAAATAAGCTATAGATACGGTATGAAAATAGGATATTCGGGGGTAAATCTTAACGTAAACCGGTCAAAACTGCGAGATCTTACATAATTAGGGCATATATACGTGATTTCGGTAAAAAACTGTTGTAAGAAGGTGAATTGTGGATTGCATCACATTTAAGAAGATATAACCAGAAGAAACAAAATCACTATTTGAATTTTCACCATGGTAGGAAAGTAAACCTATAAAATAGAATGATGTTTTTTAGAAGGAAAAAATTGCATTGCACTTACTCTTCTTAATAATTTCTTCTAATTCTTAAAAATACTTATATATATCGTGAATTAATCGTCTATCAAGTATTAACTAATCGTCTATCAACTCTAACGAATTCGTACTATCGACTCTTAATAAATCGTCTATCAACTCTTAATTATGATTATAATTTAGGTCTCAAATATACCTCTGTACATCCATAAAAATAATATTTTATCAAATTATAATCTTCCAATTGTTTTATTGTCGGCTTTATGTTTGATGAATTTATACCTACTAATTCACATAGTAATGATATAGGCGCCGTACATATGTCATAATCCCTATATCTATGTTCAGCTAAGTTCATTTTAATATAGAAATCATAATCGATCCATGGAGCCTCTTGTATCTCGTCTTTATCAAATATTGTATCTATATCAAATCTAGCCATTACTCTAAATGCTAAATATAGTGCTTTTGATCTTAAGTTGAGGTCTGACCATGTACCAGTATCAACTATGCTTTGATTAAATATAAAATATTGATTTGAATGTTCTTCAATCATGTCTTTGCGGATGAATTGGACTCTATAAAAGTAATAATGTTTCTTACCAGCATTCCGTTTCTCTCTAGTCAATAAACCTTTATCTTTAAGGTCTAATAATGCTTTACTAACGGTGTTTTTTGACAAACCAGATTTTGTAACTATTTCCTCAAGAGAAATGTGAAACCAAGTATCAACTTTAAAATCTGCTTTAAGACACATAACTGGATAAACAGCTAAAGCACGTTTTGAGAGATTATATTCTGTGATTATGGACTTCGGAAAGAAAAAGTGCTTATTTATGTTAATTTTGTCCTTAGGTGGAAATTCATATTTTTTGATTTTACTATAGAGTTTTTTGTAAAACTCTCTCTTTCTCTCATGTTCTGTTTTAGTATTTCTATCAGCTTCTTTTATAATTTGTCTTTCAACATCGCCTTTTACTCTTTCTTTCCAGTTAATTTTCATAATCTGCCCTCAAAATTTGATATCCTGCCCTAAATTAATAAAACTGGGGACACGCGGGGCAGGTCGCTTCAGCAGTGTAGCTAATCACTACCTAGTCCCCAGCATATTCGAATCTAATATTTTTACATGTTACAAAAACTTAATTTTGAATAGAAACTGCGCTAGTATCTTTTCCACTCACTAAGGAAAACGAATTAAATACAATTTACGGGCAGTTTTTACATGTTTTTTTATACCTTGCTGACAGCCATCTAACTCAACTAAGGTATCAAAAATGAAACTGTTACATATATGTATCAATTACACTTTTCATCCAGCTCCTTTATCATAGTATCTATCTGTGCAATGAAACCTTCTAGCTTAGCAAGGATCTCGTAATGTTCTTCTTGACTAGTTATAAGTTCTTCGTCACTATATTTCTCAATCAATGGATTTGATGGGTAAATGTTTGGTAGTTTCTCTATCTTTTTTAGGCTATCGCTTATTAATTGATTCAATGCTTTTAGCTCAATTATGTACTTTTCCCAAATTGATACATCTTTTTGCTTTTTTAGTAAATCTTGTACTACTTTGTCAGTAGTTTTGACTTCTCCGTTTCTAAATTGAATGGCTGCTTTTACCAAATCTACCTTTTTTATATCTACAGGACCTTTGGCCCCTTCAAACAAGGCTTGACGTAAATCAGCAGGAAAATCTGGTTTGGCTATAACATATAAACAAGAAGGATTGAAATACTCAACCACCTCCGGATGCCCCATACAGGCTCTATAAACTTTCATAAAGTTATTTGCTGTTTCATAACAAAAATCGAAATTATTATCAATCCAATCTTGGAAACTACCGTGTCGTAGAATTCTTTTGAGCTCGCATAAAATTCTTCCTATTTCAAAAATATGGTATTTAAATGCTTGACCTCTAACCTTTAATTCCTCTTGAACCGAATCCATATAATCTTCCATATTTGCCATCTTCTCTCTATCATTTTTAAACGATTTTTCTCTCTCATCTTTGATTCTTTTAGCTTCGAATAATAGCTGTAATGCTGGTTCAGTTGTTTTAAACCCCGATACTTTTTTGTTTTCTAGAGTTTGGTATGTATACATCATGCAATCCTCCTTATATTTAGTATTTCGATCTCTCTTGTTAACTTTTTATCTCTACTAAAAGAAAATCCGGATTTTCTTCTTCCCTTAACATCGTTTGTGGCAGATTCTTTCGCTTCATCTTCAGAATCAGCAAGATAGTAAAGTTTCTCAAGATACCAATTACCTTGCGTTCCTTTGATTCTTTTGGGTTTAAACTTCCCTTTTACTACTCTATTCTGTATTTCTACTTCGAATAATGGCATATAATACACCTCCTTTTTTATTTTTATCCTCATAGAATTAGGAAAGATTTCATACGTAATAAGCCACTAAGATTTAAAATCTCTTTGATTTAGCTATTTCGTATTCCTATCTTGTAAAATGAAAAGTAGGTTAATTAAATCAGAATAGTACCAAGAGTTTTGGGAACTCCATATTCCCCTCTTACGTCATTGTCTGGGTCGCTTAGTAGCATAAAGGGTAGGTTGTATGTATCTGAAAACTCTTTGTGCGATTCAATGTTGTCTGAGCTAATTCCAATAACTTCAGCATTTTTAATTTTTCTCAGCTCATCGAAATTATCTCTGAAGTGGCATACCTCTTTGGTGCATATGGCTGTATTATCTTTGGGATAGAAAAATAATACAATTGGTCTATCTCCAATATAATCTTGAAGCTCTACAGCTTCTCCTGTTTCGGAGAAAAGAGCAAAATTGGGGGCTGGATCACCTACTTTTACAGATTGTGACAAGTTTCTTCTCTCAGGGGAATTAATAACTTATGCGTTAGGATACCTAATAATTTGAATTACCTTAGCTGATTATGTTTTGGACTGATCATCTAAAATAGTAAAAAGGCTGAGTATCTCTCTTAGGTGACGGGTGTTAAGGAAGTTCTCGCGTACATATTCTTTTGCATTTATGCCCATTTCTCTCATTTTCTCAGGGTTCTGAAGAAGCTCAATAATCCTTAGAGCGGCTCCTTCTGGGGTATCGACAAGAAAACCTGTATGATGATTTACTATCTGGAGCCTAATGCCTCCAGTATTGCCACCAATAATAGGTTTTCCTTTCCACATTGCCTCAGTTACTGTGAGGCCAAAACCTTCTTTTAACGATTTCTGAAGTATAATGTCTGATACTCTTTGGAGCGCGTTGATGGTTTTATGTGCATCTGGGGGTAGAAGTAGTATATGAATGTCTTTGTCATCTCCAGCTGCCTCTTTTACTTCTCTTAATACTTCCTCTCCTTCGGGATCATCTGTTGCTCCCCCACCAGCAAGTACCAATTGAATCTCAGGTACGGATTCCTTAACAAATTTATATGCCTTAATAACACCTATTGGGTCTTTGAACCGGTCATATCTTGAGACCTGCAGCATAATAGGCCTCTCAGCATCAAGACTAAACTCTGCATATACTGACTCAATTTCTGATTGATCAAGATCCATATTCTTTTCACTAAGAGGATCAATGCTGGGAGGAATTAGATACTGTGTGTGCGGCAGTTGTTGAGCATAGTCTGCAAGTGAGAAAAAGCTTGCATCATAGTCTTTAACATACTGACTAAGATAGTTCCAGACTGGTGGATGTGGTTTACTTGCATCAATATGACAGCGCCATACCCATTTGCCTTTCCTCTTTGGACAAAGACTAAGTAGTGGTGCGGGCTGAGGGTCATGTATGATGACATAGTCCGCATCTTCTAGGATAGGACGAAGTGTTTCGGCATTTTTGGCGTTAGTTTCTTCATATGCTTTCAGCAAGTCTTCTGAGATATTAACCGCGTCTCCCTGAAGCCCATTGTGCATACCTTTTGTACATTGATAAAATTTGTCTTCTCCAGTAATCACTTCCCAGCTTGTATCTATTCCAAGCTCATTCATAAGAGGGACCATTTTCATTAGTATTTCAGCTACTCCGCCTCCTACACGAGTGGAATTCACGTGCACAAATTTGGCTCCCTTCATAGGAGCTGCAAGTTGCTGTAGTTTGACAACGGCATCTTCCCCTGCCACTTTGGCATAAGATTTAAGTAGTTCGCTCAATTTGCATCTCCTTCGAAATGGTCTTTAAAAACTTGAGCGCTCCTTGAACGTAGCTCTTGTAGTGTATACAAGTAGGGGTCCAGGTTAATAATTTCCAAAGTTAAGCCTTTATATTGATCTCCAAATCTAGCTAACCATGTGTATATGTTCTCTGAGGGTTCATTGGTGTAAATATAATGATAGTAAATGCTGCCCAAAGGTAGCTCGCCGATTATATTTGAAAGCTCCTCTGGTCTGTTAACAACTATTTCTTTATCAAATACAACTATTTCTGAGCGGGTGAACTGGAATTTTTCACTCTCTTTACTTCTCTCATGTGATTGGTTTTCTTCAATGCTCAAATCTAGAACTTCAATTAACTTTTTTCTTAGATCTTCAGTGTCGGAAAAGGCAACCGGATTTATTAAGCTTAACCTTTCAGCCAGCTTATTGTCATGGAGGCTCTTGTATGCCCAAATGGCAAAATCATTGTTATATTCTGGCTCTTCAAAGCTGGGTCTAAGTTTATTAGTCCAGAAATGATAGGTAATACTCCCCGGGTGAATGTTGACCAGCGCATCTCTCAATTCTTTTAAATTTTGTGCTCGCACACCAGTTGCGATGTTTAAGACATTGCAGTCTTTTATCACAAGAGGTTGCATATTTTCTGTTTTAGAAGTCATAATTAGAGACGTAAGTATAGAGACTATTTTCCAATACACAATGGTTTATATAAAAATTTTTAATAAACTTTTTAGGAGATGAAAATGGAAGTGTTTGAATGTGTTTCTACTTTGAGCTCAATTAGAAGTTACCAGCAGAAACAAGTTCCAGACGAGGTTGTTAGGGAAGTGCTTGAGGCGGGTAGGTTAGCACCTAGTGCTCATAATGATCAGCCCTGGGAATTTATTCTAATAAAAGATCAATCTGCGCTGAGTGACATGAAGAGATATTGTGTAAGCGGAAGTTTTATAACTCAGGTTGATTTTGCAATTGTGGTTGTAACTGATCCTTCCTCTAAGTGGCACGAAATAGACAGCACGCGGGCAGTTCAAAATATGGTGCTTACTGCCTGGAATCATAAACTTGGCTCATGCTGGATAGGGAGGCTTGAAAAAAAAGGCCTTATGGAGTATTTAAATATCCCAAAGGAGCTAAATGTTTTAACTGTGCTGCCTTTTGGTTATTTTGACGAGAGACTAATAGATACTGTTAAATTTAGAAGGGACCCAGATCAGGTTTTTCATCTGGATTCTTATGGATCTAGGTTGACGAGTAATCTATAAGCCTATACTGAGGTATAAATGAGTTCTTATCCCCGCAGCTTTTTATGACTTTTATAGCTTTTTTGTCTTGGCGGATTTTAACTTTGTGAACTATGTCATCAGATTGAGATTGAAACTTTACGTTAGATTTTTTGTCGCTTTTTTTCAAACCTTTAAGTACCATTTCTGAAATTTCAACAGAGCCAGTTTCTTTTCTCAAGTAGTATTCAGCAGCTTGTGCCTCAAGAGGATGACATGAACGTCCTCTATAGCTTGATAAATTAACTCTTCCTGTTTCATATTCATTGATTAACTTCTCTGCAATCTTTCCTTCTCTAATGCGACCATAAACTAAGCCATGGGGTAGGCATACAAAGGTTGAAGCGAATCTATGGCCGCCTATATGGTTTGCTTCCCAAGTTTGGGGGCCGTATCTACCTTTGGCTATATCCAGATAAACAGGCATGCCAAACTTGCCGCAGCATATGTCGTATTCTCCGTTTGTACAAATAATATATATTTTCTCATCTGATAAGTGCTCATCAGATTTTAGAATTTTTTTGGTTTTAAGAGACATCAAATCTTTATAGTCGTTGAATTTAAACTCATACAATCTGGGATTGCTCTCGTCGGATACAGCTATATAAAATTTCAGATCATCCTCAGAGTTGTCATGTTTTTTGATGAGTTGCAGGCGTGAATTCTTGACTGCTTTAAGTTCTTTATTTAGATAAGATTTTACGCTCTTTGGGATTTTGCTGTCTTTAAACGCGCTTCCAGACCAGTTCCCTCTATATTCAAGCAAAAACCATACGTCCACTCTGGGAGCTGTTCCATACATCTCCTCATTTGCATTGAGTGAGCTCTCATAACAAAGTATTTTATTTTTAATCGGCATCTTTAGTTATATTGTTTAGACATCATACACTTAGTAATATTTATTGAGAAGGAAATTATACACTAAAAGGGATAAATATGGCTGATAAAGTAATTGGAATAGATATTGGGGGTACAAATCTAAGGGGGGCTTTGGTTGATAGAGAAGGCAATATATTAAAAAGAATGAAAATATTGTCCGAGGCAGATCAGGGTATCAATAAACTCATTGATAACTTGGCAGGGTTTATAAAGGACATTAGCGAGGGAGAGAGCGTGTATGACATAGGAATTGGGATTCCCGGAATAATAGATTCTAAAGAGGGCATTATTACTGAGGCTCCAAATATATTAAATGTTAGCGATTATCCCTTAAGATCTGTACTCGATAAAAAGTTGGGTAGCGATATTAATATCGTCATAGAAAACGATGCAAATAGTGCAGCACTCGGAGAATGGTGGATGGGGGCTGCAAAGGAAGTAAATTCTATGATTATGATTACCATGGGGACAGGCATTGGGGGAGGGATCATTTTAGATGACAAGCTCTGGACTGGGGCTAGTGGTATGGCGGGGGAGATTGGGCACATAACGATTTACCCAGATGGCGCAAAGTGTAACTGTGGCAACTACGGCTGTCTTGAGAGTTATGCCTCAGCTACAGCGATAAGAAGAATGGTGCATGAAGGTCTTGAGGATGAAAGCTTGTCAACGTCGCTCAGAGAAAGTACAAAAAATGTAGAGATAGAGGATATACCTCTAATTGTTATGGAAGCTGCTAGCTCGGGGGACGAATTTTCACTTTCAATTTGGCATCAGGTTGGAGTGGCTATGGGGATAGGGATTGCGAGCCTGGTTAATTTGTTGAATATAGAGATGATTGTAATTGGGGGAGGGGTTTCAAACGCATGGGATTTATTTATAGACCGGGCTTACAGTGAAGCCAGAAAGAGAGCTTTCCGCGCACCAATGGAAAGGGCTTCAATAGGAAGAGGTTCACTCAAAGATGATGCTGGAATATTAGGTGCAGCATATTTAGCTCATCAGGGCTGCAAATAAAGAAGGTCTTAAGATAAGCTAGGTCTTACAAGTTTCATCTTTAAAACTTCCTTTTCTCTATCAATTACTTTAAACCTATTATCGACCCTTATTCCGCCAAGCCACATGATTTCACCTTTGGTGCTGAATATTGGAACCCTTGATCTTAAGAATTTAGGCAGCTTAATATCGGTAAAATAGTCCTGGAGTTTTTTTGAGTCATTCATTCCAAGCGGGCAAAAGCGGTCACCAGCTCTAAAATTTCTAACTTCAATTGGGAATTCTACTGTTTCGGGGTCAAAGTATGCAACGCTCTCGTCATTTTCATCCAAAGTATCTGATTTGAGAATTGAAACCTCAACTTCGAGCTTCGGGAAACCCCATCTACCTTCTGACTGGATCAAGTATGAAAACTCGTGTTCAAGCTCTGACTTTTTTGTTGCCAGAAAACTATCATAACCCTTAACAATTATAGTTTCATCAGGGAACTCTATCTCACCTGAGGCCGTCTCAGATAAAAGAAAATCATCTGCTGAAACTATGTGCACAGAGGATATGTTTTTCAAACTCGAGTTAAGTTTTTCAATTGCTGCTCTTAACAAAGAAAATCTAAGGGGTTTATCAATGCTCTTATAATTTTTTAAATCCCCGATTAATTCTGATCCGTTTAAGCTAAATACGTTCTCAAAATGTTTAAGTGCTTCACTTGTAATAAATTCATCTTCGGCTCTCAATATGTCTGCCGTCCTGGCCAGTGTGTCTTTAATCTGAGGGTTGTATTGCTTAAGTTCAACAATAAGGTCATGTCTGATCTTGTTCCTTAGATATTCATTTGACTCATTTGTTGAATCCTCTACCCATTTGATACCTTTTGAGCGAAGATATTCTTCAATATCAGAGCGGCTGGTTTCAATAAGCGGCCGTATAATATTTTTTGAAATAGGCGGTATGCCAGAGAGACCCTTGGAGCCGCTTCCCCTAATTAATCTCATTAATACTGTCTCAGCCTGGTCGTCCAGGGTATGTGCTGTAGCGAGTTTAGTGGCGTAGTGTTTACTTAGTACTTGATCAAAGAATTTATATCTTAGAGTCCTTGCTGCATCTTCAACGGATAACCCATGCTCTTCTTTATACTTAAGTGAATCAACCTCACCGTATACATATGTAAGCCCAAGTGACTTTGCAGTCTCTTTAACAAAATCGGCGTCTCTTTTTGCTTCATCGCCTCTGATACCGTGGTTCAGGTGAGCCACAATGAGCTCAAGTCCGTAGTCGATTAGACCATCTAAAGCATGTAGCATTGCTATAGAGTCTGCTCCGCCTGAGACTCCTAGCACTACTTTCTCACCCTGTCTCAACATGCCGTATTTCTTAAGTGTTTTTGTTACTTTGGCCAGCATCTTCTATATTGTTTGTGGCAAGACCCGCGGACATTATTATTTTAAATGCGTCCTCTACCGAAATTGATAACTCTGTTATTTCCTCTTCTGGAAGCATTATATAATACCCGCTGGTGGGGTTTGGTGTGGTAGGTATAAATATGCTAAAAAGCTTTTTGCCCGATTGGTTGTGATGTTTACCATCTTCTACTGTACTTGTAATAAATCCTATAGAATATATGCCCTTCCGAGGGTATTCGATCATTGCAACCCTCTTTAGGTTCTTCATCCCACCCCTACCCATGATTGTTTCTATTACTTGTTTAGTCGCGGTATATATTGTTCTAGCTAGTGGAATTTTATTGATCAGATATTCGCCAAATCCAACCAACTTTCGTCCCAATATATTCCTTGCTACAGCGCCTGCAATAAGAACTATGAGTAGAGCCCCTAGAAGTCCTATGGCAAATAGTATTGTTTGAGATACTAAGGGGTTTTGTTGATTGAGAAGTTCACCTATAAATTTATTAGGTGCTGCACTTACAAGCCCAATTATCCAAGTTCCAAGCTTGTATAGTACAAATATGGTAAGTGCGAACGGTACTGTGACCAGTACGCCGGTAAGAATATTATTTCTGAAGAAACTATACAAATATTTCATACATTAGTCTGTATGCTTATCAATAGAGTCGCGGAGAAATCTGCTTGGTTTAAACACTACCGCTTTTCTCTCTGCAATTTCAATTGTTTCTCCGGTTGCAGGATTTCTTCCTTTTCTAGCTTTACGGTTTTGGACTCTGAAGCTACCGAATCTTGGAAGTTTTATTCCCTCACCTTTACTGAGCCTGTCTTTTGTAATATCAAAGAAGAACTCAACTATCTCAGCCGACTCTCTCTTTGACAGGCCTATTTTCGTGTGAATAACATCTGCAAGCTCTTTTTTCGTCATCTCTATACCTCGCTTTAGTCTTCTATATTGTACGTAATTCGGCTCCAAGAGCCAAGCCTAGTTTTTTAAGTGTTTTTTCCTGAACTTTATTGATCTCTTCTTCGGTCAGGGTTTTATCAGTTGCCCGTAGGTGAAGAGATACAGCAACACTCTTTTTTCCTTCTTCCACATGCTCTCCTGTGTAGACGTCAAATATGGCAGCGTCTTCTATTAAGCTTGAGCCAATTTTGTTTATCTCTTCCAAAATTCCCCCAACAGGAGTTGATTCATCAACAATTAATGCAATGTCTCTTCTTACTGAAGGGAATTTGGGGAGTGGCTTAAAGGTTTTATTCTTTTGCTTTGAAATATTTGCAAGTTCATCAAGATCAAGCTCCAATACATATAACTTTTTAGTGATCTCGAGTTTCTCGCTCAAATCCGGATGGAGCTCTCCCATATATCCTATCTCCGAGTTGTTGACTAGAATCCTTGCCGATTTTCCGGGGTGAAGAAATCCAATTTCCTGAGCATCCAGGAATTCAACATCCTCCTTATTTATAAGGGTTTCAAAACCCCTTTCCAAGATGCTCTTAAAGTCGAAGAAATCGAATTCCTCCTTTCCCCAGAATTCGGGTGTTCTACGTCCGGTTGCCAAAGCTGCTATTTTTCTAATTTCGTTTGGTAATGCGCTATTTTCTATTGGAAGATATACTCTCCCAATTTCAAAAAGCCTTAAATCTTGCTCCTGGTGATTTAAATTTAAAATGCCATTTTTTAAAAGACCAGGCAACATGCTGGTTCTCATCACAGAGCTTTCTGTAGTAAGTGGGTTTAATATTTTTAGTGCATCAGACTTATTAATTAAGCTTAATAATTCGTGATCTTCAAAACTGTAGTTAATTACTTCATAAAAGCCACTAGATATTAATACTTCTTTTAGTCTGTCCTGGACAACTTTATTGATGTTTACCTTGTCAGATGACATTGCTACTGCCGGCAGAGTAGTAGGAATATTGTCATATCCATGCAGCCTTGCGGCTTCCTCAATTAAATCAATTTCTCTAGTGATATCCACTCTAAAGGTGGGGATACGAAATGTGTGCTCATCCCCATTAGATTCAAGCTCTTCAAACTCAAGCCCATTTGCTATTCTCGCAAGTTCTTCAGGGCTAATGTCAGTGCCAAGCACTTTGTTTGTACGTTCCAATGAGAGTTTGACTTCTCCAGGCTCAATTGGATTTGGATACTCATCAATAAAACCTTTGGCGATCTCTCCATCTCCCAACTCTCTAATTAGCTCAGCTGCTCTGTCCAGTGCTTTTACTACAGCATTTGGATCAACTCCCCTTTCAAACCTATAAGAGGATTCTGATCTAAGCCCGGTTGCTTTGGAAGTTTTTCTAACTGTAACAGGCTCAAAGTATGCGCTTTCAAGTAGAACGTTTTTAGTTTTTTCAGATACTTCTGTATTTGCTCCTCCCATTACCCCTGCAAGTGCTACGGGCCTTTTTCCATCGCAAATAAGAAGATCGCTAGATGTAAGTTTTCTCTCTACATCGTCTAGGGTTTTTATTATTTCTTCTTCATTAGCAGCTCTGACCACGATTTTATGATCTTCGAGAAGGTCGTAATCAAAAGCATGCAGAGGCTGTCCAAACTCAAGCAATATGTAATTTGTGATATCAACTACATTATTTATGCTCCTGATGTCGGAGGCTTCTAACCTTCTTTTAAGCCAGTCCGGAGAAGGTCCAATACTCACGTTTTTTATAACACGGCAGGAATATCTAGGACATTTCTCTGAGTCCTGAAGTTCAACTTTTGCAATGCTGCTTATATCGTCTCCTGATTCGCTTACAGAAGAGTCCGGGTGTTTCACTGTTTGTCCTGTCAGCGCAGCTACTTCTCTTGCCACACCAATAACACTTAAACAATCAGGACGATTAGGAGTAATACCTACTTCAAATATGACGTCATTTAAACCTAGTACGGTTGCTATTGGGTCACCTAAATTTGCAGACCCTGATAGTATTAATATTCCGTCGCTTTCTTCTCCAAGACCAAGTTCATTTTCAGCGCATAGCATGCCCTCTGAAACCTCACCTCTGATCTTGGCTTTCTTTATTTTTAATCCGTCTTCAAATTTAGGTCCTGGCGGCAGGTTTGCCCCTATTTTTGCTAGAGCAACTTTATCACCCGCTTTCATGTTTGTGGCTCCACAAACTATTGGGTAGGTGTTCTCGCCATCCGTAACCTTACATAAAGATAATTTCTCAGCATTCGGATGAGAGTCTAATTCTAGAATTTGCGCTGAGACTACATTATCCAGCCCCTTTCCCTGATAAATAATATCTTCTACCTCAAGCCCAGCCATAGTTAAGCTGTCGGATAGTTCTTCAGGGGATAGATCAAAATCTATATAGTCTTTAAGCCAGTTTAGTGTGAATTTCATTTGTGTCCCAGATCAATATGAAATAGTTACATATTCTAAGTAGAGGGTCAATACCGCTCCTTAAATAGAGCTGATCAGAGTTTTGATTTAGATAATAAAAAGGCCCTTCGAAAAGGGCCCTTTTTATGGTTGATTTTTAATTTTTAGATTTACTAGCTTCTCAGTTAGCCAAAAAATCTCCGAAACTAGGCTACATCGAATCGGTCAAGGTTCATCACCTTGGTCCACGCTACAACAAAGTCTTCAGTAAACCGTTCTTTTGCATCCTCTGATCCGTAAACCTCTGCTAGAGCGCGAAGTTCTGAGTTAGAACCGAAAATGAGATCAGCACGTGTGCCGGTCCACTTGAGCTCACCTGTTGTACGATCAAGGCCTTCAAATTCTTCTTCGGCCTCAGAGGTTGCCTTCCATGTCGTGTTCAAATCAAGAAGGTTGATGAAGAAGTCATTAGTCAATGTCTCAGGGCGTTTAGTGAATACTCCATGTTGGGACTGATTGAAGTTAGTGTTAAGTACACGCATGCCGCCAATAAGAACTGCCATCTCTGGCGCAGTCAGTGTCAGGAGCTGTGCTCGGTCAACCAACATATCCTCTGCTTTTGCAGTGGATTGGCTATTTAAATAGTTGCGAAATCCATCTGCTACTGGCTCAAGAACTGCAAAAGATTCCACGTCGGTTTGCTCTTGCGATGCATCTGTACGTCCAGGAGTAAATGGTACTGTCACATCATGACCGGCGTTCTTCGCTGCCAGCTCGATGCCTACGCATCCACCCAGAACGATTAAGTCGGCTAGTGAAACAATCTTATTACCACTCTGTGAGTCATTGAACTGTCTTTGAATGCCCTCAAATGTCTCCAGCACTTTATGTAATTGGGATGGATTGCTAACTTCCCAATCCTTTTGCGGCGCAAGACGAATACGCGCACCATTTGCGCCACCACGTTTATCTGAGCCACGGAACGTTGATGCTGATGCCCAAGCGGTTGATACAAGCTCAGACACAGACAGTCCTGAGGCAATGATATTACCCTTAAGGGCAGTGATGTCTTGATTGTCAATTAGTTCGTGTGTAACTGTCGGTACAGGGTCTTGCCAGATTAGCTTTTCCTCTGGCACCTCTGGTCCAAGATAGCGCGTACGTGGGCCCATATCTCGGTGCGTAAGTTTAAACCAGGCCCTGGCAAAAGCTTCTGCAAATTGGTCAGGGTTCTCATGAAAGCGTTTAGAAATTGGTCCATAGATAGGGTCCATTCGGAGCGCAAGGTCAGTAGTTAGCATTATTGGTGCGTGTCGTTTCGAAGGATCATGGGCATCTGGGACCTCATCAGCGGCCTTTGGATCGGTAGGGATCCACTGCCAAGCACCGGCAGGGCTCTTCACAAGATCCCAATCGTATCTGAATAGCACATCGAAAAAGCTGTTGTCCCACTGTGTTGGGGTGGGGGTCCATGCCCCCTCTAGTCCGCTGGTGATCGTATCATCTGCGTTGCCTGTGCCTAAAGTGTTTTTCCAGCCTAGTCCCTGCTCTTCAATACTTGCACCTGCGGGTTCCGGGCCAACATACTTTTCTGGATCTGCCGCCCCATGGGTTTTTCCAAATGAGTGCCCACCTGCGATAAGTGCAACTGTCTCTTCATCGTTCATTGCCATACGGCCGAAAGTCTCACGAATATCAAGGGCCGCAGCAAGCGCGCTAGGTTCGCCATTCGGTCCTTCCGGATTAACGTAAATCAATCCCATTTGAACAGCGCCTAGAGGATTCTCAAGTTCTCTGTCTCCAGTGTAGCGCTTGTCTCCAAGCCATTGGGCTTCAGAACCCCAATAGATATCTTCCTCTGGCTCCCAAACATCCTCACGTCCGCCACCAAAGCCCATTGTCTTAAAACCCATTGACTCAAGAGCACAGTTGCCAGCTAGGATCATGAGGTCTGCCCAAGAAATTTTCTTGCCGTATTTCTGTTTGACTGGCCAAAGCAGTAAGCGTGCTTTATCTAAGTTAGCATTATCAGGCCAACTGTTTAGGGGCGCAAAGCGCTGTGTGCCAGATCCCGCACCTCCACGGCCATCAGCGATACGGTAAGTACCTGCGCTGTGCCATGCCATACGAATAAATAGCGGCCCATAGTGGCCATAGTCTGCTGGCCACCAGTCTTGGGATGTTGTCATAAGATCGAAAATGTCTTTTTTCACAGTATCTAGATCTAAAGTTTTAAATTCCTCAGCATAGTTGAAGTTGTCGCCCATCGGATTGGATAATGAGGAGTTTTGGCGGAGTATGTTTAACTTCAACATATTTGGCCACCAGTCTCTATTTGAAGTACCACCGCCAGCGCTGTGTTTCCGCTCTCCATCTGTAAACGGGCACTTCGCTTCATCGTTTGTAGCTTTTTTATCAGCCATAATATTGCCTCCATAAATTTTTATATTTGAGTTCAATTCCCAGACTATCATATATAATAAACGGTTTTGACTATAGTTGTCTAATATTAATTTACTATGTATTCTATAGTTTCTGCCTATACTGTTGGGTAAAAATTATGGAACTTCATCAACTAAGATATTTTGTTGCGGTTGCAGAAACCGGGGGGTTTAGTAAGGCTGCTAAAAGGTGTTATGTGGCGCAGCCCTCGCTAAGCCAGCAGATTATTAAGCTTGAACACGAGCTTGGACAGGAGCTATTTGAAAGATTAAGTAGAAAAATCGTATTAACAGAGGCGGGAAAAGCACTTTTACCTAGAGCCAAGCTTATTCTTAAAGAAGCTGGGAACATTAAGTCAGGAATCTTAGAGGATGTGGACTCGGGTTCTGGAACTCTCTCTGTGGGGCTAATTCCTACGATTGCTCCATATCTTTTGCCTGGCTCATTGGATAAATACCACAAAAGATTTCCGATGTCGCGTATAAAGATAAATGAGAATCTTACCGAAAGACTTATAAAAAGCATTGTTAATCTTGAGATTGATGTAGCCATAATGAGTCTTCCAATAGATGATCCTCTTGTACAAACAAAAACACTTTTTGACGATCCTTTAGTTCTTGCTCTATCTCCTGATCATCCTCTTGCGAAATCAAAGAGTATAAAAATTGATGCCCTTAAATCAATACCTTTTATAGCCCTAGAGGAAGAACATTGTTTGGGCGAGCAGATAAAGAGTTTTTGCTATGAAAAGCAGATAAATCCTGACATAATATGCAGAACATGGAATTTATCTACCATTCAGCAATGTGTATCATTTGGTAATGGGATTTCGCTGGTTCCAAAGATGTTAGTTATGACTGATTCCTCAAAAAGCTGCGAGTATAGAGAGATTAAGGGGCAGTCTCCTTCTAGAGCTGTAGTTGCTGCCTGGCATAAGGATAGAAGGTTATCAAAACTTGCACTTGAATTTATCTCAATTGTTAATGAAGAGTATAATTCTCTAGTAGAGTCTAATTAGATGAGAAAAGTATATCTAGATTACAATGCAACCACCCCTATAGATCCTAGAGTTCTTGAGGAGATGATGCCTTATTTTACTGAGAACTATGGAAACCCCTCAAGCATCCATTCTTTTGGTAGAAAGGGTAAAGAAGCACTTGATACGGCAAGAGAGCAGGTTTCACAATTATTAAATTGTGGCTCAAAGGAGATAACGTTCACCTCTGGTGGAAGTGAGGGGGCGAACTTTGCCATTAAAGGTGCTGCTCTTTCCAGTTTAAGGGAAAAGGGTAATCATTTAATAACAACAAAAGTTGAGCACGAATGTGTTCTTGAGTCGTTTAAGTTTTTAGAGAGGCAAGGGTTTCAAACCACTTATTTAGGAGTAAATAAGGAGGGACTCATAGATCTTGATGAACTCAGAGACAGCATCACAGATGAAACTATTCTTGTCTCAACCATATATGCAAATAATGAGACAGGAGTCATTTTCCCTATAGATAGGATTGCTGAAATTGTTAAAAATGAAGGCGCTGCCTTCTTTCACACCGACGCAGTTCAGGCGGCAGGCAAAATCAATATTGATCTTGAAAAAATTCCAGCAGATCTGGTTTCTATTTCCGCTCATAAGTTTTATGGTCCAAAATCTGTGGGCGCTCTATTTATAAGAGACTCTTTTTCTCAGAAAACCTCGCTTTCCCCTTTAATTCATGGTGGCGGACAAGAAAGAGGAAAACGCTCAGGGACAGAAAATGTAGCAGGTATAGTAGGTTTAGGTGCTGCTAGCAATATAGCTCAAAATGAGATGCAGGCGGATGAATCCAGAGTCAAAGTGATGAGGGATAAACTTTTAGAGGATATTTCTAAAAACATCAAGGGCACAAAATTAAATGGATCTCTAGAAAATATGCTCTGGAACACGCTTAATCTAAGCATTGCAGGTGTTGAGGGAGGTTCTCTTGCTATAAACCTCGATATAGAGGGAGTTGCAGTTTCCACTGGATCGGCATGCTCTGAAGGGGCGGTCGAGTCTTCTCATGTCTTAGCAGCTATGGGCCTAAGTAGAGATGAGGCGGCTTCATCAGTTCGAGTAAGCCTAGGCAGGTTTACTGATAGAGAAGATATAGATTACATGGCTTCAGTAATGCCCAAGATTGTGGATAGAATTAGAAGTGTGAAATAAAACTAAGGAAAAACTGGCGTTGTATTTATGCCGGTAGATTCTTCAAAACCAAGCATTACATTCATGTTTTGAACTGCTTGTCCTGAAGCTCCTTTCACCAGATTGTCTATGACCGATACAATTACAGCCCTACTACCAGAGCTATTAACCTTTATTCCAATATCACAGTAATTTGAACCCCGGACCTGTTTTGTTGAAGGGTATACATTCTCGTCTGAAATCCTAACAAACTTCTCATCTTTGTAATGATCTTTATATATGTTTATTAGTTTTTTTGTTGTGAGTTTTTTCTTTAGATTTACGTATATGGTTGATAAAATTCCCCTATCCATTGGTATCAGGTGCGGAGTGAAAAACACATCTACATTTAGTCCTGAATAATTGGATAAAGCCTCTTCAATCTCAGGCATATGACGGTGCTCTCCAACCTTATATGCTTTAAGCCCCTCGTTTACCTCAGAGAAATGGTAGTCAAGCGAAGGAGACCTTCCAGCACCTGTAACTCCAGATTTGGAATCCACTATTATTGAGCTCTCTTCCGCCAGCTTGTTTTTAACAAGGGGCGCAAGTCCTAATATGGACGACGTAGGGTAGCACCCTGGATTGGCTACGAGTTTTGCTTTCTTAACTTTATCTCTGTTTAGCTCGGTGATTCCATAAACCGCTTTTTTAATCAACTCTGGGCACGGGTGCTGTCCATACCATTTTTTATAATTTTTATTGCTTATCCTAAAATCAGCACCTAAATCTATTATTTTTACATCCCTCTCATATAGTTCTTTTATAACAGCAGCAGATGTGCCGTGTGGAAGGGCAGCAAATATTACATCTATATTTTTAGGTATAGATTTTGGCCTAAGAGGTTTAAGCTCTAAATCTACAATGCCCTTTAAATGAGGGAAAACATCGGAGATCATCTTCCCAGCATGTTTTTCAGCAGTTAAGTGAGTAATCTCAACACCCGGATGTACAAGTAAAAACCTAAGTAAATCACTACCTGTATATCCGCTTGCACCGAGCACCGCTACTTTTTTCTTGTCCATGGAAGTTGAAAATATCAGGGAAAATTATTAAATACAAGTCTTATCTTATTTTGTTAGGCTCATTTTTTCATAATTCTCTTAAATTATTAGCCAAATTGAGGTCAGATTCTTGACTCCGATTGCTGAGAAAGGTAGTTTTCTACAGATAAGAATTAGAAGTAAAGAAAATGACTTAAGGCTATTTCAGAGTAGCTTTTTCTCGGAGGAATTTATAAATGTCAATTAAGGTCGGAATTAACGGATTCGGAAGAATCGGAAGAAATATTCTTCGTATAGGGCTTGAAAGAGAAGGGATAGAATTTGTAGGAATTAATGATATTTCCGACTCAAAAACACTTACCCACCTTTTTAAATATGATTCGATTTTTGGTCCATATAAGGGTGAAGTGAAATCTGAAAACGGCCATATGATAATAGATGGTAAGCCTATAAGAGTTTTTTCTGAGAGAAACCCCGCCAATATACCTTGGCACGAAGTGGGCGCTGAATTGGTAGCCGAAGCAAGCGGTGTTTTCAGAAGCAAAGAAGAAGTTTCAGCTCATCTAGGAGAAACAGTAAAGAAAGTTATCATAACAGCACCTGCTAAAGGAGACGTTGATCTCACGGCAGTACTTGGTGCTAATGAGGATAAGTACGATAGCGCTAATCACCATATAATCTCAAATGCTTCTTGTACCACTAACTGCTTTTCTATGATTGTGAAAGTTATTCACGAAAATTTTGGAATAGTAAAAGGACAAATGACAACAGTGCATTCTTATACAAACGATCAGCAGATACTAGATGCTCCTCATAAAGACCTAAGGAGAGCTAGAGCTGCTGCAATGTCAATAATACCAACCAGCACAGGAGCTGCGAGTGCTATAAAGCTTATTTTCCCTGAGCTTGAAGGGAAAATGAGTGCAGTAGCTATGAGAGTTCCAACCTCTGATGTTTCTGTTGTCGATTTTAATGTTGAAGTCGAGAAATCAACAACGGCAGAAGAAGTAAATGAAAAATTCAAACAAGCAGCTGAAGGTGAGCTTAAGGGTTATTTGAGATATAGCGACGAAGAACTAGTTTCTTCTGACTTTATTGGTGATCCACATTCAGCTATTTTTGATGCTCCTCTAACCTCAGTTGTAAAAGGCAATCTTGTTAAGGTAATCGGATGGTACGATAACGAGTACGGATACTCGTCAAGAGTGGTTGATCTGATAGAGTATGTAGGGGATAAGGCTAAATGAGCAAGCTGGTAATTTCTGATCTGCCCGATTCCTCATTTGAAGGTAAGCGGGTATTTGTTAGAGTCGACTTCAATGTCCCTATTAGAGATGGGAAGATCAGCGAAGATTACCGAATTAGAAGAGCAATACCAACTATTGACTACTTGATTGAGAGAAAAGCCAAGGTAATTATTGGCACCCATCTTGGACGACCTAAAGGGATTTTTATTCCTGATCTTTCTTTAAAACCCATACAGGCTAGGCTATCAGAACTCCTTGGAAAATCGGTGAATTTTACAGGGAATGTGGTAGGTGATGAATTAAAAAAAGCCATTGATACTCTAGGCGACGGCGAAGTTATGTTGCTTGAGAACTTAAGATTTCATAAAGAGGAAACAGATAACGATCCTGAGTTTTCAAAAGAATTGGCTTCTTTTGCTGATATTTATGTAAACGATGCCTTTGGAACCTCACACAGAAAACATGCTTCTACATATGGAATGGCTTTAGAGTTTAATCACAGACTTGCCGGGTTTTTAGTTAGCAGGGAGCTAAAGTTCCTAACTAGGATTCGTGAGAATCCAGAGCGTCCATTTGTTGTAATAGTGGGCGGGGGAAAGATAAAAGATAAAATACATGCACTAAAAAGCTTAATAGATAAAGCCGATAAAGTCCTTTTAGGCGGAGGCGCCGCATATACATTTTTGAAAGCAAAGGGCATCAATATTGGCAATTCAATTGTAGATGATGAGATGCTTGGCTGGGCAAAAGAGTCTTTAGAGAAATACGGAGATAAAATATTCCTGCCTGTAGATCACGTGGTTGCTGATAATTTTGAAAGAAGAAAAAATTGCATGGTTATGGATGACATCCCTGAGGATTTGCAGGGTTTTGACATAGGTCCTAAGACTGCTGCTTTATTTGCCCATCAGATAAAGGGAACAGGCTCTGTTTTCTGGGGTGGCCCTATGGGAGTATTTGAAGTAGGTGACTTCTCAGCAGGAACTACTCAGCTGGCCAGGGCTGTGGCGCTTGCTACGTGGCGTGGTGCAACCACCGTTGTAGGAGGCGGAGAAACAATTGCTGCAATTAGAAATGCAGAGGTGTTAGATTCAGAGATTACGCATATTTCCACAGGCGGAGGAGCATTGTTAGAATTCCTTGGTGGAACAGATCTTCCTGGTATTTCAATACTGGATAATAAAGAGAACGAAATTTCTGTTGTAGCAAGTTGATTTATTTTTTTAGTCCCCTTATTTAAAATAGAGTTCACTGTTTTTTGATCTTAGAATTTATATTTAATTTCGACCATATTTATGACAAAATAATATAAGGATTCTAATAAGGAGCGAAATAAGGCGATGGCTAAAGCAAAAGATGGCATTGATTCAACGGTAAAGCTTTTAGGTAAGGAAGCGGATTATCTTTTAAATCACAAATGCAAGACCATTTCCAAAAAACAACTTCATCTGCCCGGACCTTCTTTTGTTGACGATATTTTCATTTCAACTGACCGTCCTAACTCAGTTCTAAGAAATTTTGAGCTTCTTTTTAACACTGGACGTCTGGCCGGAACTGGGTATTTATCCATATTGCCCGTCGATCAGGGCATAGAACATTCAGCAGGCGCATCGTTTGCTCCTAACCCAATTTATTTTGACCCAGAGAATATAGTAAAACTTGCAATTGAAGGGGGATGCAACGGTGTTGCTTCCACTCTTGGAGTTCTGGGAGCTGTTTCAAGAAAGTATGCGCATAAAATTCCATTTATTGTCAAACTTAACCATAACGAATTCCTATCCTATCCCAACACTTATGACCAGATACTCTTTGCAAATGTAGATCAGGCTTTTGAGATGGGAGCTATTGCAGTAGGTGCTACAATTTATTTTGGCTCAGAGGAAAGTCATCATCAGCTACAAGAGATCTCGGAGGCGTTTAGATATGCTCATACTCTTGGACTTGTGACAATACTTTGGTGTTATCTAAGAAACCCCGCTTTTAAGACAAAAGAAGCAGATTATCACGTAGCTGCCGATCTTACGGCTCAGGCAAATCATATTGGCTCCACAATTGAAGCGGATATCATCAAGCAGAAATTGCCTGAGAATAACGGCGGCTTCACTGCTCTTAATTTTGGAAAGACCGACCCAAGGGTTTATTCAAAACTAACTACTGATCATCCAATTGACCTTACTCGCTACCAGGTTGTGAACTGCTACATGGGACGGGCTGGTTTAATTAATTCAGGTGGTGCCTCAAGCGGTGATGAAAGCAGTGATCTGGTTCAAGCAGTAAGAACAGCTGTTATTAATAAACGAGCTGGTGGTATGGGCCTTATTACTGGGCGCAAATCATTTCAGAAACCTATGAAGGACGGGGTCGAGATACTAAACGCCGTACAAAATGTCTATCTTGATAGAGATATAACAGTTGCTTAGATCATGAAAATAAATGAGGTGAAAGAATCATGTCTTTAAATTCCCTCACCTCAGAAATATCTGCTTTTTAATTATACGCCCTTGTCTTCAAGACCCTCTGGTACTTCACCATAATAAATTGAGTCTTCCTGATAAAGCTCTTTAATCTTATCTTTAGGCATATCAGGCATTCCTTCATCAAGCCCGAACATTTTGCAAAGGTGTTTTAATTCTTCATCTCTTCCAGGATGTGGAGCCATAGGCTGAATCATGTTAGCGTCTTTTAGCTCTTGGCGAACATCAGAATCCTCTTTTAGAGGGGTTCCGTATTCATTAGAATGGTAGAGCTTATCAAACCTCTTTCTTGGTCTTTGACCAGGGGTTTCTGCTGCATATCCTACTGCCATTAGCCATATAGGTACTACATTTTCAGGAGTTCCGAGTACTTGTGGGAACTCTGCAGGTTTTCTACCTGTGGCTAACAGGCAAGCTCCAAGACCAAGCTCTGTTGCCGCAAGTAGTGAATGTGCTATAGCTTGTCCTGATTCAATCCTGAGTAGATCCTCAGCTCTATCTTTTGGGAAGCTCATCAAACGCGGATAAGTTGATTCTGTTAGAATTTTATAAGTCCATCCATATGCAGCTGTTACCGCCCTTGCGGGGAATAGAACAGAAAATGACTCTACTAGCTCTTTATACCAAGCATCCATGTTAATAAGCCAAGCTATTACTATTGGTGCCTGTCTGAGTGGCTGCTCATTAAAAGGTGATGCACATTCAATTATCTGCTCAAACTTTTCTTGGGGGTAAGTTCTTTTATCAATTACGATTGCTTCAGTGGATCCACAGTTTCCCTGACATGAAGCATAACGTGCTGCTTGCAGCATTCTCTGGATTTTCCACTCTTCCACATCTTGCCATGGTTTAAAAAATCTGATACTTCTCCTACTTCCTATAGCTTCTAAAAGTTCCATAACTTGCCTCCTTGTTTTTAACTTATTTTTATGCCCGTATTTATTTTATTGAAGATCCCTATATTCGCTAAATAAACCGAGCGCTTGCTCGTTAATATAGTGAATAACCTGAGTTCTTAAGTCAAGATATATTGGTCTTAGATAATTAATTCCAATAAATCTTGAGCCTCTATTACTTCCAAATCTACATCTTTTTTTATTATCTCGACTACATTTTTTTCATCACATTCTGGATAGAGATGGGTTATGACTGCTTTCTTGGGATTTGCAGCGTTGATAGTCTTTATTACCTCAGTTGGTGTGAGGTGACCTTTTATTTTATGGTCGTCATCTGCAAGCGCACATTCTATTATTAGAAGATCACACTTAGCAGCTAGGTTAATCAAGGATTCCGAATAATCCGTGTCTCCAGAATATACAATAGATTTCCCTTCTGACTCAATTCTGTAGGCTAAGCTGCTTTCTATGTGCGGGACTTTGGTCGTAAGAATTTTAAAATCTTCATAGGTTTGTGATCCACCCTTAATTTCATCCACACACAAATCCTTTGGAACAATCCAGTTGCTGTAAGCTTTTTTTAAGGCACCAAAAAGTTTAATGAAGCCTTTCCCTCCCCAAAGATTTAGAGGTCTTTCTCTTTTCTGATAGTGATTGTATTTAGTTCCGAATAAAAAGGGTACTAAGTCGCCAGTGTGGTCAGGGTGTATGTGAGAAAAGAATATGTGGTCAATCTCAAGATAATTAACTCCTATCTCCTCAAGCTTCCATGTTGTACCACTTCCGCAATCAAGAAGGATTTTAGAGTTAGATGTTTGTATGAGATATCCAGAAGATCCTCTTTTTGTATTTGGTATACAGGTGCCTGAACCCAAAATAGTTAGTTTCATTTCTCTATTGTGCCTAGATGAGTTATTTTAAGTAATAACCACTTTATCACTACTGTTATTAAAGGGCAACTTAAGTGAGACGAATCATAACTCTTACATCTGATTTCGGCCTTGTCGACCATTATGTTGGTTCGATGAAGGGAGTTATTATGGGAATAAACTCAGACTGTAGAATTGTGGATATTACTCATGAAATCCCTAAGTACGACATTATCAAAGCAGCACTAGTGGTAAGGAATTTCTACAAATATTTTCCTAAAGACTCTATTCATGTAGTAGTGGTGGATCCTGGGGTAGGCACTGATAGAAAGCCTATTATTGTAGAGACCGAGCATGGTGTTTTTGTAGGGCCTGATAATGGAGTGTTTTCATTTATCGAAGAGAGTAGTCGTGTATTCGAGATCACCAACAGGGAATTTATGCTTGAGGATCTGAGTAGCACCTTTCATGGAAGGGATATATTTGCACCAGTTGCTGCACATTTATCTCTTGGCCTGGGTGCCAATGAGTTTGGGGAGGTATTATCATCTCCTGTTTTGTTAAATATAGGTAAGCCTCAAATTCTTGATGATAGAATCATAGGTGAGATTATCTACAAGGATTCTTTTGGTAACCTAATTACGAATATTCCGGGTGACATTGTAGAGCACACCAGTAAGATTGATCTAGACGGTGTTGTCATTAACTCCATTTCAAGTTCTTATCAGGATGTTGCCAAAGGAGAGCTTCTTGCTATCGTCGGAAGCTCAGGTTTTTTAGAAATAGCTGTAAACCAGGGAAGTGCGTCAGAGCACATAAATAGTCACAAAATTACAGTTGTAAAATAGCTATGGTCAAAGAAGAACAAAAAGAAACATTTGAGATTACTGAGGAGATGTCAGGAAAGAGAGCTGATGTTGTGCTAGCTCACTTTCTGTCCGATCATACCCGCTCACAAATAAAAAAACTTATAGACGAGAATAATGTGCTGGTTAAAGGACAGCCAATAAAGCCTTCAAAGAAATTTGATAAGGGCGAGATTATTTATGTGAACCTACCAGCCCCAGTTTCAATAGATGCAGAGCCTGAAGATATAGATATCGAAGTTATTTATGAGGATTCTTCTATTATCGTATCTAACAAGCCTGCTGGTATGGTGGTGCATCCGGGGGCAGGGGTAAAAACAGGAACTTTAGTAAACGCATTGTTATATAGATGCAAAGACCTATCAGGCATTGGTGGTAAGATTCGCCCTGGTATCGTTCACAGGCTAGATAAAGATACCTCCGGAGTTATAGTGGCTGCAAAAAATGATCAGGCCCACAATTCTCTGGTTAACCAGTTTAAAGCAAGAGAGGTTAAGAAACGCTACTTAGCCATAGTTGAAGGTAATATTAAAGAGGATTCAGGCTCATTTGCCTCTCAAATTGGTAGAGATCCCAACAATAGAATCAAGATGTCTTCTAAATCAAAAGCAGGGAGAGAGTCCCTTACCTTGTGGAATGTTCTTAAAAGATTTAACTCTACATCACTTGTTGAAGCGGAGCCAAAAACAGGAAGGACTCACCAGATAAGGGTACATTTTTCTGAAAATGGTTTTCCAATTCTGGCAGACAAAGTCTACGGACACAAAAAGCAAAGAAATGAAGTACTGACAAAGGCAGCAAAGGAAATCGGCCGTCAGGCTCTTCATGCCTCAAAGATAGGTTTCATGCATCCTGAAACTAAGAAATGGGTTGAATTCGAAGCCCCAATCCCCGAGGATATGCAGAGAGCGCTAAGTTATTTAGAAAAAATACAGGACTAGATATAAAAATGAATTTTGTTAAATCTAAAAAGCTTGAATCAATGGGTGGAGTAGTTCACGGCTTTTCGAATAGAGAGGTGGGTACAGATGCTTCTTTGATAGAAAAATATTCTAAATTGCCAAGAATTGCACAGCTTAAACAAATTCACAGTGCTAATGTAGTAGTTTTAGATGATATAGAGAACCATGATGACTTAAGGGAAGGGGACTCTATTATCACAAGCTTGAAAGATGTTGGAATTGGTATAAGAACTGCTGATTGTGTGCCTATATTAATAGTTGATAGAGATAAATCAATTGTGGCTGCCGTGCATGCTGGATGGCGTGGTACTTTGTCAGAAATAGCTATAAAAACAATAAATACAATAAAATCAGAGTATGGAATTGATTCCTCTTTGTTAACTTCAGTCATAGGTCCCTCGATTTCGAGCTGCTGCTACGTAGTTGGTGAAGATGTTGCGGCTCTCTTTAAAGAAAGGTTCTCCAATTGTGATCAATATTTGTTTGAGTCTGGAGAATCTAAATATGTTCTCGATCTGGGTATTGCAAATAAGATTGCATTAGAAAAAGCGGGGGTTGCGGATATTGAGATTGTTGATATTTGCACTAAGTGTAATGCTAATTTCTATTCATATAGAAGAGAAGGGAAAGGGGTTAGTACACAGCTTAGCTTTATTGCTTTGAGTAGCACATGATCAAAACGGTGTTAATATTTTTCAGAGAAGGTATAATGTTTCAAAATTTGGGTACTTAAACAACTTGAACGGAGAGTAAAAATGCTTCAAATATTGTGCATGGTTGATTCAGAAGACTACTGGCAACTAAATTCATTTAATGAGAGCAAGAGGGCAGTGAATTGTTACGGCTATTTGTTTACTGTTGAAGGTGGTAAGGAAGGGATGGGAAGTAGTGCAGTCAGACTTATAGTTTTTGAATTTTCCGATATGAAAATGGCAGTGGGTTTTGTAACGCCCAACAACTTAGAGCTCCAAAAAGATTTTAGGTTAATATTCATTGCTAATGATAGCCCAACTAAGGAAATACCTATAGACTGTAAGTTGTCAGATGAAGTTAAAAAGGCTGCTTTCATGGGTGACGATTTGGAGAAAATAGAGTATATAGGCTTCACACTTGAGAAGTTTTACGATGACAACGGTGCCAAGTTTTATCTACACGACTTGAGACCTCCTGCTGAAAATCAGGAACAGCAAGAACAGCCTAAGTAAAACTTGTGTTCACTATATTTGGATATTGGTTGTTCTCTGTATTCTATATTCCTAGATTAATTTCAAGTTAGTTTAAGCTTACTTTAAAAATGTTATGCTCTTAGTGTTTAGGAGGAGTTTTAGTAAATGAGTGAAAAAAATAAGATTGTTTTAGCATACTCTGGAGGACTGGATACATCAGTCATATTAAAATGGCTTGCTGAGAAATATGACGCAGAGATTATTGCATATGTTGCTGATGTAGGTCAGGGAGAGGATTTAGAGGAAGTAAGGGAAAAGGCGATAAAGACAGGCGCTAGCAAAGTATATATAGAAGACTTAACTGAAGAGTTTGTTACCGACTTTGTTTTTCCTGCCATAAAAGCAAACGCAGTATATGAAGGTGTATATCTGTTGGGAACCTCTCTTGCGCGTCCATTGATTGCTAAAAGACAAATAGAAATTGCCCAGGAAGAAAAAGCCTTTGCCGTATCACATGGATCTACGGGTAAGGGAAATGATCAGGTCCGCTTTGAGCTTACTTACTATGCTCTTGATCCTGATATTCAGGTTATTGCGCCATGGCGCGAGTGGGATCTTAACTCAAGAACAGCACTAATAGAATATGCAGAGAAGAACGGAATCCCTGTCCCTGTAACTCAGAAAAAACCTTATAGCTGTGATAGGAATTTACTGCACATAAGCTACGAGGGTGGGATATTAGAGGATCCGTGGACTGAGCCCCCAGAAGATATGTTTGAAATGACTGTGTCTCCTGAGAGTGCTCCTGACAAGCCTCAGTATGTTGAAATTGACTTTGAAAAGGGCGTTGCAGTAAAAATAGACGGCAAGGAACTAAAACCTTCTCAAATATTAGATTCTCTAAACAAAATTGGCGGCGCAAACGGTGTGGGAAGAGTTGATTTAGTGGAGAACCGCTTTGTAGGAATGAAATCAAGAGGGGTGTATGAGACTCCTGGCGGAACCATACTGCATGCTGCTCACAGGGCACTCGAATCACTTACAATGGATCGTGAAGTAATGCACCTGCGAGATTCCTTGATTCCTAAAATCTCAGAGCTCATATACTACGGGTTTTGGTACTCCCCCGAGATGGATATGCTAACTGCTGCTATTGAAGAGTCTCAAAAGAACGTAACTGGTACTATAAAGCTAAAGATATACAAAGGGAACATAATCATAGCTGGAAGGCGCTCCCCTTATTCGCTGTATCAGGAAGACCTGGCGACTTTTGAAGAGGACAGTATTTATAATCAGGCTGACGCCACAGGGTTCATCAAGCTCAATGCTTTGAGGCTTTCAGTTCAAAAGCTCCTGGATAAAAAAGGATAGAGCACTTAATCCCAATGAAAGCTTCTGATTTTGATTACCACTTGCCTGATGAACAAATCGCATATCATCCAGAGGGTCAAAGACAGAACTCTAGGCTACTTCTACTTAATAAAAAAAACGGTGAGATAAATCATAAGAATTTTTACGACCTTCCTAATCTTTTGAGTCCAGGCGATTTACTTGTTCTAAATAACACAAAGGTTATTCCCGCAAGACTACTGGGCAAGAGAAAGTCAGGCGTAGAAGTTGAAATATTGCTCGTTCAAAAACTGTCACAAAAGACCTGGGAATGCTTGGTTAGAAGTCCAAAGAATAATGAAGAAATCGTCTTTGACAAAGGGCTTATTGGAAGATTGTCGAAGAGAGATCAACAAAACTGGCTGATTGAGTTTGAAGAGCCAGTGGATGATTATATTGAAATTTATGGCAATATGCCTCTTCCGCCCTATATAAACCGCAGGCCCCAGGAGTCTGACAAAGTCACTTACCAAACCGTATATGCTGAGCACAAAGGCGCCATTGCGGCACCAACTGCAGGGCTTCATTTCACGAGTGAGTTGCTTGATGAAATTAAATCTAAGGGTATAGGTGTTGAATATGTTACTCTTCATGTTGGGATTGGAACTTTTAAACCAGTGAAAGTTGATAATATACAAGATCATATAATGCACCAAGAGTATAGAACGGTCTCTCAAAGCTCGGCTGCTGCAATTAATAAAGCTAAGTCAGAGGGCAGGCGAGTAATTGCTGTGGGTACAACTGTGGTGAGGACACTAGAGTCCGCAGTAAATGCGGAAGGTCATGTAGTACCGCAGAGTGGGGAAACGGATCTTTTCATAGTGCCGGGATTTAAATTCAACGTAGTAGATGCACTAATTACTAACTTTCATCTTCCTCGCTCAACATTGCTGATGCTAGTATCAGCTTTTTCAGACCGTGAGTATATATTTAAGGCTTATGAAGAAGCCAGGAAAATGAATTATAGGTTCCTCAGTTATGGGGACGCAATGTTTATAAACTAATTAAGGGGTGGGAAATTGCAGATAGAAATAGACAGCATAGCTTTTGGCGGGGCAGGAATTGCTAAGAAGGATGGAAAGGTGTTTTTTGTACGGGGCGGGCTTCCCAAAGACGTTGTTGAGATAAACATTATAAAGGATAAAGGGAAATATGCTGAAGCTGTTATTTCTGAAATTGTTACACCCTCTCCGGATAGAATTACGCCAAAATGTCCTGTCTTCGATACGTGCGGCGGGTGTCAGCTCCAAAATTTAAACTATCAGGCTCAACTCAGGGAAAAAGAGCATATTCTACAAGAAACGCTTGGTAGGCTGGGCGGACTATATGATATTCCTATAGACCCTATAGTGCCTTCTCCAAATGAGTTTGAATTTAGAAACAAAGTAACTCTTTCAACTTGGTTCTATAAAGGCACCTGGCACTTAGGTTATAACCAAAAGGGTAGTACTAGAAAAGTTGCTATCCACTCTTGCCCTATTTCAGACGGCATAGTCAATAATACTATTAAACGTATCTCTGAGGTTCTCTCTTCTCTTGGCGATCCTCATTACCCACTTGAAAAAATACATATTTCTTCAAACGGGACTAGATCCCAAGTGACCATTGTTCCTAGAACTAGTAGAAAAGGGAATACTCTAAAAACTCTTTTAAGGCACTTAAAAAGACATCCCGAAACCGAGAATAGCTCAATTAGCGGAGCGGGCGAGACTGGGTTTGAATTCAGCATCATGGGTAATAAATTTTTGACTACACCTTCTGCCTTTACTCAAGTAAATAGTAAAGTTAACGAGCTCATGATAAAGTGTGTGCTGGATTTTGCAAAACTTACGGGCAAAGAAACGGTATTGGACCTATATTCAGGAATAGGGAATTTCTCAATACCACTTGCACTTAAGTCAAAAGAGGTTCTGGGGGTGGAGGTAAGCAATAATTCGGTCAAACTTGCTAGAGAAAACTCAGAGCTTAATTCAGTCAAAAATATAGTATTTCAAAATGCTACTTGTGAGGACGCAATTCAAATTTTAAAAGAGCAAGAAGAGAAATTTGATTTGGTAGTTCTCGATCCTACAAGAGAGGGTTCTAAGGAAATTATAGAGGGACTTGTTGACCTTTCTCCTGACAAAATTATATATGTGTCATGTGATCCACCTACTTTGGCACGCGACTTAAAAAAATTAAGTGGGTTAGGCTACAAGGTTGTCAAAGTACGCCCGTTTGATATGTTTCCACAAACTTTCCATATAGAATCAGTCACACTCTTGGAAAAGGCCTAGCGTTTCTGATTTGATTGAATCTTAACTTTATTTGATCATAACAATCGCAGTTCCTAGGTAGTTTGTAAGCTCAAGTAGCTTGTTCAACTATGAGTTTAGAGCTCCGGCGGGATTGATTGAAATTTGGATTAGTGCTATGTTAAATCAGAAGTAAGGTTAAATATGAAGATTCTATATGGAATTCAGGGTACGGGGAATGGACATATTTCTCGCTCCAGAGAAGTTTTAAAATGCCTATGCAAACAAGCCGAAGTTGATATTCTGGTGAGTGGTATTCACCATGAAGTCGATCTTGGATATGAAACCAAATATAAATTAGATGGACTGGGATTTATGTTTGGTAAAAAGGGCGGGATTGACTACTGGAAGTCTGTTAGATGTATGAGTCCATATAAGCTCCTCTCTGATATACATAGTTTGCCAGTAGATAAATATGATCTTGTTATAAGTGACTTTGAGCCAGTAACCGCCTGGGCTGCGAAGATCAAACGCAAGCCATATGTTTGCATTTCTCATCAAGCAGCGCTTTTATCTTCTAGAGTACCCCGTCCTAAAGGCAAAAACCGCTTTCAACAATTTGTTATGGAATGGTATGCACCTGGATCTAGCTTGATCGGTCTTCATTTTAAAGAGTATGATGATTTCATATTTACTCCGATTATCCGTGAGGAGATACGTAATACCGATGTGACGAACAACGGCCACTATACGGTTTATTTGCCCTCATATGATGAGAGATATGTAATAGAGATTCTGAAGAAAATAGATGTTCCCTGGGAGATCTTTTCAAAACATTACAAGGGAGAGCCTTTTAAAGAAGAGAATGTAACCGTTTGTAGAGTCGATAATGAGAGCTTTGTTAAAAGCCTTGCAAGCTGTGAGGGACTACTTTGTAATGCGGGGTTTGAAACCCCTGCGGAGACTTTATATTTAGGAAAAAAGCTTATGGTAATACCAATGAAAAGGCAATATGAGCAAGAATGCAATGCGGAGGCACTTAAAGGTTTAGGTATTGCTGTTGTAAATGAAATTGACAGTAGGTTTAGTGAGAGTCTTGCAGAGTGGGTGAATTCATCTTACATCTATCATGCTGACTATAAAGATCATATTCCCCAGATTGTAGAGAAAATTTTTGAATATCATGAACTTGGAACTTCTTAAAATATCACTGGTGTTAGTGTTTTTCCCAATAGTTTGATAATAGAGACAAACTTACAAGTTTCTCAGCAATGTTTTTATATATTTCGCCAATCTTCAGCAAATTAATAACTTCATCCATATTATGCCAATCCTGAATTAAGTAGCTGAGTAATACTCTTTTGTGTTGGTCTTCCAAGGCTTCTATAAAAGAATGATCTTCTTCTAATTTTTTAGTATCAAGATTTGTTGACCAATTCTCATATTCTACTAAACATTTAATATGAGGCAGTAGAATATCTAACATCTGTTTTGTATCTAACTGCTCATAAAGAGGCTTTTTAGATTTCATGTTTTCCATCAATTGAAGAGAGCATGTGAACTTTTGTATTATTGAAAGCATTAACTTTAGGGAAATTAAGTAGTTCTTCACATCATTCTCATTTTGAATGTTTTCTAATGCTTCACTAACTTTGAGCTTGAGATTTTCAGTGTCCTCTTTTAAAGATAAAAGCTCACTTTCATCTCTAGTTTCAATATAGTTTTTTGATTTTGAAATAAGTGTTTCGAACTTGGACTCAATCAATAGTCTTTCTGTGCTTTCATCTGCCATCTTATTGCTCTCCTTTTTAAAAAACCATACGGATTAAAAGTAACAGAGAAATGTTAAGATTGTGTTAAGAAATGGATTTTGTTAGCCGAGTTATAAAAAGAGTATTAAAAACCAATAGTTTATAAAGAGAAGGTGCAAGTTGGGGTTTGTTAAGCTATTTTTTGAGGAAATCTTCAGTAAACCAAGGCTTTTTTATTAAAGATAATTGGTAGCGTACAAAAGGGTTGAAACTGTTAGGGCTCCAAGAAATATCCCTGCAACTGTTTGAGCCAAGGTGTGTCGGTTAAGACGGATTCGCGACCAGGCCACAAGTGGAATAAGTAGCAAAATGGGGAGCAGGTTTTCACCGAAAAGAGCAAGAGCTAGTACTATAAGCCCTGTTAAAGCTGTGCAATGACCGCTAATTTTCCATTTAAGGGTAATTATTAGCATGCATACCAGCTGTATAGTGGCTGCTGCTATTACAACTAATATCAGTTTTGGTGCCCCAGCTAGTAACATTATGAAGAAAACAGCTGCTGAGTTTATTGCCATAATCAAAAACGGCTGAGTTCTCTCGTGCCTTACATTTAGGTGAAAGTCCGTTACGATTCCTTTGCGGACCAAGTACATAATATATATAGTGGGGGGTATTATCGTGAGCGCAATGTATAGAGCTATCCATATAAGTGCAGACTCGTCGTTAATAGCAAGCCCTGCAACTGCTACAGCGGCTATTGCAATGGTAAGAGGGCTTAAAACCCCTGAAACTACTCGGGCCCAGCGGTCTTTCCATTCAGCAGAAATTAGTACAGTTTCCGCTATTCTTGAGTAATAGCTTTTATTTATTTCCATCTTGGATCCTTAATCTGAGTTATGTTAGAATCAACTTTCCCAATCATAACTATCCCATTCCCATAAGTAATATTCAAACATAATAATGAACTCAATAGAGTCGAAAGTAAAGCTTTCAATATAATCTTTATATATAGTACCGCGGTTTGATAAATACGGAATACTTCGCCATTCTACAATAAATTTTAATACTAAAGTGTTAATCCTGCTTTAATTAACTGTTAAGAATGTGTTAATTATAGAAACTGCAATCTTTGTATAAAACTTAGTTTGAGAAATCTCAAGTGTTTTCCTAGTGCTGAGCTTGACATAAATTTTGTGGAGCTTAATATATTTAACCCATATTAAATTAAAGAGGTTTAAGTTATGTCTGAACAAAACACTAAAAAGTTAAATTCCTATCCGGGTCTATTTGTTTTACTAGCCATTGGTATTCTAGGCGCTACAGTTCTTTTAGCTATAGGCGGCGTTTATTTCAGTTTTATTAACCCATCATTCTAGTTATAGATAATTCAGGATCTACTCATAATTTTCCTTTTAAAGTATATATTTTGTTTCTGCTGAGTAAGTGATATACTGCAATCAAGGAGATAATTATGACAGAATTCAGCACTCCAGGTACTAATACCACCACAGATAGTAGTTCTTCAAATAATAGCTCTTCGAAACCCAGTTTCTCAAAATCAGTGAGATTAGAAGAAGCAATACTCGCTAGTTTAATTGTACTTTCAGCAGTTGGTATAGGGCTAACTAATTTTATGCCTGTTAAAAGTTTCTGGTTTTGGGTTGCCATGGTACCAATCTTTGGTTTGACCAGTCTTTATATCGGATGGTCCAAGGCTAGAAGGCGTGGGGAGGGGGTATCCAGGATAATATGGGTACAACTCCTGCACTGGTTTGGCTTGCTTGCGGCAATTGGACTAATCTATCTTCTATTCTCAGCCACTAACCGAATAGATAGTAATCAGCTTGCTCTTTTGGCACTTCTTTCCCTTGCTCTTACAACTTTTCTTGCAGGGGTACATTTTGACTGGCGCTTTATGGTAGTTGGGGTAATACTAGGTGCAGCTGTAGCAGGTGTTGCATTTGTAGAGCAGGTAATATGGATAATTGTACTTCCAATTGCAGCCCTTTTTGTCTTGATTATATTTTGGTGGAAACGAAATACTTAATCCGGCCAAGTAAACAACTTTAGCAGTCATATCTCTCTATAGTGTTGTTGTAGGTTTTGCAGCATCACCTATTTCAGTGCCGACCGTTTTTTCTCCACGCCAATTTGACCACTTCTTTTTAATGTAGATATTTAAATCATCTAACATTATATACAGACAAGGGATAAGTATTAAGGTTATAAAAGTAGCAAAGACTAATCCAAATCCGAGCGCAACAGCCATAGGTGCCAAAAATGCAGCCTCTCCCCTAAATTTAATCATAAGTGAAGCCAGTCCGCCAAATGTTGTAACCGTTGTGAGCACGATTGGTCTGAATCTGTGCTTAGCCGAAAGGGCTACGGCGAGTACTCTGTTCATCCTTTTAAAACGCGAGTTTATAAAAGTCATGAGTACAAGGCTGTCGTTTACTACAATTCCCAAAAGTGCCACTACTCCTATTAAAGCTGGCAAAGTAAGAGGCTCACCACGAAGTAGAATCCCAACCATTACCCCAACTAAAGCGAATGGTAGAACCGACATTATGATGAAGGGCTGAGTATAAGATTGAAGCATGCTTGCTAGAATTAGATATATAAGAAGTATTGCTATGATAGCAGCCCTTTGTATGCTCTCAAGAGACTCTCTTGTCTGTTCTTCCTCCCCTCCAAAGGAATATGTATAGCCCTGATAATCTAGAAGCCTCTCATCTAGAAATGCAGAGATTAGGCTGTTTACTTCTGTGGCTGTTGTTGCTTGTTCGTTTATCTCAGCTGTAATTCTTACTGAGCGTTCCAAATCGTAGCGGGAAATGTTTAGCATACTAGGTTCAGTCGACATGGTAACAACGTTGCTTAAGGGAACCCATCCCCCCTGGGGTGTTGGAATTTGATAAGATTCCAAGAGCGACATGAGATTTCCTGAAGGGAGCTCGTACTTAACAACTATGTCTGCTTCCTCAGTTCCTATGCGGGTTTGAGAAACGGTTAATCCTTCTGCAGCTGCTCTGATAGATCTTGCAATTGTTCTGGTATCAAGACCGTAAATTGCAGCTCTACGCTCATCCACGTTTATGCGGATTTCAGGTTTTCCCCAAATAAGATCATCACTTGCTTGAAATACTCCTGGGATTGTTTCGAGGTAGGTTGATATTTCTCTAGCAAGCTCTTTGAGTGTGCTAAATTCAGCGCCCTGTATCCTGAAATCCACAGGTTTTCCCACAGGAGGCCCCTCGTTGCTCACAAAATCTACCTTAACTGGTCCTACAACATTGGATTCAACACTTTTTCTTACTTCCTCCATTAGTTCAATTCCGTTTTCCTTACGCTTATCAAAGTCCTCATACTCTACAATTAATGTGGCTAGGTGATCTCCGAATTCTGATTGATCATTTGAGATATCCATACCTACCATTGCTACTGTATCTTTGAGGACATGGTCCGGAACCACTTGTTTTACGACGTTTTCAACTTCTATTACAGACTCTTCAGTAGAATCGATTTTTGACCATGTTGGGTTTTCAACTCTGACAAAAAACTGAGCTATGTCTTGAGAATAGAAAAGAATTCTAGGTATTTTGACAAATATAACCATCGTTAAAGCCAAAACTAATACGAAGGTTGCTACTGTCACGTATCTGTTCTTTATAGTAAATACGAGTGCTTTCATATAGTAAAAACGCACTTTATGTACCCATCTTCTTGCGGGTCTATTGGCGCGCTGTGGTTTTAGAAAATCAGCACAGTGAGAGGGCAATATAACGAGTGCCTCAATTAGAGAGACCAAAAGTGCATATATTGCCACTGTTGGTATAACAGCCATGAACTTGCCTATAAGACCTGTGGCTATAAGGAGTGGAAGAAACGAGGCAATATTCGTGAGTATGGTGGCTACAACCGGGAGTGCTACTTCTTTGGTTCCTTTTATTGCTGAATCAACAGGTGAGTAGCCGAGCTGGATATATCTTTGAATATTCTCAGCCACAATTATCGCATCATCGACAATAATTCCCAGAACCAATATCAGCCCAAACATAGATAAAATGTTTAGGGTTACACCTGTGAACTGCATAATGATAAATGCTCCAAAAAATGCGATCGGCAGGCCTATGGCGGCTAAAAATGCAGAGCGAAAGTCTAGAAATAAAGCCAAAATGATAAGAACAACTACTAGACCAATTACTCCACTGCTTACCATTGTATTGAATCTTTCTTGGACCCAGAAAGAGCTGTCGTTGGTTACAAAAATCTCAATTTCATCAGGTTTAGTTCTTTCAAATTCTGAGACCCTTTTCTCAATTTCCTTAACTGTTTCAATAGAGTCTGCGCCTTTTTGTTTGTTGATCCAAAAGTTTATGGCCGGAAGCCCATTTACTCTAGCCTTGGTTCTTGTCTTTTGCTCACCTTGCTCAATTTTTGCTATGTCCTTTAATAAGATGTGTCTTCCGTTAGGATTGCTTTTAACTGGGAGGTTGAGTAAATCCTGAACCCTCTCTACTCTGCCTGTAACGCGTACTAAAAACTCGGCGTCTCCCTGCTCTACGGCGCCTCCTGGGAGGTCAAGATTTTTTTGATCTATGACGCTTGCTATTTGCTCAAGCGTGATCTCGTATTGCCTCAATTTCTCAGGATCCACATAAACCCAAAATACAGGATCGCCCAAACCTGAGGTAACTACGTTATCAACACCTGGTACAAGCTTGACCCGGTCTTCAAATCTAAGCCCATATGCTCTTAGGGTTTCCTTGGGAACGTCTCCGGCAATTGCAACGCTTATTAGGGGGAAGTTTGCATCAAATTCTTCAGTCACCGGAGCTTCCGCGTCCTCGGGCAGTTCATCTTCGATTTTCGCAACTTCTGCTCTTATGTCTTGAGCAATCTTCTGCGTATCTTCTCCGGTTTCTACTTCCGCAATTATCCTAGACATCCCTTCAGAGGAAGTAGAGCGTATCACTTTAATACCGCTTATATCATTTATTTCATCCTCGATAGGAATACTTACAAGTTTTTCCACATCCTCTGCAGAGGCTCCAGGAAATACTGTTGTTACAGAGACTAGCTCTAATTTGATAGAGGGAAATAACTCAAGGGGCAACTTAGCAGCAGACATTACACCTACAACTAAAATAGCCAGCATTAAAAGGTTGACTAGTACCGGGTTTTTAACTGAGAATTCAGCTATGTGCATTTGAAGTAGTTTGAATCTACTGTATTAATTTAACTAATTGTCCGCCTGCAAGTCCAACGTGCCCTTCCACGATTATACTGCTATCAGAAGGTATCAGGTCTTTTGAAATTGTGCCTTCTCTATCGTTGATCCAATCCACTGTAACTGGAACTTTAAGTGCTTTCCCATCTTTATATACAAATATGAAGAGCTCGTTACTATCTGATAGGACAGCGGTTCTTGGTACTACTACTACATCTTCTAGTAGTTCAATAGGAATCTCCATGTTTACTATTTCTCCAGATAGCCAATTGTAATCATTATTGACTATGCCGGCTTCAACTCTGTAGGTTCCTGAGATAGTATCTATATCAGGGCTCACCCCAATTATCTTTCCATCTGTTTCTTCCAGACTATTATTTAAAGTAGTGCTAAGCCTAACTGTCATTCCGGGCTCAATGATACGTGCCCATTTGGGCTCCACACCTGCCACGACACGCTTTTCTTCTATGCTCACCATTTTAACCGCAAGCTGCCCAGCTTTTACCTCTTGTCCTATGTCTGGTATGACCTCAACTATTTTCCCTGAGATCGGGGCTCTTACAGTCATGTTGTCCACATCCCATTTCATAAGACCATAAGATGCTTCAAGTGAGTCAACATTAGCTGATTCAGAGGCCAGTTGATTAGAAAGTGAGTCAACAGAGTCTCTCGCGATAATACCCTTTTCAAGGAGGGTAAGAGATTGATCATACTTTCTTCTTAGCTCGTTCAGATTGGCCTTTGCAGATTTTAGCCGAGCTTCAGATTCCTGAAGTCTCAGAACTCTTCTTGGATCTTCAAGCACGATGAGCTCTTCGCCTTTTTCTACTTCCTGACCAAGAACAACTTTCTTTTCTATAACCCATCCACCCACATCGCCGATTATGTCTATAGTTTGTCCACCCTCAACTCTGGCCAAAAAGCTAGTTGTTCGCCATATTTCAGTTGAAAGAGTTTCCTGAACTCTGACGGGGGAGATGCGTTCTTCGCTTACAGCTTCATAGGCTGATGATCTAACCGAGATCATGCGAACGTATAATCCCAGTAGCAGCACTATAAAAGCTGCAAATAAACCGAAAAACCAAATCCATTGTTTTCTTGTCTTTGAGCGTTTCATAATTCTTTTACCTATACATATAAACTAATACCAAATAAGTTTAGCACAAGATATTTTATTGAATATAAGTAATTTCTCTAGCATTTTCCTTATTGACTGAATAGCTTCAATTGTAGCTCTATGCCATAATTGTCCATACTTATTAGCTTTTCTCAACAATTGGGGTTTTCTAGCATAAAAACATTCAATGCCCAGAGACAGTTGAGCAATGACCTTAAAGTTGTTTTTACTTTTTTATCAGAACCGGTTGATTTTTTTAGATATTTTTAGTAAGATTGAGACAAAACCCAGTATTTAAAGGAGTAAGAGATGGCACCTAGTAGACCCATGACCAAATCTCAGCTTTCTACCCACATAGCGGAGAAAGCAGGTATTACAAAAAAAGCAGCTACAGAAATCCTTGATGAAATAGCTGCAGTTGCCTATAAAGAGGCAAAGAAGAACAAGCAGTTCACAATCCCAGGAATTGGCAAACTGGTATTAGACAGACGTAAAGCCAGAATGGGAAGAAACCCTGCTACAGGCGAGACAATTAAAATTGCAGCCAAAAAAGTAGTAAAATTCAGGGTTGCCAAAGCCTGTAAAGACGCTGTTATAGGTTAAGTCTTCATTCTAATAGTAGGTTCTTCGAATTTTGTGTAGATCTTGGAGTAGTTCAGAACAAGGTTTGTAAAACTCTTTGCCCAAAAATCACAAATTATTACAGCTCGAGTAATAAATCTAGTGGTTCAGACTATCTACTGATCTTTTTTGATATCTGAAATCTTATCAAATATTATTTTTGCTAGGTGGGATTTTGGCATAAGTGGTAATTCTTCACTATTCTTATCGTAAACTAGGTGGGCTATATTAGTATCCTCTTCAAATCCGGCTCCAGATTTAGAGACATCATTTGCCACAATCATATCTGCATTTTTCTTTTTTAATTTGTCTTGAGCGTTTTTGATTAAATTATCTGTCTCGGCTGCAAAACCAATGACTATTCTGCCATCTTTCTTCTTGCCAATCTCATGAAGTATATCTTTAGTGCGTTTAAGCTTTAATGTCTTGTCTTGGTCATCCTTTTTCATTTTTCCGTTATGGGTCTTTGTAGGTGTATAATCTCCTACTGCCGCTGCTTTTATTACAATGGTGGACCAATCCAAATGGTCCATAACGGCATTATACATTTCTTCTGAGCTTTCAATATTGATCGTTTTAACACCGGAAATAGGGCATAAATTAGTTTTTCCAGAGACTAGCACTACATCCGCGCCCCTGTTTGACGCTTCCTTGGCAAGAGCATAACCCATTTTGCCACTTGAAGGGTTGGAGATATATCTAACTGGATCGATAAATTCTCTGGTAGCTCCGGCTGTAATGAGTACTTTCTCATTACTCATATCCTCCGGGCTTAAAGTCCTCTCAATCTCTGCTAATATAACATCGATCTCCGGCAAACGACCTTTGCCTTCCCATCCGCAAGCGAGATCCCCTTTCCCAGGTTCCATAACTATTAATCCGCGTTGTTGTAGTTTCTTTATGTTTTCTTGAACCGCTTCATTCTCGTACATATTCACATTCATGGCAGGGCAGAGTATGATTGGCGCTTTGGTTGCCAGAATAACTGTAGAAAGAAGACTGTCTGCAATACCTGAAGCCACTTTTCCAATAAAGCTTGCAGTAGCCGGAGCCACAACTATAAGATCTGCATTATCGGCAAGTGTTATATGGCCTATTTCTGATTCCCACTCAAGATCAAATGTGTTTATAGCCACTTTCTTCCCAGATAGTGTTTGAAGTGTTAGAGGGGTAATGAACTCTGTCGCATTCTTTGTCATAACTACTTGTACAGATGCGTCTTTCTTAATAAGTCCTCTCACAAGCTCGCAGGATTTATACGCAGCTATTCCCCCGGTGACTCCAACTATTATGTTTTTCTTCTCTATTCTAGACATATATTTATACTCTCTGCTTAATATTATAGGAAATAAAGGCAATTAGGCAAACTGGTTTAAATGTAAGTTTCTCAGATTATTAAAATAAGACTTGACAATAAAATAATAGGTGTATATACTCCTATTATGGTTAAAGCAAAAATTGATTTAAACAAATTGGATAAAGATGCCGTGGCTGAAGGTGGTGAATGTATGGCCTACAATTTAAAAAAGGCTACGAGGGCTGTACAAAATCTTTTTGATAGCGCATATAAGTCTATTGGATTGGAAGGAACCCAATATACCGTTTTAGCTAACATTTTCGTGTCTGAACCAATAACATTATCCAAATTAGCGGAATTGATGTCGGTGGATAGAACTACATTGGGGCGCAATTTAAAACCATTAGAAAAGAAAGGTTTTATAGAAATCAAACCCGGTGATGACCGAAGGGCCAAGCTAATCAGCATTACAGATTACGGAAAACAAATTTTATCTCAAGCTTTGCCTGTATGGAAAGAGACACATGAACAGATTAGGAATTTGCTTGGAATTGAGAAATGGGGCTCTATAGTTGCAAATCTTAAGGAGTTAACTAAGAAGCTAAACGAAAGATAAAAAAATTTAAACAATTATGTGTATATACACATACAGGGGGAATTAAATGAAGAAACCTAGAATACTTGTCACATCTGCTGCAGGGCATACCGGATCTTTAGTAGTAGCCGCACTCCTAAAAAAAGGTTTTCCAGTAAGAGCATTTGTGCGCCGAGAAGACGCACGCTCGGAGCGCCTGAGGAAAGAAGGTGCGGAGATCTTTGTAGGAGATCTATTTGATATGCGGGACCTTCGCAAGGCGCTCATAGATGTCCAGCGCGCTTATTCTTGTGCGCCGTTCACAGCGAATGTATTGCATGGTTCGATGCTTTTCGCTCTGGCTGCGGAGGAAGCAAAGTTGGAAGTGGTGGCGCTCATGGCAGCATGGAATCCCCATCCGACTCATCCGTCTATCCATCAGCGCGAACACTGGCTGGCAGACAATATCTATCAATGGATGCCAACGGTCGATGTCATTTATGTCAACCCTGGCATGTTTGCTTTCACATATTTCTTCGGCCTACCAGCAGTTGTCAACTTTGGCAAGCTCATGCTTCCGTTCGGTGAAGGGCTAAACGCTCCGCCTTCGAACGAGGACATCGCTTCCGTAGTAGCGGGAGTTCTCGAAAAACCTGAATCGTATATAAACAAGAACTATAGGCCCACAGGACCAAAGCTTATTTCCGGGCACGATGTTGCAGATACCTTCGGCCGCATTTTGGATCGCAAGGTTAGCTATCAGGACGTTCCAACCTGGATGTTCACCAAGGCTGCCAAGGCTCTTGGGTTCTCGAACTTCGAGATTGCTCAGATACGCCACTACGCAGAGGAGTTGCGAGGTGGGACTTATGCTATAGGCGCGCCTACAGATCATGTTGAGCTTGTGACCGGACGACCACCCGAAAACTTTGAAATCACGGCACAACGTTACATTAATAACCCTGAACTTGTCTTCCCACACTTTAAGATCGGAAACAAGCTTGAAGCGGCTTGGCTTATGCTCAGGACGATGTTGACTAAAGCACCAGACCTCGACCGGTGGGAGTCCGAACGCAGTTACCCCTTATTGGAAAAACCTGTTTTGGCCCACGATAGTGAAGAATGGATGGTGACGGCCAAGCAGAAGCGGCTTGCGCTAATTGGTCCAAACCATATTGAGAGTTCCATTAATAAAAACAAAATTGCAGTGTAAGTATGGAGATAATAAATACAAAAACTATATTAAATTAAGGAGATATTAAAAATGACTAAAAAAGGAAGATTTGAAGATAAAGTTGTGGTTGTAACAGGAGCTTCAAGTGGTATCGGTCGTAGCACAGCAATTGAGTTTGCCAGAGAAGGAGCAAAAACAGTATTAGTTTCCCGCTCGGCTGACAAGTTAGAAAGAGTGGCGGATGAGATCAGGAGTTTTAATCCCGATATATTAATTGTTGCGACAGATGTGTCGGATACTGAGCAAGTCCAGCAAATGGTAAAAACGGTTTTGTCGGAATTTGGCAGAATTGATGTCCTTTTTAATAATGCCGGGAGTTCCTTTGTAGGTCGGGTTGAGGATAGTAATTTCCTTGAAAATACGAGAGAGATGATGGAGGTTGATTATTTTGGAACCATCATTGTTACAAAAGAGATTCTTCCTATAATGAAAGAACAGGGAGAAGGGCATATAATGAATATGTCCTCAGTTGTAGGCCGTAAAGCATTTCCGCATTTTGGAGGATATTCTTCTGCAATGCATGCAATTTCAGCTTTTACAGATTCATTGAGACAAGAGCTATTTGGTTCGGGTATTAAAGTATCTATTATTCATCCGGCATTAACACGAACTCCACTTCTAGATCACGTTAGACCTGAAGATATGCCGCCTCCATTTAGGAGAATGACTCCAATAACAGTTGATTCAGTTGCTAAAGCTGTTTTGAATGGTGTTTATTACAATCAAGCTCGAATAGTTCTCCCGTTTCAGCCAAAAGTTTTGATTCTGGCAGATGCAATCTCACCCTATCTAGGAGATCTGATAGTTAGACTGCTTGCTAATAAAATATTTGCCAGACTACTGGGTACTTATAAGGGAAAGGTCTATCACGAAATATCATATTAGTATCTTATTAAACTGAGTCTTAATAGTGCTATCTGCTATCTAACGATCATATTACAGAATATGTGTTGGAAATAAAATAAGATAATTTTTGCTCATTCGGGTAGGATAAAGTTATCTTTATGTCCGCTGCGGAGTCGGCATTCCATATACATAGAAAAGTTTTAGTGTGAGTTGATAGGGAGATAGATGACTGATAAGGCTTTAACTCAGGATGAAATTGATTCTGCACCAGCAATTACTCCTGTAAGTAAAAGTGTTGGAAGATGGGTATTACTAGCGACTATACTCGGCTCAAGTATGGCATTTATAGACAGTACCGCTATGAATGTTGTTATACCAGTACTTCAATCAGAACTTAACGCTACAATACCTCAGGTTCAGTGGATAATGGAGGCGTATGCACTTTTTATGTCTTCGCTCATGCTTTTGGGGGGCTCTCTAGGAGATAAATTCGGAAGAAAGAGAATCTTTGCGCTCGGGATAATTTTATTCACAGGAGCCTCAATATGGTGTGGTCTCTCCGCGAATACAAGTCAATTAATTATTGCAAGAGCATTTCAAGGAACGGGTGGAGCACTTCTAGTACCGGGAAGTTTAGCAATAGTAAATATATCATTTAGTAGTGAGCACAGGGGGAGAGCAATTGGGATTTGGTCTGGTTTTACTGCCATAACAACTACTTTGGGCCCAATTTTAGGCGGCTGGCTTGCACAGAACCATTCGTGGCGCTATGTGTTTTTTATTAATGTTCCTATTGCTATAATAGTTCTGGGAATCCTTTATTCGCGGATACCAGAGAGTAGAAAAGGCACTGGTGCTGAGAAACTCGATTTGTTGGGTTCGTTGCTGGCAACATTAGGTCTTGGTTGCATAGTGTTTGGATTAATAGACTCGGCAAATGTAGGCTTTGGACATCCCAAAGTAATTATTCCTCTAGTTGCGGGGGGAATTTTGTTGTTATCTTTTGTATTTCATGAAAACCGTACTTCTTCTCCGATGATGCCTCTTAATCTTTTTAAGTCAAAGACTTTTGGTGGTGGAAACCTTGTCACCTTGCTATTCTGGGGCGCCTGGAGCGGGGCTATATTCTTTATTCCCTTCAATCTTATTCAGCTACAAGGTTATTCGGCTGCAAGTGCAGGTCTTGCCTTTGTGCCTCTTGTTCTAGCTCTATTTTTATTCTCTCCCTGGGCAGGTGGACTTGTGGCGAAATATGGCGCAAAAATACCAATAATGACCGGAACAATATTGGCCTCTTTCGGGTTTTATCTATTTACTCTGCCCGGTATTGGAGGGAGTTATTGGACTACTTTCTTTCTACCTATAATCATCCTAGGAGTAGGAATGGCCATCTTGATCCCTACCCTTACAACTGCTGTGATGGAATCGGTAGAGCTTAAGGATTCAGGAGTTGCATCGGGTATCAATAACACTGCTGGCAGGATAGCGGGGGTTTTGGCTATAGCTATAATGGGTGTATTTGCCTTATCCACATTTAATAGGAGTTTGGATTATGAGCTTAGCTCTTTAGATCTGCAGCAGGAAACGAGACAATCTATCGATGATCAACGTATCAAGATATTGCTGATTGAAATACCTGAGAACATCGAAACTGAGACTAAGACTTATATAAAAAACGCAATTGATATATCCTTTTTAGCAAGCTTTCGATTGATGATGCTTATCTCTTGTGGATTAGTTCTGTTTTGTACCTTTGTAGTTTGGTTTTCAATTGAAAGAAGGAAAGCAGGCTAGCAGGGGTTATATGAGAGAGATAAAAACTTTTTAGGCTTATTATCGTATCTTTGTTACACTATATATGTTAAATATAGTTTTATAACTCTTACAAGGAGACCATTAAAATGACTGAGAAAATAAAAAAAACCGACGAACAATGGCGTGAAATGCTGACCGAAGAGCAGCACTATGTAACTAGACAAAAAGGAATTGAGAGACCGTTTACCGGAAAGTACCATGACCACAAAGAACAAGGCATGTACAAGTGTGTGGGCTGTGGAAAGGAATTATTCAGATCAGATACGAAGTTTGATTCAGGTACAGGCTGGCCAAGTTTCTCGGAGCCTGCAAACCTGGAACATGTTACTACTGAAGCTGATGGAAGTCTTGGTATGACGAGGACCGAAGTTCTTTGTAGTAGCTGCGACGCACATTTAGGTCATGTATTTCCAGACGGTCCAAACCCCTCTGGGCTTCGCTACTGCATAAATTCCTGCGCACTAGAATTTGAGAAAGAAGACGACAAGGATTAGGTCTATTTACTTCAACTTTATTCGCGTTGATAAATTTAGCAGCGTTTATTTCTTTCTTTCATCTATAATTCATAAATACATGCAATTTAACAAAATTCAGAACTTAGAAAAGGAAAAATAATGGAACTAGATACCTTTATGGATGAAGTTGTCAGAAAAAATCCGGGCGAAACTGAATTTCATCAAGCTGTAAAGGAAATTGCTGTCAATCTTATTCCTTTTATAAACAAAAATCCACAATATGAAGAGGCTTGTATTCTTGAGAGAATGATTGAGCCTGATCGAACAATCATTTTCAGTGTATGTTGGGAAGATGATGACGGAAAACCTCAGATAAACAGAGGTTACAGGATACAATTCAATAATGCTATTGGTCCTTATAAAGGCGGTCTAAGATTTCATCCGAGTGTTAATTTAAGTGTGTTGAAATTTCTCGGTTTCGAGCAGATCTTTAAAAATAGCCTGACAACTCTTCCAATGGGCGGGGGTAAGGGGGGATCTGATTTTGATCCAAAGGGTAAATCCGATAGAGAAGTGATGAGATTCTGCCAGTTTTTTATGACTGAGCTGTCCAGGCATATTGGAGAAGATATTGATGTCCCCGCAGGAGATATAGGGGTGGGTGAGAGAGAAATAGGTTATATGTACGGCCAATACAAAAAATTACAGAAAGAATTTTCCGGAGCACTTACCGGAAAAGGGCTTAATTTTGGGGGCAGCCCACTAAGAAAAGAAGCTACAGGTTATGGATGTGTTTACTTTGCAGCTGAAATGTTAAAGAATAAGGATCAGTCTCTTGAGGGTACAAGGTGTCTTATCTCGGGCTCAGGGAACGTATCTATTTACACTGCCGAAAAACTCATTGAGGAAGGAGCGCATGTGGTTACGCTTTCCGATTCCTCTGGTTTTATACATGATCCAGAAGGACTTAACAGTGAAAAGCTTTCCTTTCTAAAAGAGCTTAAGGAAGAACGCAGAGGTCGTATATCTGAATATGCTGAAGAATTTGGATGTGAATACTATGCAGATGAAAAACCCTGGATTGTGCCTTGCGATATTGCTTTCCCTTGCGCAACTCAAAATGAGATAAATGAGAATGATGCGCGTATGTTAATAGGAAACGGCTGCCAGGTGGTCTGTGAAGGCTCTAATATGTCGACCACTTTTGATGGGATAAAAATCTTTGAAAGTGCTGGTATAATGCATGCACCGAGCAAAGCTGCAAATGCAGGAGGGGTTGCTGTATCAGGGCTTGAAATGTCTCAAAACTCACTTGGACTTACATGGTCGCGCGAAGAAATAGACGAGAGGCTCAGAGTGATTATGAGGAGGATTCACGAGCAGTGTGTAAAGCACGGCAAGAAAAACGGGCAGATAGATTACTTTATGGGCGCCAATATTGCCGGGTTTGTAAAAGTTGCCGACGTTATGCTCGCCTATGGAATTGTATGAAAATTTAATACAGCTTCCATAAACCATACTTAAATCTAGAATCCAGTGAATTCCTTGGAATTAAAACACCTAATCAGGTATTTTTTTGGATAAACACTTCTGTTGTATTTGCTTGTTGAATCTAGGTTATGAATTACAGCCCTATATTCATTATTCATATAATTAATAGTTGATACATTTGTTGAGGGACGAACATATTCCGGAAACAACCTCTTTAAAACGAACCCTTTCAGTACCTCTTGTAACCCTTTATGGCCTCGGAACGATCCTAGGCGCTGGTATATACGTGCTGATAGGAGAAGTTGCGGGAAAAGCTGGGATGTTTGCCCCAGCGTCCTTCTTAATAGCGTCTGTAATCGCAGGTTTTACCGCTTTCTCATATGCGGAGCTTTCCTCACGGTACCCTCAAAGCGCGGGCGAAGCAGTATATGCCCAAGAGGCGTTCTCCGTTCGTTGGATATCTGCGGCGGTAGGATGGTCGGTGGTCATCATAGGCTCGGTTTCTGCCGCGACCATCGCAAACGGTTTCGTCGGCTATTTTAAAATCTTTATTGATACCCCAGATTGGGTTGCTATCACCATTCTTGTTATAACTCTAGGCATAGTTGCAGGTTGGGGAATCACTGAATCGATCGCTGTTGCGTCTATAATAACTGTAATCGAGATTTTAGGGCTGCTCTCAATAATCGCCGTCGCCGGCGATTCTTTTGCCGAGCTGCCGAGTAGACTAGAGGAATTTATACCGCCCCTCGACGCTCAAGCCTGGGTCGCAGTAGCCCTAGGCGCGTTCCTTGCATTCTATGCGTTCGTAGGGTTCGAGGACATAGTTAACGTCGCAGAAGAGGTCAAAGACCCGAGGCGAAATCTCCCGATAGCAATAATACTCGCCCTTGGCATTTCAACAGTGCTTTATCTACTCGTCTCGCTCTCGGCGGTGTTAGTGCTCCCTCTCGACATCCTAGCCGGGAGCGACAGCCCTCTCGCCGCGATATACGAACACAAAACAAAACTGTCCCCGAAAATTATAAGCGTTGTCAGCATAGTAGCCGTGGTCAACGGCGCGTTGATCCAAATAATTATGGGATCGCGCATACTTTACGGAATGGGCAAACGTGCCATGGCTCCGCGTATATTTTCGACCGTAAACCGGTTCACGAGAACACCGCTTCTTGCGACTGCTTCGATCACGGCATTTATATTGGTGCTGGCACTGTGGCTTCCGCTATTGAAACTGGCAGAGATATCTAGCTTCATAACCTTGCTGGTGTTTGCCTTTATGAACCTCTCGCTATTGCTGTTGAAGCGTAAAAACCCGCATCCAGAAGGAGTAAAGACCTACCCCTTAGCGGTTCCCATAGTGGGTTTCTTATTGTGCGTATGCTTCCTAGTAATACAGACCGTATGGGGATTTATATTATAGTGCATTTATTTAAACAACTCTTTACATGCGGCAACGAAACTTCCGGGTTATTCATCCGCGCAAATTCTTTGCTGTATTTTGAGAAAGAAGAAAATGAGGAATAAATCTTCTTGTTGATCCAGATAAATCTGCGACCATAAGAAAATATAGCACCTTTTTTTAATATTCTTTTATCTATAATTTATCAATGTGCTCTAAAGTGACAAAAACCAGAACTTAGGAAAGGAAAAATAATGGACTAGATACCTTTGGGCGCCAATATTGCCGGATTTGTAAAAGTTGCAGATGTTATGGTTGCTTATGGAATTGTTTAGTAATTATACCCTTATTCTAGAACCTGCTTGTTATTGTTTTCCGATTATGATAATTTCAAAATGTGGCGGTGCATGAGGAAATTTCATGCCTTGTGCACATAATAAACTGATATATACATGGAGGGTAATATGAAACTTTTTGTAGCAACATTAGTTTTGTTTATGTTCTTGCTAGTGCCAGCAGGAGCCCAAGAAGTTATAAAGGAACTCAGTGGATCAGAAACAGTAAGCGTTGGTCCTATAACGGTTCCTGATAACTGGGAAATCCAGTGGGAAACAAAGGGTCAATATCTACAAATCCTCATGAATTCCGCTGATAGTGTTCCGCTTGGTTATGCAGTGGAGCAACTAGGACCTGGAAAAGGTGTTTCTAAACAGGAAAAGGGTGGTGATTATATTCTAGATATTAACGTGTCAGGTGAGTGGAAAGTTAAAATTGTGAAATCAAAATAACAACCTACCTTAAAATTGCCGACAAATTTGAAACAATAGTATGTTTTAGTATTGTATTGCTATGATTTCAATAAATAAGACACGGGTTAAAACACTACTTGCATCTCTAGTCCTTACTTTTATTATAATTCGAGTATGGCTTTATTTTTACCCAAACGCGGATTTTAACCTTTTTGGTTATAACATTCATCACTTATATACTGGGCTTATATTAATCACTATTGCTAGCATACCTCTAATTTTATTTTCCAATCTGGGACGAATTCTGGACATAGCAACAGCTGTTTTTGGCATTGGTTTAAGTTTAGCTCTCGATGAGTGGGTATACCTTATCACAACAGACGGAAGCAATATGTCATACCTATTACCTATCTCGCTTTGGGGAGGCATCATTTTAATTGGGTTAACGTGTCTATACATCGGGGCGTTATATTTTTGGTCTACTAAGAAGTACAAGAGATAAAATATGATAAGACAAACTGAATTATGGTGGCGACAGTGACAACGAAAATGCCTACATTTGAAGAGTTATTAAAACCACTACCACTATACTCTCCAAAGAGATGGTATTACGAGGCAGCATCACTACTGCTGAGAACAGTAGGTATGCTTTCTCAAGGAATTAATATCGGCTACACACATGGTTTTGACTCAGGGATGATAATGAACTACGTATATGAAGATATTCCTCAGGGAACATTCTATATTGGTAAGGCTCTGGACAAAGCTTTCCTGAATCAAATTACATGCAGGGCTTTTAGGTCTATCAAAGAAATCCAAAAAAATATGATTAAGGACTACCTCAGTCAAAGAAACGGATCCCCCACGTTGATTGCTGATCTAGCATCAGGAAAAGCTGACTACCTTTACGATGCGCTAGTGGAAACTGGGAATCAGGCAAAGATTCTACTTCGTGATATTGATGAGTCGGCACTTAAAGAAAGTAAAGCCATAGCAGAGAATCTGAGACTACCGAATGAAATTAAATACGAGCTTGGAAGCGCAATTGATAGGGGCAGCCTTAAAAAAATAGATACTAAGCCGGATCTTGTAATCGAGGTTGGACTTTATGGAATTATTCATGATGACGAGAAAATTCAAAAACACTTTGTTGATCTAAGAGAAATACTTAAACCAGATGCGATACTGTTTAACGTTCAAACTTATAACCCTCAAATTGAGCTAATAGCAAGATCCCTGGTAAACCGTGACGGGGAGCCATGCGTATGGCATCTTCGCCCAGCAGAGCTTGTAATAAAATGGGCCGTGGAAGCGGGTTTTATAGAGCCCCATACCGTAATGGACGCTTGCGGAGTATATGCGGTAGTTATGATGAAAAATCAGGCGAGGTAATTTTAACTTATGAAAAAACAAAGGTTTGTCTTATCCTGGGAAAAACAATTAGGAGAGCAGTCACTGTCAGCTCCTCTTCTGTCAGAGAGGATTAAGTCAGTAATGGCAAGCCCTCACGCAATGTGGAACTATATGAGCTACCGTGATGCCATTAAGATATTGGGCATGAAACCGGAGGATATTTATAAGGACGGCAGGGTTGATCTAAACCCTAGCGAATGGGCAGATCTCGGATGGATGACCTGCTATGCAGGGCCTCCTGAGAGCGCGGTAATAGCAATGAAGGAGCAAACTACTTCTGAAAATATGAACCCCTATTCCCCTGACCTTATCAATCCGGTTAGAGAAGCCTGTGCCCAAATAAAGTTTAAAAGAGAAAGAAGCGATCAGTTTGAGGTTGTTGGCACTGAGGGCGCGCAAGCCGGTATTTCTTATACGCTTCAAACTTTCCTCAATCCGGGAGAGGAAGTAATTATTACAGATCCGGGATACTTCCACTTTGAATCAGCAATCCTTATGGCAGGGGGAGTGCCTCTAAGAATTCCGATTACAGAACATAACAGCTACCGCTTAAATCCTGAGGAAGTAGAGCAAGCAATTACCCCGCGCACAAAGGTCCTTCTGGTATGCAACCCCCTTAACCCTTTTGGTACCGTGCAAACTAAAGCGGAATTAATAGCACTGGCACAGATAGCTAAAAAGCACAACATGTTAATCATTGATGATTTTACTCATAATACGCAACGCATAGACCCAAATGCTGCTCATTACCCTATTACTTCTCTTTGGAAAGAGACTGATGTTGATAATGTGATTTCAACCTTCAGTGTCTCACATGGATACGGAATGGCAGGGGTCCGCCTTGGGTTTTTAGCCGGACATCCTGATCTGATGAGGGCATGTCTTATGTCTAAAGTGGGTTTAACCAGGCTTAACACAAATATTATCTCACAGCACGGAGCACTGGCGGCAATAAAGGACGATGAGTATGTAAAAAAATCAGAGGCGATTGTCCGCAGGAACTATAAGCTCGTCAAGGAAATTATTGATAAAACTCCAGGTGTTGTAATTCCGGTAGAACCTCAGTACGGGTTTTCTATGGTTATCGATGTCTCAGGTACTGGGGTGAGTGCACAAGAACTTACCGTTGCTCTATTTAAACACCACGTAGCAGTCTACCCAGGGGA
>JAJCZS010000007.1 GCA_029262275.1 Deltaproteobacteria bacterium | reverse complement strand
CACCAGATTTCTCTAACACCTTTGTTATTGCCGCTGTTAATGTCGTCTTACCATGGTCCACATGGCCCACGGTGCCTATGTTTAAGTGCGGCTTACCTCTCTCAAATTTCTCCTTAGACATTTCTACTTTTCCTCCTTAATAAAGACTAACATTAAACAGCCTGTACATTTGTTTTTAGATCTTCTGTGAGTACTTGTGGAAGTGCAGAATAATAACCAAACTCCATAGTAAAAGTTCCTCTCCCTTCGGTCATTGACCTAAGTTCTGTTGCATATCCAAACATCTCAGATAGCGGAACCTCTGATTTTATGGCCTGCATTGCACCCCTTAACTCTGACCCCATGATCTTTCCTCTTCTGGAGCTCAGATTACCCATCACTGTTCCCATGAAATCCTCAGGAACCACAACTTCTACTTTCATTAGGGGCTCAAGAATAATTGGCTTAGAACGCATAACCGCATCCTTAAAAGCCATAGAACCCGCAACTTTAAACGCAATTTCAGAACTATCTACATCATGATATGAACCGTCATAAAGTTTCACGATCCAATCAATAACAGGGTACCCAGCGACAACCCCCGTCTCAGATGCTTCCATTATACCTTTTTCAACCGCTGGAATAAACTCTTTAGGAATATTTCCACCTTTAATTTCATCAATAAATTCGACGCCGGCGCCTTTTTCGTTAGGCTCCATTTTTATTTTCACATGGCCATACTGACCGCGGCCACCAGTTTGTCTTATAAACTTGGCCTCAACATCAGAATTTTTAGTAATAGTTTCCCTGTAAGCAACCTGAGGTTTTCCTACATTCGCATCTACATTAAATTCACGTCTTAGTCGGTCTACAATAATTTCAAGGTGAAGTTCACCCATACCGGAAATCAATGTTTGACCAGTTTCATCATCAAACCTTACTTTAAAAGTAGGATCTTCAAGTGATATTTTATTTAAGGACAAACCAAGCTTTTCTTGGTCAGATTTAGTTTTTGGTTCAATTGCAATTGAGATAACGGGATCAGCAAAAAATAGGCTTTCTAACAATATTGGCTTATCTTCATCACATAGAGTGTCACCGGTTGTTGTAAGTTTAAGTCCTACAGCAGCAACAATACCGCCTGCACCTATTTCGGTGATTTCCTCTCTCTTATTAGAGTGCATTCTTACCAATCTTCCGATTTTCTCTCTTTTCTTCTTAGTTGTATTATAAACAGTGCTGCCAGTTTTGAGTACGCCTGAGTAGACCCTAAGATAGGTTAGCTGACCCACAAAAGGATCAGTCATAATCTTAAAGGCAAGAGCTGAAAACGGTTCCTCGTCTCTAGGTCCTCTTGAATCTGCCTCATCAGTATCGGGATTAACACCTTCAATATCCACCAGATCGGTAGGAGAAGGCATATATGCAACTACGGCATCTAAGAGAATCTGAACACCTTTATTTTTAAATGCTGTACCCAGAAGGACAGGAACTATGCTTAAATCAATTGTTGCAGCTCTTATTGCATTATGAATTTTTTCTTCAGAAATATCTTTTCCATCTAAATACAACTCCATCAACTCTTCGTCAAAATCTGCAACAGACTCCAACAAGGCTTCCCTTGCGGCCTCAGCCTCAGCCTTCAAATCTTCAGGTATTTCGGTTAATTCATATGTGGACCCAAGAGAATCATCATCCCAGGTAGCCAGCTTCATTTTAATAAGATCTATTATTCCAATAAACTCGTGTCCAACAACATACGGAAGCTGAACAGGAACTGCATTTGCTAGGAGCCTGTCTTTCATCTGAGATACGACCTGTGCAAAATTAGCACCGTCTTTATCCATCTTGTTAACAAAAGCCATTCTAGGGACTCTGTATCTATCAGCTTGTCTCCAAACTGTCTCAGATTGGGGTTCAACACCGCCAACAGAATCAAAAACAACAACCGCTCCGTCTAATACTTTTAAAGACCTCTCCACTTCGATCGTAAAATCAACGTGGCCAGGTGTATCAATAATATTAATCCTGTGATCATTCCAGAAACAGGTGGTTGTAGCTGAGGTAATTGTAATACCACGCTCTCTTTCCTGCTCCATCCAGTCCATGGTCGCAGTTCCTTCGTGAACTTCCCCAATTTTATAGGTTAGTCCAGTGTAGAACAGTATGCGCTCTGTAGTTGTGGTTTTACCCGCATCTATGTGAGCTACGATTCCAATATTTCTTACTTTTTCTTTAGGTATTGCTTTATCCAAAACTATTCCTCCGAGCTTAACTACCTACCACCTATAATGAGCAAACGCTCTATTTGCGTCAGCCATTTTATGCGTATCTTCTCTTCTTTTCATTGACCCGCCCCTGCCTTCTGAAGCATCAAGAATCTCAGCTGCGAGTTTATCTTTCATTGATTTTCCGTCTCTGTTCCTTACAGAAGTCAGCATCCATCTAATAGCTAATGACTGCTTTCTAAAAGCATTGACTTCCATAGGCACCTGATATGTTGCACCACCCACTCTTCTGGGTCTAACCTCGATGCCAGGCTTTACGTTTTCCATAGCAGCCTGAAAGACCTCAAGTGGATCTTTACCTGTCTTATCAGCAACTAGGTCAAAAGCATCATAAAATATTTTCTCTGCAGTGCTTTTCTTTCCATCAAGCATAAGAGAGTTAATGAACTTAGCAGCCATTTGATTCCCGTATTTTGGGTCGCCGGCAATTTTTCTTTTCGTAACAGAACCTTTTCTAGGCATTTATCATGTTTCCTTATATATATAGCTTATTTAGGCTTCTTAGCGCCGTATTTGGAACGACTTTGCCTTCTACTGTCAACACCTGTCGAGTCCAAAGTACCACGCACAATGTGATATCTAACTCCTGGAAGATCTTTTACCCTTCCGCCTCTAACGAGTATTACAGAGTGCTCCTGAAGAGTATGGCCCTCGCCCGGTATATAACCGGTGACCTCGATACCATTTGTAAGCCTAATTCTAGCAACTTTTCTAAGAGCTGAATTAGGTTTTTTAGGTGTTGTGGTATAAACCCTTACACAAACACCTCTTTTTTGTGGGCAGTTCTGGAGAGCAGGAGCTTTACTCTTCTTTTTTGCTCTTTTTCTGCCTTCTCTAACTAGCTGACTTATAGTTGGCACAGATACTATTCTCCCTAAAAAGTTAATCCAAGTAATATATCCTTATAAATTGTTACATGTCAAGATTAAAAGCAGTGTTTATTTTTTTAATCTAAGTTTAGTTTCCAACCCTACAATAGTTACACCAGACTTATACCATCCAGGCTTCCATCTTTTGTCCTGAGAACCCTCTAATTCGTCTTCAAAAACCCTTAGACATAGAAGTATTCTTCCGCTATTATCCACAAATGGATCTCCCGTCTTTAGTTCAGGAATTGTATCAACCTCAGAGTGCCATCCTTCAGGGGTAAGCTCCAAGAGTTCGATACATTCAAAAAATGAACGATCGTGTTTCTCTTTATCTTCTAAATTTTCAGTGTCAATTTCCAAATACCATATTTCAGCCATTTACTGACTCCTCTGCAGCCTAAATATATTTAAGCGCTTTTTTCCCGATATCCGTTCTAAAATATAGCGAATCATTATCAATATAATTAACCGCTTTATAGACTGCATTAATTGCATCAGGGATGTTGCTTCCTAAAGCAGTTACACCCAGAACTCTACCTCCGTTTGCAACAATGTGTTCATCGTCACGGGAAGTTCCTGAGTGAAAGACCAATACCCCTTCCATATTATCAACATCATTAATCCGGTGAATTTTAAAACCCTTTTTATAGTCCCCAGGATACCCCTTGGATGCCATAACTACGCAAACGGAAGCATCATCATACCATTGTATTTCGCCTTTTGCTACCCCTCCGGTAGAAATTTCTCTAATTAAAGGAACTATGTCAGAGCGCATTCTCATAAGTAATGGCTGTGCCTCAGGATCGCCAAAGCGGCAGTTATATTCAAGTACTTTAATATCTGAACCATTTATCATTAGTCCTGCATATAATATTCCTTTATATTCCCGACCCTCAGCCTTCATAGCCTCTACAGTTGGTATCATCACTTGGTTCATGATCGCAGCATGTAGTTCAGGAGTTACAATCGGAGCCGGAGAATAAGCACCCATACCGCCTGTATTAGGACCCTGGTCTCCGTCTAAAAGTGCTTTATGGTCTTGAGATGACTCAAGAGGTACAACATTTTCCCCGTCAGTAAAAGCAATGAAGGATACTTCTTCACCTTGAAGAAACTCCTCTATTACAACCTGGTTTCCGGAATCACCAAAAATTTTACTATTCATAATATCATCCAGAACGCCAATAGCCTCTTCTTCTGTATGACAAATGATTACTCCTTTTCCTGCAGCAAGACCATCGGCTTTTATTACTAATGGTGGTTTAACCTCTTTTACCCAATTAACGGCCTCATTATAATCATCAAAAGTAGAGAAGAAAGCTGTAGGTATGTCATATTTCTTCATTAGATTCTTTGAATACGCTTTACTGCTTTCAATCTCAGCAGCAGCCTGATTAGGGCCAAAAATATTGAGCCCCTCTTCTTCAAATCTGTCCACTATACCTAGGGATAAAGGTATTTCTGGTCCTACAATAGTGAGTTCAATCTCTTCAGCCTTAGCAAATCTGACTAAAGAGTCTATATCCGTTACTTTTATATCTACACATGAGGCATGATTAGAAATCCCCACATTCCCCGGGGCACAATAAACCGCTGTTACTAAGGGGCTTTTAGATATTTTCCAGCATAAGGCATGTTCACGCCCGCCGCCGCCTACAACAAGAACTTTCATATTATTTATCCTCTAAATTTAACTCTCTACTTCTAAGAGCCTGATAATCTACCAGATAACAGAACTTTTTAAACACTAAAAGATAAGAAAACACAAAAAAATTGCGATGAGACAAAACTTGTATTTTATATATTGTACAAAGGTATCTTTTTGAGTCTGCTAAAATTACTCAACGGTCACAACTTTTGCTAGGTTCCTAGGCTGGTCTACATCAGTTCCTTTACAAGTGGCTATATGATAGGCGAGAAGCTGAAGAGGGACTATGGAGATAATAGGGCTAACCATGTATGGGCAATCAGGAACTTCTATTATTTTATCTACATTACCTTGAATCTCAGGGGCATGAGGATCACTAGTTAGAAAAATAACCTTCCCCTTCCTAGCCCGTACTTCCTGCAGATTACCCAGTATTTTTTTGTATGCGATTCCATCACCAGGAGCTATTAAAACAATTGGCATATTCTCATCAATAAGCGCTATAGGGCCATGCTTCATCTCACCCGCAGCGTAGCCTTCCGCATGGATATAGGAGATCTCCTTAAGCTTCAGTGCCCCTTCAAATGCTATTGGATGGTTAATACCTCTTCCTAGATATAGAAAATTTCTATATGTAAAAAACTCTTTGGCGAGATCTTTAATTTGATTATCCAGCTTTAAAGTTATCTCGATTAACTGAGGAATAGATAAAGCATCCTTGATCATTTGTATGGATTCTTTTTTTGTTATTTGTTTTTTTAGACGACCCAAATATATGGCTAGAAAATAAAAAGCTACAAGCTGAGTGGTAAAGGCCTTGGTCGATGCAACTCCTATTTCGGGCCCGGCGTGTGTGTAAATTACGCCGTCTGAGTCTCTAGCAATTTTACTCATCATTACATTTGTGATGCTAAGTGTTTTAGCCCCCCTTTCCTTTGCTTCTAAGAGAGCTTCAGAAGTATCGGCGGTTTCTCCGGATTGAGATACTGCAATGGCGAGCGTGTTTTTGTCAATTATAGGTTTTCTGTAACGAAACTCAGACGCTATATCAACCTCAACAGATATTTTTGCAAATTTCTCAATCATATATTTGCCAATTAGACTTGCGTGATAAGAGGTTCCGCATGCAAGAGCAACTATTCTCTTAACATTCTTAAACAATGATGGGTCAACATCCTCAAAAAATACTTCGCCTGTCTCTTCCGAGAACCTACCCCGCATCGTATCTAGTATTGCTCTTGGCTGCTCAAAAATCTCCTTCATCATATAGTGACGGTATCCACACTTCTCAGCAGATATAGGATCCCAGTTGATTGACTGCACTTTTCTCTTAACTTTGTTTCCGTCAATATCAGTAATTCGGATACTATCTTTTTCCAAAATAGCGACATCCCCATCTTCGAGATAAATCACATCTTTGCAAAACGGTAATATTGCCGGCACATCTGAGGCTAGATAGTTCTCATTATCGCCCTTAGCTACTATCAATGGAGAGAATCTGCGGGTAGCGATGACTTTATCAGGTTCTTTGTCGGAGATAACTGCTATGGCGAATGAACCCTCGATTTTCTTAAACGCAGCACGGGCCGCATCTTCAAAATCTAGTCCGTCCTCTGAGAGGTCTTCAATTAAATGGGCAATTACTTCTGTATCGGTATCAGAATAGAATTTGTAGCCTTTCTTTTTAAGCTCATTTTTTAGATCAAGATAATTCTCTACAATCCCATTATGAACAACTGAAGTTCCGCCTGAGATATGAGGGTGGGCATTTTTTTGAGAAGCATCACCGTGAGTGGCCCATCTTGTGTGTCCAATTCCAAGTGTTCCTTTTGGAGAGTGCTTATTGATTTTAGTTTTGAGCTTAGAGAGTTTTCCTTTGCTTTTAAATACTCTAGATTTTCCGTCTTCTATTACAGCTATACCCGAAGAATCATATCCTCTGTATTCAAGCCTCGAAAGACCCTTCATCAAAACGTCAACGGTCTTTCTTTGATCCCCTATATAGCCTAATATTCCGCACATTTACTTCCCCTTTTTATCCTTAGGCTTTCTCTTCCAATCTTTTATAACAGTTTGCCTAGCTCTCCCTATGGCGAGAGAACCTTCTGGTACATCCTTTGATATTGTCGAGCCCGCCCCTGTCGTGGCGCCCTTGCCAACTTTGATAGGCGCAACGAGCATTGTGTCACTACCTATAAAAACATTATCCTCAACAATGGTTTTGTGTTTATTAACGCCGTCATAGTTACATGTAATGGTGCCTGCTCCAATGTTAACCTGCTTACCCAAATCTGCGTCGCCTATATATGATAAGTGTGGCACTTTGGAACCCTGTCCTATTTTAGATTTCTTTATCTCTACAAAGTTCCCAATTTTTGCCCCGTCCATTATCTTTGCCTCAGGGCGTATGTGGGCAAAGGGTCCAACACTAATGTTATTTTTAATCGTAGCATTTGTAATGTAACAACTGGATTTGATTATAACACCGTTTCCAATTTTGGTATTTTCTATCCAGTTTGTAGGTCCTATCGTACAGTCTCGCCCAATTTGAGTTTCCCCATAGATTTGGGTGTTAGGATATATAGTAGTATCCCGCCCAATTCTAATCCCAGGGGAGATGTAAGTAGTTTCGGGATCAATAAGTGTTACACCCGAGCGCATAAGATTCTCATTAGTTCTCCACTTCAAAACACTTTCTACATAAGAAAGTTCAACCCTGTCATTGACTCCCATCACTTCATCACTGTCTGAGACAACCTCACCATTAATTTTTAAGGAATTGTTATGGGCTAAACCAACTACATCAGTTAAGTAGTATTCGCCCTGTTTATTCTTTCTATTAACTTTTTTAAGTGCATTCCATAAAAAGCTGCTTTTAACACAATATGTACCTGAATTTATTTCATCAATGAACCTCTCTTCACGAGAAGCGTCTTTCTCTTCAACAATTCCTATGGGATCGCCGTCTGTCCCTCTCATTATCCTTCCATAACCAGTTGGATCATCCAGTAGTGCAGTAAGAACAGAGAGATCAGCATCCTTCCTCTCATGCTGTCTAACAAACTTTTTTAGTGTGGAAGGTGTTATTAAAGGAAAGTCTCCGTTAATTATGACAACATTTCCTTTGAAGTTCTTAAGCGCTTCAGTGGCACAGCTAGCAGCATGCCCAGTGCCTAACTGCTTGGTCTGAGTTACATAAGTAAGCTTCTTCGAATCTGAAACCTTTTTAACTTCATCTGCACCATGACCAACTACAACGACAACACGCTTAGGCGATAGGCTCAAGGCTGCATCGTATACATAGCTCAACATGGGACGACCCAAAACAGGATGGAGAACCTTTGCTGTATCAGATTTCATCCTCTTACCCATTCCCGCAGCTAAAACTACAACAGCTAAATTTGCCAAACTATTTAGCCCTCCCGTATTTGTCCTCTAACCTGATAACATCCTCTACTTCAGGAGTAGAGGCTTCAAGCATATCGCAATCTGTAATTGCCGTCATTCTATGTTTAGTAAAAGGGGTTATTCTGATTGCGCTCCCCTGTTTCATTACAGCCTCTTCTCTTTTTCCGCCAACTTCCTCAATTTCTAACAACATCTCACCAGTAAGTAGGTATATAGTTTCATCCTTAACTTCGTGGTATTGATAACTCAGACTCTCTCCCTTGTTAACGTGGAGAATCTTACCTACATATTTTTCATTATATGCCCACCACAGCTCATACCCCCAGGGCTTTTCTACTCTTTTTACTTTGTCATTAATTTTCAATCGTTCAGAATTCCTTTGCGCAATATATATGATGAATTATAAATCAAAAATAGAAGGATTTATATGAGAATACAAAGTACTAATATATATGATTTTAAATGTTTGTGCGAATATAAATGGTGATCAATTCTTAAAGCTTCAGTCAAACATGTTCTACTAATACTTTCCCACGATATATCAGAGCGCCTACTATTATTCGTAGTCATTAGAGCCTAAATGATTTTTCAATTGGACTACTAATACGAAATAATTATCAATGATTGATATGATTTACCACTGAACAAATTTCTAATACCCTGATTGGCATAGATATTGCGATATATATAAATTTAGTTAGCAAAAGGTCACGTGAGATTTTCTAACTATATCAAATCTAATTTTATACAAGGCGGGTATAAGATGATACATAGAAAAATCTCACAACAGTATAGTTCTATCCAATTTCCATACAGATCTTTAGTTTACGCGGCTACAAAGATAGCTGCGATATGGATATCAGTGCTCCTATTATTATGTATCCAAACTAGCATTGCGCAGACTATAAGTTTCTCAGGTGATGCGGAGGCAGACTTCTCCGGAGTCGAAGGAGTATTCGTTATTGATGATACACCTCTGGGCTTTCCATTGAATCCAGATGTAGGTGTTCCTTCTCTACTAGGTACTGTTATAAGCGGATGGGATATAAAGTCCGTTTATTTTGCGACAGACCTGGATCATTTATTTGTAGGAATAGACTACTTTGGTATTGCTGGTGATGCCGATGGTAATGGTGATCCTGGTGTAGCAAGTAATGGATTAATAAGCCTAGGTGGCCAGGATATTCCTGAGATTGGACGCTCGGAAAGTATTGCTCTCGCAATTGACCTGGATCAAGACGGGATATTTGAATTAGCGGCAGGCGTACCAGCAGGAAATCCTATTGGTTTGCCTGAATTGGGATGTGTCAATTTCGATATAAATGATTGTTTTGGACTCTATAGTCATTCTGGAGGACCAGCTAATCAACAAGGGACGAATTTCGCATCGCTAATAGATGGTACAAATACATTGTTTGCATCACCTTCAGCCTCTGCTCCTGATATAGAGTTTACAATTAATTGGTCGAACATATCAGAAGAAACAGGAGATGGTATAGGTTCAAATGAGTGCACCACATTCTTTTTTGATATAAATATATTCTCAGGCTCTTTCCTAGATGATGGCATAGGAGAGGATTTTGTACCCAGTGGAAACGGTATATCCACAGTAGAGCTTGAAGTGTGCAAAGATTGTGAGGGCACAATTTTTGGCACTCAAACTATAGACCTATGCGGAGAATGCGGTGGTGACAATAGTTCCTGCGGAATAAAGACTATAAGTTTCACTGGTAATCCTGAAAGTGATTTCTCAGGTGAGGGGATATTTGTTGTAGATGACGGTGTTCCTGATGTTGGAGTGCCAGGTCAAATACCGGGCAATATTAGTGGATGGGATATAGAGAAAGTCTATTTCTTTACAAATATTAGAGAGCTCTACATAGGGGTTGACTACTTTGGAATAGCGGGCGACGCTGATGGTGATGGATTCCCTTCTGATGCAAGTACAGAGCTTGAGAGTATAGGTGGACAGGATCTCCCTGATATGGCAAGGACAGAAACTCTTGCGATTCAGATGGATCTGAATCTGGACGGAATATTTGATGTAATTGCGGGAGTGCCCACGGGTGATCCGATAGGAGGCAGCTTAGGTTGCCCAAATTTTGATTTAAACGATTGTTTTGGTGTTTATAATTATCTTGATACCAGTTCTGTAAGCGTTGGATCTAGATTTTTATCCTTAACTGATTTTGATAGTAATTTATTTGCATTGCCTTCAAGTGACGTGCCTGACATTGAATTTAACATTGAAAACTGGGATGAGCTTGCAGGTTGGGATGATATCGAACCCAATACCTGCCAAACCTTTGAATTTGATATTCAAATTTTCTCGGGATCTTTCGAGGACGCTGGTATAGGTGAGGACTTTATTCCATCTCAACAGTCGGCTACGACAGTGAGTTTAGAAGTTTGTGCTGACTGTGAGGGTATTCCATTTGGCCCAAATGTGAACGATGGTTGCGGCATATGCGGAGGAGATGGTTCCACATGCGCCGGCACATGTGATTGTTCCGATCCTGGGGCAATTTTAGAAGGCTCTAATTTCGGGAACAAGACCTATTTCTTTGGCACATTTGGTGATGATATCATTTGTGGATCTGATGAAAATGACGTGATCTTTGGTTTTGGAGGGAATGATTGTATTGACTCCGCAGGTGGAAATGACAAAGTATTTGCCGGATTTGGACATGACATAGTTGACCTCGGATTAGGAGATGATAAGGCCTTTGGCGGACCCGGGGATGATGATATAGATGGGAATGAAGGATCCGACACAATATTTGGCGGGTTCGGATTTGACACTTGTCTGGGAGAAACAGTTTTATTTTGTGAGCAATAAACTAAATCGAACATATAAACAAAGGGAGCGCTCGCTCCCTTTGTTGTTTTTCAAGGTACGATTGCTTAATCGGTATTAAAACGGTATATCGTCATCACTGTCAAATGAATCATCTTCTATTTCAAAATCTGCAGGGACTTTCTCATTAGGCGTTGAAGGTGCTTCAGTTCTGCCACCTTGTCCACCTTGACCGCCCAACATCTGCATATTCCTTGCAACTATTTCGGTTGTATATTTGGTATTTCCCTCTTTATCTTCCCAAGAACGGGTCTTAATTGAGCCTTCTATGTAAACCATTCTTCCTTTTGTTAAATATTCTCCGCAAATCTCAGCCAATCTCCCCCAAGCTACAATACGGTGCCATTCCGTATCTTCCTGCTTTTCCCCTGCCTTATTTGTGTATTTTTCAGTTGTAGCAAGAGTAAAATTAGCTACAGCCTGACCACTCGTCGTATACCTTATCTCGGGGTCGCGACCCAAATTCCCTATCAACATAACTTTATTTACGGCCATTTTTATCTCCTAAAATATTTCTTTAATGGAATTCTATCATCTGAGCATATGAAAATCCAGAAATCTAAAAAAGGTGGGCTGAAAAAGATAGGAACTGATGCAAAATCCTCCCCGTCATTCCCCAGATAATGTATTGTTCATAATTATAAACATAGTCCTTTACTAATCTCCCACCCCTCTCCCGCATTCGAATCTCTGTGTTTTTATCATCTATCAAATGTTGCATTGGTACCCAAAGTGCTTTTTCAACTTCACCAGGATCAAGTGTCATAACTACATCCTCATGCAATAAGGAAACATAAGGGGTAACAATATAATTCCTTGCTCTTGGATTGTTTGGAATTACATCATCCAAACTTCCTAAAATGCGCCCGCTTTTATGTACATCTACGCCAACCTCTTCAATAGTCTCTCTTATAGCTGTCTCATCTTTACCTCTGTCTTCGCTCTCCATCCGACCACCGGGAAACGCCATGTGGCCAGAAAAGGGATCACGCTCATTCTCAGGTCTTTTGATAAATAGCATAGAGTAATTCGGCCCACTCTGTTTTAATACTATCATTACAGCTGCATGAACATAGTCGCCTTCTTTGACTATTTCTTCCGAATTTCCCTGAATCAAGAGATGTTCCAGTTTTTCTATTGCATCACTCATTATGTTAGTCCTTATTAATCATAATGCACACTAGAGAACAGCAATAATATTCCCCCAGTCATCAACATGGCACTTATAACCAGGCGGAATTAATATTGTTGAAGTATCTTCTAAAACCAAAGCAGGGCCTTTAAATCTATAGCCCGAGTAAAAATATTTTCTATCATATGAATTTAGATTAATACTCTTTCCGCCAAAAACAATTTTTTCTCTGCATGGTTTTACTTTTGTTTTCTCATTTTGAATGTAAGGAATTTCAAGCTCTCTCTTTTTTGCAATAGACCTTAGACGCAGGGTAATTACTTCTATTTCACCTTTGGGTTTACTGTATCCATATCTTTTTTTATGAGATCTGTGAAAAGCGGTTATGAAATTCTTGCCGTAGGGAACTGTAATCTCATGAGACTGCCTCTTGTAGCGCAGATCTAGAAAAAGTTTGTAAGTTAATTTATTAGAAGGAAATTCTATTTGCGCTTTGTCTTTAAGAGAGGAGAACCGTTTCTCAAGCTCGCCCAAGGTTGCTTCTCTTTGATTTAGAAAGACTGTAAGACTGTAATCTTTAAATGTATCGGCTGTAAGCATACCGAGCGCGGAAAGTACCCCAGGCTCATTAGGAAAAATTATGGTTTTAATCTCCATCGAGCGGGCCAACTCGCACGCATGAAGCCCACCTGCACCTCCAAAGGAAAGAAGAGCAAAGTCCCTGGGATCGTACCCCTTCCCAATAGAAATCACCCTAAGTGCTCTTTCCATATTGGCGTTTGCAACTTTAATTATTCCCTCCGCAACTTCTTCAACAGGGAGTTTCAAGCGGCGTGAGAGCTTTTTGATTGCTGAGAAAGATTTACGAGGGTGTATTTTCATTCTACCGCCTAGGAAAGACTCTGGCTTAATCCGTCCAAGCACCAAATTGGCATCTGTAACTGTGGGCTCATTTCCCTTGCCGTAACATGCAGGCCCTGGATCAGCTCCGGCACTCTCTGGACCTACTTTTAGTGCCCCGCCAGAATCCACTCGAGCAATGGATCCTCCTCCAGCCCCGATAGTTGTAATATCTATCATTGGGACTTTTAAAGGAATGCCGTCTATGGAAGTTTCTGTTGTAAATTTTGGTCCCTTCTCACAAAGGGCAACATCTGTTGAAGTGCCGCCCATATCGTACGTGATTATATTCTCAAAGCCGCATAACTGAGCGAGTTTTACCGCCCCTACAACACCACCTGCAGGGCCTGAGAGTATTATTCTAACAGGCTCCGTAGCTGCTTGACTCGGGGACATAACTCCTCCGCTCGACTGCATTATTGATACATCAGCACTCGGCAGCTGCTTAGATAAAGTGTCCATGTAACTTTTAACTTTTGGCAGCAAATACGAGTTAGCCACTATAGTTGATGTTCTCTCGAACTCTCTAAATTCTGGAAGGATTTTAGAGGAGGTTGAAATTGGAACACCTAAACTTCTTAGATATTTCTCGACCTTTAGCTCATTCTCTGGGTTTGTATACGAATGAAGAAAGCAGATGGCAATGCCGCTTACATCAAGTTTTCTAAGCTTAGAGACAAGACCCATAACCTCAGATTTTTTAATTCTATTTAAAATCTCACCTTGGTATGATGTCCTCTCAGTTACGCCAAACCTCAGGTTTGAAGGAACAAGCGGTATCGGCGCTTCCCAAAAAACATCATAGAGTTCTCCTCTATTCTGCCTTCCTATCTGTATTACATCTTCAAAACCTTTTGTAGTAATAAGAGCTATGCGTGAGCCTTTTCTTTCAAGGAGCGCATTTGTGGCCACAGTCGTGCCGTGGACTATAGTTAAGTCGACCCCGCTCTCTGTAACCATTTCTTTAATACCTGAGAGAATAGCATCAGAGGGGTCTTTGGGAGTTGATGGGACTTTATGAATTGTGATACTGTTTCCATCAAAGAAAACAAAATCAGTAAAAGTACCGCCTGTATCAATTCCTATCTGTATTTGTTTGGGCATATGCAATTAAGACACAAAACTATCTTAGTAGATAAGTTCAAAACATATCCTATCTAACAAATACTGACAACTTAAAATTGATTTTTAAAGGTTAAATAATTGGGGGCAGAAAAGAGCTAAATTAATACTCGTCCTGACCAACAGGGTATACAACCTTGACCTTTTCTTCTGCAATTTCTCTAAGCGCAGAAACCACGTCTTTGTTTTCAGTCTCTTCAGAAAGGATAGGAGCACCTCTGACAAGAAGCCTTGCCCTTTTCATAGCTGCAACTGAAAGAGCAAATCTATTAACCACTTTCTCTAAACAATCTTCAATTGTTACTCTTGCCATTATAGAACACTCCTATATTTGAGATATGGATATTAATATAAGGTAAGAATCTAAATAAGTAAAGAAGCTAGTTTATTGTTATTTCAAGTATGGCTATGAATATGTTAATATATTCTCCCCTGAGGCAAAAAGTACAACATTGTACATTTAAAAGTAAAATTAACGCACAGAATAGACATATCAATGTGCAAAAATGGACATACGAGGCACAAAAGTGGACGTAAAGCAAATCAAATTTGATGAAAAGGGACTTATTCCTGTAATAGTACAAGATGCATCAAGCGGGCAAGTACTAATGCTTGCATATGCAAATGAGCAAGCACTGCAACAGACAATAGATAGCGGAAAATCCCACTTTTGGAGCAGATCCCGAGAGAAACTCTGGATGAAGGGAGAAGAGTCTGGCAATGTGCAGGAAGTTGCTGAGATATATTACGACTGTGATATAGATACCATGCTTTATCTGGTAAAACAGACTGGTGTAGCATGTCACACTGGGCAAAGAACCTGCTTCTATAGATCATCTAGTGGAGATGAGGAAGCTCCGGTATTTGGTCCGTCTAATTCATCCAAAACCCTAGATGAAGTATATGATGTTATTGTTGACCGGAAAATAAACCCTAAAGACGGCTCATACGTGAGTGGTTTATTTGAAAAAGGGCTCGATAAGATTCTTAAAAAGATTGGAGAAGAAGCTGGGGAAACCATAATTGGGGCTAAAAACGAGGATAAAAAAGAAATAGTTTATGAAACCGCTGATCTTTGGTTCCACTCAATGATCGTCCTGTCTTATTTTGGAATCACACCAAATGATATCTATGAAGAGTTAGGAAGAAGATTCGGAAAGCCTAAAGAGGCCTACAGAGAAGAATCGTAAGTACTGTTCGTAGATTCTAAAAAACTATCTGTTTTTCTTTGGCCTATCTTTCTCTTCAATATATCCGCCAAGGTGAGTGTTTTTTCTCACAGACGGCGGCAAGCCGGATAAATCAGGCTGAGGCATATTTGTAGATAGATCACTTGTAAAAGCAAAACTAGATACAACCTTCTCAACTTTCTTTGTATCACAAAATGGACATTTTACTTTCTTTTCATCACTCGGTTCATAAATAAGTTCTGAAAACCGGTAGTTCTTTTGTAAATTAAAAAATGTAAGGATGGTTCCTTCATTTAAGTAGAAATTTAAATCCACACAGTCATCGTTACGCTTTCCATGCTCAGCAACTACATCTTCTTTATCAAGATCAACTACAACTATATGATTGATATTGTCATACTTCTTTACTAGATCTGATACAGCTTTTTTAGTTACTTTTTTCTCTATCTGTTTTAAAGAACTATCTATATTACTTCTGCATAATTTGCATTCATATTCAAAAAGCGGCATCTACTTCCTCCTAATTCTATGTGATTATCTGTTGAAGTATTGGTTTAGATGTTCCTGACCAACCCAATCATTTCTCTGCTCTTCGTCTTTTTGCTCTTTATATTCCATGTGCCATCTTAACTCATCACCAGGACCTGGCTCTCTTTTGCTTTTGTCGTCGAAGATAGCTTTAAAGGTGGAGAAAATCCTACGAGGTTTTTTGCTTTGGCATACTGGACATTCAAGATCCTTTTCATCGTCATCATCCATCACCAAGGAACTGAACCTAAAATCCTTAAGCTCAAGATAGAGGACCTTCTTATTATCAAGAGTATATTTAAACCTTCTAGGGCCTCTTCTGTTACTTTTCTCACCGATAACAAATAGCTCTTTGTTTTTATTTCCGTCGGTGACTTCAATATAGAGTATCCCTGAATTGTTCTTTTTAATTTTAGTTGCATTAGTTTTGTTTAGCTTAGCAACCAACGCATCAATGTCCCTGTTGTAACTATCCATACACTTGTCGCATTCATATTCGAATAAAGGCATTTTCTCACTCTCCTAAATTATAAAGCTAATAATAATAACTAAATTTTCAAGATTGCTCCAGTAAATGGCTCACAATACATCTTATTTGACAAAGCCTGAGAGCATATCGATACTAATCTTTAATCTATTTTGGAGACTACAGTGACAGAGTCAAAAGTACTAATAGTAGAAGAAAAAGGAGCGATTTGCACTTTTACGCTTAACAGACCTGAGAAGAGAAATCTTATTACACCGGAGATTCTTACAGAATTGAGCTCACAGCTAGATAGATTAGAGCAAGAGGACAAAGTGAGGTGTGTAGTAATTAGAGGTTCAGGCGATAAAGCTTTTTCTTCAGGGTATGACATAGGCGCAATTGGCCAGAACGACATGATAGCTCATCACGAAGGGGATCATCCCCTTGGCAGGGCACTTAGAACGATCACAAACTACCCCTACCCTGTAATTGCAATGATGAACGGGCACGCTTTTGGAGCAGGGCTTGAGATAGCACTTACGTGTGATATAAGGGTTGCGGTAGGTGGCTGCATGTTTGGAATGCCTCCAGCAAAACTGGGGGTTGTTTATTCTTATTCAGGAATGAAAACGTTTCTAGATTTAATTGGGCCTGGATATACAAAAGAGCTTTTTCTGATAGGAAGGCCTATAAGCTCCGAGAGAGCAAGTGAAATTGGACTTGTAAACTTTATCGTAACCAGAGATGAGCTTGAGGAATTTACATATGAGATGGCAAATGAAATTGCTGAGAACGCTCCCTTATCTCTTCAAGCATTAAAAAAAATCGCAAATGTATTAAATAGAAATGAGCTAAGTCCTGAAGATGAAAAACTAATTAGAGAAATGACACTTGAAGTCCAAAACAGCCAGGATTATAAAGAAGGCCAGAAAGCTTTTTCAGAAAAAAGAAAACCAGACTTTAAAGGTAAGTGACTAAGAGCAGTTTAAATGGAAGAGAGTTCACAGCTTTTTGAAATTTTCATAGAAGTTCAAAGCGGTCTACCCAGACAAGGTCCTGGCTCCAACGAAAGCACACTTAAGGCTCTTTCCTATTGCAACGGATTACCACAGGAAGCATCTATTTTAGATATTGGCTGTGGCCCAGGAATGCAGACTCTAACTCTAGCACAAGCGCTCAATTGTAGCATCACGTCCATAGATATTATTGAAGAATACTTAAACCAATTAAGGGAAGGCGCTCAACAAGCCAATGTTTCGGATCGCATAAATATTTTAAACCGAGATATGAATGACCTTGCCTTAGAGCCAGAGAGCTTTGATCTTATTTGGGCCGAGGGATCTGCGTACATAATGGGATTCGAGAATGCACTTACTTACTGGAAATCATTTCTTAAGCCCGGAGGTTTTATAGCAGTTAGCGAACTTGTTTGGATTAAGCTAAATCCTCCCGCTGAATTATCTCAATTCTTTCAGGATGAATATCCAGAAATGACTGATGTGGAGACGAACTTATCTAAACTAACAGCATCAGGATATGACATAGTAGGAAATTTCACTTTGCCTGATAGTGACTGGTGGAATGACTACTACACTCCATTAGAAGCCAAGATTCCTCAACTGACTGAGAAATACAAGAACGATCTAACAGCACTTAGCGTTATAGATGCAACAACACTCGAAATTGAGATGAGACGTCTATACCCTGAATACTACGGCTATGAATTCTTTATTGGTCAAAGAGTAGAATAAATAATCAACCATTTAAAACTTTCAAACAATCATTAGGCAAATATAATATTGAAACTTTCTTCAGACTATCTAATCACCATAACCAAACTCATTTATCAGATTATCCCTCTCACTCCATTTTTCTTTCACTTTTACCCAGAGTTCAAGATAGACCTTTGTTCCAAGGATTTTTTCAATATCAGCTCTTGCTAAGGTGCCTATTTCTTTCAGCATCGCACCTTTTTTACCGATAAGGATTCCCTTATGATTAATTCTCTCTACAAAGATCACAGCAGATATATTGATTATGTTTCTTTCCGGCTCTTCTTGAAACTCTTCGATTAGTACAGCCGTCTGATAGGGTATTTCTTTTTGAGTCAGTGTAAATATCTTCTCCCTTATAAATTCTGCTGCAATAAACCTCTCTGGTTGATCTGTAAACATATCATCAGGGAAATACTTAGGCCCTTGGGGAAGGTATTTAACTATTGTTTCTAAAAGCTGTTCTGTGCCATCTGAGGTCATTGCAGAGATTGGAATAATGTCAGAGAACTTTTCCTCATATTCTTTAGATGCTTCCAGAATGTGTAATACCTCATTCTTTTTTATTGTATCAATTTTGTTAATTACTAAGATTGCAGGCTTGGAAAGATTCTTTATTATAGCAGCATCTCCCCTTCCAAAGGGCTCCTTTACTTCAACCATCATCAATATTACGTTAGCCTCTTGAAGAGCTCCCATAGCGGTTTGAACCATGGCTTTTCCAAGTTTGCCTCTTGCTTTGTGTATCCCTGGGGTGTCTAGAAAAACAAGCTGTGCATCTGGAAGGGTTCTTATTCCCAAAATTCTGTTTCTTGTGGTGTTGGGTTTATCAGACACCGCAGCTATCTTTTCACCAACTAGTGCGTTTATTAAAGTTGACTTCCCAACATTGGGCCTGCCAATGACGGTTATAAAACCTGACTTAAAAGAATTGTTATCATTCATAATTGTATTAAGCTAAATAATCCACAAATAAGCTAAACATGCAAACATTGGCATACAAAAACTTGTTACTTTATACTCGATACATTGCTTGCCAAATCGGGGATAGAGGTTAAGATTTTCCGTCTTAAAGAAATATTGAAAATTATAGGAGTAGGTTTAATGCTTGAACTAATAGGAGATTGGGAAAGAACAGATTACTGCGGCGTGCTTGGTACTAACGACCTTAACCGAGAAGTCGTGCTTATGGGATGGGTCCAGTCTCACAGAGATCATGGTGGCGTAATTTTTATTGATTTAAGAGATAGAGAAGGACTAGTGCAAGCTGTTTTAAACCCTGAGAACAGTAAAGAAGTTCATGAAAAGGGTGAGTCTATTCGTGACGAATGGGTAGTAGCCATCAAAGGAAAAGTATGCAGGCGAACTGATGAAACAATTAATCCAAACTTAAAAACTGGCGAAATAGAGGTTATGGCAAGCGAAGTCCGCATTCTAAATACTTCTAAAGTAATTCCATTTCTAATTGAAGAAGACATAAATGTAGACGAGCTTTTGAGGATGAAATATAGATACCTCGACTTAAGACGCCCTACAATGAAAAACAATATAATAACCCGCCATAAAGTAGCTACTGCTACGAGGGATTATCTAAATGGTGAGGGTTTTCTGGAGATTGAAACGCCTTACTTGACCAGATCAACTCCAGAGGGAGCAAGAGACTTCTTAGTTCCTAGCAGATTAAATCCCGGTGAGTTTTATGCACTACCACAATCACCACAATTACTAAAACAAACCCTTATGGTATCGGGGCTCGATAAGTACTATCAGGTTGTGAGATGTTTTAGAGATGAAGATCTAAGAGCTGATCGCCAGCCTGAGTTTACCCAGATAGATGTTGAGATGACGTTCATAAACGAAGATGACATAATGACTGTCGTGGAAGGAATGCTCAAGACTATATTTAAGCAAGCTAAGGGAGTCGAGATAGAAACTCCTTTTAAAAGAATGAGCCATGAAGAGGCAATGCTAAAGTATGGATCAGACAAACCCGACACACGCTTTGGGCTTGAGCTACAAGACATATCCTCAATATTTGAAAACTCAGAGTTTAAAGTTTTCAGCGGTGCCATTAAAAACGGCGGAATAATAAAAGTGCTCAAAGTAGAAGGCGGAGGGTCAGAACTCTCTAGAAAAGAAATCGATGATTATACAGAAGCTGCAAAAACACTTGGAGCTAAGGGACTCGCATGGATAAGAATGGCAGAAGGAGAATGGCAATCTCCTATAGTCAAATTCTTTAGCGATGAGGAGAAAGAGAAACTTCAAGAAACTCTAAACTTGCAAGACGGGGATATTGTTTTCTTTGGAGCTGACACACCTCATACAGTAAACATGGTGCTATCACACTTAAGACTGAGCCTTGGGGATAGGTTCAACATGATAGACCACAGCAAGTTCGATTTCCTATGGGTAGTCGACTTCCCTCTATTTGATTTTGATCACAATGAAAAACGCTACGTCGCAATGCATCATCCTTTTACATCACCTAACGAAGAAGACATGCACCTGTTAGACGGGGAAAAAGGGATGATTCGCTCCAGAGCTTATGATGTTGTATTAAACGGAGTTGAGATAGGCGGCGGTAGTATCAGGATTTACAGAAAGGACATACAAGAGAAGATCTTTAAAGCAATTGGGCTTACTATGGAAGAGGCTCAGGATAAATTTGGATTTCTATTAGAAGCTCTCGAGTTTGGGGCACCCCCCCACGGCGGAATCGCCCTTGGGCTTGATAGAATTATAATGCTGATCACTGGCGCTCAATCTATCCGTGACGTAATAGCTTTTCCTAAAACTCAAAAAGGTCAGTGCCCGCTCACAGAGGCACCATCCGAAGTAGATATAAACCAGCTACTGGAGCTTGGCATAAAACTAGACATTAAAGATAAAGAAGAGAAAGAGTCCTAAATATTAATCCTCGCCTATGTGAGGACTACCAGGAATTTTACAATTACCGAGAGCATCTTCTAACCACTTGTCAGCAGCCTCTTTTGTTTCAAAAGTCTCTGACCAAAGAGTCTCATTTCTGTATGAGAACCCCCATACCCATCCTTCTGTTGGCCTACCAAGTTTAATAACAAGCACTTGTTTAAGATTTATCCAGCTAAGCTCGCCGTCCTTTGACTTTATTTCAATAAACATAAATCCTCCGTCTTATTTTCTAGGAGCTACCTCACTCTTATATGGTCAATATTCTTAGGCACTATTTTAAACAAACTTTTGTGTATCGAATAAACCGCATCATCAGAATCTGATTGAATAAAATAACTATCCGCATTTTTCCTTTTGCCAAACACAACTCCCTCAATCCTCTCGTCTTCATAAAATCTGATCTCAGCTGTGGGCTCGTCCAATCCATACTTTTTGAGATTCTTTGGATCTTCATCTTCAAAGTCTAATACCTTTGCGCGTGAGAAAACCCATAAAATCTCATCTATCTTTTTATCATCTACAAATATTTCATCTTGCCCATCAATAAACCACTCGTCTTCTTCTTTAAACATGTCCGCAGAAAAGTCCCCTGACCATACCGAGATCCGGTTTACTCCACTTGAATCGAAATCGAAAAGCCCTCTGTCTCTATAATCTAGAAAAGATATATTCAGATATTCATCTAGATAATCTTTCTCGACAACAAAAACAGTTTTCTGTTCAGGATCGTAGACATAAGTACCTGAGCCAACCGGGATCTTATCTCCAACTATAAAATTATGGTCCTCTTCTTCTGTGCTCAAAACTATCTCAGCCTTAGCGCTCAATAGTCCAAATTGGTCCAGATCCACTTCATCTGTGGGAACTGTCCCAATAATATCTGTATTCTGAATATCCTCGATTAAATCATTTACTAGCTTTTTATCAGCACTTAATTTCTGCTCATCTTTAACTAAAAACCAACCATCTCCTTCCCTCTCAAGAATGACCGATGATTGTGGATAATGAACTTCAATAGATATAACTTCTCCGTCAGCTATAAAAGCATGTGATTGGTCTACAACTTTTGTTGGACGGTCTTCTGTATTTCGAAAAAAGATAAATCCCAATAACACCACAAAGACCAAAGCAGTAATAAGGGCACCTTTAAATTTCTTAAGAAAGTATTTCATCTTATAAGACTCTTCTCTTCCACCAAATAGCTAGTCCTGAGAACAAAATTACAGCAGGAATTATGACGACTATAATTATGAAGATTAAATCTACCTGTCTGCTTGTTATAGTAAGATTGCCGGCGTTTAATTTTTTAGGTCTGATGGAAATTAAATTTTCATCACCAGAGACCCAATTTAGAGTGTTTAGAAAGAAATCTCTGTTTCCTGAGAACTCAAGAAAGATATTTGAGACAAAATCTGCACTCCCAAATACGGCTATCCTACCGTTACGATCATCCTCACCAACAGCGGCTACACCAAGAGGTCCGGACTTATCTGCCTCCTCTTTTTGAGCAACACCTTCATCGAAAAGATCAAAATCTGTCTCCGACCAGCTATATTCGCTCGTATTAGCCAACACAGTGGTTGTATAACTACCGTTCACCGCATCTAAGCTTCTTGAATAAGGAAAGATCGTGGCAAAGCGAAAGTCCTCTGTAATTTCATGATATGGATAATCAGACACGATAGGGGCTATATCACCTCCCCCTTCAAGCTTGGAGCTTGGATCAATAATAATATCGTCCGAGAATTCAAACCCGTAGCTATTTAGTATGGATGCAAGCTCTTTACCAGATCGAGGCTCTAGCAAGAATATCGCCCTGCCCCCATTGTTGAGATAACTTTTAATGTATTGTATTTCGCTCAAGGAAAATGCTTGCTTGGGTGCTGCTACAAATAATACGGAATTCTTAACCGGGAGCTCTTCCCCTCTTAAAATAAGAAACTCTCTAACATTATATCCTTCATCTACAATTGTCTTCCTAAGCAAACCAAGGCCCTCAGCATCGACACTGTTACCTATGTCTCTTTGTCCATTACCTGATAGGATGTACAACGTTTTTTGAGATTCTCTTGTAAGCTTTAAAATCGCGTTTGAAATTTCTTCCTCAGAGTTCTTTAGAATCCCGCCCGTAATAGGATCAGTTAATCTAAGCTTAACCACCTTATCCCCTCTAGAAACAACAACACTTCCATACTCATTTACACCATATTTCTTAGCTATGCCTGGTTCTTCGTCAGGATTTATAAGAATAACTTCTACATTATCGTTTCTTCTAGAATACTCTTTTGCCAAATCCTGAAAACCGCTTCTATCAGCTCCTGTTTCTTTAAAAAATCCTGTTATTTTTATTTCATCCTCAACACTATTTAGAACCCTAATTGTTTGAGCAGAAACTGTATGCAGTTTCCCTTGTGTAACGTCAAACCTTACGTCAGTTCTAAATAACAAATAGTTGATAACCACTATTATCCCTATGGTGCTTACAACAGAGATAAAAGTGCCTGCTCCAAATATTAGTTTCCTCCTCATCGCCACCTTTCCGAATCAAGAGCAGTCTGAGCTAAAAACAGCCCTATATAAATAACAGAGAAGTAGTAAGCCAGATCCTTCAATTCTATAATGCCTTTGCCGAAATTCTTAAAATGGTTGATTAGTGAGATATAGCCGACAATTGAACTATCTGTGTCAGAAGATGCTCCCACGAGCCAGAGTATAAGCAAAATACCAAAGGCAATTACAGCAGCTACCAGCTGGCTGTCGGAAAGAGAGGATGCAAATATTCCAATTGCCAGAAAGGAAGCGCCCAACAAAAAAAGCCCTAGATAACTTGAGAGTACAACCCCAATATCGGGATCACCGTGAGCAGTTAATACTAAAATGTTAAGAGATGATAGAGCGAGCATTATAATGAGCAATATTAGTGCAGCTAAGTATTTACCTAAGATTATGGAGCGAAGTTTTATTGGCGAGGTAAACAACAGCTCTGCTGTGTGGCTTTTCCTCTCATCAGCAACAAGCCTCATTGTAATAAGGGGAATTATAAACAATAAGACAATGCTCATAGTATCAAAGTATGGAATTACAACTATGTTGTTGAGGTTAAGCTCATCTCTGAGTAAATGGAAGCTAGGGTCGAATTGCAGATGCAATAACCCCTTTAGATACAGGAAAAAGAATAAAGCTGATATGACCTGAAACACAACCAAGATTGCATAGGCCAGTGGGGAGGCAAAATATGATCTCAACTCCCTTTTGAAAATAGGGTAGATGCCGTTCATCTAATTACCTTCTGAAGAGATTACTCTCAAAAAAACCTCTTCTAAATTATGAGTAACGGGCCTCATTTCCAAGAGACCCCATTTGTTCCGAAGAACCATTTCTGATAACTCTTCGCGTATATCTGCGCCTTTCTTAGGGTGGACAATCAATTCGTTAAAAGGCCCTACCCCTATATCATCCACATTAGATAAAAACAATATTTTCTGTTTAACATCATCCCCCTGATGTTTTGTTTTAAGCAATATACTCTGGGTATCATCAGCTTTTTTAGATAATCTCTCTAGGGACTCTTCAAGAGCGACCTTCCCTTTGTTAATTATTATCACCTTACTACATATCATAGTAACCTCAGGAAGTATGTGGGTGCTTAAAATCACTGTTCTGTCATTGGACAAGCCATGAATGAGATCTCTTATTTCTATAATTTGCATTGGGTCTAATCCATTTGTAGGTTCATCTAAAACTAGAACTGAAGGGTCATTAACCAATGCTTGAGCAATACCTATTCGTTGTCTATAACCTTTTGAGAGATGTCCTATAATACGCCCACCCACATCTGTTATACCGCACTTCTCCATCACATAGTGGATTCTTTCTTTTTTCGTATTAACTGGAACCTGTTTTATATCAGCTACGAAGTCCAGATAATCTTTAACAACCATGTCTTCATACAAAGGAGGATTTTCAGGTAGATATCCAATATGAGACTTTGCTGACTGGGGATCTTCAAAAACATCTATATCTGCTATATAAACGTTGCCATTAGTGGGGGGCATATATCCCGTAATGATACGCATAGTTGTAGTTTTCCCTGCGCCGTTTGGACCGAGAAAGCCAAGCACGTCACCCTTTTCTAATTGAAAAGATATATTATCTACAGCAACCAAATCACCGTAGTGTTTTGAGACATTTTGAACTTGTATCATGGCACTAACATTTCTATGGACTTGCAAACCTGATACTATGATCTAAATTGATTTTAAAGACACTAATTTTAATAGAATAACCGCAGTACAATTCTTATCCAAACTATTTATTAGTGACTGTTTATCATTTATTATTTTTAGGTATGATTATACGTTAATTTTGAAGTTTGACTTAATGTTTTAACTGTGTTATTAAACTTTGTGTGTTATAAGGCCAGGTGGCAAAATTAGCCAAGAATTATTAATAAAGACGGACAATTTATCAAACTCATTTGGAACATTTTGTACTAAAACAATTGAATCGGTATATAAACTAAAGCAATTAACAAAATATCAAAAAAAAGAGCACGAAACCAACTCTAAAGATTACAAGAGGAGCTGAGATGAGTAACCAAGAGATTAGTAATGATGAGAAGCTAGTCCAGTCAGTTCAAAAAAAATACCGCGAAATGCTTGAAGAGGGTGTCGACCCTTACGAATGGGCTTACGCTTGGAGATCTGAGATAAACCGCGGAGGGTTTAAAGCGGTAGATTTTCTAATGCGGGAAATAGTTGATACAGAAAAGTGCGTCGGATGCGCAGCCTGTGTAACTATTTGCCCAACAGACGTATTTGACTATAAAGATGAGCATCCAGTAGACACTAGAAATGATGCTTGCGTGTTCTGTGAACTGTGCGCTGATGTTTGCCCTGTTCTAAGACCGCTAGACAAAGACTTGCAAACACTTCTTGGGTTTAAGCAGCCTGTAAAGGATGAGGGATTTGGACCATACAACTATGCAGTAATCGCCCGCGCTAAAGACAAAGAGTTCTTAGATGGTGGTCAGGACGGCGGTGTAACAAGCGCTCTTTTAGTACATGCTTTAGAGAATGGAGCAATAAACGGCGTTGTCACAGGTGACGTACTGCCTGAGAATCCTCAGGTTGGAATTCAAAAACTGGCAACCACAGCTGAAGAGATAAAAAATTGCAGCGGCTCACGCTACACATACTCCCCTAACACTATGGCATTAACAGAGGCTATGCGCCAAGATGTAAAACCGCTTGCCGTTGTTGGAGTTCCTTGTCAAATAGACGGCGTTAGACAACAGCAGTTCAGCAGTATTCGTCTTGAGGTTGCAAAATGGTATCAACAAAATGTAGCACTAACAATTGGGCTTTTCTGCTCAGAGAGTTTTACACATGAACACATCAGTTATATAGCTAAGGAGCTAGATGTTGATCCCATAGATATTGTAAATGTGAACGTAAAAGGAAAAGTAATCGTAGAACTCAGAGATGGTCGTGAGATTGTTATGAAGCTAAAGGAGTTCCATCCTTTTGCACGCCCTGCATGTTTATACTGTTTGGACTACTCAGCAGAGCATGCCGATATAGGTGTGGGAGGAATCGGGCTTAGCGGATGGACATTCGTAGCAATTAGAACAGAGCAAGGACATAAGTTCTGGCAGGCTGCTGTGGATGCGGACCTATTTGAAATTGTTGAGGAAGAATCTGAACCAAAAGCTAAAGAGCTTCTAATAAGACTATCTAACATAAAAAGAAATAAACCACTGCCCGCTCTAATGCCTACTTACCAAGAAAGAGTAGAGCTTGGCAATACAAATCCAAAAACACTTTATAAAGACTACAAGAAACCTACGGATGGAGGAGCTGAAAGTAAATGACTTCCAACAACAGCCAACCAGTACTTGAAGACGTTAACGTTATTGTAGCAGGTCAGGGAGGAGATGGTTCACTTACCGTTATAACCATGCTTGCAGACCTGTTTCGCAATGCAGGGCTTAACGTTTATACAGAAAGAGATGTTTTATCCAGAATAAGAGGCGGTCATGCCGCAGCTACAATGAGAGCATTCACAGGAGAACGCTTTTGTGTGGGAAGCCATATAGACCTACTTGTAGCACTGGATGAGGAAGCTGTAGAAAAGAATGCACACCAGATTAATTCTGAGAGCATCGTAGTGTTTGATGATTCAAGTGGTCCGCTTCCTGAGGGATTATTACCTGAGGGCACAAGATTATACGCTGCCCCCTTCAATCGTATTGCTATGCGCACAATGCGCCGTGAACTATATAAAAACAGTATTGCGTTTGGAATAGTAGGTCGTCTTTTAGGTCTTGAAGACGATGCTATGCGCGATACTTTCACAAAACGTTTTCAACGCCGAGGACAAATAATCCTTGATTATAACCTAGAGGCATTAGACCTTGGACTCCACCTGGCTGATGAAATGGGAATTAAGCACGGTGAAGGAATATACAGAATTGAGCATACAGAGCCTGAAGAGCATCTTCTTCTTATGGGCAATGAATCTGTAGCTTTTGGATTTATGGTTGCTGGAGGAAGGTTCTTCACTGGATATCCTATTACACCTTCTTCTGAGGTATTAGAAACTCTTCAGAAATGGCTTCCACGTTGTGGAGGAGTTGCAAGACAAACTGAAGATGAACTTGCAGGAATCAATATGGCAATAGGAGCTGCTCTTACAGGAGTGAGGACTATGACAGCCACTTCTGGCCCGGGCTTCTCACTAATGCAAGAAGGTATAGGACACGCCGGCTCAGGCGAAGTTCCAATGGTGCTAGTGGACTGTCAGCGCTCAGGCCCAAGCACCGGAATGCCTACAAAACCTGAACAAAGCGATATAAACATTATGGTATTTGGCGGACATGGAGATTTTCCAAGAATAGTACTTGCACCAGGGCATCCTGATGACTGTTTTTATCTAGCATTTGATGCAACTAACCTGGCCGATAAATATCAATGCCCAGTGGTTATAGCTATGGACCAGGCATTATCACAAAATATTGCAAGCGTAAAACCATTTAAACTTGATGAAGTAAAAGTTGAACCAGGAAAAAGACTTACAGCAGAACAAGTAGCTAAATTAGAGACCTATAAACGCTATGAGTTTTCAGACGACGGTGTTTCTGCATTTGCTCCTCCCGGCACACCAGGAGGAATGTCGCTTGTAACAGGTAATGAACACGATGAGTTTGGACTAGTATCAACAGATCCTAAGAACCGTGTAAAAATGATGGACAAACGTTTTCATAAAATAGAGGAAGCAAAAAAAGAATTGCCAAAGGGACGTCAGTTTGGAGACCCTAAGGCGCCAATTGGATTTATTGGAATTGGCATGATGTATGGAGTTATTCTAGAAGCTGTAGAAGAGCTCGAAAAACAGGGAATCAAAACTCAATATCATCAGCCAAGAACTATATGGCCTGTGCTCGATGATACAATTGAGTTTATAGAGAGCTGTGAGCGTGTTTACGTAATCGATTTAAATGCGCAAGGTCAATTAGCTCGCCTGTTAATGCACCAGGGAGCCAACTCTAGTAAAATTATTAGCATATGCAGATATGACGGTCTTCCATACAGACCTGGCTATCTGGTAAATCAAATATTAGAGCAAGAAGAAAAACAGGAGGCTAAAGCCCAATGACAACACCGCCTAGCACAAAAACTTTTACCCCGGCAAGACCAATATGGTGCGCAGGGTGTGGCGATTTCGCGGTACAAGGAGTACTTGAGAAATCATTGAGCAAAATGGGGATCCCTCCTCATAAGCTTATGTTGTTGGCAGGAATTGGTTGCTCAGGAACAATCCAGAACAATCTAAAATGCTATGGCTATCATGCTCTTCACGGACGAGTATTACCTGCTACTATTGGGGCTAAGCTTGCCAATCCAGATCTTACAGTAATTGCTGCTGGTGGTGATGGTGATGGATTTGCTATCGGCGCAGGTCATCTTGTACATACATTTAAAAGTAACCCAAGCATTATTTATATAGTTATGAACAATAGCAACTATGGACTAACCAAAGGCCAAGCATCTCCTACAAGCCCTATTGGTTATCATGACAATGCTGAAATGGGACTTGACTCAATGCTTCTTGGATTAAGTTTTCTCTCCACAACATTTTTAGCAAGAGGTTTTAGCGGTAACCCCGACCAGCTTGGGCAACTCATGGAAGCAGCAATAGAGCACACTGAATCTGGAAAAGGTTTTGCATTCCTAGAAGTCTTATCACCTTGCGTAACATACTACGACACTCACCGTGAATGGCGCGCTAGAGTTTATAATGTAGATGAGGACAAGAATTACGATCCTACCAATAGAGCATCTTCTTTCCAGAAACTTATAGAGCTCAAGGATGAAGGACATATACCAATAGGCCGTATATTCAAAGCTGAACATGCTTCTTTAGAGTCCATAATTATTAATAAAGAAGAGACTTTTCCTGCTCAACAAGAAATAGGACATGATGATCATCGTAAACACTACGATCAATTCATGAAAGCTCATTTAGGATAAGCTCCTTTTTTGTAGGAATACCGGCATGTTACACTTAATACGGGCTGAGCTTTTAGTTCTGTCTGATATTCACATTTCTAGCCGTATCTCATAGTAGAAAGCCCTCAAACGCAATTGCGAACTAAATATTCTTGTGCTACTATTATTATCGAAATTAGATGTTAAGATTACACACCATCCAAAGAGAGAACTACTTAATTCAATAGGAATAAATTATGAATCTTTCACATATGTTTCATGGACCTAACTCGGGTTATGTGCTTGAGTTATACGAGAGATATCTGCAAGATCCGGATTCTGTGGACCCTGAAATTAGGGCACTTTTTGAGAAATGGAATCCTGAGATCTCAGAGACTTCTACTACTGATGCACACCCACAAGAGATGGATAAGATCGTGGCTACAGCTAATTTGGCTCAGGCCATTAGAGCTTTTGGACACTTAGAAGCTGATCTTGATCCTCTTGGAAGCCCTCCACCGGGAGATTCATGTCTAAGCTTTGATGGACACAACTTGAATGATGAGGATCTTTTTCAGCTACCCTCAAGCTTAGTTCGAGGTCCTATTGCTGAGGAAACATCAAATGCTTTTGAAGCAATAAGAAAACTACGCGCAGTTTATTCATCAAAGATAGGCTATGATTTCTATCATCTAAACTGCATTGATGAGAGAAAATGGTTCAGGGATTCAGCAGAATCTGGAACTTTTAGACCTCCGAATGATCCTATAAATGAACGACTTCTCTTGGAAAGTTTAACACAGGTAGAAGTGTTTGAGAGATTTCTCCACCGCATATTCCCAGGAAAATTCCGTTTCTCAATAGAGGGCGTGGATACGTTGGTACCTATATTGAATGAAATAGTAGGTCTCGCTGCTGAGTCAGATATTCATAACATAATGCTTGGCATGGCCCACAGAGGCCGCTTAAATGTAATGCACCATGTAATGAATAAAGGCTACAAAGGAACTTTAATCAAATTTAGAGACCCTGTGCTTGAAAGAGACTTTAAAGATGATATGGGTTGGACGGGAGACGTTAAATATCACGATGGAGCTCGTCATGCGATAACCAACGGAAGAGCTATAGATATGGAAATAACACTTGCTCCCAACCCTAGCCACTTAGAGGCAGTAAACCCTGTGGTCGAAGGAATGACAAGAGCAGCCGGCACCAAAGTTGATAAACCGGGAGCACCAGATTTTAACCCTGCCATATCGCTACCCGTGATAGTTCACGGGGATGCAGCATTCCCTGGTCAGGGTGTGGTTTCTGAAACGCTTAACTTATCGCGCCTTCCAGGATACAACACAGGAGGCACTTTACACATAATTACCAATAATCAGCTGGGTTATACTGCTTTACCTTCTGATAGCAGAAGCACTTTATATGCAAGTGACTTAGCTAAAGGGTTTGAAATTCCCATATTACATGTAAATGCGGATGATCCTGAAGCGTGTATTGAGGCTGCCAGAATAGCTTTTGCATACTTAAGAAAATTCCAAAAAGATATTTTAATCGATTTAATCGGATATAGACGCCATGGCCATAATGAAGCTGACGAACCCACTTTCACCCAGCCTGCAATGTACAAGAAAATTAACAATCATCCTACAGTCAGAGAGATATGGTCTAATACTTTAGTGAAAAGAGGTATTATAGGAGATAATGAGCCTGAGGAAATTGTAGGCAAATATACAGAGAAGCTTCACAGTGATTTTGAATCACTTTCTCCTAAAGATATTCCTGAAGAATCTCAGTCTAAACGTCCTCCAGCAGGTGCGGCCCAGAGGGTTAAAACAGCAGTATCTGCAAAAACCCTTAGGGAATTAAATGAGGAATTACTTAAACTTCCAGACGATTTTAATCTTAACTCCAAGCTTAGACGAGGCATGGAAAGAAGAGCACAATCATTTGAGAAAATGGATGAGAGAACAATAGACTGGGCAACAGCTGAAGACCTAGCATTTGCTTCTATACTTGCAGACGGGACGGCTATCCGCCTTACCGGACAAGATACTCAAAGAGGAACTTTCAGCCATAGACACGCAGTACTTCATGATTCTAAAAATTGGGATCCATACGTTCCACTTAATAATATTCCACAAGCTAAAGCGGCTTTCGAAATTCTTAACAGCCCTCTTACAGAGAACGCATGTATAGGTTTTGAATATGGCTACAATATTCAAGAGCCAAACCGCCTTGTGATATGGGAAGCACAATATGGAGATTTTATTAACGGTGCTCAGACAATTGTCGATGAATTCCTTGTCTCTGCTAGAGCAAAGTGGGGCCAAACACCCTCACTTGTGTTGCTTTTGCCTCATGGCTATGAAGGCCAGGGACCTGATCACTCTTCAGGAAGACCAGTTAGGTTCTTAGGATCTGCTGCCGAAATAAATATGAGAATTGCAAACTGTACAACATCAGCACAATATTTTCATCTATTGAGACGTCAAGCTGGGGTGCTTGTAGAAGATCCTCTTCCACTAATAGTACTAACCCCAAAGAGCTTGCTCAGAAGCCCCTCAATCCAATCTTCATTAAGAGAGCTTTCTGAAGGATCTTGGCAACCGGTAATAGATGATGATATGGACGACAAGCAAGCAAAAAATGTTAAACGACTAATATTATGCAGCGGAAAAGTTTATATAGATCTCAACACTAGTGAATATAGAAAAGAAAATGCGAAAGACATAGCAATTGCAAGAGTAGAACAGCTCTATCCTATTCCTACCGTAAGGCTGCAAGAGGTAATGAGTAGATATCCAAACCTTAAAGAAGTGGTATGGTTACAAGAAGAGCCTGAAACCATGGGGGCCTGGATGTTTATGTTTCCATTTTTCAGAAAACTTATAGACGGCAGATTCCCTCTTCACTATATGGGCAGAAAACGTAATTCAAGCCCTGCTGAGGGATCTTCATCAATGCACAAAGTAAATCAGCAAGCATTAATTAAACAAGCATTTATGATTGATAAAGAACTACCGAACTTAGATGAACTTGGAATCACTTGGGTGAAAAACGTATAGTTATTGGAGAGACATACAATGTCAACAAATATAATTGTTCCTGAATTAGGAGAATCCATAGTTGAAGCAACTGTAATCAGATGGTTTAAGTCTGAAGGAGACTCTGTTAAGATCGGCGAAGCGCTGCTTGAATTAGAGACAGAAAAAGCTAATTTTGAGGTTGCTGCGGAGAAGCCGGGAGTTATAAAAAGCATACTAAAAAATGCAGATGATGACGTCGAAGTGGGTGAAGTACTTGGAATACTAGAAGAAGGTGCCCCCGCATCAAATGCTGCCCCTAAAGAGGCTGTTGTCGAAGAAGTCTCTGAAGCAACAGAAGTGGAACAACCAAAAGATGATACAAATGAGAAAATAACACCTGTCGCAAAAAATCTAGCTCAAGAATTTGATATTGATATAAGTAAAGTAGAGGCAACCGGCCCAAGTGGACGTATTACAAAAGAAGATGTAGAGAGACATATGGAAATGGAGATTAAAGAGTCTGAAATAGAGGCTCCAGAGGTTAAACCTGCGCCTCAAACCCCAGCGGTTGTAGAAATTCAGGAATCTCCCGGGTTCCCCATAGCTAGAGAAGTAAGAGAAGAGCGCATAAAGATGTCTCGGAGAAGGCGCACTATCGCCAGAAGAATGTTGGAAGCATCACAAACAACTGCGATGCTAACTACGTTTAACGAGATTGATATGACCGCCGTTATGGAGCTCAGGAAAAGACGTAAGGAAGCTTTTAGAGAGAAACATGGAGTAAATTTAGGATTAAATTCATTCTTTATTAAAGCTTCAATCGGAGCGCTTAAAGCATTTCCAGCTATAAATGCAGAAATAGACGGCGACGATATGATAGTTAAACACTACTATGACATTGGAGTTGCAATTGGGGCTTCCGAAGGACTTGTAGTACCTGTACTCAAGAATGCAGATGGCATGTCATTTGCCGAAATAGAGAAAAAGATCAAAGATCTTGCTCTTAAGTCAGAAGAAAATACTCTTTCATTAGAAGACATAATGGGCGGCACTTTCACAATAACAAATGGTGGTGTTTTTGGCTCCCTCATGAGCACGCCAATATTAAACCCGCCTCAGGTCGGGATATTGGGTCTCCATAAAATTGAAGACAGGGCTGTAGTAATAAACGGTGAGATTGAGATCAAACCTATGATGTATGTAGCCCTTAGCTATGACCACAGGATTGTAGATGGAAGAGAAGCTGTACAGTTTTTGGTAAGGCTTAAGGAACTTATACAAGATCCGGAATCCTTGCTCTTAGAAGGGTAACTCTAAATCCTTTAATTTTTGGACCTTAATTTGTTTTCTTTCCAATAAGAATTGGCATATTTATGGACCGGTATTCCGATTAAGTCTAAAAACCATATTTTAATATCGCCTGCCAGAACTCTATAAATACCACCGTCAATAAAACGTCTTGCGGATGTGCTAATATGGCTTTTTATCAGTTTGAGTTTGCCCAGTTTCCGCAAATTTTTACAAAGATATGCTGACTCAAGTAAACCTACGTCTGGATATCCCCCTACTCTTTTGAACACCTCGGTGCGAACAAACACTCCCTGGTCGCCGTAATATCTTTGACGCACTCTATACCGTATCCGGTTTATGAGCTCGACAACCCTTAGTCCAAACTCCTCCCCATCCAAAGAGAATTCAAAAGCCCCTCCTACTATATCAGGATCTCTGAGAGAACTGCTGATAGATTTATCAAATTCTGGTGGTACCAAAGTATCCGCATCTAAGAACAAGATCACATCACCCAATGCCAATTGTGCAGCCTCGTTAAGAATATAGGATTTACCAATAGAATTACTGTTTGGGCGAATAAGCTTAACACCAAGTTTAATGGCAATCTCACAAGTCCCGTCAGTAGAACCTGAATCTGCAACAATGATTTCATTCTCAGAGCTCGAATTCTGTCTCAGGTGCTCAATCGTAAAACCTAAATAATTGGCCTCATTTAAGGTTGGTATGATTATAGTTAGATCCATAAAGTAACTCTATTAAGAAATCCCCCCAAGTTTTAATAACTGTCCCCATCTATTTATCACTTGTTCTAATAATTCTGGGTGCTTACTGAGTTCCGGATCTTCCTTAACTAAGTTGAAAGCATCTTCTCTCGCTTCTAGCAGGGTGCGGCTGTCTCTAATTAGATTCGCAAACCTAAATTGAGGAAGCCCTGACTGTTTCGTGCCCAGAAAATCCCCCGGTCCTCTTATCATAAGATCAGCCTCAGCTATCTTAAACCCATCCGATGTTCCTTCCATAATTGTGAGTCTTTTCTCTGCATCTTCGGATCTCCTAAAGCTTGAAATCAAGACACAGTGAGAATCGTGCCCTCCCCTACCAATTCGTCCTCGTAGTTGATGTAGCTGTGTCAGACCAAATCTCTCAGCATTCTCAACAACCATTACTGTTGCGTTGGGCACATCCACTCCAACCTCTATGACAGTAGTAGCCACAAGAATATCCAGATGGTTAGAATTGAATCTTTTCATGATCGCTTCTTTCTCATCAGTCTTCATTCTGCCATGTAGCAAGCCCACTCTGAAATCTGGAAATATTTCGTTTTGCAGTTCCTCAGCCATCTGTGTTGCATACTTTAAATCTTTAAAATCAGGGTTTTCAGATTCCTCTATCATAGGATAGACAACGTACGCCTGCCTTCCACTCTCTATCTCCTTACGAACTATGCTGTATGCTTTTTCTCTAGAGCCCTTCTGATCATAATAAACTTTTGTCTTTATTTCTTTTCTGCCTGGAGGGAGCTCATCCAGTATTGAAACATCTAAGTCCCCATATACTGTTAGTGCAAGGGTTCTTGGAATAGGAGTTGCAGTCATTACGAGAACATCCGGGTTTTTCCCCTTACTCATAAGCTCCGCTCTCTGCATGACTCCAAAACGGTGTTGCTCATCAATAACTACAAGACCTAGGTTCTTAAAATCTACCTTGTCCTGTATAAGCGCGTGTGTTCCAACTGCAATTTGGGCCTCTCCCGACATGATTGCTTTATAATATGTATTTTTTTCACTCTTGCTCAATCCGCTCTTCAAAAAAACCACGCGGAGCCCTAAACCTTTTACATATTCCAGAACTGAGGCTAGATGCTGCTCGGCGAGTATCTCCGTAGGTGCCATAAGCACTGCCTGATAACCAGATTCAACCGCTTTTAAGATTGAAAATAAAGCAACTATAGTCTTACCACTTCCCACATCTCCTTGGAGAAGTCGGTTCATAGGATTTTCAGAGCACATGTCCTGTTCAATCTCTGAAATCACCCTTCTCTGAGCTGATGTAAGAGCAAACGGCAGTTTCCCTAAAAGAGCTTCCGTAAGCTCGTTAGTAGGAGAAAACTTTATCCCATCAAGCTTAGCAACATCTCTTTTTTTTATGGCAAGCCCGATCTCCGTTAAGAAGAATTCAGAATAAGAGACAGTCCTGTGGGGTGATGACTCGTAAACAGAGCTACCGTCTGAGATATCAATAACCATATCCTTATCATCAGGAAAATGGACTCTTTTAAGTGCCTGACCGTAGTCTAAAATATTTCTTTTATTACTAATACTTTGAGGTATAAATGACGGCAATGAGTCTCCAAATGTATCCACCAATGATTTCATGATCCTTCTCATACGTCTTTGCTTGAGTCCCTCTGTAAGCGGGTAGATAGGAACAATGCGGTTGAAATGGATATGGTCCTCATCTATCTCCTCACCCTCATCAATTACTTCTATGTCTTCGGGCTTTGGATGAATGATCTGGACAGCACCTCGGTATCCTACTGTAACCTCGCTTGTCAGAATAACAGAGGCCCCCTTTTTATAGGCAGCTCTTAAGTATTTTTCATTAAATTGAAACCAAACCAATGTAACTGTGCCCGTGCCATCTGAGAGAACAATTTGATAAAGGCTTCTAGTTTTTGTTCTAATCTTACCAGCTAGCATTATCTTCCCCATTACAGTCTCACGCTGGCCGGGAGTTAGTTTGGATATGCTTTTTACAGTCCTTCGGTCTTCATAAGCCCGTGGAAAATAGTTAAGTGCGTCCTCCACACTCTCGAGGCCCTTTTTCTTCAGTATTGAAGCTATTCTCGGCCCAACTCCTTTTACAAATTGCACGGGTATTTGGGAGAGGTTTTCAAAATGCTCGGAGTTCTTATCTATATCTTCTGATAGCGAAATATCATCTTTATCTGGCGACTCCTCTTTTAATTTTGCAGTTTCATCTTCTTTTGAGTTAGGTGCAGATTTATGGCTATTTCTTAATCCCTCAATTATTTGTAGAGAATTTTCAATGATTTCCTTTTTTTGTCCTGTATCAAGCGAGTCATAAGAGGTAAAAAACTGTTTTATTTTCTCTAACTTATCAAATTCTTCAGAACCTAAAGGTAAAGATAGGGCTTTTAGAGTTAAATCCCCTACAAGCTTATCTAATCCGGTTATTTTATCTAAATTTGAATAACCCTTTCTAGAGGAAAACTTAAGCGGTTTTTCAAGTGCATCTAAAATAGATAACAGCTTCTCTGACATGAATATGAGTTTACAGTGTCTTTCCTAATTAATGCAAGCCTAACGCATAGATGATAGTTTTTAACTGAACAACATTGAGATTAGTGAGCCGATGTGTAAAAAGACCCTACGAAATATAGTGCGTTATAACACATCCTAGTACATTCTAGTCATTCTCAATTTTCAACAATAATCATAATAGCCTGTAATCATAAGATAATTCAAAATATGGGTTATATGGCATGGCAATTGCAAATATAAGTATTTAAAGAGGCAAAGGCTAGAGTCCGAAATCATCTTTTCGGTTTTCTCCGGCGCAATGAATTATAGGTACGAGATTAAACTAGACAAAATATTCAATAGGAGAAGAAAATGAAAAATGTGGAAATTAATCAGTTTGAAGACCTATCGGATACACCTAAGAATTCTGGAGAACAATTTGAAGCAGAAGGGGAAATGGATTTTGAGTTAAATCATCAAGAATCAGAAGAGGAAGCAAATGAAGAAATTTCGAAATATAATAATAAAACCCAGCAATCACCTGACAATCAATATAGGTTGCTCAATAATTACTTCCAAGATATTGCAAGTGAGCCGCTTCTAGATATAAGGCAAGAAATAGAGATTCCTGCACAGATTAAGAAGTGTGAATCAAAAGCCGCGCAGATTAAATCATTGCTGGGAGAAATATCTCAAGAATCAAATAGACAAAATGACATTCAGAGACTAGAGGCCTCACATAGAGCTTACACAGAAAAAGCTAAGGAATTAAAAAAGAGATTTGCCAACGCGAATTTAAGATTAGTTATTAGTATAGCCAAGAGATACGTTAACCATGGGCTTCCTTTTCTCGATCTAATACAGGAAGGCAATATTGGACTTATGAGATCTATAGACCGCTTTGATTACACTAAGGGTTACAGATTCTCTACATATGCTTCCTGGTGGATATACCAGTCAATAACAAGAGCAATCCTAGTCCATAAAGGAGTAGTCAGGGTCCCTGTGTATTTGCTTGAAGTTACAAGCAGAGTATATAGAACCAGGGCTATATTAATTAAAAAAACAGGTAAGAATCCATCTACCCAAGAGATATCAGATCACTCTGGAGTATCTGTAAAATATGTAAAGAGAATACTAAAAATAACCAATGATTCTGTGAGCTTAGATTCACCTATTGATGGAGAAAAAAGAACTTTATATGACTTTATAGAGAATGAAGAATCTGCTTCTCCAGACTCTTTGATAGTTGATAAGGAATTAAAACAAAGCATTAGGCATTCCCTGTCACTTTTAACGCCCAAAGAAGAAGAAGTACTTAGAATGCGTTTTGGAATAGACAGAGATGATACAGTTACACTCGATGATATAGGCAAGAAATTTAAGCTCACAAGGGAAAGAATTAGGCAGATAGAGAAAAAGGCCCTTAGAAAACTATCTGTTTCTAAAATGAGGAAAGCGCTCAGACATTTTTGTTGATATTAAACAATAAGGAATGTGCGAAATTGCGCAGTTTGAGCTGTGTAATTGTACACATTAAATAGGCTTTTCATTGGTGAAGAAAGGTGATAGAATATCTAAGCGGTGGTAATTACTGCTTATTCTATATAGGCAGGAAAGTGGTATAAATATTGCAAATTATAACGTTTGATAATAGTAAGCTAGCCGGAGAAAATCCGTTAGCAAATCACAAGAAGGAGGTTTTAGATATGAGAGTAGTTACTTTTGTTTTTGCGTTAATGTTAGTTATGGGTTTGTCCTTTGGGGGATCTACATTAGTTAGTACACAGTCAGCAATCGCTGAGCACCATGAAGCTGCAGCAGATCCTGCAGGTGAAATACCTGGTGGCGAAATGGCAGATGATGCTGAAGATGCAGCTAAAGGCGCTATGGAAGACGCTGAAGCAGCTGGAAAAGATGCTATGGGCGAAATGCCTGGCGGCGAAATGGAAGACGACGCAGCTAAGTAAGAAAACAAGTTTGCAAACGAAAAAGGGGGCCTTGAGCCCCCTTTTTTATTTTATATACTTAGAATTTTTATCAAACAACTTCCTATAGTCTCTACAAACTATCTCAGTTTGTAACTGCTCATAGTCAAAAATAGCAATTAGTATTCTACCAACTCAACTCTTCTGTTCTTAGCTCTTCCGTCTTCTGAGCTGTTAGATGCTACTGGGGCCAAAAAGCCAAGCCCCTTGGGAGTTACTCTTGAAGATGCAATCCCGTGGTCTGAAACTAAAACACCTACAACAGCTTCTGCCCTTTTTTGAGATAGATTCGTATTGTAATCTAAGCTCCCTTTATTATCGGTATGCCCAACAATAAATAACTTGAGATTGGGATTGTTGGTTAGAAGTGAAGCTATTTCTTTAATTGTAGCTGCTGATTCAGGCTTAATATCGGCCTTATCAAAGTCAAAAAGAATTCCGTATATGGAGATGCTGCCAGTTTCAAATATCTCCTCGGCCATGGCCTTTGCATCCACAGTGACCATAGCCTCTTGCATAGGAGCAACTTCGATCACATCAACTTGGGTGTAGATGTGATTTCTGTCAGGTCCACCACCTGAAGTGTTCTTAACTGTATATAGGGAGACATAGACATCACCTTCATCTCTCGCAAGCTTGGCTGCTAGAAATCTTTGCTCTGAATAGTTATCACCAAATCCAGCTGAATACTCAACAACCTTGTGGTTAAAGTCCCTGCCGCCACACTCGTTATTAGTACAAGTAAAAAGTATCTCAAACCCGGCTGCTTTAAGAGCGTCTTCATAATTTCTAAAAACCTCTAGAGTAGAACGATCCTCTGGCAGATAATAAGATATTCTTGTTACTTTCCCTTCCAGGGCCTCACTGGATTCTGCTATTTTGTCCGAGGGACTCTCTGGGTCGCGCTTAACTTTGCCTAGTAGTATTTCATACTCATCAAATTCTCTGAAATCATAATCTGTAATAGATGATCCTTCATATCTGGAAACCATTGGATGATCTGAGCTTCCAGAAACATCCTCTGCATAAGTATTTTGAGTTAAAAAAAGAGCCAAAAACAGTATTATTATGAATATTCTCATACCTGCCTCCTAAGTGTGTTTCAGTTTAGTAATAATAATCGAAAAACACTTAATAAGGCAATACAATTTATATATGTTTGTGCTATTGCCTAGCATTTTGCTATAATTAGAATTATAGGAACAACTAATGCAACTAAAAGAACTCGGCAACACTGGGGTTATGGTAGCAGAGATAGGTCTTGGTACCTGGAGATACAAGGGGGAAGCTGCAACACTGAGAGCTGGAATAGAGCTTGGTGCAACGCTTATAGACACCGCTGAGGGCTATTACACTGAAGACGTTGTCGGAGAGGCTATTAAAGGTATACGAGATGAGGTTTTCATTGCTACAAAGGTCTCAGGCAGGCATCTGGCATATGATGATGTACTACAATCAGCAGAAGAAAGCCTTTATAAACTGGGCACCGACTACATAGACCTATACCAAATCCATTGGCCTAACTACAGTTATCCCATAAGGGAGACAATGCGGGCTATGGGAGAGCTCGTTGATAGAGGGCTTGTGAGATTTATAGGAGTTAGCAATTTCGATATTGACGAGATTGAGGAAGCTCAGTCTTTTTTGAATAATTATCCAATAGTCTCTAACCAAGTACGCTACAACTTAAATGACAGGAGTATTGAGATGGATTTAATACCTTACTGTGAAGAAAAAGGTATTACAATTATGGCCTACACACCGCTTGATGACGGAAACCTAACCAAACAAGAACGCCTATTTAAAAGTAATAAGATGAAGGTGCTAAGCGAGATAGCAGATGAGTGCTCTAAGACTATGGGCCAGGTTGCGCTTAATTGGTGCACTTCAAATAAACATGTAATCGCCATACCCAAATCAAATAGTCTTGAGCGAACTGTGGAGAACTGTGGCTCATCAGACTGGCGCCTATCTGATGAGCATATACTTCGTCTAAATGACGCCTTCTCGTAATTATTAACAGCCAGAATCTTTTAAGAAACCAGATCATCATAAAATACGTATATTTAGAACAAGAGGCAAAAAATGAAGCAACATGTAAATAAGGCCGGACTTCTAGGAATCTTAGCTATCTTATTAGTATCAGTATTGATTCACCCATACCAAAACTCTTTAACAATTATCTCTTATGGAATAGAACAAGTGAGACAAAATGACTTTGACCACTCGTATGCTACATATAACGATCTTCTAAAACGGTACGTGAAAGATGCCAGAGTAAATTATGAGGGGTTTATCGACTCTAAAGCAGAGTTTGAAATCTTTCTAAAAGCTCTTGGAGATGTAAATGAGTCTGATTTTGAATCATGGTCTGAAGAGCAGAAACTTACGTTCTGGATAAATGCATATAACGCCTTCACCATTAAGGCCATAATTGATCATTATCCAATTAAAAGAAGTTTTTCACTGGTTGGTATCTTCTACGCACCCTCCGACAGTATTCTTCAAATAAAGGGAGTCTGGACCAAGCTTCAGTTCAGAGCAGTTGGAAGAATGGTTACGCTTGACGAGATAGAGCATCAGATACTTAGAAAGGAATTTAATGAACCAAGGATTCATATGGCTATTGTTTGCGCATCCGATTCCTGCCCAGATTTGAGTAGTGAAGCATACATTCCAGAGCGGATTGAGGCACAACTAGCTAGTGCCGCAAGAGGTTTTATAAATAACCCGGACAAAGGTATATATGTGAACAAGAGTAATAGGAAGGTGAAATTCTCAAAAATTTTCAAGTGGTTTGGAGAGGATTTTATTCCAAATTATGGGAATCAGAAGCTATTTAATAACTATAGTCTTAAGGAAAATGCAGCACTCAATTTCACCTTGGACTATTTGGAATCAGAAGAAACAAAAGAGTATTTAATGAGCAACAAGCTCAAGATTGGCTACCTTAAATACGATTGGCATCTTAATGAACAGGAGAGCACAACAGAGTCCCCTTCTTCCTAAATCAACTAGGTAAGCACTCTCTGACTTCAATAGCCTACAGTTCATCGGCACAATAAGCTTGGGCTGAAGAATATGCCGACACACAAAATGGAACCAAAAAAGTCAGGGCAAATTTAAAATACAGATTATTGCTTAACTCAGAATTCAAAATACTGTCGTGGTGGTTGATTATTATAAGAATCGGCCCCACAACCAATGCCACTTTTAGTGCCCTTACTATTGTTTCCCGTCTAAACAAATTCTTTAAAAATAAGCTGAATCTTTTTCCCATAATTATATCTAAAATATATAAATAGCCCTAAATGGCAAGATAAACTAAACAAAACTAGAACATATGTTACTTTTATAATTCAAATTAATATTAGCCGGAGGAAAAATGTCTACTGATAACATGAATTGGGATCTTACCAGTTATTTCCCAGAATTTAATGGTCCCGAGATGAAGGAATTTAAAAAAAAGCTAAAAGAAGATATAAAATCCATTAGAGATAAAGCCTCTTTACTCTCTTCACTAGATTCTACCAATCAAAATGAATGGGAAAAGATATTTCTAGACACTGAGGATCTCGCAACAAGATACTCTCACCTTAGATCGTATATCGGCTGTGTTGCCTCAGCAGACAGCATGAATGAAGAGCATTTAAAAGAGGAGGCAGATATGTCAGTTTTGGGAGCTGAATTCTCAAAACTTTCCTCCGAGCTTTTAAACTCACTTAAAAATGCAGAAGATGAAATATATAACTCCTTCACCCAAAAGTCCTCTCTTTCTAGTGCTTCTTATTATTTAGATAGAATGCGTGAGGAATCTCAAAGAAGAATGGATCAGGAAAACGAAATCCTTGCGGCAGATCTCGGAGTAGACGGCATTGGAGCCTGGGGAAGACTTTATGACACAGTATCTAGCAAGCTTGAATTTGATATGGAATACCCTAGTGGAGAGAAAATGTGTCTTCCAATGTCACAGAGACGATCTCTAATGGAAAAACCGGACAGAGAAATTAGGAAAGCCGCTTTTGAAGGGGGAAATGCCGCCTGGGAGAAGATTGAAGATGTAACGGCTTCAGCCTTAAATGCTATAGCTGGAACAAGGCTCACACTAAACAAACATCGAGGGATAGACCACTTCTTGGATGTAGCACTTTTTCAGTCCGCTATTAGCAGAAAGACCCTAGATGCCATGTTGGAAGCTATATACTCGGAAATAGAGGTGCCAAAAGATATTCTTAGGTTAAAGGCAAGCACGATGAATAGAGATAAGATCGCTTGGTACGACCTTGGGGCTCCTATGGATCTGGAATTTAAGAAGAAGCTTGACTGGAATGAGGCACAAAATCTGGTGAAAAACTCTTTTTCATCGTCTTATCCAGAGCTTGGCTCATTTGTAGATAACGCATTTGAAAAAAAGTGGGTCGACTGGGAGCCTAGAGAAGGAAAACGCCCAGGAGGATTCTGTACAGGCTCACTTCTTACAAAGGAATCCAGAATTTTTATGACTTATAACGAAACGATAGGTGATGTACTCACACTAGCCCATGAGGCGGGACACGCATTCCACAGCTATGTGATGAGAGAAATACGGCCCTATGCTCATTCCTACCCTATGACTTTAGCAGAGTCGGCATCTACATTTGGGGAGATGATTCTTACAGAAGGTATTTTGGAAGACCCTTCTATAAATAACGATGAGAAAATACTTATGCTGGATACAGAAATAAATCATGGGGCAATATATATGATGGACATACCCGTGCGGTTTGAATTTGAAAAAGCATTTTACGAAGAGAGACAAAATGGAGAAGTCCCTGTAAGCAGACTAAAAGAGCTTATGATTGAAACTCAAAAGAAAGTTTTTGGAGACGTTCTAGAAGACGGCGGAGAAGACCCTTATTTTTGGGCCTCCAAACTTCATTTCTATATAACAGGAATAACCTTCTACAACTTCCCATATACTTTTGGCTACCTATTGAGCCGAGGACTATTCGCAATGTTCAAGAAAGAAGGAAGAGATTTTCTGCCTAAGTATGAGGAATTCTTACGACTATCCGGATCTGATACAGCCGAGAACGTAGCTAAGAGAAGCATTGGACACGATCTTGAATCTCCAGAGTTCTGGATTGAATCAATCCACACTCTGAATGAGCCTATAGAGAAACTAAAAGCTTTGCTGGAGAATAAGTAGAGTTAAATTTGAGGACAATCAATTTAATAAAGAGTAGTCACTGCACTAGCCGTCGATCCAAATGACAGATCCAGTATCAAGGCTGCCATTATAGCTAACATATAAATAATGGATATAGCAAAGGCTTTTCCATAACCGGAATTGGTCATAGTACTTCTTATTATGGTGTATTCGAAATATCCCCCAAATATAAGTGCCAATATTGCAAAATAGGCAGATGTATACCCTAGAAACCAGAAAGAAAGCGACAGTGGCAAGAGAGAGATTGAATAAATTAATATCATTATATTCGTAAACTTAGCTCCCATTGCAACGGGCATAACAGGAACTCCTGCTTTTTTATAGTCTAACTTGTATTTCTGTGCCAGAGCCCAGAAATGAGGCGGCTGCCAAAGCATCATAAAAGCAAAAAGTATATATCCATCAAGTCCTATATGAGGCTGTATCGCTGCATATCCAATAAGAACAGGAAGCGCGCCTGGAAGGCCACCTAAGATTGTTCCATATGGTGAGCTTCTCTTTAGATACAAAGTATAGAGCAGCGTATAGCTCAATATAGCTGCAATAATTAAGAGTGCTGTTATATAATTTAAATAATAGAAAGAGAGAAATAGTGAGATTATGATAAATAGACTTGCAATAAATATTGCTGTTTTCTCTCCCACTGATTCAAGCGCCTGAGCCCTTTTGCTTAGCCTGTTCATAAGGAGATCTATTTGTTTATCCAATACGTTATTGAGTATGGCCGACCCGGCCGCACTAAGTAGTAGTGCTAACATAGTTATAACTATAGTAGTTAAGTCTGGAAGTGCTCTTGATGCTAAAACCATCCCCGCAAAACCTGTAAAAGCAACACTTACAATAATCCCCGGCTTTGATAATAGGATAGTTGATACTACGATATTTGAGGGTGCTTTCTCTACCTGTTCCATCTTTTATGAAGTCTCTATAAAAAAATCAGATTTTGAAAAAATTATACACTACTTTCCTGCATACCCCGAAACCAAGCATATAGTGCAGTATAGAATATTAGAAGCGCAACAGTTAAGTGTAAGGCTGTCACTGCAAACTGTAGTTTTGTCAGCACAACACCCGCACCTAAGAGAATCTGAAGTACTATAAACCCAATTAGTAATAAAAGCTCAAATTGGTACTTTTTAAGTGCTTTAGATGTATACGAAGCAATCAGCATTACTGCTACAATTATTGTTATTAAATAGGCTAGCGTTCTATGTGCAAAGTGATTGAGTATTAACCCCGAGAGCTCTGGTGGTATCAAATATCCAAGACAGGTAGGAAAATCTGGACATGCAAGCCCAGAGCTTGAGTGCCTAACATATGCTCCCAACACCAGTTGAATAAAAATGACAATACTCAGAAAGAAAAAGATCCCTCCGTATCCTGAAAGACTAAATTGAGGTTTTCTATAGATACCATCAAAGTAGAGCATATAAAGGACCAGGGCAAAAATCACCATGGCATTTGCAAAATGGAAAGTTGTAAGATCAACAGGGAGCTCCATTATTACTACAATTCCACCAAGAATGATCTGAAAAATAAGAAGCAGAATTATAAGAATGGGTATAAACTTAGCGAATCCATTGTAAGAACGAAATCTTTGATAACAGAATATTGCTAAGAATATTGAAGTTATAGCGCCAATCACTCGGTGCATAAACTCCATATAAGTATCCCATCTATAAGGAGGAACCACTTCACCATAACACAGTGGCCAGTCTGGACATCCAAGCCCAGCGTGGAGTCCTGCAACTAGGTTTCCCCATATAAAGAGAATAAAGAGTAGAAAAAGGGAAATTTTGCCTATCATAAATAATTAACCATCTATATAGGAAAAATTCTTGTGAATGTATCGAGTATGGTCATTCCTATTAACAAAAAGAGAAGTGCTATTGGAAATAGAGCAAATAGCCAAGTAATTGAATCCTCGAATTTAAGATGCATAAAGAACAGCGCAACTGCACCTGCTTTGATTGATGCTACAACCATCGCAATTACAATATTTAATTGGCCAAAATCTAGATACGAAATATAGACCGTAACAAATGTGAGCACCATAAGGGCTACCCAAACTATGAAATATGTTTTATAACTTGTTATATGCTTTTCTTGACTATGTGTGTGTTCGCTCATTTATTTTTGCCTCCATCTATCCTACTAAATAAAGTAATGGGAAAAGATAAATCCATACTAAATCCACTAAATGCCAGTACAACCCACCCATCTCTACGGGAGTGCTATATTTTTCATTAAATTTACCCTTAAAGGTTAATACCATTATTACTCCAAGGACAGCAAGACCTATAAAGACATGTAACATATGAAGACCGGTCATCATGAAGTAAAGTGAGAAGAATATATTTGTGTCAGGATAAATGTGGTGTGCAAATTTTGCACCGTACTCAAAATATTTAACAACTCCAAATCCCAGACCGCATATTATGGTAACCAGAATCATAATACCGGCAAGCATCTGTTTACCTCTTTGTATCGCGGTAACCCCAATGGCCATTGTTAAACTGCTGAAGATTAATATGCAGGTGTTTACGGCTCCCATTTCACGGTTAAGTTCTTGATGGGACTCTAAAAACATTTCAGGGTACTTAGCTCTAAATATTGCATAAGCAGCAAAGAGACCTCCGAAAAGCATAATTTCTGTTCCCAGAAATAGCCACATGCCAAGCTTAGAAATGCCGTATTCTTGCTCTGGTGTCAAATGAAGGTCGTGGCCTTCAGCGTGATCCATATTAGCTTGTTCCATTTTAAGCATCCACCTCTTTCTTTTTACCGTAACCATAAGTCCAATCTGTTACTATAGGAATTTTATCAAAATTTAGGGTTGGCGGTGGTGAAGGCACCTGCCATTCAAGAGAAAGAGATCCGTATGGATTCTGAGGCGCTTTTTCATCACTGAAAAGTCCTTTTATAAGATTCACTGTCATTATTAGAACACCTAGACCCAATATCCATGACCCGTATGTAGATAGAGCCATAAGGGATTCAAACTCCTCTGGATACGTAGCATATCTTCTAGGCATACCCTGGATTCCTAAGAAAAATTGAGGGAAGAACGTAATATTGAAACCAACGAAAACTAGGAACCATGCAAGTTTGGCAACTGATTCGTTAAACATCTTGCCAAACCATTTTGGGTACCAGAAATGAAGTGCTCCAAAGAACCCCATAACTGTTCCACCAATCATTACATAGTGCATATGAGCCACAACAAAATAGGTGTCGTGAAGATGAATATCTACAGCAAGCGCTCCTAAGAAAACTCCTGTTAGTCCCCCTATTGTAAATAGGAAGATGAATCCAAGCGCGTATAACATAGCTGAATGGAGCTCAATTGAACCTTTATATAGTGTAGCGGTCCAGTTAAAAACCTTGATCGCTGTTGGAATAGCAACTAAGAAAGTTAAGAATGAGAAGATCGTGGCTGCAACCTCAGAGATACCACTAGTAAACATATGGTGAGCCCAAACCAAAAAGCTTATAAAAGCAATACCAAGACTTGAATAGGCAATAGCCTTATAGCCAAATATAGGTTTACGAGCAAATACCGGAATTATTTCTGATATAACTCCCATAGCTGGAATGATCATGATGTACACAGCAGGGTGTGAGTAAAACCAGAAGAAGTTCTGAAAAAGTACAGGATCTCCACCTTTAGCAGGATCAAAGAAACCTACTCCAAGACTTCTCTCAGCAATAAGCATAAGAAGTGTTATACCAACAACTGGAGTTGCAAGAAGCTGAAGAACTGCTGTTGCATAGGAAGCCCATATAAATAGCGGCAAACGATGCCACGTCATTCCGGGGGCTCTCATTTTATGAATTGTAACAATAAAGTTCATTCCAGTAAGAATCGAGGAGAAACCCAGAACAAAAACTCCAAAGGTAATCATTACAACATCTGTATCCGTAGTCGCACTGTAAGGGGTATAGAATGTCCAGCCAGTATCAGCTGGTGATAGTAGCGCAATTAGAGTAATGATAGCTCCCACTATATATATCCAATAACTAGCTAAATTAAGCTTTGGGAAGGCAACATCTGGAGCACCAATCATAAGGGGTATAAGGAAATTACCAAAACTTGCAGCAAGCCCAGGAACGATGAAGAAAAAGACCATCAAAGAGCCGTGCAATGTGAATAGCACATTGTAGGTATGTGGACTTACAAAATCGGACATTGGAGTCATGAGCTCAAATCTCATAAGCAGCGCTAAAACGCCGGCTATTAAAAAGAATAAAGAGATAGAAATCAAGTATAGAATTCCGATTCGTTTATGATCAGTTGTTAGAAACCAGGACAAAAAGCCCTTTTGCTCTAAAAACGGAACATATACATTTGTGGCAACTGTATGATTTGCCATTTAAATTTCCTCCTAAATTATTAAACCCTTATTTTAAAGTCTTTATAAATGCTATAACAGCATCTACTTCATTCTCGCTTAGTATACCTTTAAATGAAGGCATCACAGGTTGAAATCCTTCTACTATTTCTTCCTGCGGTTCATAAATCGAAGCTATTAAATAATTTTCGTCAGCTGTGTAACTTTTACCATTTTCCAATACACCTGTTCTACCAAAAAGCCCTTTAAATGACGGACCAATAACAACACTACCGTCAAGACTGTGACATGCGTTACAGCCCTTTTGTTTATAAATCTTTTCTCCAAGCTCAGCTGGAGGTAGCGAGGACACAGCTGCGCCGTCGTCCATACCTATACCCTTCTCCCATATATCATAAGCTTCAGGGCTAAGCACTATTACTTTTCCTAACATGGCTGAATGGCCTGTGCCGCAATACTCCGCGCAAAATATATCAAAAGTTCCAACCTTAGTAGGAATAAACCAGAGTTGTGTATACCTACCTGGAAGAATATCTTGCTTAACTCTGAATTGCGGAATAAAGAAACTGTGAAGAACATCATCAGCCCTCATTATCATTCTGACAGGCACGTTTTGCTTCACATATAATTCGTTTAATGTTTTTTTGCCATTGTAATAATCAAATGTCCAAAGCCACTGTTTACCTGTAACAGTAATATCAACAGCATCTTTGGGAGGAGTTCTCATGTCTTTGTATACTACATATCCGTAAACAAATAGAAGTATTAGTAAGATGGATGGTATTACAGTCCATATAATTTCGAAAGTCTCATTACCGGTTATATAGGGGGTTTCTTCATCTTCTCTTCTTCTTCTGTACTTCACTGCAAAGTAAATCAAAACTGCAGATATCAGAACAAAGAAGAATATAGAGATAAGAGTAATTACTAATAGTACTCCATCTACTTTGCCTGCGAGATTTGATGCTGCCTCTGGAATCCAAGTCATCTGTTATCTTTTAAACCTCCATCTCTATTCATCCGGTTCTATTTTCTCTTCTCCAAAAGTATGTTAAACCAACACTCAGGGTTAACAATGTAACCACGCCACCAGCTTTAACAATATTGAGAGCTTTAAGCGCGTATTTTTTTCCAACAGGATCAAACCCATAGCAAAACAGTAACACGCTATTTAATAACTTTGAAGATCCTATCTCCCCTTTTGATGCTTCAAGCAAGGAAAGCCTAAAATCAGATGGCACATGCTGAATCCCGTAGAGATATCTGGAAATTCTTCCCTCAGGTGTAATTACAATCAAAGCTGAGGCATGTGCGAATTCCTCACCATCTAATTTGTACCTGAAACCTACAGACTCAGTCAACTTTTCTATGTTTTCTTCATCCCCCACAAAGAAAGGCCAGTCTTGTTTGCTTGTCAAGACCCTCTTTGTAGCGTTTCGATATTTAAGTGCTTTTTTAGCAGCCAACTCAGGTGAATCTTTTGGATCAAAGCTGACTGTCAGCAATTTAAAATCCTTACCTAATTCAAGAGACTCTGTCTCATTCACAACTTTTAATAATCCGTCTGCAGCAAAATTGCAAAGCTTAGGGCAACTATAATAAACAAGATTCAAAACAGTGGGGGTATCTTTAGATAACAGGTCTTCAAAAACAACAGGCTCATTATTTTCATCAGTAAGTGTAATTTCGCCCGGTATAAATTCCCCTAATCTTTCATCAATACCAATATCTTTTACATCTCTAGAATCAGTAAGTGCAAATACTGATTCTACTGAAAGAAATATAAACAACAAAAGAACAGAAAATATTAATTTTGTTTTATACATTGCGATTATTTAGAACAGCTTAGATACTTTCTAGATAAAACACTTATTCGCTACAGATTGTCAATTCAAATATATGTTCATATTTTTGGAGGGCAAAGGCAATAATACTTAAATATTATTGGGTTTTAAACACTCGCACTTATAACCTCCGACAACCTCAAAACGTGGATGATTCTAGCTGATTCCTGTATCCTGTCAAGTATCACTAACTTGGCTAAATCAGAGCTAATTTGGAAATTGTCTATATTAAATTTAGAATACTACAAAATGGGATCAATTATTGACATTGAAGGTGTAAAAGTTGGCCATGCTTCAGATTTTGAAGCCATTACCGGATGTAGTGTGATTTTATTTGAAAATCCTGCAACAGCCGCTATTGATCTAAGGGGAGGCGGAACAAGCACCAGGCAAATAGACTCTCTTCTCTCCCACAATACATTTGGGAAAATCCATGCGGTCTTACTAACTGGTGGAAGCGGATACGGTCTTGATGCATCAAGCGGGGTCTTAAAATACTTGGAAGAAAGAAACATAGGGCTTGAGGTTGGCAGGGGACTAGTTGTACCTTCGGTTCCCACAGCAGTGATTTTCGATTTAGGAATTGGGGACGGGAGAATCAGACCAAACGCCCAAATGGGATACGAGGCATGTATCAATGCTAAATCATCAGAAATTAAAGAAGGTTCGGTCGGTGTAGGAACTGGGGCCACAATAGGAAAACTGATGGGTTTAAAACAAGCGACTAAAGGTGGTATTGGAACCCTAAGTTATAGATTAAACAGTGGAGCAACCATTGGAGTATTCGTTGTAGTTAATGCATTTGGAGACGTTGTATCACCAGAGAGGGGAGAAGTTATAGCAGGTGTTAGGGATTCTGAAGAAGGACATAAATTCCCTGGAACTGTGAATTTATTTAAACAGGGAATAATAAGAAGAGCGGACAGCTATCAAAATACAACGCTTGCAGTTGTTGTTACTGATGCCAACTTTTCAAAGTCCGAGCTGTTAAGAATTTCTAATATTGCACAAACGGGGCTTGCAAAGGTTATCTCTCCCGTACACACAGTCCAAGATGGAGATATGGTCATATCAGTCTCATTGGGAGACAAAAAAGACGATGTGAACCTAGTAGGAGTAATAGCTGCTGAGCTAACTCAAAAAGCTATCATCAGAGCGGTGGAGCAATCTACAAGCTTAGATGGTATCCCATGCTCTAGAGATCTTAACAAAGACTAGCCCAAATCAATAGCTTCACCTGACATTGAGAACTTTCTCATTCTAATCCCTAACACTAGACCTATCCCAATCATTGCAGTAAGCGTTGAGGAACCACCGTAGCTAAATATCAATAGCGGAACCCCTGTAACCGGGAGTATCCCTATTACCATTCCAACATTAACCAGTACGTGCCAGAAGAACATTGCCGCAACACCAAAGCAGACAAGCATAGAGAATTTGTCTCTCGCTCGACTTGACGTATCAAGCATCCAAAGAATTATCATGAAGTAAAGAAGTAAGACACAGATGCTTCCTAAAAACCCCCATTCTTCAGCTAAGACTGAAAAGGCGAAATCAGTTTGCTGAGCAGGTATAAACCTAAGCTGTGTTTGTGAGCCGGATCTAAGCCCCTTGCCCGCTAGCCCACCCGAGCCTATAGCTATCTGAGACTGTATAGAATTGTATCCTGCATTGAGTGGATCACTCGCAGGGTTGATAAATGTTTTAATCCTGTCTTTCTGATAAGGTTTAAGAGTGTAGTGCCAGGAATAGAAAGAAACTCCTAGAACTACAATTAGAATAAAGGCAACAGACCATTTCTTTACGCCCATAAAAAGAACCATACTTCCTGAAATCAAGAGTATTGTCATAGCAGTACCTAGATCAGGTTGCATAAGGACTAAGACGACTGGTACGGCGATAAATATTATGGGTTTTATCAGATCAAGGAAACCATAAGGTGTAGCTTGGTAGTCATTGTCATAAAACTTTGCCAATATTAAAATGACAGAAATCTTCACAAGCTCAGAGGGTTGAACAGTTGCCAGTGAAGCTATATCAATCCAGCTTTTAGAGCCTGCAACTTCTTTTCCAAAAAAGAGAACAAACACTAAAAGTAATATTGTGAAGCTGTAGATGTAAAAAGTGTATTGTCTAATAAGCCTATAATTTATAAAAGATATGAAGATAAGGGCAACAAGACCAACCCCTATCCAGAAAAACTGCTTTTTGAAGGATGTAAGTCCGGTCTCATAAGAAGCGCTATATAAATTTAGAAGTGATATAGCAGAAAACGCTAGAGTTAATAAGAAAAGAAACCACCCAAAGTTTTTAAGCAGTCTTCTATCAAACATTATCATCTGCTTTTCTCTCTTCCATAAGTTTTTTATAAATTTCTATAAGATTTCCAGCAATTGGAGCAGCCACCGCCCCTCCCTTACCTCCGTGTTCTATAAGAACGGTTACAGCAATCTTTGGAGCCTCAGCTGGGGCATAAGAAGTAAACCAGGCATGATCTCTATGTTTTCTATCCTCACTTTGCGAATCGAGCGATACTACTTGTGCAGTACCTGTTTTTCCAGCAACAGTCAGATCTTTTAACCTTGCTGCTCGTCCTGTGCCGCCCGGATCATTCACAACACCCACCATAGCGTCTTTAACTAAATCGAGCATCTCTTGTTGCACTGGGATTTGACTTGTAACAACAGGGCTATGTTTGAACTTTTCTTCTCCGTCATAAGAGCTTATCTCAAGCACAATTGTAGGTTTGAGTAATTTTCCATTGTTTGCAACGGCTGCCGTCATCATTGAAACCTGCAGTGGGGTTACGCTTACATAACCCTGCCCAATTGCAGAGACAATCGTCTCACCTCTATACCAGGGTTTATTAAATCTCTTTTGTTTCCATTCTCTGCTTGGAGATATCCCTGCTCTCTCTTCAATACCTAAATCCGTTATAGATCCGTATCCAAAAGCTCTCATGTATTTGCTTAGATTATTGATACCCATCATTTCTGCGATTTTATAGAAATAAACATCGCAAGACTTAACGATTGCGCTCCTTAGATTTACCTGTCCATGCCCTCCCCTCTTCCAGCATCTAAACTTGCTGTTACCGGATTTATAATATCCAGGACAATAAACATATTCTTCCTCGTTTATAAAACCTTCATTTAGAGCGGCTACACTTGGGACCATTTTAAATACAGACCCTGGAGCATAAAGACCTTGTGTGGCGCGATTTAACAGGGGAGAGGATTTATCATTTACAAGATTAGACCAGGTTTTTGCATCTATACCCTTTATGAAATCAGCAGGATTAAAGGAGGGTCTGCTGGCTAGTGCAAGGACTTCTCCTGTATTTACATCCACTACAACTATGGCTCCTGACTCCTCACCTAGTGCTTCTTCAGCTGCCTTTTGAAGCTCAATGTCTACTGTTAACCGAACGTCACTGCCAGGCATACTCTTTTTGTTCTGAAGGTCCTCTAAGAACAAATTTGACTTCACTTCTCTTCCTAGAGCATCCGTTACTTTTTGGGTATAACCATCATCTCCCCTCAAAGAACTCTCCCAACCTTTCTCTATGCCTGTTTTCCCAACTAAATCGTTATTGTTAATCTTGGGATTTTTATTTAGTTCGGCCTCGCTTACTTTGCCAATATAACCTAGGAAAGAAGCTCCCAAATCACCATGTGGATATTGTCTTAAATTATTGATTTCAATTATCACACCAGGCAGCGAGCTTCTTCTTGCCTCTATATATGCAAGCTGATCCCTGTTTATATCTTTAGCAAGTAGTACAGGTTTAAAACTTTTCTTTTTTAAAGCGGAATCTATGTTCTTCTGGGTTTGATTTGCATCAAGATTTAATATTGGTGAAAGTGATTGAATTAAATAGGGAATATCTTTGATGTCTTTGGGTATGGCGTATATATCAAAAGAGGTCCTGTTGACAACTAATTCTTTTCCATATCTGTCAAGGATTCTTCCTCTAGGTGCGGGCACTCTCTCAACCCTAATATGGTTTTCTAAAGAGAACTTTTCAAATTCTTCTCCCTTTAGCACTTGTAAGTACCACAGTCTGGATCCCAGGACCAAAAAAGCTAGCCCTAGTATCACGGTTACCATAAGTAATCTATTTCTGAAATCTTGCATTTACCCTGTGTATCATCCAAAAAATTGGAACGCCGACTATAGCATTAACTATACCTTGAATCAGTATAGACTTTGCCGTTATATCAAAACTATCATCTTTCTTTATTGTAATGATAGTTAGAATAAAAATCCATGTAAAAATTGTAGCAAAGAAAATAACAAGCCCCTGAATGAGAGACTTTTTTAAATAAACATGGTTTGACCCGCTTCGCACTAACAAATAAGCACTCAATCTTGATATAGTGAATGTGCCGGGCAAGTTGCCTGAAAGCACATCCATCATGTATCCATTGCCAAGGGCCAAGAAGAAGCCCCCCCTTATTTCTGAAAAAATGGCTAGAAAAACAATTAGAATTAGATTTAGATCAGGATAGTAATCGCCAAGATTATGCGGAGAAAGGAGCGTGGACTGTATGGTAATAAAGATTACCGAAACCAATACTAAGAATATTATGGACAGGTACTTATTCATTTAAGACAATATTATTATTAGTTTTAAGAATTATAACAACTTCTTCTAAAGATTCTAAATCTACAAATGGAGATACCTGGGCGCTCAAGAAACTTCCTTTCGTTTCAATGTCTACAACAGTGCCTATGATCACGCCTTTTGGGAAAAAACCTTCCTTCCCTGATGAGATAATCTTATCTCCAACACTAATATCAGAGTTCTGCTCTATGTACTCCATTGTACACCCTCCTTCAGCTCCCTTTACAATGCCCCTGACTCTGGTCCTGTGAACAAAGGCGTCTATAGCACTTAAGGGATCAGTTATTAGAAGTATTTCAGAGCTCTTATCACCAACAGTAAGCACTTTGCCCACTATGCCCTCTGAGGAAGCTACAGGCATTCCCTGGGATATTCCATCACTACTACCTCGGTCTACCACTATAACTTCGCTGCGCAGTAGTGAGGGACTGCCTCCTATTACATTAGCTGGCACTATAGGATAGGACGGTATTTCTTTAAAATTCAAAAGCTTCTTAAGCCGCTGATTTTGTATCTTAGCCTCAGCTAATTCGAACTTTTCAACCCTAAGCTTTTTAATATCCTCTTTTAACTCAATATTCTCTTGCCTGACATTTACAAGATCCATATAGTCCTGCCAGGTGTTTATTACTTTGTCTGAAATCACATATATAAGTTTTTGGGGATAATAGGTAACGGTTAGAACAAGACCAGAGATAAAGTTCTGACTTTTCCTCTCTCTGAGATTAAGAGAATAGAGCTGTAAAGATATAAAAAAGAGAACGATGGTTATTAAAACTGCTCTATTCTTTAGAAACTTCATAGACGTATTTTATAAGTGCTGACAGTATGCTGATTTGAGAACACACTCTTGGAACAACTACATACTCACTTCTCGTAGCAGATCCAACTCATCAAGAGCTTTTCCAGAACCTAAAACAACGCAAGTTAGCGGATCCTCTGCTTTTGCAACAGGTAGGCCCGTTTCTTCCATGATTAGCTCATCCAGGTTTCCTAAAAGCGCTCCGCCGCCGGTAAGCACTATACCGTTATCCACAATATCAGCAGCAAGCTCAGGTGGGGTTCTCTCTAGAGTCTGTTTGATGGCCTCTATTATTAAGCTCACTGGCTCTGTAAGTGCTTCTCTTACCTCTTCAGAAGTTATTTCAATGGTCCTTGGTATTCCAGCCCTAAGGTCTCTACCTTTAACATTCATTGATCCCATATCGCCATTACCAAGCACCTTTCCAAGTTTTTTCTTTACATCCTCAGCGGTTCTCTCACCAATTAGCATATTGTAGTTTCTCTTTACATACTGAAGTATGGATTCGTCGAGCTTATCCCCGCCTACTTTAATAGACTTACTCACAACAATCCCAGCAAGTGATATCACAGCAACTCCAGTTGTTCCACCGCCAATATCAACAACCATGTTTCCAGCAGGTTCTGTAACAGGCATCCCGGCACCAATCGCAGCAGACATTGTCTCTTCAATTAGATAAACTTCCCTTGCGCCCGCAGCTTCAGCAGATTCTTTTACTGCTCTTTTTTCCACCTCTGTAATGCCAATTGGAACGGATACAATAATTCTTGGTCTTACAAAACTTTTTCTATTATTATGTGTCTTACGGATAAAGTATTCCAACATCTTTTGGGCAACATCAAAATCTGCGATAACTCCGTCTCTAAGAGGTCTGATAGCCTTAATAGAACCTGGTGTCCTACCTACCATATTTTTGGCCTCAGTTCCTACAGCAAGTATCTTCTTTGTACCTCTCATATCCTCCTGAACAGCTACAACAGATGGCTCATTAGCAACAATGCCTTTGCCTCTGACATAAACAAGAGTATTAGCGGTTCCCAAATCAACAGCAAGATCATTTGAAAACCATCCTAGTATTGCATCCAATATCATTTCAACACCCTCCTACCCAACTAATAAGCCCAAATGGGCGTATGTTGGCGTAGATATTATAATAATCCAAATTTTTTTGATTCCCAACCAATTTTTATAACATACCCAATAAATACAAATACCCAGACTAGATAATATAATCTAGGAGAAAATAAAATCAAGCATTTTTCTAGTCTTTTCAGCTACTAGCATCATTTTTTGCCATTTTAAATGCGCCTTTGTAAAAGGGAAGTTCTTTAACTTCGGTCCTTATTCCAGAACCAGCATCAGTGTTTAGCAATACTTTAGTACCAGGATCTTTGTGCTCTCTCCTTATATATCCAAGGGAAAGTGGTTTATTGAATGTAGGTGAGAGCGTACTACTTGTGATTCGGCCGATTTTGCGCTCATCCAAGAAAATTTCATCTCCAACCTTTGGAGCAACCTCACCTTCGCTCTCAAAACCTACTAGGTGCCAGTTCACATGTCCTCTCCATTTAATCCTAGCAACAACTTCTTGACCAACATAGCATCCCTTCTCAAAATCAAGAGCATCCCAAAGGCCAGCCTCAATAGGAATATTACTCTCATCCATATCCACTCCGTAGATGGGTATACCTGCTTCAATCCTAAGCATATTTAAAGCATTGTAGCCTATGGGACTGACATTCAGACCTTCACGTTCCATCAAGAGAGCATCCCATAAGTCTTTTAATCCATCGTTACTCACATAAAGATCAAACCCCTCCTCGCCAGTGCGGTTCACACTCACTATTGTGAGCAAATGGCCGAGGGCTTCTTTTTGTATAAACTCGTATTGTTCCATTTGCGGTGGCTTTTCTTCAATAAGCAATTCCAGTAGTTTGATTGCTTGTGGCCCTTGAATGGAAATTAAACCTGTATTTTGAGAGATATCATCGATGTTGGCTTTATAGGAGAGTCTGAATTTTGTCAGAAGCTCGAGGACTTTTTGGTTCAGTACGGGCTCGAGATCAATTAAAACAGATTCACTCTCCCGGTACACTCTCATATCAGAGATCAATCTGCCTTTTACATTTAGAATTGTGGCATACATACCTTTTTTTTCTTCTAATTTCACCACATCATTAGATAACATGCCTTGGAGAAACTTGATATGATCCTTGCCGCTCAATCTCAATTTCCCTCTACTTGATAAGTCTATTATTCCCACACCCTCTCTGACAGATTTGTATTCGGACAACTCATCCCCATAGTTAAGCGGTACCAACCATCCTGATGAATCACCTAGGTTAGCGTGCAGAGATTTATGAACTTCATGTAGCGGTAATTTTTTCACTTATTATGCTCCCTTGATTTATGGATAGATTATAACTATTAATGAGAACACTGCACTGCTCCCCTTTGTCAAAAGCAGGTTAAGTTTGAATGTTAATATCAATTCTAAATAAAAAAAGGGGGTCTCGCACTACTTGTGCCAAACCCCCTTTAAGTTTTAAATTGAATTGTCTTAGTTTGTTTTAAGCTGCAACTTGTCTTCTTCTAACAACCATAAAACCTACGATTCCAAGAAGTCCTGCCATAGCTATTAATCCCCATTCAGATAGGGTTGGGACGTTTTTAGGTTGCAGGCATGTTGACAGAAAAACCTCCGCATTCTCATCAGGGTTTCCGCCGTTCATGCCTCCGTTAGACACAAATGCAATTCGGGTGCCGTCTGAGTTTATTGAGGGATCAGAACTAAATACAGCCGTCTCATCTGTTATCTGTGTAGTGGTGCCGTTTGTAGTATCAAAGAGGTATATCTCTTCATTCCCATCAGGGTTCCCGCCGTTTATATCTGAGTCAGATTCAAATGCAATTAGGCTGCCGTCTGAGTTTATTGAGGGATCAGAACTACTTCCAGACGTCTCATCTGTTATCTGTGTAAAGACGCCGCTCGTAGTATCAAAGAGGTATATCTCAAAACTCCCATCAGGGTTCCCGCCGTTTATGTTTGCGTTAGTTATAAATGCAATTCGGGTGCCGTCTGAGTTTATTGAAGGACCGAAGCTACTATCGCCAGAGGGGTCATCTGTTATCTGTGTAAAGATGCCGTTTGTAGTATCAAAGAGGTATATCTCTCTATTCCCATCAGGGTTCCCACCGTTTATGTCTGCTCTAGTTTGAAATGCAATTCGGGTGCCGTCTGAGTTTATTGAGGGGCTAGAACTTGGTTCAACTGGATCATCTGTTATCTGTGTAATGACACCGGCTGTAGTATCAAAGAGGTATATCTCATCTTCTATCCCAGGATTCCCGCCGTTTATGTCTGCTCTAGATCGAAATGTAATTCGGGTGCCGTCTGAGTTTATTGAGGGTTCTTGACTATCTCCAACCGTCTCAGCTGTTATCTGTGTAAAGACACCGGTTGTAGTATCAAAGAGGTATATCTCTGCATTCCCTTCAGGGTTCCCGCCGTTTATGTTTGAGGTAGATTCAAATGCAATTCGGGTGCCGTCTGAGTTTATCGAGGGAAGAGCACTATCTCCAGCCGTCTCAGCTGTTATCTGTGTAAAGACGCCGGTTGCGGTATTAAAGAGATATATCTCATCATTCGCCTCAGGGTTCCCGCCGTTTATGTCTGAGGTAGATGCAAATGCAATCCAGGTGCCGTCTGAGTTTATTGAAGGATCAAAACTCTCTTCAAGTACATCAGCTGTTATCTGTTCAATTATTCTATTTAAACATACTGAATCCTGTGAATATGCGTCCTGATTAAACACAAAAACTGATGAACATAGAAAAATTGCTACACTCAATGTTAAAATCAGCTTTGAGCTTGTATAAAGAACTACCCTCTTAGCTCCTGAAAATATGGCTTCCATATCTTACATCCTCCTTTAAAATTGACACTTTTAATTTCCGATTACTTTACTACGCATTAAAAGAAAAGTACATAAGATTTCTTTAATGCTGAATTTATTTAATCTGAGACTTCTATAGTCAAGCAGCCATATTATGTGAATTGTTGTTTTTATCATTCTCTATGTATCTGAAATTCCTTCCTAATGGGAAGCGGTATAACCCTAACTATATTTGCGTAGTGAGAAATGGGGGTTGAATCTTTATCGGTTATTTTGCTATCTAAAAGTCAATGTACCAGGCTATTGAAGATCGGTAGCCTTGAAAAACTGTAGCTGATATGTAGTATAAATCGCAATTAATTCTAAAAGGACATACTATGACTGATATATCAGAACTAAAAGGAAAACATAAAGTAGTGATAATGGGCTCAGGCCCAGCTGGGCTTACTGCAGCCCTATATACTGCAAGAGCAAATCTAGAACCTGTAGTATTTGAGGGTTTAGAGGCAGGCGGCCAGCTAACACTAACAACTGACGTTGAAAACTATCCAGGCTTTCCAGATGGTGTTATGGGACCTGATTTGATGAATGCGATGAGACAGCAAGCACAGAGATTTGGTGCCATATCTGTTATGGCTGAAATCACTGCTGTAGATTTCTCAACAAGACCATTTAAAATCACGGCTGGAGATACAGTACTTGAAGCAGACACGTTTATTATTTCCTCCGGTGCATCGGCTAAGATGTTGGGACTCGAGTCTGAGAAAGCACTATTGGGATACGGAGTGTCCACTTGTGCCACATGTGATGGTTTCTTCTTTAAGGATAAAGAGCTTTTAGTAATAGGGGGGGGAGACAGCGCAGTTGAAGAAGCTACATTCCTCACAAAATTTGCTAGCAAAGTAAGCATTGTTCACAGAAGGGATCAGCTAAGGGCATCCAAGATTGTGCAAGACAGAGCATTTAAAAATGAAAAGATGGAATTCATCTGGGATTCAGAAGTAGAGGAAATTCTTGGAAGTAAAGAAGACGGTGTAACAGGGGCCAGACTAAAGAATACTAAAACTGGAGAAGTAACCGAAAAAGAAGCTCAGGGTGTTTTTGTGGCTATCGGACATAACCCTAACACTGGATTATTTAAAGGACAGCTTGAGATGGACGAAGTCGGATATTTGATCACCAAAAGCGGCTCCACTGAAACAAATATTCCAGGCGTATTTGCAGCGGGTGATGTGCAAGACAACATATACCGCCAGGCAATTACAGCTGCAGGAAGCGGTTGCATGTCTGCAATAGATGCGGAGAAGTTTTTAGAAGAACAAGGCGAATAAAATAATAATCATATAGTAATTTATATGATGAATAATTCCACAACAGGTAATTCCGGAAAAGTATCAACCTCTATACTTATCATATCCGGAATACTTCTTTTAATTTGTTTTAGTCTAATAACATACATTTCACCGGAATTTGCAGATTCTATTTCTCTAATTGATAGACCAGTTCTCGCACTCGTGGGAATTCTTATTTTTGCAGGGCTCATCTTTTTATTCACAATTTTCAAATTACCGAAAGTAGATTTAGTCAAAAAACAGATCCTATGGGTGATTGGAATAGGGATTGTTTTGAGATTATTGATGCTCTTCACCGCCCCAATTCTTGAGGATGATTATTTTAGATATCTTTGGGACGGGGCTGTAACTGCAAACCTTATAAATCCCTACGAGTATTCCCCTGAGGAAGTATTAAACAAAGAAGGTGTTCCCGAGGAGCTTGTAGCGCTTGCAGAAGAATCGGGAGATATAATTCACCGTATTAACCATCCCCAGATTAGAACAATATATCCCCCTGTGGCTCAGGCATTTTTTGCAGTCTCCTATGCACTCGACTCGTGGAATCTGACAACGTGGAAAATAATTCTGATAATTATGGACCTTGCTACTCTGTCATTAATTTTTAGTGCCTTAGGAATATTAAAGCTCCCGACCTCCTATCTTATAATCTATTGGTGGAATCCCCTTCTTTTAAAAGAGATATTCAATTCAGGACACCTTGATGTACTAGTCTTTCCTTTTGTCCTTAGTGCCTTAATTGCGGCTACACAAAACAGATATATCCGCTCCTCACTCACGCTGATTATTGGGCTTGGTATAAAACTCTGGCCGGCCTTTTTATTGCCTATAATTATTAGACCCATAATATCTAAACCTAAGCAACTCTTATTTGTACTTGTTATAGCAGCTATTTCCATAGGAGCTTTATTTTTGCCTATATACCTCTCAGGCCTAGATGCAAGCTCAGGCTTTATAGCATACGGACAAAGCTGGCAGAACAATGACTCAGCTTTTAGGATACTGGTCTACATCTCTGAGCTCGGCTTAAACTTATTTGGCTATGAGACATTTCATAAATACACGGTTGCAAGGTTCATCGTAATTGCTCTTATTGCAATCTGGATTCTATATGTAGCTTTTGGAAAAGCATTTAGGAATGCAGATCTATTTAGCAAGAGTTTGTATATAATCGCTTTTGCATTTTTAGTTAGCCCCACACAATTCCCATGGTACTACACATGGCTTATACCACTGTTGGCTATCAAGCCTAGGTTTTCTCTGCTCTTATTAACTGCTCTTTTACCGCTTTATTACCTGAGATATTATTTTGAGCCCAGAGGTCAACTAGAAATATTCACCAATATAATTATATGGATTGAATTTGTTCCTGTTTGGCTATTTTTGATCTGGGAATGGAGAAAGGGAGCAACTCTAAAAGCTAGTTCTTCTTAAGCTTTTCAAGCAGCTCTGGCAAAACTTTTTGAGCAGCTTCTCTACCTAATTCAAAGATAGGCTTGCCATTGTGAAAATCCATAACTCCAACCTCAGACAACGGTGGGCTTATAACAACATCAGGGGGATTTTCCTTAAATTTGTACTCTGTAATTTTCCTCTGTGCCACTATAGAGCTTCTCTGCACTATCTCAACAATAGAAGGTTTGCCTTCATTAAAGTTCTGATTACCCGAGAGGTCGCTTAAGAGATCTACAGCTACTATAAAATCGGCCCCTAGGGAACGAACAGCATCTAGTGGTACTGATTCCAGAATGCCCCCATCAACTAGTATTTTATCCTCATAAAATACAGGTTTAAAAACACCCGGAATTGAAGTGCTCGCTCTTATCGCCCTCTTTAGATCGCCTTTAGAAAAAGTCACAACCTGAGCTTTATTCAAATCTACACAAACTGCAGCGAAAGGCTTTTGAAGGTCCTCTATGTTCTGAACATTTACAAACTTATCTACGAGTTCTTCAATATAAGTAGCACTAAGAAGCCCTCCCCTAGGCCAGGTTGGCCTAAGCATAAAAGGTAAATCGGTCATGCCTATTTTTGTAGCAAATTTTTCAAGACTATCCAGATTGCCAGATACATAGACAGCCCCAATTAAGGCTCCTATGCTGGTTCCAGCTACAACATCAAATTCAATTCCCGCCTCAGAGAGAACCTGCAGTATTCCCAGATGCGCAAACCCCTTGGCTCCTCCTCCGCCTAGTGCAAGACCTAATTTCATATCTATATACTAATTAATGAGGGGGTAAGAAAGCAAGCAAACTAAAGTGTGGTAAAAAATTGTTTTATATGTTGGGTGAGTTCTTTATATTCTAAGAGGAACGAATCATGACCATAGGGAGATTCAATCTCTTGATATTCGACATCTACATTATTGAATTTCAACGCCTTCACAATCTCCTCTGATTGATAGGATGGGAAGAGCCAATCAGAAGTAAATGAGGTAACTAAAACTTTCTTACATTTAATTCTCTCAAAGGATTTCTTTAAAGTCTCGTAGCCTTCAGCTGCATCATAGAGATCGATAGCACGCATTATATAGATGTAGCTATTTGCATCGAAACGCTCTACAAACTTAGTGCCCTGATATTCTAGGTAATTCTCGATATCAAATTTGCTCCCAAGCTTCAACTTCATATTTTCAGGATCTGAATGTGCTCTACCAAACTTCTCCCAGAGCCAGTTGTGATGAAGATACGTTATATGTCCTATCATCCTAGCAATGGCAAGGCCTTTGGCTGGAATCTCTCCTTCATAATAATCTCCATCCTGCCAGTTTGGATCATCAAGAATTGCCCTTGTTCCAACTTTATGAATCGCGATGGACTGCGGATTAGAAACAGCTCCAGAGGCAACCAGAACAATTGACTCCACCATATCTGGGTAGAGCAATGCCCACTCTATTGCCTGCATCCCTCCCATCGAGCCACCGATTACCGACTTTATACTATTAATTCCCAAATGATCTATTAATTTTTTTTGTACACGGACCATATCTCTGATGGTTACAAGCGGAAAAGTCATTCCATATGGTTTATCAGTTTCAGGGTTTACAGAAGAGGGGCCTGTGGTTCCATAGCAGCTGCCTAGAATATTTGAACATATAACAAAGTACTTATCAGTATCATATGCTCTGCCCGGACCTACCATAACATCCCACCAGCCGGGATACTGATCATCTTCAGAGTGCTTTCCAGCAGCATGGGCACTTGCAGTAAGCGCGTGCTCTACAAGAATTACATTGTCACGCGCTTCATTTAATTCCCCATAAGTTTCATAAGCCACTGTTATAGGACCAAGCTCGAGATCATTGTCCATAACAAACTTATTTGGAGAATCAGCAAAAGTGTAATATTTGGTTTCTACTAACCCTATAGAGCCTTCCTCAACAATTACAACTGGAGACTCACCTAACTCCCTTGTTCTCATGCCTTAGCCTTTTGAGACTTTGCAAGAGCTTGGTCTAAATCCCAGATAAGGTCTTCTAAAGTCTCTAGACCTACTGAAATACGGACTGTCTCAGGAGTCACACCTGCAGACATCTGCTCTTCCTCATTTAGCTGACGGTGCGTTGTTGAAGCAGGATGAGCTATTAATGATTTAGCATCGCCTACATTTACTAGGTGACTGAAAAGCTCAACACTGTTGATTAATGTTCTTCCAGCTTCTATTCCACCCTTTACACCAAAAGTGAAGATAGATCCCGCCCCTTTTGGCATATATTTTTTAGATAATTCATGATATGGGCTGTCAGGCAAACCCGCAAAATTTACCCATTCTACGGCCGGGTGATCATTTAGAAACTTAGCAATCTCTAAAGCACTTGAGCAGTGCCTATCCATCCTCAAATTAAGTGTCTCCAAACCCTGCGTGAACAAGAAAGAGTTAAAAGGACTAAGCGCTTGACCATGGGTTCTAAGTATTTCAACCCTTGCTCTTATTGCATAACCGAAATTACCGAATGTCTCATAGAATTTGATTCCATGATACCCCTTTGAAGGCTCAGTCATACAAGGGAATTTGCCGTTATCCCATGGGAAGTTTCCACCATCTACCAAAACACCACCTATAGAGGTTCCGTGGCCGCATATAAATTTAGTCGCAGAGTTTACTACTATATTTGCCCCATGCTCTATTGGTCTGCAGAGATATGGAGTTGCAAATGTATTATCAATAATAAGAGGAATACCGGCTTCTTGAGCAACTTTTGCAACCGCTTCTATATCAAGCACATTGCCAAGCGGGTTACTGACAGTCTCAGCGTAGAGAGCTCTTGTTTTATCCGTAATCGCTTTTCTAAAGTTCTCAGGATCGTTAGGGTCAACAAAAGTAACATTAATACCCATCTCTCTTAGGTTAACGTCAAACTGTGTGTAGGTTCCTCCGTAAAGAGTGCTTGAAGACACAAGTTCGTGCCCTGTCTGCATTATAGTAAGAATAGAGGTCATTTGCGCTGCCATACCGGAGCCCAGAGCAAGCGCTGCTGTGCCGCCCTCAAGTGCAGCCATTCTCTCCTCAAACACACCGCTAGTAGGATTCATGATTCGGGTATATATATTCCCAAACGCCTCTAAGTTAAAAAGGCTGGCAGCATGATCAGCACTATCAAAAACATATGCCGTCGTCTGATGTATTGGGACTGCACGTGAACCCGTATTAGGATCCGGAGACTGCCCTGCATGAATACACTGAGTATCAAAACCAAATTTTCTATCTGACATAGTATCCCTCCTAAAAATATAGTAGTTGTTATTTTTTAGACGTTATCACGCCTCTGTTTACCCCTAAAAAATTAATCCCCCCAAAAAATCTTCCATGCTCAATCTTAACACAACGGTCCATTACAACCTCAAGCCCCGCCTCTCTAGCCTTTTGTGCCGCTTCTTCATGCTCAACAGTAAGCTGCATCCAGACAACCTTAGCTCCAATCTCAATAGCATCATCTACTATGGGCGGAACATCCCGAGAGCGTCTAAAAATATCTACTATATCAACAGGTTCGGGAATTTCAAGCAGGCTCGGGTAGCATTTCTCCCCGAGTATCTCTTCGTAACCAGGGTTCACTGGAATAATTTTATACCCATGCGCTTTCATATACTTTGCTGCAAAGTGGCTTGGACGGTTCCAGTTACCCGAAAGTCCAACAACAGCTATAGTCTTATATTCCTTTAAAATGCGTTTAATTGTGTCTGTAGATTGCATGATATTGTCCTATACAATTTACATGAGTTTGTTAAGATACTACAAACCCTTGTTGACACTGTGTGGACGATTCCATATTCTAAATTCCAAGTATGGAAATAACTAAAACAAACCATAGAATGAAAGCTCCTTTCTTACCACCAGGCCCCAAAGGACTACCCGTTGTGGGTTCTTTATTTGATTATTTCAGGGATATCCTGGGATTTTTGACAAGAGTATCCGCAGACTATGGAGACATAGTTTATTACAAGCTTGGATCACGCAAGATGTACCTTCTTAACAATCCTGAGGATATCAAAGATGTACTTGTTACAAATAACAGAAACTTTGAGAAAAGTAGAGCTCTAAAACGCACTAAGATAGTTCTTGGTGAGGGACTCCTAACAAACGAAGGAGAGCCTCATCTAAAGCAGAGAAGAACTATACAGCCGGTATTTCATCATCAGAGAATAAAGTCTTACGGCGATGTAATGGCAGAGTACTCCTCACGGATTGGGGAGAATTGGCAAAACGGCTCTGTCGTGAATATACACAAAGAAATGATGAAGCTTACTTTGTCTATTGTGAGTAAAACTATTTTTGACTCGGATATGGAATCTGAGTCTGATGAAATTGGGAAATCACTTACCGATTTGGTCACTTTGTTTCCACAAATGATTTTCCCATACTCTGAATATTTAGATAATTTGCCTCTTCCGGCAAACAAAAGATTTTTTAACGCTAAAAGCAAGCTCGACTCCATAATATATAAAATGATTGAGGAAAGAAGAGCTAATCCTGGAGAGAAGATGGACCTTCTTTCTATGCTTCTTGAAGCACAGGATGAAGAAGGTAACGGTCAGAAAATGAGTGATCTACAAGTTAGAGACGAAGCTATGACGCTTTTCCTTGCTGGTCAGGAAAGCACTGCCAACTCACTTGTATGGACTTGGTATTTAATATCACAGCATCCACAAGTTGAGAAGAAAGTACATGATGAAATTGAGTCTGCCCTACAAGATAGACTTCCCACCTTGGATGATCTGGGGAAACTATCTTATACGCAGAACGTTTTTAAGGAAGCACTCAGGCTTTATCCCCCAGCATGGGCGCTAGCTAGGCAGGTTAAAGAAGATTATGAAGTTAGGGGATATACCATCCCTGCTGGGGCCGATATTTTTATAAGTCAGTATGTTGTCCACCGTGACCCAAGATTATATAGGGAACCCGATAGATTTATTCCTGAGAGATGGGAGAGTGAGGAAACCAAAGACCTTCCCAGATTTGCCTACTTCCCCTTCGGTGGGGGTACAAGAAGGTGTATTGGAGAGCCTTTCGCATGGATGGAGGGGATCATTATAATTGCGGCTATTGCATCTAAATGGAAGATGAGGCTTGTACCACATCAGAGTGTAGTGCCTGAACCATTAATTACAATCCGTCCTAAATACGGGATGAAGATGATTTTAGAGAGACGCTAGTTTCTTATCTCATCCATATATTTAAAGTAAGAGATAAGGTTATCTAAATTCTGCTCCGATAAATCTGGATGATCGGGCATTTGCGTGTAGCGGTATTTGGAAGGATTTTTTATGAACTCCTTAATCATATACGTGTTCCGGTAAGAAACTATACTTTGAGGAGCATTTAAGTCAGGTGCTATCTTACCTCCCTCCCCATTCATAGCATGGCATCTAATACATCTTCCTTTAAAAATTTGATATCCCTTATAAACAGATGAACCCACCGAGACTCCCGAGGGGAAAACAGCAGAGTACTGGTCTTCAAACTTAACTAGATTCATAGATGAAAGCTCCCAGGGCCAGGGATATCCATTAGCTGCTGTTTGATCTTTACCAGTCCAAACTAGGTAGTACGGGCCCGGATCGGCTTGCTTAATACTGACTGGCTCCCAATCCTTAAAATCTAGATCTTCAAAAACTATATATCCCCCGGGCTCTGTTAGTTTGGATGTTGAAGAGACTGCGGTATAACCATCGAGTGCTTCAAAAGTGACGTCCGTATAGTTATAACTTTTCCACTGCTCTCCAAAACCTAGCTCCAATACATCTACTAAAGCAAATCCTTGATACCGTTTTTCTTTCTTGTAATTAGGGTCGTAGAATGAGATCTTCTGAGTATCTAGATTTTCTTTTAGTTCCCCCAAATCCATATCTTTAATAACTTCTCCGGAAATTAAAAACTCAAGAGATGGAGAACCGGATATGTCTGACCCCTTGCCTTTGAGAATATTTATTATTAATAACGAGCCCATAATTACTGCTATAACTATTAAAAGAGTGACAGCAGTTCTATCAGGACCTTTATAGAATTTTAGATTTCTTCTGCTCATAGAGATAGTCAATTACAAATCTTTTAGAATTGTATTAATGGGTAGATATTATATCCATATTTTAATAGAAATTCTGTTAAAAGTAATATTGATTAAGTATTAATAGACGTACATAATATTTCTCCTATGAAACTAAAAGAAAAAGTTGCTTTAATTACTGGGGGCGGAACTGGGGTAGGCAAAGCTACAGCATTACTATTTGCTAAGGAAGGAGCAAAAGTAATTATCACTGGGCGCAGGGAACAAGTTCTACAGGAAGCAGCCAATGAAGCTAAGAAACAAAATTCTGATATTGAACATCTCGTAAGCGATGTATCAAAAGAAGAAGACTGTAAAGCTGCAGTTGACTATGCCATGAACAAATTCGGGCGTATAGACATACTCTTTAACAACGCCGGAGTTCTATATAAGGAAATAACCCATGAAACAACTACAGAGCAGTGGTGCAATACATTCAATGTGAACGTAAGGGGTATGTATCTTATGTCTAAATATGCAATCCCCAATATGTTAGAGCAAGGCTACGGAATAATAGTTAATAACTCTTCAATCTTGGGTCTTAAGGCCTCTCCCGGGTTTGCTGCATACAACTCATCAAAGGGTGCTGTAAACCAGCTTACAAGAAGCATGGCACTTGAGTACGCAGATAAAGGTATACGTGTAAATGCCATATGTTTGGGAACAGTACATACACCTTTAGCAGAAGAAATGTTTGAGCAGTGGGGTGATAAAGAAGCCGCGATTGAGCGCTATATCTCTGTACATCCAATTGGCCGTCTTGCAGTACCTGAAGAAATAGCACCCGCGGTTTTATTCCTTTGTGATGATAATGTTAGCTTCATGACTGGGACGATGCTCTCTGTAGACGGTGGTTTGAGCGCCAAGTAAATTAGCTACCAACAACGCAATACTTTAGTATTATAGAACAAGCTTACACCAGTCTTTTTTGACCAACCAAATTAAACCTTGCTAGAACATGTTAAAATAGTCTAATATGATTGTAGAGAGATGTGGACTATGCATTCAAGAATAAACATGCATAGTTTCCTCTGAATTGTTTTGGTATTTGACTAAATCTTGCCTTTTGCTTCTCTTAAGCCCTCTTATGTCTGTTTTTCAGCATGGGAGGGCGTTTTTTTAACTTAAACTATTAAGCCTTTTTCATTGCAGCCTTCTTATATTCAGCAGGCAACTTTTCAATTGCATATCTAAGAGCTGTTCTGGGCATCACTTCTTTATTCTTCATAACGAATTCAAAGACTTCGTCAGGATAAGCTTTACTGGACTCTTTAAGCATCCAGCCATAACCCTTCTGAACCAGATCATCTTCATCTAAGAGCAATGTAGATGCTATTTCGAATACGGTATCCAAGTGCTCTCCTTTTCTTGCCATAAATATAAAAGTGACTGCAGAAGCTCTTCTAAGCCATCTGCTTTTTGATTCGGTCCAAGTTTTTACATTGGGAATAAATTCTGGGAAACGATCTATAAAAGATCCTAGTGTATGAGTACAAAGGTCATCACAATCACTCCAATCATCAACATATGTCTTTAGCCACCCTTCAAAGACCTTAAAATGTTTTTTTTGATATTTGTTTTTGTGTTTAAAACTCCACTGAAAGGCAATTACCTTATGCTCATAAATTTTAGTTTCTAGTAGTTGGTTGCAGAGCTTTAGAATTTCATCTATTTCCAGCCCTTTTAATTCTCTGAAATACTTATCAGCAATTTTTCTGACAAGAGGAATTCTTACTCCAAGAAAGTTAGAAACATCCATCTTGAAATGATCACGAATCTTCTCTCTATATTTCTGGTCCGCATTTAAATCCAGCTCTTCCTGAATTTGGGCAAATATTTTCTCAAACATTTTTATCTCACTAAATGCAGCGGCAGAATCTATCTACTGAGAACTAATTTCTCATTGCTGAGCCACTGCGATTCCAGCATTCCGTATATAACATGGTCCAAGTAATGATCGTATAACCATTCCGCTTCCCTGATAAGCCCTTCCTCTTTAAACCCCAACCTCTCTGGTATTGCCCTGCTTCTTATATTATCACTAGCACATCTTATCTCTATTCTATTAAGCCCCATCCTGCCAAACGAATAATCTAGAACTTTAGAGCAGGACTTAGTAACCAGTCCTTTTCCTTGATACTGCTCTCCTATCCAGTAACCGATGGCTGTTGCACGGTTTAACCAATCTATTCTATGAAATCCGACTATTCCCGCAATTTTCCCCTTATGAACAAGAGCAAATTGTACTGTCTCATTTCTTTCATATTGCATCTGAGTTATTTTGATAAAATCAATTGTGTTTTGGAGATAACGGTTGTTATCAAGCCAGGGAAGCCACTGTTTGAGAAACTCTCTGTTCGCCTCGATTAACTCGAATAGCTCTTCTGCATGGTCCTGATTAAGCAGCTCAAGCTCACTCTGATCATCAACTATAAGCCTAAAATGTTCACTCATTGGCTTTACTCACCTTAAGCAATATTAACTACTAACTACCAGGAGCCTGAAACGAATTATCTGATTGCACTATATCGCTTTGATTTGGAATTGGTGGAGGAGAGGCATGTGCTACGTCAGATGAGGTGTCAGATGACAACTTCTTATAAACATAAGCCCATGCAACCATTACTATAGGAATTGCGACAAAAAGACCTACAAGAAAAACAAGAGCTCCAGCCATCACTATTAATATAAGCAATATAAAAAGGGAAAATAAATTCCACTTATGTCCCTTGGTCATTCTCCCGCTCTCTTTAAATGCTTCAATCACATCCATATCCTTATCAACTATTAAGTATCCAAAATACTGGTATTTAATTGCCAGATATATTCCAGGCACAATTAACAATATAAAACCAATTAGGATCATGATTGTATATAGGATGTAGGCCAGTAAAAACTTAAAGAATGTGGATCTTGTGAAAGACAAAAAGTCATAAGAGCCTATTCTTTCATTATCATATAGCTTAAGTCCAATCTTAATAGCGAATATTGACGAAACTATTGTCACTACAAACGATCCTAAGTTGAAAATTAAAGAGAGAGAAGTAATTTTGTCGCCAAACAAACTTATGAAAAAACTAAAGAAAAATTCAATAAGAAAAAGAATGACCAAATAGACAATAAAAAAACCAAGATTGTCTTTCATTCTTTGCCAGCCAAACTTTATCGCCTGTTCTTTAGAAAACTTTTTTTCAGAGAATGTTGCCTCAGACACTTATGTACTCCTTTTCGGGGTTTAGATTTCTTTTTGAATATTACTTTTTTTAATTCAATTTAACAATACTACTCAGGCCATCTTGCACTAAAGAATATACGTTGATACGGAAAGAACACTGGTACTTCAGGGTATAAATTACAAAGGCGCTCTTTGTAATCAGCTACAAAATCATTATGAAGCTCCTTTGGCAGACGCTCAAAATAAGGAAGCAAAGCTGTGCCAGAAAGCCACTCTACTATAGCATCAACATCTTGAAGGACATGAGGATAAATCTTCTCAAAGACATTAATCTCCTTAGCACCACATTCATAGAGAAGCTCAGCATATTCCTTTATTGAAAGAACCGGCCACTGCCTCTGCCAACCTCCGAGTGCACTACGATATGGCTCTTGTCCTGCAATTTCTACCATGATTGTCTGAGTCGGATGATTATGATTTGCTGGCATTTGTATAGCTATTTGGCCGTTGGGATTGAGTAGAGTTGTGAGTTTTGGAATTAACTCCTTATGATTATCTACCCATTGTATAGCCGCGTTTGAAAAAACAAGATCCCACTTACCTTCTGCTTTCTCAATTGGGCACAATTCAAAGGTTAAACCCGGCCTGCTCTTTTGAGATGCTTCCTCAAGCATATTGTCTGAACTATCTAAGCCCAAAACTCTGCTACGCGGTAGCTTATCTGACACCATCTGTGTCAATTCACCTGTCCCGCATCCTAAGTCCAGAACATTTATCCCCTCTCTAACCACTATTAAATTCATTAAATCCTGAAAAGGTGCGAAACGCTCTTTTTGAAATTTATGATACAGCTCGGGATTCCAAGACACTATGATCTCCTTTATAGTCTAAAATCACAAAAGATAAATTATATGTTATCATTTTCCTCCAATCCAGAGTACCGGATATTAAGATAAGGAAATCTAATGTCTACAATCATATACATAGCAATTGGGGGGGCAGTGGGAGCAATACTGCGCTATTCAATTTCGGGGTATGCATATAAAAGTTTTGAGGGGGCACTTCCCTGGGGAACGCTTGCAGTAAACCTGATCGGATGCTTTGCAATAGGTGTTTTGTGGAATGTATTTGAAAACATTGCTCACTCACCTAATACTAGGGCATTTATATTTATTGGTATCCTTGGAGCTTTTACAACATTCTCTACTTTTGGAATTGAGAGCTTCCATCTCTTTAAAGAAGGACAGATAAAGTACGGAATTATAAATATACTGATCAGCAATATTGGAGGAATAGGTTTAGTATTTATTGGTTATTTGGCTTCAAAATACCTATTAAGCATCACAAGGTAAATAGTTCAGTATTTACGGAGAGTTAAAGGGCACAATTAAGTTGCTACTTGAAACTAAAGACATATGCAATTCAGTCCCTAACTTGAAGGGCTAACATAACTTATTTAAACTAGTCCTTCATACATTTAATGAGGAATTTAGAATGAAGATTGCAGTTGGAAGTGATGAGCGAACTAATCTGACCGACTTTGTGGTTGAGGAATTGAAGAACCAAGGGCATGAGCTTGAGCTTTATGGACCACTTAGGGGAGAAGACATACAGTGGACAGACGTTGCTCACAAGGTCTCAGAAAGAGTTAAAGAAGGCTCAAGTGACCAGGGTATACTCTTTTGCTGGACAGGCACTGGAGTAAGCATTGCTGCAAATAAGGTCCCAGGTATAAGAGCTGCCCTATGCACGGATGCACAGACCGCAGAGGGGGCCAGAAAATGGAACGACGCAAATGTGCTTGCGATGAGCCTAAGGGCAACTTCGCAAATTGTAGCTAAGGAAATACTGGAGGCTTGGTTTAAGTCGAGCCCGGAAGAAGAAGAGAAAATAAACATTGATAAAGTGCAAGAAATTGAAAGAAAATATTCAAGATAATTGCTAATTGGAGATTTAAATGAAGAAAGATAGTTACAACATAGCCATTGCCGGGGCAACCGGGGCTGTTGGCCAGGAAATGATGGAAATATTGAAAGAGAGAAATTTTCCTATAGGCGAGCTTAGGCTTCTAGCATCGGAGAGATCAGCGGGGAAAGAACTTGAGTTTGATGGCAAGAAGATTAAGATCCAAGAACTGGATGAAAATTCTTTTGAAGGTATAGATATCGCCCTATTTTCAGCAGGTGGCTCGAGGAGCAAAGAGTTCGCACCAATAGCAGCCAGAGCAGGTGCCATTGTCGTGGACAACAGCTCAGCATTTAGGATGGACACAGAAGTTCCACTTGTAATACCTGAAATAAACCCCAAAGCAATTGCTGGCTATAGCAAAAAAGGGATCGTAGCCAACCCCAACTGTACGACTGCAGTTACAGTAATGGCTCTAAAACCCCTTCATGATTTAGGCAATATAAAAAGGGTTATAGCATCAAGCTACCAGGCAGTCTCTGGTGCTGGGGCACAGGCTATAGAGGAGCTTAAAAACCAGACGCTTGCATGGGCTAATTCAGAGGAGATTAAACCTGAGGCCTTTCCTTATCAGATTGCTTTTAATCTACTTCCTCAAATAGACAGCTTTGTTGATAACGGCTATACAAAAGAAGAAATGAAGCTGCATAATGAAACAAGAAAAATTCTTGAGAATAGTGAAATGGCTCTTACGGCAACCACTGTAAGAGTACCTGTATTCCGAGCCCATTCGGTTTCCGTGAATATAGAAACCGAGAAGAAGATTACAGTTGATGAAGCAAAAGAAGCCCTAAATAGCTTTCCAGGGGTAAGTGTAGTTGATGATCCGGGAGAATTAAAATATCCTATGCCTATAGATGTAGCGGGGAAGGATGATTGTATAGTTGGAAGAATTAGGGAAGACTATACTGTAGAAAATGGTCTTAGCTTTTGGGTTGTAGGGGATCAGCTTAGAAAAGGAGCTGCCTTAAACGCTGTTCAAATAGCTGAGCTATTAATTGGAGACTACATATAATGGCAATTGTAAATGCGATTAAAGATTTTGTAGGTAGCCTGGCTACACCTAATTACACAGAGCTTCCAGAAAGAATACAAGTTGGGCTTGATAAATATTTAGAGGAAGATGAAGATATAATCTTAACACTTATGGACTACAGAGCTATCTACAGAGCACCGAAGTTCATAGACAGCAACACTTTCTTTCGTTCCTGGTTCATACTCACAACTGATAGGATCATAATTGCCAGAAACTCTTCTAATTTCAAAAGATTCAGAGATATTCCGCTCTCTGATATCACACAGATGTTCTATGAACTCGACAACACTGAGCCAAAAATCTCTATAACAACCCCGGGCAAAGAAGATATAATAGAATTCATGAAAGCGGGTGCTGTGCATTGTGAGGATTTGGACAAGAAAATAGATGCAGCTATAGAAAATGCAAAAGCACGCAATATTAAAACATTAAGTGATGAATTTATTCTATGTACCAAGTGCGGGAGCAAGGTGCTCAGCCAAAGCAAATATTGTTCAGAGTGCGGCTCTAGATTGGGCGCTTTTTAACTATAGATTTCAATATACAAAGACATCCTTGATTTACCCCCGAGCTTAAATATAATGAAAGTAGAGGAGATTTATTATGATTCATGGCTCAATAGTGGCAATAGTAACCCCTTTTAAGAACGGCAAGATAGACGAAGACGCGCTTAGGAAACTAATAGAATTCCAAATTGAAAATGGCACACATGGAATAGTCCCATGTGGTACCACGGGGGAATCTCCCACACTTTCACATGAAGAGCACGAATATGTTATTGAGCTTACAGTAGAGGCTGTAAATAAAAGAGTCCCCGTTATAGCTGGAACAGGTTCTAACAGTACAAAAGAGGCCATAAGGCTTACGCGTTTTGCAAAAGAAATAGGAGCTGATGCAGCTCTTGTAGTAGTTCCTTATTATAACAAACCTACTCAAGAGGGGCTTTATCTGCACTTTAAGCAAATAGCTTCTCAAGTAGATATTCCTATCATTCTCTATAACATTCCCGGAAGATCAGTTGTGAATTTAGATCCTGAGACTATAGCTAGATTGGCTTCCGATTTTAAGAATATTATCGGGGTAAAAGAAGCTGCAGGATCTATACCTCAGGCAAGCAAGATTTTCCAACTTTGTGGAGAAGACTTCCTAGTTCTCTCAGGAGAAGACGCACTTAACTACCCTCTTCTCTCAATCGGGGCTCAAGGTTTTATTACTGTGACTGCAAATATTGCACCTAAGGATGTGTCCGATATTTATAACCACTTTGTGAACGGTGAATATGGACAAGCTAGGGATCTTCATTACAAACTGTTACCATTAAACGAGGCTCTCTTTATAGAAACAAACCCAATTCCTATTAAAGCAGCACTTGGCATGATGAACAAAATCAAATATGAATACAGACTTCCTTTATCTGAAATGGCCCAATCACACTATGAAGAGCTAGAAAGTGTGCTCAGGGATTATGGATTAATAAGCTAATAGTACAAACCACAAATTTGAAGTATTTTTTTGGAGAGTATATTGAGTCCCCCCAATCTTGACTATGAGAAGGAGATATGGGCAAAGGGGAAAATACCTGCGGGGGTTGATGAAGCTGGCAGGGGTCCACTTGCAGGACCTGTTGTTGCAGCAGCCGTAGTGCTGCCTGACGATTGCGAGATCCTAGGGCTTGATGATTCTAAAAAGCTATCACCCACAAAGAGACAGAAAATATTTGAAGAAATAAAGTCTCTGGCCCTGTCCTACGCCGTAGGAATAGTTGAGCCCGAGGAGATAGACAGGATCAATATACTGCGTGCCGCCCTTTTAGCAATGGAGATATCTGTTAAGAAACTTAAGACCAAGCCTGACTACTTATTAATAGATGGAAATCAAAAAACTTCACTTCTCATAATGCAGGAAACCATTGTAAAGGGTGACTCCAAATCGTGCTCTATCGCCGCAGCATCAATTCTGGCAAAAGTTACCAGGGACTCAATAATGGAGGAGTACCATTTAATGTATCCTGAGTACAACTTTAAGGGTCATAAAGGCTATCCCACAAAAGAGCACTATGAAGCTATTAGAGAACACGGCCCCTGCCCTATCCACAGAAAGACCTTCAGGGGCGTTCTTTAGAAAACAATGCTTGTATTTTATTATTCTACTATCGTTACGGACTCTATAACTACCTGCTCGTTGGGAACATCCCCAGGGCCGGTTTTAACTGCTGCTATAGCATCTACAACTTCGATACCATCCACTACTCTACCAAATACGGCGTAACCAAAATCTCTCTTGCCGTTATCTAAGAATGCATTATCGGCATGGTTAATAAAGAACTGAGAAGTTGCACTGTCTACAACCCCAGTGCGCGCCATAGCTATAGTACCTCTTTCATTTTTAAGACCATTATCAGCCTCATTCTTTATAGGTGCATTAGTAGGTTTTTGCTGCATATCGGTTGTAAAACCCCCGCCTTGAACCATAAAATTGTTAATCACTCTGTGAAAGATAGTCCCATCATAGTAGCCATCCTGAGTATAAGCAAGAAAATTATCTACACTGATAGGAGCATTTTCTCTATCGAGTTCAAGCTTAATATCACCTTTTGAAGTTTTAATTATTACCACTGGATTTCCTCCTTTATTTTCTACTGCTTTATCATCCCCTGATGTCTCATCATTGCCGTCAGCATCAGTGCTCGCTTGTGTATCCTGAGAGCTTTGAGTCTCTGTTGCAGTCTCAGTCTGTGGTGCTTCATTCTTACAGCCCGCAAGAAAAGATATTGCAGGGATAAAAAGAATAATAGTCATTATCAAAGTAAATCTAATTGAACTTTTATACATAATTTTGGCCTCCTTTTTTGTTTCTCTAGGCATCTAAATCTATAGTATTACCCAAACAGTGTCAAACAGTTTACAATGAATATTTGATTCTACACAGACCCTCTGTTAAAGTGATTCTCTAACTTCAATTAAACCAAGGGGAGAACATGAGTAGAATTAAATTTGGTGTAATGCTGCGCCAGCAAAAGATAGACTTTTCTCAAATACGTGAGACTACAGAGCTCTGCGATCTGCTCGATTACCATTCTGTCTGGTTCTATGACCATATACTTGGTATGGGTGCAATAGAGATGGATATTTATGAGGCCTGGACCTCAATGTCAGCACTGGCAGCAGTTACAGACAAAATAAGAATAGGCACTATGGTTCTATGCAATTCCTTTAGACCGCCGGCGCTACTTGCAAAGATGGCTTCAACTCTTGATGTAATTAGTAATGGAAGACTTGAGTTCGCAATAGGCGCAGGATGGTTTGAGGCTGAATATAAAGCTTATGGATACGAGTTCCCCGATACTAAAACAAGAATTGAGCAGCTCTCTGAATCCATCAAAATCATAAGAGCTATGTGGACTGAAGAAAAACCTAGTTTTAAGGGAAAACACTACAGTATCAATGAAGCCTATTGTAATCCAAAGCCCATTCAAAAACCTCATCCACCAATAATGGTAGGAGGAGCGGGTGAAGAGTATCTTTTAAGAACAGTTGCAGAGCTCGCAGATGAGTGGAACTGCCCAGCTAACCATGCAAACTCTTACGATCATAAACTAGAGGTGCTAAAACGACATTGCAATGATATTGGAAGAGATGTAAATGATATAGGAATCTCTCAGCAAACTGTTTGTGTAATAGCAAAAAACGAAGAAGAACTTGCTGAAAAACTTGAGAAAGGACAAAGAAGATATGGATTCTTTGGCGACATCTCAAAATTTGGTATTGTGGGCACACCAGATCAATGCATAGAGAAGATATTAGAGAATGAAAAGCGAGGAATTACAAAATACACCATTTTCTTCTCAGATATAATGAACCATGACACCCTTAAATTATTTGCAAAAGAAGTTTTACCGGCTTTTAAGTAGTATGGGCTAATCGTTAGCAAGCTCTTCAACTTTCATAGCAAACTCCTTAGCAAAGTTCCTTATCATTTCTGATAATTCGCTATTGTTAGTAGCTCTTTGATATGTGTCCGCCATCTTCATTAAAGTAAAGTAATAATGAGCACTCATCTCTCCCACTTCCATCCCTTTTGTCCAGAGATCTATGCTCATAGTATTTTTTTGAACCTTATCCCACATTGAAATCATGAGTGACTCACAGGGCTGCAAGCCTTCAAAATCAGCCTCTGTTGCTCCCCAATAAATCTCAGCAGGTGAGTTATCTTCATCTAGTTTTACTACAAAATTTATCTCAGCTTCTTTAGACATCGTTTGCTCCTCTTATAGTTAATTATTTGACGCCCCAAAAATCTGGTTTGCGTTTCTCTAAAAATGCATTTGCTCCCTCAACCATCTCAGGCGCTTTCATAAAGAATCTAGCTAGCTCAAGCCCATGTGTGATTTGAGGATGAGCCATGTCGGACGCGAAATTGATCTGGAATTTTGCAATCCGCAAAGACTGCGGGCTCTTTTCGAGCAGGCTCTTACACCAAGCACCCACTTCTTCATCTAGTTTATCCTTTGGTACTACCTTATTTACCCACCCCATATCGGCGGCTTGCTCCGCTGTGTAGCGATCACATAGATAAACTATTTCTCTCGCTTTTTTGTCCCCAACTGAGTGCTGAAGCCCTTGCAATCCATACCATATAGGGGCACTACCCACGAGTGGACCTGCCTGGGCAAAAATGGACGTATCTGATGCTATCGTTAAATCACATAGCATATTGAGCTCATTTCCACCGCCCACACAATATCCATCAACTCTTGCAATGATAGGCTTTCCACAACAGCGCATCGCTGTAGCCAATCGGTAATGAACAAGCATAAACTTGGCGTCAACTTTTTTCTTAGGATCAGCTATCCAGGAAAGATCTCCTCCTGCAGAAAAGGCTCTACCACCAGCCCCGGTAAGGACAATAACTCCAATTTTGTCATCAAGCCATGCGTCTTCTATAGCAATCGCAAGCTCTTCTCTGGTCTGAGTGTTTAGAGCATTACGCGTCTCAGGACGATTAATAGTAACATAGGCCACCTTTCTCTTCTTTTCATAGAGAACGTTCTTTAAGGATAGACCATGATTCTTTTTTACAGTTTTTTTCCTAGTAGTTTTTTTAGTCGTAGGCATATACACTCTCCTTTTGGAATATAATTAAGACCTTACAATTCTCCCAATAAGGATACTATCTGTCAAACGTATTATTAAAGGAATTAAGTACAACTGCAGGAAATCAAAGAAGTAATAGTATGTTAGAGACTTACAGCAACAAATCTACCAAGGAAGCTTATTCATAAGAGGTGCAATCTGAGGACCCAGAAATGCAATGGTTGCAAGCAGTGTAAGGAATCCTGCAACGCCAAGACATAAGCCGACAGTGACTCCCCGAGCTATCATATCAAGATGCTTATCATCCATTAGTGGTGCCCTCCTTTTGCTTTGCCGCCAAAGAACCTATCTCCAAATGGTATTGATGGGAATGTTCTTATAAATAATAGGAACATCATTATAAACGCACCCAAGAAACCAAGTGTGATAAGTATTTGTGTAATACCTATATTTACTGTATTTGATAATGAAGGAGTTACAAGTACAAATTTATCAATCCACAGACCTGTTAAAGAAACTCCGGCAATAAAAACTACTATAGGTTTAACTATCTTATTAGTTCTAGGCATAAGCGCTAGGAATGGGAAGATAAACACGCAAGTTAAAGTCGCCCATGCAAAAGCTTTAAATGGTTCTTCTTGAACTCTTTTGATAACAAAAGCAGTTGTTTCAGGCATATTTGCATACCAGATAGGTAGAAGTTGTGAGAAGAACATATAGACCCAAAACAGTGAGAAACCTTGAAGCAGTTTACCCATATCATGGTAATGAGTATCTACTAGATATTCTTCCAAACCAAGCCTTCTTCTAAGCATAATGGATAAAATAATTGTACTTCCAAGAGCACCTAAGAAACCGCCCATAAAATAGTAAGGACCAAAAAGTGTGCTGAACCATAGAGGATCAAGAGACATTATTAAATCCCATGCAAAGAAACTAAAGGTCAAAGCAAAGAAAATAATTACAGCAGGCGCAAACTGGCCAAGTCTCTTCCACATGGTGGTTCTCTCATCTTCCCCTGACCATCCGGAGGCAATCCACGCTGGTAGACCACTAAGCTTGTCAGCAGCTCCCCCTAGATCCTGCCTGAGCGAGTAATAAAGATAAAAAGCATTAAGTATCAGTAGAACAGAGAACAATCCTATGTTTCTTGTAATTACAAAGGTCATATTGAGCCATATATCTCTTGGATGATGGTAGTGCTCCGTTGCATAAGGCAAAACATAGTCTCGACCTAAAAACACAACAATAAGAAGTACAAAAGATATAGGAAGGAATGCACCAAGCCCCTCGCTTACACGAAGAAGCGGCCTTGCCCACCTTGCATTTGTTATACGCAGAATGCAGGAAAAGATAATTCCGGCCTGAGCTATCACTGTCCAGTATAGGAAGTTAATCAAGAATATTTCCCATGCGCCTTTAGCAGACTCTTCTGATCCCATAATGTTGTATACGAAAGTTCCAAAACCAACTATGGCAATAATCAGGAACAAATAAATAGACCAACTAGGAATCAGCGATCTTTTAGCTAAAATTTCTTCTCTTATATGCTCATCCATCTTACTCAGCGCTCTCCTGTTCAGTGTCCTCAGTTGCAGGGGGTTCAGTTGCAGTCTCTTTAACTGGATTGCCTTGCAGTTTTCTCACATAATTCACGATATCCCAAGCCTGATCGGAAGTAATGCTTTCACGATAGCTAGGCATCATAACTTTTCCACCATATCTTATATAAGCATATATATAACCATCTGTTCTCGCTATTACGCCCGGTGTAGTTAGATTTAGTGGGTAGAATCCCCTTTTTATAACAGGACCATCGCCCATACCTTCCATTCCGTGGCAAACATAGCAGTATCTATTGTAGTATTTCTCACCTTGCTCAAGCGATTCTGGGCTTGTAGCTATAGGGTTTTGGGTCATATTTTCAAAATCTTCTCTTGGTAGAGGTTTTATCCTGAGACCCGTAGTGGACACAGAGAGATCGGGATATATTACTGGTTCTTCATATGGAAGCAATGAAGGCTGAACCCACATATCAAAAGACCATGGGAAAGCAAGTGCCTTCAATGAACCCATAAAGACTAATACGGGCACTAATAGTAGATAATATTTCTTATTTGTGAAGAACAATCCCTTTTTACCTCCTAATAGTCTATACCGCTAAATACCGTCAACCTTTATTTCCTCAGCACCCTGAGAATTCAGTATGTCTTGTGCACCCTCTACTCCATCTTTAGAGCAGGTAATCATCACGCCAAACTTATCAACGGAGAATCTTGTGTCGTACATGGTTCTAGGTGCGTTATTTCTAATACGGGAGTTAATAAGTAATCCAAGTAGTGTGGACAAAGCTCCCATCAAAATTGTTAACTCAAATATTATCACCATAAAAGGTGGCAACGATACAATTGGCTTAGCACTAACTGATATAGGCCAATCTGTAGACATAAGCACAGTGAAACCTACTCCGCAGGCAGCCCCTAGCATAGCTCCAAATAGAGTAAAGAATCTAACAGGGCTTTCTGGCACATCCATAACCTCTTCGATCTCATGGTTAGGAACCGGAGAGAAAACTCTTAGATTATTAAAACCTGCTTCTTTGAGCTTTTTAACTGTATCTATGGTTACATCAACGTATGAGAATATTCCTAAAACACCTTGTTTTTCACTCATTATGTTTTTGCCTCCTTCTTAGGTACAGGCAAGATCTCCTTCATCTCAGCAATAGAGACAGAAGGAAGAGTTTTTAAGAAAATTAGGAAGAACATGAAGAACCATGCGAAACTTCCTACCGTAATACCAATTTCAACCCATGTAGGTTGATAGATTCCCCAAGCCGCAGGATCAAACCCACGCGATAGAGAAATCACGATAATGTTAAATCTCTCAAACCACATACCGATATTAATGAAGATAGAAATTATAAATAGAACAACTATGTTACTACGCATACTCTTAAACCAAAGAGGTAGCGGAATTATTACGTTACATACAATCATTATCCAGTAAAATAGTGCATACTCTCCGGTTGCCCTGTAATAGAACTGATACCATTCAGCAGGCACACCGCTGTACCATGCCATAAAGAATTCTACACCATAGGCATAGCCTACAATTCCTGAAGTTACCAATATGAGTTTTGCCATACCATCATAATTGTCCATGGTGATATAGTCTTCTAAGTGGAATATCTTTCTAATCGGCACAGTTAGCGTGATAACCATCCCTAGACCTGAGAAAATAGCACCTGCAACAAAATAAGGAGCAAAAATAGTCGTATGCCAACCAGGAAGGTTTGACATTGCAAAGTCCCAGGATACAACACTGTGAACCGAGAGAACTAGTGGAGTAGCAAAAGCTGCAAAGAACAAATATGCCCTTGTGTAGTGTAACCATTCCCAGTTGGACCCTTTCCAGCCCAGTGAGAGTATGGAATAGATAATTTTACGTGGTGTTTCTGTAACCCTGTCTCTAATAGCCGCGATGTCTGGAATCATTCCAATAAAGAAGAAAACAGAGCTTACAGTTAGGTAAGTGCTTACAGCGAAAACGTCCCAAAGAAGCGGTGATTTAAAGTTAACCCATAGCTCTCTTTGGTTTGGGTATGGAAATAACCAGTAAAAGTTCCATGGTCGACCTAAGTGAATAATAGGAAATAATCCTGCAGTTAAAACTGCAAATACCGTCATACCCTCAGCTATTCGGTAAATCGACATTCGGAAATTCGCACGGAAAAGAAATAAAACTGCTGAAATCAAAGTTCCTGAATGCGCAATACCAACCCAGAATACAAAATCTGTAATGTAAACACCCCAAAATACTGGATGCCTATAGCCTGCAACACCCAATCCATATTGAACCTGATATATGAAGCAAAATGCGCCAATTCCGACAAACAAAAGAGTAGGTAGAAATAGTGCCCACCACTTAAATGTGGGCTTATCCAGCATTCTTATAACGTCGTCATTGACTCTTGCGTAAGTTAGTGTGTTTTGCTGACTCATTATGGTTTATCCTGTGTGATCCTTATGATTCTTTGTACCATGAGATTCTTTTGATTCTTCATATTGTGTCACTTTTCTGAGGTATGTAATACCAGGTTGAGTATTAACAAAAGATAAAACCTGATAGCCCCTGTCATCGTGTGATTGTTTGTAAACTTCACTTTCTTTATCTTCTAAGTTTCCAAATACGATTGCTTCAGCCGGGCAGGCCTGCTCGCACGCCACTTTAAATGCGCCATCACTAACGTCTTGGCCTTCATCTTTGGCAAGATCTTTTGCATGGTTAATTCTTTGAACGCAGAATGTACATTTTTCCATTACACCCTTACTTCTGACCGTAACATCTGGATTTAGCTGCCAGTTAAGAGGCTCAGGCCATTTGTACGTAAACCAGTTGAATTTTCTAACTTTATAAGTGCAGTTATTAGCGCAATATCTTGTTCCCACACATCTGTTATAAACCATGCCGTTTAGCCCCTCAGGGTTATGGTAGGTTGCAAACACAGGACAGACAGGCTCGCAAGGAGCATTTCCGCACTGCTGACACAGCATCGGTAGGTACCTAGTCTGGAAACCTGCGCTGTTGTTGGCTTCTTCAAAATACCTTTCAATCCTAATCCAGTTCATATCACGTCTTTGAGCACAAAGTTGTTTACCAACGAAGGCAACATTGTTCTCAGCATTGCATGCTGTAACACAAGAACCGCAACCTACGCATTTCTGAAGATCAATAGACATTCCCCAGCGGTATTTATGGTACTCCCTAGGTGGATAAAAATCTGCATCAGAATGGTGATCATCGTGATGTATACCTTTCTCTAGCTCTGTTAGGCTGATTGCCTGAGCAATTTCTCTGTCATGTTGGTGTGTTGTATATTGAGTTTGTACAAATTGTTCACTTTTACTTACTTTTACTGCGGAAACTTTTGCAGACAACCAAGCAAATCCACCAGATCTCTCATCCGTGGACATAGGAAGTATATCGATTGGGTTCACACCCCTGTCTTTTGCGTATCTACCGTAGCTTGTGTGTCCCTGACCTATCATTACGGCTAGTGTGTCAGGTCTTATTCCTTGATAAACATATACTTGTGTCTCAATTACTCCCTCTGAGGATTCTATTGAGAGGAAATCACCTTGTGAGACATTTAATTTTTTAGCTGTATCAGGATGAATTTGAACCCAAGAGCTCCATACACCAGTAGATAGTGCTTCTGGCAGCTCCTGTAGCCAAGGCTTGTTAGCTCCTCTTCCATCATAGTATCTGTAGGAAGGATAAGCCATAAAGTAAAAATCACCTTCTCCTACAAACTCAGGCTCATTAAATTTAACAGATGAGACTGCTCCAGATATGGAGACTGGTCTAGCAGATACATCTTTATAGTATCCACCTTTCTCTAAGCTATCTTTCCAGAATGTGTCGAAGTCCGATCCGCTTGAAGCTCCTGCCCAGATTTCTTTCCATGAGTTTTGTAAGTAATCATAAAATGTGGTTTGTGTGAATCTACCGTTTAGTTTTTCTACCTGTCCGCTTACCGAGAGGATCACATCCCCGGTCCCTTTTGTATTAAATACAGGGGACATAACTGGCTGTATTAGTCCATTTACGCTTTCTCTAGATGAGTAGTCACCCCAACTCTCGATTGGAGTATTGTTTGGCATTATAAGATCTGCCATCTCAGTTGTCTCATCCATAAAGCTTGAGAAACTAACTACATATTTAACATTGCCTAATGCGTCTTTAAAATTTAGCTGTTTTGGCAGAGTAAACACTGGGTTTACATCATAAATAAAGAGTATATCAACCTCTCCATTCTCCATTGACTTGGTAAGAGAAGTTATATCTTGGAATGAATTTACATTTGAGATATTTAAAGTGTCGCCAAAATCTACTGTGTCGCCAATGTTTCCAGCAACATAGTTAAGGATATTGATCGCTACTAACGTCTCTGTAGCATTTGTTCCTGTAACGGAAACTCCGCCGCCTAGCGCGAGGCTAGGTCCCATAGAAGCAAAATCTTTTGCAATCTGTTTAATTGTCTCCGCAGGCACATCTGTCATTGCGGACACTTTATCTGTTGAATATTGAGACAACATGCCACCAAGTCCGCCGCCGCCATTTGGTGACTGACCGCTACTAACTATTTCATTGGCAATACCAAGAGCTAGCATAGCTTCTGTACCTGGTTTAATAGAAATCCATTCATCAGAGTTTGAACCTGTAAGTGAAGCTCTAGGCTCAACATGTACAAATCTGCCTACTTGCTTATCTTTAACCCCGTGCATCTTACTAAACTGCTTTGTGTATTCAACTGGGGAAAGCCAAGTTTCAATAAAATCTGCTCCAAATGAGAGCAGATAGTTTGTTTTATCTATATGATATGTTGGTATTTTATCTATACCGAAAGAAATTCTATTTGCCTCTTTAAGTGGTTCATGTGCAAATGTTTCATATTGAATATGTTTACCGCCTAAAGCGTCCATCCACTCATCAACCAATTTCCCGAGAGTGCCTGAGATATGATTGGATAAGAATACGATATTTCCGCTTCCGCCAAGTTCTTCAATTTTTTCAGTTAGGGTCTTTTGAGCAGCCTCCCATCCAACGGGCTGCAGTTTATCAGCATTAAAATTAGATAGTGGGGATCTTACTCTATCAGGGTTATATAGACCTTGAAGAGCTGCCTGACCTCTTGCACAACTTGATCCTGTATTAATTGGATTCTCGGGGTTACCCTCGATCTTAATAGCTCTACCTTCACGGTTTTTAACAATTATTCCGCAACCAGCAGGGCATTCTCTACAAGTGCTTGCGTAGTAATTAGGAACTCCTGGAACAATACCTTCAGGTGGAATCACATAAGGGATAAGCTGCTCAACAGGCTCTGAGCATGATGATGCAACAGCAGCTGTACCGCCAGCAACACCAATTATCTTTAAAAAATCCCTTCTTTTTATACCACCCTTCTTATCTTCGGACATTTAATCCTCCAATTAATAATGACACGTCAAACAATCTTTTAAGTGTGCCAATTCATGCTCATCTTTAGCATTCTCTGTGTGACATGAGATACAGAAACCCATATTCATTCTTTCAGTCTTATGAACCTGATCCATGCTGGCTACATCCCCATGACACTGTGCACATTCAAAACCACGTTTGATATGGCGCTTGTGTGTAAAGTGAACATAACCTGGTTGGGAGTTGACCTGCACCCATGGTATGGGCTCTTTATTTGCCCAATATTCTCTAACTTTAGCAATTTCGTTTTTAATGTTTATTGTTTTACCGTCAAAATCATATTCTACATCGCGACCAACTATATGCTGATGACAGCCCATACATTTTTTTACGGAAGGAATTCCTGGATTAGGACCAACTTCTACAAAGCTGTGGCAATACTCGCAAGGAATCTCATCTTCGCCTGCGTGTATTTTATGACTAAATGGTATGGGTTGAGTCGGGCCTTTATCACTACTTTCAGCATCATAGAAATAAAACCCTAGAAGAATTACTATGGAGAGCACTGGTACCGAAAGTATTTTGATCCCTTTTTTCATCCTTTTTTACCTTAGTTCATCCTTTAATCTTAGCTCTGGAATGAGTCCATTTGGAAAGATTAAATCCAAGATTTTTAAAACGCCTAGTATTTATATCATGTAGTATAAATCTGTCAAGTTTTAAAGCGATTTTCTTTTAATTACGGACAATTTATCAACTTATTATTGCCAAATTAGGCTACCATTAAAAATCGTAATTAAAAGAATTTGCGATTTGACCTACTCTAATGAAGATAAAAACAACTCTAAATCAAAACTGCCATCTAGCTCCGGAGATAATCCAGACGACGCGAGTTCCCTTAAATTACCTATTTCACCTTTCTCTACAGAGATAGAATTGCTATTGGGAATTATCCCAAGCATGTTCACTCCGGTCATACTAAGAATTAGCTCAGGGTTAGTCTGCTCTGGTATACCCGGATCCCAAGGATAATTACTGATCACAACACCAGCAATGTCCAATCCTTTCTTTTCAGCAGACTCTAAGGTTAAAAGTGTGTGGTTTAAGGTTCCAAGATCAGGACGGCTAACGATTAGAACAGGAAGCTCTAAATCCAGTGCAAGGTCGGACATGAAATAATCCTCCAAAATAGGAACTAATAGCCCACCTGCTCCCTCTACAATTACAAACTCGTTTTCTGCACTGAGCTTTTTATATGCATCTACTATCCTATCTATTTGGATCCTTTCTCCTGAAAGCATTGAGGCCACAAGTGGAGCCACTGGATCAGGAAAACTATATGGGCACGAAACATCAATTCTGTGATCAGATCCCAGTACTTCTTGTACAAACTCTAAATCTGTTGGGCCGCTTACTATTGTTCCTGTCTGAACAGGTTTCATTACAGCCACACTTCTACCAGCCTGCTTTAGATTCCATGCAATTGCTGCAGTGACTATTGTCTTCCCAACGCCAGTATCCGTGCCTGTTACAAAAATACTCTTTGGAAATTCACTCATGATATTGAGCTATTATAAGTAATCTGATCAAATCTGTAAAACCAAACTGACAAATAATTACAAACCTAACTCAACAACCTTTTCTCTAACTTCATCTGAATGGCTTGCGGTACTCACTTTGTTCCAGACATGTTGAATAATTCCTGACTTATCAATTAAGAAAGTTATTCGCCTAGCTGAACCATAATCGCTCTCAACTCCATAGGCAGTAATAATGTCTTTACTCTTATCACTAAGGAGAGGAAAATTGAGATCATATTTATTTCTAAAGTTTTCATGCGCCACAATCCCGTCAGTGCTGACACCCAAAACCTGGATACCAAGTTTTTCAAGCTCGTCCATACCGTCTCTCATGGAACATGCTTCCTTTGTACAACCTGGAGTATTATCTTTAGGATAAAAATAGAGAGCTACTATGCTCTTCCCCTCGTAATCACTTAATTTAATTTTCTCGCCCCCGTAAGTCTCAGCTTCAAAACCCGGAGCCTTGTCCCCTATTTTAGGCATTTCGCTCATAGCTATATCTCCCATTTAAAATAGAACTTGTGATATTTAATAGATCGGATTTGAGTATAAGGAAAAATGAAGAACTGACAAGATCTAAAAACAACTTGAATGGTACTTAGATCATGCCCATGCTTTCCTGGGCTTCTTCACTCATCTTGCTTGGGTCCCAGGGTGGGTCCCAAACTATGTCTATATCAACTGACTCAACACTATCTAGCTCCTCAACCATCAACTTAGACTCGCCTGCTATTTGAGTAGAAGCCGGGCACCCGGGAGCTGTCATGGTCATAGTGATTACTACATTTCTACCATCTATAGCAATACCATAAATTAGACCAAGGTTAACGATATCGATTGGAATCTCTGGGTCGTAAACCTCGCTTAACACCTCAAGAACTCTCTCCTCTGTAAGCTCACCACCTGATGTTGAAGAAGTCTTCTTACCTTCGGTCTCGGCAGCAGGCTGCTCAGGACTGTCCTGTTGTGCAATTACTTCATCAACAGATTGTTTTGTAGTTTCTTTAGAAATTGAGTTTTCTTTGGAGTCAGAAAGATTTAACCTTTCATCTTTTTCATCTTTGCTTTCATTATTTATAAGTCTGTTTAGCATACTTCCAATACCCATAATATTGCCTCCTCAGACATTCTCTAAACCAACCACAATAAGAATACATTTAATAAGATGCATTTCAAAGACGTAAAGATGTAAAGATAGTAATTAAGTTTGTGAAATTGAGAGTTAAGAAGCCCCTGGTTGGGGCTTCTTAACTTGATAATTTATTTTAGAGTGATTCTTTTACAGCTGCTATTGCAGGATCGTAGTTGGGCTCGGATGCTACTTCTGGGACGTATTCAACGTGTTTAACAACATTATCCTTGTCCACAACAAATATTGCTCTTGCAAGTAGACGATGCTCTTTAATTAAAACTCCATAGGCCTCGCCAAAAGAAGCGTCTTTATAGTCAGATGCGGTTTTAACTTTATCAATTCCCTCAGCAGCGCAATATCTTCCTAGTGCAAAAGGGAGGTCCATGCTCAAAGTTAGAATTTCAACATCATCACCTAAGTTTGCAGCCTCTTCGTTAAATTTCTTTGTCTGTACGTCACACACAGGTGTATCCACCGAGATGATTACATTAAAGACTTTTACTTTTCCATCCATATCTGCAAGTGTAATTGGTGCTCCTAAACCTTTTAAAGAGCTAAAATCTGGAGCTTGGTCTCCAACCTTAACTTCAGACCCAATCAATGTAAGTGGGTTTCCTTTTAGTGTTACTACCCCTGTTCTTTCTTCTGCCATGATAATAATTCCTCCTGAATTTTTACAATATAATGTTTAACAAAACCGAATCAAGGCTATATAGAATAGCTTTTAATGTCAACATGAATTACCTACTAAAAGTAATTAACGTGCAGTTTTAATTACTTGGCAATCTCTACTCAACTATCAACTTTCCCCGGTACATGCCCATCTGGCATGCAAATTCGAACTCACCTTTTTCCTCTGGAGTAAATGTTAGCTCATAGGGAATATTAATAGGTAAATCCGCACTAACATCAATGCCTGAGAAAAGAACTTTTTCCGAGCAAGGATTTGAGTCTTTACGAATAAAACGAAGAGTTACTTCTTCTCCGGCTTTAGTATGTACAACTGAGGGTTCATAGACCCCTGAGTCGACAATAATATCGAGCGCACTCCCCTGCACTTGTGCTTCTGATTGCTTTTTATATATCCAGAACCACCAGATAATAAAAACAATTAGAAAAACTCCTATCAAGTTAATTATAATTCCCATTATGGTTTAAACCACCTGAGTCTATTTGCATTAGTAACAACCGTTACTGACGATAGTGCCATTGCCGCCCCTGCGATAATAGGGCTTAGCAAAATGCCAATAAAGGGATAGAGTATGCCGGCAGCTATAGGTATAGCTAAGGTGTTATAGCCAAAGGCTCCTATCAGATTTTCCTTTATATTTCGAAGCGTTGCTTTTGAAATAGCCACAGCATCGGCAACTCCATGAAGCGAGCCACGCATAAGGGTAATATCTGCACTTTCAATTGCCACATCGGTCCCCGTGCCAATAGCAAAACCCACATCAGCCCCAGCCAATGCAGGCGCATCATTTATTCCATCCCCCACCATCGCAACCTTTTCTCCCTGCTCTTGAAGCTTTATTATTTCATTTGCTTTATCCTGAGGTAGCACCTCGGCTATAAAATCATCTACTCCTACAAGAGAGGCCACAGTCCCGGCTGTTGCCCTATTGTCCCCTGTGAGCATAACAACTCTTATCCCAGATTCCTGAAGCCTTTGTATTGCTTCTTTTGAATCCGTTTTTATGGGATCTGATATGCCTAGTAATCCAAGCGGCTGGCCATCTAGAGCAACGAAAATAACTGTCTGCCCCAGCTTAGATAATTCTTCCGATCGTCTGGTTAATGCGCCTAAATTTATCCCATTATCATTCATAAGCTTACTGTTACCCAAAAGCACCAGCTTGTTCTGATAACTGGCTCTTACACCATGACCCGAGATAGCTTCAAACGATTCTATAGAGATAAGTTCAAGACTTCTCTCTTTTGAGGCCTCTACTACTGCCTCTGCAAGTGGGTGCTCAGAGTTCTTTTCAACACTGGCGGCTATCTTTAATAATTCTTCCTCACTTGATCCGTCTTTGGGTTCAAGCGCCGTAACCACCGGTCTTCCTTCTGTAATAGTTCCTGTTTTATCTAGCACAACTGTAGTTAACTGCCCTGCTTTTTGAAGTGCGTCTCCCTTTCTAATGAGCACTCCATATTCAGCGGCCTTCCCAACCCCAACCATAACAGAAATTGGTGTAGCCAAACCAAGAGCACAAGGGCATGCGATTATAAGTACAGCAACCGTTGCAACTAGCATATAAGTCAATTTTGGGTCTGGCCCGAAATTAAACCAGGCCATCATGGTGAGAGTGGCAATAATTAAAACCGTCGGAACGAATATGGATGAGACTTTATCAGCCAGCCGTCCAATCTCGGGTTTGGTGTTTTGCGCCTTACGAACCATATCTATTATTTGAGAAAGCGCCGTGTCCTTGCCAATACGGTTAGCTTTAAACAAAAAGCTTCCCGACTTGTTTACAGAGCCCCCTACAACTTCATCCCCAAGTTTTTTTGAAACGGGGACAGGCTCACCTGTAAGCATAGACTCATCAACATGAGAAGTGCCCTCGGCTATTTCTCCATCTACCGGTATTTTTTCTCCAGGCCTTACGCGAACAATATCACCCATCAGGACTTGCTCGATTGGAATATCAACCTCGGCACCTTCTCTTAGCACTCTAGCGGTTTTGGGCTGAAGGCCAATTAGTCGTTTTATTGCCTCAGAGGTTTTCCCTCGTGCCCTCATCTCAAGCGCTGAGCCAAGATTAATAAAAGCAATAATTATTGCGGCAGTGTCGAAATATACGTGCCTTGCAACCTCTGACACCGAGTCTGGAGAAATAACTACAAAGGTTGAATATACCCATGCAACACCTGTTCCTATGGAAATAAGCGTATCCATATTTGCGCTATGGTTTTTAAAAGATTTAAGAGCACCAGCAAAAAATCGTCCGCCCGGGTAGCTGAGCACAAAAAGCGTTAGAAGTGAGATCACTCCATAGGCAATCTGTCCGCTTGGCGTAGTTATATCGGGAAGCACTCCAAGCATTGTTACTGCAAGAATTAAGACACCAATAACACCTGCTATAATAGTTTTTTTAAGAAGATCCCTATAATGAACAAGGTCTTGATTTTGTCTCTCAGACGAAGAGGATTCGTCCTCGGCAAGAGATGCAGTATAACCCGATTCACCAACTGCCTTAATCAATTTATCAGAAGACACGTCACCCGTGACACTTGCTGTTCTGTCTGCGAAATTAACCTGCACCTCGTCTACGCCAGAGACGGATTTTAATGCTGTCTCTATAGTAGTCACACAGCTCGCGCAGCTAATATCAGAAACATAAAAACGCTTGGTTGTCTTAGATTTATTATTCATGGAACCCGCCGTTCCTAAATGCCATTTAAAAGATAATACTCAAATATATAATGTTTACTAAATAATATACTTACAATTTATCAGCACTTAACTTGCAATTACGCCAATCCTGCAAAAAAAGCTTCGTTCTATAAGATTAATAAGTTATAGTGGATTTATCATTATCACTCATACGAATAACTAAAAAATTCTTGTTGAAAACATATTGAAGATAGGTAGTATATATAATATGGCAACTAAAAAAACAACTAACACAAAGAAAGAAACCCTAGATAAAGCTATATACGTAAAAGCATCTCAAGAATTTGTAGATATGCTCAACGAATCACAGTGGCATCTGCGCAAGAAGCCTGCTCAAATAGTAAGAGAGGCAGTGCTAGAATATCTAAGAAGGCACCTTCCAAAAGACGCTAAGAGTAAAATCTTTAAAGACAAAAAGTAAAATATCCATACATTATTCTGTCTAGATACCTTGGCTGTTAAAAGGGATCACTTCCTATAATAGCGAGCCTCGGTATTACATTGTTTGTGATCTAAATTCATCTTGGTTAGATTTTATTTACTCAGCAAGTAAATAGGGACAATTATGGGATCAAGAGCAGTTTTTCTCGATAGAGACAAGACAATAGTTCTGCCTAAAGGTGGTGAGAGGTATATCTATAGAGTTGAAGACTTCCACATTCCTGACAACTTTGTTGAAGCTCTAAAGCAACTGGTAGATCACGACTTCTTATTATTTGTAATAACCAACCAGGGCAGAATTGCCCGCGGCCACCTAACAGAAAATGATGTTCATGAACTTCACGAATGCCTAGACAACATACTTAAAGAAAGTGGAGTTCATATCTCAGAGTTTGAATACTGCCCGCACAACCCAAGAGGAACCCTGTATCCTTACAATATAGTTTGTGAGTGCAGAAAACCTAAAACCGGTATGATTGATTCGATCAGGGGTTCATATGAAATAGAAACGTCTGACTCATGGATGATCGGAGACTCCTATATAGATATGCTTGCCGGCAAAAAAGCCGGGCTTAGGACAGTCCAAGTACTAACTGGCTCTGAAACGTACTCTGACTATGCAGACTTTGTTGAAAGGGATTTGGTGAAAGCTGTTAAGAGAATATTAGAAGAGCGGTAATCGTTAATTCCTGGAAATACAACTCCGTTGCAAATAAAGACCAAATCATAAAAAAAACTGACAGAAAATTACCCTTTAAAAGTCAGTTCGAGTGATTATATTTAGAACAAAGGAAAATAAATAGAGGTGTTTTATACAAGATAAAGGAGTACAAAAATGAATAGACAATTAAACGGTTTCACAGCCATACAAACAAATGATGGGTTTCATGTTATCAGCCATGATGATACAAAAGAATTTGATATATCCATGAATGATATAAACGAATTTGCCAACAAATATGCTCAGGATACTTTCAAGGGAAAAAACCCAGAACTATCGGAGAGGGAAGAAATTATTTTTTCAATTTGGGAAATGGTCCTGATCCCAGACAGCACCATACACTAATTAATTTCTACCGGCGTAACGACATGCTGCAGCAGCAAGTTTATCACCAAGAGAACCTTTCTTATATTTCTCCAAAGTTCTTTCTTCCATTCTGCCAAGAAGTTCTCCATTAACACCATAGTACTCTTCTCCCAGAACATAAAGCGTCCAGTCGTTACAATTAGCTTCCCAGAACCCTAGTTGTCTTATATATTTTTCCCCACTCCCTGTAGTGCTCTTCTCTGCGTAATACCTTATCCAGAATTTTCTAATATTGCCCTCTACGACCATATCATTTAAGTCAATATATACGGAAACCAACCCTCCGTCCTCACCTACAACATCCCCTACGTATTTCCATCCACTATCCGAACTATCCTCATCTTTTCCGCATGATACTAGACCTATAAAGAGTACCGCAGTTATAAATAGAAATAGTTTTGAATAAAGTTTTATTTTTTTTGACTTGCTCATAATATATCCTCTCAACAAGTATAAATTAGATAAATTTTAACGCGTAAAACACTATTTCAAAATACCCTATTTTTTCTAAATTTCGAAGGAATTAATATTAAAGCCATTAGCTTCTCGACATTTCAATCGGCAGATATTTCTTTGTTTCCTCAAGAACAACCCTTGATAAACCTAAAAGACCTATCAGATTAGGAAAAGCCATTAACCCATTCATCACATCTGCAAAGGTCCAGACCAAATCCAATTTCACAACTGCACCTACAAAAACAACTCCCGTAAAAATAATTCTATATGGCATCACTGCTTTTTCTTTAAATATATATTCTATAGATTTCTCTCCATAATAACTCCAGCCAAGCAAGGTGGAGTAAGCAAAAAAAGCGAGACTTAGTGCAACTATATCAGCACCCAGATTGGGCAGTCCAATATCAAATGCCCGAGCGGAAAGACCGGCTCCGGTATCCCCGTCAGACCACAGACCACTGCTAATAATTACAAGCCCTGTGAATGTGCAAACAACAATAGTATCAATAAAAGTCTGGGTCATGGATACAAGACCCTGAGCTACCGGGTTTGGGGTTTTAGCTGCAGCTGCAGCAATTGGAGAGCTGCCTAATCCAGATTCGTTTGAGAATATTCCCCTGGCAACACCCATTCTTACAGTCTGGCTTATAGTTGCTCCCAGAAAACCGCCGGCAGCAGCAGTTGGATTAAAAGCATGATAAAAGATCAAAGAGAAAGCGTGAGGTATGTTTCTCCAAAAGACAATTAGAACCAGAATTGCTCCTACCATGTAGAAGATAATCATTATGGGTACGATAGCGCTTGTAACCCTGGCAATACTCTTAATGCCACCAACTATGACCAGCCCTGTGGCCACACACAAAACAAGACCAGTAAGCCAAAATGGTATGCCAAATGCTTGACCGAGTGCGTCAGCTACAGAGTTTGACTGAACCATATTACCAATTCCAAAAGCAGCAAGGGAAGCGAAGATAGCAAACAGCATCCCAAGCCATTTAAGCCCTAGGCCCTTTGAAATATAGTACATAGGGCCTCCACTCATTGTGCCTCGTTTATCGAGCTCTCTGTACTTAACAGCAAGCACCGCTTCCGAGTACTTTGTAGCCATCCCTAAAAGACCCGTGACCCACATCCAAAAAAGCGCACCAGGACCTCCTACGGCAATCGCAGCCGCAACTCCAGCAATGTTCCCAACTCCCACTGTTGCCGAGAGAGCAGTCATGAGGGCCTGAAAGTGGGAGATATCTCCTTGAGCATCCCGGTCTTCCTTTCTCTTAATCAGAGCTAAAGATAGAGCAGGCAAGAGAGCTCTAAATTGAATTCCTCTAAGTAGTACCGTTAGATATATTCCAGTGCCCAGAAGTAAAACGATAAGCGGCATGCCCCAAACTAGGCTGCTTATTTCAGATAGAATTGTCAGAACGTCATGTTGCATGTGATATTTTTTTGGAAATGGATTTAGTCAGTAAACTTATCATATTAATTAATCTAAAGTAAAGTTGCGCAAGTGGAAATATTTGAGTGAGGATTTTATTGCAAAAAAAACACCTCTTATGTACACTTAGTTAACACACTTCTTATATAATCGATAACATGGAGGCTTAACCTAATAATGACAACACAAAATCCATTCGTAGTTCTTAAAGAAGAAATGGATAATTTAGTGGTAGGGCATGAGGAAGTAAAGTACGCTCTACTTCTAGGTATTATTTCCAGAGAACATATATATGTAGAGGGGCCTCCAGGAACAGCTAAAACTATGTTGTCAGAAATAGTCTCAGCTGCAGCAAGCCTGCGGTTCTTTTTCTATCAGCTCCATAGAGACACAAGACTATCAGAATTAATAGGTGATCTTGTAATTTCAAAAGAAGCTACCGATACCGGTGAAATAATAAAACAAGAAGTTGTAAAGGGTGGAATATTAACTTCTGAGATTTGCCTGCTCGATGATATCTCAAGAGCACCTGGAGAATCACTTAACGTACTTCTAAGAATTCTTAACGAAAGGAAATTCTTTGACGAAGGCATTCCTCTGCTAACTGCAATTGCAACAAGTAACCCAACAGCTGATGAGTATTACAACGAACCTCTTGACCCTGCAAACTTAGATAGGTTTGTCCTCCAGATAAACTCTCAGGGACTCTCTTATGGAAGGAAGTGGGACCAAGCAAAACAAGTAATAAAGCTATACAGTGAGAGGCCTAGCGAATACGAGGTTCCTGCAAGGGTAAGCAGAGAAGTATTTGACGAATATTATGAGAAATTAAGCAGTGTTGATATACCTTTGGTTGTGCAAGAAGCACTGGCCAACTTCGTTGCAACACTAATTGAGGACTATGGCTGTAATGAAAGTAATTCACTTATATCAGACAGAACCTTCTTTGTTAAAGCGCTTAAGATAATGCGTGCACATGCTCTTCTACATGACAGAGAAAGTTGCACAACTGAAGATCTAAACGCTCTAAAATATATGTCTGCTTTCAGAGTTCCTGAGGAAGTATTCCAGCAGCTAGATCAAATTATTGATGATCTGACGTCCAAAAAAAAAAAGACAGGGACAGACAGAGTGAGCTAGAAAGACAAGAAGAAGAACAACAGCCGGAGTTTGAACAAGATACTCAGGCTGAGGATGAAAATGATCACGGAGAGGTTCCTGATGAAGATGGGGAGAAGGAATCCGACAATGAAGACGAACTTTCCGAAGCTAGAAAAACCTTTTTTCAAGCACTTAAAGAACTCAAAGATAATATAGAAAAAGAGAACCAAATGGCCCCGCCAGATGATATGGATATACCATCTGATCCTGAGGGCCAGCTTAGTGATGACGGGGGAGATGAAGATAGAGATGCCCCTGAATCAAACAAGGTATTTGCAAGTAAATCCCCTGATCCCGGAGACGAAGATGACTACTGGGTAGGAGGAAAGAAAAATACCGATACTGCTGATAACGTAAGAATTATAATGAAAGTACTGGAAGGCAACTTCCAAAAAAGTATGGCTCTTAGAGCACCCCACCCCGGAGGGATGCCCAGAACATGGAAGAGAATGAAACACTTCGATGAAATCGAAGATATAGATCCATTTGAAGCAATGATCTGGACAGAAAATACAACCCCTACTCTACCCCGCGTCCACAAAAGAGAGAAAGAAATGATGGGTGGAGAAATAGCAATCCTAAGAGATGTTAGTACTTCTATGATGGGAGTATACAGCGAATGGTCTTCATCTGTTGTAAGGGGTGTTGTGGAGCTTGCTAGATCTAAGAGAATGAGAGTAGGCTACGTTGAATTTAATCACCGCTCTTACAAATATAAAAGGAATGCGCAATTCTTTACAAGAGACTACACCTGGATGCTGGATCTTGCTTCTAAAACTGAATGCTCAGGAAACACGAACTATGAAGACGCTCTCAAAGACGCACTTGGCGAGTTTAGAGGAAGAGGGCTCAGAAATAAGCATATACTTTTTATTACAGACGGTATTCCCACCTCGGGAGACTGTGATGTCATAAGTGAGAGGTTGCGCGCCAAGAAACTAGGAGTATGTATCCACTCAATATTCATAGGCTCTAAGAACTACCCGAGGATTTTAGAGAGAATTTCAAGAGAAACTAGCGGCACTCAGTTTATCGCTACTCGAAGAAAGAACGGACTTATCAGAATAGAAAGAGAAGACAGAAAAATTCCTAAGCATGTATCAGAAGGAACGAGTGTAGATCCATTCAGCGAAGTATTTGCCTAGAACAATCATCTCTGATACTTGTTTACTGCATTTTGGTGCTCTCTGTAACTGTTCGAGAAATGATGGGTACCATCTCCTTTGGATACAAAGTAGAGATATTTTACATCTGCAGGTTCAAACACCGCCATGATCGAATCCTTCCCAGGATTGGCAATAGGTCCAGCCGGAAGCCCTTTTATTACATAGGTATTATAAGGAGTCTCTTCCTTTAGATCCTTTTTCCTGATATTGCCTCTATAGTTCTCCCCCATTCCATAAATCACAGTAGGATCGCTATCTAGTTTCATTCCAATTCTGAGGCGGTTTTGAAAAACAGCTGAAATCACAGGCCGCTCAAACGCAGCACCAGTCTCTTTTTCAATGATTGAAGCTAATATAACAATCTCCTCATCTGAGAGATTGGTTTTATCCCTAAGCTCCTGAAGAGGCTCAAAAACAGCTTTGAATCTCTCCACCATTAAGACAATCAACTCTTTTGCATTCGGTGATCTAGAATAAGAATAGGTTTCGGGAAATAGGTATCCTTCAAAACTAGTTGCTCCAGGGCCAAGAAGTTCTTTTATAAATTCTTCATCCTTAGTCTCTAAAATAAAGTCCTTTTCATCAACTACTCCCTTACTATCCAACAATTTGGCAATCTCTTTAACCGTTAGTCCCTCAGGTATCGTAACTCTATAGAGCAAAACATCCCCTGCTACAAGCTGACTTACGACCCCTGCCATGGTGCTACCTTTTTCAAACTCATACTCACCTGCTTTTAGGTCGCCTTGAAGCCCCTCTTTCATGACATATAGAATAAAAAGTTTGTCATTTGCTATGACTCCAGAATTCATAAGGGTATCAGATATGGTTGTGAGGCCTGAGCCCTTGGGAATTGAAACTATCGTATCATCTTTAACTGAAGGGACGCTGTATATGTAGTTCGAAACAGTAAGATAAGAAACTCCAAGAGTTGTCAGAATAAGAATAAAAAAGATTAATAGGTATAAGAGTTTTCTGGACTTCATAGCTAGATTTCAAAAACGTCTATTCCACAATAACGGCAAGGTCGTCTCGGTGAATTACTTCATCGCTGTACTTGTACCCTAGTATGGCCTCAATGTCAGAAGTCTTGGAACCTTTTATCTTCTTTATGTCCTCAGAGCTATAGGACGTAAGACCACGTGCAACAGGTTTACCACTTTCATCAACACATGTTACAGACTCCCCCACTCCAAAGCTGCCCTTAACATCTTTAATTCCAGAGGGTAGCAAACTTTTCCCTGAGGAAGATATGGCACTCACAGCCCCCCCATCAATGATAATCTCTCCTGCTGACTTAAGAGTAAAAGCGATCCAGTGTTTGCGTCCGCTCAAGCTTTGCTCTGAAGGGAGAAAAAGTGTTCCTACTTCTTTTCCTTCAAATATCTCCTCTAGAGTTGATCCATTATTTCCATTCGCAATTATTGTTGGAACACCATAAGCCGCAGCTTTCTTTGCTGCTTCAATTTTGGTTTTCATTCCACCAATCGTGGTTTTGCCAAAAGTATCTCCAGCGGTATTTTCAATCTCTTCTCCAATATGATCTATAAGTGATATTAACTCTGCATCCTTATTAACCCTGGGATCCTTGTTATAGAGCCCCTCAATATCTGTGAGCATTATAAGCAGATCAGCCTCAATAAGAGAGGTAATATGAGCTGCAAGGTTATCGTTATCCCCAAGCATGATTTCTTCAACCGCTACAGTATCATTCTCATTTATAATTGGAATTATTCCCATTGAGAGAAGTGTGCTTACAGTTTTACGCGCATTTAAAAACCGCTTTCTATCAGATAACCCATCTAGAGTTAGGAGAATTTGAGCAACATTTTTATTGAAATCGGAAAAAGCTTTTTCATAATGCCATATAAGAGTGCTCTGCCCTGCAGCTGCTATAGCCTGTTTCATTGATATCTCTGTAGGTCTTTCTGCAAGACCCAGTTTCTTCATACCTGAGGCAATAGCACCCGAGGAAACTACAATAACTTCAATGTTCTTATCTTTAATTTTTGAAATTTGCTCGGCAAGCTTCTCAAAAATACTATCGGACAAACCTCCGCTTTGATCGGTCAGCACGCTGCTTCCAACTTTTATTATTACTCTGTGGACTTTGGATATTATAGTTTTTCTTATGTCTTTACTCATTTTATTCACTGGCCAAGTATATTACCTAAAAGGAAGGAGTATAGCGTAATTCTTGACAATAATCATTGGGCTTGATACATTTACGGGGCTTGCTAAGCGGGAATAGCTCAGCTGGCTAGAGCGTCTCCTTGCCAAGGAGAAGGTCGCGGGTTCGAATCCCGTTTCCCGCTCCACCCTTATTATCTCCATATCAAATTAATCTTCCATAGAAATATATCCGGGTTGAGATTGAATACGCTCAATCCATGACATCACAGAGGAGTAGGCCTCAATATCAACCTCACCCTCAGGACCCAAATGTACATAAGGATAACAACCAATATCAGCAATCGTGTAGTCACCTGCCAGAAATTCGTTATCATGCAGGTGATCATCTAGAATTTTAAGCGCCTGCATCCCATGGGCCCTGCATTTTGCAAGTTGCTGCAGTTCATGCTCTTCACCAGAGCCAAACCTCGTTAAATATCTGGCCATAGCAAGGTTAGGGTCTATAGAAGTCTTTCCAAAAAGAAGCCACTGGGCAACCAGGCCATGAGTTCTGGGATCTTCGGGATATATATCGTTTGGTGAGTACTTCTTCCCTATATAAAACAAAAGAGCGTTTGACTCCCACATAACAAAATCCTCATCAACCAGCACAGGAATTTTCTTATTGGGATTTAGTGCTGCAAATTTGGGATCGTTCTGCTCACCTTTAAAGACATCCACATTTATTCTCTCATATTCAATCCCCAGGTGATTTAAAGCAAGTCTAGATTTATAGCTGTTTCCCGAAAGCGGGTGGTCATATAGTTTTATCATGGTTAGTCTTCCAAATATTTCTGAAATTCCTCTGTAAACCTTTCCTTCCCTATTAATTTATAGGTTACTTCTCTAGTTGTTATAGTGTAATCAACAGCACTTCTTGTACATACCTTATTTTTTTCATTAAAAAGATTTACTTGAACCTGAACCTTTCGTCCGTCAATCTGAGTCACTTTTCCACGTATCGTCAACTCACAAGGAGTATTGACGGGTCTTAAAAATTCCATATCTAGTTTTGAAGTAAGTGCTATCTTTTTATATTTATCAAACATAGTCCAAAATGCCACTTCATCTATTAGCGCACATTGTATTCCACCGTGCAATATTCCAGGAAAACCCTCAAGATGGACCTCTGGGTTGTATGTTGTGAACACTTCACCTTTTTCATCGTCAGCAAAGAATTTAAGGCGAAGACCCTTATGATTTCTAGGATCACAGGCAAAGCACCCGTAATCTGGGAAATCAAGAAATATGTTTTCGATCTCTCGAGTCATTGATGGGAAATTCTCTCTTTAGTACACAAGAAGATTAGGTGTAGGAATCTTGTTCTCTCTCCAAGACCTTTGCTACAGAAGCAACTTTTTCGTCCTCAGCAAGCCCTATAAGCCTGACACCCTGCGTGCCCCTGCCAAAAATACTTATTTCAGATGCATTCATGCGTATTACTTTTCCAGCCTGTGTTGTAATCATCATTATCTCAGTATCGTTTGTTACCTGGAAAGTGCCTACGACTCTGCCGTTTTTGCCTGTCGTCTTTATGGTTATAACCCCCTTACCTCCTCTCCCGGTAATTCTATATTCGGAGACAAGAGTTCTTTTACCATAGCCTTTTTCCGTTACGGTGAGAATTTGGGCCTCAGGATTCTCAATCACCTCTAAACTTACGACCTCATCACCTTTATCTAATCTAATTCCTCTAACCCCGGTGGCGGTTCTGCCCATATCCCTTACATCTTCTTCTTTAAACCTAATTGCTTGTCCAAAATGAGAGGATATCAATATTTCATCACTTCCGCTTGTTAGCTTAGCCTCTATAAGTTCATCATCGTCTCTTATGTTGAGAGCTATTATGCCGCCTACGCGAGGCTTGGAGTATGCACTCAGTCTTGTCTTTTTAACCACTCCCTCTTTGGTTGCCATTAAGATAGATTGATTATCATTGAACTCTATAACTGGAAGCACCGCTGCTATTTTCTCCCCTTCAGCCAGGTTTAACAGATTAACCAATGCTTTCCCCCTAGTTGTAGGGCCTGATTCGGGAATCTCATGAACTTTTAGCCAGTAACATTTACCATGATTAGAGAAAAATAGAACGTAATTATGCTGTGAAGCAATAAAGAGATTCACTACAAAGTCCAGATCCTTCGTAGTCATGCCAGTGCGCCCCTTGCCTCCCCTACGCTGGCTTCTATATATACTCAAAGGTGTAGTTTTTATATAACCCTCGTGGGTTATAGTAACCACCATATCTTCATCTGCTATGAGGTCTTCAATAGATATTTCCTCTGCGCTGTCTAGGATCTCAGTTTTTCTTACATCCCCGTAGCGGTCTTTTATCTCTTTAAGCTCGTCTGTAACTATTCCCAGTATAAGATTTTCTTTGTCCAGAACTTCTTTTAAGCTTATTACTGTAGCAATAAGCTCTTTTCTTTCATCAAGTATTTTATCACGCTCTAAAGCGGTGAGTCTTTGCAGACGCATATCCAAAATGGCTTGGGCCTGTATAGCGCTTAGACCAAGCTTTTGCATAAGCCCTTCTTTTGCAACCTGTGGGCTACTTGATTTGCGAATAAGTGCAATTACTTCATCAATATTATCAAGAGCAATTTTAAGTCCCTCTAATATATGAAGCCGTGCCTCAGCCTTAGCCAATTCAAACTGCGTACGTCTGGTTACGACCTCTTTTCTATGTTCAATAAAGTGATTAATAATTTCTTTTAGAGACATCACCCGTGGCTGGTTTCTCACAAGCGCAAGCATGATAATACCAAAGGAAGTATCCATTGGGGTATGTTTGTAGAGCTGGTTTAAGATAACCTCACCAATCTCACCCCTCTTTAAGTCTACAACTACTCTGATTCCATCTCTATCGGACTCATCTCTTATATCCGATATCCCACTTATCTTGTCTTCTTTTACAAGATCAGCCATTCGCTCAATGAGTCTGGATTTATTAACCTGATAAGGAATTTCATTGATAATAATTACTTCTCTGTCACCCTTTTTTTGTTTCTCTATCTTAGCCTTTGCTCTGAGTTTTATAATTCCCCGACCGGTTTCATACGCTTGACGTATCGGATTTTTACCCATTATAAAACCAGCAGTAGGAAAATCGGGACCCGGTACATGCTCCATTAATTCATCAACTGTAATCTCAGGTTTTTCGGCTTGAGCTATAACTGCATTTACTAATTCGGTCAGGTTATGTGGGGGAATATTCGTTGACATACCAACAGCTATACCTGAGGACCCGTTTAAAAGGAGATTCGGTATTTTTGAGGGCAGCACCAGAGGCTCATGCTCTCCACCGTCATAGTTAGGCACAAAGTCCACAGTTTCTTTCTCGAGATCATCTAGCATCTCGGTTGCAATTCTGTCGAGGCGGACTTCGGTGTACCTCATTGCTGCAGGAGGATCGCCGTCAATAGATCCGAAATTGCCCTGTCCATCAACGAGTGTGTAGCGCATGGAGAAATCCTGCGCCATTCTAACGAGTGTGTCATAAATAGCAGCGTCTCCGTGAGGGTGGTATTTACCCATCACGTCACCTACAATTCTTGCGGACTTTTTATAAGGCCTGTTCCACTGATTACCGACCTCATCCATACCAAATAGAATTCGTCTATGTACAGGTTTAAGCCCGTCCCTCACATCCGGAAGAGCGCGTCCAATAATAACGCTCATCGAATAGGAAAGGTAAGACTCTTTCATTTCATCTTCGATGTTAATAGGTATAATCTGAGACGGTGTTGTCATGCGGGGGGAAGCCTCCTAAATATCTATAAATATTGATCAATAAGCTTATATGAGACGACACTAAGAGTCAATTGCCAGAACAAGAAAACATATAATTTCAATGGCTAGAAAACCAGAAACTGGTTAAAATTCTTAGAAAACAATAGTGTTCATGAAAATGAAGAAAAACCTTCGAAAAATCTCGATTTTTGCAATCAAACTTTTACTACTATTAATCATTATTTCAATCGCATGGGTTACGCTTTATAAATTTGTAAATCCTCCCACAACTCCTTTAATGATAATACGTTCCTTTGAAGGAAATAGCGGGCTGAATTTGATTAAAACGGATTGGAAGAAATATGACGATATTTCTGACTATATGAAAATGGCTGTAATCGCGGCGGAAGACCAAACATTTGCAGATCATGATGGATTTGATTTCCATGCAATTGAGGAGGCGATTGATGACAAACTTGAAGGCAACAGACTAAGAGGAGCCAGCACAATCACTCAGCAGACAGCTAAAAATGTCTTTCTCTGGCCTGAAAGATCATGGACTAGAAAAGTGTTAGAAGCATATTTTGCTGTATTGATTGATAATATATGGGGCAAAAAGAGGATACTTGAGGTTTATTTAAACGTTATCGAGACCGGAAATGGCATATATGGAGTAGATGAGGCTGCTCAAGTTTATTTTGGTAGATCCGCTAAAGGTCTAGATCTTGTAGATTCAGCACTAATTGCAGCTACACTTCCAAACCCCAGAGTTATGTCGGCCTCTAAACCCTCAGAATATGTTCTAGAAAGAGAGAGGTGGATTAGAGAGCAGGTGGGATATCTAGGAGGTCTTAGTTATCTAAAGAAGATAAAGTAAACACACTGAGATCCTGATTGACATTACAAGGCCTTGGGTGTAAAACAATAGTAACTTTTAATACGGGGAAAAAGAATATGGCTAATGAAACTGTTTTAATTACAGGTGCATCCTCCGGGTTAGGTATGGAGCTTGCAAAACTTTTTGCAGCAGATGGGTCAGATCTAGTATTGGTGGCTCGAAGGGAAGAGAGATTAAATGAACTCGCTCAGCAATTAAAATCCGAGCATGGAATAGAGGTTCACGTTCTCCCCAAAGATCTATCTAAAAAAACTGCACCCAAAGAAATATTTAGTCATTTAAATAAAGAGAAAGTACAGATTGATGTTGTAGTAAACAATGCTGGTTTTGGCAACAAAGGTCATATTGCCGAGCTAGACACAGACCTGCAACTAGACATGATACAAGTAAACCTTGTTGCTCTTACTCATCTTACAAGACTATTTTTGCCAGGAATTATAGAGAGAGGACACGGAGGAATATTGAATGTAGGCTCACTGGCTGGTTTCCAACCTGGGCCAAATCTTGCCGTCTATTTCGCAACTAAAGCCTATGTGCTTTCATTTACTGAGGCACTTGCTGAGGAAATCTCAAATCCTGATATTAAAATCTCATGTCTTGCTCCAGGGCCTGTCAAAACAGAGTTTGGTGAAAAGTCCGATCTTGAGGACTCGCTACTCTTTAAGATGAGTTTAATGGAAATGGAGCCAGTGGTAAAAGCTGGATATCAGGGCTTTAGAAATGGTCAGACAATAGTTATACCAGGTCTAAAACAGCAAATCGTACCTTTCTTAAACAGATTCACTCCACGCTTATTGGTAAGAAAAATTGCAAAGAAACTGAACTCTTGATCAACATATCGGAGCTCAGGATTAAACTTGTTGCTCTACTTTCTTTACTATGATATCATTAGATTTTACTAATATAATTGAGGTAAATAGATGAAACTTATTCAAATATTTAAAGAGAGAAAAAGTGTTTTGCTTACTATAATGCTGCTCGTTACACTTACTTTTATTTATGGGTGTCAGTGTGAAGGGTCGATAGGTAATTCTTCAAATAATACTCAGACTATCAACACTCAATCTGGAAGCAAATAGTTTACCAACACAAGAATATAGACCAGGAGGATTACAGAATTGAAACTACCAAAAAGATTATCCAGAGCACTTAGAATTTCTTTTCTATTTACAAGTCTAGCAGTCGTGCTGATCGCACCGGGAATAGTTCACTGCTCAGGTTCTGTTGACGTGCCGGACGGAAGCTCATCTACAATAAATTTGAGTTAACACGAAAGGTCATCCTATAAAGAGTTTTAGGTTATTAATTATATTCTCAGAACTGTCCACTAGCCTTGTAGACTCAGGAAGGGAGTTCAAAAAGAACTTCCCATAAAACTTACTTATCAATCTTCTATCTAAGACAAGCACAGCACCCTTGTCGGTCTTGGTCCTTATTAGTCTACCAAAGCCTTGCTTAAATTTTAAAACAGCTACAGGAACGCTATAATCGGTAAAAGAATTAAGTCCCTGGTTTTCCATGTATTCGACTCGTGCTTCAATTATAGGCTCTGTAGGAACTCTAAATGGAAGCCTCGTGATAATTACTAATTTTAGGGCATCACCTGGAACATCAACCCCTTCCCAGAAGCTATCGGTTGCAAAAAGTACGGAGTTGTCTTCAATCCTAAACTTATCTAACAATCTGGCCCTTGGAGCTGCTCCCTGTTTTAGAGCAAGTATACCCTCATCCTCTAACACACCTGAGATGTTTCTATAAACAGTTTCTAAAAGTGTGTAGGATGTAAAAAGTATGAGTGCGTTACCCTTCGAAGCTAAAGTTGCATCTCTTATGAGTTTTGATACGGCCTCAGCAAAACCAACATTCCCAGGCTCAGGTATATCATTCGGTACAGTCAAGAGAAGCTGCTCTTTGTAGTCAAAGGGCGATAGAAGTATTTGCTCATCTACCCTCAGCTCATCTTGAAGCCCGAGTCCAGATTTGAGGAAATCGAAGCTCTTGTTCACAGCCATGGTTGCAGATGTCATTACAACTGTATCGCACTTCGAGTAGAGTCTATCCTTTAGGGTAGGTGAAATATCAAGGGGCGAGAGTCCTATTCCTGAGAGTATTCCACTTTTTCCCATTCTACCCTCTACCCATCTTACAAAACCATCATCCTCAGTGCTCAAAAAGGTGCTTACAACATCAGAGTAATAATCGAGTTTATTGCTCACACCCCTAAATTCAACTATGAGCTTGGCAATATCACTCTCAACTTCATAATCAATTAAAATATCGTTTATTGCCTTAATTTCCTCATGAAGCTCCTTAAGCCTAATTCTCAATATGGAAAATTTCTTATCTACATCCTCCCATCCATCCACAGAGGTAACATCTTCTGTAATCCTGAGGTTAATATCTTCTTTTCCACCCTCTTTTTCTTGAATTATGGGGAGACAAAATGTATAAAGCGAATCAAATGAGTCGCCTACATATTGTTCAACCGTATCAACTTTAGTTGAAAGTAAGCCCTCAACTTTACCTAACAGCTCATTTACAACCCCTTTTTTAGAAATTTTCACAAGCTTAGCAGCAAGTGAGGCTGTATAGTAAATTAAGCCCTTCCCCTGACCACCTTTACCCTTTCTCTTAAGCCTTCTTAGAACCCTTAGAACACCAAACTTTGTAGCCCTCATTCCAAAGTGAGAAGTGGCCGCGTCATTTAGATGATGTGCTTCATCAAAAATTACTCTCTTAAAAGGCGGCAATATCCCGGCATCGCTGCTCTCAGAGGCGTTCTTTATAGCAAGATCAGAGAAAAGAAGATGATGATTCACAACCAGGAGCTGTGAGGAAGCTATCTCCCGTCTGGATTTATAGAAAAAACACCTAGAATAATATGGACACCTAGCCCTAAGACAACTATCACTCTCTGCAGACACTTTGTCCCATACACTATCGGTGGGCGTATAGTTAAGATCAGAAAGGGAGCCGTCCTCTGTAACCTTAGCCCATTCCAAGATGTCATCGATCGAGCCCATCTCATCATCATCGGCCATCTCAAAAAGCCCTTCTTGTATAGTCTCGGTGCGCAGAAGACACAGATAATTCCTCATGCCTTTGACTAAGGAGTATTTGAAATCCTCCTCAAATGCTTCGTATAGAAGAGGTATATCTTTTTCAATGAGCTGTTCCTGAAGATTTATTGTGTTAGTCGATATAACAATGCGCTCTTGGTTCTTAAGCGCCCAGGAAATTGCAGGGATTAAATAAGAAAGTGTTTTGCCGGTTCCTGTGCCTGCCTCAACCAAAGAAATTGAATTGTTATTAAAAGAGCCGGAGACAGTCTCTAGCATTTGGAGCTGCTCATCTCTGAGCTCGTACTTATCTCCCATTACTTCAGCTACTTTGCCTTTGGGTAAAAGCGCTTTTCTAGTCTCTTCTATATCTAGAGGTTCTATCTCCTTACTAAAAAAGGGCTCTACAACCACATAAACCTGGGAGGCAGTATTATTAACAATTAAGAAACCTACCCCATGGTTTCCAAAAACAGATGCTATCTGTATATCCTGGTTAGAAGGGCTCAGTTTGCCCGAAGGATGGTTATGAATAACAACATCTCCTGGGCTTGCAGACTCTATCACCGCAGGGACGGAATAATCGTTCCCCCTGGCTATAACCTGCACTTCTTCAATAACCTTATTTTGGGAAAATGAGCCTACAAAGAAAACCTCGTTCCCGGATGCCTCATCGATAGCGCTTTTTATGGTTGATTTAACACTGTCAGAGAAGAAATCTTTATTCACAAGGAAGAAGTCTACATTATTTAGTCAAGTTTCCCAGATCACATGATTATGCTATGTTGCCTTAATTTATCTGGTTCGGTAGTTTATGTGGATTATATGCTGGGAGGGATGGCCGAGCGGACGAAGGCGCTGGTCTCGAAAACCAGTATGCGGGCAACCGTATCGTGGGTTCGAATCCCACTCCCTCCGCCAGTATATATAGCTTTGAGCTTAGATAAAGTTTATAACCAAGCTAAAAAACGCGCGCTTATGATAAACTATTGGTTATAATATTAGTTAAGCAAGAATCCTCAGGAGGATTAAATGAACAAAATATCTTTAGCTATTATTGCAATAACACTAACTCTCATATCACCGCTAATATCTAGCGCTGATTCTAAGATAAGTCCCATTGTCGAAGGGAAAATCAATGAGATGTCAGAGATGGCAGCAACTAGAAATGCTTCTCCAGACTTAGACTTAAGCAAATTATCCAACCAGGTGATTAAAGTTGATAATGCAGGAAATATTCAAGTCTATTTGCATTGCAATGAAGTCAGTGATGAGAATCTACAGAAACTACTTGATCAGGGTTTAGAGGTTGAAATAGTAAATGAAGACCTAAAAATTGTTCAGGGCTGGATGTCATCTGATAACCTAAAAGAAGCTGCAGAAATGGAATTTATAGACAGAGTTACAACTCCTGATTATGCCCACACACGTGTGGGTTCAGTACAAACCCAAGGGGACGCGGCTATGAATGCTGATACCGCCAGATCAACCTTTGGTGTGGATGGTAGTGGAATATTAATTGGCGTAATTTCAGATGGTGTAGACAGTCTTGCCGTATCTCAAGCAACGGGAGATTTGCTTTCAGTTAATGTTGGAAGCAATGCTTTTGGAGGAGATGAGGGAACAGCAATGCTGGAGATTATCCATGACGTAGCTCCTGGGGCAAGCCTAGCTTTTCACACAGCCTTTCCATCAAGCTTAACTTTTATTGCGGCTATCGACTTTTTCATTAGTATTGGAGCAGACATTATTGTTGATGATGTAGGTTTTCTAACACAGCCTTATTTTCAGGATGGCTCTTTAGCCCAAAAAGCACAAGAAGCAGTTGATATGGGAATAGTTTTTGTCTCTGCTGCTGGGAATGATGCACAGAAACACTACCAAGCTTTTTATATTGATGATGGAGGATTTAATCCTACTTTAGACCTTCACGATTTCGGAGCTGCAGCAGGCGGATCAACCAATGCAGGCATGACAATCGCCATCCCAGGCGGAGGAACAGCAGTAATATTCCTTCAGTGGAGCGACCCTTTTGGGGCTTCCTCAAACGACTATGATCTTCTATTAATAGATTCTTTCGGAGCAGGCACTTTAGCTATGAGTGAATTAGTACAAAACGGCAATGATGATCCTTTTGAGTTTATAGTTTTTGACAATCCGGATCTTTTTGATACGCAATTTGCAGAGATTCTTATTAGAAAATTCTCAGGAACAGCGCAAACGCTTGAAATGCATTTTAACGGCAATGAAAGTATTACAGAGTTCAATGTGTCTGCTGATGCAATATATGGACATCCTTCGGCAGCTGGGGTTATCGCAACTGCAGCCTTTGATTGGAGAACTCCTAATACAATAGAGTCTTTTAGCTCCCATGGACCTGCGTCATTAATAACGCCCACAGATGCTGTTCTTTCCGAATTTGAAACAACAAGAGCTCCAATATCAGTGCAAAGAAACAAACCTGACATTGCTGGTCCTGACGGTGTTTCCACAACAGCACCAGGGTTTGGAACATTCTTTGGAACCTCAGCAGCAGCCCCACATGTAGCTGCAGTGGCTGCGCTAGTGTATGAAGCTTTTGAGGATTCTCAGATTAGTCAAGCCAATGATCCTACAACAGCTACAAGGAATGTTAACGTTATAAGAAATGCTCTAACCAGTACAGCAGTAGACTTAGGCTCACCAGGTTTTGATTTCATATCGGGTGCTGGAAGAATAGACGCTTTTGCAGCTGTTCAATCAGTAGTCTCAGCTACTCCGACTGCAACCCCTGGACCTACAGCGACGCCGGGTCCAACAGCTACACCTGGCCCAACTCCAACCCCTACTGGAACGGCACCTCCAACAACAACTCCACCTACAACAGATGAAGGTAAAAGTGATGGCAGTGGTTGTGCTATAGCAGGAGGCCCTGTTCAATTGAGCACTGCAGTTGCTAACTTGCTGATTCCTCTGGTACCAATAGCATTCGCATTTGCTCTAAGAGCCAGAAGAAAGAAAAAATAATTACTTAGCGATTAGAAATTTCTAAATTATTTAAGAGGGCTTCTCAAGTTTGGGAGGCCCTTTTTATTTGGTAGGTAAATTTAAGATACTAAGTTCAGGGTTATACCCCTCTTCTCTAGATTGGCGTCCACGACCTTAACCTTAAGCTTCTGTCCTATATCAAACCAGCGGTTTCTCCAGTTGGGAACTGTATCTTTAGGAACAAGACCTTCAACAAACATTTCTTTGACTTCAACAAACATACCAAAGGGCATTACACTAATGACGATTCCTTCAAATTCCTCTCCAATATAAGGTTTCATGAGCTGCGTCCTCTCAATACTCATAGCCTCTCTCTCAACTTCGTTTGCAAGTCTTTCTTGTTTGGAAGAGTTCTCCGCTATCCACTCAACCGTTTTTTCATCATATGGAGGGGATTTTTTTAAGAAAAGAGAATCTAACATCCTGTGAACTATTAAATCAGGATAACGCCTAATGGGGGAGGTGAAATGGGTGTAGTGAACAAGTGCAAGTCCAAAATGCTCCTCATCTAGGACTGAGTAAAAAGCCCTCTTTAGGGAACGAAGGATCAACATGTTAACCGGCACTTCGTCATTTTTACCTTTGGCCTGATAAATTATTCTTTGTAAATCATGAGTATCTATATCATCACTCGCTGAGAGCATGTAGCCCAGTTTTTTAAGCCCCTCCTTAAGTTTTACAAGCGAGTCCGGATCAGGAGTTTCATGAATCCTATATATTGAAGGAACCTCTGAGTCACACAGATAATTTGCAACAGCAACATTGGCGGCAATCATAAATTCTTCAATCATCTCATGAGCAAAGTTCCTTTGGGACTTAATGACATCTACTACCCTTCCAAGCTCATCCCTTACCAGATTTGGCTCAGGAATATCAAAATCAAGCTTACCGCTCTTTATTCTAATCTCTCTTATCTTCTCATAAAGCTCTTTCATGTTCTTAAGCACTGAAATAACATCTTTCTGTTCTTTGGGAATACGTTCCTTTTGCGATAGGTCTTTAACTACTTGTGTATAGGTAAGACGGGCGGAGCTATTAATCACGCTGTTGTAGATCTTAAAATTCACCATCTCCCCTTTTCTGTTAAAGTCCATCTCGGCAGTTTTAGTCAGACGATCCTCGTTGGGGACAAGACTGCAGAGATTATTGGAGAGTTTCTCAGGGAGCATAGGAATGACTCTGTCTGGAAGATAAACACTAGTTCCCCTACTCAAAGCTTCATTATCAATAGCGCTTCCCATTTTCACATAATAGGAAACATCCGCAATGGATACCCAAAGTTTGTAGCCGCTTTTGGTTATCTCTATCCCAACGGCGTCATCAAAATCCTTGGCATCTTCTCCGTCAATAGTAAATATAGTTCGTTGTCTTAAATCAACCCTTCTTGCAACCTCTGTGCTAGAAATCCGCTCTGAGGTCTTATCTAATTCCATTTTTATATTGTTTGGGAAGTCATCGGACAGATCATATTCAATCATTAAGCCCTTTTTTTCAGTATCCAAATCACCGGCTTTACCCAAAACTTCTACAACTCTGCCTCGTAGACGGCCCGTGCTGGATATCTTGTTCTGCAGCTCTGCTACAACTAGGCTGTGGTTCCTAAGATCTTTAATGTCATTTGGTTGAAGGAGTATGTGGGGTATGAAACTATCTCGAGGAACGATTTTGCCGGTTTTTCCAGTTCTTAAAAACTTTCCTATCACTCTGCCATCTTTTGCAACACCCTTCATTCTAGCACTAGTAGAAGTTCTCTCTGGTTTCTTTTCGTGCTCTTTGGTTTTTGGTTCTTTTTTCTTATAATCAGCAATAGCATATTTACCGCCCTCGACTCTAGATAATTTTTCTTGTGAGAGCATCTTTCTAAGAATCTTCTTTAATATATCTCGGGCTTCCTTAGGCATACCAAGGCGTCTAGAGATCTCTTTGGATCTCATAGGGCGGCCGTTTGAGCTCTTTAGTACCTGAATAATCTCTTTAGGTTTTGGGATCTTCATAAATCATCACAGAAGATTAAAGCCGACTCTTAGGACTAGTCGTGAAAATGTGAAAAAAGGATATGAAAAAATAAGTATATATAATTCTACATTGATTCTGCTTCAACTTCAATTAGAGAATATATAATAGAATTTTGTGTAGCAGATCGTTGTTTTCTCACTATTTGAATCTTCTCTACAATTCAGATACAATTCCCTTGCTATATTTATCCAGGAGGAAAACTCGAAGTGTTAAAGAAAAATATTCCAGGCGCTATAGTTGTTTGCCTTATACTTTTTACTTTTGTAGGAATCGGTTTTTATCTAGGAATTTCTTTAGATTGGGAACGTTATTTTAAAATTCTTGGAATAGTAGCTGTAGTTGCATTTATAATCTCAGCGATTATCAACACCGTGCCTTCTGGCAACTCCAAATAGTAATCTTCTATCACTAGGGCGTAATTATTAGTTTACTTTCTGATTGCGCTGATGGTGCTTCTTCCTCAGGATGATATCTCATCAAGTGAATTAGGTAACTCTTGGGATTCTCATCATTTTCCATATAGAACCGTGCTTCATCCAAAAACTCTTTTATTACCATAACCCCAAAATCAAGAGTTATCCTGTTTGGTCCAAGCTCGGGGCTGTCCTTAAATTGGCTTACAATGCCAAGCACATGATCTGAGATCTCATCTGCATATTTATTCCCACTCTGGTGCTGATAGATAACTCCTTTCTTCTCAGTCTCAAGAGTTTTATATGCCAAGTCCAATCCTGATACTAAATCCTTATTCGTCAAACTTTTGTCTGATCTGAAAATAGTGACAAAACCCTTTTCTAAATGAGCAAAGAGCTCTGGGTTATGTTTAAAGAGCTCCGCCTTACGAGCATAGCTCCTAGTACCTTCTTTTTTAATTCTCTGATGCATTATCTTTTGCTGGTGGTGTTTTTGACCCTCCACATAATATTGGCAATCAAGCGGGCAATTTATAGTGACTCCCCTCTTTTCGCCACAGCAAACAGGACAAATGGAAGCTTTCTTAGCAGGACAATACCTTTTTGGTTTTCTTTTTTCACACAGTATGCACTTCATATTAACCCTATCTGAGAAAGTTAAACCTTCTCATGTCTTTTGAGAACTTAGGATATCATTCTCTCAATATTCATCAAGCAGACGATGTTCTACTTTTATGGTACTGGGTTAGGGCTTTCTCAAAGCAATCCCGGTGGCAATATTCATCTTCGGTGAGATGTCGCTAATATATTCAGGATCAAACGCAGCTTCACTATAGTCTATATTTCTAAAAGGATTCAAAATACCTACGTAGGATTGAGCAACTGTAGAGAGAGTATTGTTCATACCAGGCAAAGTGGCACTCCCGCCTCCTATCATTATCCTTTTTACTTTCTCGCTGCTATGAGTAGCCGAAAAGTGGTCTAATATACTTTTTATTTCATAAGATATAGATTGGATGAAATTATCTGCTAACTCTTCTATAGCGGGGTCAGTCAATCCTGCTCTTAGGTTATGCTTAACCTCTTCTGCCTCATCATAAGTAAGTCCCATCTTATCTATTATCAAATCCGTATACTGATCCCCACCTACTGGCAAGTCCTTTGCAAAAACCGACTCTCCATTATCTATAATCAAAACGTTTGTAACAGAGGCCCCTATGTTAATTAAAGCCAAGAGCCCGGTTGATTCAGGGTAGTTCACTTCGTATACGCTTTGTAGAGAAAAAACATCTAGGTCAATTAGAACTGGGTTCAAACCCACGTTAGTCAAAATCGACAGATAATCCCTTGTAACATTTTTATTGGCTGCCACAATTAATACATCTATCATATCCTTACCAGCTTGTGCTGATAGGACCTGGTAGTCATAACTAAATTCATTAATAGCCTGCGTATTCAGCTTTTCCAACTCCCATTTAATAGACTTTTTTAATTCTGCATCAGACATATGAGGCAAGCTTACCCTTTTTAACAACACGGGGTCTCCAGAGATGGAAATAGCTGCATCATCTGCTTCAATACCAAGATCATCTATTAATTTTGAAAGTGTTCGAGAAACCTCGTCAGAGTTAACAATAGCCTTATCTACTATCGATCCCCGAGCCAAAGGAACTTCTCCAAGACTCTTTAGTTGATAATTGGTTCCGACCTCTTCAAGCTCTACAACTTTAATTGAATTTGAGCCTATATCTATGCCCAAAATCGCACCATTGCCTAATAACAACTTCTGCTCCTTTTATTGGGTAGGATTTAAACCGCCAATGAAATCTAGATGCTAAAGCCAATCTTATATCTAAGTATATCTGCTATTGAGCAGTTATCTTCAGTTTTTTGTCTTAAAAGGAAATATCTCGACAGAGAAATTCTTGAGACTGGAGATTTACTTACAAAACTCAAAAAATAAAGTTCTTTAGAAACAACTAGAATTACTTGGTGGGATTATATACTAGGAAGTAAATCAATTACCAAGAGGATCTTCATAATAGATCTCCACATCTTTTGAGAAGACTCTATTTGGATCGACACTTACAGAAACATTGAAAAATGCTCTCTCATAAGGATATAGAAGTGCGTCAGTGCCCTCTTCAAACAAGGATATAGAATTGGCTTCGATAATGCTGCCACTTTCATCCTTGAGGACGATTACAACATAAACCGACTGCACGGGGTTGTCACCATTATTTATAACAGCGCCGTTGAACTCGAATAACCCATCACTGTTAACACTCTCAAGTATAGGGCCATCCAATCCAACTACTCCGTCATCTTCAGGAGAGTCGCATCCCGACGCAAAAAACATCATTACAAGAACTATTAGGATATATTTCTTCATCCTTTCCTCTTATCTGCTAAATCAGATATTGAGATAACATTCTTATCCTCATCCTGGGCTTTTTTCTTATCATCATCCGGTTCAAATTCGGTCTGATGGTCTTCTATTATGTCACCCAGAACCTTGTGCATAATCTTGAGCGCTCCAATTGAATGCTCTTTTAGGTACCCCTTCTCAAAAACAACCTCTCTTTTTCTTCTCATAAGGAGATAGAAAATAAAGGCCTGGTTGTTGAGAACTATCAACATGGCTGCATATAGAAGGTAGTTATCCGCAAATACCTTCTTCAATATTGCCCTTGTGTCTGAGTCTATCTTCACAATACCTAAATGCTCAGTTTGGTCACTGCCTGAGAAAGGAACCAATACGGATAATATTCCGTTTGAATCTCTAACGGAATAACCTCCCTCCAAATCATAATCATTTGTTAAAAACCCTTCGTTGTTAAAAACTACGCTAAAAAACTTAGGGGATATCTCAAAAGTGTTAAAGAGCTTTTTCCTACCGAGCGTTTTATCTAAGAACAAATAAAAGTCTCCACTGGTAGGCTCAATGCCCTCTTCTGTATAGAAATCAATAGCAAGGTCACCAATCGTCTCCGATATAGCCCTTGTTTTAGAGACAAACTCAGTCTTTGCTCTATTGAACTGAAAAAGGAACACCAGTCCGATGAGAGCAAGAATGCAGATCTCTATACCAATTGCTTTTAAGATAAATGAAAGATTGTTCGTTAAGCGCATTTTTTCATGAACTCTTCGAGTATCTCCTGGACCCCTTGGTCTTTGGTATGTCTTAACAACATAAATATCATTCCGCCAAAATCTCGCCTCATATCACTATCAAGGCTTCTATAAAGATTAATAAGTGCCTTCTCTGAATCTGTTAGGACCTCAAAGCTATCCTGCTGGATATCCTCTTTGTCCATAAACCTTTTGAGACGTTCCTTCTTGGCAACATTCCACAACTCTTCAATCTCTATCTCTAGAATGACTGCCATCTGATGACATCGATCGATCGATGGGGCGTCTACTTTCCCCGTCTCAAGCTGATGTACAAATACACTTGATACTTCAAGACTGCGAGCAAGCTCTTCTTGGGTAATATTCCTCTGCTTCCTCTTACTCTTTAAATAATCACCGAACCTCATATATTAATACCTCCAGCTATCGTAAATTCTCCAACCTCATTAAATAAAACAATTCATATTAAGTTTACATTACAAACCTACTGAAAAGCAACACTATTTTGGAGAAAATTTATAATAATTACGAGAAATAAAAGCAAATTATTATAGAAAAACTATATATTCGGCAGATAAGTTTTTTTATTGACTGAGATAGGCAAGGATTGCAAGCAAGATAAGTAGTATGCCCGGAGACAGAATCGAACTGCCGACACGAGGATTTTCAATCCTCTGCTCTACCGACTGAGCTATCCGGGCGTACTAAAGTTGGATGAATAAATGCTTTGTTAATGATGCATTACGGTATGCATTAAAAAGCGGATGTTATTCTACCTAAAGACAAATTTACAAGCAAGAGTAATTAGAACTAAATGTTTGTTGGCAGTGTGACAATAATGGCAAAAGGGAGAACAGTCTTAGCCCTAAGGGTATCCTCCTCCAGCCCACCTAGTATTTTGAATCGTTTGAAAGTGCTTCCATAAAATCAACGCTTTAAAGCGTTGTCCGTATTTTATATCCTGCAGAATTGTGAAAAACTTGTGATCTAATTTGAACTTTTCTTCTATGACATGTTACTCACTTTTGAAATCTAATTTTAAAGGAGATGTAACAATGAGTATTCAAAATATACAGAGATCATTAATCGTAGTTTTATTATTGGCAGTTTTTTCAGTTTCACAATCTGTTTATTCCCAAGATTTTGAATGTAACTACATACAGATCACAGATACTATTGATCCAGATACGAGATCTGTTAGCACTAATTCAGACGGGACGCTGTTAGTCTTTGTATCAGACCAAGATTTTACAGGTTTGAATGCTGATGGAAATCTAGAGATTTTCCTATACGACGTAAACTTTGACTTCTACACCCAGGTAACCGATACAATAGGAAATTTAAACATTAGTCCCAAGATGAGTAGCGATGGCTCGCTCGTTGTTTTTAGGTCTACACATGATCTTATCGGTTTTAATGTTGATGGAAATAGTGAGTTGTTTTTACTTAAAACAGATACGCTTACACTAACCCAACTCACTGATTCATCTGGGGGCGGATCTACCGCAAACGATAATCCAATAATTAATTCCAAGGGTACTCACATGGCTTTTCATTCCAACAGAGATTACACCGGCGGCAATGCAGATGGAAATCAAGAAGTATTCCTTCTCGATCTTATGTCCTTAGTAATTACTCAAATCACAGATACTACTGTTATAAGCCATAGTGATAGACCAGCCATTAGTGCTGATGGAACACAAGTATCCTTCCAATCAGAAGGCAATTTAACAGGTAACAATGTTGATCTAAGTGAGGAATTGTTTCTCTATGATGCAAATACTGACACAACTACACAAGTAACTGAAAGCACAGATAGCACTTTTCAGAGCAACAGATTTTCTTCATTTAGTCCTGATGGGACGTTAATTACATTTAAGTCTAATCTGGACCTAACTGGTGAAAATCCCTCTGGTAATGAGATATTTCTCTACGACATCGTTACTGATAGTATCACTCAGATAACCACATCAATATTCCCTGATGGCATTCCTACATTTAGTGCAGATGGGAACTATGTAATTTTCTCAAGTGAAAAAGATATCACTGGGGGGAATTCCGACCTTAACGCGGAGATATTTCTATACGATATAAATGATGATAGGTTCCTTCAGTATACAGATACTATTGGAGGAGACTTCGGAATTGGTTCTTCGTTTGATTCCGATCTTACTTTCATGGCTGCAAGGACTGCTTCAGATATAACAGGTGAAAACCCTGACGAAAGTGTTGAGATATTTATAGCAGATTGCATAAGAATTTTACAAAACGATGATAGCAGTGGTGGCGGAGGATGCTCATTAGCACCATCTAACAATAATTTTGCTGATATATCATTATTCTTGTTAATACCTGCTTTATTAGTATTGAGAAGGATTATAGCAAAAATCAATATTCGCAGTTTCCCTTTAACAATTTTGTTAATACTTATTTCTCTTCCTATATTCACAGCTTCCTGTGATTTAGATGAAGAGGGAAAGATAAAGTCCCATGACTGGCTGGTAACTGATGGTGGACGAGGAAATTGGCAAAAAATCGCTCTAGATGGCTCATCTCCTCTAGATGTAATAATCGGTGATTGCTGCCATACGAAAAGATCCAACGCTTGTGCCAAACAAGAAACATCTCTACAGCATGCAGGATATTTCGACCACGCAGTCACCAATTTTCCCCATGGATCAACTGATGTGTTCGTAGGTGCCAATGGGAAGTGGAGATTTAGGACAATATCAAAATCTGGACGCACTGGTTGGGAAGCTAGCGATTACCATTATTTGAATAGTTCTAAAGTTTCAACTCTCGATTTGCGCCTAGTAGATTTCGATGGTGATTGCAGGACCGATGTTTTTGCTACATGGGGTGGGAAGTGGAGAGTTTCAGAAGATGGCACCGGGCCTTGGAAGGTTCTAAGGAATTCTAATATTGAGGTTAAGGATTTACGTTTTGGAGATTTCAATAACGATGGTAGAACTGATGTGTTTAGTTCTTGGGGTGGCAAGTGGCATGTCTCATATAGTGGAGAGAGCCCCTGGGATCCGATTAATAACTCTGCCGTTAAAGTTTCTCAACTACTAATTGCAGATTTTGAGGGGGATGGCAGAGCTGATGTGTTTGCTACCTGGGATGGAAAGTGGTGGGTTTCTGATAATGGTACAAGCCCCTGGAAATCAATTAACACATCTAACATTAAAGTACCATACTTGCGCATCGGAGATTTCAACGGCGATGGAAAAGCTGATGTGTTCACTTCCTCAGGAGGTCAGTGGCATGTATCATGGCAAGGAAAAACTCCCTGGGATACTATAAACACTTCTAACAAACCTCTACATACTTTGGAATTTGGAGACTTTGACGGCAATGGTAGAACTGACGTTTTTACAATTGTACGAACACCATAATTGTAATCCTTTAATTAAGACAAAAGGGAGAACAGTCTTAGCCCTAAGAACCGTCCTCCCCCCCGCCCACACAAAGGAGATATGGAGAGATAAGGACTCTAATAAACTAGAGTCCTTAATGGTTTTAATCTCGTATTTTTATAAATCAATCCAATACAGCAGCTGTCCCATTACGCCGTACTGGTCTTTTTTAGCTCCACCATCTTCTGTCTCAAAGAACCTCTCATCTGAGTGGTCCCATCTAAACTCCGCTCTGGCCTCAAAGTTATCAACAAATCTGTTTCCAGCAATCAAGCCTTTAAACGGTTTAACTGATAGTGTTGGTGTTAACTCAAAAACCTTCTGAGCTGTACCGGTTCTGAATCCATCCTCATCATCAAAGTACTCACCCCTAAGAGCAAGTGAAATTGCGGGATGAACATCGGCAACAACATAACCAGCGATACCCCACCATGACACACTCTCTTCTGAGCCTAGCTCATTGAAGACAATATCTTGCTGCCAACCAAAATCGGCATCAACAATGAAAGTCAGCCAGTCGTGGAAAGTAACAGTACCAACAGCGGTGATAAGCTCTCGCCATCCGTTGGTTTCATCAAAGCCTAACTCGCCTGGTTCTCTACCGAAATAACCTGTAAGACCAATCCAGAGATCGGTAATTGCGCCACCAGAATGGCTAAAGGCTATCTGACTCTCTATTGTTACATTATCGTTTAAGTCCTTAACCTGATCCCAACCGTTGTTAAGACCGGCTGTGAAGGTTAGCGGTCCAGCTGAATAGTCAGCCCTTATACCGGTGTGTGTAAACGGTATAGCGAAACCGAACAGAATGGAACGCGTAATGTTAGGATTATCTTTAGCCTCAATTACCTCATATCCAGCAAGAGTTACAAACTTTCCTGCATAGAAGTTAATTCCGTTACCAACAGGTGCTAAGAACTGCAGGTAAGCCTGGTATGGATCTATGACATCACTGCTAAGTCCGTTTGAAGCCAACAGTGGAGCCTGCTCACCTATTAGAATATCAGCTCTAAATCCTATAAGATCCATAACGCCACCTTCTAATGTTGGTGTTTTAGCAACAGAGATGGTAAATGCGTTAATAGAGAACTGCTCATTGTCTGGATAAAGCGATCTTAACTGCAGATCATTGGTAGAACCACGATCAAATACATACTGATAAGTGGTATCTACATAAAAACCAATATCAATGGCGTCAAAAAAGCTCATGAAACCATCGATCTTAAGATCTGTATCCTCCTGCTTAGTTTGGATCGCCTCAACCTGCACCTGAGTTGCTGCCTTTTCAGCTTCCATTTGCTCTATCTTCTGCATCAGCATCTCATTCTGACGACGGTTTTCCTCAATCATCTGCTTAAGCTCTTGAGTTGATTGAGCATTTGATGATAGAGTGCCTAGTGGCAGTAAAAGTGTTAACGCTAGAAATAAAATTGTTAACCTTTTCATATCTGACTTATCCTCCTTTAATTGGATTTAAAAAAATTTTATTTAACTGCCCCCCAATCGGGGGAGCAGTTATCTTGAGTCCTTTATTTGATTTATTCTTCATTCTGATATGAAGGCATGGTCATTGTTGAGCCACCAGCTTCAGCAATCTGCTGGAAGTCTGGGTATGCCATCATTCCATGCTCTCCAAGATCAAGTCCCATTAGTTCTTCTTCCTCGGAGACTCTAATACCCATTATCAGCTTAATTCCGAAGAACAGGATAAGGGCGCAAATAACAGTGAAGACACCGTAGGCAACCACACCAATTAGCTGTGTAATGAAGCTGAACTCTGCAGCAAAAATACCTACTGCGAGCGTGCCCCATATTCCACAAACAAGATGCACGGAGATAGCTCCAACCGGATCGTCTACCTTGGCATATTTGTCAAAGAAAATTACTGAAGCTACTACCAACAAACCTGCGATAAGACCAATTATTACAGCGCTCATTGGGCTCATAACATCAGCTCCTGCGGTTATACCAACAAGTCCTGCAAGAGAGCCGTTTAGAATCATTGAGAGATCTGGTTTTTTAAAAACAATCCATGAAAGAACCATTGCCCCGATTATCCCTGCTGCTGCTGCAAGCGAAGTGGTTACAAATACTAGCGAAATGAGCTCCGGGTCGGCAGAGAGAACAGAGCCGCCGTTAAACCCGTACCATCCGAACCATAGCAAAAACATTCCGGCTGCTGCTAATGGAAGACTATGACCAGGTATAGGTCTAATCCCTGATTTGGTATATTTACCAAGACGTGGGCCAAGAATAATAGCTCCTATTAGCGCGCCCCAACCTCCTACGCTGTGCACTAGTGTTGAGCCTGCAAAATCATAAAAGCCCATTGCATCTAACCATCCTCCACCCCACTTCCATGAACCGGCAATTGTATAGACTATTGCAACAAAGATTGTTGAGAATACGAGGAAACTACTAAGTTTCATTCTTTCAGCAACTGCTCCAGATACAATTGTTGCCGCTGTTGCAGCAAACATTGCCTGGAATATAAAATCAGTCCAATATGTATAGCCACCATCCGCATAAGCAATAAGCCCTTCAGCCCCTTCAGGAGAGGCTATTCCAAAACCGGCGAATCCAAAAAACTGCCCGATGGAAAAATCGCCTGGGTACATAAGGTTAAAACCAACTATCGCGTATGTGAGAATACCTATTGCAATGATTGAAACATTTTTAAATAGAATATTTGTAGTGTTTTTGGCTCGGGTAAGTCCTGTCTCGATTGAAGCAAATCCTAGGTGCATAATAAAGACAAGAAATGTTGCAACAAGCATCCAAATGTTGTTAGCAGTAAAAATAGCGTCTGCTACAGTTGGGCCCGCATCCTCCTGAGCATATGATGAGTAAGTTCCAAGAGCTAACAAACTCAACATGGTGAAAATAGTCGCCCTTGTGGGCTTTGCTTTAAAACTGTATAAAAAATCTTTCATCTCTGCACTCCTCCTTTGGCCAGGTCTATATAAAAATAGATTTTTCAATCAATAAAATGCAAGAGCTATGCCAAGTTGGAGTAGAGATAAACGAATAGCTGTAACTTGCTGTTAACACAAAGAATTTCAAAAAGATAAGTAGATTTGTCGCACAGGAGAGGGTTTAAACAAAAAGGAAATGTGCTTAGGAATTAAGCACATTAGTTCGATTTTGATGCATTAAGTTTGCCAATATAAAGAAGATATAAGCATGGAAACTAGAAAAGGCTATTCCCAAACTAATTAGCTAATCGATATCCAGGGCTTTACCCTTGGTTTCAGGCAAAGTCATCACTACTACTGCCGCTGCAACCGCAAAAATAGAAACGGTTGCCAGCCCCGTTGAGAAACCATGAAGGCTCACTATATAGCCAATCATAGGGGGTGCGATAGCTGATACACCACGCCCTACATTGTAGCAGAACCCCTGAGCAGTCCCTCTAGCTCTCGTTGGGAAAATCTCTGAGAAGATAGCGCCAAAGCCTGAATAAAAACCTGTTCCGAAGAAGCCTATAAACGGTCCTAAAATTAAAACTTCTTTAAGAGTGGTTGCATGACCGAAGAACCAAACCAGGATAGCCATGATTAGAAGATAAGCTACAAATACAGGTCTCCTTCCAATCCTATCACTAATAAATCCAAAGGTATTACATCCAATAAAAGCCCCAAGATTAATGGGAATAATCCAAATATAACCTTTTGTATCAAGCCCTACACCCTTCTCACTTGCCAGAAATTGCGGAAGCCAGAAATAAAGCCCCCAATATGCGATCATACACAAGCTAGTTAGAAGAGTCGCTGTGATTGTATATCTTAGAAGATCAGGTTCAAATATCTGTTTTAGCGTAAAGGACTGAGCTTTACCGCTTAACTTAACTTCATCCCTAACAACCTTGTTTTTTTTCCACACCTCGGGCTCATCGATGTTTCTCCTGATATAGAAAACCAAAAATGCAGGCAATACACCAATAAGGAAAAGAACCCTCCACCCCAAATCAAGCCCGTCCATTGTAATGCCTAAAATTGGAATCGTGTAGGTAACACCCTCTTGGAAAGTAGGAATAACTAAAGTAGCTAGAATGGCAGCAAGAATATATCCTATTCCCCAGCCGCTTTGTACCATACCTATCACTTTACCTCTATGTTCGTTGGGCCATTTCTCGGCAACCAGAACTTCACCTGACGCCCACTCACCGCCCATGCCAAAACCTAAAAACACTCGGCAAACCAGTAAAAATGCTATGTTTGGAGAGAAAGCACTTAATCCTGTAAACAAGGAATACAACAAGATGCTATAAGTAAGGGCTCTTACTCTACCAATGTAGTCCGAAATAATACCAAAAGCGGCTCCGCCAAATGCAGAGGAAAAGAGAGTCACAGAAAATAAAGCGCCAACCCAGGCTTCTGAAAGATTGAATACTTTGCCAATGGAACCCACAGCAAAAGCAAATAACAGCAGGTCCATTGCATCAAGCGTCCATCCTATTAATGCTGCGTAAAAAGCTTTCCACTGCTCCGAGTTAATCTCCTTAACCCAGCCAAATAGACCTTTACTTGAAGTGCTGTTACTCATATCCTATCCTCCGAGACATTTGTGATACGTGTGTTTTCCATCCTACTAAATTCCTTAAGCCGTGTCAATCCCATAAAACATCAATAAGTCCTTTATTAACAGCTTAATCTTACAGTGTCAGGCGCTTTTTTTCACCAAATCGTTTTCTTGACTTAGAGAGGGGACAGCGTTAAATTGTAAGTGCGATGGGCACCAAAAAACTATATATAGAAACATATGGCTGTCAGATGAATGAATACGATACTGACAGAATCAAAAACGCGCTTGACGCAGAACCTACTGACGACCCTAAGAGTGCCGATATTATTATAGTTAATACATGCGCAATCAGAGATAAGGCAGATCAGAAGGCCTTTAGTAGTTTAGGGAAATTTAAGTCAAGAAAAGCCAATGATCCAAACGTAATAGTTGGAATTTCAGGCTGTGTAGCGCAGCTCTATGGTGACAAACTCCTAAAAAAGATACCCCATCTGGACTTCGTGCTAGGGCCAAGGGCAATCCCAAAACTCCCTGATATTATTGCCAGAATTGAAAGTGAAAAAAGAAGAACTGTCGAAACCTCATATGATATAGAAGAGCTATTTGAAATCGAGCCATATCACAAAGAAGGGAAAGTGACTGCGTTCGTATCAGTTCAGCAGGGATGCAACAAGAGGTGCACCTACTGCATAGTTCCTACAGTAAGAGGCGACGAAGTAAATAGAGATCTAAATGATATTCTTAGAGAAACTAACAATCTGGTCAGTAAAGGTGTTAGGGAAATATCTTTCATTGGGCAGACTGTAAATTCCTGGAAAAAAGACGGGCATAAATTCGGTGACTTAATAAGGGCAGCAGGAGAAATAGAAAACCTAGATAGAATACGCTTTACGACCTCTTACCCAAGGGACATAACAAAAAAAATGATTGATGCCATGAAAGATGTACCACAAGTATGTCACCACCTTCACCTTCCGGTTCAATCGGGATCAGACAAAGTGCTCAGCATGATGAAGAGGACATATACCAGGCAGTGGTATGTTGATACGATAAATAGGTTAAAGGACGCTATTCCTGATATTACAATATCGACCGATATTATCATTGGCTTCCCTGGAGAAACAGATCAAGATTTCCAAGAGACTATGTCACTTATGAGAGAGATGGAATTTGAAAGCTCTTATTCTTTTAAATTCTCCCCTCGTCCAGGAACAGTTGCAGCTGAGTATTCAGGTGAAGACATAGTTGACCCTCAAGTTGCAAGCGCCAGGCTGTCTGAGCTTCAGGCATATCAAAAAGAAATAACTGAAACAAAGAATCAAAGCAGAGTAGGTAAAATTGAAAAAGTTTTAGTTGAAGGTGAAAGCCGCAACGATCCGGAATTTTTATCAGGAAGAACGGATCATAATAGGATTTTAAACTTCAAGGGGCCTAAGGACCTTGTGGGAAAAACTGTAGAGGTAGAAGTTAAGGAAGGTCTTTTAAACTCTCTTAGAGGAGAATTGGTGGTATAATTCAAATAGGAGGCTGCATATGTTACAGATGAAAGTGTCCGGAATAGCTCTTGACCCCTTTACCAATACTCCAATTGTAATCTTAAAAGATTCAACAAACGAAAAAACGCTCCCTATATGGATAGGGTTTATGGAAGCAAGCTCTATTGCCATGGAGCTTGAGAAAACACCACGCATAAGGCCTATTACTCATGATCTGGTTAAGAACTTGATTGAGAAACTTGGGTTTCTTGTCTCTAAAATTGAGGTAACAGACCTAAGAGACGATACTTTTTACGCGAGCATGCACTTAAAGAGAGAGGCTGAGGAATACATACTTGATGCACGACCAAGTGATGCAATAGCGATTGCACTCAGGTGCGACTCCCCCATTTTTGTAAATGAAGAGGTTATTGAAAAATCTAAAAGTATAGATATAGATGAAGACAAGCAAAAACTTAACAAACTTTTAGACGACCTACCCGAGGGAGACTTCGGCAAATACAAGATGTAAATCTGTATAATTTCTCCAACCAATTTTTCTATATACTTCTAAACTCCCAAATTTTTTCCTGCCAGTTTAAAGAAGTTTTATTCAGGTAGAATATCCGCCATGTCTAATAAAAAGATTGTAACGGTAGTAGGCGGTGGACTTGCCGGATGTGAAGCAGCTCACCAGATATCTAAGCTTGGAATAGAGGTCAAACTAATCGAGATGCGTCCTGAAAAGACCTCCCCTGCACATAACTCAAACGACCTTGCAGAACTTGTATGTAGTAACTCTCTTAAGTCTGACTCATTAGAGAACGCAAGTGGAATTCTTAAAGAAGAGATGAGACAGATGGGCTCACTAATCATTGAAGCCGCCGATAACAACCGTGTCCCCGCGGGTAAAGCACTTGCTGTAGACCGCACCAAATTTGCAGAGTATTTAACAGATAAAATAGAAAGTAATCCGCTCATAAACTTAGTTAGGGAAGAATTTAAAGAGATACCACAGGACTTGGAATCCCCTCTAATTATTGCAAGCGGCCCTCTTACTTCGGAATCACTTTCAGAGAGCATTAAGCAGCTATCTGACTCAGACCACCTATATTTCTATGACTCGATATCTCCCATCATCGATGCTGAGAGCATAGACTACGAGATTGTATACAAGGCATCGAGATATGAAAACGGTGTAGAGGAAGAAGGTGATTACCTAAATTGCCCTCTTAATCGTGAGCAGTACTACGAGTTCATCGAGGAGCTTCTTTCATCAGAGAAAATAGAAACACGGGATTTTGAAAAAGGGATTTATTTTGAGAGTTGTCTGCCTGTAGAAGTAATAGCTGAGAGAGGAAAGGATACACTCAGATTTGGCCCCGCGAGACCCGTAGGACTCATTGATCCAAGAGATGGTAGAATGCCTTATGCAGTAGTTCAGCTAAGATGTGAAAACAAAGAAGCCTCAATGTATAACATAGTTGGGTTTCAAACTAAGCTTAAATATCCTGAGCAACGAAGAGTGTTCAGAAAAATACCCGGACTTGAGAATGCCGAATTTATGAGATACGGGAGCATGCACAGAAATACATATATAAACTCGCCGGAACTAATGCGCCCTACTCTTCAGTTTAAGAATAATGACTTGCTGTTTTTTGCAGGTCAGATACTGGGCGTAGAAGGCTATGTTGAATCTGCAGCCATGGGCATCATCTCAGGTATAAATGCAGCAAAAGTTGTACGCAGCGAGCCGCTTATAACGCCCCCAAGGGAAACCGCGCTTGGCTCACTCATTAAATACATAACCGACGCTGAAGCTAAAAACTTTCAGCCAATGAATATCAATTTTGGCCTCTTCCCTGCGGTAGAAGGTAAAATGCGAAAAGCTGAGAAGAGGAAGCTGATAGCGAAGACGGCTTTAGATAATATATCTAGCTTCATTAATCCCTAATATTACTAGCCAACATTCCTAAACCTCTCAAACTTAGACATGCTCCATAAGCTCCGGCAATAATTATGTATTTTTCTTAGAAACACTTGACTTTTAATTTAATTTGGACTAGGTTTAAAAGTATGTACGGGCAGCAAGCAGAGATTCAGTTACCTGATAAAATATACTTTCGGATAGGGGAAGTTAGCGACTTCACCGGTATCAAGCCATATGTGCTTAGATACTGGGAGAGTGAGTTTGACGAGATAAATCCTATTAGAAGAAAGTCGCAGCGTTTGTATGATAGGGATACAATTCATACAGTGATCAAGATAAAGAACATGCTGTATGAACAGAACTTCACTATAGCAGGCGCCAAGAAAAAGCTTAAAGAAGAAGCTAACCAAAAAAGAGTTAGCACAAAAGTTAATGTGCTTCTCCATGAAGTACTAGCTGAGCTTAAATCCTTAAAGCAAGAACTCGGATAATCTCCCCAATTTACCAATTTCCATTTATAATTAGTATAACTATATAGTCGGGGTGTGGCGCAGACTGGTAGCGCATCGGTCTGGGGGACCGGGGGTCGCCGGTTCAAGTCCGGCCACCCCGACCACTCTTATATTTCTTTTAACTAGAGTATTAATCATGTATTTTGTATTTCTTGATTATAATCCATTCTATCGATGTAGGAGCATATGCCTAAAAGAATATTAATCTCAAACGATGACGGAATAAACTCTGAGGGAATTCACAAACTTCATGAGACTCTCAAGAAATTGGGCGAAGTATATGTTGTAGCCCCCGATAGAGACCAAAGCGCTGTTAGTCACTCCCTTAGCTTATTCCGGCCCCTTAGATTGGATAAGGTTTCAGAATATGTGTACTCAGTTGATGGAACACCTACGGACTGTGTCAATCTGGCAATAAATGGAATCCTACGAGACAAGAAACCTGATTTGGTAGTCTCTGGAATCAACAAGGGGGAGAACCTTGGAGATGACATAACCTATTCTGGTACGGTAAGCGCAGCTATGGAAGGAACATTGCTGGGCGTGCCTTCAATCGCAATCTCGCTTGTTGGAAGAAAGGACTTCAATTTTGACCATGCCCTACTCCACGCAGAATCAATAGCAAAATATGTTTTGGAAAGAGGGTTGCCCATAGACACGTTGCTCAATGTAAATATTCCTAATACCCCACATACCGAGCATAAGGGAATGATGATCACTAAACAGGGAAAGCGTCTTTACGATGAGCCTATTGTGGAAAAAGTAGACCCCAGAGGGAAAAAATACTACTGGATTGGCGGCGATGAGTTGGGACACGTACATATTGAAAAATCGGACATAGTAGCAGTAAGAGATGGATATATTTCGGTCACCCCGATAACCCTGGATCTTACTAAGCATGATTTCTTAGAGACTCTAAGGTCTCATTTAATAAAGGACAGTAACGATGTTTAGAAAACTCTATGATTGGGTGCTTAGTTGGTCTGAGACAAGATATGGTGTGCCTGCTTTAGCAATTATTTCTTTTATGGAGTCATCTTTTTTTCCTATACCCCCAGACCCACTCTTGATGGCTCTATCGTTAGGCAAACCCAAAAAAGCACTTTGGTATGCATTCGTATGCTCTATCATGTCAGTACTCGGAGGCATAGCCGGATATTTCATTGGATGGGCCCTGTGGGACCTTCTGAGCAATTTCTTTTTAACCTATGTCTTCAGCATTGAAGCTTTTGAGTATGTAGGAGCTCTATATAAGGAAAACGCTTTTCTTACAATACTAGGTGCAGCAATTACTCCCATACCCTACAAAGTTTTCACTGTAGCAGCCGGAGCATTTCATATAAATCTTCTTTACCTGATAATCGCATCTGCAATAGGCAGATCTGCAAGATTTTTTCTGGAAGCTGGATTAATTTATTTCTTCGGGGAAAGAATAAGGAATTTTATCGATAAATATTTCAATCTATTGCTCACACTTTTCTTTATACTCATAGTATTAGGATTCATAATTGTTAAGTTCCTATTAAAACATTAGTAGCTAAGAGACCTTTATGATAAGATTGTAGGGAGGGATTAACATATGGGCGATTTTCACCAAACAGAAACTATATCAACACTTCATAGGCTAAAGAAGGACAATGTTGAGCAGCTTGAGGAACAATTAAACGAGTTCTCAGCGAGCCGTCCCATAGCACTTGTTCTCCCTTGTCTCTATTCAGAGCTTCAGAGAGTGGCTCTAAAGAATATATTAGATCACCTAAAAGATGTTACGTATTTAAACGAAATAGTTATTACTATAGGAAGGGCAAATGAGGATGAATTCAAACATGCTCAGGAATATTTCTCAATCCTACCTCAAAATTACAAGCTAATATGGGATGACGGAGAAAGAGTTCAATCTCTTTTTAATCTCTTAAAAGAAAACGGTCTGGATGTAGGCGATCCTGGAAAGGGAAGAGCGGCTTGGATTGCATATGGTTACGTACTTGCAAGAGAACAAAGTGAAGTGATTGCTCTACATGACTGCGATGTTCTTACATATAACCGAGAACTGCTTGCTAGACTGTGCTACCCACTTGCTAATCCCAATATGGATTACGAATTTTGCAAAGGATATTACCCACGTGTAACGGACAGACTTTACGGTCGTGTAACAAGACTTTTTATATCACCTATAATAAGAGCGCTTAAAAAAATAGTAGGCCATATGCCTTTTCTGGTCTATCTCGATAGTTTTAGATATCCACTTGCTGGAGAATTTTCTATGAAAGCTGATCTGGCAAGGATAAACCGTATCCCCGCAGACTGGGGATTAGAAGTAGGCTCGTTAGCCGAAGTTTATAGAAATGTTTCCCTAAAAAGAATTTGCCAGGTGGATTTGGCTGACAACTATGAACACAAGCACCAGGATGTGTCCGCTCATGATGCAGATAGCGGGCTTCTTAAAATGTGCACAGACATATCTACGTCACTATTTACCGTATTGTCATCTGAAGGAGTTCAGTTCTCTGAAAGCCTGTTCAACACACTTTATGTAACTTATCTCCGAATTGCGCAGGATTCTATAAAAATGTATAACGATGATGCTTCTATTAATGGTCTATTCTTTGATAGACATGCAGAAGGACTTGCTGTTGAAACTTTTGTGCAGGGAATAAGAATTGCCAGCCAGAAGTTTCTTGAAGACCCTCTTGCATCCCCACTAATTCCTAACTGGAGCAGGGTCACCTCTGCTATCCCTGATTTTCTGGACCAACTAGAGCTAGCTGTTGAAGAAGACAATGCCTAAAGTTGTAATATTCTCTGATCTTGACGGCACACTCCTTGATCACGACACTTACTCATTTCAAGACGCGTCCGAAGCACTGAAACATATAAAGACCAACTATATCCCTCTTATCTTATGCACTAGTAAAACCCGAGAGGAAATCCAATATTATAGAGATCTTTTAGATAACAAATATCCTTTTATTTCAGAGAACGGAGGGGGGATATTTATTCCAAAAAACTATTTCTCATCAGATTTCAATTATGATAGAGAGATCGACGGATATAAGGTAATTGAACTTGGAACCCAGAGAGAAACACTTGTAGCAACCTTAAAGTCAATCGCCAATGAGACTGGTATTGAGATAAAAGGATTTTCGGAAATGACACCAGGGGAGGTGACAGAACTGACAGGTCTTGAGGATAATTTGGCAAAACTAGCAATAAAGAGAGATTATAGTGAGCCTTTCATTATAAAAGATGAGAATAAAAATACTGCACCCATAGAGAAAGAAATTAATCTAAAAGGTTATAAGCATACTAGGGGAGGAAGGTTTCACCACATACTTGGCGGAAATGATAAGGGAGTGGCAGTGGAAATTCTAGCAAATATATATAAGTCTGAATTTGGGGATATAAAAACAGTAGGAATAGGAGACAGCTTAAACGATCTTCCTATGCTGGAAGCAGTTGATATTCCTATAATTGTAGAAAAACCAGACGGCGGATACGACCAAGGAATTAAGCTGACAAATTTAACATATGCAAAAGGATCCGGTCCTTCCGGATGGAACTCTTCAACGTTAAAGCTCTTTATGAACTTTGATTAAGAACCTACTAATAATGATGGCATTTAAAACTAGCCAGTGGTAAACTAAAAGATGGTGAAACAGATCCAAATAAGAAGAAGGAAAAGACGCCGCAGAAGTAAACTTATGCCCTATATTTTGGGCTCGTCGGCGATCTTTATACTAATTCTATTATTTCTTCACCTATACTTAATCGATATTTTAAATCTCAGAAGCAAACTCGCCCAGGAACAGAAACAACCGGAATTTATCGAAATTACAGAGCTGCCAGTACCGGAGAAGAAAGAAACTAAACCTCCTAAGGTCACTAAACGACTAGCTGAGAGAAACCGCGAGGTTCCTGAAGAGAAAACAAGAGATCGTTATACGAAACAATCAGCCAGCACACCTCAATCTCCGCCGTCAGTTCAAAAACCTCAAGCAAAAAAACAACCTAAGAAAGCCGAGAAAAAACCACAAAAAGAGCCTAAAAAGCAGATGACAAGATCTGATATAACCAAACAGAAAAAAGTAGCTTCTTTACCTGAAAAACAACTAAAGAAAGAAAAGAAAACAACTAAAGAGACACCTAACTTAACAAGAGAACAACTCTTCAGCTCAAGACCTCAGCCTCAAACTCTTCCCCAAAACAGGAGAAATCCTCAAGACCTACGTGGGGCTCCAAATGTAGATAAAAAAGAAGACACTGTGGATCTAAGCACCACTGAGTTTAAATACCTTTCATATTTTATTAAAATGAAGAGACAAATAGAATCTGTTTGGACATACCCTAGAGAATCTCGAATACGTGGAGAACATGGAACTCTATTTCTCATGTTTACTCTTAGGAGCAATGGAGATTTGGAAGGCGTCCGATTAATTACATCCTCAGGTTATGCCAGGCTCGACAATGAAGCAGTCCGTGCTATTACGGCAGCTGCACCCTTTGCACCATTCCCCAAAGGTTGGGGTGGTCTAGAGAAGCTAAATATCAGAGCGACATTTGAATATACGGGCAGGAGAATTTTTTAGTAAACTTGATACTTAAGTTATAACAACTTGATCTTGCTGTCTTTTCTTTTTACTAACTTCTCCTATTACTGATGCTTTTTCACCTAGACTCGTAAGCCTTCTAAGCACTTTTCCTGCATCTTTTGAATCTATAACCAGGACCATACCAATACCGCAGTTAAATGTTCTATACATCTCATCTACGTCGATGCGCCCTTCTTCCATTATAAGCTTCATTATTGCTGGCATTTTCCAAGTGGATGAATCTATCTCCACTGAACAGCTCTTAGGAAGCACGCGAGGGATATTTTCAAGCAAGCCGCCGCCTGTGATGTGCGCGGCTGCTTTTAACTTATATTTCTTTTTAATGTCCAAGAGGGTCTTTACATAAATCCTAGTAGGCTCAAGGAGTTCTTTATCCAAAGTGCGCCTAAGCGGCTTAGGTTTATCAGACAACTTATATTTATTTCTGCCCAAAAGAACTTTCCTGGCAAGTGAATAACCATTTGAGTGAAGTCCACTTGATGCAATTCCTATTACTGCATCCCCTGGCTTAACTTTAGAGCCGTCAATTACTTCATTCTTATCTACAATACCAACCACGAAACCGGCTAGGTCAAATTCGTCCTTCTTATAAAACCCTGGCATCTCGGCTGTCTCACCACCAAGCAATACACAACCTGCCTGCTTGCATCCCTTTACTATCCCCTTAACAATATCTACGCCTTCTTTTACTGTCAGTTTAGATGTAGCAATGTAGTCGAGGAAAAAGAGCGGCTCAGCACCGCAAGTAACAACGTCATTTACATTCATTGCCACAAGATCAATCCCAACTGTGTCGAACTTGCCGGTCATAAATGCGATTTTAAGCTTGGTACCAACTCCGTCTGCAGCTGCAAGCAGAATTGGGTTCTTGTATTTTGTTGGGATTGCATAAGCTCCTGAGAACCCACCTAGCTTGCCCAGCACCTGCTTATTTGAAGTGGATTTCGCAAGCGGTTTTATCAGGTCTACAAATAGGTTTCCGGCATCTATATCAACGCCCGAGCTTTTATAAGTGGTCTTTGCCATTTAGAAAATGAAAGATACCTGATTAAATCTATTAGAGGAATATCCTCTCCGTGATAATATATAAATTTATAATGCCTATGCGACAAACACAATTCACCGAATTAATAGATTGCAAAGTTCCCATACAACTAGCGGGCATGCCCGGGGTGAATACTACCGAGCTCGCTGCAGCTATATCTAACTCTGGTGGACTAGGCATGATCTCGGGAACCCACATGGATCAGGAATACCTAAGCAATACTATAGAAAATGTAAAAAGGAAGACTAGTCTTCTTGGGGTTAATTTTCTAATACCTTTTATAAACCTTGATTCAGTAAAAGTAGCTGCCTCAAAAGCAAGAGTAGTTGAATTCTTTTATGGAGACCCGGACCCCACACTAGTTGAGATCATTCACAACGAAGGAGCACTTGCTTGCTGGCAGATTGGATCAAAAGAAGAAGCGGTACAAGCACAAGTGGCCGGCTGTGACCTGATAGTTGCACAGGGGACTCAGGCAGGAGGGCACGTCCGTGGAGATATTAAACTTTTACCTTTGCTTGAAGAAGTCTTGGATTCGGTAAACATTCCAGTAATAGCCGCTGGTGGAATAGGCACCTCGGAGCAAATAGTGGAGGTATTAAATGCAGGTGCTTCAGCAGTGCGGATTGGAACCAGATTCCTTGCTGCAAAAGAATCAGGAGCTCATCCTAAATATGTTCAAGCGCTGATAGATGCCGGAGCTGAAGACACTGTGCTCACCGAAACATTTTCAGTCGGATGGCCCCATGCTCATCACCGTGTGCTTAAATCATGTGTGGATGAAGTAAACTCTTTTGAGGGAGAGGTAGTGGGAGAAAGGGATCTGGCTGGAGTAAAGAAGCCAGTACCAAAAGGCAGCATAGCACTTCCTACAAAGCAGACTACTGGCTATATTGAAGCTATGGCGCTTTATGCAGGAGAATCAGTCGGAGCCATTAAAGAGACACAGTCCGCAGCGGATATTATGAACGAACTTACTAGTGAAATATGACATTTCTTGTACTCAAATAGAACATAACTTCCAAAAAAGATTAATAATGGTATTATTTTCCCTCATATTTCCAGAGGATGATTTTTCTTAAACACATATGACATTTCAAGAACTTATTTTAGGACTTCAGGAATTTTGGGCAAAGAAGGGTTGCATTATTGTACAGCCCTACGATCTGGAAAAAGGTGCGGGGACTTTTCATCCTGCAACCTTTCTAAGATGCCTAGGACCTGAGCCCTGGCAGGTGGCCTACGTTGAGCCCTCCCGCCGTCCAACTGACGGACGCTACGGGGATAACCCAAACAGGCTTCAGCACTACTATCAGTTCCAAGTACTTCTAAAACCCTCGCCCATAGACATTCAAGACCTTTACTTAGAAAGTTTAAAGCACTTAGGGATTGATCCTCTCGCACACGACATAAGATTTGTCGAGGACGACTGGGAATCCCCCACACTTGGAGCTTGGGGACTTGGCTGGGAAGTATGGCTAGACGGCATGGAGATAACCCAGTTCACCTATTTCCAGCAAGCGGGTGGAATAGACCTAAAACCTGTTTCAGGTGAGATAACCTACGGAACTGAAAGAATTGCAATGTACTTGCAAGGTGTTGAGAGCGTATATGACCTTGAGTGGACAAAAGGGGTTACGTACGGAGAGATTCACCACAGAGATGAATATGAGTTTTCTAAATATAATTTCGAAGAGTCCGATCCTGAAATGCTGAGAGATCTATTTGAGAAGTTTGAGAAAGAATGCTCAAGCATGGCAGGAAAGAGACTCCCCCTACCCGCCTATGACTACTGTCTAAAATGCTCACACACTTTTAACCTACTAGATGCCAGAGGAGCAATTGGAGTCTCTGAGCGCGCCTCTTATATAGGACGTGTTAGAGCGCTTGCCAAGATGTGCGCTGAGGCTTATTTACTTGAAAGGGAGGAAATGGGATTTCCCCTATTGAAAAAGAATCCATGGCAAAAGAGCTAATATTAGAAATAGGTACAGAAGAAATACCGGCAGGGTTTTTAGACTACGCCGTAGAAGACTTAAAATCCCTCACAAAAAAAATGCTGGATGAGAACTCTTTAAGCTATGAGAATGTAGAGTGCTATGGCACCCCCAGGAGACTGGCTCTTAGAGTCGAAGGGCTCCCAGAGAAACAAGAAGACCGCACAGAGGAAGCATACGGCCCTCCTGTAAAAATAGCTTTTGATGCTGAAGGAAACCCCACAAAGCCAGCTCTTGGTTTTGCCAAGGCCCAAGGCGTCGATTTTAAAGAGTTAACAACCATTCAACGTGACAGAGGGGAAATCCTAGCACTAAAGAAAAAAATAAAAGGTCAGAAGACTGATAAAATATTAAAAGAAATCCTTCCTGATTTAGTTTTGTCCATCCCATTTAGAAAGTCTATGAAATGGGGAGACGGCAGTGTGACTTTTGTAAGACCGCTCAAATGGATACTCTCAATCTATGGAGGCAAAACACTCTCGTTCAACATTGAAGATCTAAAGAGCTCTAATAAGAGCTACGGCCACAGGTTTATGCATCCAAAGGGGTTCAAAGTTACAAATTGGGATGAATATGAGAAAGGACTTGAGCAAGGATACGTACAATTAGATCAGAAGAAGAGAAGAGAAACTATTAATATTGAGACTGCCGAGCTTGCAGACAAGATTGGTGGTTATATCCCCAAAGACCCTGATCTATTAGAAACAGTAAGCAACCTTGTAGAGATACCGGTAGTTTTAAAAGGTAACTATGAGAAGGAATTTTTGACTCTACCCAAAGAAGTTCTCATCAGTGTAATGAAGAACCATCAAAAATACTTCCCGGTATTCTCAAAATCTGAGACTGAAGAACTGCTCCCGCACTTTATTTTTGTCTGTGGAACACCAGTCAATGATTCAGATGTAGTAAGCAAGGGTAATGAGAGAGTAATAAGAGCCAGATTCACCGATGCCAGGTTTTTCTATGATGAAGACAAGAGTGCTCCTCTTTGGGATAAGCTTGAGGACCTTAAAGGAATGGTTTATTTATCGGATGTGGGATCTTATTATGATAAAACTGATCGTCTTAAGACATTGGCAAACGAACTTGGTAATAACCTTGGATTTGATAACAACACAAGACATATAGTAAGAGCTGCCTTTTTATCGAAGGCTGATCTTGCAACACAGATGGTTTTTGAATTCCCAGAGCTTCAGGGAATTATGGGGAAATATTATGCCGAGATATCAGGTGAGACACCTGAGGTGGCAAAAGCTATTGAAGAACACTACATGCCAACAGGACGCGATGGAGATCTGCCTGAGAGTGACTATGGATCAGTCCTAAGCATAGTAGATAAAATTGATAATATTTCATCTTGCTTTATATCAGGACTTATCCCTACAGGAACTTCTGACCCTTATGCACTTAGAAGACAAGCAATTGGAATAATAAACATTGTTTTAGAAAAAAACCTACATCTGAGCTTAAAGGAATCTTTCCGTATAGGCCTAAAAGCAATTATTGATCAGACAGAGAGCAAATATTCTGACTCTCTAGATGATACTCTGGACACTATTATGACCTTTATGACAGAGAGGTTCAGAAACTTGATGACTTCAGAAGGGTTTGCTCAAGATGTGGTAGAAGCTGTGGTCTCAGTAGAATTTGATGACATCCTAGATGCCAAGAGAAAGATTGAAGCTCTAACTGAATTCCGTAAAGCAGCGGACTTTGAAGCTTTGGGTGTAGCATTTAAACGAGTTGTCAACATTGTTAAAGACCACGCTGGGAAAAATGTTTTAGATGAACATTTTGTAGAAAGTGCGGAAAAACACCTGCATGATTCCTTAAATGATGTTCGAGGAAAAGTTGAGGATAAGATAGTCGAAAAAAACTATTTAGAGTCACTTCTACTCATGAAGAATCTAAAAGATCCTGTAGACAACTTTTTTGATAATGTGATGGTTATGGACAAAGACACCAAGATAAAAGAAAACAGACTCTCTATGTTAGCTAACATAAAGAGCCTGTTCTTCAAAATTGCCGATTTTTCAAAACTTAGTGTTTAATTTCCAATCTAACTAGCAATTGCTGTCGCTCTAACTTCTCTGATAACAGTAATCTTAACCTGCCCGGGATAAGCAACTTCTTTCTCAATCTTCTGTGCTATTTCATGAGACAGTAGTGCTCCCTCTTCATCAGTCACTTTAGTGCTTTCAACAATCACTCTTACTTCACGGCCAGCCTGAATCGCGTAGCATTTCTCAACGCCTCTAAATGAGCCGGCAATATTTTCTATGTCTTCAATCCTCTTAACGTAAGCCTCGTAGGTCTCCCTTCTGGCCCCTGGCCTTGCAGCCGAGATAGCATCTGCCGCCTGGCATAGTATGCCCAATAGAGACTGCGGCTGAGGATCGTGGGCGGAAGCAACTGCCTGGATAATCTCGTCTGATTCCCCATACTTCTTTACAAGGTCCTCTCCTATATCCACGTGGGATCCTTCAATCTCATGATCAACCGCTTTACCAATGTCGTGCAAGAGACCGCCTCTTTTTGCCAGCTTTATGTCAAAACCAATCTCGGCAGCCAAAATACCGCAAATGAAAGCTACTTCGATTGAGTGATTAAGGATATTCTGAGAATAGCTAGTTCTATACTTCAGCCTTCCTACATGCTTAGTGAGCTCTGGATTCATATTTCCTATGCCAAGATCAAAAAGAGCTTCTTCACCTGATTTTTGAATCTCGCGCTCAATTTGCTTCTCCACATCAGAGACTATCTCTTCTATCCTTGTAGGGTGAATACGGCCGTCATCTATTAACTTCTCAAGGGATATCCTTGCAACTTCCCTTCTGACAGGATTAAGAGAAGAAACAACAACGGTTTCAGGTGTATCATCAATTATGATATCGACTCCTGTTCTGGACTCGATTGAGCGTATATTCCTACCCTCACGCCCTATTATGCGCCCTTTCATATCGTCATTTGGCAAATTCACAACAGATATAGTTTTCTCACTGGTATATTCACCAGCGTATTTGCCGATTGCGAGAGCAATAATGTCTTTGGATTTTCGCTCCGCATCCTCATTAAGCTGATCTTCTATCTGTTTGAGTCTTTTAGCAGCTTGGTGCCTTGCTTCATCTTCAATTATATTAATAAGCTCGGTTCTAGCTGCTTCCTGGGTCATACCCGCTATTTCTTCAATTTTTGTTCTAGCTTCTTCAACCACCGCATCAAGCTCTTTTTCTTTTTCTTCAAGAGCTTTCTCTTTGTGCGTCATATCGCGCTCTAGCTTTGAGACTTCCCTCTCTTTCTTATCAAAGGCCTCAAATTTATTATCAAGAGTTTCCTCTCTTTTCTGAAGTCTTTTCTCAACTTTTGAGAACTCTTTTTGCTTTTCCCGAGCTTCACGGTCCATCTCCACATTTCTTTTCTCGAGAATCTCTTTGGCTTTTAATTCACCTTGAATTTTAATCTTTTCAGATTCTTTCTTAGCAAGCTCTATAATAGTCTCAGCTTCGCCCTTTTTTATACCTATATTCTTTTTTAACTCAATTTGTCTATAGATGTAATGAATCGCAAAACCTACAACTAATGATATAGCCGCCACCACAATAACTATCCATGCTGACATGTTGTTTTCCTCCTACATTTCTCCTAGAAAAACTATACCCTGCTCCGTAACTATGGTGCCCACTTTCTGATCATTTAGATCAGCCGGCACAGAATCGAGTATCTGAAAACTGTAACAAAGGCCTACCTTCTTAATCTCTGGAACATTTATTAAGGCCCTATCATAGTAGCCTTTTCCATAACCCACGCGGTTACCGGTTTTATCAAATGCAAGCCCCGGTAGTATAAAGAGGTCAATCTGTTCAAGACCTTGTTCAATATCCACTTTAAACAAATGGCTTTGGGGTTCTAAAACTCCAAATTTACCCACTTTGAGTTGTTCAAGATTGTGAATTCTATGGAAGTCTAGAGAAGAGCCGTTTACTCTAGGGAAATAAACTTCTTTCTCAAACCCAAGTGCGTCGTAGAATATAGACTGGGTTCTAACTTCATTTAGAATTGGGGAATAAAGAGCAATACTTTTAGAGTGTTTGTATGATTCTAAACTGCTCAGATTCTTTGAGATTTTAGAGCTTTTCTCTATAACCTCATAATCAGAAAGTGCAGACCTTCTATTAGCAACATAACTTCGTATGCTGTCTTTTTCTTCTGTAATATTGAAACTCCCTGCTCTTAAAAGGGAGAGAAACGACTTAATTTGCTTATTATCATCTTTGTTTAAAGGAGTCTTCCACTTCTTCTCTACCAGGTTCCTCTGTACGTGTTCCAACTGCGGAACTAAATGATTCGTTTTCTTTAAGGGAGCTTTCCAATATTTGTAACAATCTATTTGATCTTTCCTCAGCACGATCTTTGAATTCCTCGAAATCTTTTTCTACTTTAAAGTAATCATCAGTAATCTTGAGCATAGCTAAAAGAAACGAGCGAGGCACAACCATAGCATTTTCAACATTAGAAATTTCTCTAACTTTATCCTCTATATAAGATGCTATTTTTTGGACATAGTCCTCTTCTGCATCTGTTTTAATTACGTAATCGATATCAAAAAACCTGATTTTTAGACGTTTCACATTAAGCCTCTGACCTACTTAAATAAATTTCCACTTTTTCAATAACCTGGTCCAACTTAAGTTTCATGTCACTGCGTTCCTGCTCAAGCCTTTCAATACTCTCACGAAGCTTTAGAACTTCATCAGAAAGAGTTTTATGTTCAGCCTCTAACTTTGTCTTCTTAGACAAAGCCTCTTTAATCTTATTCTCAAGAATATCCATTGTTTCCATTGCTTTACCACTACAAGTTTAATCTTATCTTGAAATTTTTGCAAGATGTGTGAAGATAAAAGGCGAAATGGCAGAAGGTTCAATGTTACAGAGGCTCGAGGAAGTCGAGAAGAAGTATATAGAGATAGAGCAAAGTCTTAGTCAACCGGATATAACTCCGTCAGACATACACCAGTACTCAAAAGAGCTCTCAGACCTCGAAGAAGTAATAGGAATATATAGAGAGTTCAGACACACACTTGAGGAAATAGAAAGTAATCAAGCTCTGCTAAAAGATAAGGATTTAGGGGAGTTAGCAAAAGAAGAGCTTGGTGAATTGACAAAACAAAGAGACAAACTTGAGAATCAATTACGTATTCTCTTGCTGCCAAAAGATCCAAACGACGGCAAGAACGTTTTTTTAGAAATAAGGGGTGGCACGGGTGGTGATGAGGCTGCACTTTTTGCAGGAGATCTCTTTAGAATGTATTCCCGTTACGCTGAAGAGAAAAAATGGAAAGTAGAAGTTTTAAACATTAGTGAGACAGGTGGCGGGGGAGTTAAGGAAATAATTGGATCTATAGAAGGAAAAAACGTATACAGCAAATTAAAATACGAGAGTGGCGTGCATAGAGTACAGAGAGTTCCTTCAACAGAGACTAGTGGAAGGATCCATACCTCGACTGCGACTGTAGCAATACTTGCTGAACCCGATGATGTAGAAGTTGAAATTGATGAGAAAGATTTAAAAATAGACACATACCGAGCTTCAGGCCCTGGTGGTCAGCATGTCAACAAAACCGACTCCGCAATTAGAATCACACACCTACCCTCTGGCATTGTAGTTCAGTGCCAGGATGAAAGATCACAGCATAAAAACCGCGCACATGCCATGAGAATGTTAAAAGCAAAACTCTTTGAGATTGAAGAAGAAAAAACTAAGAGTGAATTTGCGGATGAGCGTAAGACTCAGGTGGGAAGTGGTGAGAGGAGTGAGAAAATAAGAACCTACAATTTCCGTGACGGAAGAATCACAGATCACCGAATTAACCTTACACTCTATAAAATAGATGCGATATTGGGCGGGGAGCTAGACGAATTAATTGACGCTCTTACAACATATTATCAAACCGAAAGCTTAAAAGGCAATTAAATCTAATTTTATAGATATGTACTGAAAATTTCCCAATTATTATGCCTAAACTTTTTTACTAGAATGATAATTTAAGAGGTTTTATTGTATTTACCTTCATGGGTAATAAAATATAGATATGGATTGGTACTGGATTGTAGTTCTATGTTATTTTTTATCTTCGATATTATATAGCAGCCATTTTTGGAGCAAAAGTAGAAATCTATCTAAAATTGGTTTCTATTTTATTTTGGCAGGAGCAGTAGTTCAAACTGCAAGCATTATATATGCCTATAGAAGCGGACAGTCTTTAGCTCAGGGATTTGATACTACGCTTTATCTGTTCGCTTGGTTTATATCCATAGTCTTTGTTGCATCTCAATTTAAATTCAAGGCTTCTCTTTTGGGAGCTTTTGCTGCCCCGCTTGCGTTCATTATGACCCTCCCCTATATAATAGTTCCTCAAGGCATAATTGATCCCATTCAGACCCTAAGCAATCCATGGATACTGATTCATATAGCTCTAATACTAATGGGCGAGGCCTTATTCACTGTAGCCTTCATTTCGGGGGTTCTTTACATTTTCCAGGAAAATCAAATTAAATCTAAACATGTTGGAAGGTTTTTAAAGAATTTTCCCTCACTCATAACTTTAGACAGAATAAACCATATTTGCCTAATGATTGGTTTCCCTCTTGTAACAATTGGTATAGCTTTGGGACTACTGCTGGCAAAAGAACTTAGAGGAACTGCTTGGGACTGGGGACATAAAGAAACCTGGTCTATGGTTACATGGCTTCTGTATGCAGTACTTATTCACGGAAGGTTATCATCCGGCTGGAAGGGAAGAAAGGCAGCTTGGGGCGCAATACTTGGTTTTGGAATCATACTTTTTACTCTCTTTGTTATAGGGTACTTAGCCCCTGGACAACATGATTTCCTCGGTTAATACTAATTGAACGTGACTACTTAGGAGAATAGTGTGGCTAGAAAAAGAAAAGAGCTCGATGAAGTTTACTATCTGGGATACTTTAAGAAGTTATATGAATCATGGGAAGAATCCACGCATAAGATGATGGATGTATGGTTCAATAGCCCACTTATGGATAGAGCGGTAGAAAAGTCCTCAGAATTCAAAAACTATGTTCAGGTATTTATGGAACAGTCCCTAGAGCAAAGAAACATCCCAGAGCGAAAGGAAATGGACAAGCTTATCAACACGATAGACTCCTTAGAAATGAAAATAGCCAAATTAGAAGAAAAGATTGAAGATTTAGAACCCCCTCCTCAAAAAACATCAACTAAAGGCAAAACTAAGAAGCCTAAAACCAAAGATCAAAAAACTTAATACTCATCGAACAAAATAGACAGGAGAATATGATGGGATATGAATATATAGGATTTGAAAAAGATGGGGCTATAGGAACTCTTACAATTAGCCGCCCAAAAGCTCTAAATGCACTTAACTGGGACACACTTAAGGATCTTGGCAGCTTTGTTGAAAATGATCTTCCTAACCAAGAATTAAGAGTCTTAATAATTACAGGTGCAGGAGATAAAGCTTTTGTTGCTGGCGCTGATATAGCGCAGATGAGTGAAATGAGCAGCTCAGAGTTTAGAGAGTATGTAGATTATGCACACAAAATTTATGACCTAATTGAAAACAGCCCTTACCCCTCAATAGCAGCTGTAAACGGATACGCCCTTGGAGGTGGCTGTGAGCTTGCGCTTACATGTGATATCAGAATAGCATCAGAAAAAGCGAAGCTTGGTTTCCCCGAGGTTAAGCTTGGAATATTTCCAGGCTGGGGTGGATCACAAAGAGTTACAAGAATTATGGGCAATGGTAAGGCAAAAGAGCTTATATACACCGGCGAGATGGTTAGCGCAGAAGAGGCTCTCAGGCTTGGTCTTGTGGAAAGAGTGGTCCCACATGAAGTAGTTATGAAAGAAGCAATGGAGCTTGCAGCGTCTATAGCCGCGCGGGCACCTCTTGCAATCAGTGCAGCAAAGCAGGCTATAAATACTGGATCCGAGATGAAGCTGAAAGAAGCTCTCAATCTAGAGAAAGATCTTATAGATGGTTGTTTTGATACAGATGACAGAGCCGAGGGAATGAAAGCATTTTTGGAAAAAAGAGACCCTGATTTCAAGGGAAAATAATTGTGGTTTAATAATATGTATAAGGTAGATTATTAATCTATAGTTAACACACCTAAATAAATCAATTCAAACAAAACGGAGGTTAGAATGATACCAATTATAAGAAGTAGTCGTATAGCTTTTTCTTTATTAGTATTGTTATTAGCAGTCTCATTTAATTTAAGTACAAATGCATTCTCAAAGGAGGAGAAAATGTCTGGAGATATTCAGGAAACGCCATCGGGCTTAAAATATATTATTATTGAAGAAGGTACCGGGGATAAACCCACAAAGGGCCAGAAAGTAAAAGTCCATTATACAGGAAAACTTGAAGACGGAAGCGTATTTGACAGCTCTGTTGAAAGGGGAACACCAATTGAGTTCACTCTTGGCGTGGGACAGGTTATTAAAGGTTGGGACGAAGGGATTTCCGATATGAAGGTTGGAGAGAAGCGTCAGCTTATTATTCCTCCTGATTTAGGATATGGACCTAACGGGTATCCACCTGTGATTCCGGCTAATTCTACACTTATTTTTGACACAGAATTAGTAGAAGTTAATTAATTTGGTTCTCCCAATAGATTGACTTACATTCTAGCTGTCCTTAAAGAGGGACAATGAATTATTTAGCTCATCTATATTTAGCAGAAGATTCAGATGAATCCTTACTAGGAAATCTATTGGGAGATTTTGTCAAAGGGCGTCTTGAAAACCAATACAGCCCTGAGATTATTAAAGGCATAAAAACACACCGTAAGGTTGATTCCTACACAGATGCCAATGCAAAGTTCCTAGAGTGCAAGAAGTTGCTCACACCGGAGAGGAGAAGATTTGCCGGCATCATTATCGATATGAGCTTTGACCACTTCCTGGCCAAAAACTGGTCTCAGTACTCAAACATCGAGTTATCTGAATTTACAAACAGGGTCTATGCTTTGCTATTAGAACATGAAAGCACCCTCCCTCAAAAGCTTCGTGAACGTATGCCCTATATGATCGGGGATGACTGGTTGGGCTCATATAAAAACATAGACACTATTGGACTTGCTCTAAATGCGATTTCTAGGAGACTTGGAAGTCGTTTTGAAAGAGCTAGAATAATTAAATATGGGATAGATGATATCAAATCTAACTACGAAGAGCTCGAGCAGAAGTTCGGCGAGTTTTTCCCAGAATTGGTAGCTTTTGTAGAAGACAATAGAAAACAGTTTTAACACTATCTTCTAGTAATTTGCTCTCCCATCAAAGACACTGTCTGATTCCAAGCAGTATTAAAATCTGAGCTCCGTACAATATCCGCCCAGTTAAGATCTTTGTTGTCTTGAATATATTTATAAATTGAGACCTGCCTTGGGGAAAGAAAAATGTCAGGAGACTGCATACTTCCTAGTGCAGCATTCACTCTGGCGATTTGTGTATTGGTCATAGGCACATATTTGTATAAAGTGCCGGACATATAGTATTTAGGTCGGCTGTCTGCCCTAAAACTACTGCTTGGCGAGACAGAGTCATTACCTACGATTTCTTTAGCAGCTTCATTTTGTTTGCTGTTTACGGTAAATACATGGCTTGCAACTCTTCCAGATTTCGCTTTTCTAACTAGATCCTCATAAGAAATAACATCAGGGTTGAATTTAACCTCAACAACTTCATGGCCACCCATAAAGCCCGGGTTTGTCGAAATAACACCATTTATAGGTGCAAGCGTACCCTCACCTACCCAAAAACAGTGCATTGCAAAAGTTGCCCGCTCCGATCTGCCGGATTTAACATTTAATTCCTGAGCTAAGAGTGTTAAATATTGCGGTACGGGCTTATTATCATTCTCCAAGGCAGTGATCATTGCTCTCACTAAACCAGCTTTTGTATAATCCCCACTCAACCTTGAGACAAGCTCCTCTCTATCCGGAGTAATGATCCGAACAACAGGATTGTTCCAAGAAGGCTCCCTAAATGACTTGAGCACCCTCTCATCCTCTCCACTGTGATTATTGTATATAGCAACAGGCACAAATAAGGTTTCAATCGCCTCAACTATAAGAGGATGGCTCAGAACATTTTTCCCATAGCCAGAAGACGTGTTGCAACCCGGCACCTCTTGAAATAATACAAGAAGCGGTTTGTTCTGCTGTATTGCCTTAGAAGCCCCCTCATCAAAATTTCTAATCCAATCCACCTGGCCAAGCTCAACTGGTGCATCTTTTACAGACTGAAACTCAGCTAATGAAACATTGGAAACAAATGCGGTCATAAAAAGGAAGGTTAGTAATAAGGGAATTATTAGTAATAATCTATTCATAACGTACTCCTTAATCTATTTTGTAGTTTTAAACAAAAGTCTATTTATGTATATGATAATAGGTAGCTCAAAAAGTTGCAGCATTTTATTATTAAAGCGAATTGAAACGCTCATAAACATAATATAGTATTTTATTAGATTTCATAATAAATCTGGTAGGTTAGAAAACTGAATAGGAAAAAGTTTGAAGGGTTAGTTGAAAAAGCGTATGAGATGATCCCAGAGCAATTTAGGGATAAGATTGATAACGTTGCAATCACAGTGGAGGACTATCCTAGCGCACAGGATCTTGAGACACTTAAGATCAGAGGTAAGGGATTACTTCTCGGGTTATACAGAGGTACACCTCTTCCTAAAAGAAGTGTATGGCAGGGAGTCAGGATGCCGGACGAGATAGTACTGTTTCAAAAAGACATAGAAAAAGTATGCAAAACGGACAAAGAGATAGAAGAGAGAGTAAATGAGGTTCTACAGCATGAAATAGCTCATTATTTTGGCCTCAATGATGATGAAATCTATGAGCTAATGGGAAGACACTAACACAGATGGAGCAGAAATGACTACACAGGAACAAAATAGATCAGCCATATTACTCATACACTGCCCTGATAAAAAGGGGTTGGTTTCAGCTATAACAGAATTCATTTTTAAAAATGACGGTAACATTCTATACCTCGACCAACATGTGGATGCAGAACAAGATGTCTTTTTTATGAGAGTAGAATGGGATTTGGCCAATTTCTCAATACCCGCTGATAAAATCGGAGAGTATTTTGATACTCTGATAGGTGAGAAATTCGAGATGCAGTGGCGTCTTTATTTCTCAGACCAAAAGCCTAAAATGGCAATCTTTGTATCTAAAATGTCCCACTGTTTGCACGATATTCTCTCACGAAGTCACTCAGGTGAGTGGAATGTAGATGTGCCCCTAATTATTAGCAACCATTTAGATTTAGAGCCGATTGCAAAAAGCTTTGGAATAGACTATCACCATGTACCGGTCACTAAAGAGAACAAAAAAGAGGCTGAGGCAATACAACTAGAGCTACTTAGAAAATATGAAATCAATTTCGTTGTGTTAGCTAGATACATGCAGATTCTAAGTGACGATTTCGTATCTCACTATCCAAATAAGGTAATAAACATACATCACTCATTTCTACCAGCATTTCCTGGAGCAAAGCCGTATCACTCGGCATACGAGAGAGGAGTTAAGATCATAGGCGCCACAAGTCACTACGTAACAGCAGAGCTGGACGCTGGCCCCATAATAGAGCAGAGCGTAGTACGTGTGAGCCACAAGGACAACATTGATGACTTGGTCAGAAAGGGGCGTGATTTAGAGAAAGTAGTACTATCACAGGCTATCTGGCACCACCTAAAGCGCCAAATACTCGTATACGGCAACCGTACTCTAATCTTTGACTAACAACTATGAAAAAGTTTACAGCCATAAGTTTTTTTATCTTATCTTTGGTAATTTTTACTTTCCCAATACTATCCCTTGGCTCAGAAACCAGTGAAATAGCGTATAGTGCCCAATTCGAAAAAGTTAAACTAATTAGCAGAGGCAAGCTTATAAATGTTATAGATTACATTGAGCCTCATAAATATAATGTGTTTATGTTTTATGCAGACTGGTGCGCTCCTTGTGGTCCGCTTAAGGAAAAACTAGGAGAGCTTGCAGTAAGGGTCCATAACATGGCTCTTCGAGAGATAGATATAATTAACCTGGAGAATCCGCTGGTTAAATATTATAATCTCCCTTCAATTCCATACTTTATTATCTACGGTCCAGACGGAAAGTTTCTTGAGCGTGGCCCCATGCTTTCAAAAAAACTTCTTAAGCAAATTGCTTCTGAGAACCAATAACAACAAATGCCAAATAATTTCTCACTAGATCTAAATAACTTGGTCGGGTTTCTGAGAGCCTGGTATCAGGAAATTGTAGTTATAGGTTTTGCGACTCTCTTCATGATCCTTCATGCGCACCATGAAATAGAAAACTTTTGGATCAGCTCACTTGTTTATTTTGGCCTATTACCCGTACTAGTAATATTAATTTTCTTAAGAAAAAACCCCCTTAACTTTGGTCTAAGGATAGGCAATTACAGAGTATGGATTCCCTACGTTGTAATCTTTTTAGTAATAGCAATTCCAGTGCTCTATTTCACATCTGACATGTCTTCAGTGCAGGGTTACTACCGCACGCATAGAGGTTTTGACTTCGCTACATATGCTCTTCAGATTGGTGTTTATATGCTAGGCTGGGAGTTCTTATTCCGAGGATTCATGCTTTTTGGTCTAAAGGATAAATTCAAAGAAGGTAGCATTATTGTGCAGATGATCCCCTTTGTACTCTTGCACATAGGGAAGCCTGAGATTGAGACTATAAGCACAATATTCACAGGTCTACTATGGGGATATATATGCTACCGGGGAAAATCCTTTTGGCCTGCATACATAATGCATGTGGTCGTTAACTTATCTAATAAAGCATTTGTCCTGGGATTGGTTTAGTTATTTATACTGGGCAATTTCTAATAGCACACCGTCTGGATCATAAAAGTAAAAGAGTGATTTACGAATAGGGTTCTGAGCAGGAGTGGCTAAGGGAACTTCTACAGGCTCACTTTGAAGTTTTACTCCAGAATCCTTTAACTTTTTATATGCAGCTTGAATATCATCAACTCTAAGCGCTATGTGTCTTAGACCAACGGTATTAGCATTAGAATTAGCCAGCAGTGACTCGCCAGTTGGAGACTTATAGCAAAGAAGCTCAATCTTAGGCTCTCCCTCTGGGGCAACAATAAAGGCAACATCAGCCTTCACGTCCTTTAGACCAACTATGTCGTCTATCCAACCGCCCTCAAGGTGTACAACATTTATCTTCTCAAACCCAAGAACCTCAGTGTAGAACTTAACCGAGCGCTCCAGATCAGATACAACAATATTTATATGGTCTACGGCTTTGATCATTTAGAATCAGTGGCCTTCATACTTTATCTTTTTATCTTTAAGTGCTTTGATTGCCTGCTGCAGACCGCCCATTGTGAGTGGGAACATGCGGTCACCTGTAAACTCCCTGATGATTCCAATGGATTCTGTGTATCTCCACTCCTCATATGGCATAGGGTTTAGCCATACAATATCAGGGAACTGCTCTTTAAGGCGCTCAAGCCAAATCATGCCCGCCTCATCGTTACTATGCTCAATACTTCCGTTTGGATAAAGAATCTCATAAGGAGACATCGACGCATCTCCAACAATAATTACCTTGTAGTCACTGTTGTATTTATGCAGTATTTCAAATGTTGGAACTGCTTCCTGTTTTCTTCTTTTATTATCTCTCCAGACCGACTCATAGAGACAGTTATGAAAATAGTAGTGCTCTAGATGTTTGAATTCGTATTTGGCTGCTGAGAATAATCTTGAGCAAAGCTCTATGTGGTCGTCCATCGAGCCTCCGATATCTAAAAGAAGCAGCACTTTTATATTGTTTTTCTTTGCTGCAACCATCTCAAGCTCTAAAAGGCCTGCGTTTCTGGATGTCTTATCAATCGTCTGGTCCAGGTCCAGCTCTTCTTTTGTTCCCTCACGGGTTAATATGCGTAGGCGCCTGAGTGCCATCTTCATATTTCTGGTCTCAAGCTCAACTCCATCGTCCAAATCTTTATATTCCCTCTTATCCCATACCTTTACAGCTCTTCTGCTGCCCACTCCTTCGTGCGGTCCCATTCTAATTCCCTCGGGGTTATAACCACCTGAACCAAAAGGAGATCTCCCACCTGTGCCAATCCACTTGCTACCGCCCTCGTGCCTTTTCTTCTGTGTTTCCATGAGCTCCTTTAAGCGCTCGAGCAGTTTATCAAGCCCGCCCATAGCCTTAATCATAGCCTTATCTTCTTCAGTAAATTGAGCGTTAAAACTCTTCTTAAGCCACTCCTCAGGTATTTTCATAAAATCCTCTAGATCTATCTGTTCTATACCCTCAAAGTAATAGCCAAATAGCATATCGAATCTATCTAAATGATGTTCACGCTTGATTAACGACGTGCGACTTAAATAGTAGAAGTCATCCACGCTGTATTGGGCAACATCTTTATCCAGCGCCTCTAGGAATGTGAGATACTCACGGATTGTCACCGGAATACCATCATTTTTTAGTAGTAAGAAAAAATCTAAGAACATAGCTCACCCAAATTAATATGAAAAAGTAACGAAGTTACCTTCTAAATCTAAGTCTGATGCGATTAAGTAGATTGTGGTCCTGCTCGTTTTTAAGAAGTGCTCCGGCGTATGGGGGAAGTTTTTCAGACAGATCCAAGTCAGCCAGCTCAGACTCGGTGATTTTGCCAACCATTAGCAGCTTAATCCAGTCTATTAACTCACTAGTTGAAGGCTTTTTCTTAAGACCATCAATCTCTCTAAGGTCATAGAAAATATTCATTGCGTTATTAATAAGTTTGGTCTCGAGCTTAGGATAATGAACCTTTACAATTGATTTAAGCGTCTCACGTTCAGGAAAACTTATGTAATGAAAGAAGCATCTTCTCAAAAATGCGTCGGGCAGCTCTTTTTCGTTGTTGGAAGTGATTATAATGATTGGACGGTGTTTTGCCTTTATGGTTTTTTGAAGCTCGTAGCAGTAGAACTCCATTTTATCTAACTCGAGAAGCAAGTCATTAGGAAACTCAATGTCAGCCTTGTCGATTTCGTCTATTAGGAGTACAACCTGTTTCTTAGATTCAAAGGCCTCCCATAATTTCCCTTTTTCAATGTAATTTGCAATATCACTCACCCTGTCATCCCCGAGCTGTGAATCACGTAACCTAGAGACTGCATCATATTCGTAGAGCCCCTGCTGGGCTGTGGTAGAGGACTTTACATGCCAAGTGATAATTTCTTTGCCAAGAGCCTCGGCCACTTCGAACGCAAGCATAGTCTTACCAGTTCCAGGCTCGCCTTTAATTATAAGAGGTCGTTCCAAGGTTATGGAAGCGTTTACTGCTAGGTTAAGATCCCTAGTCGAAATATAATTATCTGTACCTTTAAATTTCGTATTTTTCATCTTTATTCTCCAAAATGATAACTAAGAATACCCGCTAAGCGCAATTTACTTAAATCTTATCAGATGGGTTTTCATCATCAGGATGGTACGGAGGTATAGATACAACAAAAAGTCTATTATGCTCAGATGCTCTTAGTATTTTATGGTGGATACCTTTTTTAACAATAATAGTTTCATTCAATGATAGCTCCTCAGTCCAAACATTACCATCTTGAGGATCATAAAACTCAAACTTCATGTCTCCATCTAGGACAAAGAAAATTTCATCGAAAGTCCTATGATAATGAGCATCCATCTGCTCCAGATCAACGGCTATTGCTACTGCGGCTTTGTCATATTCACTTGCATTTACTATTTCCCTCATTTCCCTTGCATATGGGGATTCCAAAACGTTATGCTCTTCATATTTCTTATTAATCATAACAGTCCTCTATACACTGATCTTTATTTCTGGGACACCCGCTCTAAAATTTTGTAAACACGGCTTACCATTTCCCTTGGATCTTCCAGATAACCAGCTGCAATCAATGCATTATCCAGTATTTGTTCAGCTACGAGTTTAGCCGTATCTGCTTCATTGTCTTTAAGGGCAGATAAGTTTTTAATGAGCTCATGACCTGGATTAATCTCAAGGTTAACGGAGTTCTGAACACCAACATCCTGTTTCATAGCTTTCATCATACGGCGCATTGATGGGGTCATAACCTTATCTGCATTTAGAGCAATCGCGGGGCTATCAACAAGACGTTTGCTTATGCTGACATCATTGACAGACTCACCTAATGTTTCTTTTATCCATTCACAAAGAGCTGTCCCATCTTTATCAGATAACAAGTCTTTTTTCTTACCAGCTTTGACCTCATCAAGCTTGATGTCCGAGTTGTCAGCAGAAACCAAGTCTTTATCGGCGTATTTAGAGACACTTGTCATAACAAATTCATCAACTGGCTCGTAAAGATACAGAACCTCAATACCGCGGGCTTTAAATGCCTCTATATGAGGGCCGCCGTCTATTGTTTCTCTGTTTGGAGCATATAGATAATAAATCTCTTTTTGCCCATCCTTCATTCGAGATACATAATCATCTAGTGTTGTAAACTTGTCTTTTTCGGTAGCTGAAGATTCATACCTAAGTAGCTTTGCGAGCTGGTCACGGTTCTTAAAATCCGCGGCAACTCCTTCTTTTAAGTAAATTGCGAAATTCTTATAGAATTCATTGTATTTATCTGCATCTTTTTTGGATTCATCCTCTAGCATCTTTATAAAACGCCCGACTATTACCTGGCCGATTTTATTAGTCAGCACACTATCCTGCATAGTTTCTCTTGATATATTAAGAGGAAGATCTGCACTATCTATGACACCCTTTAGAAAACGCATCCAGTCAGGAAGAAGGCCTTTTGGTTTTGAGTCGATGAGTATTTTCTTGCAATACAGACTCACTCCAGGATCAACTTTACCAAAACCCATCTGCTCAGGGTTGATCGATGGAACAAAAACAAGTGAATTTATCTCAATAGGTGCATCTGAACTAAAGTGCATTCGATATGCAGGTTCATCAAAAGCATTTGCCTGAAATTTATAAAATTCGTTATATTCCTCTTCCTTAATCTCATTTTTATTGCGCATCCATATGGGCTGGACGTTATTGATCTGCTCCCCATTTAGCTTAATAGGGAACTGAACGAAGCTTGAATAATGGGTAAGCACATGCTTAACCCTCTCACTATTGGCAAACTCTTTATCTTCTTCTTTCAGATGAACCACGACCTTTGTACCGCGCTGCACACCCTTTGTACTTTCGATCTCATAAGTCCCCGATCCGTCGCTCTTCCACAGAAGGCTCTTTGCAGTTTTTTTCCAGTTATGTGTATAAACCTCAACAGACTCCGCAACCATAAACACGCTATAAAATCCCACTCCAAATTGCCCGATTAGGTTTTGATTATCCTCTCCACTCTTTTTCACTGCGTCCAAGAAAGCCTTAGAGCCAGAATGTGCAATTGTGCCCAGATTCTGACTGAGATCATCACGGGTCATTCCAATTCCATGATCCTCAATAGTGATAGTGTTTTCTTGGTCATCGGTTGAAATGTGTATTTCTAAAGCAAGCTCTTCGTCGTATACTTCTTTTTCTGTTAATTGAAGATATCTAAGTTTCTCAAGCGCATCTGAGGCATTGGATACAAGCTCTCTTATAAAAACCTCTTTATCCGTGTAGAGAGAGTTAATAACAATATCTAAAACCTGTTTTACCTCAGCCTGAAATTCATGTTTTTTTGTAGCTTTTTCAGCCATTTGCGTAATCTACCCCCGTTTAATTTGCTTGGATACAATAATAGGATCTTTTACTAATTCAGCTTTAAGATAGTCACTGATATGGATTTTTCAAGGGCTGCAAACTCTATTCATTATGTAATTTTTGATGCTTTCCTGGCTTCAGCCTCTACAAAAACTCTTTTGACCAGTGGATAGTTTTTCTTTATCTTTCTGTCAAGCTCTTCAATGGTTTGCTCTATTAGATCAGCATCGGCTTCATCTATGAATTCAAGGCTTATATTAACTAGGATAAACTCAGGGCCCATATGAAGAGTAAGAACCTCGTTTACATGCAGAACATTATCTAGAGATGATGCAAGTTCTCTTATCCCCTTCACTTTTGATTCGTTGGCGCTCTCGCCAATTAACAGCCCTTTTGTTTCATAGGCCAGCCACGCGGCTGTACCTGCGAGAATAAGTCCTATAACAATTGATGCGGCGCCATCAAAATAGACAATGCCTGTTACCTGACCGAGAAAAATTCCAAGAAATGCAACCACAAGACCTATCATTGCAGCAGAATCTTCGAAAAGTACTACAAAAATAGAGGGATCCTTAGCTCTTTGTACAGCAGTTATATAACTCCACTTACCCTTAGACTTCACAAACTCTTTAAAAGCAAAATACCAGGCGAATCCTTCGAACACTAAAGCAAATCCAATAACAATGTAATTTATATATGGAGTAGTCATAGGTTTTGGATGAAGAATATGAGTTATGCCTTCATAGATGGAAATACCGGCACCCAGAGCAAAAATCAGTATTGCAACAATGAAACTCCAGAAATATATCTCTTTCCCATATCCAAAAGGAAAATCTTTATCGGGTGGTTTTTGAGCTCTCTTTAGGCCATTTAAGAGAAGAACCTGGTTTCCGGTATCTACCAAAGAGTGAATACCCTCTGATAACATTGCTGAGCTCCCGGTAATTGACGCAGCTATAAACTTAGTTATAGCAATTAAGCCATTCCCAATGAGTGCAGCGTATATAACTTTTTTAGATCCTGTTGCCATAGCAAAAATATACTTTTACAAATTTGATAAGTACTCATCCTCAATATTTAGAAGAGAATATTAATGGAATATAATTAGATTACAATCTAGAGCTAGCTAACTAACTTAACCTCGCCAGTTTTTAGATCGTAATTGGCGCCAACAACGTTTACTTTTCCTTTTTTTACCATATCAGAAATTACTGGATCTGAATTGTTAAGTTTATTAACTCCCATCTGCACATTAGAAATAATCGAGTTATGAAGTAAGTTCCCCTTCTCGCCCTTCGCTTCTTCTACAGCAGGTTTAATGGTTTGAACAATGTTATTAATAGAACCAGGGAACTGAGTTCCATCCTGTGAAGCCTCAATAGCACTTGCAACTGCTCCGCATCCGCTATGCCCCAGTACCATTATAAGCGGAGTTCCCAGAGAAAGTACTCCAAACTCAAGGCTCCCCTGAATTCCATAGTTAGTAGGGTTCACAATATTTCCTGCAACACTGACTACAAAGAGATCTCCTAGACCTTGATCAAAGATTATCTCAGGAGCAACTCTCGAATCAGCACATACCAATATTGATACAAATGGATTCTGCCCCGCTGCAATTTCTTTACGACACTTAGCAGATCTTCTAGGACTTTTTTTTAGAGAGTTCACAAATCTATTGTTCCCTTGTATCAAAGCTTCAAGAGCTTCATCAGCGTTTTGCGGTCTTTTAGATTCCTGAGCCACAGCCTCTGGAATGGAAAACATACCGCCAACATTCAAAGTAGCTGCTGTGAATGCCCCTACGCCACTTATTTTCAGAAAATTTCTTCTTGAAAACGAATTGTCTGACATATTAATCCCCCTATATATTAAAGAGAGTTGAAGTTTTAATTCAGCACCGCCTAAGTACTGCTAGATAAGACTTTAATACAAAGACATCTTTTATCAAGATTGTATTCTATCTTCTATTATTCTTTATAATACTCTTTAGGAAATTCTCTTTATCCTCTGATAACCCAAGGGCTGGAAAATCATTTTCGAATTGAGAGATGTCACCATAACCTCCAATATATCCATTCACTCTAGCAGCAGAGGTAGAATTTAAAATATCCGTCATTTCCGGATATATATCTCTGTACTCAGCCATAAGACCTTCATAGCCCTGAAGATGATATTTTTGGTGATACATTTCTGCCAGATAGAACTTAGTAAAGTCTATAATTTCAGTCTGAACCCTCTCACCAATGCTAGAAGATATTTCATCCCTGGTCTCTCGAGCTAACTTTTCCTGATGCTCGTTATGAAAAAATAGCGCAGTCGCATATTGCCTCTTCCATACAACTCGAGAGGGTTTGTGACTAGTCCAAAATATGGAGAGCAGCTCCTCAAACGAAATTACATTAGGGTCATAATCTATCTGGACTGTTTCTATGTGATCACCTAAATTATGATACGTAGGATTATCCGTTGTACCTCCTGCATACCCTACCCTAGTCCTTACTACGCCCTTTGTAACCCCAAACTTACAATCAGGAGCCCAAAAACAGCCCAGTGCACAGGTAAAAGTCTCTACCTTGTTAGCGGCAGACAAGTCTATTGTGGGAATCTTGCTCTTAGAGTCTAATATGGTTGATGTTTGGCTCAATTGATATACTCCTCTGCTGTTGATTTAGTAAACGTATCAACACATACGAAGCAAGTTATTCAGATGGTTCTAAAAATTTTATTTTACGCTCAATCAATTTCCAATTTCCATCTTTATTGACCCAGACACTATATACCTCATAGTCCCCGCTGTGGTCCTTACCATCAAAGGTCTTTGTCATACTTATGTTCACTTGGGAGTTGGCCCTATCTCCTTCGACATCTACTTTTACAGCAGTTATATCTTGAGCGGTAATAACTTGTTTAGGAACCGTTTTGAGAAACTCGTCTTTATTCATTGACCAATTGCTGCTCATACTCGATATAACAAAGTCGTCTGCAAGAAGCGAGTCCATAAGCTTTTGGTCCTGGTTCTCAAGCGCAGTAAAATACTGCCTTTCTAGAGCCTCTACATCATCAGATGTATCCGCATAAGTACTTGTGATAGATAGTGCAACCACTAACAAAACTAAAAATGTAGAAATACTAAGTCTTTGCATATAATCCTCCAGTTTCTTTTCTATAAATGATTGTAATAAGAGAGATATAAAAATCAATTATATAATCTCCAATTAGACTGACTATCGCTCCTAAATTATGTAGTATAATCTCTTTAACTTTATCAACTTAAAATAAAATGAAAAAATCAAAAACAATTACTCTGTACGTATGCCAGAACTGCGGGAACTCTTCACCAAGATGGTTAGGGAAATGCCCGGAGTGTGAGAGCTGGAATACGTATGTTGAAGAACAGCAAGAAAAACCTAACAAATTATCTAGAACACAAAAGACTTCTGATCCTGTTGCAATAACAGAGATACAAAGCGGGAGAGAAGAGAGGATCCCAACGCATAATAAAGAGTTGGATCGAGTACTCGGTGGGGGGTTTGTGCCGGGATCAGTGATACTGGTAGGAGGCGACCCAGGTATTGGGAAATCTACTCTAGCCCTTCAGATGCTTAACGACATTAGCTCATCATCCAACAGCGCTGAGGACCTAAATCTACTATACGTCACTGGAGAAGAGTCTCCTGAGCAGGTTAAAATCAGGGCAGAGAGAATTGGTGTTAAATCAAATAGTGTTTTTGTACTTTCAGAAACTTCTGTTGAGAGCATAATAAAAGAGATTAAGAGTCTCTCACCTCAGATTGCTGTAATTGATTCAATCCAAACTATGTACACAGAAGAGCTTGCCTCTGCCCCTGGAAGTGTGGGGCAGATAAGAGAATGCACGGCCAAGCTAATGCAACACGCGAAAGCAAACGGCCCAGCAATTTTTCTAGTAGGCCACGTTACAAAAGAAGGGGCTATTGCTGGACCTAAAGTGCTAGAGCACTTAGTGGACACTGTGCTTTATTTTGAAGGCGGGAAAGACCATCCATACAGAATACTTAGGGCTATAAAAAACAGATTTGGCTCGACTAATGAAATTGGCGTTTTTGAGATGATGGATGTAGGACTCAAAGAGGTTAAGAACCCGTCAGAAATATTCTTATCAGAACGTCCTGAGAATGCTTCAGGCTCAGTTGTTACTCCTAGCATTGAAGGAACAAGGCCAATCTTAGTTGAGATTCAAGCCCTTGTTTCCCCTTGCAGCTTTGGTGTGCCCAGAAGAACTACTATAGGGCTAGACAACAATCGCGTGTCATTACTGCTAGCAGTTTTAGAGAAAAGAGCTGGACTTCAAATTCTAGGTCAAGACGTGTTTATGAATGTAGCAGGGGGAGTGAAGATAGAGGAACCCGCAATTGACCTTGCAATCTCTATAGCTCTCGTATCAAGCTTCTTAAACAAACCCCTTGATCCAGGCGTTGTCGTGTTTGGTGAAATTGGTTTGGCAGGAGAAGTAAGAGGGGTCTCTCATATTGATATGAGAATAAACGAGGCTCAGAAACTTGGCTTTACAAAATGCGTAGTGCCAAAGATAAACCTTGACAGAGTAGCATCCACTGATAATTCTATCTCTCTCGTTGGAGTTGACTCAATAGAAAAAGCAATAGAAATCTTTTTCTAACAAATTATGAAAAACGATATAAAAAATGCCCCAATTGGTGTATTTGACTCAGGAATAGGCGGGCTTACAGTAGCAAAAGAGCTAATCACAGCTTTGCCTGGTGAAGATATTATATATCTCGGTGATACCGCAAGAGTGCCCTATGGGACAAAGTCGGGGAGAACGGTAATTGCCTACTCTCATAGCAACACCGAGTTTCTAATCTCAAAGGGGATTAAACTACTTGTTGTAGCTTGCAATACAGCATCCTCAGTTTCACTCCCTAGTCTAAATAGCGAGTTCGACATTCCGGTTATTGGAGTTATAGAACCCGGAGCAAAAAAAGCTGTAAGTGTAACAAAGGCTGGTAAAATCGGAGTAATAGGAACCCCCTCAACTATTAATAGCAGCGCTTACAAAAAAGCTATCGAAGAACTAAACCCTTCTATTGAGGTGATCTCCAAGCCATGCCCGCTATTCGTGCCTCTGGCTGACGAGGGCTGGACGGAAGGGGAATTAGTTGAACGCATTGCCGAGGAATATTTAAGCTCAATCAAAGATACCGGGATTGATGTTCTCGTTTTGGGATGTACTCATTATCCACTCTTAAAACATACAATTCAAAAAGTTATGGGAGAGAAAATAACTCTGGTAGATTCTGCTAAAGAGACTGCAATGGAAATTAAACAAGCCCTAATAAGAGAAAATTTACTGAATGAAAATAGTTCTAGTTCTAACAAAGAATTCTATTTGACTGATGTGTCAGACACATTCTTATCAGTGGCGGGAAGATTTTTGGGTGAGGATATAAAGAAAATAGAGATGGTGGATATAATAGGGACGACAAAGGTGCCGTCCCCATAGGATTCTGTTTTAAATTAACCTTCTGAAAGTAGCGCTTTTACATCCGCTGTAAATGGCGGCAAGATATCAAAGAGATCGCCTACAATACCGTAGTCACATTTTTGGAAAATAGGAGCCTCTGGATCTTTATTGATAGCTACAATTACTTTTGAAGAGCCCATTCCAGCAAAATGCTGAACTGAGCCAGAGATTGCTATACCAATATATAGATTAGGAGATACAGCTTTACCAGTCTGTCCGACCTGCATATCGTAAGGGCAGTAACCTGCATCTACTGCCGCACGGGTAGCACCCGCAGCAGCGCCAAGTATATCTGCAAGTTCATATATGTATTTAAAATTCTCCTCACTTGCTAGTCCACGTCCACCAGCAACCACTCTCTCAGCCTCAGTCAACTCTGGTCTGTCGGATTCCTTGGTTTGAAGTTCAAGCACTTTCATATGAACGTCAGCAGGATTTACCTCAACTGATCCACTGATAACCTCTGGAGTAGCCGGTGATTCCACATCTTTAAATGAGTTAGGTCTAACTGTGGCCATCATAGTTTTATCGCCGTGAAAAACTTGCGTCTGAATAGCTTTACTAGAGTGAGAATAACGCTCTATCTGAAGCTTGTTATCTCCTGAGAGATCAATAGAGATTGCGTCCATTGCAACCCCTGCTCCAACACGAGCTGCTGCTCTTGGGAAATAATCCTGACCAAACACCGTATTTCCAGCTATTACTACTGCCGGCTCATTTTGTTTTATTAATTCACCTAAGGCATTTACATAACCCTCAGTATTAAAATCTTTTAACAGATCGCTGTCTACAACATACACTTTTTCAGCGCCATATTTTCCTAGCTCAGCCTCCAATCCAGAAACACCAGAACCAAGCAGCACTGCGCACAGTTGGCCGCCGAGTTTTCCTACAAGTTTATTTTTAGCTTCGCTTAACGCTTCGAAGGTTACTTTTCTTATTGTTCCATCTAGTTTTAGATCAGCTACTACCCAAACATCGTTACTCATTTATTTCCTCCTACAATTTCGATAGATGTCATTTGTGCTCTTATATAACTTTTGCATCTTCTCTAAGAAGCTTGATCAACTCCTGAGCAGATTTGGTAATTTCCTCACCTTTTACCATAGGTTCGTCACTGCCTTTGATTATTTTCAATTTTCTTTCAATTTGAGGAACTTCAATAGAGGTTGTTTTAACCCTGGCACCCTCTTTACTTACTGATTCTTTTCCAAATCCAAGGCCATCAAAATTGATATCATCAATTCCAACTTCGGTTAGAGGTTTTTTCTTTGCCTTCATAATCCCCGGAAGTGATGCGTAGCGTGGTTCATTCATAGCATCAGGACAGGTGATAAGACAAGGAAGCGGAACTTCAACAACAACATGTCCACCGTCTATTTCTTTCTGACAGACAGCTTTTTTAGCATCTGCATTAATCTCAGAAACCTTACTTACCAATGAAACATGAGGAATTCCAAGCTCTTCTGCTATCTGAACTCCTACCTGACCAGATTCTTCGTCAATTATTTTCATACCGGTGAAAATGATATCAAACTCGCCTAGTTTTTTAATTTCACTTGCGATAATTGCTCCAGTTGCATAAGAATCAGTTTCAGCAAAACTATCGCCGTTAATATGCACTGCACTGTCGGCACCCATTGCAAGAGCTTGTCTTATTGTATCTATAACTCTAGCAGGTCCAATAGATACTATTACTACTTCACCACCGTGTTTTTCCTTTGTTTGAATCGCCTCTTCAACGGCAAATTCATCATAGGGATTCATAATCCATTTCATATCCCCTGTTTCAATGGAATCTCCACTTGCTGAGACTTGAATTTTTGCCTCTGTATCTTGTGTTTGGCTAACTATTGCTAAAATCTTCACCTTAATCGACCTCCGATCTTAAGTTAAATAGTGACTTTGTTCATTTATCCGCAAGCTATTTATGCGTTGTAATTAATATAAATCAATGATAATTACAAGCTTCTCAGCTTTACCCCAAAATGGATCAGTTAAAAAAATAAATCCCGGATAAAATTTAAAAGGTATGTAATTATAAATATTGACGGTACCTTGTCAAGACAGATAGATTGCTTAGGATATTGTCTTAATTAAATAGGCATTCCAGATGAATAAAACATTCCTATACATTTTCCTTCTTATTTTTACAATCGTTACTTGGGGATACTCATGGGTTCTTATGAAAATGGGTCTTGAGTACTCAGGGCCGTTTACATTTGCCGCATGGAGAATGATAATTGCGGCTATCGCCATGTTTGTTTATGTGAAGTCAAAGTCGATAGAATGGCCGAAAAGAGAAAAGCTTCCGGACTATGCAATTATAGGACTTTTTCAAACTACACTTACTTTCGGTCTTATGCTATACGGAATGCAGTATGTATCGGCAGGCAAAACATCGGTCCTTCTATATACCATGCCTATTTGGACAGTCTTTATGGTCCATTTTTATCTAAAAGAACGTCTTAATACAGCCAAATGGATAGGAGTAGCAATTGGTACCGCAGGGATAATATGTATTCTTGGACGGGACACCATAGTTCATCAGAGTTCAGAAATATTCATAGGTGAAATGCTAATTATTGGTGGAGCAGTTGCCTGGGCGATCTCAAATATTTGGATCAAAAAACGCATGGGTAATGAAAATATATTCATGGTGAGCACCCTTCAGCTTTCTATAGGTGCAGTTGGGCTTATAATTCTGGCTCTACCTACTGAAGGATTTCTACATGTAGAATGGAATGCTCATTCCTTATATATATTGTTATTTACCGGACTAATAGCATCTGCTGTAGATTTTACTATATGGTTTTATCTGCTTAAGAACCTAGATATCAAAATAACCACATTCTCATCAATGTTGGTGCCTGTTTTTGGCCTCATATTCGACTGGCTACTTCTAGGAAACAAGCTGGACGCAGGTGTAATTATAGGGGGAGCCTTAATTCTAATTGGAATATACCAAGTCTCTAAAAAATAGTTGTCATTTCAAAAGATTATTTTGATATGATTTAAAAAGCCTCTAAGGTATAATAAATTCGTAATGTTAAAACTCGGGCGGTTAAATTTAGTTCTTAAGTAAACTTATATAGAACAGTATGATTGTGAGTAATAGTATTTCCTAAACAAATTGATCCATGCGTAAAAAAATCCTCGTATCCATCGGAATCTTCTTCATTGTCATAATTTTGGCTTTGGTAGGACTGCTGTTTCTATCACAAACCGAGTATTTCAGAGGTTTTGTTAAAAGAACCGCAGAGGACATTGTAAGCTCAACCACAGGGCAGACCTTTACCATAGGTGCGCTTGAGGGAAACTTTTTTAACAACATTAAGCTCTCAGACGTCTCATTTGTTGTGGAAGGTGAGAGCTTTGTAGCTATAAAAGAAATCACAGTTGATTATGCTCTTATACACATGCTCAATAGCTCAACACTATTTAGCAGAGTAATACCAGTAGACGACCTAATAATAACTGGGCTAGATGTAAACCTTATAAAATACCCTGACGGCAAATGGAATTTTGAGAAGATTGGCAATTCTGAGGAAGTCGAAAAAGATTCTACAAGCCAGGAATCTGGCCCGCCACAGTGGAGCATAATACTTTCTAAATTTCTTCTACAAAATGCTCAAATTACAAATGATGATAGGACCCAAAACAAAGTTTCAAAATATGAGATACCACAAGTTGATCTATCCATTAAGTTAATTGATATATACCGTGAAATAGATCTTAACCTTAAAAACGCAGAGTTTAATGCTGTTGATCAAAACCTGTCCATATCAGGCTTATCTACAAAGGCCTTTTACTCACAGGACAAAGTTACAATAAAAGATTTGAAGGTCTTATTTAACGAGGCAGAGATTAAATTAGACGCCCAAGCCGAGAACTTGCAAGATAGACCTAAATTTTCATTTGATGCAGCCGCCAATAACTTTGTAGTAGAAAATATCGGCACTATTAACCTTGAGACTGAGGGCAGCGGAGAGTATATAAGCTCAAACAATATCAAAGCGAACGCTACTGTAAAAATTCCTGAATCAGAGATCCTTCAGAAGAAAGTATCCGGAACGCTAGAAGAAATTAATATGTCGGGCACGACGATCAGCATATCCGGAGGGAATTTTGATAGTGGCCTGGGCGTAATAAAACTAGGCGGCGATATTGATCTTAAAAAAATTATTTCAAAAGAAGGTAATAATAAATTTGACCTTACGCTTTCATTAAATGACATAAAAACAACAGAAATATTCACTCTAATTGATGCTGCCACCGATGGCCCCTCTGACTTTCCTGTTGATACAGAACTTGGAGCAACTCTTAACTCTGAGATAAATGCTAGCGGGAACTGGGAAGAGTTCTCTGATCTAAGTGTTAAAACTGATATAAAGAAATTTGAGGTAAAAGGTGAGAAAGCTGGAGACCTTCAAATGAGCGGCTCTGTAGATTATTCCTCAAGCGGATTGGGAACTGATATTAAATTAAACCTAAGTGACGTAAACTTTGGCTCCATACTCGCGAATGACAACTATTTCAGCAAGCTAACCTCAGAGTTTACAATAAAAAGTTTAATCCCACTTGGGGGAGATCTCCTAGAAAACCTGTCTGCCGATATAGATGGAGACATTAGCCCTTCAAGCATTTTTGGAATCAATCTTACTGACGGCAGTGTAGATGTTTCATATGAAAATCAGATTCTAGACATTCAGTCTCTAGAACTCAATTCAGACAAAAACAAAATCATTGCCTCAGGCAAAAGCCCTGAGAGTCTAGGGGCTGATTTCAAATACGATATAGAGCTTCAGAACTTAGGCTTTATATCCGGCATATCCCCAGATCTTGCTTTATCTGGAAGCCTAAAGGCAAGTGGTGATGTGACTGGAAGCCTTAAGAATCCAAAGATCACAATAGATGGGGAAGTGCTCGATTTAAACTATGACGAGAGCTACAGCGCAAAATCAATAAAGATTGATGGCTCAGGAACCATCAGCTCTGAGGCCCCTGAACTAAATGCAAAAATAGATATAAATACTGCAACCGTTGGTAATAAAGAAATACAAGAAGTTGCTCTTGAAGTTACTAGTGAAGGAACAGCCATAAACGCTGATTTGAAAATTATTGAAAATGATCAATTCAATTATGAATTAATAGGGTCTCTACTTGATTTAAGCAGTACTCAAAGAGACATAGAGATAAGAGAGCTAGTACTAAAACTTGAAGATACAACTCTGGATAATAGAGATAACATTTTAATAACAGTTGCACCAAACAATTTTGTGCTACAGAATTTCAATCTTTACCATAACAACACCTCTGTACTTGCCAACGCAAACATTTCTAACAACAGGAACATCGATGGAAGCGTGAAACTGGCAAATTTAAGCCTAGATGACATAACCAAGGCCCTTGAATTTGGAACACCTGTTCAGGGCACTATTAACGCCTCTATAGACCTAGAAGGTACAATGCAAAATCCTTCAATTAATGCAAACATACAAACTCAGAATTTGCAGTATAACGATTTTGAGAACGACAGTATTGTTTTTGACCTTAACTATCTTAATCAGAACATGAATCTAAATTTTATTATATCAAACAATTCAGTTGATATTTTGAGTGCCAAAGGAAATTCAAACATTAATCTCAATTTAAATAATATTGGCGAGAGCGTAGAGAATGCAACTGTAAATCTGAGTATAGATTCAGATGATCTGAATATAAGCCCGCTCTCAAGCCTAGTAGGTGAGGTTGTAAAATCAGAAGGCAACTTAGACATAGATTTAACCGCATCTGGAAAACTCAAAAGCCCCACAGTTAACGGAAAAATACAGCTTCAGGAAGCTACCTTACAAACAAAAAGCATAACTAACGATATTGGGATACCCAATGCACTTATCAATCTGAACGGTCAAAAAGCAGTTTTACAAACCCTGGAGTTAACTACTTCGAACGGCAAGGCTACTTTTGAGGGAGAACTGGACATACCCACACTTTCCTACAACATGACTGGCAATATGGACAATTTTTTAATAAAACCTCAGAGAATCTCGGCTGCTTTAACAGGGGATCTAAAGATTAACGGAAAAGGTGAGCAAGTTGATATAGCCGGAAAAATCGATGTGGAAAAACTCAGAGTCACCCTTCCCGATAAGCCCGACAAAGAAATCCAGGAAATACAGTTTGTAGACGAAGACAAGGAAGAGTTTGTAGTTGCTAGTGGGAACGAGGAAAGCTTTTTTGATAAAAACATTGGACTCAATATGCAGATTCACATGAGTAGAAATAACTGGGTCAGAGGTCAGGGGGCAAATATTGAATTGCGCGGAAACTTAGACATACAAAAAGAATTCCATGAGTCTTTGAGGATTGTAGGAAACATAAGTGTTATACGCGGCACCTATGAGAATTTTGGAAAGGTCTTTAGAATTGAGGATGGAAATGTCAGCTTTTCTGGTGGACAGGAAATAGATCCATTTCTGGATATTACAGCGCTCTACAGAGTTTCAAATGTAAATGTCTTCATCAACATAGGAGGGCGGGCGTCAGAACCTAAGATAGCGCTAACTAGCGATCCTGCAATGTCTGAGACAGATATAGTCTCTTATCTGGTCTTTGGAGCATCCTCAAGCGATATAAGCTCAGGAGAGAGATCTGCTATAGGGGGCGTAGCATCAGGACTAGCGGGTGGAATTGCAGCAGCACAACTGGAAAGCCTGATGGGAAATGTTGTATCACTGGACGTAGTCAGTATTTCGGGTACAAATGTTGAAGTAGGTAAATACTTAACTGAGGATCTCTACATAGCATTTGAAAGAGGAACAACCGACTCAATAATTGATTCGACTAACATTACATACAACAAAGTTCTTGTTGAATATCATATTTTCAATAATGTCACTATCGATGCCGACGTAGGCGGGGAAAACCCTGGGGCTGATTTATTCTACAACTTTAATTTCTAACATACAGCAATATTATTGTAAGACCTCGTTGGATGAGACATCTCCTCTAGGAGCAGGAACTGGTGAGGCATGATGCAGGGCCAAAAGCCATTTTGCCCCATCAAGCTTGAATATATTCGTAGACTGTGCGTAGCCCGAATGAATTTCATCCTCTATTTTGTAACTAATCTTCTCAATGCAAATTACCCAACCTGAGTTACCTGAAATCTGGCTTTCTACATCCCGAAGCTCAATATCAAGAGGTCCACTGTTTTCAAATATATTCTTCCAGCTCTGACTAACCGCCTCCCAACCATGCAGCATCGGCCAGCCAGGGTGAACACATTTTACACTTTCGTCCCGAACCCAGAGACCCTCCATCTGGTCAAAATCACTGTTTTTAATAGCGAGATAAAAGTTCTCATTAGCTTTTACTACTTCTATTATTTTATCTTCCATATTAACAAATATTGTAACGAATGATTCTCTCTTTACTACTAAGAGAGGTTATAGGTTCTAAATTGAGCTCAAAATCGAATCAAGCTCATCATTGACCATCATATCGTTTTCTGCTCTTCTATGGCTCAACAAAGTTTCTTTAGATTGTACCCCCTCTATTTTCCAAAGAGCCCAGACAGCGTGGGCCCTTACAAGAGGTTCTTCGTCTTTCAAACATTCTTTTATGTGCGGGATGAAATCTTTTTCACCCGAATTGCCCATGGCAACCATGATATTTCTGAGAAGCCCCCTTCTTTTAGTTCTCTTAATAGGGCTTCCCTTAAACATAGCTCTAAACGCCTCTGGACTTAGACTAGACAGATTATCTAAATCCGGATTATACAAACCTTCTCTAGGCTCAAATTCTTGGTTATCCGAAATAGATGCTCTCTTGTTCCAAGGGCAAACATCCTGGCATATATCACAACCATAGATGTTGTTCTGAATTCCATCTCTAAGCCCCACAGGAATTTTATTCTTGAGCTCAATTGTCAGATATGAGATACAAAGTCTTGAATCAAGCACATAGGGCTCTAAGAGCGCATCTGTAGGGCATGCGTCTATACACCTGGTGCATGTACCACATCTATCAGGAGCCGGGCTATCATAGTCAAGCTCAACATCGGAGATAATCTCCCCTATAAACAACCACGATCCCATCTCTTGATTTATTAGACATGTGTTTTTGCCAACCCAACCAATACCTGCATATTTTGCATATACCCTCTCAAGCACTGGCCCAGTATCTACATAGATTTTACTTGTAACTTTTTGTGGCAACTGAGAACTTAGATAATCCATAAGAATTTGCAGCTTATCTTTGATATTATCGTGGTAATCATCCCCCCAGGCATAGCGGGATATCCAGCCTTTTGTCTTATCTGATAGATCAGTTGAATAGGGATAATCAGTATTGTAATTCATGGCGCAGGATATAACTGATTTTGCATCTGGAAGAACTTGTTTTATATCTTCCCTTCTCTCCGGGTTTCTCTCCAAGTAGGTCATTTCACCAGAGAACCCTTTATTTAACCATTCCTTATAGAATTGATTTTCAGGAAAAGAGTTTGCCGGGGATACTCCTATCAGATCAAACCCTATATCCTTAGCTTTGTTCTTAATTGACTGCGTGATAGAAACTACATCCATAGATGGCTATTTTATCATAGATACAATAAAAACAATGTAGATTAATATTTGGGGAGGGCAGCTATTCGGACCAGCCGTCTGGGTATCTCTTTGATTTGATAATTAACCAGGCAATCTCTTCTACAGCACTGCCGCCTGTATGGTAAGTAGGGTAATACGACTCAGATTTGATGTTAAGAGGAGCATCCTGAGTAGCTGCAGTAAAAGATGCTTTTTTCATTATAGCTAAATCATCCTTATCCTGGCATATTAAAGCAATTTCACCATCCAAAAGTGAGAATTCTGATTTCATCTTGGAATAGAATTCTGATTTCTCAGATACCGCCTCATGGAGTTCTATTCCCAAGCTTTCTGCTACTGATGAAACCTGCAGGGACTTTGCTGAGGAAAAGGCAATGCACTGAACCCCCTCATCCTTCAGATGCTCAATAGTACTTCCATTAAACCCAACAGTTTTTGGAGTGCTCGCACCATTTTCACTAAATCCATCAGCATTCACTAAGAGCAATCTAATAGGACTTAGTTCTTTAACAAGGTCTGATCTGAGTTTTTGAAACATAATAGTGATCCCTTAGGACGTTTAGCAGTTTAAGTGTAAATATCTCTTAATTCAAGACTAAACAAGCTCTTTATAGGCGCTTTTACACTTTCACGACACATATTACTGTAAAGAACGAAGAGACAATGTATAATTTAGCCAACAAATGTCAGAATCCAGATCAAGACTCACTCTATCTTCAATCCCAATTATCAACTTAACTCTGTTATCACTAAATATTGTTATCTTCATTCATGAATCATCACTTGGAGAGAACATAAATTCCTTTATACAAACCTATGGACTGATCCCAGCTAAAGTTTTCTCATTTTCATCAAACATAGGTTTTACAGAAAGGCTTTTCCCCTTCCTATCTTCAATGTTCATCCACGGAGACTGGGTTCATGTAATTGGAAACCTCATTTTCTTATATATTTTTGGAAGCAATGTTGAGGCAAAGATGGGGCATTTTAAATACTTGCTTTTCTATATACTGTGCGGATTAGCAGCAGCTTTGTTTCATGTATTAACAAATCTGGGCTCACCAATTCCGCTTCTTGGAGCCAGCGGAGCAATCTCTGGAGTGCTCGGAGCATATATAACTTATTTCCCAATTTCCGAGTTTAAAAACCCAGTGCCTATCTTATTCTTTAAGAATATTAAGCATATTCCCGCAGCTGCGATTATATTCTTGTGGTTGATGATTCAATTTTTAAATGGCATAGAAACATTAGATCAATCAGTAGATACTGGGGGCATAGCCTTTTGGGCACACATTGGTGGATTCGTAGCTGGATTGATTCTGGCACGCTTCTTTCATAAAGACAAGTATAATTTTAAACAGAAACCGCGAAGGTACTATCATTAAAAAATTGCCAGTAGTCCGGAGGAAGAAACTAATATGGTCCAGCCAAAGATAAGAAAAGGCAACAGACTAGCAATTCTAGTAGGAGGGGGGCCTGCGCCAGGGATTAACGGGGTAATAAGCGCAGCCACTATAGAGGCTATCAACCAAGGCATAGAGGTAATTGGAATAAGAGACGGGTTTAGGTGGATATCTCAAGGTGACACGGATCACGTAGACAAGCTTACTATTGAGAGAACTTCACGAATTTATAATACCGGGGGATCAAGAATAGGAATATCCAGAATCAGCCCATTATCAACCCCTGGGGGCTTAAAAAATACAATCAAATGCTTAAAAAAGCTGCAAGTCAAATATCTTATAACCATAGGAGGGGATGGAACCCTTTATCTGGCAACTAGGTTGGAAAAAGAGCTTAAAGGAAGCATAAAAATAGTCCACGTACCAAAAACAATCGACAACAATATGCCTATTCCTGGATATATACCAACATTTGGCTTTGAAACTGCACGACATATTGGGACAGGACTTGTTCATCACCTTATGGAAGACGCCAAAACTACAAGAAGGTGGTATTTTGTAGTAACCATGGGTAGAAAAACCGGACATCTAGCTCTTGGAATAGGAAAAGCCTCCGGTGCCACTTTAACAATAATCCCTGAGGAATTTGGGAAAAAGAAGATTTCTCTCAAAGATATTACTACAATACTTGAAGGCGCTATCATTAAAAGAAAACTCATCGGAAGAGAAGATGGGGTCGCAATTTTAGCAGAAGGAATTACAGACATGCTGGACGAAAAAGAACTAGAGACCCTCACCGACATCAACCACGATGAGCATGGAAGGATAAGATTATCTGAAGTAGATTTGGGCCAAGTGCTTAAACAGCAAACAACAGAAGCACTAAAAGATAAAGGAGTAATCTCAAGAATTGTGGATACTACAATTGGGTATGAACTTAGATCAGCGCCACCAATACCTTTTGATGCCAGCTACACAAGGAACTTGGGCTATAGCGCGGTGAAATTCCTGCTTCTAGGTGGATCAGGTGCTCTGATTACTATCCAGAAGAACAAGAAAGTTCCCATACCTTTTGAAAAAGTATTAAATCGCAGAACTGACAAAGTTAATGTAAGATATGTAGATATAAATACTGAATCTTATGAAGTAGCACAAAAGTACATGATAAAGCTCACGAGAGAAGACCTAGACGACAAAAAAGAACTTAGAGAATTAGCTGCTCTAACAAATATGAAGCCTGCTCAATTTAAAGCGTATTTTAGTACTATATGATACAAAGTTTGCTTTTTTTAAGGAAAATACTTAATTATGGACCCAAAATCATTGACTTCTAAGCCAAATTATGATAAAAAAAAGGCAATGTTTTATAGGTATTTTCTAACTTCAGTCACCCTCTTGCTGCTATTCACAATCGGATGCGGCAATAAACACCAATCCCAAAATACGTCTCAATCAACCATGCCCGGAGTATATACAGGCAATAATCCGGACATAAAAATCGTAGACGGTGACACAGATTATTACACGAGAGACTACAGGGCACAAAAAAATATTAAGCCTAGTTTCTTTTTCTTAAACCCTCATATCCAGGCCTGGAAAACTTATTATCACTTTGAAGACATTTTCGTTCAATTACCAGATGTTGCCCCAGAGGATGTAAATGAAATCCCAGTTGTACTAAATGCCAGGGTTATGCATTACATGAATTATTTTCAGAACAGGGGACGTAGATCCTTTAGTATCTGGCTAGCTAGATCAGGAAAGTTTATTCCTACAATGAAAGTAATTCTGCAGCAAAGGGGAATGCCTACCGACTTGGTATACCTAGCCATGATTGAGAGCGGATTTAATGTAAAAGCTAGATCTCATGCAGCAGCAGTAGGTCCATGGCAGTTTATTAAACCCACTGCAAAGCGTTACGGGCTCAGGGTGGATTCTTGGGTGGATGAGCGTATGGACCCTAAAAAGTCCACAGCCGCCGCTGCCAATTACTTAGGCGATTTATATGCAATGTTTCAAAATTGGGAACTTGCCGCTGCAGGATATAACTGCGGTGAGGACAGAGTACAAAACGCAATAGATAAATATCAGATTAATGACTTCTGGCAAATCTCAGAATTCACACTTCCCAAAGAAACTAAAAACTATGTACCGAAGCTGATGGCAGCTCTAATTATAGCTAAAGACCCTGCCAAATATGGTTTTGTAGGAATTAATTACCACGAACCTGTACCTTACGAGACAATAAGAGTAGCACCTCAAAAGAACTTGCGTGATATAGCAAAAGTAATAGGGGTAAGTCAGACACAGCTAATTGAATTAAATCCGGCCTTAATACACGCCGCAACTCCTCCTGGAGCACCCTACCCCATACATGTACCACCTGGCTACGCTGCAATTGTAACTCAAAAAAATCAGCAAATAGCATCACTTAAAAATGTTAATCCTCAGATTGCCAAAAGAAGCGGTACCTATAGACACAAGGTAAAGCGCGGAGAGACCTTGGGCGGAATTGCCAGAAAATACAGATCAAGTGTGTCTAAGATAAAAAGAGCCAATGGCCTTAGAAGCTCCACTATAAGAGTTGGGCAAAGGCTGAAAATACCGGGCAAGTCTGCTACTGTTTCAAGATCATCCCAACACGCTATATCTACTGCAAAGTACAAAGTAAAATCGGGTGATACTTTAGGTGCAATTGCCGCTAGACACAGGGTAAGCGCCTCAGATGTGAGACGAGCAAATAACATGAAAGGGTCTCTAATTAAGACCGGACAAACGTTAATTATTCCCGGTGCTTCAGGACGTTACTATGATGATAATACCGGAGCTAAAAAAACCACCAAGATTGCAAAATACAAAGTTAGATCAGGCGATACTTTAGGAGGCATTGCTGCGAAGCATAGAGTCAGTACAACAACAATTAAAAGAGCAAACGGCATTAAAGGATCTAACATAAGAGCCGGGCAAACCCTAAAAATTCCACAGATTACAAATGGAACTTATGCAAGCTCGAGCAGCACTAAAACTAAAAGCAAAAGCAGTTTTAAATACAAAGTTAAATCGGGTGACACTTTGGGCGGAATCGCTCAGAGACATGGTGTCAGGGTTTCATCACTAAAGAGTGCAAATAACATTAAAGGATCAACAATTAGGAAAGGTCAGACGTTAACAATACCTGGCTCAAATGGCTCAAGTTCAAGAGCCTCCTCTAATAGTGGCAAGCCTAGCAAGTATAAAGTTAGATCAGGAGATACACTTGGCGGAATAGCCCAGAAGCATGGTGTCAGATTAGCATCACTTAAAAGTGCAAACAATATCTCAGGCTCGGTGGTTAGAACAGGTCAAACTTTGGTTATACCAAACGGCAACTACAGTTCTAAGAGCTCATCCAACGGCGGTCCTACAAGTTACAAAGTCAGATCTGGTGACACTCTTTGGGAAATCGCCAATAAGCACAATGTTACAGTTGCAAATATCAAGAAGTGGAACAATTTAAAGTCTAATAGTCTCTCCCCAGGCAAGAAGCTAACTATATACAAATAATCCTGGCATTTCCTATCTCAAGTAAATACATTCTTTCAAATGCAGAAAACCTATCATAATTTAAAGCAGGCCTACACAAAAAAAAGGACTGAAATCAGAAAAAGGCTAGGCGATTTCAAACAAATTATTGACCATGGCTCCGACAATGAATTGTTTGAAGAACTTGCATTCTGCATATGCACAGCAGGTGCTAGCGCTAAGATGGGACTTAGGTCAGTTGATGCGATGAGAGAGACGCTTCCCAACGGAAGCCTAAAAAGTCTCCAGAGAAAACTTGACGGCGTTCACAGATTCCCAAATGCCAGACCGGCCTACATAGTACATACAAGAGAATATCTAAAGAGAGAGCACGATTTTAAGATTAAGGATTTACTCAAATCATTTGAGGATCCTCTTGAAAGAAGAGATTTCTTTGCTAAGAATAAAAACATAAAGGGTATTGGGTATAAAGAATCCAGCCACTTTCTAAGAAATATAGGATTCTCTGGTTATGCAATCCTAGACAAGCATATATTAAACACACTCTATGAATTAAAGATAATTAATAACCCAAAACCACCCACCACAAGAGATAAGTATCTGGAAGTTGAGAGCAAGCTTAAGGAATTTGCGGACGCTATGGATATTAATATAGACGAGCTGGACCTTCTTCTCTGGAGTGAGAAGACAGGCGAGATATTAAAATAATCTCATATAACTCAACTAACCCGCAGTCTTAGGTTTGCGTTCTCTGAGATTTTCTATAACTACATAGAATACTGGAACCACAATTAAACTCAGCATCGTAGAAAGTATCATGCCACCAAACACTGCAGTGCCTAGAGAATGTCTGCTCTGAGCTCCAGCTCCGCTTGCTATTACAAGAGGGAATACGCCAAGTATAAAAGCAAACGCAGTCATTAAAATAGGACGTAATCTTATCATAGCGGCTTGCATTGCAGCCTCTATGACGGGAAGACCTTCTTCTCTTCGTTGTTTAGCAAACTCGACTATTAAAATTGCGTTCTTACTTGCAAGACCTATCAGCATTACTAGCCCGATCTGGCAATAAACATCATTTGTTAAACCTCTAAAATACTGTGCAAGCATTGCACCAAGTAGAGCAAGTGGTACTGCCAACATGACCATAAACGGCATTGCCCAGCTCTCATAGAGAGCAGCTAGAAATAGAAATACAAATACAATTGATAAAGCAAAGATTAATGGTGCCATATTGCCCGCTTTAATTTCCTGATAAGACGTACCTGACCATTCATATCCCATCCCCTCTGGCATAACTTCTTCAGCTAGCTCTTCCATGGCCGCAATTGCCTGCCCGGAGCTATAACCAGACGCAGGTCCTCCATCTATCTCAGTAGCTCGGTATAAGTTGTAGTGAGTGACTGTTTCTGGCCCCACTATCTCTTTAACTTCTATCAAAGTGCTTAACGGAACCATATCGCCAGTCTGTGTCCGTACATATAGCTTTGAGATATCGTCCACTTTGGCACGGTACGTATCTTCTGCCTGAATAAAAACTCTATATACACGTCCGAATTTGTTAAAATCATTTACATATAGCGCTCCCAAATAAGCCTGCAATGTATCGAATATATCTGAAATCGCTATACCTTGTGTTTTGGCTTTTGTCCTATCTAGCTCTACATATATACCGGGAACATTTGCCGTAAAAGAGCTAAAAAGACCTGCAAGCTCCGGTCTCTGATTTCCTTTTTCAATAATCTCATTCGTTACTTTAGCCAAGGTCGGGATACCAAGACTGCCTCTGTCTTCAAGTTCAAATTGGAAGCCTCCTGTAGAGCTCAAACCTTGTATTGGAGGAGCATTAAATGGAACTACAATAGCTCCTTGTATACCCGCAAACTCTTTTCGCACACTCTCAATAATTCCAAATACGCTTAAAGCATAAGATTTCCTTTTCCCCCATGGCTCTAGAACCGCAAAAATTGCTCCAGTGTTTGAATCAGAAGCGGATGTTAAAAAATTAAGTCCCGCAATCGAAACTATATGAGCAACTCCAGGAGTATTTATGAGTATCTGATGAACTTCTTGCATCGTCTCTTCCGTACGTTCAAGCGATGACCCTTCGGGCCCCTGAACATTAACTATGAAATAACCCTGGTCTTCTTCTGGAACAAACCCGGTCGGAACTATAGTAAAGATGAAATAAGTGCATACCATTAGTACCGCAAAAATACCCACAACAATTTTCCACCTGGAAGTAAGTGCGGCAAGCAAAACTTGATACCTGTCTTTGAACCAGTCAAATCCTTGATCAAATTTTCTAAATAACAAGAATTTCTTTCCTGTTTCCTTCTTTAAGAATAGAGCGCAAAGTGCGGGGCTAAGGGTTAATGCATTTATTGTAGAAATAGCAACAGAGCAAGCAATGGTCAGAGCGAACTGTCTATAGAGCTGACCTGTAATACCAGGCATAAAAGACACAGGAACAAAAACAGCCATTAGAACTAGGGACGTTGCTACAATAGGTCCTGTAACCTCTTTCATTGCAGCACTTGTGGCTTCTTTAGAAGACACACCCTTTTCTTGAATCAGTCGTGAGACGTTCTCCACAACGACAATTGCATCGTCCACAACCAACCCTATCGCAAGTACAAGACCGAATAAGGTAAGAGTGTTAATTGAAAAGCCCAATGCATTAATTAGTGCAAATGTGCCGATTAGTGAAACAGGAATAGTAATGGCTGGAATAAGTGTAGCTCTGAAATTCTGAAGGAATATAAAGACTACAATAAAAACAAGTATAAATGCTTCAAACAGAGTGATAACAACCTCTTTTATTGACTCTTTTACAAACTCGGTTGTATCGTAAATAATCGCATAATCAACTCCAGAGGGAAAATCTTCCTTCAAAAGCTCCATAGCGGCCCTAATTTCTTTTGCCAAATCAAGAGCGTTTGCACCAGGAAGCTGATAAGTACCTATTCCAACTGTATTACCCCCGTCCAACTCTGCTTTGGTTGTATATGTTTCCGCTCCCAATTCAACAGTAGCCACATCCCTTATCCGAACTATTGAACCGTCTGGATTAGCCCTGATGATGATATCTTCAAACTCTTCAACACTTTCTAATCGCCCAAGTGTTGTAATAGAGAACTGGAACTGTTGTCCCTTGGGAATTGGCGGCTGTCCAATTGAACCTGCTGCCACTTGGACATTTTGCTCTTCTATAGCATTGGCTACATCGGTTGTGGTTAGTGCTAAACTGGCGAGTTTATCAGGGTTCAGCCATACTCGCATTGAGTATTCCCGCTCGCCCCAGATAGTGAGGTTTCCGACGCCAGGAATACGCTTTAGTACGTCTGATATATGAATGTCTATATAATTGCTTAGAAATAAATCATCCCTACTACCATCGGGCGAAATCAGGTTGACTGCTAGAATGAGACTTGTGGACTGCTTATTTACAGATATCCCGTATTTACTTACCTCTTCAGGAACCCTAGGGGTAGCAAGCTGAACTCTGTTCTGAACATCTACAGCTGCTATATCAAGATCGTAGCCTATATCAAAAGTAACGTTGATAGACATCGTTCCGTCGTTTGAGCTATCTGAGGACATATAGGTCATGCCCTCAACCCCATTTATCTGCTCTTCAATCGGAACAGTGACTGTTTCCTCAACAACTTCAGAGCTAGCGCCGGTAAATGTAGCTGATACGTTAACTGTCGGTGGGCTAATCTCAGGGAACTGCGCAACAGGTAGAATAGGGATTGATATAGCACCCACCAGGGTTATCAAAATTGCAAGAACCGTAGCTAAAACTGGGCGGTTAATAAAGAAATCAACCAATCTATATCTCTCCTCTATTTTCTAAAAGAACTTATTTACTATCTTTACCTGTTGGCTTAGGCGAAGGAGATGCTGCAGCTTTTTTCTTTGCATCAGCCTCTGCTTGTGTCTCAGTCTTTACAGTCATGCCGGGTTTAATCTTTTGAAGCCCGTTTACTACTACTTTCTCACCTGCGCTTAAACCCTTTTCTATAACCCTTAGTTCTTTGTAACTTGCTCCAGCCGTAACATCCCTAAATTCAACTTTATTATCAGTTCCTACTACATACACAAAAGTATCTCCTTGCTGCTCACCTATGGCCTGAGAAGGAACAACTATAGTGTTAGGCTGTTCTTCCAAAAGGAGCTGCACCTTGACGAACTGACCGGGCAAAATTGTCTTTGATGTGTTTGAGACAATACCTCTTAAAGTTATTGTCCCTGTAGTTATATCAACTTGATTATCTACAAAATCAATCGTTCCATCTTGTGGATGCTTACTTTCATCAGGCAGGATAATACTAAAAGTTAATGGTTTAATATTTTGTTGCTTAAGTACTTCGGGAATATCACGCTCGGCCACACTGAAGTAGACATAAATTGGATCAAGTTGAACAAGGGTAGCAAGCAGTGTGGCCTCACCTGAGCCAACAAGGTTGCCAACGTCTACTAACCGCCTGCCGATACGTCCATCAAACGGGGCATACATAGTGCAGTAGCTCAGATCGAGCTGTGCTTGCACCACATTTGCACGATCAGCATCTACAAGCGCCTGGGCTTCTTTAGCTTGTGTTAAATATTCATCATAAGCATCTCTTGTTATGTAGTCTTTTTCTACAAGTGATTTGTATCTCCTTACTTGTTCTCTAGCATAGGAAAGCGCAGCCAGGTCTTCAGCTAATTGTGCCTCCGCTGCGACAAGAGCTGCTTCAAAAGGTCGTGGGTCTATTACAAAGAGCAAATCTCCCTTTTTCACATCAGCCCCGTCCTTAAACGCTCTTTCTACAAGAAACCCTTCGACTCTGGCATTGATATCAACTGACTCAATTGATTGAAGGGTGCCAACATAGTCCAAATACAAAGGAACCGTTTCAGACTTTGCTTGAGCTATAGTAACGGTCATTTCAGGAGCAGCTTTATCCTTGTCACTCTTACCACAGCCTGTAAGAGCAAATGCAAGTATTGCAATTACCAAAAAGAAAAGAGCAAAACTGCAAGAAGAGATATTAATTTTCTTCATTTATAGACTCCTCAACTTCTATAGACTCATCTACTTCACCCATAGGATTAACAATTACTTCTTCTTCAATTACAACCTCTTCTTCGATCACAACTTCATCTGGAGACGGAATTTCTGTGCCCATGGCGTTAATCAAATCAGCATAGGAAGTAAATATATCGGTAGCGGTTTCTACTTGCTCAGCCCTAGCTTCGGCAAGTGTGGTCTGGGCCGTAAGCAGCTCTATTATATCTCCTACGCCATTTTGGTAGAGCTCAAGGGATGCCTTATAAGATTCCAATGAACTCTCTAACAATACGTTTGCTGCTTCAAGAGATTGAACAGCAGTTCTGAATGTGTAGTAAGCAGCCCAAACTTCATCAATAACGATCTGTTCCTGTAGTCTTAATGCAGCCTTAGCAGACTTCAGCTCTGCATTAGCCCCGCGAACTGCATTGATCAAAGTAAAGCCCTGAAATATAGGGACTTGCAGCTGCACACCTAACAAATAATTCGTAAAGTAATCACTCGATCCACCATCGGGCCTTACCCAAAATCTAAGAACTTGAGCCGTAGCAGATATTTCAGGGAAAAATGCAGATTTAGCTTCTCTTAACTCAGCCTGTTTTTCCCTTACGCTAGCTTGTACTGCCGCTAAATCAGGTCTATTTTGCATAGCTACATCTATTAGGTCATTCACATTATCACTTAGTGCATCCACGGGAAGCTCGTCTATAGGGTCTGATACGTCAAACTCAGTATTTGATGGCCATCCGACTGATGTAGCCAACTCACCGCGGAAAATCTCCACATTCCCTCTGTCTTCAACCAGCTGAAGCTGAACCTGGGCCAAAGTAGCCCTTGCCTGAAGCACATCGGGCAGGGTTCCTACTCCAGCTTCAAGTCTAAGCTCTGCTGCCTCTAAACTGGTCTCTGCCTCTTTAAGATTAGTTTCATCAGCTATTACCAAAGCCTTACTTCCTATATAAGTATAGAAGCTAACTGCAACTTGGTTCAGCACATTCTGTATAGCTTGATTCTGGTTCCAATTAGAATTAATTAGTGCTAGTCTCGCGGCATCTATCTGAGCTTCACGTCCCCCGAAATCTAGTAATAGATAGTCTAGTGAGAGTCCAACATTACCGTATTGCTCTTGAAAAGCATCACCACCCACAGACGACCCACCATCTCTTGCATAAAAGTACCCTGCAGACCCTGTAACCTGAGGGTAATATAGTCCCCGTGCTTGAGCCCAGGCCGCAGCAGCAGCTCTTGCATCTTGCCAGGCTATCTGAGTTGTTGGATTGTTTGCAAGCGCAATATCTACGAGTTGAGGCAAGGTCAAGCTATCAGCTTCTGATTCCAGATCAGCTGGAAGAGTAGGAAGCTCCTCAAGTTCAAAAGACTTCTCTAACTCTTTTTCTGAAGGCTCCCACTCTACCCCAGGGGCCTCGGAGGCTTCTTTATAAGGATCTAATTCTGGAAGACCATGAGAACATGATAACAAGAAAAGAACAATTAAGATTGCACAGTATTGATAAGTTGATTTTGATTTAAGCAAATTCGATCTCCACCCGGTAATAGAACCCAAGAAATATTCTTATGAAGCGCTTATATCTAGTATGAAAAATATAATAACTGGAATAATAATATCCTACTCAAACTATTATAAAATAACCAGTGTAAATTAAGGTGAATTAAGATGGAAAGCTGAAGTTAATTGAGGGCTAATCAAGAACTTGTATATCTGCTTGATTCGATAAGTTCTTTTAATTTCTGGCCGGGATCTGCTGCCCTCATGAATGTTTCCCCAATAAGGAAAACATGTACTCCATGCCCCCTTAGTCTATCAATATCTTCTATAGAACCTATCCCGCTTTCAGCAATTACTATTTTACCATCAGGAATTTTGGCTGAAAGATCAATGGATACATTAAGATCAACATCGAAAGTTCTCAAATCTCTGTTATTAATTCCTATTATTCTGCTATCCGCATCAAGCGCTCTGTCTAACTCAGCTTCATCGTGCACCTCAACAATAGCATTCATATCAAGTAAGTGGGTAAGCTCTAGCAGTTCTGTTAATAGATGCTGATCCAATGCAGCAACAATTAGAAGAATAGCATCCGCCCCATATAGCCTGGCTTCATAGAGTTGATATGGATCAATAATGAAATCTTTCCTAAGTAGTGGAGTATCAACCTGTTCTCTAATATTTTTAAGATAAGTTAAGCTGCCTTTAAAATACTTCTCATCGGTAAGAACGGATATTGCAGATGCTCCGCCAAAGCTGTAACTTTTGGCTATTTGGACGGGATCAAAATCGTCCCTGAAGACGCCTTTAGAGGGAGAAGCATGTTTTACCTCCGATATTATCCTCAAATCTCCATCTGGGTTGATGGCCTTAAAGAAGTCTCGTGAAGGAAGAGCATCTTTAATTTGCTCTTTAAGAATCTCATATGGTAGGGAGTTTTTTGACTCTGAAACTTCAATAGCTTTATTTTCAATTATTTCATCAAGAATCATTTAGTATGCCTTATCCCAATATTGAAATAACTACTTTTTAGTGAATTCTATAAACTCATTTAATTTAGAAAGCGCTTTGCCAGAATCGAGTGATTCCGTTGCCCGCTCTAATGCTTGGACCATGTCTGAGTTTTCATCAGAAACATATATTGCTGCAGCCGCATTTAGTAAGGCAATATCTCTTTTGGCCTCTTTTTCGTCGCCTTTTAAAATGGATAAAATAATTTCTGCATTTTCTTTGGAACTTTGACCGCCTTTTAGCTCATCCAACTTTCTTTTCTTTAAGCCAAGATCAGAAGGATCAAGCTGATACTTCTTAACCATTCCATCTCTAAGCTCAGCCACAATAGTCTTCCCTGTAACCGTGAATTCATCCATCGAATCAGAGCCGTGAATAACCAAGGCATTTGTATGTCCTAGGTTTCTAAGCACTTTTATAACCGGATCCAAAAGAGTTTCTGAATAAACACCAATTACTTGATGTTTAACTCCAGCAGGATTGGCAATTGGACCTAATATATTGAAAATAGTTCTAATTCCAATTTCTTTTCTTGGTACAGCAACGTTTTTCATTGCAGGATGATAAATAGGTGCGAATAGAAAAACTATTCCGGTCTCATCCAGACAATTTTGAGCATGTTCTATAGAGTAATCTATATTTGCTCCAAGTGCCTCAAGCACATCAGCGCTGCCAACAGGGCTTGAAACAGACCGATTACCGTGTTTTGCAACAGCCACATCTGCGCCTGCTACAATGAATGAAGCTGTGGTTGAAACATTAAAAGTTCCATGATGATCCCCACCGGTCCCACAAAGATCAACGGCAACATCGTTTGAAACAGAGATTCTATTTGCTTTATCAAGCATTACTTTAGCAGCCCCTGTAATTTCTGAAACTGCCTCACCTTTCATTCTAAGACCGGTCAAAAATGAGGCTATCTGACTTGGTGTCGCCTCACCTTCCATTATCTGCTCAATAACCTCAGCCATTTCATCTTCTTCAAGGTCAATACGTTCTACTACCTTTTTAATGGCTTCATTTATCATCTTAAATTTCCCCTTTCTCCTTAGCTTCCTTTATCTTATCAAGTATGCCATTTATAAAAGACCCGGATTCCTCAGTACCAAATCTCTTCCCTAACTCCACGGCCTCATTTATGGTAACAGCAGGAGGTATGTTGCTCAAGTAAGCCAATTCGTATATAGCGATTCTTAAGATATTCCTGTCGATCGTGGACATCCTATTTAATCTCCAATGCTCTGAATAGGTTGTTATTACACCGTCGACTTTTGTTAAATTTGAGCACGATCCCATAATCAGAGTGGAAGAAAATTCTCTAGTGTCATCATCTATTGGGACATCATTTTCATCCCAGAAAGTAGATAACAGCTCCCCTACGTCTTCTGTGTCTGTAGAAGATTCCTTAAGTGAATCGTATTGATAAAGAAATTGGAGCGCAAGCTCCCTCGCCTGTCTCCGAGTACCCATATAGAAGGATTTTACCTTTTTTTAGAAAGAATTTTGGTTAGATTAGCCATCTCAACTGCCGAAAAGGCGGCTTCAGCCCCCCGGTTGCCAGCTTTAGATCCTGCTCTCTCTATGGCTTGCTCTAGGGTTTCTGTTGTAATAACACCTGAGGAAACCGGAACATTGTGATCAAGCCCAATAGAAGCAAGTTGGCTTGTAACTGTTGAAGCTAAGAAATCAAAATGTGAGGTTTGACCCCTAATGATTGCCCCAAGAGCAATTATTGCATCATATTTTTTTAATTCTGCTGCTTTTTTAACGGCGTGTAATGTTTCGAATGAACCTGGAACTTTTATTATATCTATGTCTTTATCTGAGGCATTATGTCTAATCAACACATCAAGAGCCCCAGTCATCAGCCTCTCGGTTATAAAATCGTTAAATCTGCTTACTACTATAGCAAATTTAAGTCCCTTTGCATCTAATTTACCTTCATATATCTGAGGCATAACAACCTCCTCCTCAATCAACCATCGACAAAAGGTGACCAAGTTTGTCTTTCTTAACTTTTAGATATTTAGAATTACTTCCGTTTGGAGGAATCTCAATAGGAACCCTCTCCACTATTTGAAGTCCAAAACCTTCAAGACCTTTTATTTTTTTAGGATTATTGGTAAGAAGCTTCATCTTCCTTACACCCAGATCACTGAGTATCTGTGCGCCAATACCGTAATCTCTGAGATCAGGTTTAAACCCAAGCTTTTCATTAGCTTCTACAGTATCAAAACCGTCGTCCTGAAGCGCATAGGCTTTAATTTTATTTACAAGACCAATCCCTCTTCCCTCTTGTCTCATATATAGAATGACTCCTGATCCTTCCTCTTCTATAATTTTCATTGCTTGTTTTACTTGTGGTCCGCAATCGCATCTTAGAGATCCAAAAACGTCACTCGTGAGACACTCGGAATGTACCCTTACAAGGACACCATCATCAGGAGAAATATCCCCTTTCACAAATGCTACATGATGTTGAGGGTCTATATCACTTTCATAAACAATAGTTTCAAATTCACCGTACTCTGTTGGAATAACAGCTGAAGCAGCCCTTCTTACAAGACTCTCAGCTCTTAGCCTATAGCTAATTAAATCCGCTATGGAGGCAATTTTAATGTTATGTGTTTCAGCAAATGTTTCTAAGTCTGGAAGCCTTGCCATATCTCCATCATCATTCATTATCTCGCAGATTACTGCTGCCGGCCTAAGACCCGCTAGACGTGAAAGATCGACAGAGCCTTCGGTATGCCCAGCTCTAACCAGAGCTCCACCGGGTCTTGATATCAATGGAAATACATGCCCAGGTCGAATAAAGTCCTCGGGTTTCGCATCCTCAGATATTGCTAAATTTACAGTAGAAGCCCTGTCAAAAGCCGATATGCCCGTAGTAACCCCTCCCTTAACCGCATCTATGGATATTGTAAAAGCTGTGTGTTGAGGAATAGGATTATATTCTGGTTTAATGGGCTCAAGCCCTAATTGGTCTGCATTTTCCTTTGTTATGGCCAAGCATATCAAACCTCTACCGTGTGTGGCCATAAAATTTATGGTCTCAGCACTAGCAAATTCAGCAGCAACGACTAAATCGCCTTCATTTTCGCGGTCCTTGTCATCAACAAGGATGACCATTTTACCGCTTTGTATATCTGTGATTGCTTCTTCAATTGTACAAATGGGCATTATTCTATTTTTTCACCCCTTAGAAAGATTACTCTGGATACTATAAAACCAGCGCTCCAGAATGATAGAGCCACCCATTATATGGGCTTATCTAACGTACAATATAAGCCACGAACTAATTTTGTCAAATAAATAAAGGTCTTAAGACCTTGCTTACTTAGAAGAGCTATCTTCAATCTTCAGATCACTAACCAAATCAACAAATGTCTTATTATAGTAGTTTTTCTTGTCCGGAAATACGATGAACACTCCAATCTCTTGATGAGCATCTAAAAATTCAAGTGCCTTATTGCGGCCCATCACAAACAGTGCTGTGGCATATGCATCCGCAAGAGTGCTGTTGTCTTGCATAACTACTGTGAGGCTTAAGAAATCGTCCCCAGGCTTCCCGCTCTTAGGAACAATAAGATGATGATATATTTCCCCGTTGATATTTACTGATCTCTCATAGCTACCGCTTGTAGATATAGCTAAATCACTTCTTCCAGTTGTAAAAGTAGCCACAGCACCCTGGCCATCAGGGTCTTGTATGGCAATCTCAGCTTGATGTCCAAAAACTTTAAAGTCTCCGGAGAGAGAAACTACCCCGCTTTTAACACCCCGTTCTTTAAGAACAGAAACTGCGTTTTGAACTGCGTACCCCTTCCCTATGCCACCCAGATCTATCATCATGCCTTTTTTTCTCAAATAAACACTATCATCTTCTATAACTAGATCTCTATAGTTAACAAGCGATTTTGCCTTAGCTATATCATCAGCAGAAGGATCCGTATATTCCGTCCTTCCAAAGCGGTAAACACCTATAGTCAAAACACCTATTGTTGGATCAAAAACTCCGTCTGTTTGAGAAGCCACATTCTTGGCTATCTTAAGAACCTCTATTACCTGTGGATCAACTTTAACCGGGCTTACTCCCGCATTGTTATTAATTTCTGAGATCTCACTATCTGGATTATAGTCGGAGAGTAAGTTGTCGAGCTCTTTAATCTTAGCAAAAGCTGCACCTATATCTTCATTATTTCCTTCGTAGATAAGAACCCGTCCGTAGGTTCCCATCTGTAGTTGAACTCTTTCTATGGGCACAGAATCATGCGATTTCTCGGCACAGGAAATGCAAATAAATATTGCAGCTAAAAACATATAAGTTGTCAGATTTCTCATATAATAATGAATTATACTTTAAATCATCTGAATTAGTATTGACTTAGCAATAAGAAGCCTATAGTTTTTCAATTATGGCTGTTCTCTAGTAATTCTACATCTTTGTTATTTCATTTGAGGAAATAGATAAAAATGGTAATTCAGTGCGGGAATTGTAATCGTAAATACAGGCTTGATGATTCTAGGATTAAGCCACCTGGAAGTAGTGTTAGGTGTTCAAAATGTGGACACATTTTCTTCGTATCCAAAAAAGAAGGCTTAGAAAACAGAGACGAACGAAGCATGTCTGAAGAAACGCCTTTATTTGAAGACTTAAAGGAAGAAATGATGACTGAAGATGAAAGCACTGAGCATCATGGAAACCAAGAAACTAGTTTGGGCACTTCAACAGATTTAACCCAGGGTGAGCTTGAAATAAAAGAAGACAAAGTTGAGACAGATGATGATATGCTTGATTTTCCAACTGAGCATGAAGAGAACTTAGAAGAGTTTATAGACAAAGATCTACCTGAAGATAACAAGCCTGATACGCAATCAGAAAAGCTAGAAGCCGTAGTAGAAGACACAAGTCTTAATAAAAATGAAATTGATTTAGAAGAAACTGATCTGGATACAAAAAGTCCCTCCGAGTTATTAGAAGCCAAAGAGGAATTTAATACAGATATAGATATCGAAGAAGATGTCTCTATTGCTGACACTACAGAAAACGACCGAGTGAAAGCCAAGACACCAGAAAACCCATATGGACCATCGAGTGTAAAATTGCCCAAATCTAGCTCCGGAATTCTTGCCAAGACCATTTATGCCCTGATCACAATTGCAGCTGTGTTTGTAATATTTATAGCAAGCCTGGTTATTCTGATTAACGCAGAAATTCTCCAAAAAGGAGTCCTCACAACAATTGTTGAATCCATTGTTCCTGTGGAGTTTAATAGTGCCGATACACCAAAGGTCTTAATCACCGAGCACAAAGCCAGATGGATGAATACTATAAATGGCCCTATATATATTGTCTCCGGGCTGATAACTAATGAATCTGTGGTACCTGTGCACTACGTTAAGTTAAGAAGCGAATACATAGCAGCAGACAAAAAACAGTTTGAAGATACTTTCTATGCAGGAAACACCTTCACGGATAAAGAACTCAAAGGATCTCCTATACAAAACATACTCTTAAAACTTGACCAAAGAAATGGGGACATTGACGTTAACAACTCCAGAAAACTTGCAGGCCTCAACTATAATATTAAACCTGGAGAATCCATACCTTTTTTCTCCATATTTCCTGCTGAAGGTAGAGTTTTGGGTTTAAAGTACAATTTAGAAGTCGTAGGTTATAAAGAAGCATCATCAAATTAATCACAACTATCATCGCCAACACAGCTGGTTGCAAATAAGTAGATATAGCTTGCTAAGTCATAATGACTCAAGTAAACTACTTCAGATAATAGTAAATATTCTAGTGTTGCCGCTCACTCAGATTTCTAAATATTGTTAACTTTTTTATATTTATAGAGAGAGTACTTCATTTAAATATTAAAGGCTATATTTAAAAAAACAGGTGAGGGAAAATATGAAATCCACCCTTCTTAAAATCAGCGTAAGCCAGGATGGTCTCCTTCCTCAAGAAACGGCAGAAATTGCAACAATAGAGTTCCCAACTCTACCTAAAAAACTATTAAAAGCTCTTGGTTTTGAGAGGGTAGATTCAAAGACCTATGTTGGAGTGTTGCCCGTGTTCATTAACTTGGGAGAGAAAGAGCAGGAGATAGAAATTGAGTTAGGTGTAGCGCTTCCTGAAATGAGAAAGAAGATAATAGAGATTGTTAAAACTCCAGCGAGACTAATAGCAGTGGCTAACGAAAAAAGAGCTGCTGCTCCTAAAGCATCAAAAGAAAAGACTGCTCCTGCAAAAGAGCCCGCTGAAGCAAAAAAAGAACCAGCTGTGAAGAAAGCGCCAACTGCGAAGAAAGCACCAGCTGTAAAAAAAGCGGCCACAACAAAGGCAAAAGCGGCCACAACAAAAGCAAAAGCAGCGCCTAAAACAGCTGCATCTAAAACAAAGAAAACAACTACTACAAAAGCAGCTACTACAAAAACAACTGCTACTAAAGCAAAAAGAGCAAAAAAGGGATAAATCACAATGAGCAACAAAGAAGTTCTAGAATGCTTAACATTCGATGATGTTCTTCTACTACCAGCTTATTCCGAGATTTTGCCCAATGAAGTTGATATTTCCACGCATCTAACCCCCAATATAAAGATTAATATCCCTATCGTAAGTGCTGCCATGGATACTATTACGGAATCCAAAACGGCAATTGCGCTTGCTCAGGAAGGCGGCATTGGAATAGTGCATAGGAATCTTGACATAGCAAGGCAAGCTGCCGAGGTTAAGAAAGTAAAGAAATATGAGAGCGGAATGATTGTAAATCCGCTTACCGTTCGTCCCAATCACACGGTTGAAGAAGCTCTTGATATAATGCTAAAGCAAAACATAACCGGACTTCCCGTTACAAAAGACGATGAGACTCTTTTAGGAATTGTAACTTTCAGAGATCTGAGATTTGAAAAGAATCTCCACTATAAAGTCAAACAAATCATGACTCCCAAGAAAAAGTTGGTCACGGTTAAAGATGGAACAAATCTAGAAGAAGCGAAAGAATTACTACATAAATTTAGAATTGAGAAACTTCCTGTGGTAGATGAAGAATATAAGCTTCGCGGTCTTATCACAATGAAAGATATTGAAAAGATTGAGAAGTATCCTACAGCATCTAAAGACACTTTGGGAAGACTAAGATGCGGGGCAGCAGTGGGAGTAGGAGCTGATACAGAGGAAAGAATAGACTCTCTACTTAAAGTAGGCTGTGACGTGATTGTGATTGATACAGCGCACGGTCATTCAAAAAGAGTTATCGATACCATCAAGACCACCAAATCAAATTTCAAAGGAATTGAACTGATTGCAGGCAATGTAGGAACTGGGGATGGAGCAAAAGCAGTAATAAAAGCGGGCGCAGATGCTGTTAAAGTTGGCGTTGGGCCTGGATCAATATGTACTACAAGAATGATCGCTGGCATAGGAGTTCCTCAGATATCCGCTATTCAGGATGTCGCGAAAGTAGCCACTAAGCACAACATCCCGGTAATTGCAGACGGCGGTATAAAGTATTCAGGAGATGTAGCCAAAGCAATTGCAGCAGGGGCAAACTCAGTTATGATTGGAAACCTTTTTGCAGGAACTGATGAAGCACCAGGGGAAGTAATACTATTTCAAGGCAGAACCTATAAGGTATATCGCGGAATGGGCTCTATAGAAGCAATGAAGAAAGGAAGTAGAGACAGATATGCTCAGAATATAGGCGACGAGATGATAGACGCCAAACTAGTTCCCGAAGGAATAGAAGGAAGAATACCTATTAGAGGTCCTATAGGTGGTGTGATTTACCAACTAATAGGCGGGCTCAGAGCTGGAATGGGGTACACAGGATGCAAGACAATTAACGAGCTCAGAACCAAGGCCAAATTTATAAAGGTTACAAATGCGGGACTTAGAGAAGGTCACGTGCACGACGTAATAATAACTAAAGAAGCACCTAATTATAGAATTGAGTGATTGGATTTACTTCATCTTTACCTGTAATAATGCATTACTAAAATTAGACCTCAACCAAAATAGACAATGCACGATAAAATACTTGTTCTTGATTTCGGCTCTCAATATACACAGCTTATAGCAAGAAGAACACGCGAGCTTGGTGTTTATTCTGAAATCAAACCTTTTAACACATCAATTAATGATATAAAAGATGCTGCACCCAGAGCAATAATACTCTCTGGGGGACCTGCAAGCGTTTGGGATGAAGAGTCTCCTACAATAGATCCAGAGATCTTTAAACTAGGTATACCAATATTAGGTATTTGCTATGGTATGCAAATTACAGTTCATCTCCTAGGGGGCAAAGTAGAGAGATCAGAAAAGCGCGAATTTGGGCCTTCAAAGCTTCAAATATCCGACAATTCAGATCTGCTCGAGGGAATACCTAACGGAAGCGACATCTGGATGTCACATGGAGATAGGGTTTTGGAACTTCCTCCCGGATTCAGCCCAATTGCAGCAAGTGACAACTCCCCTCTTGCAGCAGTTAAAAACGAGTCAAGCAAAGTTTATTGCACCCAGTTTCACCCAGAGGTTGTTCACACTAAATTCGGCAAGGAAATATTATCTAATTTCATATTCGACATAGCGGGATGTAAAAACACTTGGACATCTAAGTCTTTTGCTGACAGCACAATAAAAGAAATCAGAGAGAAAGTAGGATCCTCAAAAGTAATATGCGGTCTATCTGGTGGAGTAGATTCAGCTGTGGCAGCTGTAATTATTCAGCATGCAATAGCTGAGAATCTCTACTGTATATTTGTAGACACTGGGCTTATGAGATTCAACGAGGCAGCAGAAGTTGTCGATTCTTTTAAAAATATGGGACTTAATTTAATCCATGTGGATGCTACAAAAAGATTTTATGAAAAATTAAAAGGTGTGTCAGATCCAGAGAAGAAGAGAAAAATAATTGGAGAAGAATTTATCAATGTCTTTGATGTGGAAGCATCTAAAATAAATGGTGCTGAGTTTCTTGCCCAGGGAACTCTTTATCCCGATGTGATAGAAAGCGTAAGCGTCAAAGGGCCTTCTGCAACTATTAAATCTCATCATAATGTAGGGGGGCTTCCAGAGAAAATGAACCTTAAGCTGGTTGAACCTTTAAGAGAACTTTTTAAAGATGAGGTAAGAGCTGTGGGTTTCGAACTTGGGGTGCCAGCAAACATACTCAACCGCCACCCATTTCCAGGACCTGGGCTTGGCATAAGAATAATGGGGGAGATAACCCAAGACCGAGTTGAGATTCTAAGACTCGCTGATCACATTTTTATGGATGAGATCAAAAAAGCAGGTATCTATGATGATATTTGGCAGGCTTTCTGTGTTTATCTTCCTATTAAAACTGTGGGTGTAATGGGAGATGAAAGAACCTATGAAGATGTAATTGCCCTTAGAGCAGTAACAAGTTTAGATGGAATGACAGCCAACTGGTCCCGTATTCCATATGATGTGCTTGAGAGTACTTCAGTAAGAATAATAAATGAAGTAAAAGGAATTAACCGTGTTGTCTATGATATATCTACTAAACCACCTAGTACTATAGAGTGGGAATAAACAAGAAATTCTAAGAGTTAATCAACCGGTTTTTTAAATATTCCAAATTCCCCAGTAATAGAAACAAGTTCCCATGATTCTTTGCCAAGCTCTTTGAGAGCACTTTCTATACCCTCGCCCGCACTAGCCCTCCTGGCATTAGCAGCATCTTTCGATACCGCAATATCATGATCATTGCTTCCCTTAAATAACAAATCTATTGAGACAACCTTATAATCCCATTTCATTCAGTTTCTTCCTCTATGAGTCCATCAACATCTTCAACAAGTTCTTCTTCAACTAAAACCTCGTCTTCCTCTATAATTAAAGGCTCACCCTTTTCTTCTACATCAGGAAGACCCTTCAGATGTTTTTCATAATCCTTTTTAGAAAGAGATCCGTCCCTGATATTTCGCTCAGCTATTCTTACGTCATATAAAAATTCTTCTTTTTTAGTCATTATTAAACCTCCGGGAAAACTAAGGATACCCAATGAACTTTGTTAAGCAATCTAATCATTCTTATCTACTACTCAATACTATCTCTTTGATTCTGAGTTAAACCAGTCCCAGGTTTTTTGTATACCCTCTGCCAAATCTACGTTTGGTTTCCAACCTAGGGTTTTTTCAGCCAAAGAGGTTTCTAAACTTATGCTTTGTACTTCTCCTGGTCTTTCCTCTCCATATTGAACTTCAAAATCTGTGCCCGATGATTTTTTCAACTCTGAAATCAAATCGTTAACAGAGGTTTCAAGCCCTGTTCCAATATTGTAGCTACCAACCGGGGCACTGAGGCTTAGTAGATTAGCTTTTGCTACATCCTCCACATATACATAATCTCTTGTTTGGCCGCCGTCACCGAAGATTGTACACGCTGATCCTAAGAGAATACGACTACAAAAGATAGCAATAACCCCTGCCTCCCCATGAGGGTTTTGACGTGGGCCATAAACATTAGCGTATCTTAGAGCAACATAATCAAAACCATGGACATAATTGTAATAGCCAAGATATTTCTCTATTGCGTATTTAGAAGTACCATAAGGTGATATAGGATAAGGATCTGTGCTTTCATCAGCAGGAATTATTTCAGGCTCACCATATATTGCACCTCCTGTTGAGGCGAAAATGAATTTCTTTACACCGTGCTTAAGTGATGACTCAACAAGATTTAGAGTGCCTATAATATTAATCCCTGCATCATGCATAGGGTTGTCTACTGATTTTCTTACGTCTATCTGAGCCGCATGATGATCTATAACATCAGGTTTAAAATCCGAGATGATTTGATCGACACTATCTAAATCTCTGATATCACATTTTATAAACTGAGCGCCTTTAGAGATATTCTCTTCCCTTCCAGTAGATAGATCGTCAAGGATAACAACCTCATGTCCTTCTACTATAAAAGTATCAGCTATCCAAGATCCTATGAATCCGGCCCCACCTGTCACAAGTATTTTCATGTAAAAGTCCTAATATTAAATTTATGGCTAATATTCATTAGATTTCTACCTATGTCAATTCCCTGGAGCAAGAGCTTGCATGGTTTCCCTAACCAAATCACGAGAAGCTTTAGGAGGGAAGAGAATAACCGGCAAGTCTGCACCATTATCAATATATTCATCTAATTTTGGTCCTCCAACGGCTGGCTTTCCACAGATGGATAAGGACTCTACCATTTCTTGTGTAACGCTTTCTATAGAACCAGATTTATCCCCTTTACTCCATGCATCGACTATCATATCTGCCTCTTCTCCAAACCCATAGCGAATCATTGCCTGATGATAGAACGTACCCATACCGCCTACATAATAGGCTATGTATTCTTTAATTACATCTCTAGCTAGATCTTCATCCTGGGATACAGCTGCAGGAATATAGGGACTAATCTCTATTTGACCGGAACTTTTACCTGTCTTAGAAATGCCTTCCTCCAAAAGCTTTTTGCCTTTATCAAGATACTCCGGAGGCACCAAAAAGGGTATCCAGCCATCAGCAACCTCACCTGTGAGTTGTATATTTTTCTCCCCCATTGCAGCTATAAACGTTGGGATGTGTTTTCTGAGTGGTTTAAATTGAAGCCGGAAGTTTTTTAATTGGAAGATCTCACCTTCATAATTAACTCTCTCACTATTTAGGATCATACGTATGATTTCCACAGATTCCCTTGTTCGCTGAAGTGGTTTTTCATAAGGAACCCCGTGCCAATCCTCAATCACTATTGGTCCGCTTGTTCCAAGACCTAGAATCATGCGCCCCTCCGATATTTCATCTAATGTGGCGATAGTTTGGGCTATTATTGCAGGTGAACGGCTGTATACAGGTATTATCCCTGTGGCTAGTTTGATCCTGTCGGTATGAGCTGCTAACAATCCAAGAATAGAAAAAGAGTCCCTACCCCACATCTCCGGCACCCAAATTGAATCGTATCCAAGATCCTCAGCCAAGCGAGCAATCTCTATAAATTCTTCCTTTGTAATATTATTCCAATAAGGGGTAACTAGACCGACTCTAGACATAGCATTTCTCCTTATAAAAACACTCTATATAGAAACCTTAAGATAGGGCATATTATAATACTACTTATAACAACCACAAGAATAGTTAAAATTGGAGGAACCACTAATGGATGAACTTAAAAATGCAGCGGAGATAGCTCTTAGGGACTGCATGGATGTTAAAAAAGGAGAGAGAGTTCTCATAATAACTGACGAGCCTGCAAGGAAAATTGGTTATGCACTTTGGGAGGGGGCTAAGGAATTGGGAGCAGAGGCAATATTTACCGAAATAATGACACCAAAATCAAATGGAGAAGAGCCGCCCGAGCCTGTAGCTGAGCTTATGAAACTCGTAGATGTAATACTCATTCCGACTTCAAAATCCTTAAGCCATACTGACTCTAGAAGAGAGGCGAGCAAAGCGGGGGTAAGAATTGCAACCCTCCCAGGGATTACCGAGGATATGATGATAAGAACCCTGAATGCAGATTATAACGAAATAGCTAAGAAGAGTGACGCATTTGCGGAGATCATAAGCAATGCATCAAACATAAGAATTACTACCGAGCTGGGTACCGATATAAATCTTGCTGTGGAAGGAAGAGAGGGACATTCAGACACTGGCTTGAATCATAATCCAGGGGATTTTAGCAACCTTCCTGCCGGTGAGGCATACGTTGCCCCAATGGAGGGATTATCAGAGGGAGTAATTGTTTTTGATGGTTCAATGGCAGGAGTGGGCATACTAAATAACGAAGTTATAAACGTAAAAGTTGAAAAGGGCTATGCCACCGAGATTACGGGGGGAGCGGCTGCAGACAAGCTCTATTCAATTATGGAGCCTTTTGGAAAACTTGCATTTAATTTGGCGGAGCTTGGTATTGGGACCCACGACAAAGCTCTAATAACAGGAGAAGTGCTTGAGGATGAAAAAGTAATAGGAACTGTTCATATAGCATTTGGCGACAATAAAAGTATGGGCGGCACTATACGTGTTGCAAGCCATTTAGATGGAGTAATTACAGAGCCAACTGTAATTGTAGACGGGAAGACTATAATGGATAAGGGCAAGATATTAATACTTTAAAACAACAAAAATGTAGGACAGTGTGGTAAATTTATCCTAATGGAATCTGCAATTAACCACTATGTCTTATTAAATCCTCCAAGCCTTTTTGAAGGAACACTCTGTGTTCTTTTATTTGTATTAGTGCTTTATGGGTCTCTTAGAAGTACAAAACACATGGTCCAGTCCCAACAAAGGGCTGTCATTGTTTCCCTTCACTTGCTATCATTCGCATTGATATTATTCATTATATTCAACCCAGCATACAGAGTAGAAAATTATAAAGAAGATAAAAAAAATCTAGCTATTATAGTTGATAGCTCTTGGAGCATGAATCTACCAGGAAGCACAGACGGAAATAGCCGAGATCGTAATCTAAAAAGTTATTTAGAAAAAAATAGCGGTTTTTTCTCTCAAATCGAAAAAGATTTCTATGTGGAATATTATTTGTTTGATGAGGAATTAAAAACAGCTTCTCTAGACTCAATTATTCAAAATAGACCCGAGGGTTCTTATACAAAGATTGGCAAGATGTTAGAGGAGTTGAAAGATAATAGCAACAGCAAAGAGCTTGATACTGCAATAATTATCTCAGATGGATCAGACAAAGAAGAATCGCTGGATAACATAAGCGAGCTTGTGGAAAGTGTAGATTTCCCAATAAACACTATAGACCCAGTGACAGAAGAAAACATTTATGATGTCTGGGTAGACGATATAGAATCAAGTGAAGTAAGTTTCCTAAGATATCCTTTCACCGTTGATGTAACAATTAAATCAAGCATAGAAGATGGTTTAGAGATTCCTGTATCGTTATATGAAGAGGATAAGTTGCTAGCAATAAAAGAGGTGTCCCTAAATAAAGATTCCAAAGAAGGGGTCGTCAATTTTGAAGTCAATCCAATGTCCCTTGGAAGGAAGATTTATACAGTATCAATACCAGTATTATCAAAAGAACTAATAGCTGAGAATAACCAAAAATCATTTTTTACAGACGTAATCATAAACAAAATCAGAGTTCTACATGTTGGTGGAAGGCCCTCATGGGATGTGAAGTTCTTGAGAAAAGCGCTCAAAAGAAATCCAAACATTGATCTTGTGTCCTTTTTTATTCTACGAGATCCGACAGACCTTGCATTTGCTCCAGAGAGAGAATTAAGCTTGATTCCATTTCCAGTAAACGAAATATTCGGAAAAGAGCTTGATACTTTTGATGTAGTTATTTTTCAGGATTTCCATTTCCAACCCTATGGAATTTTTGGATATCATCTTAGAAATCTGAGCAACTACGTCTCAAGAGACGGGGGTGCATTTCTTATGATAGGTGGCAGCAACAGTTTTAATAGCGGTAATTATGGAAGAACATCTATTTCAGAGATCTTACCAGTTGAACTAGACTATAGACCAAAAACTCTTTCGGAGACTATAAGCAGTAAGACGTTCCAGACTGAGCTCACCGAAATTGGTAAGAGCCATCCAATTACGAGAGTTATCCCAAACGAGGAAGAGAATGAAAGACACTGGAGCTCTATGCCGGAGCTTGAAGGCATAAATGTAGTTCAGGGACTAAACAAATCTGCAATGTCCCTGTTATCAACAGCAGATGGCCAGCCGATATTAGCTGTTGAAAATATAGATACAGGAAAGGTTGCTGCATTCATGTCCGACTCCTCATGGAAGTGGAACTTTAGCCCTAAAAGTCAGGACAACATATCGCCTCATTATGAGAAATTCTGGAACAGGCTCTTTTTATGGTTTGTAAATGACCCCGAACTAAGGGATTTAAAGATTAGCACTAATAAGCCGATATATAGTCCAGGAGAAAGCGCTAAATTAGAAATTACAACACTCAACCCCGAGAGTATCAACGAGGAGACATTGCCCATAGTTACCTTGCCCGATGGGACAGAAAAAACCATAGAAATCGAACATATTTCACCTGAAAGATATAGCGGAGAAATACCTATCCAGGGAGACGGTATTTATAAAATATCCGTAGTGCCCGAAGGTACCTCAGGGAAGTATCAAGATCTAAATAAGAGCGAGACTATTTTTATGGTAGAGCCCGCGGAGAACGAAGTAAGAGGCCCCACAGCAAATGCTGAATTCTTAAAGGCCATTGCTAGAGAGTCAGGGGGAAAATATATTACTACAAATGAAAGCCCCCAAGCACTTAGAATAGATGTTTCCAAGAAGAAAACCATAACCGGATACAAAACTAAAAAACTATGGGATAACCCTCTTGTTTTTATTGTACTAATTGGCATGTTATCGTCTGAGTGGCTGCTTAGAAGAAGATGGGGACTAAAGTAGTTGCAAATAACCTGGTAACATATTGCTATAATTCATATAAATACTGGAGAGATAGAGATGTTGCTTGCTGTAGACATAGGGAATACAAATATAGTTTTTGGCCTATTCGAAGGGGATCAGATAAATAACCACTGGAGAATCAGCAGTGACAAATCCAGGACCTCGGATGAATATGGCGTTCTGTTTAAAAAACTAATTGATATAAAAGAAATAGATACAAAAAAAATTAAGGGCGCTGCCATTTCATGCGTTGTACCTACCCTGCTTGAAACCATACTAGACGCTATCAATACTTATTTTGAAGTTGAGCCTATAATTGTTGGCCCTGGAGTAAAAACTGGAATGCCTATTCTTTATCATAACCCAAAGGAAGTGGGAGCCGATAGAATAGTAAACGGGGTCAGTGCTTATGAGAAATATAATAAGAGTGTAATAGTTGTTGACTTTGGCACTGCTACTACTTTTGATTGCATATCCGAGAAGGGAGAATACTTAGGAGGCCTTATAACAACCGGTCTTCATGTATCAGCTGAAGCTCTATATCAAAAAGCATCCAAGCTCCCAAGGGTTGAAATTGTAAAACCAGAGAATGTAATAGGGAAAACGACTGTTGAAAGCATACAATCAGGTCTGGTGCACGGCTACGCTGGGTTAGTAGACGGCATAGTAAAAAAGATTAAGGCTGAAATGAAAACCGATCCTAATGTCATCGCTACCGGAGGATCCGCTGGACTGATAGCAGCAGAGAGTGAAACGATTGAATCAGTCGATGACTTTCTCACACTAAAGGGATTAAAATTGATTTATGAGCGAAACCAATAACTTTCTTATTAAGAAACACAGCACCCCACACCCACACTATGATTTTTATCTTCAAGTAGGGGATGAGATGCGTACGTGGATTATTCCAAATGGTATTCCTTCTAATAAACAAGAGAAGAAAGTAGCCGTTGAGAATAACAACTCTAAGGAATCTATAGAAGACCTGGAATCTGGAGAAAAATTTGAAGATTCTTATGGATCGGGAAAATCTGAGATATGGGATAGGGGATCATACAGACTTGAGACCAATAAGAATGTCAAAATTATTATAGATGCTCAAGGGAATAAGCTAAATGGCAAGTTCTTACTTCACGTACCTAACTGGGGCAGATGGACAAAGAAAAGACTTTGGACTCTTGAGAAAATTAGTTAGCGGAGCGGACAGTGTCCGCTGCCATAGAACAACTAAATGAATAAGAAGCTAATTATATTAGTGAGCGGGCTTATTTCAATTGGGATATATATGTTTTTGCCTGCGGACAAGAACATTCTAAAAGGGCTCGCTATATTATTCTTTATTGCTTCGCTCTGGATTACAGAATCTCTACCAATAACAGCAACCGCATTGCTTGTGCCGATCATTGCAGTAATGACAGGAATTTTTGAGGTAAAACATGCTCTCAGCTACTTCGCCCATCCGATAATATTTTTATTCCTTGGCGGTTTTGCTCTCGCTGCTGCTTTGCACAAATATAATATTGATGAGCTTTTTGCGGGCTACATTATGAAGGCAGCAGGGTCTAAAATGATATTCTCTGTTGTTAGTTTATTTATTGCAACAGCACTGATTAGTATGTGGATAAGCAACACTGCAACCACTGCAATTATGCTTCCAGTAGCGCTCGGGCTAATTTCCAAATTAAAAGAAACCAACCACAAATTGGAGGTATTTATTCTCTTGGGTGTGGCTTACTCCGCCAATATTGGCGGGATTGGAACCATAATAGGAAGCCCGCCAAATGCTATAACTGCAGCAACTTTGGGTTTGAGTTTTACTGACTGGTTAGAGTTTGGAATACCATTCATGCTCGTCTTGCTGCCTGTTATGATGATACTGCTTTATGTAATACTTAGACCTAAGTTTCCTGAGATGGGCGCTATCCTAACAATTAAGACAAAAGATGTCTTTAGCAATAAAAAGACCTATGCTGTGGTAACAATATTCGCTTTTACTATTATCTTATGGCTGCTCAGCAATCCAATATCAACCTGGTTTGGAATAGAAAATGGCTTCGATTCAATTATTGCAGTATTTGCAATTGTACTTCTTGTCTTATTTAGAACCATAAAATGGAAAGAGATTGAAAATTTTGCAGACTGGGGAGTTCTACTCCTATTTGGTGGGGGACTTGCATTAAGTGGCGTACTGTCTGAGACTGGTGCAAGTGCATACTTAGCAAAATTAGTTGAAACTCATCTAGTTGCATACGGCCCCTTCTTTCTAATACTAGGTGCTGTGACGCTGATGATCTTTTTAACCGAGGTTGCAAGCAATACAGCAAGCGCGGCAATATTAGTACCCATTTTTCTTGCACTAGGTCAGGAAATTGGCCATGAGCCAACATATCAGCTTGCAATAACAGTTGGAATAGCCGCTTCGTGTGCTTTTATGCTGCCTGTAGCAACTCCGCCTAATGCTTTGGTGTTTGGTACGGAAAGAATAAAGCTCAGAGAGATGATGCAAGTTGGTGTCAAATTAAATATTATCTGCGCTCTAATAATAACTGTTGTTGCTTACTTTCTTTTTTGATTTACCTTAACTTTAGCTAGCTTATGAGGATTGCGGTTAGGACATGTTTTATCACTGCATCTATCCGGAATGGTTTTTGTTCCTTCTACCATGAGTGAGCCACAGCGTTTTCCATCCCTCATATAGCTACATTTCATGCCCGTTGGACGGGTCTCAAGCCAGAACCTGCATTTTTCCTCGGTACATTTGTATATAGGACCAAAACGCCCGCGTGCAGGGTCCAATTCTCCCTTTTTACACTCAGGACATGTAACTCCCGAAGTTCTTAACTCGCTATATTTACAACCTTGTTCGGCCATTTTTTATTAGTCCTTTTTGAGTTCCGCAAGCTCAACTAAAACACCGTTCATTGCCTTTGGGTGGATAAAAGCGACTCTTGAGTTGTATGCTCCTAGGCGTGGGGTCTCATCAATCAATCTGACCCCCTGCTCTTTTAGCTTGGCAAGCACTGATTCAATGTCATCCACTTTGTAGCATATGTGGTGGATACCTTCGCCTCGTTTCTCCAAGAATTTTGAGATAGGAGAATCTTCACTTGTAGGTTCAAGAAGCTCAATTGCAGTGCCGCCGTCTTTAGGAACCAGCATAGAGGTTTTAACCTTTTGGTCCTCTACCACTTCTCTGTGCTCTACCCTGAGACCTAGTGCTGTTGTATAAACTTCTTCAACTGCGCTTAGATTATTTACTGCGATTGCAACATGATATAGATTTTCCAGTATTCCCTTATCCATAAACTGTACCTCTCAATGATTAGTGATTTACTCTGAAAGACTATCATATGCGCACAAAAAAGGGAGAAGAGTCTCTAATTCTGAGGTTTATAACCTGTAAGCTCTACATAGCCTTTACCTGAAAAGCCACTCCCTGATACTTTGACAGCCCCTTCCCAGTAGATAAATGAGAGTAGGAGTTCTTGATTATTTAGTAATGGGGTTACTATTAGTTTTATATCATGTTTAGGGATAGATATCTGCCATTTGGAAGGATAGACAGTGTTCGTCTCAGGGCTCTTCCATGTATCTAAAACTTCTATCTTAAAATCCTCAGCTTTAAGTGGTGTGACATCACCCTTAACTCCAACCAAACTGCCCGAGGAAAATGGATCAATTCCACCACCATTTAGTCTCAGCTGATAGAGCATAATTTCCTGCCCGTCGTCTAATTGAATAGAGAACCAGTCCCAGCCCTCTTGGTCTTCCCCAAGAGCACTTGTGCTCCATTCACGATCAAGCCAGCTCAGACCACTTACTTCAAATTCTTCGCCATGCATGAAAATTGATCCCGAACTTTCTATACGAGTTTGTGAGAAGTAGTAAGATGCATTCCCAGGATCTTTACTTTTCTGACTAAGTCCTTTATCACCCTGAAGAACCTCAGCTTTAAGAGGATTTAATAAGAGGTCAATTGAAACAGGACCGTCTTGGGCCCTAAGTCTAAAACTTTTGTCATCCACTTTTATGGACCAGCTATCTATCCATACTTGAAAGGGTTTAGTTTGAGCCCCAGCCAGACCTGCCGCTCCCCTACTCCATCGCTCTGATGAATAAAACTCACCCTCTTTTACATCAGTCAATGCAAAGTGAGCGAAGTATATTTGGCTCGTGGCCCATTTGGACTCTCTTTCTATTTTATCGGGACTTAAGGCGCGTCTAAAAAATGTGAGTTGGTACCCGAACTCCCGGCCATCTTCATCGGACAGATTGCCTGTGTAGTACCACCACTCTGTTTGAAACTGTGGGTGGGGACCAAAATCATCAGGAAATACAAAGTTTCTGGGAGCATCCGCTCTTGCAAACCCAGTTGTGTCATTTCCTGAAAGCGACTGGACAACATTACCGGTCTCTTGTGAGTTTTTGTTTTCATTACAAGAAACAATCGCCATAGTAAATATTGGAAGAAGAATAAAAAGTATTAAACGTATGCACATATGAGTTATCTTACTCCTCCCTTATAAGTTTCCCGACGTCTTCTTTGCCAACTAGATACGCCGGATATAGACCTGCTGCAATTGATGCTGCCAATGCTATTCCAACTGCCTCTATAAAATATTGAGGCTCTACCGTGAAATTAAGAGTCCATCCGAATGAACGAAGGTTGATGACATAAACCAATATGAACGATAGGGCGAGCCCAACTGGTATTGAAAATAGGCCAGATGCAAGACCTATTAGGCCGTTTTCTAAAAATAACATCTTCCGAAGCTGCCCTACAGTCATTCCCACAGCTCTTAATATGCCAAACTCTTTTTCCCTCTCCAGTTGAAGTGCCATTAGAGAGCTTAACACGCTTATGAAAGCCACTATGGCTATTAAAAGTCTTAGGGCTGATGTAACAGTAAAGGTTCTGTCAAAAGTTTTTATTGCAGATCTCTTCAAATTATCATTAGACCTTATCATAAGGTTTGAGTAATTAGACAAACCGGACCTTAAGAGCTCTGTTGTTGTTTCTATATTCTTAGTGTTCGATATGTAGAGTCCTAGTGAGGTGATTTTATCATCGTCCCAGAGTGTTCGGTAGAGCTCATCTGAGATCAGAAGCACCCCCGCTTGAGAGCCGTAATCATAATAAATTCCTGCTACTTCAAAGTCTTTTGCCCCGTGGTCTGTTTGAAGGGTAACAACAGTGCCATCTCCTGGTTCAATTGCATTTTTGTAAGCAAAGGACTCCGAAATTAAAATAGAGTTACTCTGCATTTTATCCCAGATTATATTATTTTGAGACTCACTCCATATAAATTCTCTATTCTCCACTGCCAAGTCTTCCGTAACAGCTACCAGATTAAACAAACCATATTCAGGGCTGTCATAAAGAATCCTTCTCACTGTAGCAACCCTCTCTACTTGGGGATAGCTAGTTACTTGCTCTATTATCTCATTAGGAACCCCTGCCTGGCTGCTGATGTTGGCGGAATCCATGGAGATGAAGATGTCCGCCGTAAGAGCAGAATCGAGCCAATTGACTACGGTTGAGCGAAAACTGCCTATCATAATGCTTACGCTCAAAATAACCGATATCGCGACAGTAAGAGAAGCTACAGCAACAGCTGTTCTGCTGGTTGACCTTATTATATTTCGGGGAGATATTCGGCCAATTAAACCCAAGGGGCTCAAGACCAAGGAGAAGAGCCGCATTAAGAGTGCTGTGCAAATTGGAACTAGGAGCGAGGCTCCTAATAAAATCAAAAATACTGAAATAAGGCTAAGAACTAAACTTTTTGTAGAAACAATTATTAAGACATATCCTAGAGCTATGAATAGAAATCCAATAAAACCTAAGAGCTTTAATGATTTGGCAAATAAGCCCTCAAGTGTCGATCTTCTTAGTACATTGATGGGACGAAAACGAGAGGCTTCATAAGCTGGCACCAAGGCAGCAATTCCTACAGCAAATATCCCGGCTAGAAATCCCTTGATTATGCTTTCCGGGGAGACTGTGAAGTTTGTAACAGTAAGAGTAAAGTAGAGATCATTTATAGAGCGTGTTACAAGACCAACTAGACCCCGCCCCAAGAAAACACCACCTAGAACTCCTATTAGACTTCCGACAATTCCAATAGCTAAGGCCTCAGAGATTATCATTTTGAAAATTTGTTTGCGGGTAGCTCCGATAGACCTAAGTGTGCCTATAATAGATCGTCTTTGAATCACAGAGAAAGAGACGATGTTGTAGATTAGAAAAACTCCTACAAATAGAGCAAGCAAGCTAAGTGCGAGCAAATTTAGCTCGAAAGAACGAGTGAGACTCTTGGCAGAACCTAAGAGCAAACTCTTTTCTTTGATTTCAACTCCTGAGGGAAGGTAATCTCTAATTAAGTTAAGTTTCTCAATGTCTTGGGGATTCTCCCCATCAATTAGTAGATCTATCTGAGACAAAAAGCCTACTTTATCTAATAGCTCTTGTGCAGTGGATATATCTGTTAAGATCAGTCCACCCAGACTCTTTGAAAGCTCGTCACTTTTTGAATTAAGAAGTCCTATAATCTTGATATTGAGTGTTTTTGATCCGTAATTTACTTCAACCACATCTCCAGCATCTATTCCAGCACTTTGAGCCAGTTGTGCTGAGATCAAAGCAGTACCGGGCATCGCAATTAATTCAGTGAGAGCATGTTCTGAGATACTGGAGAGAGGGCTTTGTCTATTGTCATAGAATATTAGATCGGCAAAAAAATCAGTACCCAAAAGTTTTACTGTCCGACCTCCAAGTACTGGAACATTCACATAATCCTCTACAATAGGGACAAGGTTGCGAACACCAAATTTAAGCCTAAGATTCTGATATATGCGCTCATCAAAATCAGAATATGATCCTAAAATATGGTGAGTGCTTTTAGAAGATAAAATCTCTTTGGAAAGTACAAATGAGCGACTTGCGCTCTGATTTGCGATGTCTACTGAGACAATAAGGGCAACCCCAAAAGCTATTCCTAAAATTAGCAGAATATTTTGAAGCAAATGCTTTCGAATGTAGCCTGTAGTTAAGTGCAGCAGTGGGTAATTCATATTATTGGGCCGTATTATCCAGAATTCAGATTGCCGTTATGAATAGTATAAACCTTATCGGCATAATTTATTATTTCACTGCTATGAGTAGCTATTATCATTGTTTTATCCGACTCACGTGCTACAGCTATAAGAAGCTCAAGTATTTCATTTGCCGTCTCATCGTCCAAGTTCCCAGTAGGCTCATCAGCTAAAATCACATCCGGATCATTTATAAGAGCACGGGCAATCGCTACACGCTGCTGCTCTCCGCCTGACAAAATGTCTGGATAAGAATTTAACCTCTCTCCAAGCCCCACCCTTTGTAGTAATCCTTGAGCTTTACCTCTGGCAACAACCCTATTTGATCCGTTTAACTCTCTTGGAAGAGTTACGTTCTCAATAACATTTAGAGTAGGAATCAGATTGAAAAATTGAAATACAATGCCAACTCTGTTTCTTCTAATTAACGTTAGCTCTTCTTCAGAAAGACTATTAATCAGGGTCTCCCCAATCCAAACTTCACCTGAATCAGGACGGTCAATCCCTGATATGAGATTGAGAAGTGTTGTCTTTCCTGAGCCACTTTTCCCTATTAATGCAACTATCTCACCTTGTTTGAATTCAGCATTTAGATTATTCACAATTGAGACATTACTTTGTGCTTCCAAGTAATGCTTACAAAGGCTTTTTAGTTTGATATTAGTATGATTGTGAGGGTTTTGTTTAGACATTGATTAGCGTCCGACATCTGATTTAATAGACCAATTTAAGGGTAATGGTAACGCTGTTTATTTCAAGACTATGATGACTTGCTATTTAAGGAAGAAAAAAATTGCAATTTTAGGAGGGCTTATAATCAGTCTTACTCAATTGTTATCTTATATTTTTCCATTCTTTCTTCAGAAGCTCTATATTCAATCTCTATTGAGTACTTCTCTTCAAAACGGCTTAGATTATCTTGTTCTGAGTCTTTTAAACTTTGGATTACTACAGGGTTTGCAACAACAATGACTTTTTTGTTCAAAGCTTTATTTAGTTTTTTCTTAATGTCTCTGATTATTTCGTATGAAATAGTGTGTATGGATTTCAAATACCCAATTCCCTCACAACAAAAACAGGGCTCTGCAAGTTCTTTTAGTATGCTCTCCCTTAAACGCTGTCTAGTTAGTTGAATAACTCCAAAGGAAGACATCTCATGAACAACTGAACGGGCTCTATCATGTTTAAGCGCATCTACAAAACTCTCAAACATATCATCTCTTAACTGACGGTTTTTGATATCTATAAAGTCTATTACTATGATACCTACTAAGTTTCTAAGCCTAATTTGTCTTACTATCTCAAGCCCGGCCTCAACATTAATATTATATATAGTCTCTTCCTGGTCTTTACCACTCTGATATCTACCAGTATTAACATCTATAACTGTAAGACCTTCTGCTTCTTCGATTATGATATGACCACCTGACTTAAGCCAGACCTTTTTCTTGAAAATTTTCTTTATCTCATTATCTACTCCATGCTTAGAGAACAATGGCTCTGAGTCTTCATATAATTCCAAATTTAAGATAGAATCTGGAAAGTTGAGTTTTAAATGATCCTTTATCTCATTGTAAGCATCTTCTGAATCTATAACCACTTTATTCATATCGCTTGAAATAAAATCTCTCACTGCCTTTATATAAAGTCTCGGTTCTTCGTATAGCAATGAAGGGCTCTTTTTTTGTTCACTAGATTTCTTAACTCCCTCCCATATTGAAAGAAGCTCTTTCAAATCGTTCTGTAATTCTTCTTCTGCTATATTTGTACTAGCAGTTCTGGCAATTAAGCCGACCCCTTCGGGTTTAATTTTATTTAATAGCTCAGTTAGCCTGTCTCTTTCCTCATTATCTTCTATCTTACGAGAAATCCCCAATATATCTATAGTTCCTAAAAGCACTAAGTATTTTCCGGGAATGGCGACATAAGAAGACAGCTTGGCTCCTTTGCCTCCAACAGATTCTTTAAGAACTTGAACCAATAAATGTTGACCTTCTCTTAATATATCTTGTATCAAATTATTCTGCTGTTTGTTTAAATCCTCAACAGCATCTGCGGCATCGTTACCCAGGAAATACTCATACATATTGTCTTCCTGAACATCCTCAACAGAAATGAAACCTGATTTATCAATTCCAATATCGATAAAAGCAGCCTGCATTCCTGGGACCACCTTCCCTACTTTGCCCTTATATATGTTGCCCACTATACGTGGAGTAGATTTTCTCTCTATATATAGCTCCGCGACAGAGCCGTTTTCCATAACGGCTACTCTCGTTTCATTATAAGTTACGTTAATTAAAATTTGGTTGTCCATCAGGATTATTAATACTGTTTATATTTCAACATTAAGATAATCGGATGTAAGTATAGACTATAAGCCCTGTATATGAAAGCTCGTGTCTAGTTTGGCGATTGTTTCATAGGAACAAAACGTACAGAGGTGATTCTCTTCCTTGTAATACCCTCTGTAGTTTTTTCTACTAAAAGAAGTTCCTGACTCGCCTCGCCCACTGGGATAACCAGCCTACCATTGTCTGAGAGCTGATCTATCAAGTTATCCGGAATCTCTAAGGGAGCTGCAGTTACTATTATGCCTTCAAAAGGTGCATTCTGTTCCCATCCTTTATATCCATCACCAATTTTATATTTTATATTGGAGTATCCCAACCTCTCCAAAACTTTGCGGGTATTTAAAGCCATATCTTCAATTATTTCAATTGTATAGACATCACAGCCGCACTGTGCAAGCACAGCAGTCTGATAGCCCGATCCTGTTCCGATTTCCAAGATCCTTTTTCCTTGGGCAGGGTTTAAGAGCTCCGTCATTAAGGCAACCATATAAGGCTGGGAAACTGTCTGCCCTGATTCTATAGGGATTGGGTTGTCCCCGTAGGCAGAATCGATGTAGTTCTCTGGAACAAATAGATGTCTTTTAACTTTGAGCATCGCCTCAAGAACTTTGGTGTTACTTACCCCTCTTGAAACAATTTGATTCTCTACCATGTCCCACCGTGCTTGAGCATATTTATCAGATTCAACAGCCTCTGAAGACCCTGAGGAATAAAACTTATCCATACTATTAATATAAGTACTAAAAGGAGATTAACTAGAGATGAATAACCAGTTATTTGAGAATTTAAAGAATTGCTATTTGCCCATTTTAACTATTGTATCAAAATCTTTTTTCGAAACGGGCATCACAGACAGTCTGCTTTGAGTGATTAGTGGCACCTTTTGTAGACTTTTGGTATTTTTAATTTCAGAAAGTGTAACTGGGTTATTTAGTTTATTGACTGGTTCTACATCTACAACTACCCATCTGTCATCATCAATTGTAGGGTCCTGGTAGAACTCCTTAATTACTTTGGCAACGCCCACTACTTCCTTTCCCTCATTGCTATGATAATAGAGAACTAAGTCCCCTTTTTTCATTGCCTTAAGGTTATTACGCGCCTGATAGTTCCTGACACCGTCCCAGTATGTCCAGCCGTCCTTGACCAGATCGTCCCAGGAATACTTAAATGGTTCAGATTTAACAAGCCAGTAGTTCATGGGAACTATTATCTACTATGAATAATATTTTTCAAATAGAGATATTGCCGCTTTCTCTAATCCCATATTCCTGTATATTTATAGGCAAATGAAATTCTTTAGTCGATACGGTTTTGTAAGCCTATTTGTTTTTTCTTTGTTCCTCTTATGTAATTCAACAGCATTTGCTGAGTCTAACCAGAGCGAAGGCACTGAAATTGCTCAGGCTTCCTTAAAAGACATAATAGGCAAGATGGCTTTAATTCCTTTTAGATCAAAGAACTCACTATCCTATGAGCAATCCGATGATTCTCTTGAGCAAATTCAGAGGTATCTTACGATTTCGCTTTATGACGCCTTGGTTTTAGAGGCCAGCTACATGCCCGATATTGAGATACTGCCTCTAAAGAAGTCAGATACCGAATACGATAAATTAAGAGAAGGGAAACCCAAAACTTACTACAAAGATATTGCAATTGATGTAGGGCGAATTTTAGATGCGGACTCAGTAATGGTAGGGACCATCTCTGAGTACTCAGAGAGAGGCGGGTCTGATTGGGCAATAGAATCTCCTTCTACCGTGGCGTTTAGTGTTGAGGTCTTGAGCACAAAAGACGGAAAAGTGATTTGGGAAACATATTTTACTGAAACCCAGAAGCCTCTATTCGACAACTTATTTGAAATAAAGAAGTTCGTAAAAAGAAAAGGGAAATGGATTACAGCCGATGAAATGGCAAAAGAAGGCGCTAGAGTTATAGCCAAGAGATTTGGCAGATTTCTACTGGAGAACCGATGATAATAATTCCTGCAATAGATCTTAAAGACGGAAAGTGCGTAAGGCTTTTTAAAGGTGAGGAGGATCAGGTTACAGTTTTTTCTGACCACCCCTCAGAGATTGCCCAGAAATGGGAACAGGCCGGAGCCAAATGGATACACGTTGTGGATCTAGACGGCGCTTTCTCGGGAGAACCCAAAAATTACAGTGCAATAAAATCGATTGTAGATTCAGTATCATGCCCCGTTCAGGTTGGCGGTGGTATTCGAGACATAGACACAGTCAGAAAATACATAGAAATGGGTGTTAAGCGGATAATATTGGGAACTGCTGCATTTAATGATGAGGATTTTCTTCAAGAGGCTTGCCGCGAATTCCCTAATGAGATTGCTGTTGGAGTGGATACTAAAAATGGCAAGATAGCAGTTAAAGGCTGGACTGAAGTTATAGACCAGAGCACCCAAGAAGTGCTCGGGAACCTAGAGAGAGCAGGCGTATCTGTCGTGCTAAACACCAATATTGATAGAGACGGAACAATGGAAGGAATTAATATTGAGGGAGCACGAGAATTTATAGAGGAATCCCCTATCCCGGTAATTGCGTCAGGCGGGATTGCAACAATGGAAGATCTCGAGAAGCTGGCCTCGATTGAGCATTTGGGTATATACGGTGCTATACTTGGGAAATCAATCTACACAGGAAGTATCAACCTAGAAGAAGCCATACAGAGGTATTCTTAACATGCTGTCTAAAAGAATTATTCCATGTTTGGATGTAAAAGACGGGCGGGTTGTAAAAGGGGTAAATTTCGTCAACCTAAGAGACGCCGGAGACCCGGTCGAAATCGCTAAAAAGTATAGCATTGAAGGGGCGGATGAGGTTTGCTTTCTAGATATAACCGCATCAAACGAAGAAAGAAAAACTATGATTGATGTTGTGGAACGCACAGCGAGCCAGGTATTCGTACCACTTACGGTGGGCGGAGGCGTTAGGACGCTAGATGATGTAAGGCAAATGCTGCTTGCGGGAGCGGATAAAGTTTCTATAAACACAGCCGCAGTAAAAAATCCCGATTTTGTAAGAGAAGCTGCAGAGAAATTTGGAAGCCAGTGCATTGTGGTTGCCATAGATGCTAGGAGCTCTGGGGAAGATAGATGGGAAGTCTTCACGCACGGCGGCAGAAATGGAACTGGTATTGATGCTGTCGAATGGGCCCAAAAGATGCAAGAATATGGCGCAGGTGAGATTCTTCTTACAAGTATGGATAAAGACGGGACAAAATCCGGCTATGATCTTCCTCTCACTAAAACCATATCTCGCAACTTAACGATTCCTATAATTGCCTCAGGCGGAGCTGGCACCCTCGAGCACCTCTCAGATGGGGTCAAATTAGGTGAGGCAGATGCTGTATTAGTAGCCTCAATCTTCCACTACGGCGAATACACTATAAAAGAAGCCAAAGATTTCATGAAAACAGACGGTATATCCGTGAGACTTTAATTCCAACAAAAATGGATTCTAACAAATTGACAATAAGAGAACAGCTTGAAGAAATTGAGAGACAGACACTGTCTCCTCTAGCCTCACTCAGTGCTGAGACTAAGGGGCGAGCCAAGCCTGAAGAAAAATGTGATATCAGAACTGATTATCAGAGGGATAGAGATAGAGTCATACATTCAAAATCTTTTAGAAGAATGAAACATAAAACACAGGTGTTTCTCTCCCCTACAGACGATCACTATAGAACAAGGCTTACGCATGTGATAGAGGTTGCGCAAATTGCAAGAACTATCTCAAAAGCCCTTAGATTAAACGAGGATCTAACAGAAGCTATAGCACTTGGCCATGATTTGGGGCACACACCATTTGGACATGCGGGAGAGGCTGCGCTTAACGATATATACCCAGAAGGCTTTAAGCATGTAATTCAAAGCCTACGGATGGTAGATGTGCTTGAGAAAGGCGGAGAAGGCTTAAACCTCACATATGAAGTACGTGACGGTATATCAAAGCATTCAAAAGGCATGGGCGCAATTGATAATCCTAAATACAGACCTGAGACCATGGAGGGTCAGGTTGTAAGAATCTCTGACTTAGTAGCATATGCCAATCATGATTTAGATGATGCCATTAGATCAGGAATTATTACAATTGATGATGTTCCTAAGGAATATATTGATATTCTTGGAAAAACAAATTCTGAGCGAATAAACAAGATGGTCACGGACATAATCTTTGAGACAATAAAGTTAGATGAAAAAAGAGTGGTTTCGAGCCCAGAAGTTGAACAGGCCATGCTTGATCTTAGAGGGTACCTTTTCAATACTGTTTATATGAATGAGAAAATTAAAAAGAACTTCGATAAAGCTCAAAAGGTAGTAAAAGAATTATATGAATATTTTTGTGAAAATCACGATGAGTTCAAAAAGCTTTATGACAAGCCGCATAGAGAGGGAGAGACCACTGAGCGTGCTGTATGTGATTTTATAGCATCCATGACAGACTCTTATGCAATTACACTTTATGAGAAGATATTTTTACCCAAGAGATGGCAGGGTGATATTAGTGCATTTTAAGTAAGTTAATTTCAGGTAACCTATATCCGTTCAAAAGCTAATTCTTAAACTATTTTTTGGTGAAACCATTGATAAAACTGGGTTCGGTATCATTTTTAAACGCACAGCCTCTAACATACGCAATAGAGAATAATCTGATAAACCATGAGTTTGATCTTATTCAGACTCCTCCTTCTGAATTGTCTCTCAAGCTTCACAAAGGAGATATAGATTTAGGCTTAATACCTGTTGCTGAGCTTCTTAAAAGAAAGGATTACAAGGTTGTGCCTGGAATTTCAATCTCATCCATTGGAAGTGTGGATAGTGTCATCATAGCAGCAAAGCAAGATATTAAAGAGCTAAAGAGTGTTGCAGTAGACAAACGCTCACAAAGCTCTACTGCACTTTTAAGAATAGTGCTTGAACTTTTCTACGGCACTACTCCGGAATATATAGCAACAGACATAGATAAAGAAGGAATGATGGATAATGTTGATGGTGCAATGCTTATTGGAGATTCTGGACTCAAGCAGTGTTACAATCTAAGTGGTGAATACAAGATCTATGACCTTGGGGAAATATGGACACAAGAGACTGGTCTCCCCTTTGTGTATGCAGTATTTGCAGGAAGTAAGGATGTTATACTAGGAACAAATGCGGGCGCGCTAATAGAATCTAAGAACTACGGTCTTGGAATTGTAGATAAGATCTCAAAAATAGAGTCTCAAAAACTGGGCATCGACTACGACATTTGTTATAAATATTTAACAGATCGAATTAAATATGATCTAGGTCATGAAGAAATCAAAGGAATGATTAAATACAGCGAGCTGCTCTCAAACTTAGGCGAAGCAGATAAAATTACAGATTTAAATTTTTACACAAAGTAGAAATCTAAGGAGAAATTACATGTCAGAGAAAATTCAGATGAAACTTGGACACAGCCCTGATGCAGATGATGCATTCATGTTCTATGGTATCGATAGAAAAAAAGTTACTTCAGACATAGTTGATTTTATTCAAGTAGTAGAAGACATACAATCACTTAATAAACGGGCCTTAAACAAAGAACTTGAGGTAACTGCTATCTCAGCCCATGGTTATCTTAAGGTACAGGATGATTATAGGATTATGTCATGCGGTGCTAGTATGGGAGAGGGCTACGGCCCTATCGTGGTATCAAAAGAACCGATAGACAGCCTTGAAGGCAAGCGTATCGGAGTTCCAGGGATGCTAACTTCTGCATATCTACAGTTGTGCATCTATGCGGATGGCTTCATACCCGTGGAGATGGAATTTGATGAGATAATGCCTGCTGTGCAAAATGGAGAGATCGAGACAGGACTATTGATCCATGAGGGACAGCTTACTTATAAAGATGCCGGGCTTGAGTTGTTCTTTGATATTGGAGAGCTTTGGGCAAATGAAACTCCCCTTCCGTTGCCTCTAGGATTAAATGTAGTAAGACGCGACATAGATGAAATATATCAAAGAGAAGCACACAGGGTTCATAAAGGAAGTATAGAATATGCCCTCTCACACAAAGATGAAGCCCTTGATTATGCAATGGAATGGGGACGAGGTATGGGGCATGATGTTGGCGAGAAATTTGTTCTTATGTACGTAAATGATTATACAGTTGAATTAGGAAAAAAAGGAAAAGAAGCTCTAGAGCTTCTATTTAATAAAGCATATGAAAAAGGGATAATTACTGAAAAACCTAGGCTTGATGTATTAGAGGGATAGAACCAAAACATGCCCAAAGAATATGGCTATCTAGTAAATGGAAAATGGCTTAAGAGTGACAATAAAAAGGAAATAAGAAACCCTTTTAACGACGAGGTTGTCGGAGCCATTAATATTCCAGATTTAGATAAAGCCATGGAATCTGTAGATTCTGCTCAGAAGGCAGCTCAGAAATTCAAAGACATCCCAAGCTATACAAGAAGCGCCATTTTAAGAAAAATAGTTGATGGGATTGATAAGAGAAAAGAAGAGTTTTCTAAAACACTAGTTAAAGAAGGCGGGAAACCTCTTAAAACTGCAAGACTAGAAGTTGAAAGAGCTAAGACCTCATTCTCAGTCGCTGCTGAAGAAGCAAACAGATTCTCAGGAGGTGAAGTTCTACCTCTAGATATAATCTCTGGTAGTGAAAAAAGATTTGGTATATCAAGACGTTTTCCACTAGGTGTAGTGATGGGAATATCACCGTTTAATTTCCCCCTAAACCTAGTAGCCCATAAAGTAGCTCCTGCAATCGCATCATCAAATGCGTTAATACTAAAACCAGCTTCACAAACACCTATCTCTGCTCTAATGCTTGGGGAGATAGCAATGGAATCAGGGCTTCCTGAGGGAGTGCTCAATATATTGCCTCTTCCTGGAGGAGATATTGAGCCTGTTCTTGAAGACACCCGCATCAAAAAGATCTCATTCACAGGAAGTGATACTGTCGGCTGGGAGTTGATGAGTAAATATACCAAGAAAAAGGTAACTCTTGAGCTCGGAGGTAACGCTGCTGTCGTAATAGATGAAGACCCTCCTGACTTTAATTTTGCAGCCAGCAGAAACGCGTGGGGAGCTTTTTATCAGGCCGGGCAAAGCTGTATCTCTGTTCAGAGAATGTATGTTCATGAAAAAATATTCGATAAATTCCTGGACAAATTTATTGAAGAAACAAAGAAGTTAAAACTTGGCGACCCAATGCATGAGGATACCGATCTGGGACCTGTAATAGACGACCATTCAGCCAATAGAATAATGAAATGGATTCATGAAGCGCAGGAAAAAGGAGCGGAGTTGTTAACTGGAGGAGCTAGAGATGGGAAATTAATAGAGCCAACAGTTCTGACAAAAGTTACTCCTGACTCAAATGTAAGCTGTAGTGAGGTATTTGGCCCTGTAGTACAAATTGAGCCTTATAAAGATTTCGACCAGGCTCTTGAGCAAGTAAACAATACTCGTTTCGGTCTTCAAGCAGGAGTGTTTACAAAAGATATGAAAAAAGCTTTTAAAGCTTATAATGCAATTGAAACTGGTGGCGTTATAATCAATGACTGTCCAAGTTTCAGGGTTGAGAACATGCCATATGGCGGAATTAAAGACTCGGGTGTTGGAAGAGAAGGAATCCGATATGCAATAGAGGATATGACAGAATTAAAACTTATGGTTATAAATCTGGATTATTAAAATCAGCCCTGCTGCCTAATCTTATCTACTATGTTTAATCTAATCAGCTCATCATAAGCCTTGGTATTACTTTTCCCAGACATAAACTCTTTTAAATCCTCCGGGTTGTCGATATCGAGCCCTATTCTGGGATTTTCAAAGCTTTCATATGGAATACCCAATCTATCGGCCTCATCCTTATGTTTGTTAAAACTGTCATGACCAAACATGGACTCTATAGCATCAGGGGGTTTTCTAAGAAAAGCGTTTGTTCCTAACTTGTCTCTTGCAGGGATAAAGATTATCGATGGAATTTCCTTTTCTCTCTCTAGTATAAAGTCTATATCATCAGATGTGATCAAAGGAGCATCTCCGGGAATCACAAGAACGGAGGTAGCTCCCATGTCCATGGATATTCGAGAGGCATAATCCACAGAGGCGCTCTCTCCTTTTTGCTCTGTCTCAAGGATTACTTCTATTCCAAGCCCCTTTGCTATCTCTATAGCTTTAGCATCGAGTGTGACAATTAATTTACGGTCTGCGAGCTTGGATTCTTTGAGCGCGAGGAGAACATCCTCAAGCATAGCATAGGCAAGAGCGGTTCTCTCACTCTGGGGCAAAAGAGAAGATAGCCTATCTTTGGCTTTGGATAAATCCTTTACTGGAACAATTACAAATTTCATTTTATATCCGATTTCAAGCTCGGCAAACGGATTTTCTTAAAGCTATTATGAGCTTGGAAAGAACGATAGGATACCCAACTTTTCTACATAAGCCCATCACTAGTTATAATAAATCTCCAAATGGCTAATACCCACAAAGACCCCATTTATTCGGATCTGGAATCATCGCTCAAAAATAAATTAAGCGGTGAAGTCCATTTCGACAAAATAAGCAAAACACTCTACAGCACTGACGCCAGTAATTATCAAATCGAGCCTGTTGGAGTAGTAATACCTAAGAACGATGAAGACATATTCAACACTCTTGAGATCGCCTCAAGATACGAGATCGCAATACTGCCTAGAGGAAGTGGATCAAGCCTTGCAGGACAAGCAGTAGGCCATGCACTTATCGTCGATCTATCTAAATATATAAATCGAATCCTTGAAGTTAATGCAGAGGACAAAACAGTACGCGTCCAGTCCGGAATGTTTTTGGAAGTGCTAAATAGAGAACTGAAGCAGTACGGACTTATGTTTGGTCCTGATCCTTCCTCAGCCAAAATAGCAACTATAGGCGGAGTGGTAGGAAATAATGCAACTGGTGCTCATTCAATTTTATATGGAATGGCAGGAGATAATGTAGAGGCTTGCAGGCTTTACCTTAACAAAGGGGAGCAAGTAGAGCTTAGCAAAACAAGTAATAATAATCTCTCAAAAGAACTAAATGGATTTAAAGAAAGACATAGTGGCCTTATACAAAACAATTTTCCTAGGCATTGGCGAAGGGCTTCTGGATATAGTCTTAATTACTTTCTAGAAGAAAATTTTAATCCGGCAAAGCTCCTGGCAGCCTCTGAAGGGACGCTAGGTCTTGCTACTGAGTTCACACTAAATTTAGTTGAAAGGCCCGCTTTCACAGGACTTGTTGTTCTACAGTTCAAAACTATAGTGAGTGCCATGCAAGCTGTCCCTAAAATATTAGAGCAGTCCCCTTCTGCAATTGAGCTCATGGATAAATATTTAATAGATCTCACAAGAGAAAGTCCCTCTTATTCCAAGCTGCTTACTTTTATTGACGGAGAGACTGAAGCTCTTTTAGTAGTAGAGTTCTACGGGGAAACAGAAAAAGAAGTAGAAAAAAAAGCTAACAATCTTAGGTCTCATCTTCAATCAACAAACATTAACTGTGATCTAAACTACGCTCTCTCGCCTGAGTCACAAACTAATGTATGGAATGTGAGGAGAGCTGGGCTTGGGCTGCTCATGAGTAAGAGGGATGAGTTTAAGCCTATTCCATGTATCGAGGATGTTTCAGTGCCTGTGGACAAACTTGCAGACTACACTGCTGATATTACAGATCTGATAAAACGTCTTGGAACTCACGCTGGTTTCTACGGCCATGCAAGCGCAGGCTGTTTGCATATAAGACCTTTGGTAAATTTGAAGACTTCATCTGGAATCAGTCTAATGCGTGAAATGACAGAAGAGACTTTTAAGCTAGCTCTAAAATATGGTGGAGTTATGAGTGGCGAGCATGGTGACGGACTTCAAAGAAGCTATCTAAATGAACTGCTATTCGGAGAAGAGTTGTACGACGCCATGAAAGAGCTCAAGTCCATATTTGATCCTACTAACACGTTCAACCCTGGCAAGTTAGTGGATGCTCCCTCGGCTGAGGATAATCTCCGCTTTGGAGAGTCTTATCAAGAGCAGAGTGTAGAAACTTATTTAGATTGGTCATCTAATAATGGATTTGCTGGAGCAGTTGAAATGTGCAGTGGTCAGGGAGTCTGCAGAAAGCTTGATGAAGGAATCATGTGCCCATCTTATATGGCAACAAAAGATGAAATAGATACAACCCGTGCGCGGGCTAATGTGCTTAGGGCAGTTGTTTCAGGAACGCTAGAAAAAGAGGCTCTTACAAGCCCAGAAATGCATGATGTGTTTGATTTATGTCTTTCGTGTAAGGCCTGCAAAAGTGAGTGCCCTTCAGGCGTCGATGCAGCTAAAATGAAGCTTGAGTTTTTAGCTCATTATCACTCAGAGCATGGATTTTCTATTCGTGACCGGATGTTTGGATACGTACATGAGGCAGCCCGTTATACATCACGAATTGCACCTCTATCAAATGCTCTTACAAATAGTAAACTCTCCAAGTATTTTATGTCCAAACTAGGAATTTATCGTGATAGATCACTACCAAATCTATCAGATGACAACTTCATAAGTTGGTTTAACAATCATGAGCAACCTACTGACGTGATTCCAGTAAAAAAAGTTATCTATTTCCATGACACGTGGGCGACTTATTATCATCCCGAGATTGGAAAAGCGGCCGTAAAATTACTTGAGGAAGCTGGTTTTGAAGTAATCTTAGTAGAAAAACGAGTCTGCTGCGGGCGACCTATGTTAAGTAAAGGAATGATTGAACCAGCTAGGGAGAGAGCATTAAAAAATGTATCGCTCTTAGCACCCTACGCCAAGGAAGGCATTCCGATTGTGGGCACTGAGCCAAGCTGTATTTTAACCTTCAGAGATGAATATATAGACCTATTACCTGGGAATGATAATGCCAGAATTCTATCAGAGAAATCGTATATGATAGATGAGTTTTTACTAAAACTATATGAGTCAGGAGAGCTAGGCATTGATTGGAAAAAGAGTGGGCCAAACGTCTTTTTTCATGAGCACTGCCACCAAAGATCCATTGGTAATAAATCAGCCTTACAGATGCTATCTCTATCCGGCTGTGAAGTCACAGAAAGTGGAGCAGGTTGCTGTGGTATGGCAGGGAGCTTTGGTTATGAAAGTGAGCACTATGATATATCTAAAACCATAGCTGAGGATAGATTATTGCCAGCTATCAGAAATATATCAACTGAGACTATTATTGCTGTATCAGGTGTATCATGTAGTCATCAAATAGAACACCTTTCCGAGAAAAAAACAAAACACATAGCTCAAGTTCTAGCCGACCAAATAGGATAGCTTTTCAATGAAGTCTCTTAAGAACTTAATCAGTTTTATAAAATCCTCAGGAGTTTTCTCGGGCTCTCTTAATCTTCTATTAATCTCAATCTGTACTGAGGGAACTTGAAGAACCCTTGCTGCATACTTTGTAACAGTCATCTGCTTTGCTGCAGGAAACACATCTAAACTTCCAATTGATATTTCATTTAACAAAGCAGCATTTTCTAGTTCTTCTAGACAATCATTGCTGCCTAGTAAAAACTCCTTATTAACACCCACACCTGGATAGATGTCGTGCTCCCTTTCAGGCCCTGTGCCATGAAGATCAATTAGGAATTTAATATCATTTGCTTTTACTATCTCAGCGAGTTTTATTTTAAAAGACGAATCGTCGTAAAAATTAGGATCTAATTTTAAGACCCTGTTCGTATAGAGAGTATGACAGTCTGTAAGAGAATGAATTATTATTGAGACAGCGCCTGTAAAGAACTCTTGTCTCTTGAGCTTGCCCATCCTTTCATGTACAGATGCGTGAGGCGCACTAATTAATATAGGGGCCTCGCCCTTAACATAAATGGATCCATCTGCATCAGGGGAGACAGGCTCTCTGTAGAGATACTTCTGGCGATCTTCGAATGCTAAAGCGAATTCGACAGGATTGCTGAAACATAGAGACAAATGCCTCCTCCAGTCTCCAATTTCGATTTGATACAGTGGTCTGCAATATTGTTGTAAGTTAGCCCCAGCTTCATAAGTAAAGAAATCCATGCCATCATGATTGAGAATCACTCTGTTATACTGAGCAGACCCAGTCATCTCAAGTTCATCAAGCTCCCTTAATTTACTATCTGGATTATCCATTAGATAGAGCTCGCCAAAAACTGTAGTCATAGTATCTTTATCGAAAACTGCTGTTGGATAACCTCTGCTTGTATCATACAAGGAGCCAGAAATCTCCAATGTTTTAAGCAACTTACAATCTCTCATGTAATCGCTTAAAACCTCACCTTGAAGAAGTGTGCCGTAGACAAAAACTTTGTTGATTTTAACAGACATCTTAGTTTCTTGAAGTTACGGAGTCGCTAGAAAAAAGAATCCGACCCCTAACCATTAGAAAATCAAGATTATCAGTAGTTGAAGACACAACAGATAAGTAAGGATTTTGGGATTCACCCTTTGAGTTTAGAAATATTAGATCAGCTTCTTTTCCTATATCTATGCTTCCTATTTTGTTTTCTAAGAATAATGCTCTGGCTCCACCTAATGTTGCAGCATAGACTGTTTCATAAGAAGCTTCTTTACCAAGCGCATCTGACCAAAGCAGATGAAGGACTCTAAGCTCTTCAAAAAAATCGAGGTTATAGTTACTTGAAAGCCCGTCGGTGCCCAAGCCTACTCTCTTTAGGTCCGCATATTCTTTAAGTGGAGGCACGCCTACTTGAAGAAACAAATTGCTTCTGGGACAAAGCACAATTCCTAAATCAAGATTTTTTAATTCCTCGATTTCATCTCTTCCGACCTGAACCATATGGATGGCCGTCACCTTATTCTTATCAAAAAATCCCATGCCCCTTAAGTATTCAAAAGGTGTAGATGCCTTCTTTCGTTTGAAGGACTTTTTGTCTATCATGGGAAAAATTTCATCTTCAAAACTGTTGGCTTTCCTGTTTACAAATTCAATTTCGTCTCTACTTTCAGCAAGATGGATACCCAAAGGGATCTTGTTTTTCTTATGTGATTCAATTGTTCTCTCAAGAAGTTTAGGGCTGCAGGAGTATGGGGCATGAGGAAACAATCTCTCTTCATACAAATTCAATTTCTCAAAGTTATCAAAATCCATCGTGCTCTCTTTGCTGTCTACTGCTTCTCTAAAGAGAACTGTTCTAAGACCAGATTTTTTTAGGATAGGTATATCCAAACCACCGTAGGATGAAATTTCCCCTACAGTTGTCACACCACTGGCTATTTGCATTTTAATTCCATCTAATACAGATTCCTCTATTTCTAGATCAGAAACCCCTTCTTTCTTTGCACCAATTATTTGCTGCAGCCACTGAGTAAAACCTTTGAAACCGCCGATTCTTTTTTGTATCCAGCCTAACTCAAGGTGTGTATGTGCATTTATAAATCCTGGCAGCAATACGCCGTCCCCAAGGTTTATCTCCTGTGCACCTTTATGCTTCTCTCTAAGCTTTGAGGATGGGCCTATATCTTGAATTGTTCCGTCTTTAATAAGTAAGGCACTATCTTTTAATGGTTCAGAGGATATGGGCAGAATTGTATCAGCATATAGTAATAAGTTTTTCATAGTTAAGACTGGCCATTTAATACATCTATTCTTTTAAGTATGTCTAGGCTTAGGTTTCCAACAGCTACTTCTTCCACAGCTCCTCTCATTTTAATAGACCAATCCTCTCTAATATTTATTACAAGCTCACCTCCTGGCATGGAAACCGTCACATCACCATCGGTAAAGCCATTTTTAACACATGCAGAAGCCACAGCGCAAGAACTGCTACCTGAAGCAAGTGTCCATCCCGCACCACGCTCCCAGATCATGATCTCAACCCTATTACGTGATATTGGTTTTGCAAACTGAACATTAATGCGATTAGGGAAAAGCTCATGCGTCTCAAGCATAGGCCCAAGCATTCTTGCATATTCTTCATTTAGTTCATCAACAAAAACCACACAGTGGGGATTTCCTACAGACACTGCAGTAATTTTTATTGGCTCGCCATCAACATTTATTTCCTCACCAACTACTTCTCTCTCTTCACCTGCGACAGGGATTAGATTACTCTGAAATATAGCGTCCCCCATCTCAACAGTTACAAAAGGAACCAGACCATCACTTGTTTCAAGCTCAGCAGTAACTATTCCTCCAAGGGTGTCAATCTTAAAGGTTTCCTTATCCGTATGGCCATGTTCGAAAAGATACTTTGCAAATATTCTGAGCCCGTTTCCACTTTTTTCAGCTTCACTACCATCTGGGTTTAATATTCTTAGCCCAAATTCAGCTTTATCCGATGGAACTAGAAGCAGTATCCCATCTGAGCCCACTCCGTAGTTTCTGTGACAAAGAAGCTCAATAACCTCAGGGGTCAGTTCAAATGATATTTGAGACTGATCCATAACAAAATAATCGTTGCCCAGTCCGTGTGATTTAACAAATTGATTCATAATTAATTCCTCTTGAGACGTAATTTCTCTATTCGAGAATGACCCTTGTCGTGTAGCCCCTTTTTCTGAGCTTAGATGCGGCTTTCCTGGCGTCATTTTTACTAGGGTAACGCCCTACCCTGACTCTATAGTAGTTAGTTCCCTTAATCTTAACAGATTCAACTCTGACGTTGCTAAAGTCATTGTCTAATTTTCTTTTGGCGTTATTCGCAATAGACTGATTGGTATATGAGGCAACCTGCACAGTATATTCAGGCTCAAATGGATTGGAAGTCTTACTAGATGGGGTTGATACCACATCGACTTTTACCTTAACCACGCCTTTTTGTATCATATCAATTGACTGAGCAGGCGCATGGGAGAGATCAATTATGCGGTCTCCCACAAAAGGCCCCCTGTCATTTATCTTTACGATTACGTCTCTTCCATTCTCTAAATTTGTTACCCTCACCACTGTACCCATAGGAAGAGTTTTATGCGCTGCAGTATATGCGTGCTTACTGAATCGCTCCCCACTTGCAGCATAGTTGTTGTGCTCATCAATCCCATACCAAGAGGCAAGCCCTATCTGAGTGGAGCCCTCTATGGTATATCCAGGCTGATGAGGTTTTTGCTCAGGACTAGGATAAGAAGCAACTTCCTTTTTGCCACAGGAAATAACCATAGGAAGAATAAATAATATTAAGAGTATTATGACTTTCATCTTTCTTGGATTTTAACACAGTGTCTTGATGTTCCAAAGAACCACAAGTTAAAAGGATTAGCCTGAAGTTGAACCAACAGGAAGAGACACAATCTCAATTTTTACTCTGATAACTCCTCTTCTATTAAAATGTAGTGCTTCTGCAGAAGCAAGAGAGAGATCAAGGACGCGCCCTTTTATAAAAGGTCCTCGGTCATTTATCCGAACATACACATCTTTACCGTTTCTAAGGTTAGTAACTCTAAGGATAGTGCCAAATGGGAGTTTTTTGTGCGCAGCTGTAAATTCATACTTATTAAAGCGCTCTCCACTTGCGGTTGTTCTACCGTGGAATTTCCCTCCGTACCAGGAAGCATTTCCGTACTGAGGATAATTCTCAGACGAAAAGCTTGATAACGGCATGAAAAGACTTAAAATTAGAACTAACAGAATAGATTTGATATTTATTGACCCCATAATTTTTATACAAAGAAATATTTTGGCCTATTATCCTTGAGATTGTCAAGGATTTAAATATTATTATCCCTAAACAAAAAGGAAACTAAATGCCACAATCACCAGAAGAATTCTCACTTATAAGACGGCTGCCTCCATATGTATTCAACATAGTGAACGAGCTTAAAACCAAAGCTCGCGCAGCAGGAGAGGATATTATCGACCTGGGAATGGGAAACCCTGACCAGCCTACTCCCGATCATATAGTAAAGAAACTAATAGAGGCTGCTGCTGATCCTAGGGCACATAGGTACTCTGCTTCTGCCGGGATTCCTAAATTAAGAGCGGCTGTTTGTGACTGGTACAAGAGAAAATATGATGTTGATCTTGATCCTGAAACTGAGGCTGTAGTAACCATAGGGTCAAAAGAGGGCATCTCACATCTTATGTTATCCATACTCTCACCAGGTGATACGGTGATAGTGCCAAACCCTGCATACCCAATTCATATATATTCTGTGATCATCTCCAGGGGTGACGTACAGAGTGTGCCACTTTCTGGTGGATCAGAGCTCTTGGAATCAATAAGGAAAGCAGTAGAAGAGGCTTGGCCAAAGCCTAAAGTGCTTATGATTTCTTTCCCTAATAACCCTACTACAGAAACGGTTGATCTGGATTTCTTTAAAAACATATATGAATTAGCTAAGGAAGCCGGGCTTATAGTTGTTCACGACCTTGCTTATGCAGAGCTTTGTTTTGATGGATACGAAGCTCCTAGTTTTCTTCAAATCCCAGGGGCTAAAGAGGTAGGGGTCGAATTTTATTCTCTCTCTAAGAGCTACAATATGCCGGGATGGCGAATAGGATTTATGGTTGGCAACGCAAAGATAGTATCAGCATTAAAAAGAATAAAGAGCTATATGGATTATGGAATATTTGCTCCTGTTCAGGTTGCTGGCATTGCGGCACTAAACGGTCCTCAAGACTGCGTAGATGAAATCAGGAGCTTATATAAGCTAAGAAGAGACAGGCTTGTAGAGGGGCTCAGCAGGGCTGGATGGAATATACCCAAACCCAAAGGGACTATGTTTGTATGGGGAGAAATACCTGAGGAGTTCAAAAGCATGGGATCACTTGAGTTCTCAAAAAAGCTAATTGAAGAAGCCAAAGTTGCAGTCTCGCCAGGTATTGGATTTGGAAACTATGGTGAGGGCTCAGTACGGTTTGCTCTGGTAGAAAATGAGAAGCGTATCATGCAGGCTGTACGTGGGATTAGAAAGTTTCTAAATAAGTAGCAAATTTATTTGGAATCAGTAATCAAAATTAAAAAAGAGATCGGCCCCTGACTCTTCCCCTATCTCGCTTTCAACTGTAAGAAAATCAAAGAGTCTATACTCGATGACCGCTCTGTTTGCAGTCACTGTTGATGAGGGAAGCCCAGGGCTAAAGAAGTAGCGCTCGTAGTAGAACCTCTCGTAGGAAAAACGCTCATAGCCAACATATAAATCCTTCGTAATATACTTTCCTACTTCAACGTGAGTATCTCTAAATCCAGTTTGCCCACCCTTAATGGTAATTACGTCCAGAGCAAATTCTTCTCCAAGCATTTCTCTTAATTCTCCAACAGCCATAGTACCCAGCACCTCACCAGCTTTCTCTTGAAAAGCTACCCTATCATCAGAGGAAAGATTTTCTGAGGAAGTACCAAAAACTAAGTAAGACACAATTTCGTTCTCCTCAAGCGGGGGATCACTTGAGAGCTGAATTTTAGGTTGCTCTGCAGTACCAGAAAAGTTGATGTATATGGTTACACTTGATACTTCATAAAGAGCTCTTACATCCAAAAATGGGTTTACAACTTCTTTTCCTCTAAAACTAACCGTACCATCTTCAATATTAAATAGCTTGCCCATAAAATGGTACTCACCCCTGACTACATCTATATTTCCGCTTATTACATACATCTCACCATAATTTTTCTTAACCTTAAGCTTGCCCTCAACCTCAATATTTGCACCACTCCCCTTGACCCAGGAATTCGTCGGAATATCTACATCAAGATCCATAGCTATGTATTCGATGAAATAATCCTCCGGAGCCTGACCAGTATAAATGAATTCGTCTAGTTGTATTCCACGATCGTCAACAAATTGAATATTTTCAATATATTTAGTAGGTTTCTCAGGAACAATTGCCTTAACATTATTTGCTGTAATATTGCCCGATATTAAGGCCTTGAACCCCTGCCCCTTTACATCTATTTCTCCATCAAGGTTTGCAGTCACATCATCAGGGTTTGATTTCATCAAAAGCCCATCCAAAGTACCTTTAGCAGTATAGGAGAGATCGCGCAGATCAATTTTCCCGTCAAACACTCCCCTTCCCTCACCACTATCAATAATTACCGGCTGCAGGATGGCATAAATCCCTTCTAGGTCAATTACGGCATGGTTTATCTTTACTTCATTACGAAGCGAATAAAGATCGAGCTTAATATCATCGACCTCGATCTTGCCCGATACATTTGGATTCTCGCCTGTTCCAAAAGCACTCATATCAATCTTTAATTTGCCGTCTATTTTTTGCAGCTCAGGGTTAAACGCTGCAATAGGGCTGATATCAACACCGTCAGAGTGGACGCTGACATCAATAGTAGACTTCCGGTAGCTTTCCCCAAGATCGGGAGAACTAAGGTCTATATTCGCTTTTCCAGATGCAGTAAGAATTTTTTTAGATTTGTCGTTTACATCGAAGTTGAAATTTATCCCGTTTTTTGAAACCAGAAGATCTAATAAGACTTCGTCACTTGTAAAACTCATAAACTCCAGATTGTCTGCCCTCATGTTTGCTTCGATATCCGGGTATTTAAGAGAAGTATCAAGCTTTATCTGGCCGGTTACTGTGCCTTTTAGCGGAGAATATAAATTGAATAACTCTGAGACATCCCTCAAGTTTAGTTGTTTTAACTCTAAAGAGCCACTAAGCCCATAATCAAACCCTATATCAGCGGCTCCAATAATATAGTTGTCTTTATGATAAAGATTGAAAGAGCTTATGTTGATTCTATCTTTTAAGACTGAGATGAGAACGGGGGTTTTGTTTTTTAAAACTTCATTCTGGAAATTCAGATTGATTTTACTTATCTCTATTTTAGTCTCGTTCTCATTTAATTCGGTTAATCTGAATTCCACCTTATATCTCGTATTTGAAAGCCCCAAAACATTTAAGCTGCCGTTTATCAACTCCCCGCTGCTATCAGCTTTAAAACTAACGGTTTTAATTCTCTGACCGTTTATATCGGCTCCATTTATGTTCCCTTTGATATGGAGTCTAGGATCCTCGTAGCTGATAAAACTATCTACAGATAACTGGACACTATTTAGAGAAAAACCTCCTAATTCATCTGTAATATCTGAGCCGTTTGCGTTTAGGATCAACCTAGGTCTCGAGAAATCGCCCTTTAAACTACCGCTTATTTTAAGTGCGCCTTGTAAATCGAAATCCTTTATAAAGTTAGATAATACACCTAGGTCCTTTATATTCGCACTATACTTAATCCCGCCCTTGCTTAGGCTGCCAGAGGCTTTAACTGTAAGAGAGTCTGAATCAATCAAGAGGGATTTAATATCTAGAAAACTCTGGTCGTAATCAGCTTGAACCTTGCCTTCATTTATATCTACTCCGGAGAGGGTCGAAGGAAGAATTTCACCTGAAATGGAGCCTTTGAGTCCTTCTTCGGAATCTTCTTCAAGTGGGATTGAACCTTTTAGTTTAAGTTTTGAATTAAGACTGCTTTTGAAATTATCGTCCTTTAGTAGAAATGCTAGATCTGTTTTTATAAAATTTGTGTCTAAATCATAATCAACAGAAGAACCCGTGAGATTTACTGGTCCGCTTACCCTAAGTTCTCCGACATCACTTCCGGTTAAGCTAAGATCATTAATATCGAACTTGGCGTTAAATGGCTCATCCTTACTCCAATTTCCATTTATGTTTAATGCCGCATTTAGACTGGCATCAAGGATTGAGTTTACTTGCTCTTCTAATTCTTGGTTTTCCTCGAGTGCCTCATTTTTCTCAAGCATTTGGAAAACTCTAGATGCGTTTAAGGAATTAATAGAGGCATTAATGTCAAGTTTGTTATTCTCACCTTCAGCCAGCATCTCTTTAAGATCTAAATCACCAAAGAACGATATGTCGCCAAAATCAGTGCTAATCTTTCCACCTTTTAAAACTAAGTTGGAACCATCAATACTAAGAGCTTGTATGCCCCCTTGCAGCTTCTCCCCTCTAAGGTTTGAGTTTACGAGCTTAAGCTCTCCATTTGCTCTTAAGTACCGGTAGTTTTCATAATCACCCTGCGCTTCTAGCTCCAAATTTATCTTGCCTATACCCGCGTCCTTGCCAATATTCACAGCAGATGCTCGAATAGTAAATTCAGGATGTTGTAAGTTGTTAGCGATCCCTTTAAGTACAAAATCGGTACCACCTGAGACAAATTTTAAATCCTTCAGATTAAATTCATCTTTCCCATTTTTCTTTCCTTTTTTATAAGTCGCCCTGCCTACGATGTCGTCTAGATACAAAATATCATCTTCGGTATCTTGAAAAACAATCCCGAGGTTACTTTTCCTAAGTTGTATATCGACCCTCTCATCAATCTTAAACATCTTGATAGTAAGGTCTATTTTGTCTGATTTTAGGTCGATTACTTCTTTCTTATAACGGTCATCTATTCTGATTTTAGCCTGAGACAATATTGCGTTCTGAATAAAGATGTTCCAATTTGGCGAGTCCTTCTTTTCTTGTGGTTCTTCCCAAGCACCTAGTTTTTCAAAATTCCAGGTTCGGTCTTCATTTTGAACAAGGTTAATCTGAAGCCCCGTTATAGACACTTCTTCAAGTGGTATCACTTTGCTAAATAGCATAGAGCTATCAAGCAGAAGTGGGAGGGAGTAATCGATAAATATTTCATCTGATTCAATAAAGGGCTCACCTTCAATTTCAAAGGAAACATCCCTAAGTATTATCCCTCGTAGAAAATCCCCCTCTATACTGCCTATAATAAAGCCCTGATTGGTAAGAGAGCTGACTACGGCGTTGGTTGTAATCCTGAGAAATTGCTTAAAAATGCTTGATTGGACTACGAAAAACATAATCGCTATCAAGAGAGCTACTATTAAAAGGAATATTCCTATGGGTTTAAGTACTTTTGAGCGCATTTCGTTCCTCTTCAAGTATAACACAAGCTTGTATAAACAACATTTTGATTTTCACCTGAAGGCTTTGCTTAACTGCCTTATAATGCTTGGTATTTTGATAATTAGGCTAGGCTTAATAAGATATTTTATATCTAGCCTGGAGCATAATTTTAGATATTGGGTAAACTCAAGTAAATTGGCCTACTTGCTAATACAATAATGGTCAGATACTATTTTCGGAACTTTAGATTTATTAGATATTCTCCATGCCAAAACTGACAATTGACGGAAAGGAAATTGAAGTCGAAGACGGCCTTAATATCATTGAGGCTGCGTCCCGTATAGGTATAGATGTACCGCATTTTTGCTATCATCCCGCCCTAAGTGTAGTAGCCCAATGCAGGCAGTGCTTAGTAGAGGTTGAAGGTGTGCCTAAAGTCATGCCAGCCTGTAACACTTATGTAAGAGAAGGACTCATAGTTAAAACCAATAGTGAGCGAGCTGTGAAGGCTAGAAAAGCCACTGTCGAGTTCACCTTGATAAATCATCCTCTAGATTGCCCGATCTGCGATAAGGGAGGGGAGTGCCCACTTCAGCTTACAACTGTTGAGCACGGTCCAGGATACAGCAGATTCGAGGGACCTGAAGAGAAAAAAGTCAGAAAGAAATATTATCTTAGCGATAAAATAATTTATGATCCAAACCGCTGCATAATGTGCACCAGGTGTGTTAGGTTTACCGATGAAGTAACTAAAACTGGTGAGCTTGGTTATAACGGGCGCGGATTTAGAAAGAAGATCGTAGTATTCCCTGGAAAGAAATTAGACAACGATCTTGCAGGAAATGTAACTGATCTTTGCCCTGTGGGAGCTCTACTAAATAAAGACACTCTGCATGAAGAAAGGGTCTGGTACTGGCAATTTACAGATACCGTATGTTCTCTATGTAGTAACGGATGCAATATCACTGTTGGGGTTGACCCTAGGAAAGGAAAAGTCTCAAGAGTTAGACCAAGAACTAATATGGACGTGAATGAGCACTGGATCTGCGACAGGGGACGGTATGACTTCAAAGAAATTCAAGAGGAAGGAACACGTCTAAGAGATCCTATCTTGAGAGAGGGCGAAGGATTTAAGCGCACAGAGTGGGACGAGGCGGTCTCTTTTGTTGCTCAAGAAATTGCCAAAGCTAAAGAAGGGTTTTCGCAGTCCATAGCATTTCTAGCTTCAGCAACACTTACAAACGAAGAACTCTTTTTATTAAAGAAATTAAGCGAGACAAAAACCCCGAGCAAAGCCGTTGGTAATATTGGACTCATAAACGAACCTAAACGCTTTGGCTTATTAAGCACTGACCCCTATCCAAACAGCTCTGGCGTAAAGGAGATGGGATTCCCTTACGGATCAAATAATGTATTAGAATTAATAGAGTCGATACAGCAAGGCTGGACCAATGTTCTTTATGTTGCAGGGCTTGATTTATTTGACCTTGTAATAGAGGAAGATAAGGAAAGTCTCAGAAAAGCATTATCCAAACTCAAACTATTAGTTGTACAGGACTATAAACTCACAGAAACAGTACGATTCGCCCATGCAATACTCCCAGGTGTGAGTGCCTATGAAAGAGAAGGCACTTTTACAAATGACCGAGGGAGAGTACAGAGAGTAAGAAAAGTAATAGACCCACCTGGAACAGCAAAACCCGATTGGGAAATATTAACTCTACTTGGACAAAGCCTGCAGGCAGAGAGTTTTAATTACAGCGATCCTTCTGAGATTATGTTGGACATTGCTTCAAACATAGCAGCTTATAAGGGAATAAATTACGATAACATTGGCACTTTAGGTGCAAGTACTACAAATTAAAGATGTATCATCTAAAAGAGAAATAATATGATTTGGGTTGACCTAGGAATTACAATTGTAAAAATTGCACTAGTCTTTTTCGTAGTGCTAACACTTGTTGCGTATTTAACGCTGGCTGAGAGGCGTGTAAGCGCATTTATTCAAGATAGGTTAGGTCCAAACCGTGTGGGGCCTTTTGGCTTTCTACAGCCTCTTGCTGACGGTGTAAAGTTTATATTTAAAGAAGATATAATCCCAAGGGACGCTAACAAGTACATCTACATAGCAGCTCCCGCGTTTTCTCTTGTTACGGCTCTGATTGCACTTGCCGTAGTCCCAATAGGAAGAGGTTTCGAGACAACCATTTTTGGCCTTCTTCAGGAACCGACATTCGTCAAGCTACAGATAGCTGATATCAACGTAGGTGTCCTCTACATACTCGCAATAGGATCATTAGGTGTCTATGGGGTTGTATTGGGCGGCTGGGCATCAAATAGTAAGTACTCATTTTTGGGTGGCCTAAGGGCTGCTGCACAGATGGTGAGCTATGAGCTCGCTATGGGAATATCCATACTCGGAATAATAATGTGGACTGGATCAATGAGGCTTGAAGACATAATAGAGGCACAGCAGCAATATTGGTTCGTATTTCCTCAAATACTGGGCTTTATAGTCTTTCTTGCAGCTGTTTTTGCAGAGACTAACAGGCTTCCATTTGATATGCCTGAGGCTGAACCAGAGATCGTAGCCGGATATCATACGGAATATAGCAGTATGAAGTTCGCTATGTTCTTCATGGCTGAGTACACGCACATGATAGTGATGTCTTGTCTTATTGTGGCTCTATTTTTTGGAGGATGGTATCCGCTTCCATTTGGCGGCTGGTTTGGGGTTGATATCGATACACACTGGTATCTGCCTCCAATAGTTTTTGTAGGCAAGGTATTAGCGTTTCTATTCTTCTTTATATGGGTTAGATTCACCCTTCCAAGATTTCGTTACGACCAGGTTATGAGCCTTGGTTGGAAAGTACTCTTCCCTCTGGCCATAGTAAACCTTCTTATCATCAGCATAGCTATCCTAGTTATGCAACACTACGGTGTTTTGGGATTTTAAACCCACTACTCAACTAGGAACAAATCAGGAACTAATAAGGGAATTTTATAATTGGTCTTTAGACGTCTAGGTTGCTAACGTTAAGAGCGTTTGTTTCGATGAAGAGTTTTCTAGGTTCAACTTGATCACCCATAAGAATTGTAAAGATCTCATCTGTCTCAAAAGCATCTTCAATCCTCACCTGTTTAAGTATACGCTTTTCAGGATCCATTGTGGTCTCCCATAGCTGATCAGGGTTCATCTCTCCAAGACCTTTATATCTCTGAATAGACATACCTTTTTTACCTCTTGTGAGTATGTGCTCTGTAACCTCAGCTAGACTTTGAAGCTCTACCTTTTCTTCATCTTCCTGGACTCCGTATGGAGGCTCGCCTGCTGTTTTTATAGTATCTCTCAATCTCTTGATCTCCTCAAAGTCAGGAGAGTTCAAGAAATCAAAATCTATTACCGTGCTTCTGTTACGGCCGTTTTCTTTAAAGGAGTATGAAACTTTGGATGAATTATGCTCCGGGTCGTCCAGCAACTTCCAATCAAGTGAAGTCGCCTCAGGATACCTAGTTTCAAGCCATTCCTTTATGCCCTGCAGATGTGCTTCAAGCTCAGACTCTTTCTCGTGTTTTAAATGGCTTTTTTTAAAACCTTCTCTACTTGCAAAAGCATCTATAATTCGTAAATCTCTGCCAAATTTACCAATTCTGTTAAGTGCATTTTCATAAGAGATGGATTTTTTAATTATATCGAGAAGTCTTGATCCTTTAATATCTTTAGAACCATTTCCATTGTCCGATATATTTAAAGAAATTCCATCTGTACCTAGCTCAAGGAAATGATCGTCGTACTCAAGCTCGTCTTTTAGGTATTTCTCTGCTTTGCCCTTTTTTACACGGAAAAGTGGAGGCTGAGCAACATAGAGATGACCCCTTTCAATTATCTCTGGGAAATGTCTGTAGAAGAAAGTTAGCAAGAGTGTTCTTATATGGGAGCCGTCAACATCAGCGTCCGTCATTAGTATTACTTTGTGATAACGAAGTTTACTAATATCAAAATCTTCACTGCCTATACCTGTACCAAGAACAGTGATCAGTGTTCTGATCTCCTCATTGCTTAGCATCTTGTCGAATCTTGCTTTCTCAACGTTAAGTATTTTTCCCTTAAGTGGTAGTACCGCCTGATTGAATCTGGATCTAGCCTGTTTAGCTGATCCTCCAGCAGACTCACCCTCTACAAGATAGACTTCACATTGCTCAGGATCACGCTCCTGACAATCTGCAAGCTTTCCAGGAAGAGAACCCGACTCAAGAGCACTCTTTCTTCTAGTAAGCTCCCTTGCCTTTCTAGCAGCTTCTCTGGCTCTTGCTGCGTCCACTGCTTTTTCAATAACCTTTCTAGCAACAGATGGGTTTTCTTCGAAGAAAATCCCCAATTTTTCATTTAAGAGTACTTCTACAATTCCTTTAACATTAGTATTACCCAGTTTTGTCTTAGTCTGTCCCTCAAATTTCGGATCAGGAAGCTTCACACTAATTACAGCTGTTAAGCCCTCTCTGGCATCCTCACCACTAAGGGAGACCTTGGCATTTTTAACAAGCCCTTTATCCTCAGCGTATTTGTTTACAGTCCTGGTAAGAGCACCTCTAAACCCAGTAAGGTGAGTTCCGCCCTCAACATTATTAATATTATTTGCATATGCGAATATAGTTTCGGAATAACTATCGTTATACTGGAGAGCAACCTCTACTATTACGTCGTCTTTTTCTCCGCTAACGTAAATTGGATCAGGATGAAGAGGTTTTTTGTTTTTATTAAGCTCATCAATAAATGCTACAATCCCACCCTCATAAAAGTATTCTTGATCTTTACCATTGCGCTCATCGATGATTTGTATAACAAGACCTTTATTTAGAAATGCAAGCTCTCTTATTCTGTGAGCGAGTGTATCGTAGTTAAATTCAGCAATTTCGAATATTGTAGGATCAGGCTTAAATCGGATTTTTGTTCCGGATCTATCAGTCTTACCCGTCTCAACAAGGTCACTTACTGGTTTACTAACTTCGTAGCGCTGATACCAAACCTTTCCCTCTCTTCTTATCTCAAGTATCAGATATTCTGAGAGAGCATTTACAACTGTAACACCCACGCCATGGAGACCACCAGAGACTTGATATACCTTGCCCTCAAATTTTCCTCCCGCATGAAGCATTGTCATAACAACCTCAGCAGCAGACTTGCCAGTTTCTTTGTGTTTATCAACAGGGATACCACGGCCGTTGTCCTCAACAGTGAGACTACCGTCGACATGTATGGTCACAATAATCTTGTCGCAAAAACCTGCTAGTGCTTCATCAACACTGTTGTCCAACACCTCAAAAACTAGGTGGTGAAAACCTCTTGCGCTAGTGTCACCAATATACATATCGGGACGCTTTCTAACAGCTTCTAAGCCTGGCAGAACTTTAATTTGTTCGGCGCTATAAGAGTTCTCTTCTTTTGTAGGAATAGTATCCTCCGGGTCTCTCTTTACTTCCAAAATTAGTTACCTCCGTATTGACTCATAGGCGGGAAAAAATGATGTCATATTATAACACGAAAAAGCCCTAAAGGGAAATAAAATCAGGGGGATTAGCTCTATTTGCAGAAAAGGGACAATATTTAATAATATAAGTTACATACAGCTATAAAACCATAAGAGTTTAGTGGATATTTTCAGAGTCTAGGAGAGGTAATTCCTACCTGTTTCTGATACTTTCCTTTTTTATCCGCATAAGAGGTATCACATATATCATCAGACTCGAAAAACAGAACCTGCGCGATGCCCTCATTCGCATATATTTTTGCTGGAAGAGGGGTAGTGTTTGAGATCTCAAGCGTTACATATCCTTCCCACTCAGGCTCAAACGGAGTTACGTTTACTATGATTCCACATCTTGCGTATGTGGACTTTCCAACGCAAAGAGTAATCACACTTCTGGGTATTCTGAAATACTCTATTGTTCTGGCAAGTGCAAAGGAGTTTGGAGGAATAATGCATTCGTCCGCTTCAATTTCGACAAAGGAGTTATCGTCGAAGTTCTTAGGATCTACAATTGAGTTATGTACATTTGTAAAAACCTTAAATTCTCTGCTAACCCTTATATCATAGCCATACGCTGACACTCCGTATGAGATAGTGCCTTCTCTTACCTGCTCATCAATAAAAGGCTCTATCATTTTGTGCTCTAACGCCATTTTCTTAATCCAGTGATCGGGTCTTACAGACATTTTCCATGCTCCTTTTTATAAATTAACTTTGAATTATGGGCTACTAATATACATGAGAATTTAAATCAATTCACCACATATACGACTGCTTAAATAAACTGTTTTAAAAACCTTATGTCATTTTCAAAAAACAGTCTTATATCGTTTATGCCGAACTTAAGCATTGTAATTCTTTCAATCCCCATACCAAAAGCAAAACCGCTGTATATCTCTGGGTCATAATTAACGCTTTTAAACACCTCAGGGTCAACCATTCCGCAACCTAAGATCTCAAGCCATCCGCTCTCTTTACAAACCCTACAGCCCTTCCCATCGCAAATTACGCATTCTATGTCGACCTCGGCGCTGGGCTCAGTGAACGGAAAAAAGCTAGGTCTGAATCTAACGCCTATACCTTCACCAAAAATAAGTCCTAGAAACTCTGTAAGCACTCCCTTTAAATCTCCAAAAGTTATGTTCTTATCAACAAGCAGTCCCTCAACCTGATGAAACATCGGAGTGTGAGAGACATCACTGTCACATCTATACACTCTACCGGGAGCTATAATCTTTATAGGAGGCTCTTCCTTCTCCATAACGCGTATCTGAACAGGTGAAGTATGAGTTCTTAGCACAACGTCATCAGAAATGTAGAAAGTGTCCTGCATATCTCGAGCCGGATGGTTTTTTGGAATATTGAGGGCTTCAAAATTGTAGTAGTCGGTCTCTATCTCAGGACCTTCTGCTACTTCAAAACCCATTTTCTCAAATATGGAAATGACCTCTTCCATAACCTGAGAGACGGGATGCTTTGTACCTACAGGAAGTGATCTTCCGGGAAGCGTTACATCTAACTTTTCCTCAGCAATAGACTTTTTCTTTTTCTCTTCTTTTAACTGAACGGATTTTTCGTCAAACTGTTTTTCAAGACCTGTTTTAACTTCATTTATCAGCTGACCCATCTTTGGGCGATCCTCTGGAGAAACATCCTTCATTCCCTTTAATATTTCGGTAATGACACCTTTTCTACCAAGAAACTTGGCTTTTAGATTCTGAAGTGAGACTTCATCTGAAATCCCTCCCAACTCTGCTTGGGCCTGCTTTTTAACTTCTTCTAGTTTTTCCTGCATATCTATTAGTTCCCTAAATATGAAACAGCTACAATCACAATCATGGCAATCCCTATTGCCCCTTTAAAAAATGTGCCTCCGAGTCTACCAACAAATGCTCCCCAACCTGATTTCACCGCCCTGTCTACGTTCTTCTCCAATAAGAACTCTACAAGGAAAGCACCTATGAAAGCACCTACGAAAGCGCCTATTACAGCCCCTATTCCAAAGAAGAATGGAATACCTAAAATACCACCTATAATTCCAAAAACAATAGAGCCTACAATAGCCTTATTACTAGATTTATATTTTTTCGCTCCTAAAATTCCGAGAACAAACTCCACCAGCTCTCCAAGAAGTGCCAGAGCCAATAGGACTATTAGAATCTTTATAGTAACTTCTTTAAATCCGTCGTACCAGCCAAACAAGATGGAATCTGCTAAAATAATAAAGTTGCCCGGGAACCCGAACACGTGGGATATCAACCCTGCAACTGCTACAAACATAAATAGGGAAAATACTAGATAGTCTATCATCTAAAGATTAGGCTCGAACTACGATGCCTTAGCAAATATATTATGAAGTGCCTTTTCTCTGTCTCCAATAAACTACAAAAGCGCTTGCTATGAATATTGAAGAATAGGTACCTATAATTGCACCTACTATGAGCGTGAATGCGAAATCATGAATTACAGAGCCGCCAAATAGAAATAGCGGAATAAGTACAAGGAAAACGGTAATACTGGTTAGTATAGTTCTCTTTAAAGTCAGACTAACTCCTTGATTAACAACATCCCTAATACCCAATTTGCTATTCTTTTTCATATTCTCTCTAATTCTATCGAATATTATGATGGTATCGTTAACGGAGTAACCGATTACGGTTAGCAGTGCTGCAACTAAGGCTAGATTAAACTCTTTATCCATAATTGAGATTGCTCCAAGCGTTATAATCGTATCATGGACAAGTGCTATAACAGCTCCCATTGCAAAAGCAAACTCAAAACGGATCATGACATAGATTAAAATTCCAATGCAGCCTAGAAGTATAGAGATAATTGCTTTGCTTATAAGCTCTGAGCCTACTCTAGGTCCAATGTAGTCTACCCTTTGAATAGAGCCCCCTTTGAAGGACTCATTGGTGGCTATAATCTTCTCAAGCTCGGTTTGAAACCCCTGAATTTGGTCAAACTTAACTGTTTCAGGAGAAAACCTGATTAGGTATTCCTTGTCTCCTGTTAAACCAAGCTGTTGCACTACCTCTGGAGGGTAACCCGTTGTATCTAAAACCTTTGTAATATCAGCAATACTTATTTCGTTAGCTAATTTTATGTGAATTTCTGTGCCGCCAGTAAACTCTACACCCCAGTTTGGACCTTTATGGTATATAAGAGATCCTATTGCAATGATCAACAAAGCGATAGAAATGAATATCGCCTTTCTCATTTTTGATACAAAATCAATAGTCGTTCCAGATTTTAAGAATTCCAAATTACCAGATCCTCCTAGATATCCCTCAAATGCTTAAGGAAGGTACCTTTTTATCTTTATATATTAGATTCGTTATAACCCTTGCCACAACAACGTTACTAAACACAGTTGAAATAATTCCGATTGATAACGTTGCGGCAAATCCCTTTATTGGACCCGTACCGAACCAAAACAGTATAAGTGCAGTGATAAGGGTCGTTATATTTGCATCCAGTACTGTCCACAGTGATCTTCCATACCCCGCGTCAATTGCGGCTAGGGGAGATTTCCCGGTAGAAAGCTCTTCTTTTATTCTCTCAAATATTATTATGTTTCCATCCACCGCCATACCAAGCGTCAGTACCAGACCTGCTATACCGGGGAGTGTTAGAGTTACTCCAAAAGCCGATAGAAATGCCATAATGAACAACATGTTTAAAAGAAGCGCAATATCGGCCACTACACCCTGAAGCCTATAGAAAAATATCATAAAGATTATGACCAAAATACCGCCTATAATCATTGAGCTTGTTCCCTTATCTATAGATTCTTTTCCAAGTGAAGGCCCTACTGTTCTTTCCTGCTCGATCTCAACTGGAACGGGCAGAGCACCGGATCTTAGAACTAGAGCTAAGTCCTTTGCCTCTTCTGGAGTGAAGTTCCCTGTGATCCTTCCTTGAGAAGTTATACGCTCCTGTATTGTTGGTGCTGATTTGATTGTCCCATCTAAGACTATAGCCAGTCTCCGGCCTATGTTCTCCTCAGTGAGAACGCCGAACTTGCTGGCACCTTCTCCTTTGAATGTAAAACTGACTGCAGGCTTACCTAACTCATCAAAAATTAGTCTGGCGCCTGACAGAGACTCTCCTGTAACTGGAGCATCAAGAGTTGTTACAAAGAAGCTTTCATTCTCAACACCCGTATTTCCCGGATGAAGAGTTAAATTATTCTGAGAAAGTTCCTCAGGGGTCGCTACATCAAGAGCTGCTAAAACTGTTTCTTCAGTCGCCCCTGTATTGCTCACTATTTTAAATTCCAATACTGCTGAGCGCTTTATGATATCAATAATTCGTTGTCTGTCTTTTTCTGATGCACCAGGAACCTGAATCAATATTCGGTTGTCTCCAGCCTTTTGAATCGAAGGCTCAACTAAACCTAGTTCTGATACACGATTTTCTATGACTTGTTTAACTTGATCAATGGCTCTTTCTTCAACATCCGCAACATATAGACCCTTTAATTCAAAGTTTAGAGATAGATTATCTTCCTCAATATTAGATATCTCACTGAAATTTGTCTCAGCAACCCCTCTAGCTTTGTCTAAATCCGCTTTTGTGAAAAACTGTAGCGCAAGTGAGTCATCGGTTATTTTAGAGCCTTTTATTAAAACTTTTTGGTCTTTTAATTCTTCATTCATGAAATCCTTAATGCTGGCAAGTTCGTGCTCAACACCCTTTTCAGAGTCTACGCCAATTAGAAGAAAGATACCGCCCTTAAGGTCAAGCCCTAATCTGATACCTCTGTCCGGAAAAAGCTTGCCCCACCAGCTAGGAGTGCTATCACCTAAAAATGTGGGAGCCAAAAGAATTAAAGATAAAACTGTAACTACAAGGATTGTGCCAATCCATCCTCTAGAAGCTCTCATTATTTAGACTTATCCTCCTTAAATTTTGCCTCTGCAGAAGGCTGCAGACCGGCTATACCAGAACGGGTAATCTGAATGCTAACTCCTTTTGCAATCTCAAGGGTCATGACATCATCTTCTGAAACATTTAGAATCTTACCGTAAATACCGCCTGATGTTACAACATCGTCTCCACGCTTGAGCTCACTAAGCATACGTTTTCTTTCTTTACCTTGTTTTTGTTGTGGTCGTAGAATTAAAAAGTAAAAGATTACAAAGATAAGAACAAAAGGTAGAAAAGCTAAAGGAGAACTTCCCCCTCCTTCACCACCTGTAGCTGGACAACCGGCTAGTAGTAAAACTACCGGTAAAGTTAAGAGTATTTTTGTTATATTTTTCAATTTTCTCATTTTCCTCCAATGGATTGTACCCTAGATATATAATTTGGAAAATCGCCACGCTTTATGCTGCTGCGAATTTCTCTCATTAACTCTGCATAATAATACAGGTTGTGCAGAGTAAGCAACCTTAAAACTAGTGTTTCCTTAGCTATATATAAGTGTCTTAAGTAAGCTCGTGAAAAATTCCTGCAAGTATAACACTCACAACCCTCGTCAATAGGCCTCTGATCTTCGGCAAATTGAGCATTTTTTATAACCAGTTTTCCCTCGCTTGTAAAGAGAGTACCATTTCTGGCATTGCGAGTCGGAATTACACAATCAAACATATCGACCCCCATAGAGACCGCTGTGACAATATCATGTGGCTTTCCTAGTCCCATTAAATACCTGGGCTTATCAGCAGGTAAAAGGTTTAGAGTGCTCTCAGTAATTTCGTAAGTCTTTTCTGACTCTTCTCCTATTCCGAGACCTCCAAGAGCATATCCGTCAAAATCTATTTCCATAAGTTGGGTAGCTGACTTTTCCCTAAGCTCCTTAAAAACTCCACCCTGAACGATTCCGAAAAGAGCGTTATCAGCTCGGGTCTTTGATTCTTTGCACAACTTTGCCCAGCTCGTGGTTAGTTCTATAGATTTCTCCATATACTCCTTGGTCGATGGATACGGGGGACATTCATCTAGACACATCATAATATCCACCCCTAAAGACTCCTGTATCTCAATGCACTTAGAGGGTGTAAAGAAATGTTCACTTCCATCTAAATGTGATCTAAAAAGAATTCCGTCACTTTTAATTTTTCTGGTTTTGGAAAGACTAAGAACTTGATACCCGCCACTATCTGTCGTAATAGGATGGTTCCAGGACATGAACTTGTGCAGTCCGCCTTGTCTTTCGATGACTTTGTGCCCAGGGCGTAAATACAGATGGTATGCATTGGCGATTAGCATCTGAAATCCCATATCCTGTATTTCATGACTGGTCATGCTTTTAACAGTTGCATGAGTTGCTACAGGCATAAATGCCGGAGTTTCTACCTCACCATGCGCAGTGGTCATTTTGCCCAGTCTTGCTTTGGTGGATTCATCATTTTTTAGAATTTCAAATGTAAACATATTATATGGTCAAGGAAGAATATAAGGGGATGGTTCAAATTAATCTATTTCTAAATTCCAAGCACTTCCTTCATTGTATACATGCCGGAGGGCTTCCCAGAGACCCACATTACAGCACGCACTACTCCTTTTGCAAAATTATCACGGCTCATGGCACGGTGAGTTAACTCAATTCTTTCCCCCGCACCGCAGAACATAACCGTGTGCTCACCAACAATGTCTCCTGCTCTTATGGTCTGCATACCTATTTCTTTCTCTCCCCTCTCCCCTATGGCTCCATGTCTCTCGTAGCGGGCAACCGAGTTGAAATCGCGCGCGAGTCCCTCCGCAGCAGCCTCACCTAACCTAAGAGCTGTGCCGCTTGGAGCATCGACCTTATGTTTATGGTGCGCCTCCATTATTTCAACATCATAATCATCGCCCAATATTTCGGCCAACTTCTTTGTTGCTTCAAACATAACATTCACACCTATGCTCATATTAGGCGAAAATACGCACGGGAAGCTTGCAGCTAATTCATTGAGCTCATTTTTTTGATCATCATCAAACCCAGTTGTGCCTATAACCATGGCTTTCCCACTGGCTGATGCATAACGGGCATTATTTAGAGTTGAGGAAGGTGTTGTGAAATCAACAATCACATCCGCGTCCTTTGAAGATTCTTCAATTCCGCTTGTAAGTTGGACCCCTATTTCTCCGTCCCCTACCAAAAGACCAACATCTTTACCCATATCAGGGTGATTTCCGATCTCAGTGGCACCAACTATTTGAATGTCTTTTTCGGGATGTAGCAGGCGGAAGATACTTCTACCCATCCTGCCTGAGGCCCCCATTATAGAAACTTTAATCATAAATTAGTCCGCAATCTCAATCTCTGGTACTTCTTCTAGGCAGTTCTCGTAGCAATTTCCACCCGTTACTTTCCATTTTTTGTCGAACAACCCAAGAGAGTATCTACTCCTTTGGTTCAAAGTAATCATCTGCCCTGTTGTAGGAGATTTAAGCGTTTGGTTGAGTTCTACAGCAACAGTTGAACTAAACTCATAAATTTGAGTGCCTAAAACTTTAAAACTATTTATACTAACTTGATTGTCTTCAAATATACTTTTCATCTGGATTATATATCCAGCCTCATCTGTACTAGGAGCATAAGCGTAATCATAGGCTTTCTTGAAATTTCCATCTTTTAGTGCATTTAAAAACCTTTCAACCACTACCGTGGGAGAAGGGTCGTAAGTCTGCCTCTCCGGATTAGTGTCTACAACTGTCTTATCAGCACAAGAAAATATGCTAAACGCAACAATTAATACAAATAAAGTCCTTAGATGTCTAAGCTTCATATAATTTCCTATTGGTTACATTATAATGTGGAATAGAATAATTGTTTGGATGTAGAATACAAGATAATTTTTATGTATTAACTATGTAGTCACACCTGACAAAATTATGAGCCAGTTGAAAGAACCAAACTTAGTCAAACTTTTTATGGGTCTAATATATAATCCAGAAGCCCCTCTTGAGGAATTTATGAACAAGGCTCAGGAAAAATTAGGCCGGATAGATTTTAATACCAAAGAGATTCCTTTTGACCATAGTTCTTATTATCAAAAAGAGATGGGTAAGGGTCTAATTAGAAAGCTAATAACTTTTGAGACACTAATACGAAGAGAGCATCTTGTAGAGATAAAGGCATTTACAAATAAGTTGGAAGAGGTATTTTCATATGGAGAATGCAGGACGATTAATATAGACCCGGGTTATTTAGCTCAGGAGCATTTGATTCTTGCTACCGGGAAAGGCTATTCTCACAGGCCCTATTTAGGTGGGGGAGTATACGCGGACTTAACACTTGTATACATTAAGGACGAGTATAGAGAATTAGATTGGACCTATCCTGACTATGGAAACAAAGAAATGAGAAATTTATTTAAGACCCTTAGAAGACAATATGTGCGCCAACTGGCAGAGGAATCAAACAAATGAAAAGTATGACAGGATACGGAAAAAGCGAGCTTGAAACTAAACACGGGAAGCTAACCGTCGAAACCCGATCTGAGAATCATAGATTCTTGGACATGAAATTTCAGATGCCCGACTCAATATCATCTATAGAGAACCAGCTCTCAGAAGCTGCAAAGAACTTAGTTCTACGCGGCAAGATAAGAGTAACCTTGTCTCAGGAGTCAGGCTCTAACAACTCCTTCTCTCTCAATTTGGAACTAGCAAAAAAAACTAAAAGCAACATAGACAAATTAAAAAAAGAGCTTGGCATAAAAGAAGAGACTAAGCTTGAGCATTTTCTAATGATAAGAGAGATCTTCTCTGGTGAAACAAAGCAGGGTCTTACTAAAAAAGAGGTCTCTGAGATTATTAAAACTGCGCTTGATGCAATTAAGAAATTAGATGAGGCACGTATTTCAGAGGGAAGGAAACTTGAGAAGGATATAAAACAAAGACTAAAGACGATAGAAAAACTTACCAAAACTATTAAATCCAAGAGAAAAGATTTCATAAAGAACACATCCTTAAAACTTAAAGAGAGAATAGAGAAGCTACTTGAAGACACTAAGATCGATGAGGAAAGACTATATCAAGAGACCGCATTCTTGGCAGAAAGAAGCGATATTACAGAGGAGTTAGTTAGGTTAGAAGCACACATAAGTAAATTTAGAGAAACCAGCAGCAAGAAAGGTTCAATTGGAAAAGAGCTTGATTTCTTGCTTCAGGAAATGAACAGAGAGGCAGGAACTATATCAGCGAAATCAAAAGACGCGACAATATCTCATTGTATCATCGACTTGCGCTCTGAGATGGAAAAAATAAGAGAGCAAGTGCAGAATATAGAGTAAAAAGATATTGTCTAGCTCGATTAGTTGAAACCGAGAACTCGCTGTGTTATGATTCCACGGTTTTACAGAACCTTTAAGATTAAACGTTACACATAGGAGTCCTAAAGAATGAGCATTTTAGTAAACAAAGATAGCAAAGTAATTGTGCAGGGAATAACTGGAAGCGCTGGTTTGTTTCATGCCACCCAATGTCGTGAGTATGGAACTCAGGTAGTTGGTGGTGTAACACCAGGAAAAGGCGGAACAGATGTAGATGGATTTCCTGTTTTTGATACAGTTGAAGATGCCCGAAGAATCACGGGGGCTAATACTTCGCTAATATTTGTGCCTGCAGCATTTGCCATGGACTCTATGATTGAAGCCATAGACGCTGGTGTAGAACTTGTTATCTGCATTACTGAAGGAGTTCCTACTCTAGATATGGTTAAAGTAAAGAAATACATGGAAGGAAAAGATGTAACACTAATTGGACCTAATTGCCCGGGAGTCATGACACCTGGTGAGGCAAAAGTGGGGATTATGCCTGGATATATCCATACACCTGGAAATGTTGGCATTATCTCAAGAAGCGGAACTCTAACTTATGAAGCGGTTTGGCAATTATCAGAGCTTGGAATAGGACAATCAACTTCAGTTGGAATTGGTGGGGATCCTATTATCGGCTCTACTTTTATTGATGTACTAAAGCTATTTAACAAAGATAAAGATACTGAGGCTGTAATCCTAATTGGTGAGATTGGCGGAAGCGCTGAGGAAGAAGCTGCTGCATATATCAAAGAAAATGTTGATAAACCGGTTGTAGCTTTTATTGCAGGCTCTACTGCTCCTAAAGGAAAAAGGATGGGGCATGCTGGTGCTATCATTTCTGGTAGCTCAGGAAGTGCCGCGGATAAAGTTGCAGCGCTTGAGGACGCTGGTGTTAGAGTTTGCCCAAGTCCTGCTGAGATGGGCGAGACACTTAAAGAAGCAATCTCATAACTTATTTATAAATACTGATATTCTCTTTTAGCCACTTGTAATGTTTTTCAAGTCCGGCTCTAACGTCTACTTGCGGATCATATCCAAAATCCGTGTTTGCTTTACTAAAGTCGGAAAAAGTATGCTTTGCATCACCTCTTTGAGGCTCAGTATAAACCAAGTTAGCCTCCTTCCCCACAATCTCTTCTATAATGTGTATGACATCAATTAGCTTTATTCTCCCACCGCCTCCAATATTGTAGACTTCACCTGGCTTTCCATTATTAAATGCTGAAATATTGGCCTGAACAACATCATCTATATATGTAAAATCCCTAGTCTGCTCACCTGTGCCGTAAACATCTATTTGCTCCCCCTTCATTACAGCTGTAATAAATTTATGAAAGGCCATATCAGGCCGCTGCCTTGGGCCGTATACAGTGAAGTACCTAAGCGAAACGGTAGGAACCCCGTAGCCTTTAAAATATAGGGAAGCCAAGTGCTCAGCTGCCAGTTTTGTTACACCGTAAGGGGAAACAGGATTAGTTGGAGAGCCCTCAGTAATTGGAAGCTCACGGGTATCTCCATAAACTGATGAAGAAGAAGCGTAAACGAATTTTTGTATGTCCCTATTCTTACATGCCTCTAACAGAGTTTGTGTTGCGAGGATATTGTTTTGCACATAGTCATCAAATTTCTGACCCCAACTGGCCCTCACGCCGGCTACAGCCGCTTGATGGAAAACTCCAGCCACATCACCTATAATTTTATCCCAGCCGGTCTCCAATATATCAGCTTCAACAAACTCGAAGTCGGACTTATTTAATAAATTCTCCAGATTCCTCTCTTTAATCTTTCTTGGATAGTAATCAAAGAATGAGTCTACGCCCACTACTTGAAAACCTTCCCCTAAAAGTCTTTCAGAAAGGCTTGAACCAATAAACCCTGAAACTCCCGTAACCAATACCTTCATATAATTATTCGCTCCATTTTGCTATCACTATACCCAATCTGAGTCAGAATTTGACAAAGAATAAAATAACATTAGTATGAAAACTATGAAAAATAAACTAATAATATCACTTGTTTTACTTATCAGCACTATAATACCTGGTGTGTGTCTGGCTCTTCCTGCACCGTGCAGTCAGGAGCAGCTCTTAGAAAGCTCTGACTTTGCCATTGAAGGAACGGTAACAAAAATTGAATGCGGGGAGCCTTACGAATCCAAGGAATGCACTGCAAAAGAGGGAAATAGCGACTTTGTTCCTGAGCTCCTGGCTAAATGTACTGCAACAGTAAAAGTAACTGAGAATATAAAAGGCAAATACAACAAGGGAGATAAGGCCACAATTCCTTACCTACAACTTGTTCAAAGATGCGAAAACGGAAATCATATTATTCCAGGGAGCCCTATAAAAGATTTCGTGCCAAACTCACTTATAAAATATTACAATTCCGAGCAGTGTAAGTACTGGAACTATAGTCAAATCAAAGTTCCGCCTTCAAGCACTTCAGAGTAATTGATCAACACTATATATCATCAGGATCAAGGCTAAACCAGAAAAATGTCTCTCACCCCATTTGAATTAGAAATTTATCAGAATACTCTAAGCTCAATCGCAGAAGAAATGGGCATGGTTCTTATAAGAGCAGGATTTTCTCCTAATATAAAAGAAAGAAGAGACCTCTCATGCGCCATATTCCAATCAAACGGAGATATGATAGCCCAGGCTGCTCACATCCCCATACATTTGGCATCGATGAGCTTTGCTGTAAGAGCAGTACTAGATATGCCGGAGATAAATGAAGGTGATATTTTAATTCTAAATGATCCTTTCAGGGGAGGAACACACCTTCCAGACATTACCTGCATTATGCCCGTTTTCTACAATAAGAAACTGGAATTTTTTGTAGCATCACGTGCCCATCACGCAGATATAGGAGGACTTACCCCTGGCTCCATGCCTCTCTCCACCTCCATTGATCAAGAGGGCGTACTTATCCCTCCATCGAAACTCTACAGAAAAGGAGTACTCAACAAAAATCTTTTTAATGAAATCCTAAAATCGACAAGAGATCCTGAGGAAAGAGAGGGAGACTTTAACGCTCAGGTGGGTGCTATTGAATTAGGAGAGAGAAGACTTAGAGAGACTATTAAGAAATATTCACTTAAAAAACTAAAGCAGGCAGGGAATGAGCTTTTGGACTATAGCCAGAAGATTATGAAAGAAGTCATAAAGCAAATCCCAGACGGCAATTATGAGTTCGAGGATTATTTAGATAATGACGGAGTAGGAACGAAGAAAATTCCAATAAAAGTAAAAGTTACAATCAAGGGCCGAAGTGCAAGAGTTGATCTAAGTGGCAGTTCAAGACAGGTAAAGGGCAATCTGAACGCTCCATACAGCGTCACAACTGCTGCTGTTATTTATGTGTTTCAGTGCTTAGCACCTTCATCGATGCCCCTTAACTCGGGCCCTCTTAGAGTGGTAGAAATAATTGTGGGTGACGACTCTATTTTGAATGCAAAGTATCCAGCTGCGGTAGTTGGTGGAAATGTAGAGACCTCTCAGCGGGTTGTGGATGTGGTGTTCGGCGCATTGTCCAAAGCTGTGCCTAAAAAGGTCCCCGCTGCAAGCGCCGGTTCTATGAGCAATTTCACCTTTGGCGGAGTAAATCCCAGAACGGGCAAAAACTTCGCTTACTACGAGACCATAGCAGGGGGCATGGGAGCACGTTTTGGATTAGACGGCGTAAGTGCAGTACAAACACATATGACAAATACACTTAATACCCCCGTGGAATCGCTTGAGAGAGAGCTTCCAGTTATGTTAAATTCTTATTCGATAAGAAAGAACAGTGGAGGAAGAGGTAAGTCTAAGGGAGGAGATTCTATAATTAGAGAGTACAAATTTTTATCTGAGGCAACGGTGTCAATGATAACGGAGAGAAGAAAATTTGCTCCCTATGGTATTGAAGGAGGAAAACCGGGAAAGAGAGGCAAGAACACTCTTATCAGACGTAATAAAGCAACTCAGATTGAACCCAAAGCAAGCTTTGAAGTTAAAAACGGAGATAGTATAAGAATTGAAACCCCTGCAGGAGGTGGGTGGGGCAAACCCAAATAGACTCAAATGATGGAATATCCTAAACTAAATCCACTAGAAGCATTCCCTGTCGAGCACGAGGGAGAGAGGCTTATCTGCTTGAGAGACCCTAACAGTGTGAGCGATAAAGTCATGCTGCTATCAAGAGAGACAATTTTTATAATCAGCTTATTCGACGGCACAAATTCAATAGAGGACATACAAGCAACTTGTGAAGAGAAATCTGGCGAAAGAGTCCCAGAGGAGGAGTTGAAGCATTTAATAGAACAGTTAGATGATGCACTTTTCTTAGACAGTAAAAAGTTTAAAGAACATAAAGACAAAATAGTTGAGGACTTTAATTCATCAGCTATAAGACCATCAAGCCAAGCAGGACTTTCATATCCTCTTGAGGCCAATGAATTAAACGGATGGTTTGAAAAATTTTTCAAAGAAGCTGATCATAAAGAGCCGTACAAGAAATCACCGGGAAAACTCAGAGGGTTAATTTCACCACATATTGATTTCACCAGAGGCAGTCACCTATATGCGAAGGCTTACCGAGAACTCGATGAAACTTGTGAGGCGGATACATATATTATTTTTGGTACCTCCCATTATGCACAAGTTGATAATCCCTTTATTTTAACCCGGAAGAATTTTGAAACACCACTTGGGATATCTGAAACTGATAATGAGCTTATAGACAAAGTGATCGAGGAGTGCGATTGGGATTTATTTGAAGGGGAAATAGCTCACAGGACTGAGCACTCAATAGAATTTCAGGTTGCATTCTTACAATACGTGCTGAGAGAAAAAAAAGAATACAAAATATTACCCATATTATGTAACTCATTTTTTAGTTTGGTACAGGAAGGAAAATCACCCAGAGAAGACAAGAAAGTGTCACACTTTCTCGAATCTTTTTCTAAAATATTAGGAGAATTAGGTGATAAAGCGTTTATCATAGCTGGAGTGGATATGGCTCATGTGGGGCCTAAATTTGGGGACAAAGAAGAAGTAAATGACCTTATGCTTAGTAGAATAAAGGAAAGGGATATCAGAAGTTTAGAGTTCAGTGAGAAATTAGACGCTGAGGGTTTTTACAGATCCGTTGAAGAAGAAAAGGACTGGAGGAAAATTTGCGGTCTTTCGTCAATCTATGCCACACTCAGGACAATTGAGGCAGATAATGCCAAGTTATTGGGATATGATCAGGCCCTAGAGTCTGACACTGGCTCTGTGGTAAGTTTTGCGAGTCTAGCTTTTTATTCTTAATCATATGAAAAACTTCCTAATCATAGATGCTCATGAAGATATAGCATTTCACTTAAATTACTTTAAAAGGGATTTTGTAAACCCAAGCACCCCCTGCATGATTACACTCCCTGGACTTAAAGAAGGCAATGTTAGGATGGTGTTCAATACCGTATTCATACACCCAAAGCACAAACCGGATAAAACAGTGCAATCTGCACTAGAGCAGCTTGATAAATACGATGAAATTTATGAGCTCTTTAGCAATGACGTATATCAAATTAAAAATGTCCAAGATCTCTCCCGGTTTGGACAAGATTCTAAGATAGGATTCTTAACCCTCATGGAAGGAGCCGATCCTATAGAAAAGGTGGAAGATTTGTATGAATTCCATAGGAGAGGAATCAGAATAATAGGACCAGCATGGAACAATAAGAACCAATATGCATCAGGTAGCGACTCAGAAGATGGATTGTCAGAGGATGGAGTTAGGTTAATTAAAAGAATGAATGAGCTTGGCATAACTCTTGATCTATCTCATCTTAATGAGAAGTGTTTCTGGGAAGCGATTGAACTTACCGATCTCATCCCCATAGCCACTCACTCAAATGCAAGAGCTCTGACAGACCATTCTAGGAACTTAAGAGATGAGCAGCTAAAGGCAATCTCTGACAGGGGCGGTGTAATTGGCATAGTCCTGTACAACTATTTTCTTAAGATTGGAGACGAAACTCCTACACTTGAAGAAGTGTTCGCTCATGCCGACTATATGATTAATCTATGTGGTGAAGACAACGTGGGAATTGGGAGTGATATGGATGGGGCAAGGATCGAGGACTTTCCCGAGGGCTTAAAGACTATAGCTGATCTTCCAAAGATAGCTCAGTATTTCCTTGATAAAGGCTATTCAGAAGATCGGGTTTCTAAAATTATGAGTGGAAATTTTCTAAGAGTAATGCAGAACAACCTTAATACCTAAGAAATAAAATCAAAACCTTTCAATAATAGCATCCGCAAATTCCTGAGTACCTAAATCCCCTCCCAAATCGCGAGTCGTCGCTCCCTGCTCCACTGCTTTACTGTAAGCATTTTTAATACTAGTGGCACACTCTGTATAATGCTTTTCCCCTTCGTTATCTGCAAGGTAGTTAAGCATCATCACACACGACATCAAGAGTGCCAAAGGGTTGGCAATGTTTTTACCTGCAATATCAGGAGCCGATCCGTGAACAGCTTCAAATACAGCCCTGTTATCACCTATATTAGAGCCCGGAACAACCCCCAGCCCGCCAACTAGTCCTGCGCAGAGATCGCTCATCAAATCACCGTAAAGATTTTCAAGAAGCAAAACATCAAATTGAGTGGGGTTTTGAACTAGCTTCATACATCCTGCATCTACAATTATTTCTTCATACTCAATATCAGAGTATTTCTCACTAACCTCTCTGGATTTCCTGATAAAAAGACCATCTGTCAATTTCATAATATTAGCTTTATGAAATACTGTGACTTTCTTCCTACCTCTCATCCTAGCGTATTTAAAAGCTTTCTCTGCTATACGCGTGCACGCTTTCTCCGTTGCAACCTTCATACTCATCACAACACCAGGGCTTACTGTATTTTCAACTCCGCTATATAAACCCTCTGTATTCTCTCGTATGATTACTAAATCGACATCTGTAAAACGAGTTTCAACTCCCTTTAGGTTTCTAACAGGCCTTATAGCAGAATAAAGGTCTAACTCCTTCCGAAGTTGTACGTTTACAGAAGTAAACCCTTCCCCAATAGGAGTAGTGCATGGACCTTTTAAGGCGACCCTATGCTCTTTGATAGACTCAATTGTGCTCTCAGGTAGAACATCGGGGCCTTCTTCAAGAGCCGCAAGACCCGCTTTACGCTCAACCCAATCTATCTCAGCACCAGAGGCGGCCACGACCTTCTTAACTGCTGTTGTAATATTAGGACCAATTCCATCCCCTGGGATAAGTACCACTTTACGTTTGCTCATAGTTGATATTCAACCAGAACAGGCTTATTAATCAAGTCTGAATGATGAATTCCTTGAGAGAACTGGCGTAAAACCGTATTTTTACAATAGGAACTTAACTATTGCCTCACAATTAGTTAATTTTACTCTAACAAAAACACTGGTGTATATAATCAATAAATGGCCTCAAAGAAATTAAGCTACTTTTCCAAGTTTGTTAATTTAACCTTTGCATTCGCAGGGGTTGTAATAATAACAAGTATTGTAGTTCCTTTATTATTCCGAGAAGAAATTATTAGATTGGGACACGACTTATTAATTAGGTACGGGCAGGATAGCATCGATCTAATCCTGTATCTAATCACAACTATTAGCAGTACACCTCTTGCGTTGCCAGTTTGGATATATGCTGTTTTGGGAGCAATGCTGGGGTTTGAACCTATAAGGCTAATAATCGTTATGGGTTTAGGTTCTATGAGCGGCTCTGTTATAACTTATTTTATTGCCAGATATTTTGGGAAATCCAGATTTATTAAGAAGAACTTTCCAAATATTGAGAATCATCCATGGACAGAGGGCCGTTCAAAAAGACTAATAAGCCTGATTTTATTTGTAGGGGCAGCTTCACCAATACCTTTTGATATCATGTATGCAGCTTGCGGGATGAAACGCTTCCCGATTATTCTATTTGCTCCTATAACGTTTATATCTTTTTCTATAAAGTTCACCTATCTATTTTACGGATACGACTTGATTCAATCTTATCTCAATATTAGCTTATGATCCGGTATTGCCTCTCATAGCATTTGCGGTGTATATAGCCACTAAACGCGCCACCAAAAATGCTAGAAAAAGCTGTCCTGCTATGGCTTCCAAAACAGATATCATTCTCCCTATAGATGTAAGCGAGGTGATATCCCCATAACCAAGGGTAGTCAAAGTGGTATAACTATAGTAGATATATTCGTTAGAGGTCAGAGTGGTTACAACATCTGAGTTATTTTTAATAAAGATTATTCCAGGTGAAATATACTCAAGATAGTTGTAGATGGAGGCCCACAACAAACCTAATAGTAAGAATGTGCACACTGCTGCATATAGAGTGTCAGCAGAGACTTTTTTAGTATGCAATATATGAGCAAAAAGAGTTCCCGAAATAAAAAGAAAAAATAGAATGCTTGCAAAAATAGTCTCCGAAGAACGTGTGAAAATCCATTCTGAAAGGAACCAAGGAAGACCTAAGATTATCAACAGAATAACATTTCTTTTGTTCCTACCCGCTGCATATATTCCTAAAACAAAAACTATTGAGCTTGTAATGTTGAGCACAAGGAAACCATACTCATGCCCCTCCAATACTGATGAGAGCACAAGTAGCATAATAATGGAGACCATAAAATTAAACATCTTGTATTTAGTTGAACCCAATACTAGTGAAATGATTCCAGGTTTTTCAGTTTCAAGCATATGTTAATCCTCTATTTTAAAATGAATCAACCGTCAGAAAGCGTACAGCTAGACGTATTTACAGAAGCATTGCCGTTTACATTGACGGCTGCTCTACTACCGCTTATAGAACAACTGTTTTGCGGATTTATATCCACTATTGCATTCCCAGCGGCATTTATTCCAAACTGGTTATTGGATTGAATAATAATTGTATTGTTAACAGGATTTGCAGTTTGTCCCACTTCGACAAATCCATCATCGATAGTTAAAATCGCATCTCTATTACTAGAGATTTGAATACTTTCATCTGCATTCAGAAAAATGGAAGCTGAACCCTGGGCTCTTACACCTTCTCTGCAATTAGTGATACTAATACTCTTAACAATATAGGTTATTAAGCTATCAGTACCTGCAAACATACAGTTGCCTCCATCCCCGTCCATATTAAATTCAGCCTGGCGCTCATTGTAATTTATAGCTTGCGTACCTGAGAGAGAGATTGGGTCTTGAAAGACTCGCCAACGGTCAATTATGATTAAGGTTGGGTTTAGTTGAAGAGTAATATCTAGGTTTGTTGTACTCTGGTTGACTACTGGGATATTAGGTCTTTCCGCATTAAACGTTGCTGATTCAAATCTTAATGTAACAACTCCGGTGTTAGAGCGAAAGCTTATTATAAAATTGCCCTCGGAGTTTACTTTAGTACTACCCAAACTTCTATTACCTTCTAAAATTATTGCAGTTATCTCACTAAACTGGGAAGGGTTTGAAATAATGCCTTCAAGCACAATATCTCCATTGTTGCCTCCGCCGTCACAACTGGACATAACAAGAGACAGAACAAATATAAAACAGCTAAGAATTAGATTATTACGCATAATTTACCCCTCTTATAAAAATGCTTTCAGTCTAAGATATAACCTACCTATAAACATTATAGCAATAACGTAAATACTATGATAGCTAAAAATGCTAATAAATAGATTACTCTCATATATTTCTCTATTAATTTAGCTAGCTTGTTTTCACCGTCAGATGATATTTTACTGGTAGCAATAGCTGTACCCAAAGCTATAAATACCAAGATCGTTGATAACAGTACAAAATTATCCATTCGAGTAAAATAAGAGACCTTAGGAAGGTTAAAACCAATTGCAAATCTATAAGCTATCAATGTAAAAACCGTGGCTGTAGAAAGACCAACCTGAGGACCAAGATGTTTAGGATCAATCCAGAATACCGCCCATGCCATAAGAACTATAAGACAAAGCGGGGCAATAACTTTCCAAACATAATACGCCTTGTCGCGCTGTGCTTCGAGTCTAAAATCTATTCGGTGTAGATTATATATAGGGCTCTCTCCCCAAGTTTTTATACGCTCTGTGTTAGTAACACCATCAACTAGGTTTATGGTCCAACCCTCTGCTGAAAATTTATCCCTCTGCCCGGTTGTATCCTTATCCAATTCAAAAACTATATCCTGAGCATCCGGCCCCACAGCAGCAAGAATAAAATGCAGCACCTGATCGTCAAAAGGAAAATTTGAAAAATCTAGATCTGACGTGATTTCACCAACATAGCGTTGTTTAATATTTACATTGCCATCAGGATCGACTCTAGCAATTTTATCTAGTAGCTGATCTCCTCCATTTCGATTTATAACTGCTATCGTAGGAGTCCATATTTCATAATCTTTGTATATACATTTTTCCAAAGATTTACCAAGAGCTCTCTCAGATAGGCGAGGATCGTTCCAGGTTTCATTAAACCATACATCTGCAGTATAAGTTTGCTCTAAATCATCAATTTCTTTAATGTCTATTACGAAAAAACCAATTTTTATAGGTACTTTTTCCCCTTCTCCTCCAGGCTTCAAATTTTGTGCTTCTATCGGTATTGAGCAATCAAAGTTGTAAGTAGATTCTTCAGAATCTTGGGCAAAACTAAAAGAGGTTATCAAGAAACTGATCAGGAGAGCTGTAAGAAGAGTTTGTCTGAATGAAGTCATAACCATATTCCCATGTTAGAAATTTATACCAATCATTTATATTAACAAAAAAGCTGTTTTGCATTTGTATTTGCTTGAATAAAGGTGATCAAAAATAGTACAAGTATTAGATTAAACCTTAACATATGATTCTTACCCCATATCTTAGGCAACTTACTATATTAGCAATACCACGAAATAAGAAGGAGTAGCATCTCATGCTAAAACTATTGAATTAAAATCTTACACCTACTCCGATTTGTGGTCCAGTGTGCCATATATCATACACAAATCTGTTGCTGCCGCTTCCATCTTCGTAATCTATGTAGAGCACTCTGTATCCTACATAAGGAGTAACGCCCCACCAGGGAAGTGTATAACCTAAGTTGGCAGCAAAACTCCAGTCGATGTCAGATGAGAATCCAAGTCCAAACCCTCCAATATCACTTTTGATACTCAAGAGCAGCCTCTCCGTGAAATCAAACATAAACCTAGTTCCAACTATAAAATCAAACCATGTTTCATCAACACTAAGTCTCTTTTTAGGTTGTCCTATTGGTGTATCCAATGTCAGATCTATAGTATTCTGCACATTTAGTATTCGACCACCACCATAAACATCTATAGCCAGTGCAGGCCACATCTTAAAATTATTTGATTTTGTATTAGCACTAAGAGCAATCTCCGCTACTCTATATCCAATGGCCAAATCCATTAAAAACATTTTCACCTCGGCATCGGACTTTATAGTTCCAATCACCCTAGTTTGGCTCCCCTTGCTTGATAGCTTCATAAATAATGGATCGACAAAGAAAATCCACTTTTTCCACCAGAACTCTATATGTGCTTGACCACCAACATCAAAGTTTTCCCAAATATCTCCGAAGCTCACGTCAACATCGGCAGTTGTGTTACCTACTCCTAGATCTCCATTCATTCCCACAACCCATAGGTAAACTGCTACAAAAGCCTGCCAATCCTTAGTTCCATAATATCCCGTTTTGTAGTTTGGAGAAGGATCGAGACTCTGTGTTTCAACTATCACTTCTTCACTGGCTTGAGCATACAATTGCTCCTCATTTGTATCGTATGTTAGATGATTAAAGTTCTCACTAAAGTAGGTTTCATTTTGGGGATACCCTTCTCCATATGCATAGTTAGTGGAAATAGGTATAAGCAAAATAAAAATCGGGATCAACAACAAGCGTAGTCTGTACATGGTCGAGACAATCTTAAAATCAAACAAGTTCTTATAATGCATCATATTAAAACTCCTCTGTCTCAATTCTGTAATTTATTGAGTAAACATATCGCGTATCTTTTGCTAAAGAATTAAGAAACCAGCACCTACTACCATAGTAATTATAGATCTCTATATTACAAAGTCTTATACTATAAAGTCAATAATGGGATATAGGTTATGGTTGGATTTTTGATTCCTGACAATATATAAACAACCGTTTCTGTACTATTAGAATGAAAAAAGGCGTCCCTAGCTTAATACTAAGGACGCCTTTATATTATTTTATGGTGTATTTGATTCTATATCTTTACTACTAATTTCTTCTAACGCTGGCAAATTGACGAGCTGCTTCAGGAAGCACTTTGTTTATATTCTCAGGAGTAGGAGCAAGATTGTTTATCTCAACAATAGCTCTTGCCATACCTTGAATGATTATTCTTCTGTCAGCATTCTCAGCATTAAACGCGCTTGTCTGTGCAGAAGTAAGAGAAGACTTCTTGACCAAAAGCCCCTGGCTTCCTTCTGCAACTTTTCTCTGTGAGAGCATCTGGTCGATTACGTCCTGGCGTTTTGCTCTCGCCCTATAGGCATTTATCACGTCAGGCATGGCTCTTAATTTCTGATCTATTTGCTGCGAGATATTTCCCTGGGCCCAGGCGTAGTTGGCAAAATCGAGGGATATTTCCCTTTTAATTACAACCACTTTTGTCTCAGACAAAGTAGGCTCATCTGGATATACATTGCGGCTTTGAGGCTTTGGAGTAGGGCTTACAGCCTCTGAAGCTCCATCAGCGCCAGATCCATCCTCATCGTCTTGCTCCAAGAATTCTTCTTCCAAACTAGAATATGCATCCCTAACCTCTTCAGCAGGGAAATAGACATTTACGGTTATAGTCGCACAGGATACGATTAAAAAACATACAAATAGCATTAACGGCTTCATAATATTTATTGCTAATTTCTCCATAATTTCACCTCTCTTAATTTGTTTCGATCATAGGCATGCCACTTTCTGAACGCCTTGATAATTCCCTTACAGTTGATACTAATTGAGAAATACTTATTGAATTTCTTACAGCATCCGCTTGTATCGTCAAGTTCCTGATGCCTAATATACTATTTGAAATTTCAAACTCTCTAAACGTAATTAAACCATCATTAATATAACCTGAAATGTTACCGTTATCATAGCTGCGGCTGGAGCCCAGAATTAATCTCTCTCTAGCACCCATTTTAGCTAAAAGGGCTCCACCTATTCTCCGCTGTTCTTTGCTTGATCTCTTGGACCAGAACTTAAACGGACCATTTACTGTATCTAGTTCTACACCTTCTGCAGATAACCAAGCAAGACCATTTACTCTGCCAGTAATATATTCCTGACCTGGGGAGACTCTCTCGGAGATACTCTCCAAACTTATCTTATCGAATAAAAGGGAAAAATTATAAGTGCTCTGATCCTGATTAAACTCTATAAGGCCAGCGCCATAGAAACTGCCTCTATATAATTTAGATAACAGCCTCCTTAGGTTAATCTTTTGCCTGTCTACCTCAAGTGCACATTCTACATTTTCAAATTTTAGAATTCCGTATTCAATCTTTTTGATACTAAGAAAATCAAGCTCTTCTTCCTGTAGTTTAGATTCATTGAAAGACTTTAGGAATTTCTTAAAAATACTTTTTGATAACTTTAAGTGTTCACCCATATAAGCAGTCAGAGGATTATCCGAGCTAACTTTATCTTTTATTGTTATCGTTCCATCTATATCATCGACAGTTAAAAGCGCTCCCCCGTACTCTCCTGCGAAAGAACTGTCTCTAATGCTCACTTTTCCGCCCCATCTGCTTTGGGGATAAAATAGATTGTGAAAGATTAGATCCATCTCTGCATAACCACTGGTCTTAAACCCTCTGAAATCTGGAGGAACTAGAGGAGAGAGCATGCCTAGAGCTTCTGCAATGGGAACCTCAGGGAATTTAAGTTCCAAAGTTCTATTTTCGTTAAGAGAATTAGTCATCTGTCCTGAAAAGTTTATCGTTTTATTGTTGATATCCTTTATAAACCCTTGGTCGAGGTATAAGGTTTCAGCAACAGTACGAGCATTTATGCTTGCATTGAGTTTCGTGCTAACTTCTTTATTTTCTAAAACAATATTTTTAAGCTCTAATTTGCTTTGCCCCTCTGGAAGTGAGCCGTTGGGTAGAGTTCCTGAAAAATTTAGATCAGATTGATTTAATTTAATAATTGTAGCAGCCGAATTAATTGAGGCATTAAGAAGTTTAAGACCTACCTCGATCCCTGATGGGGTTTTTGTAGTATCAATATCCACACTACCAGTTATATCGCCCCCTAGAAATTTGCCTTTTAGGTTTTCAAGCTTAATACCACCTGGAGATGGGACAACTTTATTGGAAATGTTGTCTATAACCGCTGAGACAATAGTAGTTTTTTCGATATTAACATTGCCATGCCAATCCAGATTAGTGGTACCCGGCCTGTTGATAACAAACTCTCCATTCACACCCTGGGAGTTTAATTTCTCTTCAAATCCTGCAAAAGTCGCATCTTTAAAATTGACATTATATGGGTAGCCGCCGATACCAGAGCCAACATTAACAAAGAGTTCATCTGTTTTGAACTCACCAATAGTGCTGATATGTGTACTGACGTTGGAGACAATTATCCTGTCGCCTACAAATTTATAATCCCAAGAAAGTGAAGGGAAATCTATACTTTTATATCTCCCCCTCGTGCCGCTAACACTGCCTTCAAACCCTTCCCTTCCACTGTTTTGAATACTCAGGCTTTCATCAAACCTCTCAAGCGATACATCATGGCCGGCAATGCTGAACCCTGAGCCCTGAGAGGACATATCAAGACCCCACTTGTTATTGCCTAGCTCTAATAAGAACTCGAAACTTTTCACAGTTCCACTATTGATATTGTATTCCTCAAAAGAGAGCCTCTCATAACTAACACCCCCTCCTTTAATTAGGATTTCGTCATTATTTGAATCACCTTCTTTGGTTGGTGATTTATATTCAAAATCTACCGCTTGGTTAGCTTGAAGCTTTGAAACCCTAAACTCCCTATTTTGGTTGGATTTAAGAACAAAGTCTGTAACTGCGAGTGAGATATCGGCTTTATAGTTACTTGAACCGCCTTGAAAATTTGCATTTGCAGACTGAGCATTTCCCGCAATATTGGCAGGGATAATCGTTCTGGGGGTTTTCTCTAGATTTAAGTTGCTACCCCTGATGTCACCACTTATAGTTGTAATACCCCCTCCGAAACCCTCTGAGAGCATAAAATTTAGTGTTCCAGTGGCAAAACCGTCCATATAGGTGCTGTTTATATTTGATAACGTAATCTTATTATCTGACCATCTATCTTTAGAGCTCAGATTCACTTGAGCTTTTATCTTGTCTACCTGTCCCGTTCTAGCCCAGAGGAATTTCTCTGCCCTACAAGATCCATTTGATGAAAGAGAGAAATTGTTTGTAGCACCCAGATTCTGTTTAACTTTCAAATTACAGTTAACCGAAGATACACTTGGATTACCTTCTTCTTCAGAGTTGAAGTTAAATCCGGCAAGAGTAACATCACCCGATAGTCGAATATTATCACTTGCTCTTGCACCTGTAATTTTTATATTCTTTGTAGTTAGATCACCTGAGAGAAGCCCTCTATCATCCCCAAAAATCTGAACCATGAGGTCTCCAATATTTAAGGGCTCGGTTTTGCCGGTAAGATTGAATACTGTTTCTTTTGTAACCTTGTTTATCTGCCCTGAAACAGAACCCCGAATAAGGTCAGGCATACTGAAATCAAGAGATTTTACATTTGCAGTATCTGAGGCTGAGTCATAATCTAAATTGAATTTTGCTTCCGCAAGAGATTTTTCAGAAAATATGCCTTTATCCGCATCAACTTTGAAATCTCCACTTAGAGTTATTAGCTCTGAGACGACAAAGTTGATTTGAGCTGCTGCCTTTAATTGTTCAGAGTTGCTAAATACTGAAGGAGAAGAAATTCTCTCTACATTAATATTAAGCTTGCCAGTGGTTTGCTCTGAAGAAACTATAACTCTTCCATCTAGAACAATTTGCTTTTGAAGTAAATCTATAATTCCTGCAAAATTTATTTCCTGTCCTTCTTCTGGATTTCTATTGGAGAGTTGCAAAGACAAGTTTGGAATAGACACTAGAAAATCAGGTGTCACTTGGAAATCTGCATTAACAATCTTAATAGTTCTAAACTCAACTAGTTGGTTTTGAGTATCTTCTCGATCTTTGGTTATGGATTCGATAAAGTCCCTAAGATTATTTATATTTTCACTGTTGGATTGAACTTGAGGCTCGTGCAGAACAATTTCCCCCAATACAATTCTCTGGCCAAAGATAGAAGATAGAATATTAGGGCTGACCGTTATTTTCCTTACATCTAGTACATCCTTTTGTTCAAGCGAAGGATCAGTTATTGATACCTTATCAAACTGCATTCTAAACAAGGCATCTAAATTTATTTTGCCTACTTCAATATCATAGGGCGTTTCTTTTGAGAATTGTTCTATAAGATTTGGAATATCAGCCCTGAGCTTAATATTCAAAATAATATTTAGAGCTATTAGAATTATGCATATAGCTATGATTAGTAATAATAGGATTCTTCTGAATCCATTACCGAGGAGGGTCATACAAAAGATATTATATTGTTATTTAAGCTTTTTTAAAGAAAAATTTTCACAAACCTGGCAAACATTAAGGATTTAATATCCATTTTAAGATAATTTCTCGACTGTTCTAGCTTTGATTACATTTTTTATTTTATAGAGAAGGTACTTTTTTTGCTTCTTATATCTTCCCTGAATCTTCACTTTATCGCCCTTAGAGAGAGAGAGATGTTCATCTTCATAATAAACTCTGACTTCATTATCAGTACCGTCATTTAATCTAAAAAGGGTAAAGGGCTCTCCTTTACTGGACTTTGTATATTCAACTTTATCCACAAACCCTTCAAGCTCTACACGCTGACCATTATGTTGGTTCGGGTCAGATACTAGCTCTGTAATCGTAACCTCTGTGAACTCATAAGAATCTATAGAATTCTTCGGCTCATCGCCAAAGCTACTGGCAAGCGGTATAAAACAAACAACAAGAAAAGATAATATTAAAACTCTAGACATAATATGACTCTCTCCAAATACGTATTTAATCTAAGTGTAGTAGTATAAGTGTGATTTATTCATTTTCCAGTTGAATTATTTCATTCGGGGTGTCAGAATAAAACATATAACTAACCAAACAAAAACAACTATGACATCTTCTATGATAAGAAAACTAAACGGCTTACTAAGAGCCAAGTCCATTGGAAAAGTAATCCACTATCAAGATGAACTAGAATCAACCAATACCACTCTCCTTGAGCTTGGCGAGAAAGGGGCATCGGAAGGCACTGTGGTAATAGCGGATAGACAAACTGGTGGAAGAGGCAGACTAGAGCGCAGCTGGATATCTCCTGCAGGAACAAATCTTTATATATCAATACTATTTAAACCTGAAATTGTCGCCACTGACGCTCCCCTGTTCACTCTTATCGCGTCTGTAGCTCTTGTAGAGGTAATTCAGAGGTTAGGAATAGAGAACGCAAACATTAAATGGCCTAATGATATAGTGATTCAAGGGAAGAAGGTAGCAGGAGTGCTTACAGAAATGCGCCCCAGAAGAGAGATGGTCGATTTTATTGTTGTAGGAATTGGCGTGAACATCAATATGACCAGGGATGAGATTAATTTGGAGATGGGAAACGTAGGTAGAATTGCAACCTCTATCAAAGAAAACCTTGGCAATGATGTAGAGAGAGCAAAGTTTGCGGCAGACTTGCTTCTTCATTTGGAAAACTGGTATCAAATATTTATAAGCAAAGGTAGATCTGCTATTTTGACTGAGTGGACAAACAGATGGGGAGATTTAAATAAGCGAGTGAGTGTTACTATCAATGAGAATGAGCAGTTTGAAGGAAGTGCGGTTGGAGTTGATGAAAAAGGTTATTTGTTAGTTGAAACAGATAATGGAGAAACAAAGAAGGTAATTGCAGGGGATGTTCAGGTTATTTAACATATAGAGCACATTTTATTGCGAGCTTGGCATGAATGTTGCTATCTCTTCACGAACACTTTCCATAAGATCAGTCCATTCGCTAACCAAATTGAAGTCATTTTCAGGCAATGATTTTCTTATTTCGATTCCCCAATCCCTAGGCTCTACCTTGCAGTCTTTGTATCTTTCACATATCAAAAAGCCAAATCTATAAAGTGTGTTAATGGCCTCCGGTTCACGGCCGGCAAATTTCGAGACAAGTACAACCTCTTGATCAAACCCCTCGAAGATAATATTCCAGAGACTTGCGCTTGACTCCATAGCGAAAGATAAGTCAATTAAATCAGATTGCACAACCTCTTTTTGCATAAATGCCCCATCTCAAAAAGCTATATAGTCTATTTCATAAACTATCTTGAAAGAACGGCAAGTCTTTCGTTAGCCTTTTTAACGTATATTGAATATTCGTCCTGGCCAAGAGTGATTTGCAAAAACTGCTTATAGTAGCTTATAGCCTGAGCACGATTTTTTGCTTTATCATAACTCTGAGCCATAAAATAATAAGCATCGGGTCTGTTAGGATTGAGAGATATGGCTTTTTGTTCAGCTGCTATGGCTTCATTTATATTACCCATATAGTAATACGTAATTCCCATGTTCATGTAAGCAGCCGCATAATTAGGATCCATACTCAGTGCACTCTGGAACTGTCCTATGGCCCCTGTGTAATTTCCCTGATAAGTAAGTGCATTTCCAAGAAAATTGTGTAGCTCTGGAGAAGGCGCTATTTTCTCAGCTCTCCTATAATAGTTATCAGCTTGAGCAAAGCGTCTCTTTTGGTAATATGCTGTTCCAAGACCTATAAGAGCTGGAACGAGATTTGGATTAATCTCTAAAGCTTTCTTAATATTTGGATTGTTTGGGTTTCGTCCTTCGGCTGCCCATAGAATATAGAGAGCCTCGGCGTTATTAGGATCCTTTGAAAGAACACCTTTTGCTGTTCTAATCGCACTCTTCTCATCACTTAGATGTAGATATGTATAGGCCAAAGCCAACTGTACAGGCTGGAGATTAGGATTGATGCTAAGAGCTTTTTTCATGTTCTCATATGAATTAATATAATATTTTTCATAATCATCCTTCACAACATATCTATAGTAACCCTGGAAAGAGTATAGCTCTCCAAGCCCTGCATATGCCGGAGCATACTTAGGATCAGCGGCAATTGCTTTGTTGTAATATGAAATTGCGTTTTTAAATCCCTCTGGAGTAAAACTTAGAAATGCTTCTCTACCTTTTTTATAATCTTCAGCTGCCTGCCCTTGGGCAAGTGTATCTGTGCTTAGAAGCCCTAGAGTGAAGATTGCAATGGTTAAAACTGTTAATAATCTTTTCATATATTCCTCCTACCTGAGAATACGATTTGATAATATAGGCTAACTTATATCTTAGTAAATTTCTAAAATATATGTCACAATCTCTTTAGCCATACTTTTGTATATATCTTTTGCCATAAAACCCATGGAGCTAAATCCGTTAATCTCCCCTGTAGCTATCTCGTTTCCAGTGGCTTTATCCAAAAGGGCTAATTTGATTGTGATTGAAACTTCTCCAAATTTAATACCACCGCCTTCATAGCTAATATCGGAGCTTGGTCTAAACTCAGCAACCTCGCCCAGAACAATAACAGTTTCTGAGGCTGGAAAATTTGTTATCTCAGAGTTACTTACTTCCTTAAATTTATCCTTAGTATCTAAAAGCGCTGCGGATTCAGCAGGCACTTTTGATAAAGCTTCTTTAGGAAAATCCTCAATTTCAGTCTCTAAGGTCTCAAATTGAATAGCTTGAAAATCTCTGAGCTTGGTTTTTGTTGGAGTAAAATAAGATGTGGTTTTAATTTCTCCACATCCTGAGAAAACAAAAGCAAAAAAAGCAATTGGGACTAAAAGGGACAGTATTAAATTCTTTTTCATTTAGATTTAAGCCTCCATACTTACGAGTAGTATAAAATAGCATACTTAATACAGTTCATAAAGCCTCTTTAAAGTTTGTTCTACGATATATCTAAAATAACAAATTCCCTAACGCCACCAGGGGCCTGTACAACAACGTCATCATCAACCTGTTTCCCAATTAGAGCGCGTCCAATTGGTGAGGTAATCGAAATCATACCGTTCTCAGGCTCAGACTCATCTGGACCTACAAGTTGATAGCTTACAGTGTCTCCAGTCTCTTGATCTTCAAGTTTCACATGAAGCCCAAAAGTAACTCTGTCTTTATTTTTCAATGTAGCAGGATCAATCACCTCGGCCCTGCTCAACTTGCTATCAAGTTCTTGGATTCGACCTTCAACAAAAGATTGCCTCTGCTTTGCAGTCTCATATTCGGCGTTCTCTGAAAGATCTCCTAGCGATCTTGCATACTCTATTGCTTTTATTACATCTTGTCTTTCAACAGTTTTTAAACGGTGAAGCTCTTCTGTAAGCTTCTTATGCCCATTTGGTGTCATAGGCACTCTTTCAACTGACACGATACATACCTCCAATTATTTAATACAAGCATTACTCTAAACTATCTAGAGACTTAAAAGTATACAACATCAATAGTAGTCCTGAATAGCCTTTACATCGAGTCCTTCTTTTATCATAACCTCAATTGCTCCAACAGCAGCAACTGATGCAGCAATTGTTGTGAAATAAGGAACCCTGTGAACAATTGATGTTCTTCTGATCGAGTAAGACTGAGCAACCTCATTTTCCCCAAAAGTGGTATTTATTACAAGTTGAACTTCGCCGTTTTTAATATGATCCACAACATGGGGTCTGCCTTCACTCACTTTTTTCACAAATATACAGTTTAACCCAGAGGCCTCAAAGTAAGCTGCTGTACCCTTGGTAGCCATTATTTTAAAACCTAGCTCCGCTAGTTTCTTAGCAATTAAGTAAGCCTGAGGTTTATCGTCATCTTTTACACTTATAAAAGCTGTTCCAGAAAGAGGTAAGTCGTTCCCGGCAGCAATTTGAGATTTTGCAAACGCCCTTCTTATTTCACTATCAATCCCCATAACCTCACCTGTGGACTTCATCTCAGGTCCGAGAATAGTATCTACGCCTTGAAATTTTACGAATGGAAATACTGATTCCTTCACACAAATATGCTTGGGAACTATTTCTTCCGTAAAACCGAGTTCATCTAGCGTCTTTCCTATCATGACTTTAGTGCCCATTTTTGCAAGAGGGACTCCAATTGCTTTACTAACAAAAGGAATTGTACGGCTTGCCCTGGGGTTAACTTCAATTATGTAGACTTCCCAGTCTTTAACAGCAAACTGAATATTTACTAAACCCTTAACCTTAAGAGCCAGAGCAAGCTCTTTGGTCTGACGTTTAATTTCTTCAATAACCAGTCTCTCAATCGAATAAGGTGGGAGCACCATAGCACTGTCTCCCGAGTGAACACCGGCCTCTTCTATATGTTCTAAAACGCCTCCAACAACTACAGTCTTGCCGTCAGATATGGCATCTACATCTACTTCCTTTGCATCTTTAAGGAATTTATCTATAAGAATTGGATGATTGGGAGATACCCTGACTGCTTCAGTCATATATCTTCTTAGTGATTCTTCTTTATATACTATTTCCATGGCCCTTCCACCAAGAACATAGGAAGGTCTTACTACTATGGGATATCCAATATCCTGGGCTATTTGAAGTGCTTCTTCTTGGCTCCTAGCAATTCCGCTCTCTGGCTGCTTAAGCCCAAGCTTTTGAACCAATTCTCTAAATCTCTCTCTATCCTCAGCAAGATCTATGCTATCAGGGGATGTTCCTATTATTTTAACGCCCTGCTGCTCAAGCGGGATAGCAAGTTTAAGCGGGGTCTGCCCACCGTAATGGACAATTACTCCCCAGGGCTTTTCTCTATCTATTATCGCTAAGGTATCTTCTAATGTAAGAGGTTCGAAATAGAGCCTATCCGATGTGTCATAATCGGTACTTACCGTCTCTGGGTTGCAGTTGACCATTATTGACTCAAAGCCTTCTTCATTTAAAGAATATGCTGCATGGACACAACAATAATCAAACTCAATACCTTGACCAATTCTATTAGGTCCTCCGCCCAAAATTACGACTTTTTTCTTGTCAGTAGGTAGAGCCTCATCCTCTTGTTCATAAGTCGAATAGAGATATGGAGTGTAGGCCTCAAACTCTGCAGCACACGTATCCACCATCTTGTAGACGGGCTTCATTTTGTTTTTAAGCCTCATGCCCCTGATCTCATCCTCGGGTTTTCCGACAAGCTCCCCAATTCTCTTATCAGAGAAACCGTATTCTTTAGCAAGCTTAAGTAAATCAAGGTCAATCTGATCATTAGTTTCTCTGAGTTTATTTTCTAGATCGAGTATCTGTTTTAAGTTTTGTAAAAACCATCTGTCTATGTATGTGAGGTTGTATATTTCCTCTATATCCATCCCTGCCCTAAAAGCATCTGCAAGATACCAAAGTCTCTCCGGATTTGGCGTCTGCAGCTTCTCACTTATTAGATCAATATCATCTGAGACTGGTTCGAATCCCCAAGAATCTACCTCGAGTGAGCGAAGGGCCTTTTGCAAGGACTCTTTAAACGTCCTTCCAATTGCCATTACTTCTCCCACTGATTTCATCTGTGTAGTGAGAAGCGGCTCTGTTTGCGGGAATTTTTCAAAAGTAAACCTAGGAATTTTGGTTACGACATAGTCAATTGTAGGTTCAAATGAAGCTGGCGTGTACTTGGTTATATCGTTCGGTATCTCATCCAATGTATAACCTACAGCTAGCTTGGCTGCAATCTTAGCAATCGGGAACCCGGTAGCTTTTGAAGCCAATGCTGAGCTCCTAGAAACCCTGGGGTTCATCTCTATAATAACCATAGTACCGTCTTCAGGATTTAGACCAAACTGTATGTTTGACCCACCTGTTTCAACGCCTATTTCTCTGATTATTTCAATCGATGCGTCACGCATCCTTTGATATTCTTTATCAGTGAGGGTTTGTGAGGGGGCAACCGTAATGGAATCTCCTGTGTGAACCCCCATAGGATCAAAATTTTCTATGGAACAAATAATTACTACGTTATCAGCTGTGTCTCGCATTACTTCAAGCTCGTATTCTTTCCATCCGAGAACCGACTGCTCGACAAGTATTTCAGTGGACGGGCTTAAATCTAGCCCGGACTTTACAAATTCCTCATATTCTTCTTTGTTATATGCAATGCTTCCGCCAGCTCCTCCTAATGTGAAGGAGGGTCTTATTATTGCCGGGTAGCCGATTTCATCGACAATCTTCCAGGCTTCATCCATTGTATGAGCGATACCGCTTTTAGGTACCTCAAGTCCGATATCGATCATGGCTTTCTTGAATAACTCGCGATTCTCAGCTTTTTGTATTGCAGGCAACTTAGCCCCAATTAATTCAACGTTGTACTTCTCCAATACCCCTGATTCAGAGAGTTCAACAGCTAAATTAAGAGCTGTTTGACCGCCTAAGGTAGGCAGTAGAGCCTGTGGGCGCTCTTTTTCTATTATCTTCTCGACGATGTCGGGATGAAGCGGCTCTATATATGTACGGTCGGCAAAAGTGGGGTCAGTCATAATCGTTGCAGGATTGCTGTTTACGAGAACAACCTTGTAGCCTTCTTCTTTTAGAGCTTTGCAAGCCTGGGTGCCGGAATAGTCAAACTCACAGGCTTGGCCTATTACAATTGGACCCGATCCTAGCAGTAGAATAGTTTCTATATCAGTACGTTTGGGCATATTTGTTGAACCCTCTTATCGAGAAAATAAGTTATATAAATCACTTAGATAACTAAAAATGTAGCCTAGTATGTAGGATTTGTACCACTTAGGCTATGAATTTATACCTAAGAAATTAGAAACTATCAAATAATGGGGAAAATTTGGGTATTTGCTATTAGGACTCAGTTTTTTGAGACTGGGCTTCGACGTCTGATTCTGAACCTTCAAGCCCCTCTCTTTTCTTTAAAGTGCCCATAACATGAACCATTCTCTGAATGGCTGTGTATGAAGAAAAGACTAGTATAAGGATTAAAGCGAGTTTAAGTAAATAGTTGTCAGAGCCGTAACCAAAAGCGTTAGCAATCAGATTTCCGAAAAAGTTAAAAACAGAGAGAACTCCCAGGTAAACAACCCTTTCTGTCCTCTGCATAATGCCTACTTCACATTTTACTCCTAACCCCTCAGCTCTTGCTCTTGTGTAGCTAACCATTGTTGTAGAGACGAGGATAAAAAAGACTACGTACATAAAGATGGTGCCCTGAAAGAGGCTTAATAAACCTACGTATATAAATGCTTCAGAAACTCTATCTAAACTTGAATCAAAAAACGCCCCACTTTCACTATTTATACCTAGGGCTCTGGCTACACGGCCATCAAAAATATCAAACGTGGACCCTCCAAGAACAAGAATACCCCCTACAAAAATGAGCCCGTAATGATAAGCAAGACCGGTCAATACCCCAACTACAAGTGTAGAGATTGTGAGAATGTTCGGATGAACCTTTATCTTTAGAAGATAGTCTTCGATTGGCAGCATCAAAAGCAACCACCAGGTTTTAATCCCGCTACCTAGAAGTTTGGATGCTTGTGGTCCTTCTTTATTTTTGGACCTTTGTGTTATTTCTTCGGGTTGAGTCATAATTAGAGTTCTTAAAATATCTATACAATTAAGGCTAATTTATGGGATAACAATATCCGCTTTAAACTAAGCAGGCAAGAGACCTTAAGTTCTATTAATTGTTTGTAGTGATAAATACTGACTTAACTTGTGGCTGCTGCTTTTTTAATTTATCCCCATAATTAGCTGCTTGTTGCTTTGTAGAAAAGGTACCAACTCTTACTCTGTACCAGAGCTTCTTATCAGGAGTCTCGTATTGCTTAACAAAAGCCGGGTAGCCCTTAGACTTTAGTGAGTTCATGAGACTATTTGCCTGAGTTTGATTTTGAAACGCCCCTAGTTGAACAGTGTACTGACCTCCGGGATCAGTCTTGGGCATAGTGGTTTTAGCAACTGAAGGCTTTTCTTTAGGTGGAGCTTTCTTAAGACTATCCTCTTTAATTTCCTTAATGACATCTTCGGTTGAACCTGACTTAGGTTTATCTGTTTTCTCGACAACCTTAGGGGCTTTGGAACGGGTTTCAATGTGATAAGTTCCGTCTACCTGATCCTCTGCTTTAATACTCTCGTCATCATTCTTTTCTTTGGCAGTTTTCTCTTTCTCTGTACCAATATCTTCAGGTGTTATTTTGGCGGCTGGTGGTTCTACTTCATCTTTTTCTGTATCTTCAACCAAGACTTCCTCAACCACTTCTATATCTGGTTCCTCATCTGGTGTACCAATTTCATAGGTTGTCTCGATTGTAGGAGTGTCTGAACCACCTAATCCCCTACCTATTATAATTCCCAAGGTAAAAACAACGATAAAAAGTATTGCAAATGCTAAAAAGAGAGGAACTATCTTGCTGTTTTTTGGACTAGGATTATTATTGCTCATTTTACATTCTCTCCGGAGCCGAGACTCCTAACAGATTAAGGCCATTGCCGAGTACGGTTTGTGCGCATTGAATTAGATAGAGTCTCGCTGCGCTCATCTGTTTATCATCATCCACCACTCTGCATTTATTATAATACACATGGAACTGTGCTGCCAACTCCTGAAGATAGTATGCGACTTTATGAGGAGCCAGAGACTTGGCACTATCCTCTACAACCTCTGGAAAAAGTAAAAGCTTTTTAACAAGATCGATCTCTTCAGGCGCCCTTAAAAGAGCTAAGTTTTCGTTAGATTGGACTACGCCCTCTTCTTGCGCTTTTCTGAAAATACTGCCTATTCTGGCATAAGCATATTGAATGTAATAAACCGGGTTTTCACTTGATTCCTTTTTGGCTAGATCTAGATCAAAATCCAGATGACTCTCTGAGCTGCGCATTAAAAGGAAAAAGCGCATAACATCTGAGCCAACTTCTTCTACCACATCCCTCATTGTCACATAACTGCCCGCCCGTTTTGACATTGCAACCTCTTTACCTTCCCTCATAAGTCTTACGAACTGAATTAGTACCACATTGAAACGTGATTCATCTAGTCCAAGCGACCTTAGTGCAGCCTTTAGCCTAGATACGTGCCCATGGTGATCTGATCCCCAGACATTAACAACACTCTCAAACCCACGCTCATACTTATCAAAATGATAGGCTATGTCGGCTAAGAAATATGTAGGGCTGCCGTCGCTTTTTATAAGGACCCAGTCCTGCGTATCGCCAAACTCTGTAGCCTTAAACCATAGGGCTCCTTCTCTTTCTTCAAGAACACCTTTGGAATTTAGAAGTTCTTTTATTTGATCTAATTTGCTGCCATCAGAGCCATTATTAGAGCTGTGAATATTATATTTCTCACTATACCACTCATCAAAATGAACATTTATATCAGCTAAATCCTTCTTTATCTCTTCAAGAAGAATACCTTTTCCATATTCCTTACAGTACTCAGTAGATTCTTCTTTGGAATAATCCTTAAGAAGTGAGTCTCCCTTCTCAGATTTAATTTGTGAGGCTATATCGGCTACATATTCACCCTTATATCCGTCTTCAGGCAGCTCTTGCTTATCTCCAAAGAGTTCTTTATATCTTATAAAGATGGACTCTCCAAGAAGGTTCATCTGCCTTCCAGCGTCGTTTATATAAAACTCCTTAACTGTATCGTATCCTGATGCATCGAGTATTCTGCCCAAGGTGTCCCCAACAACAGCATTTCGGGAATGCCCCATGTGGAGAAAGCCAGTGGGGTTGGCGCTAACAAATTCTACGAGAACTTTCTCTCCCTGCCCCATGTTACCTCTACCATAATCTGCCCCTTTGCTCTCAATCTCCGCAAGTTTATTAACAATCGCTTCTTCTTTTACATAGAAATTGATAAACCCGGCCCCAGCAATCTCTATCTTATTAAATAGATCATCTTTCTCTTTGGGAAGGTTCTCAATGATAAGCTCGGCAACTTCACGAGGTTTTTTGCCTATCTTGTTTGCAATTACCATTGCAGTATTTACGGAAAAATCCCCAAACTCCTTCTTTTTGGGCATCCCAACTTCTACATTAACGGATAGATCTTGAAGATCTAGATTCTTCCCTATACTTTCTACTGCCTGCGAGACTACTTTTTGAATGTCGTCTTTCATATTGGTATGGAATTACACCAGATAAATATTCATCTTACAACAGCCACTGGACTGATTTTCTACAAATTCGCAACTCAAGTAGTTATCACTGAGATTCAAAATCAGGCACAGACTCCATAGGAGAGAGATGAGAAGTATCGTTTAGTATCTCTATCCTAAGTGTTCCATCTTCTGAAATTATTACGTTCTTAGATGTAGCCTGAACATTAAAATCTCTAAATCCTTTAAGGCCTACACCGGTAATCTTACAGAGCAAGGTGATAATAGTCAGATTGTGGCTAACAGCGACAACTGTCTCGCCTAAATGAGTCTCGTGAACCTTCTCGAACACGCTCCATGCTCTATTTTGAACTTCAACCAATGACTCTCCATTTGGAAGTCTAAGCGTCTCTGGGCTCTCTCTCCACTTTTTAAGCACCTCGGCATAGCGGTCTCTTATATCTGGGAAAGTTAGGCCCTCAAGATCCCCCTGGTTCATTTCATGAAGCCCTGGCTCAACACGCACATCAAGATTATGATGCCCGGCTATATGTTTTGCAGTCTCAAGTGCTCTTTTAAGGTGACTTGAATAAATAGCCGTTATCTTATGATCCTTAAGAGACTCGGCAAGCTCTCTAGCCTGCCTCTTTCCATTGTCGTTTAAGACAATATCGGCCACACCTTGGCATCTGCCGGATCTGTTCCAGTCTGTCTCTCCATGTCGTATGAGAATGAGGTTCATTTTTTGTCCAGACGTAAGCTTAAAACTCTAAGGATCGTTTCTAAATGTTAACTCTACTCCACTGGTCTTGGCTTCCTTAGCAAGTTCAGATGGTGGTGCTGGAAGCGGCGCTGATCTAACAATTGCCTGTTTGCAGTAATTGTCAAACACAGCGTTGCCAGAAGACTTTGTAATTCTAACATTATTAACATTACCGCCGCCGTCTACCTTAAAAAGCACAGATGTAGAAAGACTACCGTCTGTAGGAACACCAGGAGGAATTGTAAAGTTGCGGTTTATTTTACGGTGAACCTGATTGCTATAAGTTTGAATAATTAGTGGGCTTATTGAAGAGCCACCGCTTGTGGTCCTAGAATCACTTCCTTCTGAACCCGGCTCGCCTCCGATTTTTTCATTATCAGCCATTGCAAGCCTCTGCTCTTGTCCCATCTCTTCTTCTATTACATTATCTAAGTCGTCTTCGGGCTCCTCAGCATCCGGTTTATCCTTCTTAAGCTCGTCCAACACTTTTTGTCTTTGAATATCTTTTAGAATACGTTCCTTTTCCTTATCAAAATCCTTCTTTTTAGCCGGTTTCTTTGTAGCTTTAGGTGTCGGCTTAGGTGTGGCTTTAGGCTTAGCTGTGGCCTTAGGTGTTGGTTTAGGAGTCGCTTTTGGCTTAGGTTTAGGAGTAGCTTTTGGTTTTGGCTTTGGTGTAGGATCTACTTTTGCAACTTCTTCTTTCTTAGTTTTAAGAGGTATTGCGTCTTTCTTTTCAGGCTCTTTTACTACTTCTTTTTTTTCGGGAGGGGCAGTAGGCTCTACCTTCTCCTCCACAACCTCTTCTTTCTCTTCTACTTTCTCAGGTTCTGGTGGTTTGGGCTTTACTTGCTTCTTGGGAGGTGCAGGTTTTTTTGAACTTGCTCCACCTGTATCCAAACCGGAGAGAGATACTTGTATAGGGCCAGGGTTACTGCTGTATTCAGAAGATCCGCTGAACCCCCAATAGAGAATAAGCAAGATGAGGCCGACATGAAGGGCTATAGAAAAAAACATACCCAAGCGACTTGAAGAATCTTTTTTAGGTGGTTTCATTTTACCCTTGTGCCTCTGCTATCTTTTCGGAACAGGCTCAGTTATTAAACCTAATTTGGTTACTCCGGCATTTCTAATCTCAGACATGACTTCAACAACCGTTCCGTAAGGAACAGTAGTGTCTGCCCTTAAAAACACATCTTCTTCCCTTACCTCTTTGCCCTGCTCGGACATGATACTTCTAATTTCCAGACGTAACTCAGAGAGAGTAAACTCCTCTTTTTCTATAAAGATTTGGCCTTCAGAATTTAGTGTCACAACAACTTTCTTTTCACGGTCTAAAGAAGGGATTACTTGAGAATCTGTTTTGGGAAGTGTGACATCTACCCCTTGATATAGTATGGGAGTTGTAACCATAAAGATTACTAGTAGTACGAGCATTACATCCACAAAGGGAGTAACGTTGATCTCAGACATGACTGAGCGTCCGCCGCCATTATTTGTCTGCATACCCATTTTTTATTCTCTAGACCTTCTTCACATATCTGTCTACGATATTTAGAAATTCAGATGAAAAATTTTCCATATCCACATCGATCTTCTTAACCCTGCTAAGTGCATAGTTATATCCAATAACAGCTGGTATGGCTGCGGCCAAACCCACTGCTGTAGCAACGAGGGCTTCAGCAATACCTGGGGCAACTGCTTGAAGCGTGGGAACTCCCTGGCTCCCGGCAAGACCGATGAATGAAGTCATGATTCCCCAAACTGTTCCAAATAGGCCAATGAAAGGAGCTGCACTTCCGGTGGTTGCAAGAAAATTTAATGAGCTCTCAAGCTTGGATATCTCTTGAGCCATAGTTCTTTTAAGCGCCCTCTCTACAAGCTCCACAACGCCAAGCTCAGTATCAATTAATTCAGCACCAGAGCTGGACTCAGCACTTTGAGCTGTGCTGCCCGATCTGGACTTTCTGATTTTTAGTATCTCCGTGTATCCGGCCCTAAACACCTCGGCTATGGGGCCTCCCATATGTTTAGTGGAGGTATATAGATTGCCGAAATTACCGCTTGCACCGTATAGCTCCAAGAACTTCTCTGAGCTTCTTGTGGCTTTTTTCAACACAAAGTATTTTGAGAAAATAATTGCCCAGGAAATAACAGACATTAACAACAAAATCAGAAGCACCGCTTTTACTACCGGTCCTGCCTGGGTAACTAGACCTAAAATACTAATTTGCTCAGCGCCTGAGGCTGGAACCTGCATTACAAAATATAGCCAATTTGTCATTTTATTTTAACCTGTTGATAAGTTAGATTTCGGATTAGAATTGAAGATAATTTATCTGATTTCATATAATTAAGGGTTACATCTAAGGATTGATGTAAAGTTTTCCATACATATAGATCAAAAGCAATATTATATTTAGTCTTAATACATTTAGAAACTGGATTTTTGGCACTTTTATACAAAAAAGGGAGCTATAAGAGATATAATCTCCTAAGCTCCCTCTTAAAGTTTTTAAATTAAATGATTTTTAGATTTTAAGCAGTGACTTCTCTTCTGCGGATAACCATAAATCCTATGATCCCTAAAATAGCAGCCATTGCTATAAGTCCCCATTCACTTAGTGTTGGTACGGGTTCTGGATCGAGTATTTCCTCACCACGAAGATCAAACGGAAGCAAGATCGAATTCAAGTTTGACATGTCAACTCCTACTAATTTCACTTCCCATCTTCCCTCTGGTATGCTGGCCACCTGATATTCAGCGATAGCCGGGTTATCAGTTGTGGTATCCAACCTAAAAAGCTCCCACTCTCTGTCTCCAGATGGATTAAAGTTTTGGTATGAATTGCCTAGAGGATCGATAACAAAATATTGTATGCTTGGATCTCTAACGAAGACAAACTCACTGGCACTGCCGTTATTATCATGTGGATCAGCTGGTCTGGCAGTTTGAAATACGACATCAGTTCCAATTGACCATGCAGGCAAGAAAGGATCACCCGGTGTATTAGGATCATCTGTATCAAAAACAGTTTCCGCGAAATCCCCATAGTCTAAGTCACCATCCCAAATATCGAGCGCTGTTTCCCCTGCAGGAACCTGCATCGTGAAGCTCCACATACCGTCATATGTTGTTTCAAATAGACAACATGATGGGTCATTTAAGTCACATACTTCACCTGGAGGAAGACCGCATATGGACATACCATCTATTGTTGCGTTGGGATAAAGAATCAAAATATCTTCTTCGAAAAACGTGCCCTCTTGACCTCCGAAGGGGACGATAAAAGAAACCGGGAACATAGCAGGAATGTACAACTCATCTGTAGCTCTTACTTTGAAATTGTTTTCTACAGTACCCAGCATACCCATGTCTATAGGGGTTATACGCAAGGTGTAGACGAAATCCCCATTAGGTGCCAGTGCTTGGGGAACGTTTGGGAAAGTAAAATCTGACCAGTCGTTATTATTCATTGGCACGCCAGCATTAAGCCCGCCACTGCCGTCACTGGTCCATGTGGCAATCACAGATCCTGCTAATCCTGACGAATCCCCAGCAGGATCCGCATGGAGTTCGTATTGTAAATGTAACTTGTCAACTAGTGTTGCTATATCCCAATTCTCTCCCGCTTCGCCGTCAAAAATACCAAACTCTAGGTTTTCTCCCCTAGAGACAAGGTTTATAACAATCTCTGCCCCAACTATAGTGCTGAGATCCGTACCGGCAATTGCTAGAAGCCTGCCGTCTACCGTACTGCAGGTTGGCATACATTGTGTAGCGTTTGTGAAAGGCGCATAACTAAAAGAAAATATAATTAGAAAAAACATCCCTAAGAGATATCTCATGGTTTCCCTCCTCCTTTTTAAGAACTGTCTAGTTATCTACCAACCAGACAGCAGGTTGATAGATTATTACAATCAATAGATATATGTCAATATAGACAGACCTATCTAGGTCTTAGATGTATTAAATAGAAAAAAGTTTCACTGAATTATATTTTGATATAAAAAGTACAGATGCTAAGATATGTTTTGGAGGTAAACTATGCAAAAATTTATTAAATCAGTGATTGTAATAGCAATTCTATTTTCAAGTATTACTGCCGCACATTCTCAGGAAGATAGATACAAACATGTAATCGAGGAAAGTTTCTATGTGGTTAAGCCTGAGAATACAGAGAAATTTCTCCAGATCTATAGAGACAAGTTGCTCCCTTTTTGGAGCGAGATGGAAGACAGGGGGGTTATTGTTGGAGAGTATAAGCTCTACTCTCAAAGACTTCACACTCTTAAACCCCACTGGACCTATAAAACAGTAGTTGTATTTAGGAACTACGAGGCAGTTGATAGATGGCTTGCACTTAGGGACGAAGTTTATGACTCGCTATTTCCTGGAGAGGGTGGTTATAAAGCACCAAGGAAAGAGATTGATGCTATTACTGAGTCTCACTGGGATGAATTTATAAGGGAAATTTCTGTGCAGAAATAACTCTAGGAGTTAAATAGCCCTTTTTGGGCTTTCGGAAGCTCTATTTTCAGATGCTCATAGGCAAGAGGTGTAGCAGCTCTTCCGCGGGGTGTTTTCATTAGAAGACCTTCTCTTACTAAAAAAGGCTCATAAACATCTTCAATCGTATCCCTCTCCTCACTAACAGCGGAGGCTATAGTATCGATCCCTACAGGTCCACCATTGAACTTTATTATGATTGCCTCAAGTATTGCACGGTCTAGCCCATCAAGGCCCATGGAGTCAACCTCAAGCATCTCTAGTGCAGACCCTGCCACGTCCAGATCTATTGCACCGTCAGCCTTAACCTCAGCATAATCTCTTACTCTTTTTAATATCCTATTGGCAATCCTGGGAGTACCTCTTGCTCGCCTAGCTAGCTCAGATGCTCCTTCTTTTGTTAATTCCACTCCCAAAATTTTAGATGATCTGTTTAAGATTCCGTTAATCTCTTCAGAGGTGTAGTAGTCCAGTCTTAAATCCACTCCAAACCTTGAGCGAAGAGGTGAGGTCAATAGACCAGTTCTCGTAGTGGCACCAATAAGAGTGAAGTGATTAACACTTACTTTCATAGATTTTGCTGTGGGCCCCTCGCCTATCATGATGTCTATTTTGTAGTCTTCCATTGCGGAGTACAGATATTCTTCGACAATGCGGTTTAGCCTGTGAATTTCATCTATAAATAAAACGTCTCTGTCGTTTAAATTCGTAAGAATAGAGGCAAGATCGCCTACACGTTCAATAACGGGTCCTGAAGTGGAATAGATTTTAACCCCGAGCTCATTGGCTACTATATGGGCAAGTGTTGTTTTTCCCAATCCAGGAGGACCATAGAGAAGTACATGATCCAGAGCCTCCTTTCTTCGTTTTGCAGCTTCAATGAAGATAGAGACTTTTTCTTTGACCTTACTTTGGCCAAGGTATTCGGATAGACGCTCGGGTCTTAGGTTTATATCAAATAGCGTATCTTCTTCTTGATTTGTGCTAGTTACTATGCGCTCTTCCATCATTTTATCCCAAGAGGGTGACTACCCCTTTCTCATTACTTTAAGTGACTCCCTCAATGCCACCTCGAGATTACTTTCGTTAGATGTAATCTCCTCAAGCTCAGATATTCGCTCATCAATCTCGGGTCTTTTATAACCCAGATTCATTAAGGCCGATATCACATCTTCTACAATACCCGACTTGCTCTGAATTTCCGATGAGGGTTGGAACGTTTTAACTTTATCTTTTAGCTCTGTTGTCAGTCTCGATGCCATTTTAGGACCGATTCCAGATATCTTTCTTTTAGCAAGATCCCCTGAAGTGATTGCAGTTGCAAACTCCGCGGGTGAGATGTTTGAGAGTATGTTTGTTGCGACCTTAGGCCCTACACCTGTGACTCCAATTAAAATAGTAAAAATCTCTTTCTCATCTTGAGTGAGAAAGCCAAATAGCTCAATACCGCTATCTTTCATTTGAGTATGTATTTCTAATATAACTTCAATATCACTTTCAGGAAGCCTGTAATAGGTGGATAGTGGAACAGTAACACCATAACCCACTCCATTTACATCAACCACCACTTTACCAAGTGATTTTAGAGCTATCTTTCCTCTAAGAAGGGAGATCATCTATTGTAAAACGCCTCCTTTTTCTTCTGGGCTGAATAAACTCTTTGCCTAATTTTTTCTCTATTTGTGAAATATTTATATGACAAAAAGCTATCGCTACTGCATCAGATGCATCTTGTGTTTGCCATTCATCTACACCTAACAACATTGTAAGCATACTCTGCACCTCTGCTTTATTAGCCCTTCCCCTACCTGTAAGAGCAAGCTTCACTCTAGTAGGAGCATATTCATAAATGGATATCTCGGCATTGGAACCGGCAAGAATAGCAACACCTCTTGCTTGACCGAGCTTTATTGCACTCTTAGCGTTTTTGGCAAAGAATACGTCTTCAATCGACATTACATCCGGAGAATGCAGGTCTATGACCTTTGAGATGCCGTCATAGATAACCTTTAATCTTTGATTAAGGGGCAAAGAGGGCTTTGGAATAATACACCCACTTTGTATGTGAGTAACTTCACCGTTTTGGACTTCAAGAACCCCGTACCCACAAACCTTGGAGCCGGGATCTATTCCAATTACTCTCATATTATTATTGTGCCATGCTTTCTATAAGCTCTTCAGGGATATCAAAGTTTGAGTACACATTTTGGACATCGTCACTGTCTTCAAGCGCTTCCATAAGCCTTAGCATATGCTCGGCTTCCTTTCCGTCAATCTTAACACTAGTTTCGGGAATCATTGTAATAACAGCCGAGTCATGACTTATGCTTGCTGTCTCTAGCGCGCTTTTAACTTCTTCAAACGATTCCGGAGGAGTAACTACTACGAGCTCGTTATCTTCAGTCGTTACATCGTCTGCACCTGCTTCAAGTGCAATTTCAAAAATCTGATCTTCATCTACATTTGCTTTCTCAAAACCAATTCGACCCTTCATATGAAACATCCAGGCCACACAACCGTTCTCACCCAGGTTGCCACCATGCTTGGTAAAGATTCTTCTTACATCTGCTACTGTGCGGTTTTTATTATCAGTAAGAGTTTGTACAAGTACTGCGCTGCCTCCTGGACCATAACCTTCATATAGGAGTTCGTGAAAATCATCGCCGCCTACTTCCTGGGTACCACGCTTGATAGCACGCTCAATAGTATCATTAGGCATATTTGCGTTCTTAGCTGTGCTTATTGCCGTTCTAAGCCTCGGGTTAGACTCCACATCTTCCCCTCCATGCTTAGCTGCAACTGTAAGCTCACGAATAAGCTTTGTAAATACTTTGCCACGCTTCGCATCAACAGCAGCTTTTTTGTGTTTAATATTAGCCCATTTAGAATGTCCTGACATATCTCTTTCACCTCTTAGAAAAATATCGGATTTACAACAAAAGTATTATTGTACTAGAATTTTATAACATCAACCAAAAATTAGCAAGAGATTAGAATGCGTTACCTACTTCAATTTTGTAACAGTAACCGTAATAGGCTGAGGGCCTTCTATCTTTGTTGTAATGGTCGAAATTTCTACCCCTTTGTTAATTTCACCCACTGTGAGTGTCTTGGTTGAGGGATTAATGATCTGCCCCGACAATGAAACAAAGTTGAATTTAATCTCACTATCATCCGGAAGTCCAAAAACATCGGCTGTAATTGGAGCAGACACACCGGTATCAGTCTCAGAAACTACAAGATTGTAGCCCCATGCAGGTATATCTGAATTTATGAATGTTCCATCGGATTTCCTAAGACTAATACGAATCATTCCATCTTTATTAACAACGGATGAAGGCAATCTCTCAAATATAACTGCAGCTTGGTTATTCTTGAGAGCAACAATATCTCCATTGATAAAAGTATTATCGGTTGTGTTTAAAATCCCTATTTCAAACTTGCTGGGCTCTAGAATGTTTAATGTGGGGAATGTAAAAGTTGCATGAAGAGAGCCAAACTCTATAAAAAGGTTACTTATTGACCTAAGGGTTCCACTACCCGACATAGGAGAAGGGGCTTGGGGCAACGTGAGTTTTATTATTCCCTCTCTGCCTGATACTACCAAACCAAAAGCTCCTGATGAAGAGGAAGGAATACTTAATTTTCTCCAGCGGTCTGTTAAAGTTCTCGCCTCAATTTTAACCTTCTCTCCCAAAAGGTGATTTCTGTCCAATGTCCTTATAGAATTTATTTTCCCAATATATTTTGGGTTAAGATAAATCTCCCCCGATAGGGAAGTTAACTCTAATTCATAAAGTGGGGGTGGTGAGGACATAGCAACTTGCCTCCCGTCCAAACTTTGTTTTGTTGAATTAATATCATTTGATGGTTTTTCATTTGCAATAGATTGAATAGATTGAACTGACAGGAAACCAAAAAGAATAAGACAGCTGACTAAAATGGATAGATTTTTTGTAGATCTCATAATATCTCCTTTATATTTACTTTCAAAAATTATCAGAATATGTATAATATATATCAGCAACTAAATAAGTGAAAATCATTATATCACAAAGAGGCATGAATTATTCCCTGAAAAAACTTACTTGACAAAATAGTTGTTTGAGATACATAATATTGTTGGCTATTAACTATCATACAACTCAAAAGAACTGATACTCATTTCCATAAATTTCGTAATTTGATTTTTGAAATAAATCCTAAATACATCAGTCAAGGAATTTAACACATATGGCTAGAGCAACAAAATTGCGGGAAAAACCCGAAGAAAAAGAAAATACAGAAGAATCCCAACTTCTTAACCTAAACGATCTAAGAGATACTAAGAGCGTGGAGCTTATGAAAATGGCGAGAGCCCTTGATATTGAAGAAGCTTCCCGTATGACCAAGCAGGACATCATTATTGCCATCCTTAAAACCCAAAGCGAAAAAGAAGGCGTAATTTTTGCAGAGGGAGTTTTAGAGATACTCTCAGAGGGTTACGGATTCCTACGATCACCTAAATACAGCTATCTCCCAGGTCCAGATGATATATATGTATCTAAATCACAGATACGTTCATTCAACCTCAGAACTGGCGATACGGTTGGCGGGCAAGTTCGTCTGCCAAGAGAAGGCGAGAAAAACCTGGCACTACTAAAAATACAGGAAGTAAACTTTGATTCACCTGAAGTATGTAGAGAACGTGTAGCATTTGAGAACCGCGTTCCGCTTCATCCAGAAGAAAAAATAATGCTAGAATACGATCCTGAAGAATTTTGCAGCAGAGTTATGGATCTGTTTATCCCAATTGGTAAAGGCCAGAGAGCCGTAATTGTTGCGCCACCTAGAACAGGTAAAACAATTTTACTTCAAAGAATTGCAAACGCTATTACACAAAACAATCCAGAAGTAGTTCTAATTGTACTGCTTATCGATGAGCGTCCTGAGGAAGTAACCGACATGGACCGTTCTGTTAATGGAGAAGTTGTAAGCTCGACCTTCGATGAGCCTGCACAACGTCATATTCAGGTTTCGGATATGGTAATTGAAAAAGCAAAGAGACTTGTAGAACACGGTAAGGACGTTGTAATTCTACTCGATAGTCTGACAAGGCTTGCTCGCGCAAGTAACACTGTTAGCCCTTCGAGCGGCAGAGTACTTTCAGGTGGTATGGAGGCAAATGCACTTCAGAGACCAAAAAGGTTTTTTGGTGCAGCCAGAAACACCGAAGAAGGCGGAAGTCTTACGATCATAGCCACAGCGCTAATCGACACAGGCAGCAGAATGGACGAGGTTATTTTTGAAGAATTTAAGGGAACAGGAAACATGGAATGCTACCTCGATAGAAGACTTGCAGATAAGAGGGTATTTCCTGCGATTGATCTTCAGCGCTCAGGAACCAGAAAGGAAGAGCTTCTAATGACTGAGGAAGTTCTTAACAAAGTCTGGCTTCTAAGAAAAGTCTTAAACCCAATGAATACAACTGAGGCTATGGAATTTTTGCTCGATAAAATGAGCGGTACCAAGACCAATAAAGAATTTTTCAATATGATGAATGGTTAATTGAATCCAGAATTCTCCTTAGCAACAATGCAGTTTTATTCATACCCTACCCATTTGTAATCTATATATAATACAAAATTGATTGCATGATATAGATTGGATGGATATCCTATTTCCAATGTCTATCTCAAAGATTTTATCCAAGATCAGTTTACCCTTTCTACTGATACTCATATCCACAAGCCAAGTATTTGGACAAGAAGATCCGCTATACAGTAGAAAAGCCAGATTTCACCCCGTAGTTGCAACGAATGGTATGGTTGCTACAGAGAATAAGTACGCAACTGAGGCAGGACTTCAAGTATTAAAAGAAGGTGGCAACGCGGTTGATGCTGCTGTAACAATAGGCTTCACCCTAGCTGTCACTTTCCCCAGAGCAGGGAACTTGGGCGGGGGTGGTTTTATGGTAGCTTACCTTGCTGACACTAATGAAGTTATAGCAATTGACTACAGAGAGAAATCTCCTCTACAAGCAACCCGGGATATGTTTTTAGATAAGGCAGGAAATGTGGATAAACAAAAGTCCCGTAACAGCATATTCTCAGCAGGTGTGCCAGGCACAGTAGCTGGGCTAACTATGGCGCTTGAGAAATATGGCACAATTAGCCTACAAAGAGCACTTCAACCCGCAATAGAGTTAGCACAAAAAGGATTCCCCGTAGACCAGGAGCTTAGTAAATCTCTTATTCGAGCAAAGAAGCAGATGCAAAAGTCCGCATCCAGCATGGAAATCTTCTATAAAGAAAATGGAGAGCCTTATCAAGAAGGCGAATTACTCACCCAAAAAGATCTGGCTTGGAGCCTACAACAGATCTCTAAAAATGGTCCAAACGCTTTTTATGAAGGAGCAGTTGCCATGAAAATTGATTCCTTCATGAAACAAGAGGGTGGACTTATTACAAAGGAAGATATGCAGAAGTACCAAGCTGTCTTACGCGAGCCAGTTCAAGGGAAATATAGAGGATACGATATTTATTCTATGCCACCTCCAAGCTCTGGTGGTGTTCACCTAATACAGATGTTAAATATATTGGAGCTGTTTCCTCTCTCGTCTTTAGGACAGAACACAGCAAAAACAATACACATTTTAGCTGAGAGCATGAAATATGCCTATGCTGACCGCTCCAAACACCTTGGAGATCCTGATTTCTCTCCAGTTCCAGTATCAGAGCTAACCTCGGAGAAATATGCAAAATCAATAAAAGACCTAATAAAGATGGAAAAATCTAGACCTAGCTCCGAGATATTACCTGGGAATATGAACATAGAAGAGGGACCTAACACGACCCATTTCTCTGTAATTGACAACGATGGCAACGCTGTCTCCAACACCTACACTCTAAATTTTAGTTACGGGTCAAAAATTACTGTTCCAGGAACAGGCATCTTGCTCAACAACGAAATGGATGATTTCTCTGCAAAACCTGGTGTACCAAATGCCTACGGTCTTGTAGGCGGCAAACTTAATTCAATAGAGCCAGAGAAAAGAATGCTCAGCTCTATGAGCCCTACTATTGTTATGAAAGATGGGAAACCTTATCTAATTACCGGAAGCCCTGGGGGAAGCAGAATCATCACTACTGTGCTTCAGATAATAGTTAATGTTATTGATTTTGATATGAACATTGCTGAGGCTACAAATGCCGTAAGGGTACACCACCAATGGCTGCCTGATGTACTAATGGTTGAGAGAGGATTAAGTGGGGATACGATAAAAATCCTAACCGACATGGGATATAGAGTTGAAGTAGGCTCAACTATTGGCGTCGCTGAGAGCATTATGAAAAAAGGGGAATATATGTACGGGGCTTCAGACCCAAGAAGGCCTGGGGGTTTAACAGCAGGGTATTAGCTAGTTATCTCTAGCATTCGGTCAATCGATTTCTTGGCTTGTAGTGCAATATCTAATGGAACTTTAACCTCAACAATCTCTTCTTCAAGAGATCGTAACACCTTTGGAAGGGTAATCATTTTCATATATTTACAAACAGCACTCTCTCTTGCTGGATGAAAAACTTTATCCGGGTTATCTTTTCTAAGCCTGTGCAACATGCCCGTTTCCGTAGCTATAATAAATTCTTTAGATGGAGACTCTTTAGCATGCTTAAGCATTCCTCCGGTTGAGAGAAACTTGATGTGACCATTTCCATTGCCATTGCCGTTTGTAGAAGCACCATTCTCGGCTTGATAGAGTAAATTAGTAGTGCATCCACACTCGGGATGTACTATCATTTCAGCCTCCGGATGTGTGTGCTGCATATCATCTAGATCCTGTTTTCTAATTCCAGCATGAACGTGGCACTCTCCTGGCCATATATCTATTTTTCGGCCAGTTACCTTAGCAGCATAGGCACCCAAAAACATATCAGGAAGAAATAGTATTTCTTTATCTTCAGGAATTGAGTTCACAATATGAACTGCATTTGCAGAAGTACAGCAATAATCACTAAGCGCTTTCACTTCAGCAGTTGTATTAACATAGGAGACTACTACGGAGTTCGGGTTTTCTTTCTTCCAACTCTTTAATTGCTCAGCATTAATTGTATCAGCTAGTGAACATCCGGCTTTCTCATCAGGGATAAGCACCTTTTTATCAGGAGATATTATAGACGCCGTCTCTGCCATAAAATGGACGCCGCAAAAAACAATGATATCTGCCTCAGTATCAGCAGCTTCCTGTGAGAGGGCAAGAGAATCCCCTGTGAAGTCCGCTATGTCTTGAACTTCGGGTAGTTGATAATTATGGGCTAAAATCACAGCGTTTTTTTCTTTCTTTAGCCTCTTAATTTCTTCTTCAAGCTTCATTGTATCATTCATCGTCTTACTCTTAATATATACATTAATCCGTATAAGTTAAGGGGGGTAATTATACCATATAGAGGGATATGTCCAGGGCTTGGACAGAGTGGGTTAAAGCACCAACAGATATATAATCAACTCCAGTCTCTGCGATCTCCGAGAGGCCTTCTAAAGTAATGCCTCCAGATGCTTCTGTAAGAGCTCGCCCGTCTACAACCAAAACAGCTTCCTTCATCATAGAGGTAGTCATATTATCCAGCATAATAATATCAACTCCTGAATCAAGTGCCTCTTTGACCTCATCCAGGCTTGAAGTTTCAACTTCTATTTTAAATTTATCTCCATACTTACTACGCACCAAACTTACGGCATTTTTGATGCTGCCAGCAGAATTTATATGGTTATCTTTAATTAGAACTGCATCATAGAGACCAAATCTGTGATTCTGCCCCCCTCCTGCCAATACAGCATATTTATCTAAGATTCTAAGTCCGGGCACTGTTTTCCTTGTGTCTAAAATCTTTGTATGATAGCCCTTAAGCGCCTCTACATATCTTGATGTAGCAGTAGCTATGCCCGACATTCTTTGAAGTAAATTGAGAGCCAGGCGCTCTCCTGAAAGCACAGTACGGACTAACGCTTTGATTCTTAGAATTTCCTGACCAGACTCTACATAATCACCCTCATTTATGCTGTGAGGAAAAGATACATTTCCATCTAATTTCTGAAATAGTCTTTTTGCAACATCAATCCCTGCAATAACACCATTTTCCTTGGCAATTATACGAGCTTCACATAAATCGTCTGAAGAAAAAATTGCATCTGTAGTAATGTCACCAGGGCCTATGTCCTCTTTGAGGAACCCTTCTATTATTGGATCAATCTCATCCCAGTTCATTTCAATATCTTTCATGGTTATATTAATTTACAAAGGTGCAAACGTAGATTCTTCTCCCTTTTTAACAACTATGTGTTTTTCCCAGTCCTTATTCTCACCCGGGTGATCTTGCCTTATATGCACACCCCTTGACTCTTCCCTAATTAGAGCAAATTTTGCAATTAAAAGTGAGACATCTAGAGCCATATTGAGCTTAAGTCTATAGTATCCAGAGAATTCCTCTATAGATTTCGAAATGTTTTCTATATTTTTAATAGCCCTTAAAACTCCGCCTTTAGTTCTCACAATACCTACATCACTATTTAGAATCTGCGAGACTTCTCGCTTTATTTCAGATAGCGAGTTTGATTGTGACTCTGAATATTCAAGCTCCATTTCTTGTGCATATAACTCTTTGGGATTATAAAAATTATTGTATTCATCATCCGAGCTTTGCAAGGCACCGTCTACTGCCCGCCGTGCAAAAACTACACACTCAAGAAGTGAGTTGCTGGCAAGCCTGTTGGCCCCATGCACCCCCGTGCTAGCAACCTCTCCACACGCAAACAAGCCTTTTATATTGGTCTCCCCATAAAGCCCTGTTTTCACCCCACCTATTGTATAGTGGGCAGCAGGTGCTACTGGGATTAAATCTTTAGTAATATCAACACCGTAATTCAAGCAGAAATTATAGATGTTTGAGAATCTGTTTATTATGTAGTCAGATTCTATATGTCTTAAGTCTAAATAAACATTATTGTCTCCAAATTTATTCATCTCAGAGAATATAGAGCGGGAGACAACATCTCTTGGGGCAAGCTCCGAATATTCACTATACTCAGTCATGAACCTTTTCCCTTCGCTGTTTAGAAGATATGCACCCTCCCCCCTTAGTGCTTCACTAATTAAAAAACTCTCCCCCCCTTCACTATAAAAAGCTGTAGGATGGAACTGCACAAACTCCATATCTGTTATCTCAGCACCTGCCTGATAGGCTAAGGCTATCCCTTCTCCAACCGATCCTTTTGGGTTTGTTGTTCTTTTATAAAGCGCGGAGGCTCCTCCTGTAGCAAGTATTGTAGATTTGGAGAGTATTATATTTGAATTATAATCTTGATCCATTGCCACTGCACCAAAGCATCTATCATTGTCGGATAGAAATTTAACAACACCTGTATTTTCGTACTTGGTAATGGAGGGATTATTTTCGACAGCAGCGATCAAAAACCTGACCATTTCTCTTCCTGTTGAGGTGCCTCCTGCATGAAGAACACGTCTTTTTGTATGCCCACCTTCAAGACCTAGCTCAAGCCCTCTATCACCTGTATCGAACTCCATGCCAAGTTCCATCATATCTATAACCCGGTCCCTGCCTTCCTCAACAAGTATCTCTACGGCTTCTCTGTTGCAAAGTCCTCTTCCGGCTCTTAATGTATCTTCAATATGAAACCAGGTAGAGTCTTCAGGATCCATTGCAGCGGCAATACCCCCTTGAGCCCAAAATGAATTACTCTCTTCAATTGTGGACTTGGTCAGCAATATGACGGCACCAAATTTAGATGCATATAGTGCAGCATAGAGACCGGCAAGACCACTGCCGATGATTAAAAAATCTGTATGAATTTCGGTCTTCATCTTATTATTCATTTATAGTAGAGTATAGGTAATATGGACTAAAGGAAACAACTCATCCATTGGATATGGAGTTAAATATGGCTGCTTTTATATCTTCGATTCTTTCTTTATCAGTAACTTTCTTTCCCTTACTATCTAAAACGTAGAAAGCATCGACAACCTGATCTACTTTTGTAGAAACTTTTGCATATTCTATTGATAGTTTAAGCTCACTCATTGTTTTCGTAATATCATAGAGTAGTCCAGCCCTATCATATGTATAGATGTCAATTACAGTGGCTTGGTCTGAGGCTTCATTGTCCACTTCTATTCGTGTTGGATATTGAGGAACCTTTTTGCGATAATGCGATCTGTCTTTTTTTCTTCGTGCAACCAGCTTTTCCAAATCAAGTTTTCCTGACAATACCCCTTTTAGATTAGTGTCTAGCTTCTTGCAAAGCTCATCTTCTCCGCCACTTGATTTGCCTAAGCTATTTACATAAAAAACATCCAAGATTCTTCCATCTTTCCTTGTCGCAATTCTGGCCCCTAGAATATTAAAACCACTGGCTCTAATAACTCCGCAAAGTCTTGAGAAAATTCCCCGTACATTCTTCCCCCAGATTGTAAGCTCATCGAACTCCTGATTAGGATAAAATGACAAATCGAATCCTATCACTCCCTTTGATTTGTCTATAAATTCAACATGGCTCGATATCTTACGCGGAGAAAATCCCATGAAGTATGAATCAGGCATTTTAGAAAGAATGCTTCTGACATTAGTTTTGGTTACTTTCCTTCCTAGAATTTTTATTACTTCCTCAGTTACTCTTTTAAGTCTGTCCTTAGGCTCCTCTTTCTTAAATTCTCCACCTTCCTGAAGCACCTTGGCTGTTCTTATATAAAGCTCTTTAAGTAACATTCCTTTCCAGTTTGTCCACACGTCAGGGCCAACAGATCTGACATCTGCAAAAGTGAGAAGATAGAGCAAAGACAATGTTTCCAGAGTTTTTACCGATCTTGCAAATCTTACAATCATGCTATAGTCATGGATGTCTCGCCTTTGTGAGAAATGTGTCATTATTAAGTGATGCTTTACCAAAAATTCCAGCTGTTCACTATCCTCTTTAGATAAACCCATCCGTTTAGATATACCTGGGATCATGGCCGCACCCTTCTGAGAATGGTTTCTTCCCTCGCCCTTTCCCATATCATGAAAAAGACACGCCAGATAAAGTACATGCTTTTTCATCAGAGACTCTGCAGTTTTAGTTAATAGTGGAAATTCCTCTTCATGTGTATAATTCAGAAGATTCTCTATCTCCCTCACCATAAATATGGAGTGAACATCAACGGTGTAGACGTGGTAAGCATCGTGCTGCACCATACAAACTATTTTGCCAAACTCTGGAATAAAATAACCCAGGAGCTTAAGACGATTCATTTCAAAAAGTGTGTCAGCAACGTTCTTACCTTTTCTAAGAATCCGAAGGAATGAAGCATTAAAATCAGGGTTCGTTCTAACACTATCATCAATAGCAGTACGGCTTACATTTTCCCTAATTAAATCAACAAGATATGTGCTCATTCGAATACCATGTTTGTCAGCAAACTCAAAAGCCCTCATTAAGTTAGCGGGATCGTTATTAAAAACATTGGAATTAGATACTGATAGCATTCCGGATTTAATAATAAATTCATGCTCGAGATATGTAGTTTTGGGGCCACGGGTTTTTACTCCTTGCCCAGCCAAACATTTCTCAATAAGTGTTCTGGATTGCTCTCTTATATCATGCGCTCTTAGATAATAAATCTTCATAAACCTTTCAACAGCAGGAAGTTCTGCATCTCTGAATCCTAAAAACTTGGCGATCTTTTCCTGGAACTCAAAGCCCAAGCGATCTTCCCTTCTTTGAGAAAGATAGTGCAACTCAGATCTAATGAGGAGAAGAAAATTGAGACCTTTTTCAAAGACTTTAAGGTCTTTTTCGAGCAAAATTCCCTTAGGAAGAAGCTCTTCAAAGCTCTTAACCTTATACCTGGCCTGTGCTATCCATAGGGCATAGTTTATGTCCCTTAGACCCCCTTCCCCTTCTTTTACATTGGGCTCGATAAGATAAATTGACCTTCCAAATCTATTTATTCTCTCTTCATTCTCTTCAATCTTTTTCTGAATAAATTTAGATGAATAAGAAGGAAGCAATTCGTTAAAAAGCCTCTTGTCAAAATCCTGATAAAGATCTTTGTCGCCAAAAAGAAATCTGCTGTCTAAAACAGATGTTAATATAGTGGTATCTGCATCTTCATCTACACAAAGTTCCAGGCATTCATCAATAGTCCTGACAGAATGGCCAATATCTAGATTTAAATCCCAGAGAAGGTAAAGAAGTTTCTCAGTAACTTCTTTTGCAAAAGCCTTATTACGTGGTTTATAGAGAAACATCAAATCTATATCGGAATAAGGACATAGCTCGTTTCTTCCGTAACCACCAATAGCAAGTAAAGCTACATTCTTAAGATCTTTATACCCTTGCTGTACAATGGCCTGCTTTATTAATTTATCAATTATTTCGGCTCGTTTTTTAGCAAGCATGCTTCCGGATAAGGCTCTATCACGCTTGGCTTTTTTGGTATGGAGCTCTCTTAGCTCATTTTCTTTACGTATTAGTCTGAGCTTAATATCTTTACTCGACTCGGTTGTATCTATTGCTAAGTTATCTGGCTTATTCATTTTTCACCGACTAAATTACAATTTCACACTGATGGACAGTCCATCCCTCATTGGCACGATCGTGGTATAAAAACCCTTGTGCGACATAAGAAGCTCAGTAAATTTTCTTACACCCTCAGTGGCAGGAGACTTATCCTCAGATATCACTCTACCATGCCATAGAACATTATCTGTAATAAACAAACCGCCTGATCTAAGCTTGCTATATGCCTTATCTATTACATGCGGATAATCTTCTTTCTCCATATCATTAAAAATAATATCAAACTCTCCCGCGGTCTCATCCAAGATCACAGATCCGTCTCCAAAGTTAATGTTTATAATATCCTCAAGACCCATGCGCCCTATAAAATCTCGAGCTAAGACTATATTATCTTTTGACAAATCAGTGAAATATACTTGACCCTCTTTGCCAACAGCTTTTGCAAACCAATATGCTGAATAACCAAAAGCAGAGCCTAGCTCAAAAATCCTTTTAGCATTTATAGTAATCGCAAGCTGATATAAAAAACTACCAACTTGCCGTCCAACAATCGGGATACTCTGCTCCCTTGCCAACTCTTCCATCTCGGAGATTAGACCATCTTCACCGGATACAAGAGTGTCCAAATAAGCATCAATTTTGGGATTCACTATATCTGTATCTATTTTGTGTACGCTCTCTTTATTTCTTAAAATCTACGAATGTTTCTGTGAAATCATTTCTTTGGTTTTGTACTCTTGCCATTACAAAAAGCAAATCGGAAAGACGGTTTAGATAGATAAGAACATTATCCCCAATCTCCTGCTCTTCCATCAATTTCACAACTTTCCTCTCAGCCCTTCTAGAAACAGTTCTTCCAAAATGGAGGTAAGATCCGGAAGTATCGCCGCTTGGTAGAATAAATTCTTTAAGGGGCTCAAGCTCCTCTAAGAATTTATCTATCGCCTGCTCTAAGTTACTTATACTTTCTTGAGTCACCCTGGGAACTTCTATATCAGGCGGGCTCGCTAAATCCGCACCCATGATAAAGAGGTCGTTTTGTATAGTGATTATCAAGCTATTAATCTCACTGTCGATTCCTTGAGAGCGAATTATGCCAAGCACAGCGTTTAATTCATCTACATCACCGTATGAATCGACCCTAAGCGATGCTTTACTGACCCTCTCTCCGCCAACTAGGGAGGTAAGACCTTTATCGCCTGTTTTCGTATAGACTTTTGTTATTCTGGTTTTAGCCATGCTGAAATTCTAACCGAATGGGTAATACGGTTCAAACAAAGGGAGAATATTTAAATGGAGTTAGAGCTCTAAAAGAAAAGGGGAAACTTTATTTTCTTATTCAATCTAAAATAAAAAACTAAAATTTCCCCCAGAGGATTTATTTTTAGGTTGTTATAGCAAACTATCCGGTTTTCTGAAGCTCTAGAGCTGTATCAACCAAATCCGTGATTTGATTTTTAGGAAGCGCTCCTACAACTCTATCTACGATAGCTCCATCTTTAAATACTATGAGAGTAGGTATGCTCCTAATCTCGTAAGCTGACGGGGCTCCAGGGTTTTCATCAACATTTAGCTTGCCTACTTTGATTTTGCCATCATAATCCTCAGCAATCTCTTCAATAACAGGCGCAAGAGCTCTACATGGCCCGCACCACTCTGCCCAAAAGTCCACTAGGACAGGAGTTTGGGAATTAAGAACCTCATTTTCAAAATTCTGGTCATTTAAAACAATCGCTTTGCTCATTTTAACCCCCTTGAGAAAGTAAGCTATTTATTAACTTAGAGAACAATCTACCCAAAAAGGATTCAAGAGGGGAAACAGATGTGAATCCAATATACATTCCGTATGCTATACTAATTTAAAATTCAAATAACCGGGATTTAACTTATGGAACTACCAGAACTAGATTTAAAAGATGTTGCAAACCTTGAGGATTTTTCAGGATTAGTTCCACTCTTTCCTCTCTCCTCGGTAGTGTTTTTTCCAAACACACTTCTACCTCTACACATTTTTGAACCAAGATATAAAGAAATGATAAACAACTCATTGGATAGTGAGAAAATTATAGGAATGGCGCTTCTAAAACCTGGCTGGGAAAGTGATTATTATGGAAACCCGGAGGTTTATGACGTGATCGGTATGGGGAGAATAGTAAGCTCTGAGGTACTTGAAGACGGTAAAATAAATATTGTTTTATACGGATTAAAAAGAGCCAAAATACTAGAAATAGTAGAGGATTTACCTTACAGAATGGCTCGGGTAAGCATTATGGATAATGTTTATAGCTCTAGCAATGAAACATTTAGAAGTGAAATAGAAGAGTTGGTACAAAAGTGGAATTTATATTTAGATGAGAAGCAAAAATCCCACAGAATTAATGTAAACACAAAGCTTCCTCTTGAGAACTTGACCGATGCATTGGCCAGTATGATTTTTCCTAACGTTTTTGATAAACAGGTGCTTCTTGAAGAAATGGACGTGCAGAAAAGGGCTGAATTTATTATTAATGACCTTAAATCCAGACTTGAGATGATATCCATTACATCACAGAAAAGAAGTGAGATAGTGGACAAGAGAAATCTTAATTAAATCAGTCGTTTAGAAGAAAACCTAATACAAGATCGTCCACTTCGCGCTGCCTCTCCCTCCAGAACCCATGACCGACTTTAGGAAATATTTTTAGCTGTGAATTAGGAATTAGCTCCGATAGTTGCTGTGAACGTTTAGGAGACGCTATCAAATCAGTCTCCCCCAACATTACCAGAGTAGGAGACTCAATTTGAGGTAGTTTCGAGACCGTATTATGTCCTTCGACAGCAAAACTCTGCCCTAAATAACCCTTAAGCGCCTCTGGATCATCAGGTACAGTTTTCATAGCATTTTTAATGGTTCCTAAATTTTCTTCAATATACTCTCTTGTATATCCTAGATAAAGAGACATGAGCCACACTGCTTTTGGGCCTGAATTAGTGGCAATCTCCCTTCCCATTCTGAGTATTTCATTTCCAACCTCATCACGAGAAGCTGAGGAGCAGCCCATGACAAGTTTTTGGACTTTCTCTGGGTGATTTATAGCTAACCACTGCCCAATCATTCCACCCATTGATTTTCCTACAATATGAGCGCTCTCTATCCCAAGCTCATCCATTAAGGAAGCTGTGTCTTGTGCCATATCTTGAGTTGAATAACCGGCCTCAGGTTTATCCGATTTACCTGCCCCCCTGTTATCAAACACCACAACTTTATAATGCTCTGAGTATATAGGCACTTGGGTTGCCCAACTTTGAAGCTGGCTCCCTAGCCCTTCTATAAGAACAACAGGATCCCCGTTTCCATAGATTTCATAATATAGACTTACTCCATTTACATTAGCATAGGGCATGACTCTTCCTCTCCGGGTTTAGTATCTCTTTGACTCAAGGTATTCCTGAAGTATAAAAACAGCTGCCATCTTATCTATTACCTTTTTTCTTTTCTTCCTGCTGAGATCAGCTTGGATTAGTTTTTTCTCTGCATTGACGGTAGAGAAACTCTCATCCCAATGGATAATGGGCAATGAAAAAACCTCACCTACTTTCTTTGAGAACTTTAGAATCTGATTGCCTCTCTCACTAACACTCCCGTCCATTTGATATGGAACTCCCACCACTATCTCCCCAGGTTTGTATTCATCTATTAAAGTGCGGAGCTCACTAAGATCATACTTAAGACCTTTTCTTTGTATTGTGGTAATTCCGTTAGCCGTAATCCCAAGCTCATCACTTACCGCAATACCAATTGTTTTTGTCCCTACATCAAGTGCTAGTGTTCGCATTTTATTTTGCCGTTATTAAAAATAAAGACCCCTTATCATATCTAAAGCTACGATAAACAAGAAAATTGAAAATATTTTTCTGAGCCTTCCTTTGCTGAGATGATTAGCAAGCCTCACCCCTTGTGGGGCCATAATGATTATTGGAATTATCATAACAAGCACAGCAGTTAAATCTACGTACCCTATGGAAAACCCAGGCCGGCCATATATCCCAAGACCATTAATTATAGAACCCCCTGTGCCAAAAATACTAATAAAGAATCCTCCCGCAGTTGCAACAGCTATAGAGCGGTGAATTGAGTATCCATATGCAGTCAGCACTGGGGTGGTAAATGTGCCCCCTGTGAGCCCCATAATAGTTGAAAGAACTCCTATAAAGAATGCTGAGAGAGATTTCATAATAAAACCCGGAAATTCTTTTGTGACTTTGAATTCACTACTTGTAAAAAACATCTGTATGGAAATAATAAGAATAACTATTGCAAACACCTGCTCCAAAAAATGGCTTGAGACATAGCGCATCACGAATATACCAAGAACAACTCCTACCACGAGTGCTGGAACCCATCCCTTTAGAAAATTCAGATCCAGATTACCTGCTTTATACTGAGCATGAGAAGCCATAATTGACGAGGGAAGAGCTAGCATAAGCGATGTTCCAGCTGCCATATGCATAAGAACGTCCGAGTGAATTCCAAACAGTGGGAAGAGGAATAAAAATATGGGTATGCGGACAATGCCTCCGCCTACTCCAAAAAGGCCGGCTATAAAACCTGAAAACACGCCCGCAGCCAAGAGGCTAATTACATAGGTAACCCAGGAAAATTCCATGGATGATATATTAGATCAAGTCTGGCTACATACCAAATCTCTATAGATTTCATTCATTACTTCTTTTAGATTTCCGTAGCCAGTTTCATTGGTAGAATTGTCAGAATTATAGTAGGAAATAATCTCTGGTGATGTGTATGTTTTAATCCTGTTTTTCCAACCTGGGATCCACCTTTTCTCGCCCCTCTCCGGAGGAGAGTTGTCTACACGTCTAAGCAATACCCTCTCTGCACCCGCAGCAAATTCTTCAAGAGCAGGCATGCCTTGCTGTGTTCCATTCATACCTTGTAGGATTTGAAGAAGTCCCCAGCCCAGCCCGTTATAGCGCTCTGTCTCAAGAGTGCCTTCTCCTTTGAAGTTTACGTAGTCTATTAACACGTACATTCCCATTGGTGAGTTAGCTACTCGGTAAAATTGCTTTTTGATGTGTTCACGCTGCGCTGGAGGTGCTGCTTCTAGTATTTTAGGCAAACTGTCCTCTAAGCGGCCTGCCATAAAGAGCGATTGCTGTGGGATTGTTTCTAACAAAAATTCTCTTAGAGAATGCATCTTTGGGGTTTGGAATTGACTGTAAAACTGTTCCCGCGAGTCCCAAGGGAGATCAAAGGATGCCATCTCTTCCATCCACTTAGGAGGTACACCACCGTTAGATTTAATAAACTCATAAACAACAGGAAAAATTTCATAGAACCTGTACTGCTTACCTTCTGGATACCATATAAAATGGCCTATTCCCATTGAGGCAAACTCCTCACCCTCATTCCAGGTTGTGAGGTTCTCCACTTTTCCAGCACCTTCATTAATGAAGATGAGCTGGCCGATAACTTCAAGCTCCTCATCAGTTACAGAAATACATCTAGTGCTACAGGAGGATAGAAATAGAACAATAATCAAAGCCATACTTATTGTCATGAGTTTCTGACGCATAGGAAATATTTACTCCAAACATGAGATAATTGATAATTACTATATACGAATTGTTAGAAAAAGTTGAGAAACTACTTGTAGGAATGGTTTTTTAAAAGAACGGGATCCGTGATCCTCTCAAAGACCTCACCACACTTATCACATTCAAATTTGACTTCGTTCGGAGGATGGCTTATACCTGTGCCAACAAGAATCCAACCCCAAAAAGAATAGCTTGGTTTAGGCACTATCCATGGGTGGTCTCTTGTGTAACCGCAACGACAAGTCTGTTGGTTGTTATTATCTTTGGTCATAGCAAAATTTGTGACGGTAGTCTACCAGCCCGCCTAACCTAATCAAATGTTTTTATCATTCATCTGTTACTGGGGGGGTGCGCCTCATTTTCTTTACCTTCCCCTTATGCTTTTTTGATTCAAGTCGCTTTCGTTTTGATGCAAAAGTTGGTTTTGTCTTATGTCTTGGCTTTGGTTTTTTAGACGCTCTTTGGATTAGATCGATCAAACGGGAGAGAGCATCACCTCGGTTTTTTTCTTGGGACCTAAAGGCAGAGGCCTCGATAATTAATATATTCTCTTTGGTCACCTTGCTGCCGGCTAAATTTAACAATCTCTTTTTTACTGCTGGCGCAAGATTAGGAGAAGCACTTATATCGAACTTAAGCTGCACCGCTGTAGAGACTTTATTTACATTTTGACCCCCAGGCCCTGAGGATCTTATAAAGTCAAGCTCAATCTCATTCTCATCTATAGATATTTCAGGTGTGACTTGAATCATTGTATTCAATCATAAGATCAAAATATCAATTTTCAAGTTAAGGGAAATTAAATAGTGTCAGTGTCGTTATAAAAAAGGGGCAGCATATTAACTGCCCCTTGAGAGTTTTTATTAGATTTACTTACTATAAAAGTGAACTAGATATCGTATCCTGACTCACCATGGTCTGAGTAGTCGAGTCCTTGGACCTCTTCCTCATCAGTAACCCTAAGTCCAACAAATACATCGATTAGCTTTAAAATAACAAAAGAGATTATTCCCGCGTAGACGATGGTGAAGAAAGCGCCAAATGCCTGTACTTTAAGCTGACCGGGAATATCTAAGTCCACGACACTTCCGCCCAAAGCGGCTGAAGCAAAGAAGGAAACAAGTATGATACCGACAAATCCTCCTACACCGTGAACACCTACAACATCGAGCGCATCATCGTATTTGAACTGATACTTGAGCCATGTTGCGGCTACGTATGCCAAGATAGCAGCGGCGAAACCTATTGCGATTGCTCCAATTGGGCCTACAGTTCCTGAGGCAGGAGTAATTGCTGCAAGGCCGGCAATTGCACCTGTAGCAAAACCAAGAGCACTTGGCTTACCATTTTTCAACCACTCAATAGCTATCCAAGTAAGAGCAGCTACAGATGGTGAAATCTGAGTGACTACTATAGCCATAGCAGCCTGTCCATTAGCCGCAAGAGCACTACCACCATTAAACCCAAACCAGCCAACCCATAGCATGGCTGTTCCGGTAAGAGTCATGGTCATATTATGAGGTGGTGTAGGAAGTGGATAACCTTTTCTCCTACCCACCATAACAGCTGCAACTAGTGCCGCCATACCGGCTGTTATATGAACTACGATTCCTCCTGCGAAATCGATCACACCCATGTCACCAAGGAACGATCCCTCGCCTCCCCATACCATATGTGCAATCGGGAAGTAGACAAGGATCACCCAAAGTATGACAAACCATACGACCGCCGAGAATTTCATTCTCTCAGCAAATGCACCAACGAAAAGTCCAGGTGTAATAATTGCAAATGTTAGCTGAAAAATAAAGAATACTAACTCTGGGATGCTTCCAGATAGGGTGTCAGGGGTAATACCGCCTAAGAAAGTTTTGTTAAGACCTCCTACAAAAGCATGAATATTCCATTCTCCTGGAACCATGCCTACCGTATCAAATGTGAGACTGTAACCAATTACTGTCCAGATTACAGTGACAACCGCAGTAATCATAAAACACTGCATCAATACTGAGAGCACATTCTTCTTTCCAACAAGACCGCCATAGAAAAGTGCTAAGCCGGGAATCATCATAAACAATACAAGAGCACTGGATACCATGATCCAGGTTGTATCTCCGGTGTCTAGTCCATCTTGAGCAAAAGCTAATGTGGGAACAAATAGTAAAATTGATAAAAGGGACAGAAAAATCCCTTTAGGGGCTAATTTTAACATATCTCCAATACCTCCTTTTGTGTAATTACTATAATTGCAATAGTAATGCCACTTATCAGAGTAGAAGGGAGTCGAGTTAAAGAAAAATAAGTAATGGCAAATAAATTCAGCTATTTGGGAAGGTTACAATGATTTCAGGCAACAAATTATGCAATGTAAACATATAAAGGTCTTTCTTGTTTGAACAGAGAATTGGTTAAGGAGCGTAAAAAATAAGCACGTAAAGCCCAATTGTTAGGCAATATCCTATTAAGAAAGATTTACAAGAACTCTACCCTTTTGGCCGCCTTTAAGTATAAGTTCGATATTAGTATCAAGCTCTTGGAGAGTTATCTCAGTAGTTAGATCTTCTAGAGTATCAATTTTCCAATCAGATGCCATTCTCTGCCAAATCTTCTGCCTTTGCTCCATGGGAGAGTCTTGGGAATCAATTCCAACTAATGAAACACCTCTTAATATAAAGGGAAATACATTTATGGGGAGATCAGCCGAAGCTACATTTCCACAACAAGTAACAATACCTCTTGGATTTGTAGATTTGATAGCAGTTGCCAAAATCTCACCACCCACGGTATCAACCACACCCGACCACCTGCCTTTTAGAAGAGGTCTTCCTGAATCATCCGTCGCGTCATCTCTACTAATCACCTCTTTTGCTCCTAGGTCCAATAAGAATTGAGCCTGGTCTGTCTTGCCCGTTGAAGCTACTACGTTGTAGCCAGCCTTAGCTAAAATGGCTACAGCAACACTACCTACCCCTCCTGTTGCTCCTGTAACAAGCACCTCTCCTTTCTCTGGTGTAACACCAAACTCTTCAAGCCTTTGTACTGAATACGCAGCTGTATATCCTGCAGTACCAAATATCATGCTTTCCCTAAGTGACAATCCTTCAGGCATAGGAACCACCCAATCTGCAGGTACTCTGATATATTCACTAAAACCACCGGATGTATTACATCCTAAGTCATAGCCGTGAACTATGACCTCCTGACCGGGAGAAAATCTATCATCAGAGCTCTCCTCTATTACACCGGATGCGTCAACTCCAGGAGAATGTGGGAAGTTTCTCGTAACGCCTTTATTCCCTGTAGCTGATAGTGCGTCCTTGTAATTGAGAGAGGAATAATGAACTCTAACCACAACGTTGCCCTCGGGCAGATCATCCATTGTTCTCTCTTTTATATTTCTTTCAAATACACCTTTTTCAACTTCATCAACTACGTATGCAGTAAAAGTCTGGTTGCTCATGAATTTCTCCTGAGAAGATTATTAGAGGTAATATTTCAGATATATATATTTATAAAATTACTGGCTCTTTTCAACTTCAACATAGATCTTTCCACCAGCGTCTGAAAACTCTTTTGACTTAGTCTCCATTCCCTGATCTAGAGCATCTTTGTTGGTGAGACCATGTTTCTCAGCAAAATCTCTTACGTCCTGAGTTATTTTCATCGAACAGAATTTAGGTCCACACATAGAGCAGAAATGAGCTACTTTGGCCCCTTCTGCAGGAAGTGTTTCATCATGAAACTCTTTCGCCGTATCAGGGTCTAAAGACAGATTAAACTGATCACCCCATCTAAACTCAAACCTCGCCTTGCTAAGAGCGTTGTCTCTTATCTGAGCTGTTGGGTGTCCTTTGGCTAGATCAGCAGCATGTGCAGCGATTTTGTATGTAATAACGCCCTCTTTAACATCTGTCTTATTGGGAAGTCCCAGATGTTCTTTAGGGGTAACATAGCAAAGCATCGCGGTACCATACCAGCCTATCATTGCAGCCCCAATGCCTGAGGTAATGTGATCATAACCAGGGGCAATGTCCGTGGTTAGTGGTCCAAGTGTGTAGAAAGGGGCTTCCTGACAATACTCAAGCTGTTTGTCCATGTTTTCCTTGATCATGTGCATTGGTACGTGCCCTGGTCCTTCAATCATAACCTGCACATCATGCTTCCAAGCAATATTCGTCAACTCTCCAATTGTTTTCAGCTCTGCAAACTGAGCTTCATCGTTTGCATCAGCTATAGAGCCCGGCCTTAGACCATCTCCGAGCGAGAAGGCTACATCGTACTCTTTCATGATCTCGCACATCTCTTCAAAGTTGGTGTATAGAAAGCTCTCTTTATGATGAGAAAGACACCATTTGGCCATAATGGAGCCGCCCCTTGAGACAATACCAGTAACCCTGTTAATAGTAAGCGGCACATATCTTAGAAGCACGCCTGCATGGATGGTAAAGTAATCAACCCCTTGCTCGGCCTGCTCGATCAGAGTATCTCTGAAGATTTCCCAAGTGAGGTCCTCAGGGCTGCCGTCAACTTTCTCAAGCGCTTGGTAAATAGGAACAGTACCAATTGGAACAGGTGAGTTTCTTATAATCCATTCTCTAGTTTCGTGAATGTTCGCTCCAGTGGATAAGTCCATAATTGTATCGGCTCCCCACCTACAGGCCCATACTGCTTTTTCGACCTCTTCCTCAATGCTTGAGGTAACAGCGGAATTGCCGATGTTTGCATTAATTTTTACTAGAAAGTTCCGCCCTATTATCATAGGCTCGCTCTCAGGATGATTGATATTATTAGGGATTATAGCCCTTCCCTCTGCAACTTCTTTCATAACAAATTCAGGTGTGATAGCAGTGTCAGGGATATTTGCACCAAAATTCTCTCCCTTATGATATTTAGCCAAATCACCTAACTCTGACTTTAGTTCATCTATTCGTTGGTTTTCTCTAATAGCTATAAATTCCATTTCAGGTGTGATCTCACCCCTTCTGGCGTAGTGCATCTGGGATACATTAGATCCGGGTTTTGCTCTTAGCGGCTTTCTTATATGTTTAAACCTGATCCCCTTTATTTTAGAGTCAGCCTCACTTCTTTTGGCAAAATCTGAAGAAAAGTTCTCAAGCTCTAAAACATCTCCCCTGTCTTGAATCCATTTCATTCTAAGAGGATCGAGCCCAAGGTTAACATCGATATTTACATCTTGATCTGTGTAGGGGCCGCTTGTGTCATAGACTGTAACAGAAAGGTTTTTTGGAGACTCTCCATTGTTAGCAAAAGAGGGGTCAGAATCTTCTAAATAGATCTCCCTCATTGGAACTTTAATATCGTGGAGTTTACCCTTTACATATATTTTATTAGATTTTGGGAAAGGGTCCCTTGTTATAACGCTTTTATCAGGAATCCTTTCAACTTTTGCCTTTGTTCCCATTAGATGAACTCCCTTAGAATTTAGCTTGTCCAACCCATTTAGAAGTCAATTAACAACTAAACTACTCATAGTATAAAAGTATTGAGAGAAAAGCGCAATCTCATCTTATTGTTGCAATAGTCGTGATAGTTGTGAATGTGAGCAAGTCTAGTAAAATAGATAGAATGTCACTAACTTTACTTGCCATAGAATCATCATGTGATGAAACATCTGCTGCAATTATAGAAGATGGAACAAAAGTACGCTCTAACATTGTTGCATCACAGATTGATATTCATAAGGAATACGGAGGGGTTGTACCGGAGATTGCCTCCAGAAAACATGTTGAGCTTATAATGCCAGTAATAGATAAGGCAATAAAAGAAGCTGGCGTATCGAAAGAAGATATCGACGGAGTTGCCGTAACAAATGGGCCGGGTCTCATAGGCGCTTTGATGGTTGGACTCTCAACTGCAAAAGCCATGGCTTTTGCTCTAGGGGTACCGCTAATTGGTGTAAACCATCTTCAAGCCCACATGTCTGCTATCCATTTAGAGCACGAGATCTCATTTCCATTCGTAGGACTGGTTGTTTCAGGTGGGCATACAAGCCTATATCTTGTAAGTAGCTATACAGAATTTGAAATGCTGGGGAAAACAAGAGACGACGCTGCAGGAGAAGCATTTGATAAGGCCGCAAAAGTTTTGGGTCTTCCTTATCCAGGTGGTATTGAAATAGATAAGTTGGCAAAGAAAGGCAACCGTGAAGCAATCCCTTTTCCAAGGCCATTTATGAACTCATCCACTCTTGATTTTAGCTTTAGCGGAGTAAAAACATCGGTGGTTTACTATCTTAGAAAGCACCCAGATCCTAACCAAGAAGAGCTTCAAGACATATGTGCAAGTTACCAGGAGGCAATTGTTGAAACTCTGGTTAAAAAGACCATCATTGCTGCAAAACAAAATGACGTTAACTCGGTTGTTATAGCAGGCGGGGTTGCATGCAACTCCAGGCTTAGAGAGTTATCCAAAGAAGAGCTAGAAAAAGAGGGTGTTTCTGTATATATACCGTCTCCTAAATATTGCACAGATAATGCTGCGATGATAGGTTCCCTTGGCGGCTTTATGTTTCAAAAAGGAGATACATCAGAACTCGGCATCACTCCTTTTTCTACTTCGAGACCCAAATACGGACGGGGACGAGGCGGACAAGCTAAAAACGCCTAAGTGAAAACTGCCTCAAACTTCGTAATCGACCACTGCTCTATCTGTTCTAATCTCTCCAACAAAATCTACTATTTTCAAATGTTCCGGATGGTTTTGATAAGTCTCTAGGCCCTCTTTGTTATCGAACTCGGAATATAAAATAACATCAAACGCGGCATCAGAAGGATTATAATTAATTCCAACTTCAGCTACGTGTAGGGTATCTATTACATCTACCAATGCTTCAAGCCTTTCTTTTAATTTAAGTGCATTTTCTTCTTTAGTAGCTCCTGCGGCTGTGTCTTTTAGCCTCCACATTACTATGTGCTTTATCATCTGGTGTCTCCTTAGTTCATATAGATAATGTTTTTGATTTTTTACAATCAGTAAATAAACTTAATATTATCTAAAACTGAAAACCTATACAATTCTGCAAAAAGATTATACTTATAGAAAGAACGGATTATTGAATAAAATCATATTCAAAATTCAGGAGCATATAGACCTTGGCATTAATGGATAATGAGGAAGCAAAAAAAGACAAAAAGACTTATGATTTAAAAATCATAAAATGGCTATACAGCTACACAGGGCCTTATCGAACATTTATGTTTTTGGCTCTGATATTTATGATCGTCACCGCAGCGCTTGAGCTAACGGTGCCTTATATTGCTAAACTGGCAGTAGATAAATATATCTACCCTTCCTGGAGAATTGCGCAGCTGCCCGACAACGAGGCCCAAAAGAAATTAATCCTGGATATTAAAGAGCAATATCCTTCCTTAGTTCTATCACTTGAAGACGGCTCATATTTAATCGACATGTCTGAGATAGATAACGATGACAGACACAACTTAGAAAAACTGGGCCTTGTATCTAATGAGAGGTATCTGGCAATAAATCAAAGTGATCTAACTAAAGAGAATTATCAGAAAGTAAATGAGATTGTTGCTAATAATCAAAGCATATTTAAAAAAACAGGTAATTACGACTACATAAGTTACTCGTCTTTAAGTGAGCTCAGCAGGGGAGATCTTCTAGTTCTTCGATCTGATGAAATAAGCCATGTTGTCAGATTTGCGGCAATATTATTTCTTTGCCTACTGGGAATATTTATATTCAGCTCGATGTACACATACCTTCTAAACTATTCAGGGCATAAGATAATGCATGGAATGAGGGTTACTGTGTTTTCTCATATAATGAGACTGCCCCAGTCCTTTTTTGATAAAAATCCTGTTGGAAGACTCTCTACAAGGGTGACAAATGACATAAATGCTATAAATGAAATGTATACATCCGTGATGGTGCAGTTTTTTAAAGACATACTTGTCGTGATCGGAGTTTTTGTAGTCATGTTTTACATGAACAAAAAGCTTACAGTCTTTGTATTCATATTGACTTTGCTCATGCTTATTTTTGCTAGTCTTTTTAGAATGAAACTCAAAACCGTATATAGAGACGTCAGAACATCAATTGCAAAGCTAAACGCCTTTGTTCAAGAGAGTGTCAGGGGAATTATTCTCATAAAACTATACAACAAAGAGATAGAAAACTATGAGAAGTTCAAAGGGGTAAATAGCGAGAACTATAAGGCTAATATGGATCAGCTCTGGGTCTATGCCACATTTAGACCTTTTATTGAGTTTACAAGTGTTTTCACCGTTGCGTTTATTCTCTGGTACGGGGGTTTAAACGTATTGAGCTTTGATTTAACCCTGGGCGCTTTGATCGCCTACCTGTACTATGTGAGACTCCTATTTAGACCCATAATGGAGCTTGCGGAGAAATATAATATCTTTCAATCTGCAGCCGCAGCTAGCGAGAATTTATATGAGCTCTCGCATGCCACTCCCGAAGATAGCGTCGGAAAAAAAGAAGGAGAAATTAAAGGGGAGCTAGAATTTAAAAATGTTTGGTTCTCGTACGATGATAAAGAATGGGTTTTAAAAGACGTGTCTTTTAAATTAAACCCAGGAGAGACTGTGGCCTTGGTAGGACTTACAGGATCAGGAAAAACAACGGTTGTTAATTTAATACTGAGATTCTACGAGGCTCAGAAAGGGGAAATTTTATTAGACGGAATCAATATCACAGACTATAGCCCTGACTTCTTAAGAGAAAATATCTCTGCAGTGTTTCAAGACTTGTTTTTATTTGGCAAGAATGTATCCGACGGCGATCAAGAGAGTGGATACGACATGCCGTCTCTAAGAAATATGGGCAGGCTCGCCCAGAGTGACAGAAGCTCGATATCTTCTGGGGAAAAACAGCTAGTTGCAATTAGCCAAGTATTCTCTAAGAAAACAAAGTTTATGATTCTAGACGAAGCCACTTCAAACATTGATGCTAATATTGAAAAACAAATTCAGGAGACCATAAGAGACAACGGGGGCGACACTACGACTCTAGTAATCGCCCATAGACTCTCAAACGTAAGGGAAGCTGACAGAATACTTGTAATTCATAAAGGTGAAATCTCAGAATCGGGAACTCATTCTTCGCTGTTAGCTCAAAAAGGGATTTATTTTAATCTATATAACCTGCAAAATGAGATTCGCCGTTTTTCCTCTTTAACAAATTTATAAGACGATAAATATAATATGGAATTCCCAACTTTAGAAGATCAAGTTTTGCAGCTTAGCGAATATTTAAAGAGGCGCGAGAAATTCTCTGATGCCGATTTAAATATTATCTTCTCTCCATACCGTATTTCACCCCTAGGAGCCCATGTGGACCATCAGGGAGGACCTGTATTGGGAATGACGATAAATGCAGGATCATTCTTAGTTTTTATTCCAAATAATGAGAGAAAGATTCGTTTGTACAGCACTAACTACCCAGGAGTTCTGGAATTTAGTGTAGATAATATAAAGACCCCAAAGCGAGACGATTGGGGGAGATATGCCATGGGGGCAGCTAAGGTAATTCAAGAGCACTACTCCATTGAGTATGGGTTTACTGGAGTCATATCAGGCTCTTTGCCTGCAAGCGGACTGAGCTCTTCAGCATCTGTGGCACTTTCTTATCTAAGAGCACTCTCCTATCTAAATAACTGTTATACATCTAGAGAAAAGCTTGTTGATCTGGATTCAAAGATAGAAAATGACTATTTGAGACTGCAAAATGGAATATTAGATCAGAGCTCAATCGTCTATGGCAAAAAAAATTGCATGCTATATATCGATACTTTATCTAAAACCGTAGCTCAGCACCCTAAACAAGAGGCGAGTGAGAAATTCAAAATTCTAATTTTATACACAGGTCTTAGTCGTGAGTTAACAACTTCAGGTTTTAACTCTAGAGTTGAAGCATGCAAGAAAACTGCAGGCATTCTTGGACTTATGGGCGGATTAAAATCCCCAAAAATTCTATCGGACATACCAAGTGACGTTTATTTTGCACAACAAAAAAGACTTCCTAATGATTTAAAACCTTGGGCTACACATTATTTCTCTGAGGTTGCACGAGTGGAACAAGGTATTAAGGCCTGGGATAATGGCAACTGGAATGAGTTAGGCAATTTGATGAATCAATCCTCAAAAAGCACGCTTGAGAATTATGAAAATGAAAGCAGACACACTAAATTACTCTTTGAGTTAACTAGCACATATGAAGGTGTTTTTGGGGCTTCTATTAACGGTGGAGGATATGGAGGCTGCGTGGTAGCATTTGTTAGAGACGATTTCTCTCAAATCTCAGCACTCGAAATATTAGCTAATTACACTAGCAAGTTTCCTGAACTCCGTGATGAAGCCAAGGTGTTCTTTGCAAAGTCTGATGAAGGTCTAAGGATGGTATGATAAATTAAATCCTGTATATTTATTACCCAACAGGAGAGCAATTTTATGACTGATAATATTGATAAGATAAAGGCTGCTAATAGTAAATACTCTAGTGAGTTCGGTGAGAAATCAGACCTGCCTGCAGCTCCTGCAAGGAACCTTGCAGTGCTCACATGTATGGACTGCCGGTTGGAACCTCTAAAGTTTTTAGGTTTAAACTTGGGTGAAGCAAATATAATTAGAAATGCTGGTGGTAGGGCAAGTGATGACGCAATACGCTCACTGATTATTACTGCTATGCACTTAGGAACAAAAGTATGGTTGGTAATACATCATTCAGAATGTGGGCTTGAGGGATTTACTCAAGATGAGATGGCAAAACTGCTTAAGGAAAAGATGAATTCATCTGAGGGTGAATTTATAAACTGGCTTTCTATTTCTGATAGAATTGAAAGCGTTAAAGATGATGTGACTCACATAAGAAACCATCCACTCGTACCTAAAGAAATTGAAATCTCCGGTTACCTATTTGACACTAAGACTGGCGAGTTAACTGAAGTGATAACTAAAGATGGGTAATTTTATTTAAGAACTGGTTGCTGAGGTGAACTCGATTGTATCAGGAAATGGGAATCTTGTGTGTTCCTCTTTTCCATCGAGCTCCTCGATGCTGTCAGCACCTAAGTCTTTAAGTCTAGCTATTACTTCTAGTACCACTGTCTCAGGGGTTGAGGCACCAGAGCTAAGACCTATCACCATATCTTCTCTCAATTCATGCCCATCAAGACTCTGAGCACCTTCAATTAGATAGGCATTCTCTACGCCGTTTGCCTTTGCGACTTCAACCAACCTATTAGAGTTGGAGCTCTCAGGTGAGCCCATAATAAATATGAAATCTGCCTCTTTTGAAAGAGCCTTCACAGCATCTTGTCTGTTTTGGGTAGCATAGCAAATATCAAGCTTAGACGGGCTTACTATATTGGGGAATCTTTCTTTAAGTGCTGCAAGTATATCACGAGTATCATCTACACTTAACGTGGTTTGTGTTACATAAGCAATTTTATCAGGATCGGGGACTATAAGTTTTTGAGCTTCTTCAACAGACTCAACAATGATTACTTTTTCAGGAGCATGGCCGCTTGTCCCTATTACTTCTACGTGGTTTCTATGGCCAATTAATATGATTGTATAACCTAGATCAGCATAGTGTTTAACTTCGTTATGGACTTTAGTTACAAGAGGACAAACTGCATCGACCACCTCTAGGTTATTTACACTGGCTTCATTCCAAACTGCTGGGCTTACACCATGGGCACTGAAAATAACCTTTGCTCCCTCATCTTCTATTTCATCAAGATCTTCTACAAACTTAACACCTTTTTCAATGAGAGATTCCACTACACGCTTGTTGTGAACAATTGCATGGCGGACATATATAGGTGCGCCATAAGTCTCAAGAGCGCGCTCAACTATTTCAATCGCTCTATCAACACCTGCACAAAAACCCCTTGGTTTGGCTACTATTACTCGCATCTAATCTCCTAAAGCTACAAATGTAATCAATTCTTTGATTGTATTATATATTGTATTTTTGTATGATGTATTCATCAGATTGTGAAACAACAGTAAGTTTAAATTATAATGACATGATTGTTAAGTTTTAATCAACTTTAGTGGAGGACAACTATCTTATGAGATTAAAAGACAAAGTAGCAATAATAACAGGCGGGTCTTCTGGAATTGGACGTGCGATAACACTTGGGTTTGTAAAAGAGGGGGCAAAGGTTGTCATTGCGGCTCTTCATGATGATAAATGCATAGAAGTGGTTCAAGAAGTAAAGGATATGGGTGGGGAAGCTATCTACGATACTTTGGATGTGGGAGATGTTGATGCACATCCTAAACTAATTCATAAAGCTATTGATACCTTTGGAAAAGTAGACATTTTAGTAAATGATGCAGCTTATGCAAGGAGAGAAACAGTTTTTGAAGTAACTCCCGATAGCTGGGATAAACAGATTGATATCAGCCTAAAAGGGCTATTCTTTTTGTCTCAGCATTTTGCTCAACATGTTATCGAGCAGAAATCTACAGGCAGAATTATTAATATAGGTTCAGTAGCAGGCGTAATGGACTTTCATCCAATCTCTATTGCCTATCACGCAGCTAAAGCAGGGGTAATGATTATTACAAAAGTAATGGCTGTTGATCTAGCCCCCGACGGTATAACTGTAAACTGTATAGCTCCTGGATCGATTGCAACACCTATGTCGTCATCTTCGGACCCTGAATATGATGAATATATGACAAAAGGTATTCCTGAGGGAAGAAGGGGTCAGCCTGATGATATAGTACCCCCAGCTTTGATGTTCGCTTCAGATGAAGCTCAATATATAACTGGGCAAACAATATTTGTTGAGGGAGGAGCCTTATCGGTTTATCTCGGAAGGGATGAGCCAGATTTCAAAGCATAAGTTAGTCTGGATCTAAGATTATATGTGCCCTGCTTTTGTGGGATTCCATAAAAGGTAGATAGTGGTTATAAAATATGTCCTTTTTTTGAAGCCAGCTGTTGTGATCTAGGTGTCTTACTGTTTCATCTCGCATGTGTGCTCTCTCTAAAGCAACTTCTTGAGGAACATCGAGAAAGATTCTCAGATCAATCCATCCATCCAAATCTTCGTGGCAGGAAAACAAGCCTTCTAAAATCAAATAATCACAATCGGTTGCATCAACTTCCAATTCATCATCAAACTGACCATTTGATAGATTATAGAGACCATCAACAGTGAACCTCTCCATTTTTTTAGCAGACTCAAGAGCTTGCTTAATTTTTTGAAGATCATACCAGGTGGAAAGATCTATATCGTGTACTTCTATTCTATTTCCCCATTCAGACCTAGGAACAGTAACAAATAAGTCGGTTGAGATTTGTTGAGCATTTCTGCCCAACTCCTCCATCAACTTATTGGCCTCGTAGCTCTTCCCGCTCCCTATCATTCCTTCAAAGGCTATCACATAGGGATGCTTCTTTTCCTTTTGTAGAATAGTTTGAACTAGTTCTGGTAATTTCATTCCGCTCTCTCGATTAATGTACACCAATATCAACAAAAAAATAAACAATTTAGCAGTTGACACATGCTGCCAGTAAATGATATACAAATATTATTAGGCTTATGGAGGGTAGTTGTGTCAAATGGGACTAGGACTGAATCTGAATACAGAGTAAAGAATGTAGTAGCAGGATGCGTAGGAAACGTTCTTGAGTGGTATGATTTCGCACTTTACGGATTTTTCGCACCTATTATTGCAAAACTCTTTTTTCCTTCTGATGATCAATTAACAGGACTTCTGGCAACTTTTGGAATATTTGCCGTAGGCTTCCTCATGCGCCCTATCGGATCGGTATTATTCGGCATTTTGGGAGATAAACTCGGCAGGAAAAAAGCATTAGAGATCTCAGTTGTTATGATGGCCGTCCCTACAACATTAATTGGCTTTTTACCCACCTATGAGTCTGTAGGAATATTAGCTCCAATTCTACTAACTATTATTAGACTCATACAGGGAATATCAGTAGGTGGTGAATTCACAGGCTCAATTTCATATGTTGTAGAAAACGCACCCCATCCCCCTCCTCAAAGAGGTTTTTACAGCAGCTGGACTGTATTTAGCTTACTAGGAGGCATCCTTTTAGGATCTGCCATAGCTTCTGTGATAACCAATGTGCTGACCGATGCTCAGGTACAGAGCTTCGGGTGGAGGATTCCATTTATACTTGGATTGCTAATAGGTATAATCGGACTTTTTCTAAGATCAGGGTTGGACGAATCGCCAGCTTTTAAGAAAATGAAAGAAGCGGGTGAGTTAGCCAAGACACCTATCAAAGATGCATTTAAATATCACTGGAAAGAAATACTCACGGTAATAGGGGCAACATGCGTAGGTTCAATAAATTTCTATTTGATTTTCGTCTATCTAACAACCTATCTCTCGACAGAAACGCACTTACTCCTATCTTCCGCTCTTGAAATTAACACCATAAGTATGGTTGTATTAATGATATTAACCCCAGTCATGGGTTATTTGTCAGATAAAGTTGGCAGAAGACCTATATTAATAGGAGGATCGTTGATATTAGCTATATTTGCTTATCCCCTCTTCTTAGTACTGGGTCTGGACAATTACCTATATGATCTATTGGCCCAGTGCGTCTTCGCACTTGGTCTGGCTATGGTGTTTGGACCGTTTGGGGCTATGATGGTAGAACTCTTCCCAGCCAGGATTCGTATGAGTGCTCTGTCCATAGGCTATAACATAGGCTTTGCGATATTTGGGGGTACGGCTCCGTTTATTGCAACATACTTGATAGATGCTACTGGAAATAAGCTCGCTCCAAGCTTTTACCTTATAGCCGCCTCTATAATTTCGCTTATAGTATTTTATGTCATACGTGAAACCTATAATGATCACGTAGGGTAATTTATAGAACAAAAAAAATCCTAGGAGGGGATAATATGAGTCAAATTACATTAAAGAGGGTTTCATTATTGAGAGTGATTGCAGTCATTTTATGCATTTCTACTACGCTTGGTTTAGCAACCTCTTGTGACAATGACAGCAATGCTCAAAGTAACGAGATAGATTTTACCGAGACTTATTCTGGAAGTTTTGAGACTGGTCCTATGAGCACTGACACCAATGGTGATGGAAGACCTGCAAATTTAGGTCAGTTTTTGGGCACAAGCACATTTGGGAGCGTTGCAATCCAGAGCTTAAACGAGTTTGAATTGGTATTAGAAAATGCTAACTGTGACATTGGCGAGGACGAGTTCTCTTTAGTGCAGGGCCATTTTGTAAAGCGTTTCTCTAATGGTGAGTTAATTTTTGGGAATTGGGACAGCGGCTTTAGCTGCTTCGATCCTGAAACTAGCACATCTACTACAACACAGACAGGTGTTTTCATAGGTGGCACAGGCCAGTTTGAAAATGCGACAGGACCTGTAGAGATAAATTACACTTCAACTTTTCTTGCTACACCGCCAGTAGATGGATTTACATTCGGCGGTACAAGCGGAACAGGTTTTGGAACTATAGTTTTTAACGGGGATTAGACATAAGTTCTTAAAACACTCCAAATAGTTTTAGCGCGATGATGAAGATTGCTACAATCATAACGTAGCGGATTACTTTCTCGCCACCTTTAACAGAAATTTTTGCAGCCCACCAACCCCCAAGACCATTTCCGGCTGCGAGGACTAACCCCAGGAGCCAGTCTACATTATCTGTCCACATGAAAATAAGTAGCGCAGGTATTGTAAATATCAAAGTAATGAAAACTTTATGCATATTTACAAATACGAGATTAATTCTAAGTACATGATAAAGAGCTGCCATTATAAGAAGCCCTACCCCAACTTGAACAAACCCACCATAAAACCCAATTGCAAACATAATGGGGTATATGAGCCAGGTTTTCTGTCCTTCAGCTGTGGTAACCAAATTTTTGCTCTGAGGAACAAGCATTGATATGATGACCCCAATCATGACAACGCCGAGAATTATCTCAAACCATTTATCACTGATTCTGACTGCAATTAAAGCACCAAGTACAGCCCCTGGAATTGTGAGGAGGGCTAATCTAAGGCCTAAATTTAAGCCGGTTATTTTTTCTTTACGGAATGATAAAGTAGCAAAGAGGCTCTGTATCAGTATTCCAACCCTATTTGTACCGTTTGCAGTGGCACTGTCTAGTCCGAGGAAAATCAGCGCAGGCAAAGTAAGACTAGAACCGCCACCGGCCATAACGTTGATCACGCCGGCAATGAGCCCTACTCCAAATAGAATTAGTAGATCAAGGTATTCAGGCATTTAAGTTCTCTGAAAATAAAAGTAGTGATTAGAAAGTTACAATGAAATGGATAATTAGTATAGTTAAAGGCTTAAAGCTCAGGTGCAGCGGCTTTATCTAGGTACCATTCCAAAATGCCGTTTTCAGGATCAACCATTGAGGCTGGATATGACAGTTTTTCTGAGGCCCCTTTCTCTAATATTTCCTTAAATACAGGCGCTTTTGCCTCACCTGCTACGAGAAAGGATACTCTTTTAGCATTGTTAATAACTGGAAAAGTAATGCTGACTCTTTTCTGACCAGTTTGAGGATGCTGCGCAACTACGCAAATCTTCTCATTTTCTTGTAGATTAGATGCCCCAGGAAAAAGTGAGGCGGTATGACCGTCGTCCCCCATACCAAGAAAAATCCAGTCGAATGCAGGAAACCCACTATTACCGGCTAAAACATTTTCTTCTATTATCTTTGCGTATCTAAGTGCTTCATTTGTCGGAGGGTCTTCTCCTAGTACTCTATGAACGTTTCCCTCTGGAATATCTATATGTGATAGTAAAGCGGCATTAGTCATTTTAAAATTACTTTCATCATTATCTGGGGGAACACAGCGCTCATCACCCCAAAAGAACATTACATTCTCCCAGGAAATCTCATCCTTATATGGTGGCTGTGCAAGTATCTCAAAAAATGCTTTAGGGGTATGCCCGCCTGAAAGGGCGACTGTTAAAAACTCATTGGATTGAGCCTTGCTATCGACTGCTTCTTTAAAATCCACTGCCAGCTGGGCTGCTAATTGAGCTCCGTCTTCAAATAGATAATATTTCTTTTCCATACTAGAGCTCGCAGTACTCACCATCATTCGATAAGTTTTTGCATGGATAGCGCCAGTCTTGGCTAGGATCACCAAAAAGCTTAGATGCCTCTGGTGGTCCCCAAGTACCTGCCGGGTAGCCGTACATTTTTATCTTATCGTTACGTTCCCAAGCCTTGAGTATAGGATCAACAAACTTCCAGCATGCCTCAACAGCATCAGCCCTAGCATAGTGAGTGGCATCACCCAAAATGCAGTCCAAGATGAGACGCTCATAGGCCTCAGGGATATATGCATCAGCAAGATCAGAATAATGAAAATCCATTCCTACTTCTTTAATATCAAATCCGGCGCCTGGTTTTTTCATTCCCAATTTAAGCAGGATCCCTTCATCGGGCTGAATTCTTATAATCAACTGATTAGGAGTAGCCTCACATAACTCTGTCTTAGTAAACAAATGATGAGGTGTCTTTTTAAAATGAACTACAACTTCTGTAACACGTGTAGGTAGATATTTCCCGGTGCGGATGTAAAACGGCACATCGCCCCAGCGCCAATTGTCTACATATAATTTAAGGGCAACGAATGTAGCGGTACGGGAATCAGGGGCTACATCTTTTTCTTGCCTGTAACCAAGGACTTCTTGGCCCTTTATTTTAGATGCAACGTACTGTCCTTGTACAGCATATTTTTTAACTTCACTTGTCTTAATGGGTCGTAGAGATTCAAAAACCTTCACGCTTTCATTACGCACATCAGTTGCATTAAAAAATGACGGAGGCTCAATAGCTATTGTTCCCAACACCTGAAGCAAATGGTTTTGTATCATATCCCTCATAGCACCGTAATGGTCATAGTATCCACCCCGCTCTTCTACTCCTATCGATTCAGCAGCAGTAATCTCAACGTGGCTTACATAATTTCTATTCCATAGTGGTTCGAAGATACCGTTTGCGAAACGCAGAGCAAAAATATCCTGTACAGTTTCTTTACCAAGATAATGGTCGATTCTGTAAATTTGATCCTCATCAAATATGCTTTGAAGATCTCGGTTTAAAGCCTTGGCTGACTTTAAGTCTCTGCCAAAAGGCTTCTCGACAATTATGCGCTTCCAGGAAGAGTTTGCACCCTCTATCTGTAGACCTGTTTTTCCAAGGTTATTTGCAATCGAGGTGTATAAGCTGGGTGAGGTTGAGAGGTAGTAGATATAGTTTCCACCTATCTTAAGTTTATTATCAATTGTCCCTAATTTATCTTTCAAACCTTTATAATGGTTTATATCAGTGGCATCAAGAGCCTGATAGTAGAGATGTTTTGAAAAAGACACAAGGTCCTTTTGGTCTGCCCTTTTAAGCTTGGCATAAGTTTTTATATCGCTAACTATTTTTTTGCGGAATGCTTCATCTGAATATGGGGACCGACTGGTACCCAATATTGCAAAGTTCTTTGGGAGCAGTTTCTGACGATATAGAGCATATATCGCAGGCATTAACTTTCTTTTAGTTAAATCTCCCGAAGCTCCAAATATAACAATTACGCAATTGTTCTCTTGTGCCATTTAAACACCCCTCACTAATTATTATTTACATATCTCTCTAACGGCTTAATCGTCTGATTTCTTTTTAACTGCATGGCCGCCGAACTGATTCCTGAGTGCTGCAATAGTTTTCATAGAGAATGAATCTGTATCTCTAGATGCAATCCTTGCAAGAAGTGAGGCTGTAATAATAGGGGCCGGAACATTTTGACGCAATGCTGCTTCTACCGTCCAACGTCCCTCACCACTGTCCCATACATATGGGTCAAGATCATCAAGTGTAGGATCAGCTTTAAACACTCTCTCCGCAAGCTCGAGTATCCATGAGCGGATAACGCTTCCGTACTGCCAAACTTTACTAATAGCACGGAGATCAAGATCGAACTCAGAGCTTTGAAGAACTGCATAGCCTTCAGCATAGGCCTGGAGCATTCCGTATTCAATGCCGTTATGAACCATCTTCACATAGTGACCTGAACCCTCTTTTCCGCAGTACAAATAACCGTTCTTAGGAGCAAGAGTTTTAAAAATTGGCTCTGCTTTATCACAGGTTGCTTTATCCCCGCCGTACATTAAACAGTAACCCTCTTTAAGTCCCCAGACACCACCACTCACTCCGCAGTCTATGTATTTAATGCCGCTTGATTTAAGCGATTTGGCTCTTTTCTGAGAATCCTGCCACTCAGAATTACCACCATCTATTATAATGTCGCCTTTTTTTAGATATTTCTTGAGTTCTCTTATGTTCTGATCCACTGGTTTACCAGCAGGAACCATAAGCCATACAATCTTAGGCTTAGGAAGTTTCTTAACTAAGTCTGCAACTGATTTTGCAGGTATTGCTCCCTTCTTTGCCGCCTCATCTATAGGCTCTTGTGTAAGGTTGTAAACAACTACCTCATGCTTATCACGAAGCAAGCGCTCCGTCATGTTTCCACCCATTTTTCCAAGACCAATCATTCCAATTTTCATACTGCCCTCCTTAAAATGTTATTTGTGTTTTATGAAATATAAACCCTATTTCTATCATATCACCAATTCTATCTTACTGCACGCTCTTTAAGAGAGCTTCTACATTTTCTTTAACTGAGCCTTTTTTATTGTAGACACTTGAGCCTGCTATCAAAATAGTAGCTCCTGCCTCAGCAATCAACGGAGCAGTAGTAGTATCAACACCACCGTCAATTCCAATAGGAACATCGAGCCCACGCTCCTCAATCATAGATTTTAGAGTTCTGATCTTATCAAGCTGACTGTGAATAAACTTTTGCCCGCCAAAACCCGGGTTTACTCCCATTACCTGAACAAAGTCTGAGAGTTCAAGCACATCTTCTATCATATCTGGAGGGGTTGCAGGATTTAGGGTAACTCCCGACTTAATACCATGCTCCCTTATTGATTGAAGCGTTCTGTGTAAATGAGGACAGGTCTCTTGATGAACAATGATCTGATCAGCCCCAGCTTTAACAAAATCCTCTATGTATTTCTCTGGCTCTACTATCATTAAATGCACATCCAAGAATAAATCTGTAATTGGCCTTATCGCCGCTACAACTCCAGGGCCAAAATTTATGTTAGGAACAAAACGCCCATCCATTACATCAATTTGTATTCCTGGCACGCCTGCGTTTTGAGCATCAATTACTGCTTCGCCCAATTTTGTAAAATCTGCAGATAATATTGAAGGTTCTATTACTATCATATATACGCTCTACCTTTATGAATCGTTTCTTTTTTGATATCTTATTCCATTTGAGGTAGCAACTATTACCTCTGTTGCCGTTCCTAAAAATAATCCAAACTCTGCTATACCAGCTTTTTGACCTAATTTTTGCGCTAGCTCTTCTAAATTTGATATAGGACCAAAATTTGAATCCAAGATATAATTGGCTTGATCCGTTGTATAAATATCTCCATCATCCTTAATTCTAAGTACGGGATCTGCACCCAGTGATTTTAAAAATACCGATACGGGCTTCCACGAAAAGGGGATTACTTCTATTGGTACCGCAAAGTGGGTGCCCAGTTTTGGGGAAAGCTTGCTTTCATCCACAATCATAATATTTCGTTTACTTGATTGAGCCAGAACTTTTTCTCTAAGGAGCGCTCCGCCTCCGCCTTTAATCAAATTGAGCTGAGGGTCGACTTCATCTGCTCCGTCTATTGTAAGATCTAGCTCCTGTTTTTCATCAAAAGTCGTAATTGGAATTCCAAGATCTTTGGCCCTATTTTCAGTCTGAATTGAACTGCATATTCCTACTATATCTTTTAATCTCCCCTCTTTAAATCTGCGCCCTATTTCCTCGAGCGCAAAACGGGTAGTACTTCCTGTGCCAAGCCCCAAAATCATCCCCGACTCTACAAAATCCACAGCGCTTATTCCGGCCTCCTTCTTTAAGCGGTCCTGCAAGCTAACTCCGTTGTTTGAGGTCAATTTGAGGTCTCCTTAGTTGAGTTCAACTCTGAGATGAAACTCTTTGCCGTCTCAAGCAAATCTGAAAGATTATCCACAACACGCAGATTAGGTTCTTGGGGTAATTTATGGACCCCTACTCTTGTAAAGTCGGAAGGTACTGCAATGCAGCTAACGTCTGCAGCAAGGGCCGCTCTAACTCCCGATGATGAATCCTCCACTGCCACCCCTTCATTGCTTGAGATTCTAAGTTCCTCTAACATCAAATTATATATCTCCGGATCAGGTTTGCCGTGCTCAACGTCCTGGATAGTAGAAATTACATCAAACTCTGATCTAATATCAAGCACATCAAGTACGCGGTAGGCCTCTCTTCTGTGAGACATAGTACCAAGTGCAGTTGGGTAGCCTTCACTTCTTGCCCATTTGAGCAAGGCTAAATTGTATGGGCATAAATGTTCTTTGAGTATTTTGGGATCAGATATCATTTTAAAATAAGCATCCATTCGAATATCGACAAAAGCCTGCCAAGGTTTTGCAACATCAAACTCGGCCATTCTTTTAGAGGCAGGATCCCCTAGGTTAAACTTATTCAGGAGCCCCTTGGCAACTTCTTTTCGTGAAAGACCTACAAATTCCTTAAACCCTTCAACAACACTTTCTTCGGTCAAAGAAGGATCTAGTTCAACTGCAGCCTTAGCATAAGACTCTGCCTTTAAAACTTCTGTCTGCACAAGTGTGCCGTCTAGATCAAAAATAATTGCTTTAATCAATTGTATGAGTTTCTATAAGCTTCTTGTCAATTTGTTAATATCTTTTACAACATCTTCACCTAAGTGGAATGTTATCACATTTCTTTTGTTTTTGAGAAGTGCTTGACGATCACCAAGGGCTTGAGCGTTCTTCAATACACCAAAGCTCATTGATGAAGCCTTTTTGCCAGCTTCATCTGGAATCGGAGCATCCTCAGGCATCTCGGAAGTAAATTGTATAAAGAGTCCATTACCGGCATCCCCTTTATGTAGTTGCCCTGTTGAATGTAAGAACCGTGGACCAAATCCGGAAGTAGTAGCTAGGCGATATTTAGCCTGCACTTTTTTACGGAATTTCTGCATAGCCTCATAGGTCTTATCATCAGGCTTAACATACGCCTGTAGGGTTACATAACTTCTTCCCTTTCCACCATTCTTACCTTTTTTAGCAAGGGCAAGGAATTTCTTAAGTGCATCTTCAACACTCTTGGCTTTGAAGCCAGAATAAACGGTTATCCCTTTATCTGTTAAAGTGGGTTTTACATAAGGAAGTTTTCCTTTCTCCTGATACTGAACAATCATCTTGCGAGCCAATATCTTGGCAGCCTCAACGTTAGGCTGATTAAAAGGATGAATTCCAATTATTCTTCCGGCGATAGCTATTGCAAATTCCCATCTAAAGAACTCGCCTCCAAGATCGTAAATGTCTTCTAAATTAATTCTTACTACTGGATGGCCATGTTCTTCAAGTGCTTTAACCTTTCTATCATATGTACTATCTCCAGCAAGTCGGAGATATACGAACAGTCTGTCATTTGCATAATTCTCCGGAGGTCCCATAGGCTCTCGGTCTACGGGTAGGATTCCTTTGCCGGTCTTTCCTGTGCTCTCTGCTATTAACTGCTCAGCCCAAGAGCCAAACCCTTGAATAGGTGGGGATGTTACAAGTGTAACCTTATCGTGGCCTGCCAAGGTCAACTCACCCATTATTGCTCCAAGCCACGCGCCTGAGTGATCGCCCTCAACAGCACAATTGCAGCTTTCGTTATTGTGAAGCATTTTTATGGCTCTTTCTAAAAGTAGAGGGACATCAACACCCTGAAAAGCTGCAGGTGGGATTCCAACAAAAGATAGCGCAGAGTAGCGCCCACCAATATTTGGATCATTTAGGAATGTAGTTCTAAATTTCAAATCCTGGGCAATATTCTCTAAGTTACTACCAGGGTCGGTAATTGCTACAAAGTGTTTGCCGACATCTTTTTTACCAACTTCGTCTAGCAACTCGTTGTAGAAATATTTCATGTATGAAAGAGTCTCTGCTGTACCACCTGATTTAGTGGAGACAACAAAGAGAGTTTTTTTCATATCAAGGTTCCGTCTATACTCTAAGACCATTCCAGGGTCAGTGCTGTCCAGAACATGTACATTAAGATAGCCTTTCTTAGTCCCGTAGGTTTCCTTTATTACTTCAACTGCAAGACTTGATCCGCCCATACCTAAAAGAAGCAAATCTTTATAGCCTTCTTTTCTTACTTGATTAACTACAACATTTATTCCCGCTAATGCATCAGCCATGACCTCGGGTATATGAAGCCAGCCAAGGCGGTTACTTATTTCTGTGGATTTCTTCTCCCAAACCAGATAGTCAAAATTCCAGATCTTCTCGATTATGTTATTCTCGCGTATATCTTCAAGCGCCTTATCTACGGCTGCCTGGTGCTTACCCAAGCTAGCCGTATACGGCTTTTTTCCCTGAGTAATCTGCTCCTTTTTATCGGCAATGCTTTGCATTAAAGTCTCAAAGGATGCCGCAAACTTCTTGACACCATCCTTAAGCAGAAAATCAGTAACATCATCTAATTTAATGCCAAGTCTTTTTAGTTTTGCTAAATCTGCATGAGCCTGCTTCACGCCCTTAGTAAGCGTGGTTTTTGGAGTTCCATGGTCTTTGAAGTTCTTATATGTGGCTGGAGGAACAGTATTTACTGTATTTGGCCCAATTAACTCGTCTACATACAATGTGTCAGGATAGGCAGGGTTTTTAGTACTAGTGCTAGCCCATAGAACCCTCTGAGGTCTGGCACCTAATTTTTTAAGTTTATTCCACCTTGGGCCGCTAAAGACTTTTCTGTATTCTTCATAAGTTATTTTTGAGTTAGCGATAGCAATTTTACCCTTCAGATCAGTATTGCCGATTTCATCAAGCTTGGCGTCCACTGCACTATCTACCCTGCTCACAAAAAAGGATGCAACAGAAGCTACTTTATCAACGGTGTGTCCTTTAAATACGGTAGGACCATTCTCAGCTAGTCTCTCAAGACCTTTAATATATGCCTCAGCTACAGCTTTATACTGATCTAGGCTAAACATCAACGTAACATTTACATTGATACCAGATGCAATTACCTCTGTAATTGCTGGAATACCCGCTTTAGTAGCTGGAATTTTTATCATCACATTGGGCTTGTCCAGTGCAACAAAGTATCTTTTGGCATCTCTAATCGTTTGTTTTGTTTTGTTAGCTAGGGTTGGGCTAACCTCTAAACTTATAAACCCATCTCCGCCGTCTGTTTCTTCATAAAGAGCTCTAAAATCATCAGCAGCCATAGCAATATCCTTCAGTGCTAGTGCCTCATATATTTCATTTACTGATTTATCCTCTTCTACAAGTGCTGTTAAATCTTCATCATAGTCGGAACTACCGGCAATAGCCTTCTCTAAAATAGAAGGGTTTGAAGTCTCACCTCTAAGCCCTTCATCAATTAAAGCTCTAAGTTCTCCCTTAGTTAAAAAAGAACGTCTAATGTAGTCATACCAAATTGATTGTCCCAGCTTGGTTAGTTCCTTAATGTTCTTAGACATGATGTTCTCCTATAAATGTTTTATCTTTTTGATAACTAGTTATTATTTTTTTCTATTTTTCTTAAGAGTTTGCCTAGCTTTAGCTGCAACATTATTAACTGTAAATCCAAACTCAGGCCACAGATCTGCAATAGGGGCCGATTCTCCGAAAGTATCTACACCTATCGACGTACCCTTATCATGAAGCCCAACATATTTTTGCCATCCCAAAGTGGCTCCGGCTTCAACAGATACTCTTGCTCTAACTGAATCGGGCAAAACCTTTTCCTGATATTGAGAGCTCTGCTTATCAAACAGCTCCCAGCAAGGCATACTGACTACCCGGACTTTAACTCCCTCTTTTGTAAGTCTTTCATATGCGCCCAGACACAGCTGAACCTCAGACCCCGTTCCGATGAGTATTAAATCGGGCTTCCCTTTACAGTCAGCAAGAATATAGGCACCTCTCAAAGCTCCCTTGGCAGGAGCATATTTGCTCCTATCGAAGGTAGGAACATTCTGGCGGGTAAGAATCAACGCAATAGTCCTATCTTTGACTTCCATAACATGCTTCCACAAAACGCTAAGCTCATTTGCATCAGCAGGCCTTATAACGTCAAGATTGGGCACTCCTCTGAGCGCGGCAAGGTGTTCAATCGGCTGATGAGTAGGCCCATCTTCTCCAAGACCTATACTATCATGAGTAAATATATAAATGACAGGATTTTTCATTAAACAGGACAGCCGAAGAGGCGCTTTAAGATAATCTGAAAACACAAAATAACATGATGCATAGGCCCTTAGCTTGCTCAGAACCATACCGTTTGACACCGCCGCCATAGCAGCTTCTCTAATCCCAAAGTGGAAATTTCTTCCGTCGTAGGCGTTTTTTTCAAAACTGCTGGCATCGTCTAGGTAGGTTTTAGTTGAAGACCCCACATCACCTGCGCCGCCTAGTAACCATGGAATATCCTTACCAATGGCGTTTAGTATCTTACCGTTAGAGGTTCTGGTAGCAGGCCCTTTTGGGTCTGCAGGGAAAGTTGGTAAGCACTTCTCCCAGCCTTGTGGCATTCTACGATCTTCCATCATTTCAAACTGTCTAGCTAAATCCGGGTACTTAGAGGCGTACTTGGAAAATATCTTGTTCCACTTATCCTCGTCATTTTTACCCCTTTTTAGAATTTGTTTTCTGTAGTCTTTTACTTCGTTTGGAACATAAAATTTCTTTTTCGGATCCCATCCATAATTAATCTTTGTTTTTATAATCTCATCCTCTCCAAGAGGCTCACCATGTGCGGCTGGAGTGTCCTGTTTATTAGGACTCCCAAAACCTATTTCACTGTCTACTATTATTAAAGAGGGCTGATTTTCCTCCTTTTTTGCTCTACCAAGCGCTTCTTGTAAGAGCTCTAAGTTATTTGCGTCTCCAACGCGCTGTACATGCCAGTTGTAGCCCATGAACCTGGCTGCTACGTCCTCACTAAAAGCAAGATCTGTGTGACCTTCAATGGTTATGTGATTGTTATCGTACATCCACACAAGATTGCTCAGGCCCAAATGACCCGCAAGGGAGGCTGCTTCACTGGAGATTCCCTCCATCATACAGCCGTCTCCTCCTAGTGCAAAAATACTGTAGTCGATTATCTTGTGTCCAGGGCGGTTAAAATGCTTTGCCAACCACTTCTCAGCAATGGCCATTCCAACAGAAGTCGCATAGCCTTGTCCCAGTGGACCTGTGGTAGTTTCAATACCTGGAGCCATTCCGTATTCGGGATGCCCAGCACATTTGCTATGAAGCTGGCGGAAAGTTTTGATATCATTTAGTGAAACATCATAGCCCGTCACATGCAACAAGCTGTATAGGAGCATAGAAGCATGGCCTGCAGATAGAACAAAACGGTCACGGTTTGGCCAGTCAGGATTTTGGGGATTAAAATTCATAAACTTATCCCAGATCGTATAGGCTACAGGAGCCATAGACATTGGGGTTCCAGGATGTCCTGAATTAGCTTTTTGAACCGCATCCATTGATAGAGTCCTGATAGTGTTAATAATTAATTGCTCTAACTTGTCTTTCTTCTTTTTGGGCTTTGCTGCCATCGCCGATCTCCTTAGATTTTGTTTACTGCGTTGTACCCTTATTCCGAGAATGTTGAGTGATTATTTTCAAAGGAAGTACTAAAGTTTGATTACTATAAATACAGTTTCTTTGTAATTCTCTGGCATGAATGTTTTGACCTACGAAGAGTAGTTGAAGTTGCTGTTGTTGAAACAAATGTAATTACCTCTATTTATTAGCTAATTACTCCGCCTGATAATTGTTATGCCCTCTCGGGATTATCACATACCAAGCTTGGTTTTTCAAGAATACAGAAAACTTTAAAGTTCAGTAGATAAAGCTGCACCTACTATGCCTGCGTCATTATGCATTTGGGCTGGAACAATCTTTGCTTTAAGCTCTATATACTCAAAGAATTTATCCGGTTTTTTGCTGACCCCGCCGCCTATTATAAACAAATCGGGAGACAATAGCTTCTCCATTGTTTGAAGATAGGTGTTAACTCTGCCGCCCCATTTTTTCCAGCTCATTTTTTTGCGCTCTCTAACACTTGCCGCAGCCCGTTTCTCCGCATCTTTACCGTCTATTTCAATATGACCAAGCTCCGTGTTGTGTACAAGATGACCATCAACAAACACTGCAGTCCCTATACCGGTCCCAAGAGTTACCATAATGACAACTCCTCCCCCGTGCTTGTTGTATTCCTTACCAGCGCCGAATTTCATCTCAGCGAGCCCCGCACTGTCTGCATCATTAATAACCACAGCTTGGCAAGAAGAAATTTTCTCTATCTGTTCTTGGATATTTATCCCTATCCATTGACTGGAAAGATTTGCCGCAGTGTGAACTACTCCGTGTTTTAAAACGCCGGGGAAGCCGCACCCAATTTTCCCTTTCCACTTCCAGTGCTCTATGAGTTGACCGATTACCTCTAGCATTGCTCTAGGCGTAGGAGGCTGTGGGGTATCTATGCGAAAACGCTCCTTAATCAAAACGCCCTTAGCTATATCAACAGGCGCCGCTTTGATTCCTGTCCCACCAATATCAATTCCCAGAATTTTGCTTTGTGATCTAGTGGTTCGTCTTGTGGTAGCTCTTCTCGCCATGTGACTTTCCCTTTTTAAAATCCGGCTTAGATTTACTATTGTACACCAACTAAGCCCAATAAATAAAGTGTTAAGATTTTTTTGATTAGATATGAGGGTAATGAAAAAGATTCATGCCTATTTATAGAAAAAATAAGTAATTTGATTTAAGTTAATATCAACAATTGAACAACAGGAGATCAAGCAAATGGCATGGATATATCTACTAATAGCTGGAGTCATGGAGTGGGGATGGCCCATGGGGCTTAAGTTTGCATCGACAGACAGAGGAATACACTACGGATATGCGGCCTTTGCAGTAGTAAGTATTCTATTGAGCGGCTTCTTTTTGTTTCTTGCTCAAAGAGAGATTCCAGTCGGTACTGCATATGCAGTTTGGGTGGGAATTGGAGCAGTTGGAACATTCTTTTTAGGCATTTGGTTATTAGGAGAACCATCGAGTCTGCTAAGGTATGTATTCATAGGTTTTATAGTAATGGGAATAGTTGGTCTCAAGATTGCCTCTTTGTAAAATTTAATAGCCAACAGGACCTATGCTATAATCAGGCTACTACTTTATAGTTTCGTAGATTCATTATGGGAAAAGCTGCACTTATAACTGGTGGGGGTAAGAGGTTAGGAAAAGCAATATCACTCAGTCTGGCTGAAAGAGGGTACGATATTGCTGTACATTACAACCACTCAGACAAAGAAGCTATAGAAACAGCGGAGTTAATCCGAGCTAAAGGTAGAAAAGCAGAGACATTTCAAGCCAATCTTTCAGATATAAAACAAGTACGGACTTTAATTCCTAAAGTATTTGAGGTTTTTCCTAAATGCGCAATATTGGTAAATAGTGCCTCAATATTTGAGGACGTTGCATTTAATGATGTAACTGAGGAAGTTTTTGACAGAGATTTCAATACTAACTTCAAAGCCCCATTTTTTCTCTCACAGGATTTTAGCAAAGAAAATAGTGCAGAGTTAATTATCAACATGTTAGATATGCGTATTAACAAAATTGAAACCAAACATTTCTCATATAACTTAACTAAAAAGTCGCTTAGAGATTTTACTTTAATGGCAGCAAAGGACTTAGGTCCTAAAATCAGAGTAAACGGGATCTGTCCTGGCCCTATACTCCCACCACCCGATAAGGGTCTCGAATATCTAGAGAAAATAGCTCAGAACACACCTCTTAAAAAACCCGGAAATCCGGATTACATAATCAGTGCTGTAGAATATATACTGGACAATACATTTGTAACCGGACAATGTCTTTTTGTTGATGGAGGTCAGCACCTCGTATAGGAAGATAAAAATTATGATAATAAAAATTGAAAATTTAAAGCTCAGAACAATCGTTGGCATTTACGATTGGGAAAAAGAGACAAAGCAGGATGTCATAATAAATATAGAGATGGAATTTGACGGCACCAAGGCTATAGAAACTGACGATATAGAACACACTGTTGACTATAAAACTATCACAAAGCAAATAATAGAGATGGTTGAAGGAACTGATTTTAATTTGATTGAAAGAATCGCAGGAGATGCGATAAAGATTGTAATGGAAAACGAGAAGGTAGATAAAGCAAGTGTAAGGGTTGATAAACCAGGTGCTCTTCGCTTTACAGATACTGTATCCGTAACCCAAACCCAAAGCAGGTAGTATCCATAAAAGATTATGAAACTAAATAAGGTAGTAATTGGGGCCGGATCAAACATTGATCCCAATCAAAATATAAAAGAAGCACAAAACGCTTTAGCTAATCATCTTAACTTAATCAAAACCTCAGCCATAATCGAAACAGAGCCCATTGGCTGCTCTAACCAAGACAACTTCTTAAATTGTGCATTCCTGGTTGAAACGGAAATGGACTCTACATCTTTAAAATTCTGGCTAAAAGATCTGGAAAATAGAATGGGGAGAGTAAAGACAGAAAACAAAGACGGTCCCAGAACAATTGATCTTGATATAGTTGTTTGGAATGGTGAAGTAGTCGACAACGAAGTACATGAGCGGGAATTTCTTCAAAATTCAATCAATGAGCTTCTTCCTGAACTAAAAATAAAAAAGTAGGATTAGACGGAACCTTTTTCCTTTCATTGTGTATCTAATTTGGTGTAGTCTTAAGTTAACTCGAAATATTATGGCGGAGGTCCCTTATGCGCAAAATAATTGTTCTCAGTCTTAGCATAGTAACCATAGCAATTCTATCGTTAAACAGTTTTGCTCAAACTGATGATACGCAAATTGTAAGAGGACAGCTTGTATGTGTTCAAATAGATGAGATGGGACAGGCTAGTGTATCAAAAGAATTTACAGAGTGCACAGGTTTACTTTACCTCCTTGGTGTTGACGGTGACCTCTATTCGCTACATGGATCACAAGAAGAAATAGAAAAAATTAAGCAAAACTCTAAATCTAGGATGGGCTACCGGCTTCCACTTAGACTTAAAGGCAAGACCGTGGGTCATCAAAGAGCTTGGCAGCTCTACACTCCATCTTTAGAGCTTGAAGAAAATTCAATTAAAACCACAGTTACAGGAACTGTACTGTGTGTATTTCCAAATCAAAAAGAAGGAAGTGTAAGACCAAAGATAGCCGATGGACCATGCAACGAAGCTAAGCCACATGCTCATTTTATACAAACAGATGATGGTGAAATTTATGCTCTTCATGGAACGCTTGAAGACGTGGTTTCAATAGAGAAAAATCCTAAGAGGGAAAATGTAACCCTTACAGGAATTCTAAAGGCCAATGAAAGCGGGTGGATACTTTATGTTAATTAGATATTAAGATTTTATTTAACAGCTTCTTTGTCATTTATTCCAAACCACTCGTATATTACGTTCTCCGCTTTTTTTCTATACGGAGTAAAACCCTTCTCCACATTCCCTCTCTCATAACTATTCATATCAGTGAAGTATTTCCAGACAAAAACCCCGGCAAGATAAGGTTTATCTCTGAAAGCAAGCCTAGTTGCTTCAAACGCAAGTGCCTGGTCTTCCTGGCTCACTTTGCCATCTTGTTTCCACTCCCAAGGTTTTATAGCTGTTCCTTCTACAGATTTAAATCCAATCTCTGTGAAAATAACCTGCTTATCATATTTTTCAGATAGAGCTCTGATTTCAGACTCATATTTTGTCCAACCTTGAGTCAGTTCTTCCAAACTAGGACTATTTTTATCACTTAAAGGAAAATATGCATCAATTCCGATATAGTCCAGATCATCCCAAAACTCAATCTTTTGTGCATTCATACCCTCGGCTGCATATGTAAGTTTCCCAGAATAAACCCCTCTTATTTTCTTAATCAACTTATCCCATTCATCCGTATATTTGGAAACTCCGACAAGTTCAGTGCCGACGACTAACATCTCAACCCCCGCTCTTTGTGCAAGCTCTGCTTCGCTTAATATAAATTCTGTATAACTATCAAACCACTTTCTTCTTTTAAGAGGATCTTCAAAATCTATTTTACTCCTCCAGTTGTCAGGATCCAAATTGTGTCCGCCAATCCAAATATGCGGCTTCAGCATCACCTTAAAACCCATTTCGTGTAGGTTTTGTATCTCACTCTCAACAAAGGGTGTGGCCATGGACGGATCGCCTCCCGAATGTACCTTAGTGCGTTTCCTATCCCACATATAGGCAAATGTATTTAACTGAACAAAGTTATACCCAATCTCGTTTAAATGCTTGTGCATCTCTTTTGAAGGAGTAGAACCGTAGCCGTTACCTATTCTGTGTATATGAGCAAGCACAGCACCTTTATAAGTTAGATCATGTGATTGGTTCGAGTTGGGAGTGTTAAAGTTTGTAGAGCCAATAAATAAGAGGACAGCAAAAATAGCTATAAACAGTATTATATATTTAGCGGTACTTGATAGCATGAATTATAAATTACCTACGAGCTGCACATTTTAAAACATGTTTTTAATATATTGAGATTTATTACTGGTTTTAACTTGTCTTATTTTTTCTTTCCAAATAAATCCATCCGAGAACCAATGTAAAGAATGCAACTGCTGAAGTTAGTATAAATACAATTCTAAAACTATGGAGTTCGTTTAGTACAGCACTAAGTATAGCCAAGCCGATTGTGGCTCCGAATATTTGTGCAGTTAAAACTATTCCGCTCGCCTGACCCTGTTTTTCAATAGGAACCGAGTTCATTACAGCCACCAATGCAGGGGCGAACATCCAGGCTACAGAAATACCCCAAAGTAGAAGTGTCGGAACAAGAAATAGGTATCTGTCCGTGCCTGCAGTCAATCCCATAAGGAACAGAGCTACAGCAGCCAGAAGCAGCCCAACAAGCACTGGATATCTGGCTCCGTATTTATCTGTTGCGTTTCCAGCAAGAATTGCCATAATCGGGATCGGCACTAAAGCAGGAAAGAGTGCTAGCCCAGCTTTTAGTGGATCCATCTTTAGTATCTGCTGCAAATATAAAGCACCAAAAACAATAACTGCTATTTTGGTAAACTGACCCGTGAAAATAACAAGATTTGAAGATGAGAATGTGCCATTTCTAAATAAATCAATCTCGATCAAAGGCTCTTTGACCCCTAACTCTATTATATAGAACATAATTAAAAATAAAGCTGCAGCAATAAAGAGGCCTATGATTGTAGTTGAGCCCCATCCCCATTCTGCTCCCTGCATTATTGCAAGAACGAGTGAGCTAATACCTATAACTAGAGTTATCAGCCCAAAAACATCAATGCGTGGCCTACGTGTGTTCAAAGATGGTTCCCGCCAAACAGCTAAAAAGACGAGAAGTATTAGTACAATTATCGGAAAGTTAATCCAGAAAATCCAACGCCAGGAAACTTCAGTAGTAAGATACCCTCCGATGAGCGGTCCAAGTGCACTGCATGATGAGCCAATTGCCCCGTATATGCCCATCGCCATACCCCTTTGGTTTGAGGGAAAAGTAAGTGCTAATAGGGCCATGGAAGCTGGAAAGATTATAGCTGCTCCGAATCCCTGCAAAGCCCTAGAAGTCAATATCCAGGCAGCATTTTGGGAAAAACCTGCGGCCAGAGAAAAAACCCCGAATATTAAAACTCCAGTTATAAATAAAGTTTTATAGCCAATTATATCGCCAAGCTTTCCGCCCACTGCGATAAAACCTGCAATAACTAGAAGGTATGAATTGATGACCCAGTGAGACTGCAGAATACTCATTGAAAGGTCATGCTGCATTGTAGGCAATGAAACAGCCACAACCGTTTCATCAAGCATGATAAGCCCAAACGCCAAACTAGCTATAGTAAGGATAACCCACTTGCGATTATTCTCGTTGATGAGTATTTCCATAATCTCTGTCCAAGATACTAGTTAAATAAAAATAGTTGCTAGATACTCTTCTAGATCTGATGCACTAGCTGGCTGATTACGAAATGCTATATAGCCGTCAGGGCGAATTAGGTAGAGACTAGATTTTGCAGCTCCAAAATCCTTGTGCATGTCCCCGTTATCAATCCAAGAGGAAACCACTTCAGGCAACCCAGTGGGTATTTCTTCAGCGCCAATTATTAAATGTGCTTCAATAAGGGCGCCATATTGTTTAGCAGATTCAACTATCTTTGAGATCTCATCTATTTCCATAACTTCGGGCTCGGTGCCAGTAAAAATAAGGAGTTCGTGTTCTGATCCTTTTAATAATTTGTATAGCTCAGTAGTGCTTTTACCATCCCTACTTTGAAGACTGTAATCTTTAAACCTCTCTCCAGCTTTTAGATCATTTCCATGTGGAACATATCCTTCGACCTCTTTTGACTCAAACCACCTTTCCTCCACAATTGGGCTGTCTTTATAATGAAACTCAAGCTGTGCTAGAGTGCTTACTATTTTTTCTTGAACCGGTGTAATTTTAGATAAAACCCCCACCACTTTGTTTCTAATTACACTTACCACTGGATTATGAATAGTAGCCATTTTTGTAGCTGTGTCAGTAAGATTAACTACTTGTTTTCCTACTCGGTGCCTCTCAGTGTTGTAGCTCTCTAATAGTGCCTCGGGTGAATTGCCTTTGAGAACAAGGGCCATTTTCCAAGCTAGGTTGTAGGAATCTTGTATGCCGGTATTCATTCCCTGACCACCCATTGGGCTATGGATATGAGCCGCGTCTCCACACAGAAATACCCTATCCTCACTATATTTATCTACCATTCTATGATGAAGCTTAAAGTATGCAAGCCAGTTTGGATCAGAGAGACCATTGTGCTGGATCCCCCTCTCCTCCATTAACTTGTGCACATCATCTATAACCGGAAGAGCCATCTCTTCATCAATTGGAGAGTTCTCAAGCTCAAACATAAGTCGTCCTCGATCTTCTCTCAAGGGGAAATAGGCCGTTACTCCTGTTGGATGAATAAAAATTGAGAGATGAAAAGTAGGATATTTCCAATCGATATTACAATCAGCCAGAAGCCAGTAATTTGGATATGGAGCTCCTTTGAAATCGAAGTTTAGCTGATGTCTAGTTACGCTATGTGCTCCATCACAACCTACTAGATATTTACACTGTATTTCTTCAGTAGAATTATATGGAGTCCTTATTGTCGCAACTACTCCATTTTCAGTCTGCTTTATCTTTTTCAGTTCTGTGTTGCGCTCAACCTCAACTCCATAGCTCTCAAGATGTTCATGCAGAATTCTCTCTGTATCGCTCTGTGCTAGCATCAGAACGAAAGGATATTTACTTTCAATACTGTCGAACATCACGCTAGTCAAAGGCTCCCCACAGTCGTACATATCAAATGCGTTACATGCGTTTCCCTCTTTAATAAATGTGTCCACAATGCCGATATTATCTAGAAGCTCAAGTGTTCGGGCATGTATTCCAAAAGCCTTAGATTTGTCTGTCGGTGCTAGGGCCTTATCTATTATTCTAGGTGTGATTCCATGTCTAAGAAGCTCGCATGCCATTGTAAGCCCGGTGGGACCGGCTCCAACAACAAGTACATCAACATCACTACTTTTTGAAGATGGCATTTAATCCTCCACAGCAATTGAATTTGCCCTACAACTTCTGAACTCTATTGATTAATGCCCAAGGTTTTGGGAACATCCAGAAACTCAAGACCAAAGAGCCAATAGCAAACGGTATAACCTTCGATGCGTCATCATTTACAAAAGCTAAAACAGAGCCAAATATGATAGTTAGCTCATTTAGTATTAAAGTTAAAATTGTTATTTTCTGAAGCTCAAACATAAGAGAATATATTTTGGTCTCACCCTCAGAAAGAGAATTTAACTTTTTGAGCTTGACCTGGTCTATTTCTTTTGTCTTTGGATTCTTAGCCAGCAGTTCAAGATCAATATCCTTATTCAGAAACTGCCTAAGCTGGTTCTCTGAGAGCGCATATCTGTAATAAAATATTGATCCCAGTACACAAGCCCCCGCTAGAATATAAATCAAAGGCTCTATGTAGCCACCTATAGATGAAGTTAAAGCTTTATTGTCTCCTAGAAATAGATACACAAACCCTATGTAAAAAATTATAGAGCCAACAATAACAAACCAAATTATTTTTTGTACGAGTACGGCTGGACGAATTAGCTCTTTGAGTTGCTCTGAGATCATGGTCTCTAATTATAGCCGGAAATAATCATTGCTCTATTTTAGTTTCTCGAGATTTGATGAAATGTGCAAGTGGCCCATCAGTTTTTATTATATTTTTTAATTTGTAGTAGCTTATAGTGACGAAAAATGCCCCATCAGAATAAGGTCCAACTGCATAGGGCGCAAAAGCAAACTGAATTCCCCTTGGAGATAGGGCGAAGGGGCCTATTTCATCTTCCTTAAGAGATTTAATCTCGCCGTTTACAACCCAGCCCGCTTTTTGCTTTTTGAGATCTTTGATTATGAAGTCAGATAAAACTTTTACATAATTTGAATCTTTTTTGAAAAGATCAGACAACTCTAATAGCTTTGAATCTTTTTCATTAATTGAATAGTTTGATGATACAAAATAAGTGTTACCATGAGCGCCTCCAGTATACGAATACACAAGACCTGTGAAGCTAAAGAGCTCATCTGAGTAATACTCAATAGAGTAGTCATAATTAAATATCCAAGTGCTTGTAATCAGATCTTCCATGAAACCTTCTTTAGCATCTTTTTGATATTCCTCTATTTGAGGCTTCATTCTATCGTAGAGTTTGTTTGAGATTTTTTGTATTACTTCATTTTTTGATATCAATTTAGGATATGACCATTTGGCTTCGCTAAAATTACCTTGTTTTATTACAGAGAACTCATAATTGGCCACTTTGGTAAGTTTAAATGGAAGCTTAGCGGACTTAGAGAATGTGCCTTCCATAGTTGTTCCCAATCCTCCACCGATTGGAGTGAAAGAGCCTGCAAATTTTCCTCCACTTTCTCCCTTATCTGCTTTTTCTGTCAGTGTAATTGTAGAATCCTTAGAATTTATTTGCCCGGATAAATCTATGGGCGTTCCGTATTTATTATAATAATAAGATCCTTGCACATCGCTGCCTTCTAATGAAAGCTCCATTTGTATAGAAAGACCGTCTCCTATACTGCCTATATAGTAATATTTAGACTGGTCTTTATCTTGAGCGAATGCTGTGACTGAAAAAACCAGAAATGTAAGAACGGCTATAAAAGTTTTCATACTTCTCCCAGTATAGGTCATTTAATCCTCGAGCGCTAAAATTTCGATCATTTGATCATGCACTATTGAATTTGATGCAAGTATTTCTTTCATATAGATGCTATATTCACCGCCAGAGAATGTAGTTATATGTCCCCCAGCTTCTTTTAATATCAGCACCGCTGCTGCGGTGTCCCAGGGATTAAGTCCAAGCTCCCAGAAGCCATCAAATCTACCGCACGCTACATAACAAACATCTAGAGCCGCCGAGCCATCGCGCCTTACTGCTCTTGCACGTCTTATAAAATTTCCAAAATGTTTTATATTTGCCTCTACCATCCACTCGATCTCATGCATAAACCCAGTGCAAACGTGGGAATGCTCAATAGCATATGATTTAGAAACTTCTATAGGTTTGTTGTTAAGATATGCACCCTTAGCAAGCTCCGCTGTGAACATCTCGTCTTTTACAGGGTCATAAACTAATCCAACTTCTACCACACCGTTTACTTCAAGCGCTATTGATATTGAAAAAAAAGGATATGCATGAGCGTAGTTGGTAGTACCGTCGATAGGATCTATTAACCAGAGGTGGTCAGAATCCTCAGAATCTCTTCCCGACTCCTCAGCAAAAATATCATGTGAAGGGAAGCTCTTTTTAATCTTGTTTATTATTATCTCTTCTGACAGTTTATCCACTTCAGTTACAAGACTGTTCTTAGCCTTAAACTCAATCTCTTTAACCTTCCCCAGGTTCTCTAGAAGGACTACTCCTGCTTCTCTTGCTGCTTGCTCAGCTATTTCCAGATAGTTCACTTTCACCCCTATATACTTTGTTATGTAGTCGTATTGACTGTTGGTTTGTAAGAATTCTACTAGAGAGCAAGATCATCAACAGAATTTACTTGCCAAAAAAACATATAGAACACCAATTTAATTTTCAGAAACTTATGTCCAAAACACTACTATTCTTGTGCACCCTCAGGAATGATAATCCACGCTATTATATAAACAATAACTAGTGGTATAACAGCTGTTATTAGACCCAAGAATACAACACCTAGCCTTACCATGGTGGGATCGATTGATATCATTTCCGCCAATCCACCACAAATACCCGCTACCATCTTATCATGACTTGAACGATATAACTTTCTTACTTTCTCAGCCATCTTGTACACCCCCGTATTTGGTTAGTAAATAAATTATACCAAATTACACTACAAACTGCTTAAAGAATAACTTATATGCATTAAGATTGGGTTACGTACTACTTTAATCCAATGTTTCAACTTCTTTTAGTTGATTGTAGTAATCCTCTGAAAGAATGTCCTCTGCAGCAAGTAAATGTTCTAAGTAAGACCTTGATGGTTTTAGACCCTCCCTGGTTTTGTGTGGATGGGCAATATAAGTCAGAATCAGCTTCTCATCATCTTCATCAAATGGAACTCTTAGAGATACTCTGTCGTATTCTATCGGATAATGCTCGAACTTATCTAGATTACTTATACCTTCCATTGTAACTTTATAGAGTATTCCTTGAACAGCCCCACTTTCGTCTGGAACAATGTTTGCAGCTCCTTTGTTTGGTTGAATAGTAATCTTATGAAACTTCAGGCTCCATCCGGAAAGTATTAAAAGCTCTCTAGAATAAAACACAACCTCTCTTTCCCTCATCCTGTCAGGGTTCATATTGGAGCCGTATGCAAAGTAAGAGACCAGTGTCCTTTTATCTATTTTTACATTACCCATGGATATATTCTATTCGAATGTCTGAATTTTATATAGACCATGATATATACCCTTTTTAGCCATGAGTTCTTCATGATCTCCAAGCTCAACCAAACTACCATCATCAAAAACAGCAATTGAATCAAAGCCGCTTATTGAAGGAACACGGCTTGAGATAGCAAGTAAGGTGCTGCCTTTCATTTCTCTTCTTAAATTTCTCAAGACAAGACTCTCTGTCTTAAGATCAAGGGAGGAGAAAACATCATCAAGTATTAAAACCCTGGGTTGAAGCAGGATTGCTCTTGCTAATGCAATCCTCTGTCTCTGCCCACCTGAGAGACTAAGACCCCGCTCACCTACCCTTGCTTCAAAGCCTCCTGGGAATTGCATTATTTCATCATATATTTCGGTAATTTTAGCAGCATTCTCAATTTGCTCATCTGTGATCTCAGGATCCATAAAAGATATATTGTCTTTTATGGTTCCACTAAATACAGTGGTTTCTTGAGGTACGTATATAACGTTTTTTCTAAGACTGCTTCTTTTAATCTTATTTACATCCACACCGTCAATAAAAATAGAATTATCTGAGGAATCCTCTATTCTGGTTAGTAGATGAAACAAGGTACTTTTCCCCGAGCCTGTACCCCCTGTAATACCCATTGCATGACCTATAGGTATTTGTAAGGAAACATCCTTAAGCGCCGGATTACCATTATAAGAAAAGGATAAATCCCTAAACTCAATATTCCCTTCTATATCAAGATCTATTGCATGTGGCTCTGATAATGATTTTGGTTTGTTGGCCAAAACAGCGTTTATTCTGTTTAGTGAAGCATTTCCTCTTTTTATAATGTCGACCGCCCATCCCATGGCCATCATGGGCCATGTGAGCATAGTCAAATAAACCAAAATAGCCGCAAAATTCCCCAATGTTATGTCCAGGGTAATTGTTTTGATCCCCCCAAGCCACAAGAAAATTGCTGTAGCAGAGGCTGCAGCAAAAGTAATAATGGGTTGATAGACTCCCCATATTTTTATTAAGCTCAGATTTTTATCTAAGTAGTTGCCGCTAGACTCTGCAAAATCCTTTAACTCTTGGTCCTGTCTGACAAATGCCTTTACTACTTTAATTCCCGATATGGACTCTCTTGCGCTCTCTGTGAGTTCCGAGAAAGAGTCCTGTACCTTTTGAAACCTCTTCTCGATCATTCTTCCAAAAATATATATAACAACTGCAAGTATCGGAAACGGGATGAAAGCATACAAAGTTAGCTGAGGAGATATATATAACATCGCTCCAAAAATGAATATTAAGAGAAATATTCCGTCGTAAGCAACCAAAACTCCAAGTCCACATGCAAATTTGAGAGTCTCAACATCATTTACGGTGTGAGCCATTAGATCACCAACCTTTTTTTCTGAAAAGAAATCAAAATTGAGGCTTTGTAGATGGGCAAAAAATTCATTTCTCAGCGACTGCTCTATCTTTCTGGCAGCACCCATGATGAAGTATCTCCAAAAGAACCTAAAAACTGACATGGTTATAGCTATGATCAGCATATAAAGACCATATTTGGAGATATCGCTGATAGTAGCATTCTCTAGAGTAAGAGCGTCTATCACCCTTTCTATAATTAGCGGTATAGACAATTGGCATAGATCTACCAATGTTAGAGCAATCAAACCTGCTAGGAAGGAATATTTATATTTAAGAAGCAAAGAAAAGATAGTTTTCTTATTATTCATGAATCGGACTTGGCAATATTATAGAATTTTAGCACTGCTTTTAACCGTATTTAGAGAAAAACTAGTATACCTGAATAGGTATGAATGGATTTGTAGAACTATTCTATATATCTCAATAGAATAGTTCTACATTTTTAGCTATAAATTAGAAGAATGCCATTTCCTTGGCACTATAGGGATAGAGTTATGGCCTTATATTAACTACGTTCTTGTTTACTCTTATTAATTCTCCATCAGGAGTATAATCAGCAGAGAACCAACCGTCGGTTTTTTCGTTTCCACCTATTCTAGATGCAACCGCTACCTTCTCTAGATTCCCATCGGTAGAGTATTTTTCCCTAACTATTGTTGAACCTACCGGAAACTCTGTCTCACGGCTTTCAATTGCTTCAAAGGCTACTGAATTGACATATATATCCTTCTTATCAGGCCAGTTTTTCCAATTAAGCTTGTAATTCTCTGTCTGAATCAGACCCCAGACTTCTGGAGCTACTTTCTTAGATATATTCTCGTCAAACTCTTTTTCAGACTGCTCATGCGTTTGCTCTGATTCTTCAACAACATCATCTGCTTGCTTGCAACCTGTGTATAGAAATGAAACTGATACAGTTAATAGAAGTAGTATTGCTAAGCTTTTCATTTGTGTACCTCCGACTTATTTTGTGATCATTATAGTATCATTAAGATTTTTTCAATTGCAACAAAAAATTAACATCCTAATCATTTTATCGAATGCAAAAAAAATACTTGACAAAGAATTTTAGTTATAATATTATTCCAATGACTGACTAGTCAGTTCAATTAAACCGTGATGGGTTAAAAAAATGGCTAAACCACAAAAACTGATGAACAAAAAAGCTGTCCCAACTAAGAAAAGGGGCAGAGCAAACAGCCGCAAAGAAGACATTATGAAAGCGGCGGCTAACCTGTTTTCTCAAAAGACCTACCACGATGTCACAATGGATCAAATAGCTGAAGAGGTTGGAGTAGCTAAGGGTACGATCTATCTATACTTTGAATCCAAAGAGAATTTATATCTCGGAATTTTAGAGCATACTCACGAAACAATAGAATCAATTCTAGTTAAAGAGATAGAAAAAAATGACCCAGCCCCTCAGAAATTAAAAAAGGTTCTTATTCTCATTTTCCAGTTCTATTTTCAAAATAGGGACGTGCTACGGATTTTAACCAGAGATGAAACTCGTCTTATTAGAGAACACTTCGATTTCACAGAGCGTTGGAGACATAGAAGGATCAAATTATACAGAAAAATTTTAGAAAAAGGTATTAAAGAAGGATCGTTTCGACCTGCAAATACTGAGCTTATGGCTCTTATTATCTTTGGATTGGTGGGATCAGTAATGTCTTATTATCCAAAAGATATGACTGCGGGAGAAATAGCGGAGGAGGTATTTTCAATGATTTCTGAGGGTATTTTAACCTCTCAAAAAGAAAGTACCTTAGGGGAGAGGGGGTTATAAGTACATCTTTAGAAGTCATTAATCTATAGGAGGTATTTCAAATGTCAGTTTCATATCCATTCAGTTCAAAGATTAGCCATTTTGTTCCCCCAAAACAATGGGCTAGCATGAGAGTAGCTCGGGACTTAGAGAAGAAGACTGGGCAGAAGATTATTCATTTTGAAAAAGGAGATTATCAGGGTCCCGACTTTGATACTCCTCAACACGTATTAGACGCCACTGAGCAGGCACTCAGAGATGGCTATGTTAGGTATGACCCCGGACCTGGACTTCCGGAGCTAAGAGAAGCTCTGGCAGAAGAAATGACTGGTCGCGGAAGACCTACAAAACCAGAAGAGGTTATTGTCACAGCAGGTGCTAAACATGCTTTGACCATGACTTTATTAACATTCTTGGAGGAAGGAGACCATGTTATATTCCCTAATCCAGGTTATCCGCCAGATGAAGTGTGGGCAAAATATGTAAGGGCTGAGATTGATCACACGCCTCTTACTGACCCTGACTGGCAGTTTGACATCGACAAACTTGATGCGATGATCACACCAAAAACAAAGTTGCTTATCATTAATACGCCACAGAGACCAAACGGACATCTGGTTGAAAATCCTGAGGCGATCGCTGAACTTGTTCATAAAAATCCGCAGTTAATGGTAATCACAGATGAAATCTTTTCACATGTGACATATGATAAGCCTCATAAATCCATATCCAATCTTCCGGGTATGGCTGAGAGATCATTAGTTATTGATACATTCTCAAAAACTTATGCTATGACAGGATGGAGAATTGGTTTTGCAGTTGCTCCAGTCCCTGTTATTGATAAACTCTCAATATTCCTACAGGACAGTATTACAAACGTTGCTGCTTTTATTCAAAAAGCTGCTTACGTTGCACTCACAGGACCCCAAGACTGGGTTCATGAAAAGCATGCCATGCTGAAACAAAAAAGAGACAGAATGGTTGCAGGCTTAAATACTGTTCCAGGTGTTAGCTGTGATACTCCTGATGGAGCTTTTTATGCCTTTGCTGATATTAGAGGCACTGGGCTTACATCTCAGGAATATACAGATCAATTAGTTGAGAAAGCCGGAGTCGCTGTTGTTGCGGGAACCGCATTTGGAAGCCAGGGAGAAGGATTCATAAGAGTAACCTATGCCTGTGCTGATGAGGACATTGACGAAGGTATTAGAAGAATGAAAGAAGCTAACCTAAGCAAATAAGACTTAGACTAAAAACTCAAGGGGAGAAGCTTTTATCTACCACGCACCGCCGGTAGATAAAAGCTTAGATCCTAATCTTTTGTTAAGAATCACTAAGAAATAAGTTATATTAATCATATAAACTACTTTTTAAGTCCAGGTGATTCGTGATGTTAAGAACTATAACTTCAATAAAACCACACACATTTTTATTACTTCTATTTAGTTTTTTATTAATAACCTCCTCCATTATTGCTTGCTATAAAGCACCTGTAACAGGACGCTCTCAATTTATTATTCTCACCCAATCTCAAGAGAATGAGATGGGCCTTACCGCTTTTAATGAGGTAATAAAAAATGAGACAATGTCAACAAATCAGAGCTATAATGATGCAGTAACTAGGGTGGGTCAAAGAATCGCTGCTGTATCACATACCCAAAATTATAATTGGGATTTCAAAGTAATTGAGGATGATGAGCAAATAAACGCCTTTGCACTGCCTGGCGGTAAGGTAGCAGTTTATACAGGCATACTTCCTGTTGCCCAGACTGATGCGGGTCTCGCCACTGTAATGGCTCATGAGGTTGCTCATGTGGCAGCTCGCCATGGAGGCGAGAGAGTCTCAACCAGTGTTCTCGCGCAACTTGGAGCAGTTGGAATAGGAGCTGCTATGGGCGGGAGTGATCCATATGTTTATGAAGCTGTGATGCAGGCATACGGCCTTGGAGCGAATGTTGGGGTACTGCTTCCATTTGGTCGTTCTCAGGAATCAGAAGCCGATAGAATTGGTCTAATATATATGGCTAAAGCGGGATATGATCCTAGAGAAGCAGTAGCATTTTGGCAAAGAATGGAGGCAGCTTCCCAAGGAAAATCGGGGGCTCCTGAATTTTTATCTACACATCCTGGTTATCAAACAAGAATTCAAAATTTACAAAAGTGGCTGCCTGAGGCTATGACCTATTATAATAGCGCTTCAAAAGCCCCTAATAATCAGATCACAAACTAGATCTATTAAAACAGATGACTATCCCAGAGCGCATAAATAAAATATATAGACTGCTGTATACAAAATACGGCCCGCAAGGCTGGTGGCCTGGAGACTCAGAGCTTGAATGTGTTTTGGGAGCCATACTTACGCAAAACACTTCATGGACAAATGTTGAAAAAGCGATCCAAAACTTAAAGGACTTAAATGTTATTTCGGTTGAAATGTTAAGACTGATAACGACGGATGAGCTGGCACAGTTAATTAGGTCTTCTGGCTACTACAATCAAAAAGCGCTCAAAATTAAGAACTTCATCAACTTCTTATATGAGAATTATGAGGGAGAGTTAGAGAAGATGTTTGATCAGGAAGCTTCTATGCTCAGAGATAAGCTTTTAGAGATAAAGGGTATAGGGCCTGAGACCGCTGATTCTATAATTCTCTACTGCGCTAACAAGCCGGTATTTGTAATCGATGCCTATACACACAGAATATTTTCAAGACATGGTGTTGTTCCTGAACAAACTAACTACAACGAAATGCAGGAGCTGTTCATGGACTCATTAGAAAATGATGTTGAGATTTTTAATGAGTACCACGCTCTAATTGTAAAGGTAGCTAAAGAGCACTGCAAAAAGCAAAAACCTATATGTACGGGCTGTCCCCTTGAGGATGACCCGCACACAGTTTAGTTATCTTATTTTGGAATTGGTAATTGGGAAATACGAACTTCTACAATAGCTGATTCTAGTTTAAGCCTGACTTAGCAACATCAACAACTGCCTTAAAACTCTCAGGCTCCCTAATTGCCATCTCAGAGAGGGCTTTTCTATCAAGCTCCACTCCTGCCTTCTTTAAAGAACCCATGAATTTACTGTAGGAGAGACCATAAGGTCTTACAGCTGCATTAATTCTGGCAATCCACAATCTTCTGAAATCTCTTTTTCTTTGACGCCTATCTCTATAGGCATACGCCAACGCGCGAATAAGAGTTTCTTTGGCTCTTCTGATATTATTTTTTCTTCTACCCCAAAAACCTTTGGCCTGTTTCAGCAGCCTTTTTCTTCTTTTCCTTGAAGGAACCCCTCTTTTTACTCTCATGTCTTTCTCCTAATCTTTATAGACCTTATTTATATATAAGTTTTTATTCTTTTAGCAACAGAACCGCTTAAAAATACATTCTCATTAAGCCTTCTCTTACGCTTTCTAGCCTTCTTAGCGTTCAAGTGGTGTCCTCCACCTCTTGTTCTTTTTACCTTGCCGCTGCCAGTAAGCTTAAACCTCTTTGCGGCACTCCTATTTGTTTTCATCTTCGGCATTTTCTTTCCCACCTTGAGTATTTTTCTCTTGAGCAACTTCCTCTTGAACTACTTCTTCTTGAGTAACTTCCTCTTGAACTACTTTCTCTTGAACTACTTCTTCTTGAGTAACTTCCTCTTGAACTACTTTTTCTTGAGCAACTTCTTCTTGAACAACTTTATCTTGAATATTTTTCTTTGCTGCAACCTTCTCTTGAGTTATTTTCTTTTGTGCAACTTTCTCTTGAGTATTTTTATTTGGTGTAATCACCATTATTAAATTTTTGCCTTCCATTTTTGGAGGTATATCGACACCTCCAAGATCTGCAACCCTTTCAAGAATTCTATTGGCCAACTTTCGCCCTAACTCCGGGTGTACAATCTCTCTGCCTCTAAAAAATATTCTAATTTTTGTTTTATTATCTTCTCCCAAAAACTCTCTGATGCGACCTATTTTCACATCTAGATCATGATCTCCAATATTTGGGCGAAATTTAATTTCTTTAACTGTTTGAGATTTCTGTTTTTTTGCAGCTGCTTGTTTTTTTAATTCATATTTGTACTTTCCGTAATCCATTAACCGACAAACTGGAGGATTGGCATTTTGCGCGACCTCTACAAGATCAACACCCCTTTGCTCAGACAAATCAAGAGCCTCTTTAATTGTTACTACTCCTAATTGTCCTCCATCAGTATCCACTAGCCTTACTTCCCTGGCTCTAATTCGCTGGTTAATCCTAACTTCGGGCTCTTTACTCCTACTATATCCTCTTCCTTTCACTCTAGCTATCTCTGTTCGACCTCCCGCCATGTTTGGGGGTCAAGTTCATTTTCTACTGAATTTAAAAAATCTTCAATTGTCATAGATGGTAAATTTTTTCCTCCCAATTTTCTAGGCGCTATTGTGCCTGATTCCATCTCATTATTCCCTATAACAAGCAGATAGGGAATCTTTTCAAGCTGAGCTTCTCTAACTTTGAATCCCAACTTTTCATTTCTAAAATCTTTTTCAACTCTCATCTTTTTTTCCCGCAAAGCTTCATATATCTTCTCACCATATTCAACCTGCTCATCGCCAATCGTTGCAATACGCATCTGAACAGGACTTAGCCATAATGGAAACGCTCCACCATAGTGTTCAATGAGCACCCCAAAGAACCTTTCCATTGAGCCGAATATTGCACGGTGAATCATTATAGGCTGATGACGACTATTGTCATCTCCTATATATGACATATCAAACCTCTCAGGAAGGTTAAAATCTACCTGAACAGTTGAGCACTGCCAAGCTCTACCTAAGACATCCTTTATTTTTAAGTCAATCTTGGGTCCGTAGAATGCTCCTCCACCCTCATCTACCTCATATGCCAAACCCCTGCTATCTAGTGCGTTTCTAAGTGCATCGGTGGCTTTATCCCAAACCTCTTCATCACCCACAAACTTCTCAGGGCGGGTGGAAAGATATATTTCATAATCATCAAATCCAAATGTCTTTAGAAATAGAATTGTTAAATTTAGAACTCCTAGAACTTCTTCCTCTATTTGATCAGGCCTGCAAAATATGTGCGCATCGTCCTGGGAGAAACCTCTTACCCTAAGAAGTCCGTGCAGTACACCTGACCTCTCATAACGATAGACAGTTCCTATTTCTGCCCATCTAAGTGGAAGATCCCTGTAACTTCTTATATCAGTTTTGTAGATCATTATATGGAAAGGACAGTTCATAGGTTTTATCTGATACTCAGTGTTGTCGACTTCCATACGCGGATACATATTTTCACTGTAAAATTCCAAATGCCCGCTCGTTTTCCAAAGATCAATGTTTGCTATATGAGGCGTGTAGAGAAGCTCATATCCATATTTATCATGCTGCTCACGCCAAAAATCCTCAATAACACGTCTTATTCTTGAACCCTTTGGATGCCATAATACAAGCCCGGGTCCTATATCTTCCTGAATACTAAATAGATCCAGTTCCTTTCCAACTTTTCTGTGGTCTCTTTTTTTAGCTTCTTCAAGTTTTTCTAGATAACTCTTGAGTTCTTTTCTGTCCCAAAACGCCGTGCCATAAATCCTCTGCAGCATTGTATTTTTCTCATCGCCTCTCCAGTAAGCACCTGCTGAGCTAAGAAGCTTAAATGCCCGTACAAATCCTGTTGAAGGTGCATGGGGACCACGACAGAGGTCATACCAGCCGTCTTGATCATATATTGTTATGGGTTCATCAGAAGGTAAATCATTTACGATTTCAACTTTGTAGTTCTCACCGTCACTCTCAAATATTTGGATCGCGTCTTCCCTTGAGACTTTCTTTCTGGTCAAAGGTTTTTTCTGCCCTGCGATCTCCTTCATCTTCTTCTCTATTGCAGCTAGATCCTCAGGAGTAAACCCACGGGAGTATTCAAAATCATAATAAAAGCCATTTTCTATAACAGGCCCTATGGTAACTTTTGCATCAGGAAATAGGCTTTGCACAGCTTCGGCCATTATGTGGGCCGCTGTGTGTCTTATAAAGTAAAGCCCCTCATCAGTATTAACCTTTATAGGCTCTACATCAGAGTCCGACTCTAACTCATAATAAAAATCAGCCAAATTTCCATTTACTTTGGCTCCGACTGCTGAGTTCTGAGCCCCTATAGACTCTATAATCTCGCCTACAGTGGTTCCTTTTGGATACGATTTATTTTCCCCATCTGGGAGCTGAATGTTTATATTTGGCATATTCTTATTTTACGTGGTGAGCACGGCAGGATTTGAACCAGCGACCTCTTGCATGTCAAGCAAGCGCTCTACCCCTGAGCTACGCGCTCATAGTGTTTTAAAACGCTTAAGTTTCTTATATAAAACACTACCTGTCAAGGAGATTATACTAAAAGCGCACATAAAGAAATTTTTATTCTAAAATCGAATGAATATTAGAAATTTTATTGCTATGAATATAAAATCTTGGTAACATAATCACTGCTTTTTGTGTTGGGCCGTCGTCTAATGGTAGGACCCTGGCCTTTGACGCCAGTTGTAGAGGTTCGAATCCTCTCGGCCCAGCCACAAGCAATACTTGGTTTAGAAAAGTAAATTGGTATCAATTCAAGCTCCTCTTCCCCGATTATAGTATCTTTGTACAAGGATTTTATAATAATATGGCATCTAATTCCAAAGAGAATCTAAATAGCTCACAGCAAGAAGCTGTCACACATTCAGGCGGTCCATTGCTTGTTCTTGCAGGAGCAGGCTCAGGGAAAACCCGCATAATCACACAGAGAATCGCGTATCTAATAGAAGAGCAAAATGTTAGACCCTATAATATTTTGGCTGTAACTTTCACGAATAAGGCAGCAAACGAAATGAAACAAAGAGTGTCCCGAATTGCTCAAAACGAGGTTAAAAATGTATGGATTGGAACTTTTCATTCAACGTGTCTTAGAATCCTCAAGCGCGATATTCACAAAATGGAAGGATACAATCGGGATTTTGTAATCTATGATGACAGCGATCAATTAAGACTCATTAAAGATTGCATGGGCAGGCTTAACATAGGAGATAGGTTAATCAGCCCTAAATCTGCTAGAGCTCAAATAGATGGGGCCAAGAATAAAGGTTTTGCTTCAGACGCCCCAGAGTTAAGGGACTATGACAAAAATGTACAAAGAATATATACACTATACGAAGAAGAGATCAGGAAATCCAATGCCCTTGATTTTGGGGATTTACTGCATCTCACAGTCAAACTATTTGAGAAACAACCTGAGGTCTTAGAAAACTATCAGAATCAGTTCCAGCATATATTAGTAGACGAGTATCAAGATACAAACTATGTTCAGTATAAAATTGTCGAGCTTCTATCTAGAAAACATAAGAACATATTTGTAGTAGGGGATGACAATCAGTCTATATACGGCTGGCGAGGGGCTGATATAAAAAATATCCTAAACTTTGAGAAAGACTTTCCTCAGTCAAAGATTATTAAGCTTGAGCAAAACTATAGATCCACTAAGACCATTCTTGGAGCAGCAAATGAGCTCATAACACATAACAAAAACAGACACGAAAAGAATCTGCACACTGAAAATGATAAAGGTGATCTAATTCACTACTATGAGGCTAGCGACGATAAGAACGAGGCTAGACATATATCTTCTCAAATAGCGGATTTAAAAAAGACAAGTGGACATCCTTACAAAGATATTGCTGTTTTCTTTAGAACCAACTCTCAGTCTAGGCTGATTGAAGAAGAGCTGCTTGCTAAATCGATTCCATATAAAATAGTGGGTGGAACGGAGTTTTATAAAAGAAAAGAGATAAAGGACATACTCGCGTTCCTTAGAATAATTGCAAACCCCTTAGATGAAATAGGACTTAAACGAATAATAAATGTACCCCCCAGAGGGATAGGAAAAGTTACAATTGATAAGCTTGATGTGATAGCACAAGAAAAGGGAGTATCTTTTTATGAGGCACTCCAGTTAGTGCTTAAAGACAAACTTCTTTCAAACAGTGTTTTAACCAAATTAGAGAGACTAAATAATTTACTTGCCGAACTACTAGAGTTTCCAGAGAAAGATGACATAGTTGATTTAATCAATCATGTACTCCATAAAACCAAATATCTAGACATGTTGGAGAAAGAAGAGGAGAGAAGGGAAAACGTAGGAGAGATCTTAAATCTAGCCGTAGAATTTCAGAAAGAAAGGGAAGAGGCAACTCTAAACGATTTCTTAAGCAGTGTTTCTCTTGCAAGCGATTTGGATAACTATACTGAAGATTCAGATCAGGTAACTCTCATGACTCTTCACTCAGCAAAGGGGCTAGAATTCCCTGTAGTATTTATTGCTGGCATGGAGGAGAACTTGCTTCCTCACTTTAATTCCACCATGAGTGGGCAGGTAGAGGAAGAAAGAAGACTCTTTTATGTGGGATTAACGAGAGCTAAAGAAAAGCTATATCTAGCAAGCGCTAATAGAAGAATGGTTTTTGGAAAACAGCAGGGGACTGTGACATCAAGGTTCATTTCCGAGCTGCCAACTGAGTTAATTAAGATGCAGAATTTCGATTATCGCACTCAGGATAGAAATTATAGCTCTAGAAGAACTTCAAACAAACCAAAAACAAAAACCCATTCAGTTCCTACTTATACCGGCAGATACAAAGTAGGGCAGAAAGTTAATCACTCGGCTTTTGGAGAAGGTCTTATTAAAAAAGTGGAAGGGGCCGGTGATGAGGCAAAAGTTACTGTATTTTTCCCAAGCGTAGGTGATAAAAAGATAATAGCAAGCTATCTTGAGAACTAAGTGGGGTTAAGAAGAGCAGCTTATAACTAGATTGCGTCCCCAGTCGGGAGAAGGTTCAGCATAATCCTGAAATTGCACTTGCTCACTAAAAGGGTCCTTCAAAATTTGATGGAGTCTATTAATCTCAGAGTAGTCAGCTTCATCAACTGCTTTTCTAATTGCACTCTCAGCTAAGTAATTTCGTAAAATAAATTTAGGATTTATCCTATCCATATCTTTTTTACGCTCCGCGTCATTACTATTTTCTGCCTGAAGCCTCTTTTTATAGAGAACCATCCAATTTTGAATCTCAGACTTTTCTTTAAACATAGAAAATAAATCTTGAGACCCTATATCGCTTAATCTTCTAAAGAAAATCGTATAATCAACCCTCTGTGTAGATAAAATATTGATCATCCCTTTTATTAGTTCAATATCTTCTGTGTGGGCCTCTTTTAATCCAAGCTTCTTTCTCATAATATCAACATAGGTTCTTGAATAGATATCTCGAAACTCATCTGAAATATCTTTAGGCTGAGGCAGAATTGAAGTTATAGAAAGTGCCAGTTTATTTAAATTCCAAAGAGCTATTGCTGGTTGGTTTTGATAAGAATATCTGCCGAAGTTATCTGAATGATTTGGCACATATTCTGGATCATAGTTCTCCATAAAGCCATAGGGGCCGTAGTCAATTGTGAGCCCCGTGATGGACATGTTATCAGTATTCATAACACCGTGTGTAAAACCAACCGATTGCCAACGGGCCATTAATTCTGCTGTTCTTTTGACAACTTCTAAGAAAAATAGCGCGTATCTATCATCTGATTCAATAAACTCTGGAAAATGGTATTTAATAACATAGTCGGCAAGGAGCTTCACATTATCAGGCCGTTCTGTATAGTGAAATGCTTCAAACGAGCCAAAACGCACGTGGGTTGGAGCCATTCTAACCATCATAGCCCCCATCTCAGTTGTCTCGCGCTCTACTTTCTCATCGCTTCCTATGATACAAAGAGCTCTGGTTGTAGGAATAGCAAGCGCATGCATTGCCTCACTGCAGAGATACTCCCTTATGCACGATCTCAACACAGCTCTGCCGTCAAAAACTCTTGAGAACTTTGTTCTGCCTGAGCCTTTTAGGTGAAGATCCCAAATCTCTCCTTTGGAGTTTCTTACCTCTCCTAGCAGTATTGCTCTTCCGTCCCCTATATCTGGGTTATAGACCCCGAACTGGTGACCAGTGTAATACATAGCAAGGGGATCTGAACCCGGAATAAGTCCATTGCCTGAGAAATATTGTATAAATTCGGGCACATCTGATTGATCCGGATCTAGATCTATAAGCTCTGCAGCATCGTGATTAAAGCTTACTAAATGGGGATTCTCAAAGGGAGTAGGACCAACTAGATCATAAAACTCCTTAGGCAATCCTCTGTAAGTATTCTTAAAATTAAGTTCAGTAATTTTTGCCATAATCGAAAAGCAAGTATAACATTGCCTAACTGATAGCAAACAATATGGATTAATTGTATATTAGTTTCACAGAAGAAGAGTGTTTATTCAGAGTACAAAAAATGGGAATGAAATACAGAAAGAACAAAATCAAACAAGAGCACGGAATTATAAAAGGCCTTAAAAAATTTCTCGAGCACAATATTTCGTCTTTGGACTCAGTTGATGGGATTATTCCAGGACGGATAAAGGTTGGAAAGACGCCAGGCGAGAATCTGATAGTCACCTACCAATACGACACTGTTAGCGGAGCTAAGTTAATTGCAAGAAGTGGAACTTCCGTACAAGAAGTTTTTGTGATTACAAATAATCCGGAGAAACTTAAAGAAGTTATAGAAGAGAACTACCCTAATTAACTATTGAGCGAATCTGACCGCGCCTTCACCCAAGAGTTCTTCCACATCAGAGAGAAAACTGTCTTGTACATCTACCCTGAAATCAGCCGCTTCAAGCACTGATTCACCATCATCCGTATTGATATGTACATGCACTTCGCAGTCGCCCGGGTATTTACCTAGAATATCTTTTAACATCTCAAAATTATCTTTTGTAGAAGAGGCTCTATCAAAACTAATATGCACAGTTGAGCCATTCCTCATGCCCCTAAGAGATATAATATCAAGTGCTCTTAATTTCACCTGATCCTCATTTGGCTCGAGCATCCCCTTTATAATTATAGGCTCCACTTGTTCCTCTAGGATTGTGCGTGTCCTTCTCAGCAATTTGTCAAAAATAATGACCTCTACTGACCCCTTCATATCCTCAAGAACCAAGTTCCCATAAATACCTGACCCACTTTTGGTATTTTTAATAATAAGAGACCTCACTACACCAGCTATACTGACCTCGCGTTTTTCTTTTATCTCTAGTAGCGCTTCCGAATCCAAATTCGTTATTGAGTTGTTCATTTCAGATGAATATTTAGCCATTGGATGGCTAGTGACATAGAATCCAAGCACTTCCATTTCATTTGATAGCACGTCTTTTTCTTGCCACTCATTTACATCCGACAAAGTCGGCATAGTTATTGAATCATTTGAAGCAAAAAGAGAATGCTGCCCCTCTGCCGAGCTCTTTTGCTTAAGTGAGGTAAAACTAAGAAGTATTTCAACCGAGTCCATAAGACATCCGCGGTGCACGCCCAAGGAATCAAATGCTCCACTTTTAATAAGACTCTCAAATGTCCGTCTGTTTAACTTTCTTCCTTCAACACGCTCACAGAAATTAAAAATCGTCTCAAAATCACCCCCCTCTGCCCTTGCATCTATAATAGCTTGTACAGTGCTGCCGCCAACATTCTTAATACCAGAGAGTCCAAATCTTATCTTTCCATTAGAGGCTGTAAATCCTGCCATACTCTCATTAACATCAGGAGCCAGAACTGGTATGTCCATTTGCTTACATTCAGAAATGCTGGAAATAACTTTATCAGTGTTGCCTGATTCAACAGACAACAGAGCAGCCATAAATTCAGCTGGAAAATGGGCTTTTAAATATGCAGTTTGATAGGTGATTAATGCATAGGCTGTGCTGTGACTTTTGTTAAAAGAGTACTCGGCAAATTTTTCCATAGTATCGAATAGCTCTTGTGCCTTCTTATCGCTAATATCCCTTTTCTTAGCCCCTTTAAGAAACCTGTCTTTTTGAGCTTTCATCTCTTCTGGTTTCTTTTTACCCATTGCTCGTCTTAGAAGATCTGCCTCTCCCAAGCTGTACTCAGCCACAACGCTCGCAGTCTGCATTATTTGTTCTTGGTACACAAATAACCCATATGTATCACTTAATATTTCTTTTAATTCTTCCAGCGGGAATTTTATCTTCTGTTTCCCATGTTTACGTTTTATAAAGTCATCGACCATACCACTATCGAGCGGGCCCGGACGATACAGAGCCAAAAGTGCAATTAAGTCCTCAAACTGCGTCGGCTGAAGCTTGGTAAGAACATCTTTCATGCCCGAGGATTCTATTTGGAAGATACCTCGCATGCGCCCAGTGGTAAGGAGCTTGTATACCTTTTCATCATCAAGCGGGATCCTATCTATCTGGATCCACCTGTCAGAATCATAATTTTCTTTTATTAGATTAAGCGCTTTATTTATAACAGTCAGAGTTTTTAAACCTAGAAAATCAAACTTAACAAACCCAAGCTCCTCGATAGAGTTCATATCGAACTGGGTCACGATCTCATCCTTTGAACCCTTGTATAGAGGTATATGATCTGAAAGAGGCTCATTTGCAATGACTATTCCTGCAGCATGAGTCGAGGAATGGCGTACCATATTCTCAAGCGGCTTTGCAAGCTCAATCATCTCTTGAAGTTGTGGGGAGCTTTTTATTAAATCTCTAAGTTCCTTAACCTCTTTTATTGCCTTCTCAATACTGAAAACCTTTCCTCTAAATGAAGGTATGAGTTTTGAAACCCTATCCACATCAGCATAAGGTATCCCAAGCACTCGGCCCACATCCTTAACTACTGCTTTAGCGGACATTGTTCCAAATGTTCCTATCTGAGCTACTTTATCAGCCCCGTATTTCTCTGTTACGTATCTTATTACTTCGTCTCTTCCCTCACCGCAGAAATCGATATCAATATCCGGCATGCTTATTCGCTCAGGGTTAAGGAATCTCTCAAAAATAAGATCGTAGGGAATAGGGTCAACCTCAGTTATGCCTAACACATAGGCAACCAAACTCCCAGCAGCGCTACCTCTTCCGGGGCCAACCGGGATACCACTGGATTTGGCATAATTAATAAAATCCGCTACTACTAGAAAATACCCCGAGAAACCCATCTCCAAGATAATCTTAAGTTCAGTCTCAAGCCTCTCAGAATACTCATCTAATTTTTCTTTAGGTATTAAGTCTTCTTCAATTTTTTCTTGTAGTTTTTCTCTGGAGAGCTTTAACATATAATCATCAAGCGATATATCACCTTCAACTTTAAATTCAGGCAGCTTGTATCCAGTCTGTTCAAACTCGAAGTTGCACCTTTTGGCAACCTCCCCTGTTCTTTGTATCGCATCCTCAAAACCCTCTAGATCACCCAGCATCTCTCCTTCCGATTTGAGATAGTACTGGTCCCCCTGGAATTTGAATCTATTTTCATCCTGTATTGATGAGCCGGTTTGTATGCACAAGAGAGCATCGTGGGGTTTTGTATCCTCACGCCTTAAGAAATGACAGTCATTTGTAGCTACAATTGGAATATTGAGCGTATCCCCAACTTCTCTAACCTTTTTATTAATCCTGATTTGCTCCGGTAACCCTGTAGCTTGAACCTCAAGGTAGTATCTGTCGCCAAATATCTCTCTGTACATAGCCGCAATATCAAGTGCACCCTTCACACCCTTACCAAAAATAGCTTGAGAGAGCTCGCTGTTAAGACATCCGCTAAGAACTATAAGACCCTCATTGTGTTTATCCAAAAGCTCATGATCCACCCTGGGTCTTCTGTAGAAACCATCAAAGTACGCCGCTGTTACAAGTCTTGATAGATTTTGGTATCCCTTTTGGTTCATAGAGAGCACAGTCAGATGGTGCGTCTTGCCCTCTGAGGGGTTATCTGGATTAATCTTGGGAGTTACATATATCTCGCACCCTATAATTGGTTTTATCCCGGTTTCTTTGGCTTTTTTATAAAAGTCATAAGCGCCAAATAGGTTGCCATGGTCAGTAAGGGCAACAGCCTGCATACCAAACTCTTTGGCCTGGGGAAAAAGATCTTCAAATTTTATGGCACCATCTAAGAGGGAATATTGAGAGTGAAGATGGAGGTGAACAAATCCGTCTGACATTTTAAGTATTATATCTAAGAAGATTTAACGTTAGCAAGTGTAGAAAAAAACATCATATGATTTCCGGCATTTACAACCCAGAATTTTTAGCTGTTCTACAATAATTTACAAAAATCAAACTCTAACAATATTGAAAAGCACAGCCTAAAAAGTATATTAACTGCTAATTCTATATAAGTGCTTATGTTATTCTAACTACTTTAAGAATTAGTTTGGTTTAGTTTTAGTCAACCCAGAGGAAGGAGGATTAATAAATGGAAGAAATTTTATCAATTTTAAATACCATTCCAAGTCCATATTCAGACCTAGTTGCTGTCGCGGTAATTTTCATAATAATAGCAGCAATTTCATTCATAATAGCAGCCCTACTTGGAGGAAAAGCGCCTGAACAGGCTCAGGAATTAGAGCTAGACATTGAACCACTTGATGAAACCCAAGAGATTATCGAAGAATTAGAAGCAGAAGGTGCAGAGGAAATAGAAGATATTTCCGATATAACAGCTGGCCAGGAATTTCAAACACAAGCACCTGAGGTAGTCGAAGAAGTATCAGAAGCAACTCAAGAGATTATCGAAGAAGATGCAATCACAGATCAAATTGAAGAAACGCTTGAAGAAATAGTACAAGAAGAACAGGCCGAGGAAACAAAAGAGGGGCTATTTGCTAAGCTTAGAAGAGGTCTCTCCAAAACTCAAGCCGGCCTTCTTGGTGGGCTAGGTGGGATAGTTTCCAAAAAAGAGATAAATGCCGACCTTTGGGATGAATTTGAAGAAACTTTAATCATGGCAGACCTAGGTGTTAGTACAACTATGAAATTAAGAGAAAATATAGAGACCAAGCTCTCAAAACAGTCACTTAACAGCCCTGAGTCTATAACTGACAATCTTAAAGAGGAGATACTCGAAATACTCAAAAGCGCTCAAGGCGCTCCTATAAATGCTGAGACAAGTCCTTTTGTAATAATGGTTGCTGGAGTAAACGGAGTTGGTAAAACAACTACCATAGGTAAGCTTGCAAATAGACTTAAAACGGATGATAAGAAAGTAATGGTAGCTGCAGGAGACACTTTTAGGGCAGCTGCTACTGAGCAGCTTGAGGTATGGTCCAAGAGAGTTGGAACGGATTTCCTAAAAGGACAAAGTGGCGGAGACCCCTCCTCTGTTGCATTTGACGCCGTAAAAGCAGCCCAGGCAAGAGGGACCGATATACTAATAATTGACACCGCAGGAAGACTGCACACGAAAGGGAATCTAATGGAAGAGCTTACAAAAATGAAAAGAATAGTAGGAAGGGAGCTTGAAGGAGCTCCACATGAAACTCTTTTGGTACTGGACGCAACAACAGGACAAAATGCAGTGCAGCAAGCAAAGCAATTCAATGAATCCCTTGGAATAAGTGGAATAGTTCTCACGAAATTAGATGGAACAGCTAAGGGTGGGGTAATTATAGCTATAGCAGATGAGCTCAATATACCGGTTAAATATATAGGAATTGGTGAGAGCCTAAGTGATCTAAGAGAGTTTAATGCAGAAGAATTCGTAGAGGCTCTTTTCTACTCTGGAGAAGAAACTGTCCACTAATACAATAAACTTAAATAAACATTTCTATCATTGTTTTTTGAAATAGGAAATAATGGATAACCACACAAAATATATGTCCCTTGCTCTTAGGCTTGCCAAGAAGGGGGAAGGCACAACCAGTCCAAACCCTCTTGTAGGAGCGGTTTTAGTCAAACGGGGGAACATTATAGGCCGTGGTTATCATAAAAAGGCAGGACTTCCCCATGCTGAAATAGAAGCATTTAACGATGCTGCCAAAAAGAAAAACTCTATTAAAGATGCAACCCTATATGTAACTCTTGAGCCCTGCTGTCATACAAACAAGAGGACCCCGCCTTGTGTTAAAGCCATAATTGAGAAGAAGATATCTAAAGTTTTTGTCTCCATGCTCGACCCTAATCCCGAGGTGGCGGGAAAGGGAGTTAGAATACTTAGGAAAAATGGAATTGAAGTTGAGGTGGGTATTCTTGAAGAAAAAGCAAAGCAACTAAATGAGGCTTTTACTAAATATATAACCACTGGAAAACCATTTGTAATTCTGAAGCTTGCAGCTACTATGGACGGAAAGATTGCGGCTTATACTGGCGATTCCAAATGGATCGGAAGCCCTACTCAAAGGAAATATGCACACCAGCTCCGAGGCAAACTAGATGGAATTATGGTAGGAATAGAGACTGTTTTAAAAGATAATCCAAGTCTAAATGTCAGATTTGGGAAAAAAATGAGCAGGGACCCTATTCCAATAGTTTTAGACAGCAAGCTAAGAATTCCTCTTGATTCGAACCTTCTTAAAATCCATGAGACTATAATCATCGCTACATCAGATAAATCAAAAAAAAGAAAAGCTGAGAAACTAGAAAATCTTGGTGCAACCATCCTAAACATTAAACAAGATAAAAACGGGCGGCTTAACCTAAAAGAATTAGCCAGAAAATTGGGCAAATATAAAATTATGAGCGTACTAATTGAAGGCGGCAGTAAAGTGGCGGCCTCAGCACTGAAAAGTGGGATAGTGGATAAAGTAGTCTTCTTTTATGCACCTAAAATTGTAGGGGCAGAAGGCATTAGCATGATTGGAGAGCTTGATATACCAGCTATTAAAAAATCAATAGAAATAAAAAATACCAAGGTAAAGAAAATAAATGATGAACTTATGGTTGAGGGGTATTTATAGTTCTTTATAGAGCGTATATCTTATAAAATGTTAGAATTTACTATAGTTTATGAGTGAAATTAAGCAAAAGAAAATAGGGCTTTTCGGAGGGACCTTCGACCCAATCCATTTGGGACACTTAAGTGCCGCTCAAGAGATAGAGCACATACTGGACCTTGATAAAATATATTTCATACCATCTGGCAACCCGCCGCATAAAGAAAACGCAAATATAACTCCTGCTCAAGACAGACTGGAGATGATAAAGTTAGCGATAGAAGAAAATCCGGATTTTGAAGTCTCAGAGTTTGAGCTCAACTCTAAATCCCCCTCATACACTATAAAAACTCTTGAGCACTTTAGTACTATAGAGCCTGATGTGGAATTTTACTTTATAGTCGGCCATGAGCTCTTTAACAATATAGAGAGTTGGAAAGATTATAAAAAATTGTTTGAACTCTCCAACTTTGCCGTTATTACAAGACCCGGCTATTCAGACATGGATTCAAGCAAAGTTCCACTTGCACTTGAAGATGATTTTCGATATTATAATGTTATCGAAAACGTTATTTCATATACTAATACGAAGGATAGTACACTTAAAAATAAAAACATTGTGTTTATTGAAATCAAAGGAATTGAGATTTCATCAACCGAGATAAGATCCTTTGTTAAATCAAAACAATCCATAAAACACCTTGTTCCACGTAGCGTTGAAGAATATATATCGGCACAGAAGCTATATACTCAGGAGGCCACTCAATAGACTCTAAAAATAAAGCTATCAAGGTTGCTCACGCAGCCTGGGAAAAACAGGCCGTTAACCCTCAACTGCTTGAGGTTAAATCCACAAGTGACGTAACAGATTACTTTCTTGTATGCAGTGCTAACTCTGCCCGAGGTGTTAAGACTATAGTAGACAACATAGAGATGCAGCTAAAGGAAGCAGGACAGAAGATAATAGGCATTGAGGGCTACAGGGAAGGACAGTGGGTCCTTGTTGACTCGTTTGATGTTGTTGCACATGTCTTTTACGAGCCGCTTAGAGAATTCTATAATATAGAGAGTTTATGGATAGACGCCCCAAGAGTAGAATTATCATTTGAAGATAAACCACCCAATATTGAATCGAAAGCTTCCCAAGAAACATATAGATAAATGACTTATTGCCTATTTAGACAAGCAAGCCAAGATTTGCTCGCTTGTTTTTCAGTTAAAAACCTAATATTAAAGGCTAGTTACTAACCTTCTTGACTATCTTGCACACCGCGTCTTCTTATAAAAGCAGGTATTTCAAATTCATCATCACCAACTTCTGAAGGTAGCTGCGTAACAACCGGCTGTAGTTTTTCAGCCTTAGCAGAATTTATTCCTGTCGCGATTACGGTAAGCTGAACTGCTTCTTTGAAATCATGGTTGAAAACTAATCCGAAAATCAAATTCACATCCTGATGTGCTCTTTCTTTTATATAATTGCATGCTTCGTTAAGTTCTTCTATTCCAAAATCAGGAGAAGCAGTAACGTTGAGTAGTATTCCGGTTGCTCCATCTATTGAGATGTCTTCGAGCAGAGGACTTGTTATAGCAGATTCAGCAGCTTCAATCGCTCTGTTAGCACCTTCTGCATAACCAGCACCCATAAGAGCTTTACCACCATTCTCACCCATAATACTTTTTACGTCAGCAAAATCCACATTGATATATCCTGTGCCTGTAATTATGTCGGATATGCCGCGAACTGCTTGATGAAGGACTTCATCAGCTTTTTTAAATGCATCTAGAATGCTTACTTTATGAACTTCAGCTAGTCTATCGTTAGGTATTACGATAAGTGTATCAACTTCACCGTCCATATTGCCAATACCTTCTATAGCCTGCTTGTTTCTCTTTGGACCTTCAAAGCCAAATGGCTTTGTTACCACTCCAATTGTCAAAGCACCAATTTCTCTAGCGGCTTGTGCAATAATAGGGGAAGCGCCAGTACCGGTACCACCACCCATACCAGCCGTTATAAATACCATGTCAGCACCATCAAGTGCTTCTGCTATCTTTGCTTGATCCTCTATAGCAGCTTCTCTACCAAGATTTGGATTTCCGCCAGATCCTAAACCCTTTGTAGTTCTTGTGCCAATCTGTAGTTTTGTAGGAGCAAGTGATTTTCGCAGGTCCTGAGCATCAGTGTTTGCAACGACAAACTCTACACCATTTAGACCTCTTTCTATCATCGCGTTGACGGCATTCCCACCAGCACCGCCGGCCCCTACGACTTTTATTTTTGCTTTTTGTTCTACATTAGTATCTTCGAGTTCAAACTTGGCCATAACCTATCATCCTCCTGCAAGATATATTATTGAGTGGTAACCTAATTTCATTGTAACCTAAAAAAACTCTTGAAACCAGTTTTTCATACTATCAAATATTTTTTTAAACACATTTTCATCTCTTATCCGGAGTTTCTTATCCCCTGTATACCCCGCACCATACATAACCAGCCCTACTCCAGTGGAGTAAACGGGGTTTGCAATTATATCAGTTAAACCGCCAACGGCTGTTGGAATGCCCATTCTAACAGGCATTTCAAGCACTCGCTCGGAGAGCTCTACCGTACCATTCATAATAACACTACCGCCAGTTATAACAACACCTGCCGGGACCAATTCTGCATAACCTGATTTTTGAATTTCGGTCTTTGCAAGAGCAAATATCTCCTCCATTCTGGGCTCAATAACCATTGCAAGATCTTTTCTGGAGACCTTCCTGAAATGTTTGCCCCCTACACTGGGTACTTCTATCTCTTCTTCAGGAGAAACAAGCTCTGCCAATGCAGTGCCGTGCTTTTCTTTTATTTTTCTAGCCTCTGCAAGTGGAGTTGATAGGCCAAGAGCAATGTCTCTGTCTATATTATCTCCTCCGAGTGTTACATTTTCAGTATATCTTATGCTCCCACCTACAAATATTGCAATGTCTGTTGTCCCGCCCCCGCAGTCAATTAAAACTACCCCTATTTCTTTCTCGTCTTCTGTTAAAACTGCCTCACTTGAAGCAAGTTGCTCTAGAACAACATCGGCAACATCCATACCTGCGCCGTGAATACACTTTACTAAGTTTTGAGCTGCGGTGACCTGGCCTGTGACGATATGAACCTTTGTCTCAAGCTTGATACCATAGATACCAACCGGATCTTTAATTCCAGCCTGGCCATCGACTATATATTCTTGTGGTATGACATGAATTATTTCCCTATCTGCAGGAATCAACACAGCGTTGGCAGACTCTATAACCCTATCCAAATCACGCCTTGCTACCTCACGCTCTCTTATTGTGATCATCCCGTGACCACTGATCCCCTTTATATGGCCGCCAGCAATACCTACAAACACAGTCCGTATCTCACAGCCCGCCATATGCTCGGCTTCTTCTACCGCATTTTTGACCGATTGAATAGTGTTTTCGATATTGACCACGACGCCTCTTTTGAGGCCAAAAGAGGGATATGTGCCTACACCTATGATTTCAACTTCTTCAGTTTGTGGATTGAGTTCGCCGACCATTGCACAAATTTTTGTTGTGCCAATGTCCAAACCTATTATTAAGTTTTGCTCTTTACCCATCTTCTTCGGTGCCTGTTTTTACAACAGGTAAATCAAAATTAACCACACCCATATTATCTAAGCTAATGTTAATGTATTTTTCTTCTATACCCATCATTTCTGCATGAGTAATTATTTTTTCGACCTTGCGCCACTTATTCACAATGTTCTTAGTATCAAATTCGATACGTTTTTTATCAACCGTAAATAAGTTAATTCCGTATATTGAATCAAGATGGATTTCAGAAATCTTGTTCCAGTTAAGAACTTTGCTTTCTGAAGATAACTCCAATAATTGTATCGCCTCACTAACAAGATCCGCGTCATTTATACCTTCGCCTATCAGAACGGGAAAATCAAGACCTTCATCAAAATTTGATGGTCCAAGGCGCTTTCCTTCCTTGCTTAAATAGAGAAGATTGCCGTCTTCATTAAGAATGAGGCAGTAAGACTTTTCTTCTTCAATATTAATATAAACCTTCTTAGGGAATTCTTTTGTAACTGAAACTCCCTTGACCCAGGGATTCTTTAATATCCTTTGCTCCACAGAATTCTCAAAAAAGAATATACTGCTCTCACCCTCCCTCAGACCCGATCTCTTAAGAATTTCTTTTTCCTTTATCTTTGTATTCCCGCTAATACTTATTTCCTGAACGGTGAAAATTCCAAGGTGAAGAGTAAAATAGGCGGATACTCCCAACAAGATCAGTACGACAAAAACCGAGAGAATCTTTATGTACTTAAGATAAGAAAAATTAGTCTCTTCCTTATTTAGCTCAATCACTTTTCTTTATTTCCTATTACTCTAACTTCAGTCTCGAGTTTTATTCCTTTTTTTGAAAGCGCTTCATTTTTTGCAAGCTCAATTAATTCCAAAACATCCTGGGCACTAGCGCCTCCTGCATTGACAATAAAATTTGCATGGAGATCAGAGAACTGAGCACCGCCGATCTTAAAACCCTTAAGACCTAGCTCCTCAATTAACTGGCCTGCCGCAATCTCAGGAGGGTTTTTAAATATAGAACCCGTATTAGACATTTTAATGGGCTGAGTAGAATTCCTTTTGGCCATATAATCCTTTACATTTTGCTCACTTTGGGCACTGTCTCCACTTTGGAGCTTAAATAGTGCCTTTGTTACAACACTACCCTTGGGCAAATTACTTTTTCGGTACTCAAACTTTATCTCTTTTCTTTCAATTGCAATTTCCCTTCCAGCTAACCAGATCCAAACTGTATCAACCACATCTTTTATCTCCCCATTATTTGCCCCAGCATTCATAAATATTCCACCACCAACGGTGCCTGGAATTCCAGCTGCAAATTCAAACCCAGTCAGCCCAGCTTTGATAGTCTTATTTAGGATGGTTCCTAGTATTGCACCTGCCTCTGCCATTACCTTAGTATCTTCGATGATCTCGACCTTCTTTAGCTTCTTTGTAGAAATAACTACTCCAGAAATACCTTTATCGTAGACTATGGTGTTGGACCCCTCCCCCAGTACTACCCAAGGAGTATCTGAAGAAGACAGCAGATTTAGAAGCTCAATAAATTGTTCGTAGCTATTGGGTTGGACCACCACATCTGCATGACCGCCTACTCTGAGCCAAGTGTATTTGTTCATTGGATATTGGCAGCTTACACCACAGCCAATATTCTCAATTTTTCCAATCAAATCCTTCACCTAAGCTCCTCGACTATCTTTTCTCCAAAAGCCCAGATGTTGCCCGCCCCAAGAGTGAGCACTATGTCATTAGGACCCAAACTATCTACAACAGTTGAGACCATGTCGTCACCACGGAGGTAAGTAATATTGCTCAAGCCTTTTTCTTTTACTGACTCATATAGTTTTTGTGAAGTTATTCCTTCGATGGGATCTTCTCCAGCAGGATATATATCCATTATATAGAGCATATCTGCCTGTGTAAGCACTTCCGCAAACTCTTCAAACAACAATTTGGTCCTGCTGTACCTATGAGGCTGAAAGATAACAACCACTCTGCCCACGTGGGATTCTTTTATGGCAGAGAGTGTAACTTCAATCTCCCTTGGATGGTGTGCATAATCATCAATAACTGTGACGCCCCTTCCCTCACCTTTTACTTGTAGCCTTCTGTCTATACCATGAAACTCAGTTAGCCCATGGCTCACATCCTCAAAACTCATTCCCAGCTCCATACCAATTGCAATTGCGGCAAGTGCGTTTTGGGCATTATGACGACCAGGGACATTAAGGGTTACAGAGCCCAAAGGAGAATCTTTTAGAAATACATCGAACTTTGTTTCAAAGCCTGAGATAGTTACATTTTCAGCTCTTAACTCTGCATCTTGATCAAAACCATAAGTTATCACTCTTTTTTTGAAATCTTTAGACAGCGCTTTTACACGAGGGCAGTCAACACAGAGCACCGAGAGTCCGTAAAAAGGAATCTTGTTTAAAAAAGTTGTAAATGCTCCCTCTAGCTCAGCCATATCTTTATAGTAGTCCATATGTTCTTCATCTATATTTGTAAGCACTGAGATAACAGGGGAAAGTCTAAGGAAAGACCCATCGCTCTCATCAGCCTCGACAACCATGAAGTCTCCTCTTCCAAGACGCGCATTCGTGCCCATAGATTTCACTTTTCCACCAACCACAATGGTGGGGTCTAACTTGCCGTATGAAAGCACAGCAGCAACCATAGAGGTAGTTGTTGTTTTGCCGTGGCTTCCGGCAACAGCTATACCATAGCGAAGCCTCATAAGCTCGGCCAACATCTCGGCCCTTGGGATAACAGGGATGTTAATCTCCTTAGCTCTTACCACCTCTGGGTTATCAGGCCTTATGGCAGAGGAGGTAACTACTACCCCTGAGCCCTCTACATTTTCAGCACTATGCCCTATGGCAATTGCTGCGCCTAAATCTTTAAGCCTTTTCACAGTAGATGACTGACCTATGTCTGAGCCAGAAATTTCATATCCCATGTTCAGCAAAACTTCGGCTATACCACTCATCCCGATGCCGCCTATCCCCACAAAATGAATCCGTCTTATTTTTCCGTACACTATTTATCTCCAGCCAATTTATATAACTCGTCTACTATTTCTTTTGAGGCCTCTGGCCTGCCCAATTTTTTAGCATTTGCAGACATTATATTAAGTTTGTCTCCGTCCATTAGATAGGTCAATGTAAGAGCTAATTTTTCTGGTGTTGCGTCTTTATCTTCAATAAGTACTGCAGCCCCACGGTCTTCCAAAATTTTAGCATTCTCTAACTGGTGATCGTGTGCAGCATAGGGAAAGGGAACTAGCAAAGAGGGTTTTCCTAGGGCAGTAATTTCAGCAATCGTACCAGCCCCAGCCCTGCCTATAACAAGATCTGATTTTCCATATGCGCCTGCCATATCATCTATGAATTCTAGTACCTGGGCTTCTACCCTATGATCGCTATAAAGCTGCTTAACAAAGTTATAATCTTTCTTCCCGGTCTGATGAACAATCGAGATATTGCCGCTGTCAATTTTAGAAAATGCTTCGGGAAGAAATCTATTTAGAGAATATGCACCCTGACTTCCACCAAATACTAAAACTGCTAAAGAATCTGCGTCTTTAGAATTACTTGGGGCATCAATGATGTCTTTTCTGATCGGGTTACCTGTTATGAGAACTTTCTTAGATGGGAAATACTGAACACTCGAATCAAAGGAGGCAAAAATGGTATTTACAATTTTTCCAAGAATGCGGTTTGTCACTCCCGGAACAGTGTTTTGCTCACATATTGCAGTTGGAATTCTAAGTAGTACGGCTGCAAGCAAGAAAGGACCCGAGACATATCCACCTACACCCAGGGCAACATCCGGCTTATATTTTCTAATAATGGATATTGAATCGAAGAGACCTTTTAAGGCAGAAAAAAAAGCTAATACTGTATTGAATAATCCCCGGCCTACAAAACCTCTAGAGCTAATATGTTTTATTTGATAACCATTTTTTAAAACTAATTCGCTCTCCATGCCTTTTTGTGTACCTACAAAAAGTATTTCATCTCCCATCCCTCTCTCAGAGATTTCACCTGCTATTGATAGTGCGGGGAACACGTGCCCCCCAGTTCCTCCACCAGCAATTATTATCTTCATTTTATTCCCGATCTAGATACGTTTAGTATTACACCCACTGCAGTCAAACTCGTTATTAAAGAGGTACCGCCATAACTTATGAAAGGAAGTGTAAGACCTTTAGTAGGGAAGAGACCAACCGCAACAGCCATGTTCATCCCTGCTTGAAGGGCAATTAGAACTACACAGCCAAATACTAGATAGCAGCCGAATAAATCTGGTGCCCTGAGCGATACACGCAGGCTTCTAACCAGCAATACTATAAAGCCTAGTATTACCAGAACCACTCCTATAAAACCAAGCTCTTCTCCAATAATTGAGAAGATAAAATCAGTATGGGCCTGAGGTAAGAAGAATAGTTTTTGTGAGCTGTCTCCAAGACCCGTGCCGTATACTCCCCCAAGAGCAAATGCAATAAAAGACTGAATTGATTGATATCCTGCTCCAAGCGGGTCTTGCCATGGATCTAAGTAAGCCGTAATTCGTCTCATTCTATAGCCTTTTGTAAGCACGGCCAAGCAAAGTAAAGCAACCGATATTAATCCTAGTGGTACAAGGTATCTTATCCTTACCTCACCAATGAACATCATTGCAAATAGAACTGCAATCATGGTTGTAGCAGTGCCGAAATCAGGCTCTAGTAGAACCAGTATTACATACATACCAGCAACCATAATATGGGACGCAAAACCAACTACAAAGCTATCGACCTTATCTCTTTTCTTAGTGAGTGAATGCGCTAGATATAAAACCAAAATATACTTTGCAATCTCTGATGGTTGGAAGCTAAACGCCCCCAAATCAATCCACCTTCTAGCACCACCAACGTCCTTACCAATTATGAGAACTGCTACGAGTAATGCTATTCCTACGATATATGCGGGATAAACGAGCTTCCTATATACTCTGTAATCAATGCTGAGCACTGCAAGCATTGATATAAGTCCTAATGCAAGATACATAGCGTGGCGTTTAAGGTAGTAGTTCGGATCCCCAAAGTTCTCCATAGAATAGACCGAGCTTGTGCTATAGACCATCAGCACGCCCACAGCGGTTAGAAAAACTGCCGAGAGAATAACGCCAATATCATAATTCCTACCCTTTGCGGGTTCAAAGATTTTCAACAATTTGTTTAAACTTAGCCCCCCTATCTTCGTATGAATTAAACATATCAAAACTTGAGCATGCCGGTGAGAACAGGATGCTGTCATGTGGCTTTATACTTTCCTTGGTAATTTCTAAAGCTTCTCTAAGAGTATCCGCAAACAGGCTTTGTACATCTTCTCCCAGCTCATCTTTCATTCTAAATCTAGACTCACCGATCAAGACCATAAGGCGCACTTTTTCTTTTACTAAATCCTTAAGGGGCTCAAAACTAACTCCCTTATCTTTTCCTCCAGCTATTAGTATTATGGGTTGAGGGAGACTCTCTAAAGCCCTTAAGGTCGCTGCTGGGCTGGTTGATTTAGAATCGTTGTATACACTGGCGCCAGAGAGTAATCCTACATACTCGTTTCTATGCTCAAGGGGCTCAAAGTTATCTATCTCCTCTTGGATTAAAACGGGATCGCATCCTAATATAGTAGTTCCTGCAATTGCAGCCATCATATTTTCTATATTGTGTATGCCAAGGAGCTTAGTATTTTCTATACTGTAGCTATCATCTCTGAAAATTATTTTAGAGCCGTCAAAACTCACCCCACCGGTCAGATGGCTTTTACCAAAAGGTACTTTCTGTGACTTTACATCAGGTAGATACTTGGCAATTACCTCATCTTCTTTGTTATAAACAAACCAGTCACTGTCCCTCTGATTTGAGTAGATCTTCATCTTGGATTCCACATACTCTTCAAACGACTCATGATGGTCAAGATGATTAGGAGATATATTAAGTATTACTGCCACATCAGGTCTAAAGCTCCTAATACCCTGAAGTTGGAAGCTACTTAGCTCAAGCACTAGGATGTCATACTTCTCTGAATCTTCTGCAATCTGAATAAGTGGGGTCCCGATATTTGCTCCCAAAAAAACTCTCTTTCCATTTCTCTCAAGTATTTTGGCTATCAGTGTAGACGTTGTTGTTTTACCGTTCGATCCGGTAATTGCGATGATAGGTGTCTTTATAAATCGGTAAGCAAGCTCTACTTCACTTATAACTTCTATGCCCTCATTGATAGCTTTTTTAACCTGCGGAATACTAAATGGAACACCGGGACTAAGTACTATGGTCTGGGCCCAAAGAAATGTCTCATCCGTGTGAGTTCCGGCCTCTATTTCGACACCTAGCGAAGTTAGCTCTTTAGCTATGTCGCCCAATTTTTTAATAGACGAGCTGTCGCTTACTCTCACATGAGCTCCCTTGCCGAGCAAGAATTTAACAGTATTTTGGCCCGTTTTACCAAGCCCGACAACTAGCATTTTTCTATCCTTAAGTTCCATTTAACTCCACAATATTTTAAAAGCTTTATCTAAGTTTTAGCGTTGACAGAGCAAATAGTGCAAGCACTAGGGATATAATCCAGAATCTTATAACCACCTTAGATTCAGACCATCCACTTAACTCAAAATGATGATGAAGCGGTGCCATTTTAAAGACTCTCTTGCCGGTAAGCTTAAAGGAAATAACCTGAATAATTACTGAGAGCGCCTCTGCTACGAAAATCCCTCCAACCAAAATGAGCAATAATTCCTGTTTTATTATTAAGGCAACTGAACCTATTGCGGCTCCTAGTGCGAGGGAGCCCACATCGCCCATAAAGACTTGTGCTGGGTGAGAATTGTACCAGAGAAAGCCAAGGCACGCCCCTCCCACTGCCGCTAGATATACGGCAAGCTCTCCGCCCTGAGGGATGTAGGGAATTTGTAGATAAGTTGAGAATTCTTGATGGCCAGATAGATAGCAAAAAATAATATATGTTGCAGTGGCTATTAATATGGAACCAATTGCAAGACCATCTAAACCATCGGTTAAATTGACTGAGTTTGAAGCTCCTACTACAACTAAGACTCCAAAAGGTATATAGAACCAGCTAAGGTCCAAGACCGCTTTTTTTAGAAATGGAAATAGAACTGACGTATAGGGATAGCTCTGGATTTCACTCCCGCTAACCACCATATTAAAACTATTTATTTCGGTCAAAATTAGTGCGACAAAGAGCGTTCCGAAAACTATTTGCAATAAGAATTTCAATCTTGCGCTCATGCCCTTTCCCTTTTTGTACTTAAGCCAGTCATCAAGAAAACCGATTAGGGCATAGCTAAAAGTAAAAAGAAGAACAGTCCACATAACCTGGCTTGTAAGATCTACCCAAAGAAGTGTGGACACTGCGATTGAGACAACAATAAAAGCTCCCCCCATCGTAGGAGTACCCGCTTTTACTTTATGACTTTCAGGTCCGTCGTCTCTAATATTTTCTTTAAGCTGCTGGCGGGCAAGGAATCTTATGAAAACCCCTCCCAATATTATGCTTATGAGAAATGCGGTTACACCTGCTCCGAAAGAACGAAACGTTATGTATCTAAACACATTGAAAATAATAAAATCATCTTTCAGCAGATACAGAAGATGAAACATTTACCATTACTCCTTTTCTAGCTCTTTTATCACTAGCTCCATTTTCGATCCTCTAGAGCCTTTTACTAAAACTAAATCACCAGGGTCAGCCAGCTCAAGCAAAATTGCGGCTGCTTCCTCGTGTGTAGTTGCACTGAGTCCATTTTTCGAATCATCAAATCCTTGTAAAAGATTAGGTGAAAATTGACCATATGCAATAACACTATCAACTCCGCAAGCAGAGAGATATTTGCCTAATTTTATATGTTCAGATTCGCTTCCTTCTCCAAGCTCGAGCATATCACCTAGCACAGCTATTGCTTTTCCGCCCCCATTTAATCTGACAAGCTCGTCTATTGCTCGGCTCATAGAATCCGGGTTGGCATTATAGGCGTCATTTATTACTTTAAAACCATAATTGGTATCCAGTACTTCAAGTCTCATATGGGTTGGCTTATAGCTTGCGAGTCCTTGCTGAATCTGAGAGCTGTCGCATCCTAAAGAAAAAGCGATCCCAGCAGCACAAAGTGAGTTCATGATGTTATGAAGCCCAATTCCTTTAATCTGAACTGGAATTTGTTCATCACCAATAGTCATAACAAACTTTATATTTGATAGATCACTGGATTCTATCTCGCTTGCTCTGATCATGGCTTTATCAGATTTAATTCCATATGTAATTTTTTCACAATTAAGAGAGTCTGCTATTTTCTCCACCCTAGGATCATCCAGATTGACTACAAAAGTATTATCCTCTGTGAAGTTCTCTACAAGCTCTCCTTTTGCTTTAGCAACCCCGTCAAGCCCACCCAATTTTTCAAGATGAGCGTGCCCTATGTTGGTTATAGCACCAATGTCTGGAAGCGCAATCTCCGAGAGCCTTCTAAGCTCTCCAAAGTCGTTCATTCCAACCTCTACAACTGCAGCCGTATGATCACTATTCAACTCAAAAAGGGTAAGCGGCAGTCCAATTAAATTATTAAAATTGCCAGTGTTTTTAAGTGTATTATGCTTTAGGGAAACAATACTCCACGTCATCTCTTTAGTTGTAGTTTTTCCGTTTGATCCCGTGATTGCAGCAAGTTTGAGATCCGGGAAGCTCATTCTCCAACTTGATGCAAGATCACCTAAAGCCCTTAGAGTAGAAGGAACTTGTATAACCACTTTTCCATCTACAGCCTGTGACAGTGAACCTTCTATGACTGCCCCACTTGCGCCGTTTTTAAAGGCTTCCTCAACAAAATTCTGACCGTCAAAGTTATCGCCTTTTAAAGCGAAAAAGATTTCATCCCGAGTTATTTTCCTTGTATCTGTAGATACTCTGCTAAACGTAGCAGCGCTATTTCCTGACAAGAGCTTGCCACTAGTAGATTCGAGTATGAAATTTATATCCATCATATGAATGTCCTACAATTAAAGCTCTTTTAATGCCTCCCTTGCAATCTCTCTATCATCAAACGGGTGTTTAGTAGTTCCAATAATCTGATAATCCTCATGCCCTTTACCAGCGATGAGCACAGTGTCATTCTTTTTAGCAGCTTTAATTGCCTGTTCAATAGCGACTGTTCTATCTACAACCCTATGGTAGGGCTTTTTATCTTCAGGGACTTCATACACACCTTTTTCTATATGGTCTAAAATAATTTCTGGATCTTCAGTGCGTGGGTTATCAGATGTAATAATCAGTATGTCTGAGAGTTCTTTTCCTATCTTGCCCATAAGTAGTCTTTTAGCATTATCCCTATCCCCTCCGCATCCAAACACTAATATCAAGTTGCCCTCAGTAAGAGGTCTTGCAGCCAAGAGCACATTTTTAAGAGCATCAGGAGTATGGGCATAATCAACAAGCACCTTAAACCCAAGCTCATTAGGAACCGCCTCAAGTCTTCCAGGGACTGATGAAATATTAGAAAGACCCTTCTCAATAGATTCTACCGAGGAGCCCAAAGAAATGGCTGCGGCCACTGCGGCAAGAATGTTTGATAAATTATGCTCCCCAAACAGCGTTGATCTAATCCGTACATCACCGCCTGGAGTATTAATCATCGCCTCAATCCCATTTTCTGTAATTTTTGAAGCTTTCGCGTAAACGGCTGCAGTACTGTTATTGATTGAATAGGACACTTTTTCCCCAACTGTATCATCCAACAGTCTTGCACCATAAGGGTCATCTATATTTATAATGGAATATTTATCTTTCTTATCACTCTGTGCTAAATATTCTGTAAAGAGTCTTTTCTTAACCTCAAAGTAGCTTTCCATTGAGCTGTGATAATCAAGATGGTCTTGTGTTAAATTTGTAAACACAGCAGCATCAAAATGACACTCCTTCACCCTTTGTTTATCCAACGCATGTGAAGAAACCTCCATTGCCACAGCTTCTACTCCCGAGTCTTTCATTTCTTTGATGATCCCCATTAGTTGTAAAGATTCAGGGGTTGTCATGGCAGACTCTTTTATATTGTTTGCGTAGCGAGAATCAATCGTTCCTATAACACCTGATTTATTTTGTTCATGATCCCATATTGATTCCAGCAAATAGGTAATCGTGGTCTTCCCGTTTGTACCTGTGATACCAACCAGTGTGAGTTCTTTTGTCGGATGTCCGAAAAAGTTAGCTGAAACTACTGCAAGTGCCGCCCTGGAATCATTTACTTGTGCTACTGAAATTTCTTTAGAACTAACATCGTTAAGCTTTTCAACTATAAGTGCGCTTGCACCATTATTTAGCGCCGATTCTATGTAGTTATGTCCATCGGCATTCTCACCTCTTAGAGCTACAAATAAATACCCTTCTTTAACTTTATTAGAATCAAAACTAACCCCGGAAATCTCTACCCCTTCATCTCCTTTGAAATTTACAACGTCTACACCATTTAGAAGTTCTCTAAAGATCATATTTTTGTTTAAGCTCAATTGAGCAGACCATGCCCTCTTTAATTAAGTCTCCCGGCTCAGGTTTTTGATTTGCTACGTAACCACTGCCTTTTACTTCTACCTTAACTCCTTCTGTCTCAGACCATATGAGAATATCTCTAACACTCATTCCGCTAAGGTCAGGCATAACCTTCATACCAACGAGTTCTTTATTGGGACTAGCGCCCATATGAAAAAGTACTTTTTCAGCTATTTGTTTGAAGATAGGGCCTGCAACTGAACCCCCATGGGTTTTTTTCCTTGGTGCTTCAACAACCACAGCCATAACTATTTCCGGATCTTCAACAGGAGTAAACCCAATAAAAGAAGCTATATATCTATCCGGATGATAACCTCCGGATTTAGGATCAGGAATCTGAGCTGTACCGGTCTTACCAGCAACTGAGAACCCAGGAATTTGAGCTTTTTTACCAGTTCCGTTCTCTACTACATTTTGCATGATTTGCTTCATCTGATGAGACGTATCATAGGATATGACCCTTGTAATAACCTCAGGCTTATTTTCCTCAACTATATTTCCTTCAGGGTCCACTATTTTTTCTATCACATAAGGTTTCATAAGGTATCCGCCATTAGCAATGGCAGAAAGGGCTGTAACGAGTTGAAGTGAAGTAACAGATACACCCTGACCAAAAGATATAGTTGCAAGCTCTATAGCGCCCCATTTTCTGGGACCCGCAAGCTGGCCTCTAGACTCGCCTGGAAGCCCTATTCCAGTTTTCTCTCCGAAACCAAACTTCTTTAAATATGTGTAATATTTATCCCTACCCATTAGCTCCCCGATCTTAGATGCTCCAATATTGCTTGAGTACTGCACAATCTCAGTCACGGTAAGGGTGCCCCTGGGTTTTATATCTTTAATAACAGCAGAGCCTATTTTTCTTCGGCCGTTTTCACAATTAAATTTTGAGTTCGGATTTACCTTCTTGTCCTCAATCGCTGATGCTGCAAGAAAAACCTTCATCGTGGATCCAGGTTCATGCGCATACCATATAGGAAGATTTCTTCTGTTTTGTTGGGGGAATTTGCTAAAGTCATTGGGATCAACAAAAGGATATGAGGCCATGGCAAGAATTTCTCCCGTCTCCGGTTTCATGACAATTGCCATACCTTTTTCTCCACCCATCTCCTCGATGCCTTCTTTCAATTGTCTCTCAACTATGTGTTGAATTTGGGAATCAATCGTAAGAACTATGTCCTGACCGGAGGTCTTATCCTTATCTATATCGTGAATCTCACTGAGGTCGCTTAATATTTTATGACCTCTGGCATCTCTTTTTAAGGTGAGCTTTCTCGTTTTACCAATAAGTAAGCCATCATAGTGATACTCTATGCCTTCAATACCTATAGAATCAACATCTGTAAAACCAATTACTTGTCCCATTAAAGAACCATTAGGATAAACTCTCTTAGGTTCAGGAATAAACCCCAAGCCCTCTATATCAGAGCTCTGAAGCTCCTCTGCTGCCTTTGAATCAGCAAGCCTCTTTATCCATACAAAAGATTTATTTGATGCTACGCGTTTTTGTATTTTCTTCTCAGGAAGACTTAGCTTCTCAGATAGAAGCTTTGCAGTTTGGTTAGGATCTTTAACTTTCTTAGGATTTGCGTAAATAGATTTTACATCCACATTTATAGCCAGTTCCCTGCCATTTCTATCATAGATTGTCCCTCTTCTGGGAAGAAGCGTTGAGGTTCCGTGATGTTGTTTTCTAGCTATCTTAAAGGCTCTCTCTCGATCTAAAACCTGGAGTTCAAGAGCTTTTACAGAAACCATAGCAAAAAGTGCAATGATAAGAGCAGCAATTATAAAAACTCTCCATCTTGGTTTATCCAAGTCTCTTGCTAGAGACATTCTTTTTACACTTCTCTTTGGCTTCATTGCCTATTTACCTACTACTTTATTTTTTTCGATATAAATGATGTCTTCCTGCGTTGGAAACTTGAAACCTAGCTCAGAGGCTACTTCTTCAAGCTTTTCAGCAGACTTTAATTTCATAAAATCAGATTGTAAGGTCCTATTTTCTTTTAAAAGATCCTCTGTATTTTTCTTGTTCCTTGAAATTTCATAACCCAGGCTTACCTCTTCAACCTTTATCCTCACATAAACCAGAGAAAGCCCTATTGCGATTAATATAAGAACGATTACTCCGGTCGATAGTATGGAGCCTCCGGATTGCTTTCTTTCTTTTTTTCTAGACTTACTAGGACTGCTCATAATTAGATCTTCTCACCTACCCTCATTTTTGCACTTCTAGACCTTGGATTATTTAACACCTCCGCCTCACTAGGTGATAGAGGTGATCGGGTTAATATTTTTATTTCACTTCTTTTACCACACCCGCACATGGGTAAATCGGGCGGGCATATACATGGGGAAGAAAAATGTTGAAATTGAGTTTTTACAATTCTGTCTTCTAGGGAATGAAACGATATGATTACTAGTCTGCCGCCTGACTTCAGAAATGGTATTGCTTTTGTGATGAATTCCTCAATACAATCGAGTTCATGGTTAACAGCAATCCTGAAGGCCTGAAATGTTTTAGTTGCAGGATGTGTTTTGGCAGGATGAAACTTCTTTGGAACTGCCTGATAAACCACAGTAGCAAGTTCTGCGGATGTCGAAATAGGTTTTTCACTTCTAGTCTGTATTATTCGTTTAGCAATTCTTCTAGACCATCTTTCCTCACCGTATACTTTTAGAACTTTTGAGATCTCATCAACACTCATTTCATTTACTAAATCATATGCCGTAAATCTCAATCTAGAATCCATACGCATATCAAGCTTTTCATCCCTACTAAAACTAAATCCTCTCTCACTAGAATCTAATTGATATGATGACATCCCAAGATCTGCAACTATGCCATCGACCTCTCCTATTTCGAGATCTAAAAGTACTCTGTCAATTTCTGAAAAATTGCTGTTTCTAAAAACTACATTGCTGTTGTACTTAGACAGGTTGTTCTGAGCTATATCAATAGCCTCTTGATCTACATCAAGCCCTATAACTTTGGATTGGTTATTTGTGATATCGAGAATTGATTTTGTATGTCCGCCCAAGCCTAAGGTGGCGTCAACATACAATCCATCACGGCGTGTAATTAAGTTATCCAATACCTCATTGGTCATAACTGACACATGCACTGGTGCCTTCTGTTCCAACACGGCGTTTTCCATGGTCTTATAGTCCTTGTGCTGCAAGTATTTCCCTACTTTTTTTAAATTCTTCATATGCTCTATCCGCCTCTTCCTGCTCCCAGACTTCTTTTGACCAGATTTCGACTTTGGTTAGCATGCCTATTAATATTACCTCTTTATCTATACGAGCTTGGTTTCTTAATGTTTGAGGTATAAGAATTCTTCCCTGTCCGTCCATTGGACAGTCCACGGCACTACCCATCAAGTACCTGAGAAATGAAATGACTTCATGCTTGAATTGTGGCAGCTCAGAGACCTTCCTCTCAATTTCGTTCCATTCTCTAAGCGGATATGCGGCTAAGCATTTATCAAAGTTGGTAACAATAAAGATCTCACCCCCGTACTTCTCCCTACACACCTCTCTAAATTTAGAGGGTATGCTTATTCTCCCCTTTTCGGTCATGGTATGATCGTATCTTCCTCTAAACATGCTGCGCCCTATTGTGCCACTTTATGCCACTTCAAACCACTATATAAAATTGTATTAACTTTGTCAAGTAAGGTTTTGTCATTTATCAATTTTTTAGTAATTTTGGATGTATTAAACAGCACAGCTTTTTGGGTCAATAAAGAGGACTTAGATATTGTAAATAAAGGGTATCTTATAATTAGGGTTCTTGGAACTCACTTTAATAACGTGCTCTATCATGCTGTTATTAAAGAATAATCATATAAAACTCACAATATCAAAGAATAGTCTATATGCCAATTTATACCACTCTCGCTCTAGGCTATCCAAAACAAAAATAGCTCATATGGAACAAACTATCGGACAAAAACGGCAAATTAAGATATAATCTTCATAAATTTTCCTAATGACACCAATATGCCTAACATATATATAAAACTTAAAAACATATCTGAAACAGTTTACTTTCAATCAATTATGGGAACTTACTCCCATATTGCATGGGTAAGGACCCAGGACCCCAAAAATGGGATAATGCAAATAACTCCAACTGAGGATCAAGTAGACCAGGTAAAGAAAATTCTAGAGTATTTGAAAAACGAGATTGAGTTTGAAGATGTGGACAATATCGAAAGTGTTTAGTAGCTGAAGAAAAAGATGAAACATCAAGAAGAACTAACCCGCTCAGCAGGACTTGTAGGCTCGCTTACATTTCTAAGCCGTATAGCAGGATATGCAAGAGATGTAGTTATTGCATATTTTTTTGGTGCCACAGCTTCAACTGATGCATTCTGGGTTGCATTTAGAATACCTAACCTTCTAAGAAGACTATTTGCAGAAGGCTCTCTTACAATCTCATTCATACCAGTTTTTACCCAATATCTGGAAACCAAGAATAAAGAGGAAGCAAAAAAAGTAGCCGACGCAGTGTTTACCATTTTGGTGTCACTTCTAATTGTGATATCAATCGCTGGAATTCTACTCTCACCATACATAATAAAACTCTTTGCAGCAGGCTTTGACCAAAGCACTTTTGAGCTGGCTGTTTCTTTAAACCGGATAATGTTCCCATATATCCTCTTTATCTCATTAACCGCGCTATCCATGGGTGTATTGAATTCGCTTAGACACTTTTTTGCCCCAGCATTCTCTCCTGTGATTCTAAATATATGCATAATTGCTGCGGTTTTTTTGGTTTACAAAAATTTCAATGTACCGATTTATGCAGCTGCCGCAGGAGTAGTCGCGGGCGGTATCCTGCAGTTCCTATTTCAATTGCCCTTTCTCAAAAGCAGGGGCTTTCTCTTTAGCCCTACAAGAAGTTTGAGACACCCTGCAGTAAAAAAGATAGGATTTCTTATCATACCGCAGCTCTTTGGTGTTGCCGTCTACAATTTGAACATTTTGGTGAACACCCAATACGCCTCATTTATGGCCGAAGGAACAATTTCTTATCTATATTTTGCTGAGCGTCTCATTGAGTTTCCACTCGGAATAATTGCAGTCTCAATAGCTACGGTACTGCTCCCGAGCCTTTCGTCCCATGTATCAAACAAAGATTTCACAAAATTTAAGGAAACTTATTCCTTTACCCTAAGGCTCATGTTTTTTATCTTGATCCCTGCACTCGTGGGACTAATAGTTTTAAGGGAGCCTATTGTCAATCTGTTATATCAAAGAGGGGAATTTGATTATGCTGCTACGATCTTCACCTCACAGGCTCTCTTTGGATATGCTATTGGTCTCTGGGCAGTTGGTGGGATCAGAATTACAGCACCTGCTTTCTATTCGATGCAGGACACTAAAACCCCAGTTATTATTGCCTTTGCCGCGTTTATTATTAACGCAGTGTTAGGCTATGTATTAGGATTTACTTTTGGTTATAATCATACAGGCTTGGCACTGGCAAGTTCTATATCATCCATCGTAAATTTCCTACTGTTGTTCTATCTAATTGAAAGAAGAGTGGGAAATATAAATATAAAATCCATAGTTGCCCTTCTTGCAAAATTAACGGTTATTTCAGGAATTATGGGAGTAGCGGTTTGGAGGGTATCAAAACTTACCTACTGGACCGAATCTGCTTTTGCAATTGAGAAAGTCGGGATATTAGCAGGATCAATTATTGTAGCTGTAGTAATTTATTTCTTGCTAGCCAAAGTCTTTAAAATCAAAGAAGCAGACTTTCTAGTAAACATGATTAGAAAAAGATTTTAAGAATAAAGCGAAGAGGGGCAAATAGGTTACTTGCAAGAGGAAATCATCCACCCCTCTTCTTAATGATAATAGGCCTATCTATTAGCACAAAATCCGAAGTTCGCTGTCCCCCCAGGCTGAACCACGTTGTTCCAAGAAACTCCCTCAGCTGTTACTGTACTTCCGGCTTGTTCATAAACCGCGTTCCATAAATTCCTGAGCTCTCCCTCTATAGGAAATGAGACAACCCAGTCTTGAGATGTAGAAGTGTTGTTCGTAACATCTACCTGAGCGCAGTATCCAGCTCCCCAGTCGTCATTGATAGTAACGCTCGCAGTAACGTCTCCGCCTGTTGGTGGAGGAGTCGGAGCTGGTGTCGGTTGTGGGGTAGGCATCGGCGTTGGAGGTGGTGGTGTAGGTTCGGGAGTAGGCATAGGCGTTGGCTGTGGAGTAGGCGCGGGTGTTGGTTGTGGTGTAGGAGCAGGCGTTGGTGGTGGAGGGGTCGGCTGTACTCCTCTTTCGGCACAAAAACCAAACTCTACTGATTGCCCGGCATTGACTATGTTATTCCATGACACGCCCTGGGCAGTAACTTGATCTCCATTTTGAGAATAGCTTGCGTTCCATATATCCCTTACTGTTCCATCTATCTGAAAAGTAACAGTCCAGTCAGAGGCGCTCTGCGTGTTGTTTGTAACAGCTACATCAGCGCAATAACCACTGCCCCAGTCGTTGTTTATATTTACATCTGCTGTGACGCCCTCTCCTCCCTGAGTCTCATTAAACTCATCATTATCATCTGCATTGTCACAACCAGGGTCCTGAGGAAAATCAATTAGACCGTCGTTGTCATTATCTATGCCGTCAGAACATGCAGAGGGTGTGGGAGGTGGATTAGACCCATCCATCAACTGACCCAGTAGCGTAATTTTATCCTCCCACACGTCCTGCCAATTATCTTGCAAAATCCCTCCGGTATCACCACTATTTGGATTCCATGACCAATAGAAAAAATCGGTCATGCCCTTTTGGTCCATATAATTAATTAGTGCGTCTTGCCATTGTTTGTCTTTTGGATCACCGCCATTTCCGTAGCGGCCGCCGAATTCTCCAATAATTACCGCATGACCTCTATCTACTAGATATCCAAAGTGCGTCTCCCAGATGTCGGGCATGTTGTTTGGAAAATTGGAATCATTAAAATATGGCTGAGCAAAAACATCAGGCCCGTAAACATGAGGACTCAAAACTAATTTGTCATAAGGAATATTGAGCGGGAAACAATCAAACGGTTCAAGATTGCCGCCCCACCAATGATTAATTGAGCCTGAGCATATGGGGTTGCTCTCAATACCCTGAACAAGTACTAATAAATCAGGGTTAGCATCTAGTACCTCAGATGCAGCCCGCTCGGCTGCTAGGTTCCAATCGGTGGAGATATTTCCAGTTCCCCAGGTGGCTGGACCGTGAGGCTCGTTCTTTAGATCTATTGCAAATACTCGCTCCACATTTTGATATCTATCTGTAACAAAGACTAGGTCCTGAATCCATTCCTCTTCACTATAGGTACTTGTATACCAGAGGTCCTCGATTGTCTGGCAGTCAGAGGTGTGATGATCCAATAGAATATAAAAACCCTGTCGGTCAAGCTCTTCAATAACCCTATCCATTATATCAAGAGAGTTAAGACCCTGAAGATCTGGGTTGAGTGAATAATTGATGCTTGTAACAGCTGTGTTGTCTAAAGTATCAGGACAAAACGGAAGCCTAATCGCAGTGAATCCAAGTCCCTTGATCTGATTGACCATATCCTTCCAGTTCCTTGCCCACAGGCCATGAACCACATGATTATTAGTCTCAAACCCAAACCAGCTAACACCGTAGAGATTAATTACTTGCCCGCTGTCATCATGCACCTTTCCATCTTCCACATAATAGCTCCAAGCCGGGGCCGACATAAGAAAGCATATTAAGAATACTGCCACCAATTTACACATTGACTGTCCTCCTCCTTCTTTTAATAAATAACTATTTAGATGTTTTCATCTTTCAAAGTCTACGTAAGCTCATTATAATATGGATTAAATGGTGCAACCTTAGTGCCAGAAACTCAGAAAAATAAATGTTGAACAATTAATAGTAGTTAGGGTAAGCGCAACAAACGAACGTTCAACACTTTGCGCTAATTTCTGTGGGATATGACACTTGAGAATTGTGCGTATTTGTACAATTTAGAATTAAAACTTGACTCTTAATTTAGATGCAAATATCCTGAAAATGATATGTGTCATAAAGAACACGAAGAAGATAACGAACTTATGGTTTTGGAGCAGAAGTATGAAGAAATACTCTCCGCTGAGCCCAAGTCCAATGCCTTTTGCCAGCTTGCAGATGTACTCTGTAAACAAGGTAAGGTAGATAAAGCCATTGGAGTACTTATTAGAGGTCTAGGCCATAATAAGAATAACGTTACTGCTAGGTTTTTATTGGGAAAAATCTATTATGACAGATGGCTCATAGAGCAAGCAAAAAAAGAAATGGAGAGAGTGCTGGAACTCACCCCTGACAACTTGCAAGCAGCAAGGTTGCTCTCTCAAATTTACAAAAGTGAGGATAGATTCAGTAGAGCACTTGAGACACTTGAGGGAGCCTACGTATTTCACACAGATGACAATGATCTAGTTTGTGAAATTAATGAGATCAAAGATGTAATCTCTCAAAATGAGCTTGAGCTATCCGGCCGTGCATTTGAAACCCCAATTGAATCAAGAAAAGTAAATGAAATCAAAATTGATGATTCAGCAATAAATAGTGAGGTCTATACGGAGACAATGTTTAACCTTTATATGAAACAAGGCGAGTACGATAAAGCAAGGGAAGTTGCAGATAATATATACTCGGATGAGGCCCAAAGAAATTCCGCAATTGAAAAGTTAGAGAAAACCAAGTTAAATAAAATGAACAGAAGTGCAGGATTCAACCCTGAGGGCTGAGAGGAAAAATGAAGATATTAATTATCCACGGACCAAATCTTAATATGCTTGGAAAAAGGGAGCCTGATATTTACGGCGCCACCACACTGCAGGAGATTAATAACTCGCTTGCAGAAAAGGCAGAAGAATGGGGCGTAGATATCTCGTTTTTTCAGTCCAACTCAGAGGGAGAAATCGTAAGCACCATTCAAGAGTCCATGTCTAATAGTGACGGAATAGTAATCAACCCAGGGGCCTATACCCACACTAGTGTTGCCATTAGGGATGCTATACTATCCTGTGGACTACCTGTAGTAGAAGTACATATATCAAATGTGCACAAACGCGAAGATTTCAGACAGAAGTCATTTATCTCTGGAGTGGCTCTGGGAGTCATATCTGGATTTGGAATCAACAGCTATTTCCTAGGTCTAAGCGGACTGGTAGATTATCTAAAAGAAAAGTCCTGATATTATTTGTCTAATTTTCACTAACATAACTTCTTTAAGATTAGCTTCTCTATAAATAGTGACATAATGAAAAGTAATTGGATATTAGAAAAAGAGAATACAAAGCTAACGGATAAGCTATCTAAGAGTCTTGACATATCCCCTATCACAGCACAAATCCTTATAAATCGCGGCATTGAAAATGAAACTGAAGCAAATCTTTTCTTGAACTGCACACTGTTTGATCTCCCATCACCCTATCTAATGAAGGGGATGGAGAAGGCTATTGAGAGAATCAAGAAAGCACTTGAGGATAAAGAAAAGGTGGCCATTTACGGCGACTACGACGTTGACGGAGTAACTTCAACCGCGCTCCTCTATACCTTTCTAAAAACCTTAGAAGCAAATGTTACCTACTATAATCCTGATAGAATAAAAGAGGGATACGGTATAAATATTGACGCAATCAAGAAATTGGCCAAGGAAGGGGTCAGCCTCATAATCTCAGGTGATTGCGGTATAACCGCTTTTAGCGAAGTTGAGCAGGCCAAAGAGCTTGGCGTCGACTTTATAGTTACTGACCACCATAAACCCCCTGAGCAGCTTCCACAAGCCGTATCCGTATTGAATCCCAAACTTGCAGGCTGTAAGTACCCGGCAAAAGAAATAGTTGGCGTGGGTGTAATTTTCAATCTGGTTATTGCTCTTAGGCGTGCACTTAGGGATGAAGGATTTTTTACTAACGGGGAGCCAAATTTAGGGGATTATTTAGACCTTGTAGCGCTTGGTACCGTAGCCGACTGTGCCCCCTTGCTTGATGTAAATCGAATTTTAGTAAAAGAAGGCATAAAGAGAATGCAAAGCCCAAAACGTCTGGGTGTACAAGCTTTAAAAGAGGCAAGCAGCATTAAAGGCGAAGTTAGATCTTATGATTTAGGCTTTAAATTGGGCCCTAGAATAAACGCTTCCGGCAGAATGGGCACTGCGGACAACGCGGTCAAACTTTTTATCTCAAATGACTTAGAAGATGCAAGAGAGTTAGCCAAAGGACTTAACAAAGAGAATACAAATAGACAGAACACCGAGGCTGGGATTATAAAGGAAGCAATCTCCGAGCTCGAATCCAATCCTGAGATAATAGCTAAAAACTCTATCGTTCTAGCATCTAAAAACTGGCACCCAGGGATCATAGGAATCGTAGCTTCAAGGATTGTGGACAGATATGAGAAACCTACAATATTAATTGCTATTGATCATGATGGTGTGGGCAAAGGCTCGGGAAGAAGTTTGGACGGAATTAATATTTATGCTGCTTTGTCTGAGTGTAGGGAGCTTTTCCTTCAATTTGGCGGACATGAATTAGCAGCCGGTATATCAATCAGAGAAGAAAACATTGAAAAATTTAGAGCAATGTTTGATAAAGCTCTTGAAACAACACAAGAACAATATGAGCGCAAAGTAATAATCGATTGCTCAGTTGGGCTTGATAATATAACAGAAGACTTAATCTCTGAGCTTGATTTGCTTGCACCTTTTGGAATTGGGAACCCGGAACCTGTGCTCTTATCCAAAGAAGTTGAAGTAATATCTCAGCGAATATTTAAAGACAAGCATCTGGGTTTTAAAGTAAAAAATGGTGCTAAGACATATGATGCAATATGGTTTAACATGAAAGAACCCTCCACCTTACCCAATAAGGTAGATATGGTTTTTATACCTGAGTTTAACATGTGGAACGGTAGAAAAGATATTAGACTCAGAGTCACAGACGTTAGCTGGTAATTACATGATTTTGATATAACCTATAAGGTATCCAATCTAGTATATTATATTAGAAAATTCTAAAAAATAATGGGGGTTTTACAATTATGGCTTCAAGACCTAAGCTTGAAAATTTAAACTTTTTATACCCAATAATTATAATATTAGTGATTGTGCTTGCAACAAGTGCATTCGTAATAGTCGACAGTGGACACGTAGGAGTTATAAGAACTCTGGGAGCTGTTCAGCCTCATCCTCTACCTGAAGGCTTTCATTTAAAAAAGCCTTTTCTAGATAAAGTAGAACAAGTTGATATAAGGCTTACGAAGGCTAAGTCAAAATCTGCTGCTGCTTCGAAGGATCTTCAGACAGTGGAAACTCAGGTTACAGTTCAGTATTCGATCTTGGGACCTGTGGCTCCCCAGACCTATCAAAGAATTGGACAACGCGAAGTTGTAGCGGCAACGGTAATTGAACCCGCTATTCAGGAATCGGTAAAAGCAGTTGCAGCCCAGTTTACAGCTGAGCAGCTTGTAACCAGGAGAGCCGAGGTTAAACAGCAGATTCAAAAAGCAATAGAAAACTTTATAAACGTCACACTTCTAGACAAGAAGGTCCCTACAGCGCTCAAAATAGCTAACGTCGCTATTACAGATTTTGAATTCTCAGTAGAGTTTAATAAAGCGATTGAGCTTAAAGTAAGAGCCGAGCAGGAAGCGCTTCAAGCTATAAATGAGAAAACAAGAAGGGTAACCCAAGCTGAGGCCGGTTATCAGGAACGTAAGCTCGCCGCTGATGGTGAAGCTTATGAGATTGAAGCCTCTTCAAAGGCAAAAGCTGATGCTATCGCTAGAGAGGCTAAAGCGCTTAAGAACAATCCTCAGTTGATCCAGCTCAGACTTGCAGAAAAATGGGACGGCACATTGCCAAGGTTCACCGGAGGTAGTGGTGTTCCGCTTATCAACGTTGATAGTGTGCTCCAAGACAAGAAATAGCTTTTGTCATTTAGACGGAATGAACATGGGTAAATCTTCATAGGATTCCACAGGTGGACAGGAGCATACAAGGTTTCTGTCCCCATATGGGTTATCGATTCTACCGACCGGTGGCCAGAATTTATTTTCTTTTAAGTATGGGAGTGGAAAGACTGCTTTCTTTCTTGAATAGACATGATTCCACTTATCACTAGCAATTTCTTTTGAGGTATGAGGTGCATTTTTTAGCACATTATCATCTCTGTCCGCAGTCCCGTCAGCTATCTCTCTCATTTCTTTATATATATATATTAGAGCTTCAGAAAAACGGTCAAGCTCATCCTTAGCCTCGCTCTCCGTTGGCTCTATCATCATAGTTCCTGCAACCGGCCAAGACACAGTTGGAGCATGAAAGCCGTAATCCATAAGCCTTTTTGCAACGTCTTCTACCTCTATGCCGGCTTCTTTTTTGAAAACCCTTAAATCCAAAATGAATTCATGGGCAACTCTTCCGCTACTACCTGTGTAGAGAACATTGTAAAACCTCTCTAAATGAGATTTTAAGTAATTGGCATTTAATATGGCATATTTGGTCGCATCAGTAACTCCCTTAGCTCCTAACAACCTAATATAAATATAAGAGACCAGCATTATGCTTGAGCTGCCCCAGGGAGTAGCAGATACGGCAGGGATCGACTTTTCGCCGCCTAATTCCACAACCGCATGCCCGGGCAAATATGGAGTGAGGTGTTCTGCTACACAAATCGGGCCCATACCAGGACCCCCTCCCCCATGTGGGATGCTAAAGGTTTTATGAAGGTTTATGTGACATACGTCTGCCCCTATAATAGATGGGCTAGTAAGACCGACCTGAGCATTCATATTTGCCCCATCCATATATACAAGCCCGCCGTTTTTATGAATAATCTTGCATATTTCTTTAATACTTTCCTCGAATACGCCGTGTGTTGAAGGATAAGTAACCATTATTGCAGATAAAGTGTCTTTATATTTCTTTGCTTTCTCTTTCAAATCATCTATATCGATATTGCCTCGGTCATCGCATTTCACTACCACAACTTTCATTCCGGCCATTGCAGCGCTGGCGGGATTGGTACCATGAGCAGATGATGGAATCAACGCAACATCCCTTTGTGTTTCTCCCATATCTGTATGATATGCCCTTATTACCATAAGCCCTGCATATTCACCCTGAGCACCCGAATTGGGCTGAAGGGAAACGCCGGGCAGCCCTGTAATCTCTGCAAGATATGACTCGAGCTCACCAAATATTTTTTCATATCCAGCCGCTTGGTCTCTAGGTACAAATGGATGAAGTTTTGAGAATTCAGCCCAGGTAACTGGCACCATTTGGGTTGTAGCATTTAGTTTCATGGTGCAGGAGCCAAGGGGTATCATAGATGAAGTTAGAGATAAATCTTTATTCTCCAGTCTCTTTATATAGCGAAGCATTTTGGTTTCGGTGTGGTATTTGTTGTATACCTCATGAGAGAGAAATTCACTTTGACGAAGTAAATTCTTGGGAAGATTTTCTCCAAGATTATCTATGTTAATGCTCTCTATCTCAGAATCATATGTTTTCCCGTCAAGATCAGAGAATATTCTTATTATTTTATCAAGGTCTTGAAGTTCAGTTGTTTCGTCTACTGTTATACCGACAAGATTTTGAGAAATATATCTAAAATTTATTTTTTCCCTCTCAGCAATTGATCTGAGATTGTTCATCCTTTTACCTGAAGGATCATTTAGATCTATTTTTAAGGTGTCGAAATAATAATTATTAGCTTGCTCAAAACCGAGACTGCCAAGTTCTGTTTCCAAGAGTCTAGCCATCACATGAATGTTACTAGCAATAGCTCTCAGTCCCTCAGGTCCATGATACACAGCGTACATGCCAGCCATAATAGCAAGGAGTGCCTGCGCTGTACAAATATTAGATGTAGCCTTCTCACGTCTTATATGTTGCTCTCTGGTTTGTAGTGCCATCCTATATGCTGGCTCACCACTGGAATCTATAGAGACACCTATGATTCTGCCGGGAACCTGACGAGCAAAATTCTCAAAGGTAGCAAAATAGGCTGCATGTGGTCCTCCGTATCCCATAGGGACTCCGAAGCGCTGAGATGAACCTACAACCACATCGGCACCAAACTCTCCTGGTGGGGTGAGCAGGGTTAAGCTAAGTAGATCTGCAGCAACTGCAACCAATATGGCTTTACCATGAGCGCTTTCGACAAAATCGGAATAGTCCTGAACTTCACCATCCCCACAAGGGTATTGAAGAAGCACTCCAAATACCTCATCGTCAAATTCAAACTCCCTATGGTCTCCAATAATAAGTTTAATCCCTAGGGGCTCTGATCTTGTACGAAGCAGATCAATCGTTTGTGGAAAGCACTGCTCAGAAACAAAAAAACTATTTGCATCACTACCTTTTAACTTTTTATCCTTAACACGGTGTAGCATCGTCATAGCTTCAGCCGCAGCCGTGGCTTCATCCAAAAGAGATGCGTTTGCAATCTCCATACCTGTAAGGTCGCTTACCATTGTCTGGAAATTAAGAAGAGCTTCAAGTCGGCCTTGGGATATCTCAGCCTGATAGGGCGTATACTGTGTATACCATCCAGGGTTCTCTAAAATATTGCGCTGTATAACGCCTGGGGTGACACAGTCATAATACCCCAAACCTATATAGGATTTAAAAACTTTATTTAGCTTAGATATATCAGAGAGGTCATTTAATAACGCCGCCTCACTTATTGGACCAGGTAAGTTTAGTGGACCTTTCATCCTAATTGAGGAAGGAACTATATTGTCTACAAGCTCATCAAGTGAACTTAAGCCAATATGCTCTAACATAGATTCCAATTCAGACTTATCAGGACCTATATGTCTTGAATCAAATCTATTATTTTTATTCAGGTCTATAGTCATCATCATAAAAAGATAATTGAATATTATGAACTATTTAATGCAAAACCGAGAGGTGAACACGATAAAATGAGCAGTAAACTACTTAAAAGATACTTCTAAAAAACAAGTCTGTATTATAGGAGTTCTATTCCTCGATCTCGTTTTCAACAAAATCATTATAACCCTCAAAATCCATTAAGTCATCCAGCTCACCTGGATCATACACCTTTACTTTAATCATCCAGCCTTCCCCAAAGGGATCGCTATTAATCAACTCAGGTGAATCTAAAAGAACTTCATTTACTTCCACAACATCACCGCTCACAGGAGCATAGAGATCAGATACAGCTTTGGTAGACTCAACAGCACCAAAAGGGTCTCCTTTTGTAATTTCATCTCCCTCACTTGGAAGCTCAATATAGACGATTTCCCCAAGTGAATCCTGAGCATGATCAGTTATTCCAATCACAAGCACATCTCCTTCTTCATGTGCCCACTCGTGATCTTTAGTATATTTAAGCTCTTCAACTACCTGTGCCATAATCAAATCTCCTTATTAAGAATCTACTTACTATAAAACGGGATACTAACTATCTTGGCATCCCTTAAGCTATCTCTAATCTGGATTTGTATTACATCATCATGTTCTACTTTACTATTTAAATAACCCAAGCCGATAGATTTATCAAGACTTGGGGATAAAGTTCCACTAGTAACATTACCAAGAAAAGTATCATTTTTAAATATACCGTAGCCCTCTCTAGGAATACCGCGCTCTATCAACTCAAACCCGACAAGAATATTTGAGAGTCCTTCATCCACTGACTCCGCTAGGGCATCTCTGCCAATAAAATCATCGCCGTCTAGCTTTATATATCTGCCTAGGCCTGCTTCAAGCGGGTTTGTATCCTCATCGATCTCATGCCCATATAAGGAATAACCCATTTCGATTCTAAGTGTGTCGCGCGCTGCAAGCCCGCAGGGTTTAATATCGAATCCGGCTCCAGCATGCATCAACTTCTCCCACAATGAAGGAGCTCCGTCCCAAGGCAAAAATATTTCAAATCCTTCCTCACCGGTGTACCCAGTTCTTGCAACGATCATGTCATAGCCATTCCAATTAATAATTTCAAAACGAAACTTTTTAATATTATCTAAGTCTGTTTCTATAGCATCACTCAATATGGTTTTAGAATCAGGGCCTTGTATTGCAATCTGGGAGTACTCGGAACTTTTGTCTGTAACCTCAACATCAAATTTGCCTTCTTCTTTTTTAATCCACTCAAAATCTTTATCGCTGTTAGAAGCATTTACACAAAACAAAAAATGCTCATCAGAGAATTTATATATAATTACGTCATCAACTACCCCACCCTGGGTATTACATAAAAGTGTATATTGAGCTTGGAAGTTTTCTATTTTTTTTACATCGTTAGTAGTAACCCACTGTGAGAATTCTATTGCATCACTCCCCCGAACTTCTATCTCCCCCATGTGGCTTACATCAAATAAGCCAGCAGATTTTCTAACAGCCAGATGCTCCTTTCTGACTCCCTCATATTGAACTGGCATTTCCCAGCCCGCAAACTCGACCATTTTTGCCCCAAGCTCTTTGTGAATAGAATTCAATGTGGTTTTTTTCATAGCACTCCTAATTGTTTAACGACTCAGTGAGATAATGTCAACAAATGGGTTTTATCTTTATACACAGACTCTTAATGTTCAGTTTAGTATAATAAATTTTGAAGATAAAATTAGCACATTACAATCAAATGATAACAGTATAATATTATATTAACTATCATGGGAAAAATTCTTGAAATAGCGGAACTTGGTCATCCAGTTCTACGTAAGGTGGCATCTGAAGTAGAGGATATAGAAAACGAGGAAATTCAGAACTTTATTGATGATTTAATTGAAACCGGAATTGACTCAAACGGTGTTGGTATAGCGGCCCCCCAGGTATATGAATCAAAGCGTATATTCATTATCTCCTCGCGCCCTAACACACGCTATCCAAATGCTCCAGAGCTTGGACCCATTGCACTAATAAATCCTGAAATAACTTCATTCTCAGATGAAAAAGAAAAAGACTGGGAGGGATGTTTAAGTATCCCTGGAATTAGAGGGCTTGTTCCCAGACACAAAACAATCAAGGTAAAATATCTGACTAGAGAGGGTGTCTCGAAAGAAGATGAATTCTCTGATTTCGTGGCCAGAATTTTTCAACACGAGCTAGATCACCTAGACGGGATCATGTTTTTAGATAGAATGGAATCCAATCACGAAATTGTCACAGAGAAGGAATATCAAAAATTTATGACCAAAATCCTGGAGGAAAAAAATCTTGGAAACGAAGGCTGAGAGAACTAAAGCATTTAACCTGGCCGGGATAATACTAGCAATTATGATAGTCACATTTCACTCACATAGCCTTGCAGAACAAGAAGATCATCATGACTCAATATTTCAGGCTTCATTGTTTGAAGCGCTTATTGAAGGAGTTTATGAAGGAGATCTAACATATGGTGAGCTTAAAAAGCATGGTGATTTTGGTCTAGGCACATTCAATAGCTTAGATGGAGAGATGGTAGCCCTAGATGGCGTATTTTATAGAATCGATTCAGACGGCAATGTCTCAGTTGTAGAGGATACAATGAAATCACCATTCGCTATCGTCACATTCTTTGATTCAAATGAAAAGTTGGTTCCCACAGAAGCTCTTAGCTGTGAGGGTCTCAAAGAATATATTGATGATGCGCTGCCAGCTAGAAATATTTTTTATGCAATCAAGGTAAGCGGTGAATTTGAGCACCTTAGAACTAGAAGCGTACATGCTCAGGAAAAACCCTACCCGCCAATAAGTGAGGCTATAAAAGACCAATCTGAATTTGATTTGAAGAATATCAAGGGAACCATAGTGGGCTACTGGATGCCTATGTACATCGGAGGAGTGAGCCAGTCAGGGTTCCATTTTCATTTCATCTCCGATGACAAGAAATCTGGCGGACATGTGCTTGAATGTAAGACTAAAGATATCGTGATTGATATAGATCACATAAGAGACTTTGAAATAGATCTCCCGGAGAATGAAGAATTTAACAATGCTGATTTGAAAAAAGAATCCGGCAAGGGAAAATAGGAATTACTATGAAAAATGTTAATCCAAAATTTCTTATCCTATTATTCGTAGTATTAGTTTTAGGTAATACATACTTAGCTAAGGCGCAACCTGAAACCTTAACTAATGGCAAATTAATAGATCTCACCCATGACTTCTCTGAAGAAAGTATATATTGGCCTACTGCTGAAGAATTTAAGCTCGTAAATGTGTTCCAAGGGTTTACTGATAACGGTTTTTTCTATGATGCCAACAAGTACTCCGCAGCAGAGCACGGTGGAACACATATTGATGCTCCAATTCATTTTGCAAAGGGAAAACACACAGTAGATGAAGTTCCACTTGAGAGATTAATAGGATCTGCAGTTGTTATAGATGTATCTGAAAAAGCGTTGCCCAATCCGGACTATCTTGTTAGTGTTCAGGACTTCAAAGACTGGGAATCCAAAAACGAAGAAATCGCTGATGGCTCTATAGTTCTTTTAAACACGGGTTACGCGAAATTTTGGCCGGACAGAGTGAAATATATGGGCACTGACAAAAGAGGACCAGATGCAGTTGCGGATCTTCATTTTCCTGGACTAGATCCTAAAGCTGCCAAGTGGTTGGTAGAAAACCGTAATATAGGCGCAATTGGACTCGATACGCCAAGCATTGACTATGGGCAATCTACATTATTTGAAAGTCACCAAATACTATTTAAAGAAAATATCCCAGCATTCGAAAATGTTGCAAATTTGGATAAACTACCTCCTAAAGGAGCTCTGGTCATAGCGCTGCCGATGAAAATTAAAGGAGGCAGTGGTGGGCCTCTTAGAATAATTGCAGTCCTTCCGAAACAATAGAGAAAAGGAGTAATCATGAGCAAAGATAAACCCAGGAGTAAACAGAAAAACATATCAGATATAGCCAAAGAAGCGGGCCTTTTAATACCCGTGTTCGTCACTTCGTCAATTTGGGATAATTGGATTACTCCGGATCAAAAGAGCATTGAAGAAGGAGAAAATGAAAAATCCAGAGCCACTGATCTCATAAACGGTTTCTTATATTATATGAGAGTCCACCGGCAAACAAGTAAATCCAACTTGATATATTTCCCTGTGAAATTTAAAAAAGATGGCAAAGAAGAAGACCTGCCGCTAATGTCGTATTTAGGCCCTCTTGAGGAAGGGGACAATAGGCCTTGTATAACTATCATGACTCCTGAAGAGTATGAATCAGAAACCTCTCAAGAGCCTAATGCTTAATCAGAAACACTAACCATAATCTCCAAACAAATCCTGGAAATAATGTATAATAATTTGTCAGGGCCGGGTTATGAAACATAAAGAAATCTATTTCGATAATAACGCTACCACTAAACCACTTCAGGAAGTAAGAGAAGAAGTATTAAAAGTAATGGACAGTGAGTTTGGAAACCCTTCAAGCGCTCATTCCACCGGAAAACGTGCAAGGAAACATCTAGCCTTGGCAAGAGAGCAGCTATCTCTTCTAATTGGCTCAGACATCTCAAAGATAACCTTCACAGGATCTGGGACAGAATCCAATAATATGGCATTTTATTCATGTACTAGAGATAAATCCAATGGATGCCAAATACTAACAACCACGGTCGAACACTCCTCAATACACAAAATGTGTAATTTCCTAAAATTAAACGGAGTCTCGGTAAATAAATTAGAAGTAAATTCAGATGGTCTTATAGATTTGAACGAATTAAAAAATGCTATCACCAATAGCACCTCACTTGTTTCCGTACAGTGGGTTAATAATGAAACTGGGGTTATACAGCCGATCTCTCAGATAGCAGAAATCTGCAGGGACATGGGGGTTCCCCTTCATACTGACGCAGCTCAAGCAGTGGGGAAAATGGAGATGAATATTCAAGAGTTACCAATAGACTTTCTCTCTCTAACCGGGCATAAGTTTCACTCTCCTCAAGGCGTGGGCGCTATATATTGTAAAGAGAAATATTTACTAGCACCTCTTTTGTTTGGCGGATTTCAAGAAGAGGGATTTCGCCCCGGCACTGAGAACGTTCCCGGCATAGTAGGCATGGGAAAAGCAGCTGAAATTAGAAGAAAAGATTTAGCTGACCTCATATCCAAAATGAAGGATTTGCGTGATAGATTCGAGGCCATGGTTCTAGATTTTGTCCCGGGATCAAAAGTAAACGGCAATTTAAAAAACCGTGTATGCAATACCTCAAATATAATGTTCAGCGGCATCGATGGGCGCAGGCTGGTAAAAGAGCTTGATCAAAATGGTGTAAGATGCTCACAGAGCTCGGCATGCACTAATTTTGAGACAGCCCCTTCATACGTTCTATGCGCTATGGGGCTCAGCGAAGAAGAAGCCTACTCCAGCATAAGATTTAGCTTCTCGGTAGAAAACACCTATGATGAAATTGATAGTGCTGTTAAAATAATAAGAGAAAGCGCTGAAAAATTAAAAAACTAATATACTGACACTAATTCAATCTGGTTTTAAATTCCTACTCTAAACCCTACTCTATTTAAATTAAAGAAGAATTAATGGTCGGATCTCATGGGGAAGGATAAGAAAAACATTCTAATTTCGGGTCTTCCGGGTATTGGCAAAACCACCCTAATAAAGAAAATTTGCAGTGAAATAAAAGATTATAAACCTGTAGGGTTTTATACCGAAGAAATAAGAAATGAAGGGCTAAGAAAAGGGTTTCAGCTAATGGGACTTAATGGAAGCACTTCCATATTTGCCCACATTCTAATAGAAAGCCCACATCATGTGGGTAAATATAGGGTCGACGTAGACGCCTTTGACAAATTTCTGGAATCAATAGATTTTCAAGATACCAAGAAAAGCCCTATCATCATAGATGAGATTGGTAAAATGGAATGCATATCTTCCAAGTTTGTAAGACTAGTTACCGAAGTACTTGATTCAGACAACTTGGTAATAGCCACAATTTCTCACATGGATGGTGGGATAAAAGGGAAAATAAAACAACGTGAAGATGTGGAATTATTTAAAATGAACTTGAATAACAGAGGGTCTATATTTAATGAAATTTTAGAGATTGTAAAAGCACACAATTAAAGTTTCCCCTGTTAAAACTTACCATCTTTATCTAAAACTCTTAATGTCAATGTAACTTTTATTAAACAAACCTATCTAATATCTAGATTTACAGTAATATCGATTCTCAAAAGAAACATTTTGATATTTCTTTGATTTTGTATTATAAGTGAACTAGGGGGATTACCTTATGGCCACAACACCAAAAAGAAAAACACATAAATCCTGGTACAAAGTTCTAGAACACGGCGAGCTTCCAGAGGGAAGAGTTACAACCAGAACATGCAGAAACCTAACAATATGCCTAAGCCGTTTCAAAGGCGAATATGGAGCATTAAACAATAAATGTCCTCATCAGGGCGGCCCCTTGGGTGAAGGCTCTATAGAGAACGGCATGCTCAGATGTCCATGGCATGGGTGGGACTTTAACCCCATAACAGGAGATTCACCTGGTGGGTTTGATGATGGGGTACCCACTTATGAGATCGAAGAGAGGGATGACGGAGTTTATGTAGCTCTTGAGGATGAAGGTGAACATAAACAGACTGTTACAGATATTATGGCCGAGACCATGGTCAATTGGGGAGTCAAACAAATATTTGGCATGGTTGGGCATTCTAATTTGGGTCTTGCTGATGCACTTAGGATTCAGGAAGAAGCGGGGAATCTATCATATTACGGAATACGTCATGAAGGAGCCGCTGCGTTTGCGTGCTCAGCTTACGGAAAACTTACGGGAAGACCCGCAGCTTGTCTTGGGATTGCAGGCCCCGGCTCCACAAATCTGCTCACAGGACTTTGGGATGCAAATGTGGATAGAAGCCCCGTGCTTGCGCTGAGCGGTCAGGTAGATACTCAGGTGCTAGGCCCAGGAGCATTTCAAGAGGTGGACCTCCAAGCAGCATTTGGACAAGTAGCTCAGTGGTCTCAAACTGTGCTCCCATCAAGCAAACATGCAGAGCTTATTAATCTTGCATTAAAAAGTGCAATCTTAAACCGTGGTGTATCGCATCTTGTATTCCCAGACGAAGTTCAAACACTACCTGCCCCTGAGAAAGCTAAAGCTGGAAGCCCTGAGGGTAGAATGACACCTCTTACTATAAGCCCGCCCAAGGAGACTTTAGATCAGGCAATTAAACTCTTAAAGAATGCGGAGAGACCATCAATTATTGTGGGCCACGGGGCACGTTTTAATATGGATTCAATTACTGAGTTAGCCAAGATGCTAAAATGCCCTGTTTTTACAACATTTAAGGGTAAAGGGCTCATCTCAGATGATCACCCTCTTGGCTGTGGTGTATTAGGCCGAAGCGGAACCCCAATAGCAAGCTGGTTTATGAACGAGTCGGATCTACTTTTGGTATTTGGTGCGAGCTTTAGCAACCATACTGGAATATCCTCTAAAAAACCTATTATCCATGTGGACTATGACAACATGGCGCTTGCTAAATTTCACTCTGTAACAGTCCCAGTATGGGGAGAGATTGGAATTACGGCTGAGCTTATCAAAAAAGGTGTAAAAGGCAAAGCAAAATCCAAAGACAGAAGAAAAGAGATAGCAAAGCGGTGGGCTATATGGAGAGAAGAGAAAAAGAGTAGAAGAAAGGACGACCGGGGTTTAGGACTGAACTCAGCATACATATTCGAAGAGCTTTCAAAGCTGGTACCTGAAAATGCAATCATCTCAGTCGATGTAGGAAACAATACTTATTCCTTTGGAAGATATTTTGAATGTAGAAACCAAGCACTTCTGATGTCAGGTTATCTTGGATCGATAGGATTCTCTCTACCTGCTGGGCTTGGAGCATGGTCTGCAACTCAGGAAGATGATCCTAAGTTTAAAGGACGAAAAGTAGTCTCGATCTCAGGAGACGGCGGCTTTGGTCAATACTTGGCTGACGTTACAACTGCTGTTAAATACGGTATGAACATCACGCATGTCCTTCTTCACAACAAGGAGCTTGGGAAAATAAGCAAAGAACAAAAGGCAGGAAACTGGGAGGTATGGCAGACATCACTTCATAACCCTAATTTCGCCGACTTTGTGAACTCATGCGGAGGTCTTGGAATAAGAGTAACGAATAAAAAAGAACTTGCAGGTGCACTAAAGAAGTGCTTAAAACATAAAACATTTTCACTGGTCGAAGTTATGGCCGACGCGGAGCTAATCTAAGCAATGATAACTAAAAACACATTCCCGATTTTGCAATACGAGCAAATCCTGAAAACAAGTGATGCAATCCATTCTTATGCTAGATTATTAGGCGCAATCAGAGCTAAGATGACTCCTGAGCAAAAAGAATACTGGCACATTAGTCTTAGGACCGGCACCCAGGGGTTTAGGACAACCCCGATACCAAACGAAGATGGAAGTACTTTTGAACTTTCTATAAACCTGCTTTCTCATCGTGTAGAGATATCATCAAGCTTGGGACATAACCGAAACATCCCTATTAAAGGACAATCCGCATCACATTTCACAAGTGAAGTTCTATCGGTTTTGGAAACTATGGGCATCAAACCCGATATAGATCTTGAGAAATTCAGTGATAACTCAGATCTCGAATATGATCCAGCAACTGCAAGTAAAATTTTCAAATCCTACTCGTTAGTTGATATCATATTCAAAACATTTAAGGGTTCAATTACTTTAGAGACAAGCCCTGTTCAGCTTTGGTCTCACCATATGGATGTTGCATTTACATGCTATCCGGCATCTAAAGACAATATGGATCAGATCGCCTTTGGATACTTAACCGGCGACTCTGGAATTGAAGAACCCTACTTTTATATTACTGTGTATCCTGAACTTGAAGACTACAGTCATATTAATTTATTAGAGCCTGCATACCTACACACGGAAGGATGGCAGGGAGTTATATTAAAATACAATGACCTTATTAAAACTGATAATCCTGGTGGTTTGTTAATGGACTATCTTGATAACACCTTTAGTCAATTTATGAAGTGAGATTTTAGGAGACTAAAATGTTTCACCTTGAAGAATATCTTGTAACTATCTTTACCCCTATAACAGACATCATAGACTTGGTAGCTATATTATTTATTTTATGGGGCTTTCTAAAATCTATGTACGACTTCATTGCGCTAAGAATAAAAAATCAAACTCTAAGCGGAAATGACATAAAAGCTATAAGATGTTATCTAGGGACATACCTCTTACTTGGTTTAGAAATTATGATAGTTGCCGATATTATAAAAACCGTTATAAATCAAACTAGAGAGGACCTTATTTTTCTAGGTGGTATTGTTGTAATAAGAACCATCTTATCCTATTTCTTAAATAAGGAGATAGAAGAAATGAGAAGTGGTCTGAAAGTTTAATTATTTTCCTTGCATTCACCTAAGCACTCATCATTAAAATCCCTACACTCCGACATACACTTACTTCTCTTCTCACTTTTTGCTCCGCCGCCCATATAAACACTGCAACTCGACTCACAATACAATTTTTTATACTTGCATACTTCAGTGCAAGGTTTATCAGCAAGAGGGTCGGGTTTCAAAGTTGGCTTGGGTGTTGGACTTACGCACCAGTTCTTACAATCCTCAAGACCCTCACTACACTCTTTTCTGCAAACCGCCTTTTTCCCGCTCTTTGCTCCACCACCCATATATTTGGTGCATACCTCATTACAGTCAAACGCTTTAAGCTCGCAAGATCTGGGACATGATTTATCATGATAGCGCTCAGGCTTGAGTGTCGGACGAGGAGTAGGATCCAAACATCTCCCATTACACTCTCCAAGTCCTACATCACAATTTTTGACACATTCCCTTCTCTCTTTACTCTTAGCCCCGCCACCCACAATCTGTGAGCATGACAACTCGCAATTCGTTTTGCTCTCAGTGCATTTCTGAGGACAGGTAACCGGTGGATCTTGAGCCGTCGAATCCATAGCGAAAAACATTAGAAGCAAAAATATAATATTTATTATTAAGGCTTTTCTCATTTGATTTAATAGTAACTAATTATCCTTATTTACTATAATTTAGGTTCTTGTGCGATATAGAGTCTCCGTTATAATTGAAACCATGGGTTTAGAGAAACTTAGAAGCGACGCAAAGGCAATATTTGAGGCAGGGCTCAAGGCAGCAGATCCTATTGTCGCAGTGAAAAACTATCTGAGACGAGATGGCAACAAACTCCTATTACAAGGGCATGAATACAACATCTCTAACTACGAGAAAATCTACGTAATTGGAATGGGCAAGGCTGCAGCCTCGATGGCAAAAGCTGTCGAAAACATAATTGGCGACCAAATATCAGACGGTATAGTGAACGTAAAATATGGACACTCAGTTCCTCTTGAAAAAATCAAAATAAACGAGGCTGGACACCCAGTACCTGACGAGGCAGGTCTTTCAGGTAGTAAAGAAATAATGGAGTTACTTAAAACTACTGGGGAGAAAGATCTGATTATCTGTTTAATATCGGGGGGAGGATCTGCCCTTCTGCCTGTACCTGCTGGAAACTTAACACTCGAGGATAAACAAGCGGTTACAAAATCGCTGCTTGAGTGTGGTGCGAACATTCATGAGATAAACTCAATTAGGAAGCAAATCTCTGCTGTTAAAGGGGGCAGGCTCGCGGCACTTGTTTACCCATCTACACTAATTTCACTAATTCTATCTGACGTTATTGGTGATGATTTAGATGTTATTGCCTCTGGTCCAACAGTGCCTGACACCCACACTTTTCATGACTGCAGAGAGATAATCAATAAATATAAATTAGATAAAAAGGTCCCAAAAAGAGTCATTGATTACATTGAGGCAGGGTGCGATGGCAAAATCGAAGATACGCCTAAGTCGGATAGTCCTATATTTACAAGAACTCAAAATGCCGTTGTTGGTAGCAACATAATGGCTGTAACCGCGGCAAAGGAAAAAGCTCAAGAGTTGGGTTATAACAGCCTCATACTCTCAACCTTTATTCATGGTGAGACTGAGGAAGTAGCTAAAGTACACACTGCTATAGCTAAAGAAATCACTTCTTCTGAAAATCCGGCAAAGAAACCCGCCTGTATTATCTCAGGTGGGGAAACTACTGTTACCATAGAAGGCAAAGGACAGGGAGGAAGAAATCAAGAGTTTACATTAGCAGCGGCTATAGACATAGAGGGACTGGACAATGTTGTAGTACTAAGCGGAGGTACCGATGGTAACGATGGGCCTACAGATGCTGCAGGAGCTATTGCTGACGGCACTACACTATCGAGAGCAAGTAATTTAGGTTTAAATGCTTACGTGCATCTATGTGAAAATAACTCTTATAATTACTTCAATCCTATTGATGATCTTTTAATCACCGGCCCCACAAATACAAATGTTATGGATTTAAGAATTATTCTAGTTTCGTAAGAATCTGTAGTTAAGACCTCATTCCAGTTAGAAACTTTAGCTGAGATGTAAGCTCTTCTTGCGTAACTGAGAAGATATCAAAATTCTTATTTAGTGTTACCATCTGAATGTTTTCTGCTATAAGCCTCTCGCTATTTTTCACCCAATACACACAAACAATCATCTCTTGACCGCCTGGATGTTTAACCATAACAGAAGAATATTTTTCAATCCCCATTATCAAAGGACTATCAGAAACAATCTTTACTTCGTAATCGCCAACCTTGTCGTAATCATTAATCAAACTCTCAAATGCAGGAATAACTACGCTTCTGAAAATTTCATCTACTCTCTCTCCAATTTCCCAATCAGTAACTTCACTCATAGTTAGTCCTCACTTCAAGCGAGATCTATGGCATATTTTTTTAGATCCTCTAACGATATAACTTCTAATACAGCCTCATGCGTTGAGGTAAGAATCACTGGAGGAGCCATTCCGCTATCTAGTGCTTCTTTCCATCTAAGTGCACACAGACACCACCTGTCACCCGGTTTTAGACCTGGAAACTCGAAATCTGGATTGGGTGTTGAAAGGTCATTGCCCTTGGCTTTTGAAAACTCTAAGAATTCTTCACTCACCTCTACACACACAACATGCAATCCTAAGTCATCAGGACCAGTGCGGCAACAGCCGTCACGGTAAAATCCTGTCATAGGTGAATTGCTGCAAGTTTCTATTTCTTGACCAAATACGTTTTTGTCTACCGGCATAACATTGTCTCCATTAAGAATTTAGGGGTTAGATAAAGAAATAATATATCACATACCACCTGGTCTTTCCCAGGAATGGCCCATAGTCTCGTCTTTATCTTCTTCATCAGAACTCAGTAGCTCAAATAAGTCTTGGTTCTTGAGACGTGTTTGTAGTAAGAAAGCCTCATCATCACCAAAATGCTCATGTAAATCCACGAGAGTGGTCTCATCATGGTGCTTAAAGGTTAACGCTGCCCGATGTGCTTGATAGTTTCGGAAACCTAGGAGTTTCAGCGCCGAAGCCCCAAGCTCAAGAGCTGAACCGAAAGTCTCTCTTTGTATGACTTCAACACCTATATCCATTAGTTCATATGTATTCCTTCTATCATAAGCCCTTGCCAATATCTTTAGATTTGGGAATTGGTTCTTTACAGTCTTGGCAATCTCAAGCGCCTTATCTTTATCACCTATTGTCAAAATAAACAGTTTTGCTTCACCAGCTCCAGCAGAGTGCAGGAGTTCTACTCTGGAGGCATCTCCGTAGAAAACCTTATACCCGAATCTCCTTACCATCTCGATTTGACTTGGTTTTGAGTCTAGCACCGTGGTTCCAATATTATTTGCGTGAAGCAGCCTACCCACTATCTGACCGAACCTTCCGAACCCTGCAATTATTACAGGATTCTTCTCATCTATCGTATCGGACTCCGGTCTTTGATCTAAAGTTGAGAATCTGGGCTGCAGGAGTTTTTCATTAAATATCATCAGAACAGGAGTTAGCGCCATTGATAAAGCAACTACAAGTATGAGAGTATCTGCTAGAGGCACTGGCATTACATTGTTTTGAGTAGCGAATGAAAAAAGCACAAAAGCAAACTCTCCACTCTGTGCGAGTGAGAATGCGAAGAGGAAATTCTGACTCCGGCTCATTTTAAATACAAAGCCTAATACAAAAAGAATAACGAGCTTAATTACTATCAGTCCCGCTACGAGACCAACTATGAGATAGGGTTCTTCTGCAAATAAATTGAAATCTATGCTTGCTCCAACTGAAATAAAAAATAAACCCAAAAGTAGACCTTTAAAAGGCTCAATATCAGACTCTAGCTCGTGCCGGTATTCACTGTCTGCGAGTACAACCCCTGCTAAAAAGGTTCCTAATGCTGCAGACAGACCAACTAGTTGCATTGCGAGTGCAATACCTATCACAAGGAATAAGGCAAAAGCTGTAAAGATCTCTCTTAGTCTGGTCTCGGCAATAAAACGAAAGACATAGCGTACTAAAAATCGTCCGATAATTATTATAGTTGCTATTACAAGTGCAACTAAGATTGCTTGTTGCCACCCAGGAAGGGCCTCTATACTGAAGCCAGCATGGTGTATCTGTTCCACTGAGTGCTCAGCCGTTCCAAGAATAGGTGCAGCAAGAAGTGGTAGAACTGCAAGAATAGGGATCACTGCTATGTCTTGAAAAAGGAGCACTGAAAAACTTGACTGTCCCGCCTGGGTTTTAATTAGACCCTTTTCATTTAGTGTTTGAAGCACTATCGCAGTTGAGGACAAGGCCAATATTAACCCTATAGCTAGAGATACTTTCCAGGTAAACCCAAATATAAATCCTATTAATAATATTACCACTGTAGTTACAGCTACCTGAAGCCCGCCCAAACCCAGAATTGGTCCCCTTAACCTCCAGAGCAACTCTGGTCTTAGCTCCAAGCCAATTAGAAAGAGCATCATTACAACACCAAACTCTGCAAAATGGAGTATCGCCTCTGATTCCACACCTACAAACTTAAAAACAAAAGGGCCTATAATTATGCCGGCGAAGAGATATCCTAATACGGAGCCAAGGCCGAGGCGTTTAGCAATCGGGACAGAGACTACGGCAGCTAGCAAATAGATAAATGCTTGAAACAAGAAACTATCCATAGTCTATACGCTCCATGATTCATATTGATCTAGCATATAATCGTTTATATATTTGAATTCGTTCATGGCTTTAATATCAATATCCTTATCTCTAAGTGAAATAAGAACCTTCTTGTATAGATCACTAAAGACTGATATATCTTCTACAGTGACTAGATCTGAAGTATGATGAACTACAAATGGAGGAATATAGTTCATATTACAAAGTGCGGCTGTACGCTCAAAAGGTCTTAAAAACTCTCTAACATGATAATAATGAACCCCATTCTCTGTATAAGCATCCTCGCTTGCTCCAACTGAAATTGCTGACATCATGTGCTTGCCTGCAAGAGCGGTACCCTCATGACCATATGCAAAACCATATTGCAACACAAGGTCTATCCATTCCTTAATTATTGCGGGACAGCTGTACCAATAAAAAGGATGCTGAAGAACAATAATATCGTGATCAAGAAGTAATCTTTGTTCTTCCTTAACATCTATTAGGAAATCGGGATAAATCTCATAGAGATCACGAAAAGTTATTCCATCAAGGTTCTTTATAGCTCTACACAACTCTACATTGATTCTAGATTTTTCTAGTGCCGGATGAGCAAATATGACAAGTATTTTATTTTTATAGTTTCTAGACATTATAATAAATAGTCATTCGAAGTAATGGAGCAATCTCTTCTATTAAGGGTTTTATTTAGTTTACTATAAAAAAACTGAAATATGACACCCAAATAAAATTCATTTTAATTTATTGTCATCGATCTATAAAGGTTGACTTTCCTATCAAATGGGCTTAATTTTTATTATAGTGTGTTACAAAAGCAGCCTTTGGTGGGGGTTCATTTGAACAAAGATAATCTTATAGAACAATTCGAAAGCAAGATGCTTAGTCATATGGACTCGGCATATAATCTTGCTAGATGGATTACAGGTCACGACCAAGATGCCGAAGATGTAGTTCAAGAGGCATACATAAGAGCATTTAGAGGTTTTAAAAACTATACAGATATCAATAGTCTTAAATGGCTACTTACCATAGTTAGAAACACTTCATATAACTGGATTAAAAGTAAACATGGTTATAAAGATTCAATTGAGTTTGACGAGTCCCTCCATAGCTCAAGTAACATACCAAGCTCCATTCTTGAGAGAAGCCAAGGCCTAAGACAAGACAGAATTCTTAATTCAAGAAACAATAAGGACATACTCCATAGTGCACTTGAAGAAATGCCTATAATTTTTAGAGAAGTAATAGTTCTCCACGAAATAGAAGGGCTACCTTATAAAGAGATATCTGAAATTGTTGATATCCCTGTTGGGACTGTTATGTCGAGACTTTCTAGAGGTAGAAGACATTTACAAAAATCTTTATCTAGCAGAATAAGCAGGAGGAGCCAGATTGAGCTCTAGTGTAGTTAGGGAAATTCTATATCCGTATATTAGTGCTTATGTAGATAATGAACTATCTAGTACCGATAGGTCTGCAATAGAAAAACACCTCAAGGTATGTGCTTACTGTGCAAATGAAAGGTTCCAGATTGAGCAGATGAAAAATAGACTTCGCAATGAATTCACCTACTCGTATCATTATGGCCTGAAAGAAACAATAAAAAACAAGATAGAAGAAATTAGTGAGTCTGATGTAGAGATAACCAACGTAGAAAAGAACCGATTCTCTTGGCACTGGGCATCTTATATTGTCCCTCCAGTTGTAACAGCAGCAGTAGGTGCCCTACTAGTCTTGGCTTTGCTCCCTGAATATACTAGTAAAGAGAGTATAATGGAGGAAGAAATAGTTTCTGCCCATGTCCGATCACTTATGGAAAATAACCTAACCCATATTGAGTCCGATGGCACAGATCTAGTTCAACCATGGTTCAACAGTAAAGTAGATTTTGTAGCACAACCGACAGATTTAGATGAGGATGGCTTTTACTTAAAAGGTGGGAGATTAGATTATATAAACAAGCATCATGCTGCTTCAATTATATACGAAACCGGAGACCATATTATAAATCTCTTCATCTTTCCAACCAATGAAGCAAACATGGCTTCTTTCAAAACTTTTGAAAACAGAGGTTATAACATAGTTAAATGGGCAAATAATGGTTTAGAGTACTGCGCAATTTCAGACCTCAACATGAAAGAGCTGAATCGGTTTGCACAAACTTATAAGAACAAAGCTTTATTACTAAATTAAAAAGCATAAAGATTTCGCAAATTTTAATAACTAGTTACTAAATATGGTTTTACTCAAGTTTTATAATCCGAAAGTTACTAGAAAAGAATATACAGTTTGAAAAAAAGTAATTATGAGACAAGGTTGTCTCATCAGCATTATAAATCAATAGATAATGGTCAATTTTTAACACCGGGTGCTTAAGTTTTGAGCACTTATTTATACTCTTCTGATTTAACTCCCTATTTTTATTGATTGAAATGATTTCTGTAAAGTGGTATGTTGTTTGCAACTAATAATGGGAAGGAGGAAAATCCCATGAAAAAAGTAGAAGCTATCGTTAAACCATTCAAACTTGACGATGTAAAAGAATCCTTAAAAGAAATAGGGATTCAAGGTCTTACCGTTACAGAAGTTAAAGGATTTGGAAGGCAGAAGGGACACACTGAGCTATATAGAGGAGCTGAGTATGTAATCGACTTTTTGCCCAAGATAAAACTTGAGATAGTAGTATCAGATGACATGGTTTCAAAGGTCATCGATGCTATAATGGATAGTGCTAAAACAGGTAAAATAGGAGACGGAAAGATTTTCGTTATACCTATGGAAGAAGTGATCAGGATAAGAACTGGTGAAAGAGGCGATGAGGCTTTATAAGCCGGAGCTTAATCACTAAAGGAGGACATTTTTAATAATGCCTACAACTAAAAAGACAAAAAGCAAAGGAGGACCCCCAAATATGTTTGCAAAAAAGCCCGCAGACGCTGTAAAAATGATTAAAGACAATGGAGTTCTTATAGTGGACTTCAGATTTTTAGATTTTATTGGTATGTGGCAACACTTTAGTATTTCAGTTAACGAATTTAGCCCATCTATGTTCGAAGAAGGTCTAGGTTTTGACGGCTCAAGTATCAGAGGTTGGCAGTCAATCAACGCAAGTGATATGCTTGTTATTCCTGATGTAACAACAGCTAGGATTGACCCATTCTATGCACATCCAACACTAGTATTATTATGTGATATAGTTGATCCGATTACACGTGAGCCTTACTCTCGCGATCCTCGTAATATCGCAAAGAAATCAGTGTCTTATTTAAAGAGCACAGGAATTGGAGATACGGCATACATAGGCCCTGAACTCGAATTCTTTATCTTAGACGACGTAAGATACGACCAAACTGCAAATTCTGGTTACTATTTTGTAGATTCCGTTGAAGGAATTTGGAATTCAGGTGCCGACGAAGGTCCAAACCTGGGTTATAAACCGCGCCACAAGGAAGGATATTTTCCAACTCCACCTACTGACTCATATCAGGATCTCAGATCAGAAATGGTTATAGAGTTAGAGAACCTTGGAATTTCAGTTGAAGCACAGCATCACGAGGTTGCAACTGCTGGACAAGCAGAGATTGATATGAGATTTGGTCCGCTTGTTGAAATGGGCGATCAGATGATGTGGTATAAATATGTTGTAAGAAATGTAGCCAAGAAATATGGTAAAACAGTGACATTTATGCCTAAACCCGTATTTGATGACAACGGTTCAGGAATGCATGTTCATCAATCTATATGGAAGAAAAATAAACCTCTATTCGCAGGCAAAGGATATGCAGGTATGAGTGACATGGCTATGCACTATATTGGTGGCATACTAAAACACGCAGGAGCCCTTTGCGCTTTCACTAATCCTACAACCAATTCATACAGAAGATTGGTTCCTGGATTTGAGGCGCCGGTTAACCTTGCTTACTCAGCTAGGAACAGAAGTGCTGCTGTAAGAATTCCAATGTACTCACCTAGCCCGAAGGCAAAAAGACTTGAGACTAGATTCCCTGATCCATCATGTAATGGGTATCTTGCATTCTCAGCTTTACTTATGGCAGGACTTGACGGGATTGAGAAGAAAATCAACCCAGGTGATCCATTAGATAAAGATATTTACGCATTGGGACCAGAGGAGCTTGCAAATATTCCTTCAGTACCAGGATCCCTAGAGGACGCACTCAAAGCACTCAAAGATGACCACGAGTTTCTCTTAAAAGGAGATGTCTTCACAGAGGATGTAATTCAAACCTGGATTGATTATAAAATGGAGAATGAAGTTAATCCTATGAAATTAAGACCAGTACCTTATGAGTTCATGCTTTACTATGATGTATAACAAAAGCTAGATAACTCCTAAGAAAAAAAGTAGAAAGGGCAGCGCATATTTATTATGTGCTGCCCTTTTTTATTTCTATGAATCCTGAAAATTCCATTTATACAACTCAAATTAAAATCTGAATCCTATTTATATAAAAGCACATCTATAAAAGTGCAAATGTAATTTAGGAGACTTTGAGAAATGATTAAAAAAGTTATTTATGGAGACATAGAAATAAAATTATTAGCTGTATTATTCATAGCTGTACTTTGTGCTACATATAGTCCCTTAAGCCATGCTAATGAAGAAATTGAACCCGTGGTGGATAAAGCAAGTTATATAGAAATTGAGTTAATGCCTGATCTAGTTGATGTATATAGCGGGCCGGAATTTATCTACGCAAAGTCAGCTGCTACCAAATATGAAACAAAACCTTTAGAAAAAGAAGCCATTCTCCGCACAATACCAAGCATAACCACAGATGATAATAAGACTTTAGGGCTTATTATCCCTCCGTTTGCCTACTTTGCTAAAAAATTCTAGTGGGAAAAATGCTTAGATAAGATTAGAAACCCTGCCATAAGATAACAATTGTTAAAATAACAGCAGCTCCTATGGCCATAAGAGTGGCGTAGCTTCTAATCACTCCAGTCTGAGCAGCTTGAAGTGTATGAGCGGTATCCTTAAGTACCGCGGCAACTCCGTTTACAGCACCATCTATAAAACCCAGATCAAATTTAGAAGCCTGATCAGATATATAGGCAAATGGTTTTACGAAGATGTAATCATAGAGCTCATCCACGTACCATTTGTTATAAGAAGCCTCGTAAAGTGGTTTGATATCATTAGCAATCTTATCCGGAGCAGAGGGCTTAATGTAGTATAGGTAGAAAGCTATAATTATTCCCAATGCAGCTCCTGCAACCGAGAAGCCCGCTAGTGCCCAATGACCAAAGTAATGGTGTCCTACTTCTTTTGCGCTATCAAGATATATTGAAGCAGATACATAGTGCTCAAATAGGTTTGAGTGATCAAATCCTACAACCTTGCCCATAAAGTCTGGCACTCCAATATAACCCCCGAGTATCGACAACACTGCCAACACCATAAGAGGAATCGTCATTGAATATGGAGACTCGTGAATATATCGTTTTAGACTTTCTGGCACTCTCGATTTTCCTTCGAAAGTTAGCAAATATACCCTCAGCATATACAAAGCTGTAAGAACAACGGTTATAAGCGCCACTATCCAGTGAAGCATATAGCCTCTATCATAAAGGGCGGCTAATATTTCGTCTTTACTAAAGAAACCTGATAGAAACGGCAAACCCGCAATTGCAAGCGTTCCAATTAAGAATGTAATTGCAGTAATCGGGATCTTTTTCCTGAGCCCTCCCATCTTCCTAATATCCTGCTCATCGGACATTGCATGAATTACACTTCCAGCACCTAGGAATAATAAAGCTTTAAAGAATGCATGTGTTACCAGATGGAATAGCCCAGCAGTATATGCCCCAACACCTATTGCCATGAACATATAGCCCAGCTGGCTCACTGTAGAATAAGCAAGCACCTTCTTTATATCATTTTGTGTAATAGCGATGGATGCAGCGAGTATTGCAGTAAAAGCAGCAATAGAGACCACTACCATCTGTGCAGTAGGCGATTGAGAATAGAACACATTGCAGCGGGCCATCATATAAGCTCCAGCTGTTACCATGGTGGCAGCATGTATAAGCGCGCTCACCGGAGTAGGGCCAGCCATTGCATCTGGCAGCCATACATATAGCGGAACCTGAGCAGATTTACCAACCGCTCCTACAAAAAGAAGGAGCCCTATGCCAGTGATAACTGCTGCAGGAACTGCACCCATAAAAGCAGGATCTAAGGCTTTACCAAAAACTTCTTGATAGTTGACTGAATCAAAAATATAAAATATGAGAAATATTCCAAGGATAAATCCAAAATCCCCTATCCTGTTTACGATAAATGCTTTTCTACCAGCAGAGGCTTTCTCTGTGTCTTGGTACCAGAAACCTATTAGAAGAAAAGATGCTAGTCCGACCCCTTCCCATCCAACAAACATAAGAGGAAAATTATTGCCCAGCACTAGTATAAGCATAAAGAAGACAAAGATATTTAGATATGTGAAGTACTTCGCATAGGCCTTGTCATGATGCATATAGCCCATTGAGTAGATGTGAATCAAAAAGCCAATCCAGGTGATAACAAGCGCCATAATGCTTGAGAGGCTATCAAACATAAACTCAAAGCTGACAGTGAAATCCCCTGAGGGAATCCAAACAAATAGTTCTTGAATGATTTGTCTTTGTGATGGCTCAAGCGAGAGTAGCTGAACGAAATAATATGTAGACAATATTGCTGAGAGCAGTACTGCACCTGAGGCAACTATGCCTGATATGCTCTGCTCTGAGTGCTCATCCCCACCGCACTTCTTCTGCCAAAACCCACTTGCAAATAGAAGCCCGTTTATAATGGCTCCAATCAGAGGAAATAGTATTATCCATACAATCATTTCAAATTATCCCTTAAGAAGCTTTAAGATGTCGATATCAAGACTTTCTCTATGTGAATATATGGCAACTAGTAGCGCGAGCCCCACAGCTACCTCGGCTGCTGCAACTGTGATTGACATGATCATAAACACCTGCCCTGTCATATCACCCAAAGCCCTCGAGAACGCTACGAAAGCAAGGTTTGCAGAGTTGAGCATGAGCTCCAGACACATTAGAACTATTATCAGATTTCTTCTGACAATCACTCCATATGCGCCTATTACAAAAAGAAGCGCGCTTAAAACCAAATAGTGTTCTGTTGTTATTTCCAACTTAGCTAGACCTCTTTTTTGCTATTACTACAACACCTATTATTGCAACTAATATCAGCACAGATGTAAGCTCAAACGGAAGTAAATACTCCGTGAATAAAGTTGTACCCACACCTTGTATACTGCCAAAACCATCCATTTCAGATACACCAAGGTCCCGTACAAGTATCCCTTTTCTAAAACCTAAGCTTGCAAAATAGCCTACAAATAACAGGATCACAAGCAAAATGCTGACTTTAAAACCCAAATTTGTTGATTCAAATTTTAGTGCTCCTGGTTTCAAGTTTAAGAACATCACAGTGAAAAGGAACAAAATCATAATAGCCCCCGCGTACACAAGTATCTGTACAGCAGCTATGAAGTGAGCAAGAAGTAGAATAAAGAGCACCGCGGTTGAAAATAGCGTGAGGACTAGAGAAAGGGCGCTAGACACAGGGTTTTTAAACGAAATAACCATTAGCGCACCAGCCAAAGCAAGTGCCGCAAATACATAAAACACTACAGTTTCCAAGCTTGTAAAGTCCTCCTGATAGAGTAATTATTCTTAGGACTATGAAGTATATTTGGAATGAAAAGATAGTCAAACTATGAACTAAAGAATCTTATGAGTATGAGATAATTTGATCGAAATAATATAAAATTACAGCATATAAGGTATCTTATAAAAATGAAGATACTTGACGAAATTCTGAATCGCCAACCATCACATATTATTTATCATTACACTACCCATGATGGACTTATAGGGATACTGAGCTCTAAATCAATATGGTCTACACACATAAGGTATCTAAACGACTCATATGAATTTGTATATGGACTTGAACTACTCAAAAATCAAATAAATCAGTATTATACTATTAAGGATAAACGTAATGGATACGCAAATAGTTTACTTAACCGTTTAGAAGGATCGGAATACTCACATACATTTATTACATCTTTTTCTGAGAATGGTGACTTACTAAGTCAATGGAGAGGATACACAGATAATGCTGCTGGATATAGTATCGGGTTTGAAAACAATTATTTAAAACCTCTAATTCGTGAACAAAAGTTCAAATTAGTTCCTTGTATATACAATGAGCACGAACAGACCGAAATTGTAAATGAATTTATAACAGATCTGATAGATACGTGTGCTAAAAATGATTCAGACAATTCTCCACCGCAAGAAACATCACAACTTATTATTCGCTATGCTTTCAAATTTGTGGAATCAATAGCACCATTATTGAAGCATCCTTCTTTTTCTGAAGAGAGGGAATGGAGATTAGTTTCTCCATTATTTTTTTCTGATAGTAATAACAAATTCTTATATAGATCAGTTAAATCAATGATTACACCTTATATGACTTTCAATATAGTAAAAGGTAAGGGTAAAGTAAAAATTGCTGATTTGATAATAGGCCCAACACCGCATGCAGATTTATCACTTTTTTCAGTACGGTCGCTATTACTATCTAAGAAAATAGACTGTAGTCTTTTTAGTAATTCAAACATTCCATATCGTGGGTGGTAATGAGATAGATCATAAGAGAAACATATGAATAAATATGAATTAGTGATTGGTTGTTTTACAATTGCTGTAGCTATTTATGCTGCTATTGTTTCTTCATATGCAGCATGGTTTAAAGATAGATTAAATATCAAAATTAAACTTTCTTGGTCATTTCCTGTAGGTCAATTTGCTCAACCCACTCATAATATAATGACAACAGCGCAGAACCATTCTATAAATCGAGAGGTGATAATTTCTAGTTATGGTTTTTATGTTGAAGGTATTAATGGACAATTAATCTTTCCTTACATGAATCAATACTCTTTACATCCCCTTCCTCATTTATTAAAGCCTGGGCATAGCATATCAGCATTTATTCCTTATAATATGTTACGTGAAGAATTTCATCAGCGGAACATCGCTAATGATATAAAAATAGCAGGTTTTTTCAGAGATGAATTGGGCAATGAATATAAAAGTGACCCTCTCAACTTTCCAATGAATTCTTGATTTACAGTACACTGAAAACTTTCTACTTATCTGCTTTTACCAACGCCCACTCGATCGCAGTATTTTTCCACAGGACACTGGGAGCATTTAGGGGAAATTGGCCGGCACAGATGCTGACCAAAAGCCACCAGAAGGCTGTTGTAGTCTATCCAATACTCCGTCGGCAATTTCTTTCTAAGAACCATTTCGGTTTCATCTGGTGTTTTTGTTTTTATATATCCAAAGCGGTTTGAGATTCTGTGAACGTGTGTGTCCACACAAATCCCAGGCTTATTATATCCAAGAGTCACAACTAAATTAGCCGTCTTACGCCCTACCCCACCAAACTTTAAGAGCTCATCTATATCGTCCGGCACTTTGGAATCATATTTAGTAATCAGATCAGTACAGATCGATTTAATATTTTTCGCTTTAGTTTTATAGAAGCCAACTGGATATATTGCATCTATAATCTGTTTTTCGCTGAGTTTGAGCATATCCTCGGGATTGTCGGCAAGCTTAAACAGACGCCTTGATGCTACAGCTGTAGTTTCATCCTTGGTTCTTAGGCTGAGTACTGTCGAAATTAATACTTTGAAGGGGTCCTTGGAAGTTTCAGCAACAAGTGTGACAATAGGCACATCCCATTTAGGAGACTCTCTAGATAACACTTTAACTATTTTATGTATGTTTTCAGGTTTCATCTGGGCTTCTACAACTCATAACATACACAATTAATTAAAACCCTGTAGAGATAAATCAAAGACTTTATATTCGTCTTATATCGCTAAATCCAACATATTGATATTTAAACTAGTATGTATATACAGCAATGTGATATAATAAAAAAAACTTAAAGAAGGAGGGAAGATGATAATAAATAGAAAAAGTATATCTATGTTTGTAGTATCATTCCTTATTGTTAGTTTCGTATTTTTAGCTTTACCTGAAGAGGGAAATGCAGGTTTTAACCCGCTGCCCGGTGGCCCCTCATGTTGTCAGTTCGATGATGGTTGTATGGATATTGTGCAACCACCTCCAGGAGTACCAGGGATGACATGTTCAGTCCAGAATATAGTGCCTGGTGCTATTTGTGAAGAATCTGCCGGACAATGCATAGTGACATCAAGAAATGTTCCAACACTATCAGAATGGGGTCTTATAGCTATGGCTGGCGCATTAGGATTAATAGGTTTTATTATGGTTATTCGAAAAAGAAGAGCCACTGCTTAAATTTTAACAAACACTAATATAATAACAAAAAAGGGAGCCTAGGCTCCCTTTTTTGCAGATGGCGAATCTAATACAATTAATAAATATTAATTAATGATTATAAACATCCATCAGACTCCTTAATACTGGAGCTGATTTTGACCTTTTGATTCTCTCAAGCGCCTTCTTTTCTATCTGTCTAATTCTTTCTCTAGTTAGTTTGAACTTTTTACCTATCTCATCGAGTGTATAGGAGTTTTCATAGCCTATACCAAAGCGCATCTTTACAACATCTCTCTCGCGCTCAGTAAGCCTAAGAAGAGCGGTGTTGATATTGCCTGGTATTGAGATCTCGGCAATCATACTATCCACTACCATTGAGCCTGAATCTTCTACGTAGTCTAGATATGTGGCTTTCTCTCCGTCATAAACTGGAGTATCCAGGCGCACTACCCTATTACCACTTGACTCAAGAATTCTTTTAACATTCTCAACACTCATCTGCGCCTTCTCTGCAATCTCTTCAGCCATGGGCTCTCTTTTATTCTCTTCCGTAAGAACCCTCTTCACATGCCTCACCTTACCTGCTTTCTCTAATAGATAAGCCGGCATTTTAACAGTACGAGTCTGGTTAAAGACTCCTCTTGTCATGGCCTGATTAATCCACCAACAGGCATATGTTGAAAATCTGTATCCCTTGGAGTAATCAAACCTTTCAACAGCTTTAATAAGCCCAAGGTTTCCCTCTTGAATAAGATCCAAAAATGGAATGCCCCGTCCGGCATATCTCTTCGCCATACTTGCAACAAGTCTAAGGTTGGATTTAACAAACCTATTTCTAAGCTGCATCCCCTTGTTTTTAGTTGCTTTATATACTTGAACCAAAGTTCTTAGGCGAGCTTTCTCTTTAACATCAAGAGTCCGGTCACCCTTTTTTGACGGGACAGCATTTAATTCTAGAACAATGTTAACCTGAGACTCGAGGTTCTCTGGTTCTTGCTCGAGTCCACTACCTAATGTTTTCTCTAGAATCGTTTTTATTTCCTTTGCTTTTGTCTCACAGGCTTTTATTTTAGCCGCCACCAGCGATTCCTCCTGTGGAGTTAGCAAAGGCTCTGTGCTTACTTCTTGGAAGTATGCGTTAACCAACCTCAGGTCATGGTTAGTAATATCAACTTCCTTTTCGGGCTTCTTTTTTTCTACTTTGACAGGTTTTGTATCTAAATCTTCTTCCTCATAATATTCCTCTACTTCTTCAAGCTCCTCACTAGCAAACTCTTCTCTAACCGGCTCAGCAGCTTGGGTTTCAACTTGTTCATTGTCGTAACCATCAAATGCTTGACTATATTCTGGGTTTTTTAGCATTTTCCTCTCCTTCTAAATTAGATGTAGTATTTCGTCTATTTGATGCATTTACGTAAACTTGGTGTTATTCATATAAACTACTACGGTTAAGATTTGGTTTCAGATTTAAGTAAAAAACTTAAATAAATATTCGCCCAGAAATAATTTGCAATAATATCAAGGTGTTACAATTGCAACAAAATGATGGAATAGAAAAAATATTATGGGATATTGATGAGAAAAACTAAGATATTAGGGAAAAATCGCCTATTGAAGGATGGATTTGTCTACATCACCCGAGGCTTTAGCCCTTATTTCTTCCCACTTTTGAAATAAAATTCTAAGGGCAGAAGAAGCTTCTTCGAGTTGGTTTTTACTCAATAAATTGAGAATTTCCCACATCTCCCCCACAGACTTCTCATTCTTTAGCGTAGAGGGATGAATAAAGGAGCAGATATCTCCGTAGTTAAGAACTATAAAACCACTTGGGTCAAATCCGGAAAACCATGTTTGCAGATCGCTCAAACTATGGGTCATTATGGTTAAATTATCAGCAAATAGTGATTTCAACTTGTTACCTTCGTTATTTTCAAAAGAGCCTGATAAAATTTGCATAGCCTGATCTACTCTACCAAGCGCAGTTTCAATCCTTGTATCATAATGAACGGCGTTAAAGCCCCAATGGGTATAGAGGGATTTTCTATCTTCTTCACTAAAAAGCAAAAACCAATCAAGTGGAATAATATTCTCAGAGTGTGATGAATTGGATTTAGAATACATTGGAGCAACATAATACTTGCCTTCTTTATCCTTCATAAAATAGCAGTCCTCAATTTCTTCTTTATCCATTCCTAAATGCTTAGATAGGGACTCTCTAAAAGCTTCATACTCGTTTCCAAACCAAACGCCCAACGGTGAGGTAGGCCCTCCCCAGTACTGTTCATAGAAGTGGGCATACTCTTTCCAGTAATTCGCCTTATCTCTAAAACTGTCGATAGGTTCATATATAAGAATACTGCTTATAGCCATAGTAAAGTAATAAACCAAACGCACTCTAAAATCAATTAGATGTATTAAGTTTGAACCATTTTGTTTGACAAGGGCTTTAGAACCAGCGTAATATCATCTTATGACTTATATTTCGATTGAAGACATTATTAAAGAAGCTAAGAAAAGAAAAATAGAGCTCGGGAAAGATCCAGAGAAAACAATAAAACTTTCTGCCAAATTAGGTTTAATACCCAAGCCTAAAAGAAAGAGATCAAAAGAGCCGGGGCAAACTAAGACAACACTACTTTTCCCTGAGAAAACAATAGATAAGCTTGCACAAATAAAGGCCCTAAAATCTGAGGGACTTAGCACCGATGAAATAAGAGACAGTTTCGCACTTCAATACGTTCAGGGAGCGCTGAAGGACCTTCTAGATAATGCTAAAGGTGACAAGGTACAAGAACTGGCGCACATAATTACAAGTGAAAAAGAATTAGAATCAATTGTGGAGGCGCCTTTGGTTTATTTAATCGAGGGGATGTCCCCTGATGAATCAAAGAAACTTCTGACTCTTTTTTGCGGTGTGGGGTTCTATGCACTTATAGAAGCACAGAAAGCGCTTGAAGAGTTTAATGTAAATGACGCGAGGGAGGCGCTTTTTAAAGCCATATTTTATAACTCAATTGCAGTATTAAGAATGGCGCGCACTACAGGGGATAATAAACTCGAGGCCACGGCTGCGGAGTTCTATGAAAAAGCAGTAATTCAGCCTATAGGCAGAGCAAGCGAGCGTGTTAGAAAAGAATTTACAAGCTCCATAGACCAATATCTAAAAGATAAAGGCCTGTCAGAAGAGTAAATAGTTTTAAATCAGCTGTGTTATATGACGCGAGATACTCTCTATAGTCTCAAGGGTTTCAGGCGTAATATCATTCTCATCTATACGGATTTTAAATTCTTCTTCTAAAGCAACCACCAATTCTAGAGTGGCAACCGAATCAAGACCAACTCCGTAATCAAGAAGAAGAGACTCTTGGTTGAGCTCCTTTGGATCTACATCCTTAAGAGCATTCTCTATTAAAACTTTTTTTACTCTTTCTTCTACTGTCATTTGTTTAATCGTGTATGTATGAGATTAAAATTATTTTAATTCTTCTCTAAGAACTTTGCCAGTAGGACTTCTGGGAAGCTCATCTCGAAATTCAATATCACGGGGAATCTTAAACTCGGCAATTCTGTCCCGACAATATTCTAATATATCTTTTTTTTGGATCTGCCCATCAGGCACGATAACTGCCTTCACCCTCTCTAGCCCCTGATCATCCACTATGCCCAAAACTACCGCTTCTTTAACCTTCTTGTGCTCAAGCAGCGCATTTTCAACTTCAACCGGGTCAACTTTATTCCCACTTATATTTATAAAGAGCTTTTTGCGCCCTACAATATATATAAACCCTTCCTGGTCAATTCTTCCAAGATCCCCAGTGAAATAATATCCGTCTTTAAAAACCTCTTTTGTCTCCTCAGGTAATCCGAAATACCCAGTAGTTGTCATAGAGAGGCTTTTAACCACAATTTCCCCTACTTCATCTGTACCTAGCTCTTTTCTATGCTCATCAAAAATCTTAACCACTACATTTTTCACCGGCCTTCCCACTGAGTTACAAGTTCCCACTATATCCTCGCCAAGATTAATTGAAATTACTCCAGTCTCGCTTGATCCATATAGTTGCCGTGGGTATATGCCGTACTTATCATAGAAACTATGGAATGTTTTCTCAGAGAGAGGGGCTCCTGCCGAGATGACTAGCTTTAGAGACGATAAATCCTTGGGCTCAGACAGATACGTTTTTGCAAGAACATCTAGCATTACAGGAACGGCTGGAAATACTGTTATGGATTCCGCCTCTAAAATATTTAGAACCAGGTTACGGTTAAAATCTCCCATAACGAAGATTGAGGCCCCTATTTTTACTGAGCTAATAAAATTACCAAATGCATAAGTGTGCGATAAGGGAACAGTGAACAGAACTTTATCCTTTTCTGTCCAACCCACTGTTTGTGTATGATTGTCTGCAAGTGCTACAAGGTTATGGTGAGTCCTGGAAACCCTCTTAGGTTTCCCTGTTGAGCCGGTGGAGTATAAATAGATAACCTCATCACCTGGATCAATTAATACCTCCTGCAAACACTTAGTATCCAGACCCTCTGTATCCCACTCAGAACTCCCTCCTTTTATAACAGCAACCAAAGTATCCGTGCCTGAAACGACTTCTTGAGCTACGGACTCTAGCTTCTCTTCAGTCAATACCAATTTAGCCAAGGAATGGTTTACGTAGTATTTAATCTCTTCTTTTTTATATGCAGTATTAACTGGTACAGAGATCGCTCCTATGTTTGCCAGAGCGAAAAAGGCAACAACAAACTCAACCGAGTTTGGAAGGAGAATAACTACAGTATCACCTTTCTTGATTCCATTTGAATAGAAGTATGAGGAGAGAGCATCTACTTTCGAGCCAAGCTCTTTAAATGAAACTTTCTGACCTTCTTCTACAACAGCAACACTATCAGGGAATTCACTTATAGAGGATAAAAAAAGCTCCCTTACTGTAATCATATATAGATAACCTCTCTAAGGATAAATAGCCGTAGATAAAAGACCTTCACTCTCTGGAAAATCGAGCATCAGATTCATATTCTGCACAGCTTGCCCCGAGGCTCCTTTGCCCAAATTATCAAGTGCAACAACAGCTACAAAAACATTGTCTTGAAAACCTAAGCCTATGTCACACATATTGGAATATTTTACATTTTTAGTAGAAGGATATTTCCCTATATCCAAAAGTCGAATGAAGTTCTGTTGATTATAGAACTTCTTATATATCTCATGAACTTTATTGAGGGATGTCTTCTTTTTTAATCGAGCGTATATAGTTGCAAGTATCCCACGATCTAAGGGAACAGTATGAGGAATAAAGGTTGCTTTGATATTAGAACCCAAGAGTTTTGAGAGCTTCTGCTCAATCTCTGGTTTTTGGTTGTGCTCCGAGACTGAGCCTATATTTATTGCCTCATTGGATTCAGAGAAATGGTGTTCAAGGCTAGGAGCACGTCCCCCGCCTGAAAGACCCGACTTTATATCTGCTACAACAGAGTCGGCTACTAGTAAACCCTTAGATGCAAGAGGGGCTAATCCAAGAATAACACTCGTTGCATAGCATCCAGGATTGGCAATAAGATCAGCATCTATAATTTCATCTTTATTAATCTCAGGGAGTCCATACGCGGCTTCTTTCGACAATCTGTAATCGGAGCTAAAATCTACAACTCGCGCTCCAGTATCTAGCATTTTCTTAACAAAATGCTTAGAAGTCACATGCGGAAGGCATGAAAAGACCAGATCAACCCTCTCAAACTCGCTCAACTTACGAACACTCACACATTTAATGTCTATAAAGCCGCTTAGATGTGGAAACACTTCGGATATCTTTTTGCTAGCAAATTTTTCAGAGGTGAGCCAGGATATATCAACTCCATTATGACTAATAAGCAGCCTTAGAAGTTCTGATCCTGTATAACCTGTTGCTCCAAGAATTCCGACTTTTATTCCCATAGTTGTTCCAAAATTATAATGAGCCTTAATTCTTGATATCATATCCTAAAAAAGTTAGAATTTTAAACAGGGCAATGTCTAAAAAACTCAAAAAAGTATTATCTATAGCTCTTGTACTAGCTCTATCTATCAACTTTGTACTATATTCATCCCAAAGTTATTCACCTCCGAAGGCCGACTCAGTATCATATTCAATAGTAAATTGCCCCTCACACGAAAATGGTCACCACGCATCAAACATTATTCAGCTAATAACAGGATCAGAGAGTGAAAATGGTGCAGAAAAAGATTGTTTGTGCTATGATTGCTGCACTCAAAGAATATCACCTTTCATTACAACTAAGACATCTACATTAACTTTAGCAAGATATACATACCACTCATTCCAATATACAGAATTCTCTTACTCAGAGGATTCTTACAAAAACCTACCTATCAGATCTCCTCCAAATTCAATTTTAATCTAAACACTAGATTAAAATCTCTACATACGACAAGCCGGATTCATATAGCTATATGCAGTATATATAGACTATACCTCTGGCGTATATGGTCTATGAAATTGATTCGAGATATTGAAGGAGAAGAATAATGAATTTGCTTGATAGAGTTCTCAATAAAATACTCATATCGCTATTTGCGCTAAGTGTTTTCAGTGCAATCTTTATCGGCGATACAACTAATCTTTTAGCCGACAGCTGTTGTACTATTCCTTCCCACCACGGAAAATGGGATGCTGCAAGACCTGACGGACATGCACCGATCGGAGTAATGGGAGACCATAACCACAACGCAGGAGAGTTCATGTTTTCATATAGATATAAGTTCATGGATATGAATGGAAACAGAATAGGGACAAACAAAGTGAGCAACCAGAAGGTGCTCGAGGATTTTATGGTAACCCCAACTGATATGACAATGCAAATGCACATGTTTAGTCTTATGTATGCACCGACAGACTATATTACTGTCATGGGGATGATTCCATATGTTAAGAAATCAATGAACCATCTAACTCGAATGGGAACCAGGTTCAGAACAGAAACAGATGGAATTGGAGATATTAAACTCTCTGGGCTAATAAAAGTATTTGATAATTATAATCAGAGAGTTCACTTAAATGCGGGTATTAGTTTCCCCACAGGATCAATAGACGAAAAGGATAGAACCCCTATGGGTCCAAACCAGCAGCTCCCATACCCTATGCAGCTTGGCTCAGGGACCTTTGATCTTCTTCCCGGGATTACCTACTTGGGAGAACACAACAACCTATCCTGGGGATCACAGGTAAGCGGTGTTATAAGACTTGGTGAGAATGACAGGGACTACACTCTGGGAGACGTGCTTGATGTTACTGCCTGGGGAGCCTGGGATTGGTACAACTGGGTCAGTACATCGGCGAGACTAGATTGGTCATTCTGGGGCAATATAGACGGCGCCGACCCTGCTCTTAATCCTGCTGTGGTACCAACGGCTGACCCTAATTTAAGGGGAGGAAACAGACTAGATCTTCTATTTGGAATGAACTTTCTTGCCTCTAAAGGTCCAAGGTTTATAAAAGGCCAAAGACTGGCTATAGAGATGGGGTTCCCTATCTATCAGGACTTAGACGGGCCTCAGCTTGAGACAGATTTTATTCTTACAGCTGGCTGGCAGTATGCTTTTAAAGCTTATTAGATCTAAAACAACCTATATAAAATGTGTGCTCATCTAATAGGGCACACATTTTATATATAAATTCGGACATTATCAGTTATTATTAACACTATAAAGTTGAAAAATTGGTCGATACCACTAACTATCCGGAGGATACTTTGATGGCAAGAATCTTAAACCCAAATACATTTCTTATAATACTTTTAATAGCTACCTCATACATGGCTACCGGCATAACAGGATGTGACAGTAGTGGTGGGGGTGGTAATAACAAAACAACTATACGAGGCACTGTGGAACAAGTTATAGGAAGTGGTGGACAAGTGTCTGACATTAGAGTGAGTATATTTGAAGGCAACAAACGCCGTAGCTCTGACCGTACAAACAATTCCGGAGACTTCAGGATTACATATACACCAGATGATGATATCGCTAGGATCGAATTTGAAGGGGATGACTACATACTTTCGAGAAACATTAGCGTTACAAGAAGCAGCGATGTACAACTAAATGAAATAATAAACACAATTACTCCAGAGATTATCTTCACAGAATGGACGGTTGACCAAAGAAGACTTACGCTCTCTAGTTTTGACGAAGTGATATTTAATTCAACCGAGGCTGTTTTCCAAATAAATGCAAAAGGAAAAAACTGTATCAGAGCAAAAGGAGACAGTAGGGTTGATATCACTGCCTTGAGCATATCACTAATCAACTGTTCAGAAGGAATTACCACATCCAGCTTTGGCTTTGTAAGCCTTCAAGCTGATGAAGATATCAATATAGATTCCAAAAAAGACGGGATAAGCTCGCAGGATAATTCGTCTGTTACCATTTCAATGGCCTTAAATTCATTAGCAAATAATATATTTATAACTTCTGAGAATCAAAACGGTATAAGGAGCGCGGGGAATTCAGCTGTGCTTGTTGATCCTCAGTTTAATTGCACTATTACAGGGGATAAAGACGCAGTTAGGATCTCAGGAAATTCAACTGTTGATACCAAGACCTGCACTTTAGTTAGCGGCGGTAACTAGAGTAATAGTATTTATATTGAAGTAGAAGTTTTAGTGTGCATCAGACCAATTAGCCCCTGTGCCCATATCTACTTTGATTGGAACTATTAGCTTCCAGGCACCTTCCATTTCTTCTTTAACCATAAGGGAGAGCTTGTCTAATTCTTCATTCTTAACTTCAAATAGAAGCTCGTCATGAACCTGCAAGATCATGCGGGATTTATAATCGGCCAATTTGTCATTAATCCTGATCATGGCGATATTAATTATATCGGCAGCTGAGCCTTGAATAGGAGTATTCATGGCAGTGCGCTCCCCAAATCCTCTAAGTGCTCTGTTATTGGACTGAAGCTCAGGAATAGGCCGTCTACGGCCTAGGATTGTCTGGGCATAACCATTTGTTTGGGCATCTGCAATAGATTTCTCAATATACTCCTTAACCTTACCGTAGCGTTTGAAATACTCATCAATATAGCTCTTTGAGATAGAAACTGACGTACCTAACTGCTTTGCGAGCCCAAATGCACTTATGCCGTATATAATCCCGAAGTTAATGTTTTTAGAGAGCCTTCTCATATCCGGTGTTACAAGATCCTCCGTAACACCAAAAATCTCTGCCGCTGTCCTGTTATGGATATCGCTATCGTTTAAGAATGCTTCAGTTAAATTGTCATCGCCTGAGAAATGAGCGAGCAATCTAAGCTCAATCTGGGAGTAATCGGCAGAAAGAAGAGTATGTCCCTCATCTGGAACAAAAGCCTCCCTTATACGCCTTCCCTGAGCGGTTTTTATGGGAATATTCTGCAGGTTGGGATCACTAGAGCTTAACCTACCCGTTGATGAACCCACAGGATTAAATGAAGTGTGTATTCTCCCTGTTTTGGGGTTAATAAGTTTTGGTAGAGCATCTAAATAAGTGGATTTAAGCTTGGAGAGTGTTCTGTGTTCAAGAACTTTTTCAGGAACCAAATGAAACTTGCTTAGATCAGTCAACACCTCGACATCGGTTGATGGCTCACCCTTCTTAGTAAGCTTCTTCTGAGGAAGCTCTAAGGTCTCAAACAGAACCTCTCTTAATTGAAGAGGAGAGTTTAAATTAAACTCATACCCAACTTCTGCAAAAATCTCCTTTTCTATTTCCTTAAGCCACCCTTCAAATTCTTTTGATAAATCTTTGAGCTTCTCAGCATCAACTTTGACACCATTTGTCTCGATTTTTGCCAAAACTCTAATAAATTTGAGCTCTATATCTCTAAATACATCCGTCAATTCAACTTCTTCTAATTCTGGGGCGAGAATTTTGCTAAGAAGCATAGCTACATCAGCATCTTCACAAGCGTAGTCTCTGGCTACAGCAAGTTCTACCTCATCAAATCCAATCTTCGACTTTCCAGTACCTGTCACATCCTTGTAAGAAATCATCTGGTGAGATAGATAGAACTTAGAAAGCTCATCTAGGCTGTAACTATTTCTGGATGAATCAATCATGTGGGCTGCAATCATTGTATCGAAGGTAATACCTTTTAAGTCGAGCCCATATTTTGCGAGCACAACAAGTTCATATTTAAGATTTTGTCCAATCTTGGCAATTTTCTCATCCTCAAAAATTGGTTTTAATCTATCTAGAACCAAATTGAGATTGAGTTGGTTGGAAGAAGAATCAGTAAGCGCTCTGTGGGCAACAGGAACATAATAGGATTCGTGAGAAGTTGGGCATAGAACCACCCCCACAATGTCAGCAAGCATAGGATTTGGGGATGTAGTCTCCAAATCAATAGAAAGCTCGCCGGTATCATTAATTTTAGTAATTACTTTATCTAGATCAGCCTCTGTCATAACTAGATTGTAATTATCGTATGAAACCACATCTTCTTGAGAGACCATTGGACTCGCTTCACTATTTTCATCGCCAAGTTCACGAAGCAAATTTTTAAATTCTAGATTATTAAAAATTTCTCTTAACTTGCTACTATCAAACCCATTATATTCAAAGTTTTTGATACCTGTTTCTATATCAATATCAGTTTTTATAGTAACAAGCTTCTTACTAAGTATTGCATCTTCTTTCTTCTCTTCTATTAAAGTTTTTTGTCTTTTTGTAATATCATCTAGGTTATTAAAAAGCTCATCTAAAGAGCCGTACTTCGAGATGAGACTCACTGCAGTCTTCTCCCCAATACCTTTAACACCCGGGATGTTATCCACCGCGTCTCCTGCAAGCGCAAACACGTCTATTACTCTATCGGGAGAGACTCCGTATCTTTCTTTAACTTCGGAAATACCTGTGATCTTATTCTTCATGGTATCAAGAAGAGTGACCTCCTCTGATACAAGCTGGCAAAAGTCTTTGTCCCCAGTGACTAGAACCACTTTTGCATTTTGCTCCTCAACGTTTTTTGAGATCGTGCCCATCAGGTCATCCGCTTCAAAGCCTTCTAGTTGAACCTGGGGGATATTAAAGGCATCTACCATTTCAAATATCTTCTCAAATTGTGGGACAAGGTCTTCGGGAGGTGCACTCCTGTTGGCTTTATAGAGTGGGTAAATATCATCACGAAAGGTTTTCCCTTTAGAGTCAAAAACAATTCCCAAATGAGTGGGCTCGTAGTCCTTTAAAAACTTAAAGAGCATAGATGTAAAGCCATAAACAGCATTGGTTGGAACCCCTTTGGAGTTACTAAGATGCCTGATTGCATAGTAGGCCCTAAAAATATAGGAGCTTCCGTCGATTAGATATAAAACTGGTTTTTCCATAGGAGTACAGTTTAGGTTTTTAATGAGGAGGTGTCAAAACAATCTCGACTCGATGGTCTTCCATTCTCCCAAAAATCTATATAAAATATTATATATGCTAGCAATTATACTAAGCTGGATCATTAGTGCAGTAAGTATATTAATCGTAGGACACATAATTCCAGGGTTTGATGTTCAAAGCTTCGGCTCTGCATTAATTGCTGCTGTGGTAATAGGGCTTATAAATGCAACCATAGGCCTATTTCTAAAAATCATCACAATCCCTCTATCTATACTCACATTTGGCATATTTCTTTTGGTTATAAATGCCCTAATGCTAATGTTCGCATCTTCCCTGCTCTCAGGGTTTACAGTGAGCAGTTTTTGGGCAGCATTTTTTGGGGCAATAGTTCTAGCAATAGTAAATATGCTGATTAGAGGATTAATAGGAGCTAGGGAATAATTCTATTTATGCGGCTCTACGATGATTTTAATTGAGTCTCCGCCTTCTTGAACCATGCGGAACCCTTCTCCGGTCTCGGATAACGGCAGGCGGTGAGTTACCATGTCTGCGACATTCACCCGTTTTGAGCTGATTAACTCAAGTGCTATATCTAAATCAGAAGGAGACGCAGCATAGGAGCTTAAGGTTTTTACCCCAGACCACCAGAAATCATTAAACGGAATGTCTATTTTAGTAGCAGGACCTGAAGGGGCAAAAAAGAGAATAGTTCCACCAGGCTCCACAAGATCAAAAGCCTGCTCTATTACTGGTTTTGCACCCACACAAACAACTACAAAATCTGCAAGTCTGCCTTCATTTACTTCTTTAATATGAGATGCTATATCTTGATCAGCGTGGATCGCATAATCTGCACCAAATTGCTTGGCTATGTTAAGTTTGTAGTCGCTGACGTCGGTTGCGATTATCTTGCCCGCCCCTTGAGCTTTTGCGAGTTGAATATGAAGAAGCCCTGTCATACCGCTTCCCATAACTACTACGTTATCGGTCATCTGAAGCCCGGCCAACCTCTGTCCCCTCACAACACATCCAAGAGGTTCTACAAAAGATGCCTCCTCGTATGTGACCTGATCAGGAAGCTTGAGCACCCCTCTGTCTACATTTATCTCAGGGATACGTATATACTCCGAAAACCCACCCGGATCAAAACTGGTTGATCTAAGAGTGGCACATGATGAGTGGTTGCCACGCATGCAGTGATGACAGGTATTACACGGCACGTGATGAGTGGCTATGACGCGGTCACCAACTATAAACTTAGTCACATCCGCACCTACTTCTACGACTTCACCCGCTATCTCATGGCCTAAAACCAGAGGCGCTTTAGGAAGTCTGTACCATTCCATCAAGTCACTACCGCAAATACCGCTTGCATAGACGCGAATTAGTATTTCTGCCGAACCTACCTTAGGAGTTGGCATTTCCTCAAGCCGTACGTCCGCATTCTTGTAGTACATTGCTACTTTCATAGTTATATTTTGTAGGTAATAAAAGAGAACCTAGGCACTAGCAGCCTTTTTTGATTCCTCTTCTTTTAGAGTCAGAAATATATCATGAGCCTGCTTTGGGTTATTATCTTCATGAACAATTGACCTTATGGCCCTGAGAACTGCAACTGGGTGATCATTCTGCCAGATGTTTCGTCCCATATCCACACCTATTGCACCCTGCTGTAGGGCATTATAAGTCATCTCGAAAACATCCATCTCGGTCTCAAGCTTAGGCCCTCCTGCTATAACAATCGGAGCAGGGCAGCTTGTTGTAACTTTTTCAAAATCTTCACAGTAATATGTCTTAACAATGTGAGTTCCTAGCTCAGCGCATATACGGCAGCAGAGTGAAAGGAAACGAGCATCTCTTTTTTCAAGTTCTTTTCCCACTGCTGTAATGCCGAGCACGGGGATTCCATACTCTTCACCCTGGTTTACAAGCTCTGCAAGGTTAAGTAGAGTCTGACTTTCATGATCACTCCCCACGAAAACTGAGATACCAACACCTGCTACATTTAACTTAATGGCATCTTTAAATGAAGTTGTGATACCTTCGTCTGATAGATCAGCTCCAATGATGCTTGAACCGCCCGAAACTCTTAGCACAACATTTGCGCTGGAGTCAGGGTCTACTGAAGTTCGTAGCACACCCCTAGTGAGCATTATTGTGTCTGCGTAAGGCATTAAGGGCTCTATTGTTTTACGTGGTTCTTCAAGCCTGTGCGTTGGCCCAAGGAAATATCCGTGGTCAAAAGCGAGCATCACGGATCTACCCGTTTTAGGGTTAATAATTCTAGACATTCTATTTTTCATGCCCCAATCCATAGTTATAACACCTCTCTATTTTTAGGATTATTTCAGTCAAAATCTATAGTAATCGATGCTAAAAGTCAATCAGAGAGCAAGCTCTAATTTTTTAAGGACTCAAAGGCTGATCTAAATGCCTTAAGAGTTACATCAACATGGTCTTCAGTGTGTTTAGCCATTATTGTTACCCTGATTCTGCACATGCCATGAGGGACGGATGGGGGCCTAACAGCAGGCGTGAATACTCCGTTTTCTCTTAGCTTGCGGGCAAAATTAAGCGCAGGCTCAGCATCTCCAATTAGAACAGGGATGATGGCGGAATGAGACGGCAGTATATGAAGCCCTGTGTCCTCAATACCTGTTTTAAATTGCTCAACCATATTCCAGAGATGCTCTCTTCTTTCGGGTTCGTTTTCTATAATATCAATCGCTGTTATTGAGGCCGCCACAGATGCAGGAGGCAATGATGTATCAAAGATATAGCTTCTGACACGATTTCTTATAAAATCAATTAATTCCTGGCTGCCAGCTATGTATCCCCCAAGTGAACCGATAGCCTTTGAAAGAGTGCCCATCACGACTGGCACACGATCTTCAACACCAAAGTGCTCAGTTGCGCCACTTCCTCTCTTGCCAAGCACACCAGTTGCGTGCGCCTCATCTACCATAAGGATACATTCATATCTCTCAGAAATTTCAACTAACTCCCGCAGTGGAACTAGGTCACCATCCATACTGAATACAGTGTCAGTTACTATCAGTTTCTTACATTTTTTATTTTTATCAGCTTCCAAAAGTTCATTAAGATGATTCAGATCGAGATGTTTATATATTCTGACAGTAGCACGGGCTAGACGGGCACCGTCAATAATGGACGCATGATTAAGCTCATCGCTGTAGATTATGTCATCACTACCTACTAGGGCAGAAATTGTCCCTATATTAGCCAAGTAGCCTGAGCTAAAAAGTATTGCGGCCTCTGTATTTTTAAACTTAGCGATCCTCTCCTCTAGCCTTCTGTGGAGATCGAAGCTTCCGCTCACAAGCCTAGAGCCGCCTGATCCTGTGCCATATTTCTCAAGCGCAAGCCTAGCTGATTCTACAACTTGTGGATCAACGCTCAATCCCAAATAGCTGTTTGACCCAAGCAGAATATATGTTTTCCCTTCGATTGTAACTTCAGGAGACTGACCAGTTTCTAGCTCAGTCAATAAACGGAATAGCTGTTTATCGTGTATTTGTGTTAATTCTTCTTTTATCCATTCAAGTGGGTCGTTCATAATTTATTATAGGTTTTTCTATATTAAGTATGATCAGTTGCTTCTTTTATTGAATTATATGTAGTGTGGACAAGCTTCTTTAAATCCTCCATAGGTATACCAACAGGAGGCATGAGCACAACTACATTTCCAAGGGGTCGAAGAAGAACGCCATCTTCCATAGCTTTATCTGCCACCTTCCAGCCTATTTTTGCCTCTGGTGCATAAGGTTCTTTGGTTTCTTTATCCTCCACAAGCTCGATTCCAACCATTAACCCTTTGTTTCTTATGTTTCCAACGTGCTTGAGACCACTAAATTCTTTTAACTCATCTTCTAGAAATTCAATTTTTTCCTGCAATTCTGAAAGCGTATTGTAGTTCTCAAAGGCCTCTAAGTTTCCCAATGAAGCTGCACATGAAACGGGGTTTCCCGCATAGCTGTGTCCGTGAAAAAAAGTTTTATATTCTTCATAGTCACCTAGAAATGCATCATACATTTCCTGAGTTGTAATGGTTGCAGAGAGAGGTAAATAACCTCCTGTGAGACCTTTGCCAAGAACAAGCATATCTGGAGTTACATCCTCGTGCTCACAGGCGAACATTTTTCCTGTCCTACCAAAGCCGGTCGCTACTTCATCTAGGATAAGAAGCACATTGTACTTATCGCAGGACTCCCTTACACGGGCTAAATAACCCTCTGGAGAGACGATCATTCCTCCTGCAGCCTGAACATAAGGCTCCATTATGACAGCCGCAATTTCTTCGTTATGTTCTGCCAGTATTTTATCAAGCTCAGAGGCACAAGCCAGATCACAAGATGGATAGGTTTTATTTAGAGGACATCTGTAGCAGTAATATGATGGGGCTTTGTAGGACTCAAACAAAAGCGGTTTGAATGTGGAATGAAATAACTCTATCCCACCTACAGATACAGCTCCCAGCGTGTCTCCATGATAGCCATTTTGTAGATACACAAATTTTACTTTCTCAGGCTTGTCTTTATGCTTCCAATACTGAAAAGCCATCTTGAGCGCAACCTCTACAGCACTTGCGCCGTCACCTGAGTAAAAGACCTTTTTTAAACCCTCAGGGCAGATTTCTATTAGTTCTTTAGCTAATTCCGCGGCAGGTGGGTTTGTAACGCCAAGAAGTGTGCTGTGACTTAGCTTATCAACTTGATCTTTAATTGCATTATCTATCTCGGGAACTTTGTGTCCATGAATATTCACCCATAGAGAAGACACTCCGTCTATGTACTTATTGCCCTCTGAGTCAATTAAATATGAGCCTTCCCCACCCTCTATCACTATCGGGTCCTTTTCCTCATACTCTTTCATTTGAGTAAAGGGGTGCCAGACGAATTCTTTATCATATGAGCCTAATTTTTTTGTTCGATCAGACATGGTTTATTCTTAAATAGGCTAGATGGAAATAGTGTAATCTTTTCTGTGACAACTACAATCAATTCACATCAGTTCTAACAGGCATCTCGAGATCATCTAACATACGCAAATCCTCTTCAGGTGTTCTCCCTGGAGTAGTGAGATAGTTTCCAAGAATCATTGCGTTTGCTCCCGCAATAAGCCCCATAGCTTGTAAATCACGGAGTGTGACCTCTCTTCCGCCTGCTGTCATCAGAATTTTATCAGGAAGGATTAATCTAAATATTGATATAGTTTTTACTGCTTCAAAAGGTGATACAGTCTCCATGTTCTCAAATGGAGTTCCGGGTCTTGGGTTGATAAAGTTTATCGGAACCCAGCTAGGGCCAAGCTCTCTTAGCTCAAATGCAAGCTCAAGTCTTTGTCTAACTGACTCACCCATGCCCAAGATTCCTCCAGAGCAAAGGTTCATACCAACCTTTTTTACCAACTCGGCAGTTCTGTATCTATCTTCGTAGCTGTGAGTAGTGCAAACCTTTGGGAAGAAGCTCTTGCAAGCCTCAAGATTATGATTGTAGCGCCATACGCCATGCTCTTTTAGCTCATAGGCCTGCTCTTCTTTTAGATCCCCAAGCGAGCAGCCTATTTTAAGGCCTGTCTCTTCACGTAAGAGGTCTACAGCCTCCAGCACCTGTTTAAAGATTCTAGGTGTAGGGCCTTTGGCACTTATAACAATACAAAAATCCATAGCGCCCATCTTCTCTGACTGTTTGGCAGCAAGGAGTATTTTCTTCTTTGCCATAAGTGGATGCGCAGTCACTTCGGTATCAAAATGTGCAGATTGTGAGCAAAATGAGCAATCCTCAGGACAATTACCCGTCTGAGCACTAATTATAGAGCGCAGAAAAACGCCGTCCCCTTTATATTTTAAAGTAACCTTTCTAGCAAGAGATATCAGATCGGGAACTTCTGATTTGGAAAGCTCTGTTAACCCAAGGGCTTCCTCAAAAGTAATTGGTTCTTCTTTATTTAAAAGTTTATCGGAAATGCTCTCTAGTAAAGAAATAGTAATCCTCCGTACTGCGTCATAAAAGCCTTTTTAGATTACTTTAACCACTATTATTGTCAACCGAATTAATGAGTTTATGAATAGGGCTTAGACTCTAAAGCAAGAGCGTATAGCCATTTCTGTATAAATTGTATAATCTTCTCCTAGAAGATATGTAAGGGGGTAATAAATTGGCAACTAAACTAAGAAAATATGGCTTGTTTATAAATGGAAAGGAAGTAGGCGCTAAGGGTAACAAAACATACATTAGGGAAAACCCTGCGACAGAAGAACCACTTGCAGAAATAGCTGAGGCACAGAGAGAAGATGTAGACAAAGCTGTTAAAGCAGCAAGTAAAGCCTTTGAAACATGGTCAAAATTGCCTGTATCTGAGCGAGTTAAGTACATACACAAGATAGCTCAGGCTCTTGAGAAAAATAGGGAGAAGATCGCCCTAACTAATACACTTGAAACAGGGAAACCGATTAGAGAAAGTAGGCTTGTGGAACTGGGCGGAAGTATAAAAACTTTAGAGTACTACGCTGGAATTAGTAATCAGTTAAACGGTGAGAGTATAAATGTTTCTGAATCTCAGATATCTGTAACATTAAAGGAGCCAATTGGGGTTGTAGGACATATCATCCCTTGGAATTTCCCTCTTCTCTTATCATTTTGGAAAATTGCACCCGCATTGGTAGCAGGATGCACTATTGTGCTTAAACCTGCAGAACATACACCTTGTGGAATATTGGAAGTTGCAAAACTGTGCACAAAAGCTGGGCTTCCTGATGGGGTGCTGAATATAATCCCCGGAGATGGTGCAGTGGCCGGGCAGGCTTTAGTTGAGCATCCAGGGGTGGCTAAAGTAGCGTTCACAGGGTCTACAGAAGTTGGAAAGATAGTTATGAAAACTGCTGCTGATAACATTAAGCGGGTCTCACTTGAGCTTGGTGGTAAAGCGCCTTGCATAGTTTTTGATGATGTTGACATTGATAACTGTATAGAGGCAACTCTTAGAGGCGGTTTTTTCAATCAGGGGGAGAACTGCACTGCAGTAACGCGGTTATTACTACATGAAAAGATATATGACAAATTCCTGTCCAAATTTATTAAAAGGGTTAAAAAGATTCGTATGGGTGACCCTTTGAACAATGATACAGAGATAGGAGCGGTTATTTCACGTGAGCATTTTGAGAGTGTTAAATCGTATTTCCAAAAAGGTAAAAACGAAGGTGGTAAGGTACTCTCCGGTGGAAAACGTCCAAGAAAGTTTAATAAGGGTTATTTCTTTGAGCCCACAGTTCTAGCAGGTGTAGATCCCAAAGCTACCATTGCTTGTGAGGAGATTTTTGGCCCCATTGTAGCAGTAATTCCTTTTAAAACAGAGGCTCAAGCCGTAAAAATTGCCAACGACACTGTGTATGGACTGGCCGGTGGTATCTGGACTCAGGATATAACAAGAGCCCTCAGAGTGGCAAAACAAATCAAAGCTGGCTACTTGTGGGTAAACACATATGGTGGGATTATTCCTGAAACTCCATACGGCGGCTTTAAACAGAGCGGAATAGGAAAAGAACTAGGAAAGGATGGACTCAATATGTATCTTGAGTCAAAAACCGTAAATATATTTATAGGGGATAAAATCCCGCCCTTCTATAAGGGTTAGGGGAGATTAGTTGATCCCATTAAGTAGCGGTCGCACTCGCGGGCTGCCTCACGTCCTTCGTTAATAGCCCAGACTATAAGGCTCTGGCCACGTCTGGCATCACCTGCAGCAAATACACCCTCAATGCTTGTTACATATTTGCCGTACTCAGCTTTAGCATTTGAGCGGTCATCTCGTTCAATATTAAGCTGCTCAATAACTGCGTCTTCAGGCCCTAAGAAACCAAGAGCTAAAAACACACGGTCCGCAGGCCATACTTGTTCAGAACCAGGAACCTCTTTAAAAGAAGGACGGCCATTATCTCCCTGGTGCCATTCAATTTTTACAGTATGGAGTTCTTTAACGTTGCCATCGTCGTCACCCACAAATTTAGTTGTGAGAACCTGATATTTCCTTGGATCCTCTCCAAAAACAGACATAGCCTCTTCCTGTCCATAGCTAAGGCTGTAAACCTTAGGCCACTGTGGCCATGGGTTATCAGAAGCACGCTCCTGAGGTGGTGTTGGCAATATTTCAAACTGGAGCATACTCTTACAACCGTGACGCACCGAGGTTGCAACACAGTCAGTCCCAGTGTCGCCGCCGCCAAGTACAATCACATCTTTATCTTTTGCAGATATATAATTTCCATCTTCAAGATTGCTGTCCAACAAACTCTTGGTATTTGCTCTGAGAAAATCCATTGCAAAATGAATTCCCTTAAGCTCTCTTCCTTCGATCGGTAAATCACGAGGTTTTGTGGCGCCCGTGCATATCACTACTGCATCAAAATCATCAATTAGTTTCTGTGATGGATAGTCTTTTCCAATCTCAGTGCTTGTTACAAAAATTATTCCTTCTTCTCTTAGTAAGTCGACCCTACGGTCAACAATTGATTTATCAAGGTGAGGGTTAGGGATACCGTACATCAAGAGACCTCCAATCCTATCGTCTCTCTCATAAACTGTTACCAAATGTCCAGCTTTATTAAGCTGCGCAGCGCATGCAAGTCCTGCAGGACCTGAGCCCACAACCGCAACTTCTTTTCCTGTTCTTACCTTTGGCGGTTCAGGTACTACCCACCCTTCTTCGAATCCCTTATCAATAATTGTGCATTCGATGCTTTTAATAGTTACAGCAGGTTCGTTTATTGCAAGCACACATGAGCCCTCGCAAGGAGCAGGACATACACGGCCAGTAAACTCAGGGAAATTATTAGTTTTGTGAAGACGGTCAAGCGCCTCTCTCCACAAACCTTTAAAAACCAGATCATTCCACTCGGGTATGAGGTTGTTTATTGGACATCCGGAAGTTAAACCTTCTAGCATGTCCCCGGTTTGGCAAAATGGGATGCCACAATCCATACACCTTGAACCCTGGGTTCTCAACTTATCATCTGGAAGGTGTTTATGAAACTCTTTCCAGTCTTTAATACGCTCTGAGGGAGAACGGTCGGGTTCTAGTTCTCTGTTGTGCTGCATAAATCCAGTTGGGTCACCCATTAAACTTCCTCCAAATCTGTATCACGTTATCAATAATATTCATATTGTTATATCTTAATTGAAGATAGGGAACTAATTACCACTTACACGGGCAAGATCGCTCTTGTTTTCTTCAAAAGCAGCCATAAGAGCCTCATCTCCACTCAACCCTTTCTTCTCAACTCTTTCAATGGCTCCTAACATCCGTTTAAAGTCTTTTGGCATTACCCTTACAAACTTTTCTTCAATGTTGCTCCAATTGGAAAGTACCTCTTTTCCTCTTTCGCTATCTGTATACTCCACATGACGCTTTATCATTTCCTTAATTTCTTCGGCGTCCTCTGTGCTTAAAGGCTCAAGATCAACCATATCTTGATTACAGCGTATAGAGAAATCGCCTTCTTCATCTAGGACATATGCTATTCCTCCGGACATTCCGGCAGCAAAGTTTCTCCCAGTGCTTCCCAGCACAACTACGCGGCCACCTGTCATATATTCACAGGCATGATCTCCAACGCCTTCAACTACAGTTTTGACTCCACTATTTCTTACGCAGAATCTCTCTCCGGCAAGCCCTCTTATGTAGGCCTCGCCACCTGTAGCACCATAAAAAGCAACGTTGCCTACTATTATATTTTCTTCAGCAACGAATGTGGATGCTTTCGGTGGATAAACTATAATCTTCCCACCGGAAAGCCCTTTGCCAATGTAATCATTGGAATCGCCTTCTAATATTAATGTCATATATCTTGGTATAAACGCTCCAAAACTCTGGCCTGCTGAGCCATTGAAGTGAAGCCGAACAGTTTCTGCAGGCAAACCTTCCGAGCCGTATTTCTTGGTCAGCTCGCTACCTAAAATAGTGCCCACTGTACGATCAATGTTCTTGATAGGAACTATTGCCTCTACGGGCTCTCCATTCTCAAATGTCGGTTTACATATATCGAGTAAAACTTTATTGTCGAGTACATCTTCAAGTCCATGATCCTGCTCTATTTGAGAATATCTTCCGTAATCACTTGGGACATCGGGCTGATATATGACGTCTGAGAGGTCTACGCCCTCTGCTTTCCAGTGATCAACTACCTCTCTCATTTCAAGTTTATCTGTTCTTCCTATCATCTCATTGATAGTTCTAAAACCAAGCTCAGCCATTATCTCTCTTATTTCCTGAGCAATAAAATGCATGAAATTAACTACGTGCGTTGGATCTCCCATGAATTTCTTTCGCAATTCTGGGTTCTGTGTTGCAACACCAACAGGACAAGTATCTAGGTGACAGACACGCATCATTATGCAACCTAGGATTATTAGTGGAGCTGTTGAAAATCCGTACTCCTCAGCCCCTAGAAGTGCTGCTACAACTACATCACGACCAGTTTTCATCTGACCGTCTGTCTCGAGCACTACACGGCTTCGCAAGTTATTCATTAGTAGTGTTTGGTGGGTTTCTGCAAGCCCAAGCTCCCATGGAAGCCCTGCGTGCTGGATGCTGCTCTGGGGTGATGCACCAGTTCCACCGTCATAACCACTGATTAGGATTACATCGGCATGTCCTTTTGCAACTCCTGCAGCAATTGTTCCCACACCCACTTCAGATACGAGTTTTACATTTATACGCGCGTTTTGATTAGCATTTTTTAGATCGTGTATCAGCTCTGCTAGGTCTTCAATAGAATAAATATCATGATGAGGAGGAGGCGATATTAAGCCCACTCCTGGGGTTGAAAGCCTAACCTTGGCTATCCACGGATATACCTTCCTACCTGGCAGCTGACCGCCTTCTCCGGGCTTAGCACCCTGAGCTATCTTTATCTGTATTTCCTCTGCATTAACTAGGTATTCACCGGTCACTCCGAAACGTCCTGAGGCAACCTGCTTTATTGAACTTCTTCTTAAATCTCCGTTATCATCTGGAATATTTCGTGCAGTGTCTTCCCCGCCCTCACCGGTATTACTCTTCCCGCCAATCCTGTTCATAGCAATTGCAAGGCTTTCGTGAGCCTCTGAGCTTATAGCTCCATATGACATAGCACCTGTCTTAAACCTCTTGCAAATAGACTCTACAGATTCCACTTCATCAATAGGAATAGAGTCATTATCTTTCTTCAGCTCTAAAAGACCTCTTAGAGTAGAGAGTTGTTTAGACTCGTCAGTGACAAGGTCTGAGAACTTTTTGAATTCTTCGTAATCATTATTTCGACATGCACGTTGGAGCATATGAACTGATTTTGGGTTAAAAGCGTGATGCTCGCCACCTGGTCGCCATTGATAAAGTCCTCCCTCATCAAGAGTTTCAGGAACAACATCACGGTCGGGATAGGCGGTATCATATCTCATTTTAATTTCTTTGTAGATAACATCTATTCCAGCCCCCTTAATCCTTGTAGGGGTCCAGGTGAAATATTTGTCCACAAAATCGTGGTTTAGCCCGATTGCTTCAAATATCTGGGCTCCGTGGTAGCTCTGAATAGCTGAGATACCAATTTTAGACATAGTTTTCACAATACCTTTAACAAAACTTTTATTATAATTGCTTATAGCTTTATCTTTATCTATTCCAGGCAGCATTCCCTCATTAATCATGTCTTCTATTGTTTCATAAGCAAGGTATGGATTAATAGCGCTTATGCCATATCCAACAAGAAGAGCAAAGTGATGAACTTCTCTTGGTTCTCCAGACTCAAGCACTAAACCAACCTTCATACGGTTTCCGTTTCTAATTAAATGATGGTGCAAACCGGCTGATGCCATGAGCGCTGGAATTGGAGCATTTTCTTTGTTAAAACCTCTATCAGAAAGCACTAAGATATTAGCACCTTGAGAAATAGCTTTATCAGCCCTATCAAAAAGTTGCTCTAAGGCTTTCTCAAGACCTTTGCTACCCTCTGCTACCTTAAATAGAATAGGGAGCGTCTCTGATTTGAAAGTTTCATTATCAAGATTTTTTATTTTCTGAAGATCTTCATTAGTTAACGCAGGTGTTTCAAGCCAAATTTTCCTGCAGTTCTCCGGGCCCGGATTTAAGATATTAGGCTCTGGACCAAGAGTCATTTCCGTTGCAGTAATAAGTTCTTCTCTTATAGAATCTATTGCAGGATTGGTTACCTGGGCAAATAGCTGCTTAAAATATTCATAGAGGAGCCTTGGTTTGCTAGATAAAATAGCAATAGGAGTGTCTTTACCCATAGAACCCACAGGCTCAACAGCATTGTTTGCCATGGGGCCTATTAAAATTCTCAAATCTTCATAGGTATAACCAAATGCTCTTTGGCGTATTAATACTTTTTCATGATCAGAAGCTTCTTCAGCTGTTTTGTCCTCTACAGCTTCTATATCATTTAGCGGCAGCATATTATTATCAAGCCACTCTCTATAAGGCTTTTCTTTAGCAAGATTTTCTTTAAGTTCTTCGTCTTCTACTATACGGCCTTGCTCTGTATCTATTAAGAACATCCTACCCGGTTGCAAACGTCCCTTATGGAGTATCATATCTGCCGGTACATCCAGCACACCCACTTCTGAGCCCATAATAACCATGTCGTCTTTAGTTACATAATAACGAGAAGGACGCAGTCCATTTCTATCGAGTACTGCACCCACCTTTGTTCCGTCTGTAAAACCAATTGATGCAGGCCCATCCCACGGCTCCATCATACAGCTATGATATTCATAGAATGCCTTTTTTTCATCGCTCATGGTTTCATGATTCGACCATGGCTCGGGGATCATCATCATAACGGCGTGTTCTATAGGACGTCCAGCTAAGTAAAGGAATTCTACACAGTTGTCGAAGTTACCAGAGTCACTACCATCAGGTGAGATTATAGGGAAAGTCTTTTCAAGATCTTCTCCGAAAGCCTCAGATGAAAACACAGCCTGACGTGCATGCATCCAGTTAATATTGCCCCTCATAGTATTTATTTCACCGTTGTGAACAATATAGCGGTAAGGGTGTGAACGATCCCAGCTCGGAAATGTATTGGTACTAAAACGAGAGTGAACAAGAGCTATTGCTGACTCCATATCAGAATCATTTAAATCAGTATAGTATTTATCGAGCTGCCAAGTTGTGAGCATTCCTTTGTATACAAGGGTCTTGCTTGACAGACTTCCAATATAGAAGTATTGACCCCCTTTCATACCTGAAAGCTTGATTTCATTGAGTGCTCTTTTCTTAACTACATAAAGCTTACGCTCAAAATCCATAGAGTCTTTAATATCGGAACTACGTTTAATAAAAACTTGCTTTATATAAGGCTCGCAAGAGATTGCAGTATTGCCCAACGATTCGTTGTCGGTAGGAACATCTCTCCAACCAAGAACCTCTAGTCCTTCATCTTCTAAAATATTTTCAAAGGTCTGTTCGCATACCCTTCGCTCTTCCGCATCTTGAGTAAAGAATATTGCACCAACTCCATATTCTTCTTCAGATGGTAGGGCTATACCAATATCTTCACATACCTTCTTAAAGAATTTATGCGGTTTTTGTATTAAGATGCCAGCGCCGTCACCGGTATTGGCTTCACATCCACAAGCACCACGATGCTCCAAGTTTAATAGCACCTGAACGGCATTGCGGACTATTTTATTTGATTTTTCGCCCTTTATGTTGACCACAAACCCCATACCACAAGAATCATGTTCTAATGCGGGGTCATAAAGGCCCTGCTTAGGCGGATATCCAACAGGCTTCATAAAAACACCTTCCTAAGAATTATTAACAAATGAAGTAATATTATTGATTACTTTAAGGATTAACCCGTAAACTGCGGCCAACTAACCCATCATAAATTTAAGTTGTAACAGGGTACAAGTCAACTCAAGTAGCTTTCTGTCAACCCAGGGCAGTATTTTAACATAAAAACACCACATATGCACGTCAGGGTCCTTGTTCAGGCCTTGTAGAGGTTTGTAATCGGAAAACGTCTATCTTTGCCAAAGGCTCTGGCAGTAATCTTAATACCAGGAGGGGCTTGCCGTCTTTTATATTCATTTTGGTCAACCATCTTTATTATTCTTTTGACCAAAGGCTTCTTAAACCCTTGTGCAACAATCTCATCTACACTTAGATCATCTTCTACGTATGATTTAAGAATTGGATCTAGGACATCATAGTCAGGTAGAGAGTCAGTATCCAACTGCTCAGGCCTTAGCTCTGCTGAAGGGGGCTTCGTTATAATTGATCTTGGTATCATCTGGCTCCCTTTGGATTTATTATAAAACTTGCATAGCTTATAAACCATAGTCTTAGGAACATCCTTTATTACTGCAAACCCTCCTGCCATATCACCGTACAAAGTACAGTAGCCAACACTCATCTCACTCTTATTGCCTGTAGTAAGAATAAGCCATCCGAATTTATTGGATAGAGCCATTAAGATATTGCCTCTTATACGCGCCTGCAGATTTTCTTCCGTGATATCTTGCTTTTTGCCTGCAAAAACTCCTGAGAATGTCTCTAAGTAAGAATCAAAAGCCTTTTCTATAGGAATATTAATTAGCTCTATACCTAGATTTGCAGACAACTCGTCAGAATCTGTAACGCTTCCCTCTGAACTGAACCTAGAGGGCATAGAAACCCCGTATACGTTCTCGTTTCCCATAGCCTCAACAGCAACAGCCGCAACAAGGGCAGAATCTATACCGCCGCTTAAACCAATGGCTACTTTTTTAAACCCATTTTTGGTCACATAATCCCTAGTACCTAAAACAAGGGCTCTCAGTATTTCCTCTTCTTTTTTATCAAAATCCTCTATTCTATTCTTTCTTCTGGGCTTAACTTTTTGTTTGACATTGTTTGATATATCCAATATTTCAGCTTCTTCCGAATGAAGCTCGAGCGCGTGGCGCTCTTTACGCCTTCTAGGGTTATGAATGCGGGAACGAAATACTTTTTTAACATTAATATCTGCTATGAGAAGGTCTTCTTCAAAAGATTTGGCACGTGCAATAATGTTTCCGGACTCTCCAATAACAACGCTGTGACCGTCAAATACAAGTTCATCCTGACCACCGACCATATTACAAAAAACAACATTCACAGAATTATCTTTGGCCCTAGTCCTTAGCATGCGCTCTCTTGAAGCTACTTTTGACGCATAATAAGGGGAAGAGGAAATATTAATAATAATTTGAGCATCTCCCAAAAGAGCCTGTCTTCTGGTAGGGTCACCCGGATACCATATATCTTCACAAACGTTGACTCCAAATATTGTATCTCCAAGCCTGTAAACAGGTGCACGGACACCTGATTGAAAATATCTGTTTTCATCGAAAACGCCGTAATTGGGCAAATATCTTTTGTGATAGACATCGATCAATTTTTTGTTGTGGATAATTGCAGCAGCATTGTAGATGTCCCCTTTTTTGTCTGGGAAGCCAATAATTACTGTAATATTTGCAGAGGCCTTCCTAACTTTCTCTACAGCGTTGATACTGTCGCTTATAAAATTAGGCTTTAGAAGCAGGTCTTCAGGTGGATATCCAGTTATAGAAAGCTCTGGAAAGCACAGAATATCCACTCCAGAATCTTTAGCGGAGTTAATATATTTGAGGATCTTGTTTAGATTCCCTTCGATATCTCCGACACTCGCGTTAATTTGAGCTAAACCTATACGTGGCATAGTTTTTTTCCTTGTAATTAGCCTATTATAATACTTGAACAAAGTGCATAACTACAATATATCAAAAGATTTTCTCTATCTAATTATCAAGATAAACCTATTGCGATATGAACTATGTTGGCGAAGAAGTGAAAGATAATACTGGCCCAGAGACTCTTAGTAGTAAAATAAAGATAGCCCATTACTAATGACGGGAAGAAGGTAAGTATGGCTTGGGAGCATATAGATACATTATGCCCGCCTCCTAAACACAAGGTAATAAAATGACCGACAGCGAATAACAAACTCACAATAATTATTCCCTTTATGTTGTTTCCTATTTTAGTTTGCAAATAGCCCCTGAAGAACACTTCCTCTGGCAAAGCAACCATTAGGAGTTGGGTCAGGATGAAAGATACGGGTAGTGCATTCCATACTAATGATTTATCGACATATAAACCATATAAAAAGATAACAAGGGTATATATTGATAATAGAACAGCAGAGACTCCCAATCCTATAAGGACTCCTCTTAGATCCGATCTGAAGAACTTGCCGTCAGCTTTTAGCAAAATGGGGAAAAACATCAGCATAGCTGCGATGGATATTACGTAATTAGGTGGAAGAAAGCGCTGAGACAAAAAAATTACCAGTATTATAAATACATAAACTGCTAGTGGAACTGCATTCTTAATTAGCCAGGATTTTTCTTTCATGGATAGGATATTTAAAGCATATTTAGATTTTGTAACAATACATAATTACTATTTCAGGTCAATAAAGTTATTATAAATTACCTGTGGTAAATTGTTAGGAATTACAATGGCGGAATTCTTTATATGAATCTAAAACTAGAGAATTATATTATTCAAATTTTAGTAATTACGGTTACAACTATAGTAGGTACTTTCATTCTAGCTTACTTTGGATACATACTGATTGAGAATGAATTCCCGGAATCAGTTATTTCCATCTGGCAGGTTTGGGACACTAATCATTATATCGATATTGCATCATACGGTTATTCAAATTCCACTGATGATACAGGGCATTTCTTAATAGCATTTCTGCCATTTTATCCGTATCTAATGAAGTTATTTTCTTTTGTATTCCAGGACTACCTCATATCTGGACTGGTTATATCGAACATTTCATATGTAATTGCGGCCTTCTACCTATACAAGCTGGTCCTATTAGATTTTGAAAAAGATACTGCACTAAGAGCCATAATATACTTCTCTGTATTTCCTACTGCTTATTTTCTTCATGCTGCATACACAGAAAGTCTATTTCTAGCCCTAACTATATCTAGTTTTTATTATGCGAGAAGAGGGTCATGGGCGATTTCCGGGGTATTAGGAATGCTAGTAGCATTGACGAGAATTAATGGAATTATTCTATTCCCAATTCTATTAATGGAATATCTAGTTCAAAAAGACTACAAGAAAGAGAATATTAAAAAAGATGTCTTATGGACATTTCTTATAGCAATGGGCTTTGGCGTATATCTTGCGATAAATTATATAAATTATGGCAATGCCTTTAACTTCTTAGGAACTCAAAAAGAATTTTGGTGGATGCAACCTGCACTGCCTTCCAGGGGCTTTCTATACTCTCTTACAATGAGTAATTACCCCATAGCGAAATATGTAATTAGCCACAGCCTCCTGCAAATGTTCTTTGTTTTACTAGGATTAATACTAATAGTTTACTCATTTGCTCGACTAAGAATCACTTATAGCATATATGCCTTAGCTAACTGGTTTATACTAACCTCAACAAGTATATGGATAAGCACGCCGAGGTTTATGCTCACTCTTTTTCCAATCTTTATAGCACTGGCCTTAATAGGAAAAAGAAAGGAGATAAATTACGTTATTATTTTTCTATCACTAATTTTTTACTCACTTCTATTACTGCAGTTTGTAAGAAATGAATGGGCTTTCTAGATATTATATGCTCTACAGCTTGCCTTGGAGATGATAGAAATTATGTCCCACGTTCCTCTTTAAAAGATTAGGTGTTAATATATTTGCCTAAAAGCTATGGATATAACACTTGTAATCCCGACATATAATGAAGCAGGCAACATACCTACCCTGGTTGGGAAGGTATTTAATATATTCAACGATAACGATATAGATGGCTACGTTATTGTTGTGGATGATGATTCACCGGATCAGACATGGAAAGTAGCTGAAGAACTAAAAGATAAATATCCAAATTTGCGTGTGCTCCGGAGACAAGATAAAAGGGGGCTTTCTTCAGCAGTCTTAGACGGATTTGCCATGGCTAGCACTGACATCGTTGGAGTGATAGATGCAGATTTAAGTCATCCTCCAGAGAAGATTCCTGAATTAATTGACCCTATCATTGCGGGCGAAGCTGATTTTACTTTGGGCAGTAGATATATTGATCAGGGTGGAATAGAGAACTGGCCTCTTAAGAGAAAAATATCTTCTAAGGTGGCTACATTGGTAGTATCAGGTCTGACAAAAGTAAAAGATCCAATGTCGGGGTTCTTCTTCTTAAGAAAGGACATAATAAATAATATTGATTTGAGCCCCAAGGGATTTAAGATTGGGCTTGAGATCTTGGTAAGAACAAAGTGTAGGAAAGTAAAAGAGGTGCCTATAGTTTTTCGTGACAGGGAGTATGGAGAGAGCAAGCTAAGTAGTAATGTAATTATAGATTACTTAATCCATGTCTCTAAACTATATATGTATAGAATATTCTCATAATAACATGGACATATTATCTAAACTTAAAAATCGGTATTATTTGATCTTAGCATTTATCTTTTTTCTTTTAACTTTTGTAGTCTACTATTTCACAGGAGAAGGTGGAGCCACCGCATACCATTACTTCGCACCCCTAGCAGAAGCTTTTTTAGATGGAAGAATACACCTACTGCACAAACCCTCATGGCTAAATGAGCTTCTACTCTCAAATGGGAAATACTATGTTATATACCCACCCATTCCCGCAGTACTCCTGATTCCTCAGATTCTGTTACTTGGACCTGAACCTAATCAGACACTGGCCTCTGTATTCTGGGGTGCCGTTAGTGTATCAGTTGTTTACTTTCTAATGAGGCGTTTGACTCAAAGTGTAAGACTTCAGATTTGGATGACTCTATTATTCGGATTTGGGACTATATTTTGGTATTTAGCAAGTATAGGAAAAGCCTGGTTCTTTGCTCACGTAGCATCCTTTTTCTTTCTAGCTCTGGCGCTAGTTGAAACATTTGGGAAAAGACGCCCCTTTTTAATAGGACTGCTTTTAGGGCTATCTTTTTGGTGCAGGCTTCCTGTGATTCTATCTCTGCCATTCTTTCTTATAATGCTATCTGATAGGTGGTTCAATAAAGATGAAACCAATATCCTTAGGAAGATAAATCTAAGACCTCTGATCCTCCTTGGATTGGGCGTCGGCATATTTGTCCTTCTTAACTTTTTATATAACTATATTAGGTTCGATACAATCTCGAATATTGCTTATACGATACAAGCAAAGGAAGAACCGTGGTTCTATCCAAATGGGCTCTTTCATATCTCATATATAACTAAGCATTTATGGATCTTTTTTTTGAAACCTCCGCTTTTTTCTTGGGATGCGCCTTTTGTGATCCCTTCCATGGAGGGCATGTCAATTCTAATCACTACACCCGCAGTGATATATGTTATTTTTGCTGGGATCAGAAACAAAACTGCTCTTGCATGCTGGTCAGCTATCATACCCGTAGCAATGGTATCTTTTGCACATGGCGGCTATGGATGGGTTCAGTTTGGCTACCGTTTTGCACTTGATTTCTACCCCTTCCTACTAGTCCTTATTGCACTCGGAATAAACACTGGGTTAAAAGAAAACTCTGATTTAAGATGGCATCACAAAACTCTCATAATAATAAGTATATTGATCAACCTCTGTGGAGTTTTGTGGATAAACAAATATGGCTGGTTTGAAATTTGGGGTTAGCGTATGACAACAAACGAGTATGAAGGAAAACCAAATAAACAAACTGCGCTTATTTGCCTGATATTTTTTGCAATTTCCTTTGTAATTTACTTTCTCACAAAAGAAACCGATCCCACTCCCTATAACAACTTTATTCGACTGGCAGATGCCTTTCTAAATGGGAGACTCTACCTTACCGAAGACGCGCCGTGGTTGGAGCTTGTTCATTTAGAAAATAAACACTATGTAGTTCCGCCTCCAATGCCGGCTATTTTAAGCCTCCCTGCAGTAGCAATCTGGGGACCTTTAACCAATCAAACACTCATCTCCATCTTCTTCGGAAGCCTTAATGTGTCCTTGGCTTATCTGATAGCAAGAACAATTACTCAAAATAGAAAAATACAAATCTGGACTACAGCAATGTTTGGATTTGGAACAATACACTGGTGGGTGGCAGTATCAGGTAGTGTCTGGACTTTCTCACAAACCATTTCGGTTACTTTTCTACTGGTTGCCATATTATTAACTCTATATAAAAACCACTCTTTTTTAGTTGGATTATCTCTAGGTGCTTCTTACTGGTCACGCCTTACAACAATATTATCTTTACCATTTTTTCTGATCTATACACATGAGAGATGGTATAAACCTAGTAACGCGAAAGCCCTATTTCGTAAGATTGATATTAAGTTTCTATTTTTCTTAGTATTGGGGATTGGATTATTTATAGCCCTTAATGCTATCTATAATTTTGCACGCTTTGGTACACCTTTTGACATATCTTATTACCTAATTCCAGATATTTTTGATGAGCCTGAGTATCAAAAAGGCATATTCGACATAACATACATACCTAGACATCTAAATATAATTTTCTTGAAATTCCCAGCCATATTAGAAATGCCCCCATACATAATTCCAAACTGGAACGGATTGGCCATATGGATTACAACACCGGCATTTATATATGCATTTAGAGCAGGAATAAAAAACAAACTAGCTCTGGGCTGTTGGATTTCAATAATCTTAATTGCTTTGGTAAATTTTTCTCACGGCACATGGGGATTTGCACAGTTTGGATATAGATTTGCAGTAGATTTCTACCCTTTCCTATTCTTATTGACGATTAAAGGGATAGGGGATGAGATAAAATGGCACCATAAAATTTTAATCTTGATTGGTATAGTGGTTAACCTCTGGGGAGTGTTAATGATACAAGAATTCGGGTGGATGAAATTACATGAGTTTGGGATATAACCTATTTTTTAAACACCAAAAATTTATACCCTAAGAAATTCCAGATTATAACTATTACTATTGATGCAAATGCAGCTATATTTGCCCATAGTATAGGAGAGATTCCACCTATAGGATCTATGATATTTACAATAAAAGAAGCTACTGAGACATTGATTATAAATCCGATGCCTGCAACAACCAAAAATTTGAGGAATTGTTTTCTTACGTCGTCTGTTCCCCCACCATCAAAGGTCCAGAACTTATTCCACAGATAGCTGTTTGTTACGGCACAGAGAAAAGAAACCCCTTTAAAAGCAGAAAAGAGAAGACCTTTCTCAATTCCTGAGGTTAATATCAACAAGTTTAGTACACCAAAATCAATAGCAGTATTCGAAACACCTATCGGAATAAACTTGCCGAATTGAAAGAAACTATGTCGCTTTTTTCCTAAACGAAAAGTTATGTACACCCATAATACCAAAAAAGATGGAATAAGGACTATTATTAAAATCCATAGTAGTGTTGGAGTAACCCCAGCAATAGCTATATTAGTTTCTGTGACTCTTAGCAGGGAAACAATAAAAACAGAAATTATGAGACCTAGTACGATTGGGCTTATTACATCAATTTTTTTCATGTTATTTATAATTTAGGTGATTTTTATTGATTCGAGGTTTACCAGTCGAAATCAAGTTAAGTATTATAGAATTAACAATTATCTCCAAGATTCCATCCAGTAATAGCTATCTATAGTACCTGGTGCAAGAGGGGCTCCTGAGAGAATTGGATAGAAATAGTAAAAAACTCCTGCAGCAATAAGAATATAGATTACCACAATCGACTTGCCATATCTTGATCTATTCCAAAAGCTGTTTAGAAAATATGCGCTAATAATAAGCATAAACAAAAGAGATGGCAGGAAGTGATATAAAAAGGTTATTTTTCTAGGCGAGAGTGCCCAAGGAAGCCAATATGCAAAAAAACTTACCACAACAAAAATAAGCGCCGGTGATTCTTTGCGTATTACCTGCACGACTCCCATTATCACGAACAAACATCCCGTCCACCATATAAATGGATTGCCCAATGCGTATATGTGAGAATGCTGTCCGCCCAAATCTTCAAATTGCATATATACAGGTTTTAATAACAGGGGCCATTTCCACCACTCAGAGAAATAGGGATGAGTATCAGTAACGCCCCCATGATATCCAAACATGGATTGCTGCAGATTAATGAATTCACCTACTGAATTACCAAAGTAGAAAAACGGTATGTAAGTTGCGATATATACTAATAGAGGAATTAAAACAAAAGCTAATATCATCCTTGGAAAAATTTTCAAAACGTCATTAATATAAGAGCTCCCTTCTGAGTCCGAGCTATAGACTTCATTGTAATAGATCAGAAAGAATGACACTCCTGCTAGGAACTCCGCAATATACACTCCGCTCCATTTAATCGAAATAGCGGCACCGCAGAAAGCTCCTGTCAGAAGTAGATATATCGTTTTTCGGGATTTTGCGTATTTTACAACAAAAAGCGAGGCTAACAAGATAAAGTTAACCATAAAGATATCAACCATAGTGATGCGGCTTAACACAAAAATGAATGATTCAAGAGAGTAAAGCAGTGCAGCTAACAATCCAACACTTTTGTTAAACAAGTTCCTTGCAAGGAGAAAGATAAATACTGTTCCTAATACTCCAAAGAAAGCCTGGAAGAAACGCCATCCAAATGTATTATCACCAAAAATCAGTATTCCAAGGGCACTGATTTCTTTTCCTAATGGCGGGTGTGTCCACTCGTATGCCATATCCTTTGGAACCTCTACATCTGCCCCAGGAACTTGCCAGGCAAGTTTATTGCCCTTTGCCATTTCCTGAGCAGTAAAAGCAAAGTAAACCTCATCAAAATAATAGCTCTGAGGGTTCTCAAGATCGTGAAATTTGACCCCGAGACTAAATAGAATTATTAGAAACAGTAATAACTCAACTTTGTATGATAGTAGTAGGTTTCTTAGAGACATTCTATAACCCTAGAATTTAATTTGACTGCTCTGTTGAAGATCGTCGCCTAAATGCATGATTAATAAAATTTATCAACACAATAACAAATGCCACAAAATACGATATGAACATAAAGGGTATGAGTGCTTTCTCAACTGCGTCAGGAACCCCTTGATACTCTGTTGTAAGTTGTATATACGAATAAAACATATTACATACGTAAACTCCCGACACAATAGCATATAAATAAGGAAATATCCAAGACCTAAACATTATAAGTGTAAAAAATGCAACAGCGGGCAGTAAGTGTCTCTCATGCGCTCTTGTTACAAAAAGAAAGAGTGAGAAAAGAATTAGAGTAACAGCTTGGAATATTAAATATGTATATAGTTTTTTGTTTTCATTGTTTTTCAGATTAAATCTGAACAGACAAATAAAGATAATAAAGTAAAAAGCAGCAAAGATGCCGGTTCCCCAAGTTTTATATGTTAATCCTAGAAACTGATTCTGGTCATTCTGCCACATAGCAAAAACACCCCAGAAGTTAAAAGTATTAAGCGACGCAATTTGATATTGTTCATATGCAGATTCAAATCTCTGCACAATCAACTCAAGAGGACCAGTGAATATATAGAACAATGAATCAAACTTATCCCAAATGAAAGGAAGTGTAACAAAAGTGCATGTCAGGATAACAGTAATGATTATTTTTATCCCTGGAATGAAATTCTTTATATTCCATCTACCAACTGAATTGAAGAAAGGATTAATTGCTATGTAGCCTATAATCGGAAACAGCACAATGGTTTGAGGCTTTATCATGAATGCCAGTGCAGCAAACAGTCCACAGAGAACAAATTGCTTTCTAAGCACAAGAATTATAGAGAGCAATATTGGAAATGCATGAAATGAGTCAACCTGACCCCAAAGAGTTGAGTTTGAAAGCACTGCTGGGTTAAAAAAGTAAATAACAGAGCCTATCATTGCAATTCGTATATTAGCCAAAGGTCTCAGAGCTATAAATATTAAAATAGAAATACCAAGATCGGCCAAATTTGCGGGGAGTTTAAAAAGAACATATGGAGATAGCCAAGGAGCCCAGGTGCTTATTTCATTAAGTAGCCTGAGAATGTAGAGATATCCTGGCATATAATCACACCAGTAGTTATCATAGAACTGAGAGAACCCTACCTTCGATAACCCCTCTGCCCACCATCGCCAGGTGCCAAAATCTCCTTCGTATGTGATTATTGTTGATATATATATTCTGAGGAGAAATCCAAGAAATAGTATTACAGATAGGAGGTATACACTTTTAGTTAAATCTGATTTTTTAGCTGCCTCGAAGTTCATCTCTTAGCTTCCATGACTCTTTGAACATTCTTAGTATAACTTTTATATTTGCTCCAGATTGAGTTCCAAACTGCCTTGGGAAGTGTCTAACAGGTACTTCTTCAAAAATAAAACCGTTTCTTTTTAATTTTATCAAGAATTCTGCAGTGAAAAGCGCTCCTCCAGATTTTATAGGAGCTATATCGTGATAAGCTTTAGTGGGAAACACTTTGAAAGCGCAATCCATATCCACAACATTTAATCCAAACATCAAATGTATATACTGAGCATAAAGCCAAGCATTTAGTGATCTGATAATAGAATCCGCCCTATCCTCTCTATACCCTATCACAACATTTTGTAGACTCACAAATGGAAGCAACCTATCTAAGTCCTCAATATTGAACTGACCATCACTGTCCATAAAAAATATAAAATCGCATTTGGCTTGATCAAAACCGCTCCTAAGAGCCGACCCATACCCCTTATTGACCTCGTGATTTACAAGAACAACATTTGAGTTAACAGATGAAAGCCCCTGTACAATCTCTTTGGTATTATCAAAAGAGCCGTCATTGACAACAACTACTTCATAAGATGAAACATGCTTCTCTAGATATGTGACACAGCTCTCTACTGTATTCTTAATATTCTCAGCTTCATTATGAGCTGGCAGTACCGCTGATAGAGATATATCTTTCATTTTTCTTCCAAATAAAAACTATTATTCTGCAGCTTGATTAGAGGGAATTATATCACACTTTACTTCATGAATAGTAAAATGGTTTATCTCATCAACAGAGAGGTCATTAAACGAACAAAGATTTCCACTTGGCCATTTTACATTAAGGTCTACAACATCATTTTTGCCTACACCAAAATAAACTGGAAGCATGTCTTGCTCGCAGCATCCCCTTCCACCAGAGACTTCCCTTACTTGCCTATCTTTGCCTGTAACGACTTCAACTCTGGCGCCAATCGCAGAGCTATTGCTCGTAAGTCCATTGCCAACTAAATTTAGTGTAATAGAGTTATTCGAGTTGCCGCTGTTCTTCATTAACCCCGTACCTATGTGACCGTTTAAGAAAACGTCAATAAATCCATCTAAATTATAATCTCCCCAGGTTGCGGCAAATACATCTATTGGTTTATCTATTCCAACTGAGGATGCAACATCTACAAAAACGTCGTTACCCAAGTTTCTATATAACCTATTAGGATGCAAATGGTTTGTAGAAAAGAGATCGACTCTACCATCGGCATCAAAATCAATCCAGGCACAAGTTCTCCCGTCTCCAACATCATCAGTATTAGTCTCGAGAGTTATATTTGTAAATGTGCCATCTCCGTTATTTTTATATAACGCATTGCCACTAGCTCTACCAATATTGGTTATATATAAATCAAAATACCCGTCTCCATTATAATCACCTGAACACGCAGATGTTGTCCCCCACCCCTGACGTCCTCCAAGACCGGAGCTTTGGGTAACATCCATGAAAGTTCCGTCACCGAGATTAAGATACATTACATTCATTTCCTTATTTAAAAGAAAGAGATCCTGGTAGCCATCATTATTTGAATCGAACCACAGGGCTGAATTGGATACAAATCTCCCATCAATGCCTACCCTTTCCGATACCTCTTCAAAAGTTCCATCTCCGTTATTTCTGTAGAGATATGAGAGCCCCTTGCCGGCTTGGAAAAAATCTACATTTCCATCATTATCGTAATCTGCCCAAATACCGTGAGCGACTGTTGAGCGTTCTTTTGTTATTCCCGCTTGCTCATTCATATTCACAAAATAAATTCCATCTACATTCTTATAAAGCTGTAGAGGTTTTCCCGCTCTTTTTGTACCTAAGAGTAAATCCGGGAAACCATCATTGTTATAATCTGCCCAGGTAGCAGTGCCGTAGCGAGAATTGGGAATACCTAAAAAATCCGAAGAGTCTTTAAATTGACCCTTTTCATTAGTGAAAAGAAATGATCTTTGAATCTCTTTTTGAACACTTGTAGAGTCTCTGTTTGCTTGCCTTCTTCTACTTCGTCTGGGGTTTCGGTCACTATTAGATAGGAATATATCAAGCCAGCCATCTACATTATAGTCTCCCCATGTGGCTGCCTGACCAATTTTACCTATGAAGGGTATACCTGTTTGATTTTGTACGTTTGAGAAGTTAGGAAGATCTTGGTCCTGAGCATAGGAATTGTTTAATGAATATGGGACAAAAAATATAGAAACCAATATTAGGAGATATAATGCTAGCCGCATCTAAGAAACTTAACCTTTCTTGAGATCTTTTAAAAGTAAATCAGCAGCTCTTAAACTAAGAGCTTCAATAGTAAGAGATGGTGACTCCCCTCCGCCTGAAGTAGGAAAGACACTGGCATCAGTTACTAAGAGATTAGAAATGCCATGAAACCTAAGTGAAGAGTCAACTACTGATAATTCAGGATCATTACCCATACGGCAAGTTCCGTATACATGTGTCGCTGAAAAGTAATCATACGAAGAAGCTGTTTCTACAATATCGTCTGCACCGCTTGCCTTTAAGATAGCCTTTGAAGTTTTTTCCATAAATTCTAAGCTTTGAAGTTCAGCTTCACCTAGAAATGATTGTATTTGGGCAACAGGTAAGCCGTAATCATCTTTAAACTTAGGATCTAGAGCAACAAAAGTATTCTCGTTTGGGAAAAATTCCGCAATACCTGCCATTCCCATAGCATGTCCAAACCACTCTTCCATTCCTTTGACTACGTCATCGCCCCATCCCTTAAAGTATCTAAGTGCATAATTAAGAGGGCCTATAGCACTCCCTACTGTTGGTGAAAGTCTTAGGCCACCTGGAAAACCTCTGTCTGGATTAGGGGTATTCCAGTCCCAGATAATACTATCAAAGGGTATTCCTCTATAAGAATCCACTCTATCAGGATGAAAAGCCATAACTTCATAGAATGTGGTCTCCATAAAATTCTTGCCAACCAGGTCATTTTGATTAATATCTGAATTTAACAATATTCTGGGAGTTTCTACAGCTCCGCAGGCGACAGCAACATAATCACTCTTAACAAAATGCTCCTTGCCTCCTCTATCGAAATATGAAACACCTGTTACTTTCTTTTTCCCCAGTTTGTTTTCCACTTCAATCCTAGAGGCAAAGGCATAAGTTAGTATTTCACAATTACCCGTATCTTCTGCAATCGGAATAAAAGTTACATCAACACTACCTTTATCCTTTCTAGGACAGCCCCAAACACACCCGTTACAATAATTACAGGGAGGAGCATCTCTGTAGAGATGGGACAATATAGCAACCGGATTAGCATCAAGCTCTATGCCCTGTTTTTTACATGCCTTCTCAATTAATTGGCTTGCATAACTTAACTTATGTGGCTTAAGCGGGAATGGCCCACTACGGGGATGGGAAGGAACCTTGTCAGGACCGGCAACTCCAACAATCTTTTCAACCTCGCTATAGTATGGCTCTAAGGTCTTATAATCAATAGGCCAATCCACTGCCTCTCCATAGAGGGTTTTCATACGAAACGCATTTTCGTTTAATCTGTGCGCCTCCCCCTGATAATGAAGCGTTGTACCGCCTACTCCTGAGACCTGTTGATATTGGTGATAATGTCTCTTTCTGGTACGGTTTAACTTACCATTTGCCTTATTCCATGACCTAAGCTGAGCATAGCTTGGATCTAGCCTTTGTTGTTTACCAAAACTATATTTAATTTTCTTTTTATAAGGAAAACCCTTTGTTTCCCAGTCTTGCTGGTCTAGGGCATAAGATTTAAGAGGGTCGTAACGAGGCCCTGCTTCAAGTATTAGTACATTCATTCCTTCTGAAGCAAGCTTCCAGGCAAAAGGCGCACCGCCGGGGCCTGAACCTATTACAACACAATCATATTTTTCTTTCTTAGGAGGCATATTATTAGTGGTGCATAATATAAATAACCTATTGCTTTATGTCAATTTATAAGTTATAAATTTGGTTTCGTGCGATAATATTAATATTTAGGGAGCAATACTATGACTTTGCGTAAATTGTATTTATTATTCATTTTTGTGGCACTAATAGGATGTAATCAATCCGATTCAAACACCACGACTGAGCAAGAAAGTACTCAGTCACAGACTCAGAATAACGACAATTCCACCGCTGAACCCGAACCAGAAAGAACGGGCAAGGTATTAGCACGTGTAAATGGGACACCGATTTACGAGGATGACCTAAACGGGAGAAACCTCGAATTTGTAATAACTGAGGAAATAATTTATCAAGCAGGGATCAAACAAGGGATTGATAAAGAATATAGAAGTAGAGTAAGAAATTTTGAGAGAAATTTGGTTATTGAAGGCACAAAAGCAAAGATTTTGGAAAATGCTGAGCCAACAAAGAAAATATCAGATGAAGATATCCAAAAATATTATGACCTCAATAAAGATAGATACACTTATGTACGCATACATGAAGTTTCTTTTCCTGATGTCAATTTAGGAAAAGAGATAAAAGAAAAAGTTGAAAAGGGAGAGGATCTACAAGAGATTGCTAATGGCTATACCGATATAGCAGTTACAGTTACGGACATAGGATTTAATAAAATGATGGCAAAAAAGTTTGATAATAGAGAAGTCGGTTCTGTTTCAGAAGTAATTCAAAAGCCAAATGGTACATTTAGTGTCCTCAAAATTGTGGATGTAAAAGACATACCCTTAAATTCTTCTAAGAAATCTATCAGACACGTTCTAGAATCAGTAGAGAAAGGGCAGATGTTTGAGAACTATGCAAACACAGTTGCTAAAGAAAATGGTATGGAAATAGAAATAATAGATTAAATTAGTGGCTTGGGTGTAATTAAATATGATAAACTCCAGACGAAAATTTATTAAAACCTTAACAGTAGGATTCATCGGAGGAAATGTATTATCCTCTATACCAACAACTGTACTTGCCAAGAACTATGAAAAAGGTATAGAAATTCAAAAAGGCTATATAGTTTTTAATGACAAGACTCAAAAGGTTATGGCTGCATTAGCGGAAGCACTTTTACCTGGATCAAATGAGATAAATATGAAGGGTAAGGTGATGGACTATGTGAATAGTGACAGGGCTGCAGCTACTATCTTTGACGCAGGATTGTGGAATATAAATTCACTTTCCGTATCAAAATTTGAATTACCCTTTTACCAACTCAAAGACAAAGAAACAATTAATGCTTTAATCAGCCACATACAAAGAAAAAACCGTATATTCTATAACCAATTCAGGTATCTAGTTTTTAGATTGTACTACGCTGATTCTGCTATCTGGAAAAAACTTTCCTATAGTGGACCACCTCAGACAAAAGGTTTTATGGATTATTCAGAACCGCCTAAGAAGTAAAACAATTAGATAATTATAGTTGAATCACAGAAACTAGATCAAGAGTTTTCTCAATCACCCTATCTATATCCATACTTTTCTCAAATACTTGCACTTGCTTAGTATTTGCTTTTGTACGAGGATTAGAAGAAACAATAGAACAGCAATCCTTATACTTTTCTATAGATAGTTCGTATGTGGAAATTTGCTTAGCTAAATCTATGATCTCTTGCTTATCGTAGGTTATAAGAGGCTGAAAAATCGGTATAGAGGTAGTCTTTGTTATTTGAGCTATGTTATCTATTGTCTGTGATGCAACCTGCCCCAGGCTATCTCCAGTAACAAGAGCTTTAAAATCATTCTCTAGAGCTATTCTCTCGGCTAATTTAACCATAAATCTTCGGAACAGAACGAGCTCATGTCCTCTAGTATTTAATACCTTTAATATTTCCATCTCAAACTGATAATAAGGAACCAAAAATATCTTACTATTACTCTGATATCTGTTTAAAGCATTAAGAACACTGTTCATTTTTGTATTTAATACAAGTTTGTTGTCACTAAATACATGAAAATGTAAGAAGTTAACCCTACAGCCCCTTTTCATCATTAAATACGATGCAACTGGTGAGTCTATGCCACCTGAGAGCAAAGATAGAACATTACCACTTACATCAATAGGAAGACCCTTAAGACCCTGGGTTTTATTAAAATATATATAGGCATCATCTGCAATTTCTACAAAAACGCTGAGGTCGGGGTTACTAAGGTCTACCCTAGCGTCATATTCCTCACAAATCTTCTTCCCAATTACTCTCTCAAGCTCCATAGACCTACAGGGGAAGCTTTTATCAGCTCGCTTTACAAATACTCCAAAACTATTTTTTTCTTTGATATAAGGGCTTATTTCAGTCAATACGGTATGTGTTATAGATTCAACGTCTTTTTCTAATCTAATCGCTTTTGTATACCAAGAAATACCAAATACATACTGCAAATTTTCGGGATTTCCCCCTTCCATAACAAAACGTCCTCTATATTTTGTTACCCTACCTCCTGTTTCTCTTTCTATATTCTCTAGCAGCTTATTTTCAAATAGGCTTCTATTTCTCCCTTTTAAGGACAATTCTCCATAATGTATTAATGTTACAATTTGATCTCTCATCTTATACTATGCTCATCTTTAAGGAAGTTTTATTCATAACGTTACATTAACCGCTAGTACACGTAGTTAAATTAGATACTTAATAGTACATAAACTTAGTTTTATTAGGAAATTGTGGATAAAAAAAACCGAGAGAGTCATTTTACTAACTCTCTCGGTCTATTTTTTAACTAACTTTTATTCTCTTAATCTAAAGAAAGAATAAGAGGTGGCAAGCCTAAGCTTGCCACCAATAATTGTTATCAATGTTTATCTTATTTCTTTCTTCTTCTTACAGCTCTAACTCCGAATGCGAAGGCTACAGGTACTAGAGGTATAAGTACGTTAGCCAATGCTGTACCGAGTTGAACTGGGCTTCCAGCTATAGCACAACTACCACTTCCACCATTATTAGGTGTAGGTGTAGGAGCTAGTGTAGGAGGCACTGTAGGTGTAGGTGTAATAGTTGGAGTTACTGTAGGTGTTGGTGTAGGTGTTGCCGGTGAGAACTGCTCACTCGGAATTAAAGCATCATCTATACCTAACCTTGCGAAACATGCAGTTAAGTCTCCGCAACTAACATCCTGCTCATCTTCATCAAAAATGCTTATGAAGTATACAGAGTTAGCAGCAACTGGTCTGTATGGAGGTCCATAGTTATCAGCAAAGTTGATAAGAACAGCATCTGCTCCTGCCTGTACATTGCCAGGAAGGATGTTGAACTGTCCTGAAAGAACGGTTGGGTCAACGCGATCAAGTAAAGCATTGAAGTCACCATTCAATCTTCCATCACATGATGCTGTAATTGTATCTTGTCCATTAAGGTTAAAGCCGTTAACTAAAGCTCCAACTGGCTCATCAGAAGTAATACAAGCGCCAACTCCACCAGCAACGTTCTGTCCAGCTACAACCTGAACGCGAAAAGTACCCTGGCCGCCTGTGTTTAAAGTTTGTCCGGTCAAGAAGTTTGAACGGCCAAACCAACCATTAGGACCAAATGATGGCATGGAATCATCAACAGCAAGCTGCTGACAGTTTGTGTTGCCAACTAGATTTGAGGTATTACCGATAGTATTAGTATCATCTGACTGATAGCAGTTTGCATCTACGATACTACCGCCACCCGCCTGATTAACTAACACAACTGCTGTCCAGTTTGAACAAACAGTGTTCTGAGCATAATGCTGAAGGTTGTAGGTAAGCACTTGACTATCATTAGGACCCACTGTGATTATAGAACTCTCAAGAAGCGCTACACTACCATCAGCTCCTCCAAGATCAACAAAGTCCGTGATAGTATTAAGAGCAGGTGTACTTCCTCCACCATAAGTTTGAGCGTTAGCAGCATTAGCAATCACGAAAGCCATATTGCCGCTACCTTGATTATTAGGTGGGGCAAACACCTGAGGGTTAACTGCAAAACCATCAGTAAGAGCTACAGTTTGCTGTGGAGTATTCCAGGATGTTAAATTATCCAAGAAACTTCCGTTAGCTACTCTGTTCACTGTAATCATTGAGTCTACATTTTCGCAGATAGCCTGTCTTGCATATGTGTTAACACCATATAGATAGTCATCTGAATCATGAATGATTAGATTACCAGCTAGATAGTTATGATCATAAGCCTGCTCATCAGGACTTGCACAAGTACCAGGAGCAACAGCTGTAACAACAAGCCAACCTTCAACGCCCTGTAGGTTGTTGTCAGGAATAACTGCTCCACCGTTGGAAACTAGGTCACCAAGGTTGTACTCATGTGTATCATACCCTGTGTATGTATCACAGAAGTCTCTGATCTCAGCACATGCTTCATTGTGTATGCGAACATGAACCGTAATTGGCTCAGAGTCAGCATTTGTAACCTGAAGGTATGTGTTTCTTCCGTCTTTTTGTGTCCACCATGTAACGAGCTGTGATCCAGTCGCGTTAGTAGGGGTAATACTTCCTATAGCCCCAGGTGGGAGATTGTTTGAAAAAGTGTTGTCTACGTGCTGCCAGTCTAGACCACCAACGGCGTCAGCACCTGAATTTTCTACGGTACCGAGAAGGCCGCCTCTGAAATCAGGAATTACAAGACCTGATCCAACTATCTCGGTCTCAAGCCAACCCGTAGTATTTGGGACAGCAGGGCAGAACAAGCCGTCTAGCCCTACCTGCCCTTTAGCTTGGTTCTGAAAACCAAATCCTAAAAGGACAAGCATTACAATAGCTATTAATGAAAATCTTAACTTGCTTATCATTTATTTATCCTCCTTTCAAATTTTATTATGCGTTCATAAGTCATATTTGTTTTCACCGTTAATTAGTTTTCTAGATTTCTGTCGACGTTATGTCTTCCTCTTTCCCACCAGGAATCCATAGATCCTGTGCCGTCTCCATTGTTTAATCCAATGAAACCGACAAAGTATGGTTCTGATGAACAACTTCCATCTGGATTACCAACACCAGATGCTGCTGAACATGTAAAACCGTTAAACGGCAGATCTAAAAAGCCAGCAATGTTTGAGTTAAGAATGCTGCTAGCACATACTCTGTTGAGCTGACCTTTACTGTTAGGAAGCGCATTATCTATACCCTTGTCAAGAGCGCCAACAGCACATGCAAATGTGGTTGGGCTGCAAGAGATTGGATCCTCGTCTTGGTCTAAGATAAGAATCTGATCCTGCGGGCTACCAAATGTTGTTGCTATACCAGGGTGTGCGTGAACATCACCAGGGCCTAGATCAACATAGGTAATACCTACTAAGTCAGACAAGTTGTGACCATTAGCATCACTAAAGTTAACAATCTGATCTACACTTGTATCAGCAATAAAATTCTCTTCGCTACCAGCTGAATTAGCTCTGTACTCGTAACCGGACTCGTCAATAATTCTGAACATTCCGATTAAACCAGCAGACTGCTCGCTAAGCTGTGGTAATAGAGATATAACAACAAAACCGTATGTATCTGGTCCTAACTCGGTACATACTGCTTCAGATGCCATACCTGGAACAGCGTTAGTCATCATGTTTTCTACATCATAAACATGTGTATCATGACCAGTTAGCATATCGTCGAAGTTACATTCTTCACACTCTGTGAAGATTGAAGCAACGTCGTATACTTGGACATGGATGTTGACCTTTTCTGATGAGGTGTTGGTAACCTGTACAAAGGTATCCCTTCCTCTCGTATCAAAAAACGAAACAAGTCTTTCTACTCCTGTGTCGGTCTGGTCAATAACGGGGACTACGCCCATACCAGCCATTGCCTGCATTGGTAAAACTAAAAGAAAAGCAAGCACTAATAAGTACTTTATTTTGGATAAACTATCCTGTAGCATTGAACCTTTCCTCCTTGTTTTGGTATTGTTCATTAAGTTTCCTTTGATCATATACATCCTCCTTTCATTTTAACAACTAAATTAACAACTAAAAAAGTTTGGGATTTAAAAACGTCAAGCAATCTCCATCTCCCTCAAAAAACAAATCTCCCGTTAAATCCTAAACTGCTCAGAATTACAACATAGTTTAGGGGAGTTGTCAAGCCCTTTTCTCTTGTAAATCCGAGAACCAACTGGACATATGACATCACATCCTTCCTCCTTCAAAATTAAAGCAATTACATCATAAATAGAAAACATTGTCAAGTGTTTTTAAATTAGGATCTAAAAATCTAATTCCTCCCCTTTCTGAGTTTGCGGGTTAAAGAATAAACCTTCGACTCAGCTTCTACAGTATATCTCCTATCGAGTTTGTTATTGAGCACCATAATATCACAAAACACTTATATTTAAAATGCTTTATATTATGTCATTGACCAAATAGACTCTAATTAACAAGAATCAATACAAACTATCATGCTAAATATAATTATAACCTAACATATTCTAACATGTTTGATTAGAATCGATAGAATCTATAATAAGAATATAATAGTCAATAGAATTTTACACTCAAATCCTCTTTTCTAATTAATAGGCAGGGCCGCCTAACTTCATTTGCAACCTTGTAAGTTGTGAAATCCGGTTTACCTATTTGTAATAACTGATCACCCATTTCACAAGAAGTCCTTTAAAAGTCAGAAACGACCAATTAAACATACTATTGTTTGCTTCTACACATTAGGTTGATCTACAAGCAAATACACTCTATAAGAAAACTGATGAATAGAAAACATATATTGCATATACTAAACAATAGGCATAAAAATGTTTAGGAACTTTGAGTTTACAACAACCTTTAGCTTGGAACATCTTTTACAATTATTTTAGGAATTTGTGGAATTCCGTTAAACAATTCAATTTCTAGAGTATAATTTAAAATTCTGAAAACAATTATGCGTACATTGTAACCTTACTATTTGATTGCCACAGTATATGGTGTGATAATTATTCTAAATTAAGAAGGAGAACAATTTTGATAAGGTTTTCGACAACAGTTAAAAGAATAATAATTTCAGGAACTGTACTTATTGCACTTTCCTACGTTTTATTTTTCGCACCTAGCCTAGGGAACTTTGAAACAACAACCCGAGCTCAGAATCTAAATATAACAAATATCGTAATGCAATATGTAAACCGATACTATGTGAACAAAACTGCTATAGAGCCAAAAAACATGTTTATACAGGCATTGGGCCGACTTGAAAGAATAGTTGATGAAGTCCTTGTAGATTTTCCCAAAGGTGAAGAAGGATCGGTTGTTGAGGTTCAGGTAGTTAATGAAAAACAAACTTTTGACATGGGCGGCATACAGGATCTAAATGATGTATCAAATAAGTTAAATGAAATTTTCACTTTTGTAACACCCAAATTAGATTCCAAAGATTATGAGATAGATGAAATAGAGTATGCAGTGCTCGATGAGATGCTAAAAACTTTAGATGCACATTCAGGAATCATCGTGCCTCAGGTTTATAAAGAATTCATGATTGAGACGGAAGGAAGTTTTGGGGGACTAGGAATTGTTATAGGAATCAGAGACGGGGAGCTAACAGTAATATCTCCAATCGAAGGAACACCTGCACACAGTGTGGGAATCAAACCCAACGACAAGATCGTACAAATAGAAGATGAATCGACCATAAACATGTCTCTAATAGAGGCTGTTAGTAAATTAAGAGGCCCCAAGGGATCTCAAGTTGCTATCCATATTGACCGAGATAACTTTGCTCAACCTAAGGAATATAAAATTACTCGCGATACTATAAAGATTGAAAGTGTTGAAACGTTCGATCTGGATAACGGGATAAGATATGTAAGAATAAGGGATTTTCAGAAAAACACTTTAGATAGTATTGTTGAGAATCTGAAAAACGGGGGAGATGATCCAAAAGGACTAATTCTTGATCTTAGAGGAAATCCTGGAGGATTATTGGACCAGGCAGAAAGGATTTCAGATCTGTTCCTAACTGATGGAGTAATAGTAACAACTAAAGTAGGTAACTCCCAAAAGCGTTACCATGCAAACGACAAAGACCAACAATACTCTGGAAATGTAGTTGTACTAGTGGATGCGGGTAGTGCAAGCGCATCAGAAATTGTTGCAGGAGCTCTTAAGAACAATGAGCGGGCAGTAATAATAGGGGAAAGGACTTTTGGTAAGGGATCTGTGCAACAAATATTTGATTTAAACGATGGATCAGCCCTAAAACTAACTATTGCCCAGTATTTAACCCCTGGGGATATATCAATTCAGGACGTTGGCGTTACTCCGGACATTATTTTACATCCCACAACAATTACCGAGGATTCAATAATTTTTAACTCAAATTTAGAACCTAGGTTAAACAAGCTAAATGGGAAATCAGACAAAGCAGCTCAAGATAATAGGGAAAACCCTATATATTCTATAACCTATCTTCAGGATATAGAGGTAAATGATAACGAAGAGGAACCTACTCCTGAAGAAGCTTTAACAAAGAAAGAAAAAAGAGAGAAAATTGAAAAAGACTTCTATGTATCGCTAGCTAAGGATATCATCCTATCCTCAAAGGCCCCTTCTAGACAACAGGCTCTGGATCAAATTCAAAAAGACATAAGCGAGATAACAAAAGATCAAGACAAGAAAATTGTAAATCAGTGGCAGACACTGGGAGTAGACTGGTCTTTCGGGAAAGCCCCTTCATCTACTCCGTCTTTGAATGTAAATATTCTTCCTCAAATCCCACAAGCAAAAGCAGGGGAAGAAGTTGAGATAACAGTAGAGGTAGAGAACACCGGACCTGACCCCCTATACAGATTAAGTGCAACAACCGAGTCTGAGAATTTAGTTCTAGATAGAAAAGAGCTTATATATGGAAAGTTAAATCCTGGCGAGAAAAAAGTCTGGAGCACAAAAATTGAAATACCAAAATGGGCACTAAAAAGAGAAGATAAAATTTCACTTAAATTCCAAGATGCTCATAAATCTACAATTGCGGATTATGACTTTAACCTTAATATAGACGCTCTTGCCAGACCACTCTACGCATTTAACTATGAAATAGTTGATGATGGACGGTTTGGATCATCCGGAAATGGAAACGGAATACCTGAGGCGGGCGAAACAATTGCACTTGTACTAAGAGTAAAGAATATTGGTGGAGGAGCTTCGGAGAAAACAATTTTAAGCCTAAAGAATCTTTCTGGAGACACTATATTTTTGGAAAAAGGAAGAGCAGAGATAGAGAATCTTTCACCACAACAAATAGAAGAAACCAACTTTACCTTTAATGTTAAAAAATCAGACGCTCCAATTGAATTTGAAATCCAGATTGTAGATGAGATATTCAGAGATGGTATAACTAGTAAAGTATCAATACCTAATAGTGCTGATGTTTCAGCCTATAAAGCTATAGAAGAGGATATAACTGTAACTCAGGGAAATACTCCAATAAGAGGCGGGGGATTTGCTAGTGCCCCGATTATTGCCCTATCGCAAGAAGGAACCAAGTTCAATTCGACTGGCCAAACAGATGGGTGGATCAAGGTAAATTTAAATGAGGGCATGTCTGGATGGATTAACAAAGATAAAATTGCCAGTGTGAAGGATTCAGAGAATTCCGAAACTATTAAGCCTCTTTTTCAAGAAGCTTTTGAGGCTCCACCAATTATTAAGCTTATAGATTTGCCGGTCTCAACAAAATCAGATGTTATTAATCTTTATGGAGATATAGAGGATAAAGACGGAATAGAGCTTATCTCTGTATTCCTGGGTGATGATAAGGTTGCGCTGCTTCCTTCTACAAAAACAAATGTGCCTGTTTCAATAGACCTCACTCTTGAAGATGATATTAATCTGATAACTGTGATTGCCAAAGACTCTAAAGGCCTTCTTTCAAAACAAAGCTTTGTAGTGAGAAAAGAGGGTTGAAAAGGAAGCGGGCTTGATTCTCAAATTTATTCTCAGCCGCGCCTTTACAGGGTTATTTGTCGTATTAGTTGTTGTAACTATAACTTTCTTCCTTCTAAGAATGCTCCCGGGTGGTCCTTTTGATGAAGAAAAAGAGCTGCCTGATCAAATCCGTCAGAACATAGAAGCTAAATACAATCTAGACCAACCCGCCTGGAAACAATATGTTCTATACCTAAAAGGTCTATCAAAGGGAGACTTTGGCCCCTCTTACAAATATGTAGACAGATCAGTAAACGATATAATAAGGGAGACTCTCCCTGTATCTGTTGAACTTGGTCTTATTGGGCTCTTTATATCCATAGCACTAGGGAGCATTGTGGGAATTGTATCTGCTATAAAACCAAGGGGCCTCTTCGACTTTTTTGCCGTATCCACGGCCACAGCTCTTGTATCAGTGCCTAGTTTTGTTATAGGTGCGGTTCTTATCTATTTCTTCTCTGTTAAGTTTAGGATTTTCCCGGCAGCCCTATGGGGAAGTCCAAGCCATGTAGTTCTGCCGGCTCTCACTCTAGCCGCAGGTCCTGCTGCGTATCTAGCTCGTCTAATACGAGCAAGCATGCTCGAGACCTCTGAAGCTCTTTTTGTTAGAACAGCGCGCGCTAAAGGACTTAGCAATTTTGTTGTGATTACAAAACATATTCTAAGAAACGCCCTTATACCAGTTGTAACAGTAATTGGACCTATAACTGCATTTTTGATTACGGGATCATTCGTAGTAGAGCACATTTTTGCTATTCCGGGAATAGGAAGGTTCTTTGTGCTCGCAGTCTCAAATAGGGATTACCCACTTGTGATGGGAATCACTATTGTATATACAATCATATTAGTGCTTGCCAACCTGGTTGTAGATATATTGTATGTATACCTTGATCCTAGAATAAAGTTTGATAAGGACGGCATTTAGTAAATGAGAAACATCAAGATTGTAGTTGAGTATGAGGGTACAAACTACTGTGGCTGGCAAAAGCAACCACAAGGACCCACGATACAGCAAGAAATAGAGAATGCTCTAAGTAATATAACAGGCGAGAGCATAAATCTCTTTGGCTCAGGCAGAACAGACTCGGGGGTACATGCACAAAAGCAAGTGGCAAATTTTACAACAAAGAGCAACATTAAAGCAGGTGAGTTTCAGATGGGCCTTAACTCTGTCCTTCCTAAAGACATAACCATTGTAGATTCCACAGAGGCAGAGCCCGATTTTCATGCGCAGTTCTCTGCAAAGAGCAAGATATACATTTATAAGATATTTAATAGCCCCCATCCTTCTGCACTACTACGACACAGAGCTTGGTTTATTCCCCACAGTCTTGATATAAGCAAAATGAAGGAATCCTCCGAAATTCTAGTTGGTGAGCATGATTTTAAGGCGTTTGCTCAATCGGGAGCGGAAGTAAAAACAACGGTGAGAACAGTATTAAAAGTCTCTATAGAACCATTAGAGAACAATATGATTCAATTTAGTATAGAGGCAACGGGGTTTCTAAAGAGAATGGTAAGACTCCTTATTGGTACTCTTGTTCAGGTAGGAAAAGGAAAGATAAGTCCTTCAGATTTTGCAGAAATTCTTCACTCCGGAGAAAAAACAAAGTTTGTGTATGCAGCTCCACCGCAGGGACTCTACTTAAAAGAAGTCAAATACTAAAATTGGGTATAATGTCTCACTCATTATATATAGACTGAGGTGAAAAAATGAAGTATGTCAGATATGAAGATCAAGAGAAAATCCAAAAATACGGGATTCTTGAAGGTAACTTAATTAGAGAGATAGACTGGGATCTGTTTGGAGACTACATGCCGACAGAAATAACAGATAACCTAGATGAGGTAAACATACTCCCACCTTGCATTCCAACTAAAATAGTGTGTATTGGATTAAACTATAGTGACCACGCTAAGGAAATGAACGCTGAAGTACCTGAGGACCCAAAGATCTTTATTAAACCCAACACGGCAATAATAGGACACGAAGATACGATCTCGTACCCCGATCATATGTCCACGAGAGTAGATTATGAAGGGGAGCTCGCGGTTGTTATAGGAAAAAGAGCAAAAATGGTTAGTGAGGATGAAGCACTGGACTATGTTTTCGGCTATACATGCCTAAATGATGTCACAGCTAGAGATCTCACTGCAAAAGACGGACAATACACAAGAGGCAAAGGGTTTGATACATTTGCTCCATTTGGGCCATATATAGAAACTGAGCTTAACCCGCTTAATTTGCATATCTCTACATACTTGAATGATGAAATAAAACAAAGCTCAAATACCTCTATGCAGATTTTTAAGGTTCCTAAACTAATAAGCTTCGTATCAAAGGTTATGACATTGCTACCAGGTGATATAATCTCAACTGGTACGCCTTCAGGCATAGGACCAATGCAAAAAGGCGATACTGTAGAGGTTCATATAGAGGGTATTGGAATACTTAGAAACCACGTGGGCTAGATCAATTTACATTTACTCTTTCCCTGAAGTATCACTGTGGGTAAAATACGGAACACCTAAATTAATATAAAGGAGAAATATTGTGCCTAAAGTACTAGTTCTTCCCGGAGACGGAATAGGAGTTGAAGTAACAAATGTAAGTATTGATATTCTTAATATTATAGGTGAGAGGCATAATATTGATTTTGAGTTTGATACTGAATTATTTGGTGGGGCTTCAATTGATGAACACGGCGTTCCAATCACAGATGAGGTAATTGCAAAAGCTAAAGCTTCTGACGCCGTTTTAATGGGAGCTGTCGGAGGACCCAAGTGGGAAAACCTTCCTCATGAGAACAAACCCGAGAGCGGACTTTTAGCTCTTAGAAAAGAACTTGATGCATTTGCTAATCTACGTCCTGCTGTTGTATACCCTGCTCTAGCAGACGCCTCAACGCTTAAGAGAGAAGTGGTTGAGGGTGTAGACATAATGGTTGTAAGAGAACTTACTGGAGGCATTTACTTTGGGCAGCCTAGAGGAATCGAAAAACTAGAAGATGGTCAGGAGAGGGGATTTAACACTCTCGCTTATACAACTTCGGAAATAGAGAGAATCGCAAGAGTAGCATTTGATATAGCTAAGAAAAGAAAGAAAAGATTAACCTCAATAGATAAAGCTAATGTGCTCGAAGTTAAACAGTTTTGGAGAACTACAGTAACTAGAATCCAAGAAACCGAATACCCGGACATAGAGCTAGAGCATCTCTACGTAGACAATGCAGTCATGCAGCTTATAAGAAGACCAAAGACTTTTGATGTAATTCTTGCGGGCAACATGTTTGGTGACATTATAAGTGACGAAGCGGCTCAGCTTACCGGATCACTTGGAATGCTCCCCTCGGCTAGTATAGGAGAAGGAGCAATATACGAGCCTGTTCATGGAAGCGCACCAGACATTGCGGGGCAGAATATGGCAAACCCCATTGCTATGGTACTAACCTCGGCAATGATGCTAAAATACTCCCTTAACCTCGACCAAGCGGCAAGAGAAATAGAAGAGGCAGTAGAGCGAGTGCTTGAGAAAGGGTTTAGAACCGCTGATATATATCATGAGGGAATGACAAAACTTGGATGCAAAGAGATGGGAGAGGAAATGGCCAGGGAAATCAAAAACCATAAAGAGGCTCCCCTACTATAAGCCGTGAGCAAACAATCCAGTATTAAATATGAAGCTATATACAAGAACCTTTTTGACGACCAAAAATTTAAGAACCTTATAAATAAAATAAAAGCCGGTGAGAAGAGAATACCCCTATGTGGTCTAAGCGGTTCCTCCAAATATTTTTTAATTGCGGCTATATACCACTCAACTAAAAGACCCTTTCTTTTGCTATGTCCGACAAAAAGGAAAGCTGAGTCTGCAGCAAACGACATTTCATTCTTTCTAAAACATATGCCTGCTGTGCTGCAAAAGAAAGAGCCGGGCGTCGGTGAGGCCCTATTCTCATCCAAATCGCAGTTCTTAAAAGAAAGAAACAATTGGCTTCACTCAGCATCAATGGGAGAGCCAGTTATAGCTGAAGTAGATACCCTCCTTGAGAGAGTTATTCCAAGAAAGAACTTTGAAGACCTGGTTGTGAAAATAAGCAAAGGCGATCTACTAATAAGAGAAGACCTCATAGAAAAGCTCAGACAAACAGGATATGTCGAAACTGATTTTGTCCAAGGCAGGGGTGATATCAGCACTAGAGGATCTATACTGGACATATTCTCGCCTGGGCATATTAGTCCTATAAGGATTGAATTCATCGGAGACGAAGTTGGTTCAATAAGGGAATTTAATGTAGAGAATCAGAAAACTACAGAGAAATTAGAGATGACCACAATTTTACCTGTCAGCTCTATTGTGCTTGACCAAGCATCAACCAGTAGGGCAATTAAGTATTTGAGAGCAAAGGGAGAGCAAGGTGGAGTCACAGCACGCAATAAGCACGAGATATTTGAGCCGATAGAGAAAGGGGACAGAATTCCAAATATGGAATGGATGCTCCCTGCATTTTATTCCAAGCTAGGCTCAATCTTTGATTATTTGTCTAACGACACATTAATAATAGAAGACGAGCCTGAAGAAAATGCTGATAGCATAGAATCATTTATTGAAGGATTATCAGAAACCCATATGGGTTTAAAAAAACAGCTTAAGATTGTCCCTGAAATTGAGGAGCTATATTTCAAAAATGACTTCATAAAAAAGAACCTTGGGAAATACCAGAATATTCTGCTTACTGACCTTGAGATATCAGACCACAATGACGTGTCTTTCAGTTTTAATACAGAGCCTATTATAAACAGACAGTCTAGTGAAGAAGATTCTCCTATAGACACCCTTTCAAAAAAAATTGATGAATCAAAGAAAGAAGGATATTCACTTCTTCTGGCTTTCAAAACACAAAACGAACAGGAAAAAATTCTGAGCCTAATAGAAGAGAGGGGATACAAAAATATAAACTCATACATAGGCAGCTTGTCCCGTGGATTTAAATTCCAGCAGGCAAAGCTTGAAATCCTTACAGAGGAAGAGATATTTGGAGAGAAAAAGAATAGAGCTACATACAAAAAGGGCAAAGATGTCCCGTCGGCATTTATAACATCGTTTAGCGAGCTTAAACCAGGCGATTACATCGTTCATGTTGAGTTTGGTATTGGAATCTTTAGAAATCTTAAGAAGCTCAAGATAGGCGACACTGAGGGGGATTTTATACAATGCGAATATTCGGGTGGGGACAAGATTTATGTACCTGTAGACAAGCTTAAACTTGTTCAGAGATATATTGGAGACGGGAAACCCCACAAAATAGACAGACTCGGAAACCAGAGCTGGACCACTAGGGTTAAAAAAGTAAGAAAAGCAGTTGAGAGTGTTGCAGGTGAGCTGTTAGAGCTCTACGCACGTAGAAAAGCAGAAAAGGGATTTCAATATTCAAAAAGGGATGAAACATACAGAGAGTTTGAATTGGAGTTTGGGTATGAAGAGACTCCTGATCAGGAGGCTGCAATTGAGGATGTGATGCAGGACATGGAATCTTCAAAACCTATGGACCGGTTAATATGCGGCGACGTGGGATTTGGAAAAACCGAGGTTGCACTCAGAGCGGCATTTAAAGCCGCTATGGATGGAAAACAGGTGGCTTTCCTGGTTCCTACTACCCTTCTTGCCGATCAACACCAAAAAACAGCTATACAGAGGTTAAAAGAATATCCTTTAAGTATTGCTGCTTTGTCGAGATTCAATACCGGCAAAGATGAAAAAGAGACAATCAAGAAACTGGAAGAAGGCAAAATCGATATAATTATCGGTACCCATAAACTTCTAAATGACAAAATCAAGTTTAAGGATTTGGGGCTACTAATTATTGATGAGGAGCACAGATTTGGCGTAGCCCAGAAAGAAAAGCTTAAAAAGCTTAAACATGGTGTTGATGTACTTTCTCTTAGCGCAACTCCAATCCCAAGAACTCTTCAACTCTCACTTGCTAAAATCAGAGACATCAGCCTCATAACTACACCTCCGGAAGGAAGACAGTCGATTGAGACCTATGTTTATAAGACAAGCGGCAATATTATTGCTGAAGCGCTATCAAATGAGATTAAACGAGGGGGGGCCATATTCTTTATACACAACAGGATCAAGGATATATACAGAGTTGCAGATCAGGTACAAACTCTGGTTCCTAATGCCAGGATTGAAGTTACACACGGAAGAATGAGAGAAAAACCACTTGAGGAAAGTATTGGGAAATTTATTAAGGGCGATATAGACATACTAGTTACAACTGCAATTGTAGAATCCGGACTGGATATACCTAGGGCTAACACAATTGTGATTGACCAAGCCCACACGTTTGGGCTCGCCGATCTATATCAACTAAGGGGAAGAGTTGGCCGCTCAGAAAAAAAGGCCTACGCTTATTTATTAATTCCTTCATCAAAACCTCTTACTGATGAGGCTAAAAGAAGGCTAAAAGTAATATCAGAATTTAAAGAGCTCGGATCAGGGTTTAAACTCGCCCTATCTGATTTAGAGATAAGGGGAGCTGGTCATCTCTTTGGTAACGAACAATCAGGTCATATTGCAGATGTTGGGCTTGAGATGTATCTAGACATGCTTGAAGGGGCGGTCAAAAGACTTCAAGGAGAAGTTCAAAAAGAAGAGGTTGAGCCAGAGATATCTCTTAATATGTCTGCCCTTATACCAGACGATTATGTTAGTAGCGATGCTGAGAGGCTTCTTCTATATAAGAGATTATCTGCCCTGGATAGTGAGAAAGAAATTCTTGATTTAAAAGTAGAGCTAACTGATAGATTTGGAGACATCCCGGAGCCCACTTTAAACTTGATTGAGCTGATGGATCTAAAACTTCTAATGAAAGGTCTATACATTGATAAAGCAGAGATAAAAGAGAAAAGAACCGTTATAATATTTTCAGAAAATTCAAACTTTTATAGTAGTTTTCCACCGAAAGGGAAAATGGAAGTATTTCATGAAAACGATGATTCCATTGGGGAGACTAGACATATATTGCAAGATCTACATAAACTTGAGAATTCAAAATCGAGGACTCATTAATTATTAACCCGGAGAATAAAGTATATGAGAGTTTTAATTATAATTATGCTTACTTGTCTTGTTCTAAGCTGCAACAATTCTAAGAACGAAGATGTATCCTCAGAAATCCTAGTTAAGATAGGGTCAGAGAACATAACAAGAGACGATCTAGCCAAAGAACTCGATAAACTTTCTTACAAACAAAAGACGATCTATACCTCATCACCAAAGAAATTAAACGAGTTCCTACAAACTCATATAAACGAGAAGGTTCTCTACAAAGAAGCTTACAAAAGAGGAATTCAAGATAGAGAGGATATTCAGGAACAAATAGATAGCTATCAGAAAAAACTTATAGCAAAAACCTTCGGCAAAGAAATATTAGAAGAGCTGGAGTTAAGCAGTGATGAAGTTAAGGACTATTATGAGCAAAATAAAAAGAACTATGAACGGATTGATATAAGCAAGATAGTTATAAAATTTAATACGAGTGAAGATAATTCTAAAGCTTCTGCCCTGTCTAAGGCCGAAGAGATTTCAGACAGAGCAAAATCAGGTGAGAATTTTGAAGAGTTGGCAATTGAATTTTCTGATGACCCCATTTCTAAAAAAAGAGGCGGCAAGGTAGGATATGTCAACAAGGGAAGATTTCCCGAGTCTATTGATGAGGCAATATTTGTACTCAACAAGGGAGATATTACAAAACCGTTTGAAGTTGACGGAGGTTACCTTATAATTAAAGCTAACAAAGAACCTGATTTCCCACCATTTGGACAGGTTGAACGTACGATACGTTCGGAACTAATAAATGAAGGGCTCTTTAATTACATAAATGACCTTAAAGAAGATTGGGAAGTGCAGGTATATGAAGATAGACTAGAGGAGATGTATAAAAGTGAATCCAATGAAAAATAAACTATTAAAAATCAGCTATTTATTCTTATTAAGCTGTGTTTTATCCACATCGTTGAATGCACAAGAGGTGGTGGATAGAGTAGTAGCAGTTGTAAACGATGATCTTATCACCCTCTCAGAATTGAGAGAGGCCTCGCTTAGTTTAAACCCAACTTCAACAGAACAAGTAGATGAGAGAACGATACTGAATCAAATGGTCGAGTCTAAATTATTCGAACAAGAAGCAAAGAAAAGAGGTCTTACTGTCTCCGAAGAAGAGCTCGACGCTAGCATAGCAGAAGTTAGAAGTCGTTATGGTCTTAATGAAGAGCAAATGGAAGAGGTTTTAAAAAAACAAAACCTAACACCCGAGTCCTTTAGAGAGCAATGGAGACAACAAACCTTGGGCAATAAGCTTATGGAATCACAATTGAGAAATAAGATTGTTGTAACTGATCAAGAAATAAAAGAATACTATGAGGAAAATTATGGTGTGATTGATTATTCAGCAGGTATTACAGAAACATATCAGGAGGAAGAAGAGGTAGAGATCGCTCACATTCTAATTTCGCCTGAAACTCCAAACGCTGAAGATAAAGCAGTTGAAGTAGCACAAATGGCTAAATCAGGTGATGATTTTGCAACTCTAGCAAGAGAGTATTCTGACGATAGCTTTACCGCTGACAAAGGCGGCAATTTAGGAACTTTCAAAAAGGGCGATTTAATTGAACAGCTAGAGATAGCCGTTGAAAGAACTCCTGAAGGAAAGGTAACAGGGCCAGTTCAATCACCAGCAGGATATCATGTTTTAAAAGTCCTTAACCGAACTGATCCGGGCAACAAAAAAGATAAGAAGAAAGAAGAAAAATCTGAGGATGAGATATTTATTAGTGATACAGAGAAAGCAGAAATCAGCCAAATTCTCCAAAGACAAAAAGCCCAAGAACAGCTAAGAACATGGCTTGAGGAAATGAGAGAGAAAGCCTACGTTGAAATTAAGCTTTAGTCAGTTTGCCAATTAATTCTTTTTGAGATGGGTATAGATTAGTTAAATCTTCTCTGTCCCCAATTTCATTGTCGGTAAAATCGAACCCAGGCGACATAGTAGTTCCCATTAGCGCATATTTACCACCGTCGATCAAGTAAGACCCCTGCCATATTCCCTTAGGTACTTTAACTTGTACTGACTGACCCTCTTTTAAATCCTGTCCAATGATTACAGTTCCAGAAGAACCATCTGGATAGAGATTGAGCATCAATACAGGATCGCCAATATAAAAATGGAAGATTTCGTCCGTTGGAAGCCGGTGGAGCAACGATTTTGTATCAGGGGTAAGCAAATAATATATCGCTGTGCTAAGTGATCTCTCAGAATTGTATTCTTCAGGTAATGAGGAACCAGCGATTTTGTGGTTAGATCTATAAGTCTCTGAGTAATAACCCCCCTCACCCGGAAGCAGTTTCATATCAAACATCTTTATTATTTCTTCAGCTGTTAACATTGAACACTCCTACAAACTTTTACTATCATAACCTCATTTCTATAGTTTGAAAAAAACTGTCTTGAAATATAAAAAAGCGTGACTAATTTCTAAGTGTAGGAAAAAAATTAGACAATACGGAGGTCAAAAAAATGAGATTAAAAGTTTGGGAACCACACAGAGGGTTTAGACCGTTTCACAACAATGTTGATAGATTTATTAATGAGTTCGGCTGGGGGCTCCAGCCTGCAGAAGGGTTAGATGATGCTACATGGACACCCAAAGTAGACATTTACGAAACTGAGAACAGTTATGTTCTCAACGCTGAGCTTCCGGGCTTGACCAAAGAGGAAATTAATATTGATGTAAACGATAATACTCTAACGCTCAAAGGTGAGAAGAAATTTGAAGAGAAAGTCCAAAAAGACAGTTATGTAAGAGTCGAGCGCAGTTATGGTAATTTTGCAAGAAGCTTCGTTCTCTCAGACGACGTAGACACTGAAGGAATTACAGCCAATTACAAAGAAGGCGTGCTTGAGCTGACTCTACCCAAAAAAGAAGAAGCTAAACCTAAAGAAATTAAAGTAGAGATCAATTAAAAATTATTGGATAGGCGGCCCCAGTTGGGGTCGCTTATCTAGTTTTCTAACCCCAGTTTTTCTCTCAATTCACGATCAATATTCTTATTCTGATTCCAGTAATCGCTAATTAAAACCTTATTCTTCACTGCCCTAGTTGTAAGAGTTTTTGCTCCAGGGCCAAAACCGCTTTTATACGTTTCCTCCCAAGATAGAATTTCGTATGGAAACAATTTGCCAAACGTAATCTTCATAGTTCTACCTGAATCATCATAAACCAGTGTGTAATCCATCAAATTGGAATCATCGGAGTTCTCTACAAGGGTTGCTTCAGCAATTTCCACCTTAAGCTCATTATGAGTAAGCCTAGATGCCATGGCTGCTGGTATTATTTTAATCCTTCCTTGAGGAAGACTCTTCGGCTCAAGTCTAATCCTGGCCCACAATTCATCTTCTAGAATCTCTTTTTGGAGACTGTATTTTTGATCGCCCTCGGATTCAAAATATGAAAAACTCCTCACATCATAACCGTTATCATCCAGGTTAAGCTGGGTAAAAGTATTACCGCACCATTCCTGAGAAGAAGATGTGAGTTTTAAGGTATTAGGATACTCATTCATATAGACAGGCGTAAAAACCGAATCCATCATAGAGTAGCGGTACACACCTGTATCGAATTTCTTTATCCTGTTTAGCTTAAGGACTTTAACCCCGTCCCCCTTAGCACTTTGTGGGTTATCCAATTTCACCTGTTTAGATTTTGAGAAATCCTCGGTTACAAAAACTAGCACCGCATAGCCTTCGTGAAGCTCACCATAGCGTGCCTGTTCTAGTTTGTAGCTAGTAATCTCAGCTTTTCCACTGTACCAGTAGTCCTTAAAATCTTGAGAGTCCACAACATTTAGAGTATCGGCTGATTCCTGAGCCTGAGCCACCAAGAAAGGACTTATAATCAGAAAGAAAACGAGTGTTAATACAAATATGATTCTATTCATTAAGCAGCGCCTCCAATTAAAACATATGTTTAGTATAATGGATGAAATTTAAAGCGGTAAGATGCAATAAGTATAAAAACAAGGGCAAGCTAGTGAAAAAAATTTTCACCAGCTCGCCCTTTGGAGGATGATGGCAAGTTAAAACAAACTATGAAATTGTATATTGGATCTCTAGTAGTTCTGCTTTTGGCTTCCGACCATAATTAGAACTTACTTATCACCCTGTTAATAGTATAAACTAATTTCCTAAAATTACATAATGTTAGGAGTATCCACTTTTTCTAATCTAATTTTCACCTTAAATTATTCACCTTATACTGAATAAAAAGATGATCTTATGGTAATTTAATACCCGTATGAAAAGGATAATAGATAATTGGGTACATATCCCCGGTCTTCACTGTGGCTCTGTTACACTCAGAGACGTTATGACACACTATGGATACAACTGGTCTGAAGCTATGTGTTTTGGCATTGGTGGAGGTCTTGGTTTCTATTATTCCATAAGAGATGATATAAGCCCCTCTCATATGATATTTGTTAGAGGACCTTTGATGGAGACAACTTTTCTAAGCCTAGTAAACAAGGAAACCTCCTGGAAACATGCGGGCTCTGATGTTATTGACACAATCAAAACTTATATTAATGAAAATGTACCGGTCATAATACAAACAGATATATACTATTTAGAATACTATAATTCCAACACCCATTTTCCTGGGCACATTGTATCAGTTTGGGGATATGACGATGAATCCAAAACTATGTTTGTTGCTGATAATCACCTAGAAGGTCTTAAAAAAGTTCCTTATGCAGATTTTAGAGACGGTATGGCTTCTAAGGATCTATCTAACCCCCTCAATAATAACTTCATGGAAGTAAAGCTAGATAAACCTATTGAGAACTTAGAGGACCTCATACCTAGGGCCATTCGTGAGAATGCCAGAAAGATGCTCCAAGGTTCTAGTGGAGGAAGGGGTGAGTCAGGGGTTCATAAGATAAAGCTTTGGTCAGAGGATTTGCCAAATTGGAAAGATGTTTCTGACTGGAAATGGTGCTCACGGTTTGGTTATCAAGTGATAAAGAAAAGAGGGGTTGGAGGAGCAGGTTTTAGATGGATATACAGAGATTTTTTAAATGAAGCTCAGGAAATTGTGCCTTTAATAAAAGATTTAGACTTATCTAATAAGATGAATAATATCGGGGGCAAATGGAGTGATATTGCTCTACTCCTTAAAGATATAAGTGAAAAGGAGAGTCCTGAGGCTGGTTTATTAAGTTTAGCATCTAAAAAAGCATATGAGCTCTGGGAGCTAGAGACTGAGTTCTATTCTACAGTAATAGAAAAAATTGAGGCGAGTTGAGATATGAAACTTTTACTTTTTGATATAGACGGCACACTTTTGCAAACTAACGGCGCTGGGACTAGAGCCGCAAATAGAGCGTTTGAGAAGATATACGGTATTAAAGAAGCTATGACTAAAATAGATGCCGCTGGAAAAACAGACCCTATTATCCTAAAAGAGATTTTTCTAAACGAGTTTAATAGAGATTATGCTCATGAAGAGGCCCAGGAGCTCTACAAATATTATGTTCCTTTCCTTGAGGAAGAGACAGGAATGTCTCAAACTACGGTAATGCCTGGTATCCCTCGATTACTTGAGACTCTATCACTTAGAGAAGACATGATTCTAGGTGTAGCCACAGGAAATATAGAGCAAGGGGCCTGGATTAAACTTAGAAGTGGTGGCTTAGATAGTCATTTTAGCTTTGGGGGGTTTGGCTCCGATTCCCATATTAGAGAACACTTAATTCTAAAGGCTTACGAGAGAGCAAGTGACCATATAGGGAACAGTATAGACATAAAGAAAAGATTTGTTATTGGAGATACCCCGTATGACATAAACCATGGTAGGGCAGCTGGAGCTATAACAGTTGGTGTTGCTACGGGTGGTTATTCCAGAGTAGATCTAGAAGAACATAATCCTGATTACTTATTTGACGATTTATCTGATCTAGATTCAGTAGTTAGAATATTCGAATAATATAAAAAAGCGGGCTAACCTTTGTAGGAGAGCCCGCCTTCTAATATTTTTTAATTTAATTTCAATTGTTTACATCATTCCAGGCATACTTCCACCCATACCGCCCATGTTAGGTATACCGCCACCATCACCGCCACCAGCTTCTGGTTTCTCAGCGATAAGAGCTTCAGTGGTTAGGAGTAGTCCAGCAACACTTGATGCGTTTAGGATTGCACTCCTTGTTACCTTGGCTGGGTCGATGATTCCGGCTGCTATCATATCACAGTACTCAAGCTTACCAGCAT
>JAJCZS010000006.1 GCA_029262275.1 Deltaproteobacteria bacterium | reverse complement strand
TTTTATATGTCTGCTCGCTATCTACCGCGGTAGTTACCGCACTACCTACCGCAGTACTTACTGCAGTAGCTCTATCAATTATTCTCTTTGTAGTAGAATCAATTATTAATCCTGCATTTTTTCTATTGCTGGATATCTCCTCTGGCCCAAACACTCGAATCTTTCTCCCATAAACTCCAAGAGAGGGCTCAACTACCTTTATGCTCAACTTTTCTTCTAGCGAATGGATTGCATTTCTAATTGTTTTATCGGATAGCCCGGTTTTTTCTTTCAACTCTTTCAAACCAAACCTAAGTTGAGAGGATTTTTTCTCGGAAGTTTCCTCTTTCATAAACAAATAAACTTTTGACTCAGATAGCGTATGAGAATCATCTAAAATTTTAGGCTGGGATATTTTATTTTCAAGTTTTGAATGGGAGGGTCTCTTAGCTTTTTGATCTACCGCGGTAGTTACCGCAGTACCTACCACACTACTTTCCGCGGTAACTACCCCAGTATCTACCGCGGTAGCACCTTTTTGTATTTCTTTAACAGAAGAGATACTTCTATCTTTCTTAAAATCATCAAAGTACTTTGTGGCTACCTTGTGAGCGTTTACGGGGCTTGAGCGTTTCTGCATGGATTCCAACATACTAGACAAACGCCCTTTGTTTTCGGGCTTTTTCTTCTTAGGAGTCCCTGCTGATGTAGCGTCTTCCTTCGTTTTTTTCATTTTCATAGACCTTTAAAACATCTTTGGCTAGCCTTCTATAATCAGTAGCTCCAGCACATACGGGGTCATATTCCAAAATATGCTTACCGTACCCACTAGCTTCTTTAAGCTTTACGTTGTTATGTATTGGAGAGAAGGTATTGGGGTTAAACTTCTCATTTATAGCATTTAAAACCGTTTTACTCACGGTTGTCAGTTTGTCATGCATTGTCGGCAGACCATAGGGAACAATAGGAAAATCAGGCCTAGATGAATAGATCTCAAACAACGTCTCATCTATCATGTTTACAGCATCTAGAGCCATAGGCTGGGTCTGTACAACTATTATTACATCGTCAGCTGCAAAGAAAGCATTTATAGACAAAGTAGCAAGGGAAGGGGGGCAATCTATAAGAATGAAATCAAAGTTTTTTCTAAGTCTTTTTATAGATTTTCTAAGCCTGTGGTCTTTTTCTATTAACCCAGACATGCTAAGGTCAGCCCTGCTCATAGCTAGATTTGCTGGGATCAAATACAAACCCTTTGTCTCATGCTCCGCTATCATGTTGTTTATATCAACCTTGTTTGTGGAGTCGTTAAGAAGATCGTTGATGGTTTCTTCGAAATCGTTTGGGTTAAAACCCAAATGGGAAGTGGCGTTGCCTTGAGGATCTAGGTCTATTACGAGGACTTCGGAGCCTTTTTCTGCAAGACAGGCAGCCAAATTCACCGTAGTTGTTGTTTTCCCAACACCGCCCTTATGGTTTGCTATGGCTATTACTTTCAATTATTTATTCTCTCCCTCTAAAAGTTATATCAATTAAATGGATCTATATCAAGACAAAAGTGTTTAAAAAAATAAAGCTAAAACTAGATTTAAATAGGGTAGGTTTTTTGTTAACCTTTTCTTAACATTGATTTAACTGTTTAAAAATCATATAATATGCTGGCAAAGGCATAAAAAAAGCCGCCGAAGCTTTAGCGGTTTGCTTAAAACAACGGCGGCAACCGGAAGGTGGAACATTTTTAATGATACACTTTCTGGCTTTTAAATGTCAAGCGTTTTAATGTTCACAATTGAACAAGCTTTGGTTTTTTTAATACTAACCGGGGAATAGAATGTCTGGGACCAAACAAGATAAGACAAAGATCGTTCAAATATGGGGTGAAATCCTAGATGAGGGCTTCACAAGTGTCCCCAATATTCTGCTTAGATATAGATCTAAAATTGGATTAAAACCTAAACACATAATGTTGATTATCGACATAATGTCATACAAGTGGGACGCCGGCTATCCTTTCCCCAGCTACTCTACTTTGTCCCAAAGATCGGGAATAGAGGAGAGGAGTGTTAAGAGAATAACCCAAGACCTAGAAGAGTTGGGATTGCTTGTGAAAACACCTAGGTTTGATAGTAACACGGGTGCGCAAGTAACAACAGTTTTTGATTTTAGACCCCTAGTTAGAAAGCTAATAGAAGAACTAAACCGAGATGATGAAGTGGTTGATAACACTGTAAATATTGACGTTTCCTCTCCAACCCTTAAAAAAAAAGTAATTAAAAACAAGACCACCAAAAGGGATGACAAAAATGTCAGGGGGGAGGGTGACAAAAACGTCACCGGGGGGGTGACAGAATTAGCACTGGGGGGGGTGACTGAAATGTCACCCAAAGAATACACAAGTAATAATAAGAATATTAGTAAAAGAACCCCCGAGGAAAACAGTACCTATAATAGGACTAAAAAAGTTTCAAGCAATGGCAAAAGAAAAACAAAAGAAGGGGTTAGTAAAGATTTTAGAAATGGGATTTTTAGAAATAGAATATTTGAGATCTACGATAACCTAAACGATCTAAAACCTATCAAAGAATTAGTTGATGAAGGAACACAAAGAGCCTGTAAGGATTTGATGGTTAATAGGGCTAAAGATTTTGAACTATCAGGAATAAATTTAGATTTAAAATCCATCGTAAAAAAAGTAAAAAACGAGTTTCCTTACAACAAGCTTCCCACCAACGAAAAGAAGGCTAGAGATTTTTACACTGCCACCATTTGCAACCTCGTAGCCAACTCGGTAGCAGAGGTTGTTTTACAAAATCAGTAAGCCTGTGCAACTGTTGACTTTTATCCGTATCAATTTAATATAATCTCCCACAAAAATACAATATAGGGGGAGATATACATGGCTAGTAATATCCCAGGTACCCAAGAAGCACGGGAAGTCCTTAAGAAACATAAAATTGTCATTGCCGGTGTTGGCGAGACAGAGCAGGGCAAAATTCCCGATCGCAGTTCTTTTCATTTCCTTTCCCAAGCTTCAAAATTAGCAATTGAAGACGCAGGAATCAAAAAAACAGATGTAGACGGATTAGTAACAGCATTTTCGCTGGTTGAGCATACATTTATGCACTGCACCACTTTTGCTGATTATTTTGGAATGAAGCCAAAATTCTTTTCTTCAGTTGCAGTAGGAGGTGCTACGGCAGTATGGATGGCAGCTGAGGCTGCTATGGCAATAGCTTCAGGTCAGGCAGAGGTTGTTCTTTGTGTGAGAGGCGATAACACGCTTTCGGGAATATCCTCCTCTGGTATGTTGGCTCTTATTAGAGAGATGTGCCACGGTGAGTTTGAATTTCCTTATGGTTTAACCACCCCCGGTGGCTACGCACTTGCAGCTCAAAGATATTTACACGACTTCGGCGCTACAAGAGAACAACTTGCAGCAGTTGCAGTGACAATGAGAAAACACGCAGCTCTAAAAGAAAATGCAATGAACAAGGATCCTCTTACAATTGAGGAAGTTATGAGTTCAAGAGTCATTGCAGAGCCGCTCACAAAATATGACTGCTCCATTATTTCGGACGGAGGAGCTGCTTTTATTGTAACAACAGAAGAAAAAGCAAAAGAGCTTGGAATTGAGAATGACCTTGCTTACTTACTTGGCATGGGTCAGGGTTACTCACACCAGTACATGACAACGCTTGAGAACTTAGATCAAATCTATAACGCAATCAACCTCTCGGGCCAGAAAGCTTTTCAGACAGCGGGTCTTGGAGTAGATGATGTTGACCTCGCTTATTTGTATGATTGTTTTACAATCACCGTTCTTTTAGAGCTAGAGGGTCTTGGCTTTGTTCCTAAAGGGGAGGGCGGTTCGTTTGCACTTGAGGGGCGTATGGAGATCGGCAAAGATCTGCCAGTTAATACTCACGGCGGGTTGTTATCTCAGGCTCACCTAGGAGCTATGCACCACGTTGTAGAGGCTACATTGCAGTTAAGAGGTGACGCTGGACCTAGACAGGTAGGAGATGCAAACGTGGCGCTTGTTCATGGCAACGGTGGCATCGTATCTGCGCACAGCACAATACTACTGGGGAAAGAGCCCCTTTCTTAAGAAAAAGGAGAACACTAAAAATGTCAGAAGAAAAAACATACAACAAACCACTTCCGGATTTTCGCCCGGAAACAAAACCATACTGGGAAGGAACCAAGAACCACGCAATGGTTCTTCCTAGATCAAAAGAAACAGGGAAATTCTTTTTCTACCCACGCGCTATGTCCCCCGGAGACGATATGTCTGAGGATATAGAGTGGGTCAAGGCAAGTGGGAAGGGTAAAGTGTGGACATATGCTATTCATCACATGGGTCCTTCAAAAGCCTACAAAGGGGATCCTCCTTATGTGGTAGCGTTAATTGAGCTTGAAGAAGGCGTTAAGATGATGAGCAATGTCATCGATGTAGATGTTAATGATGTTCATGTGGGAATGGAAGTAGAAGTAGTTTATGACGATGTTACTGATGAAGTAACACTTCCAAAATTTAAACCAGCACAATAAGCAGGCAAGCCTGTCTTAATAAAAAAGAAAATTACCACGGCCTAGGTCAACAGCCCGGGCCGTGTTTATATTCTAAATCGGAAGGAGATATTTAAATGGCAGAGGATACAAGAGTTTTTTATGAAGACTTAGAAGTAGAAGCGGAGCATAAAAGCACCGGGCGCACTATTACAGAGACTGATGTAGTAAGTTTTGCAGGTCTCTCTGGCGATTTTAACAACATGCACATAGATGAGGAGTTTGCCCAGAAAACAGTATTTAAGGGTAGGGTGGCTCATGGGCTATGTGTTCTATCTGTAGCATCAGGGCTGTGGTTTACAATGCCTCGTTTAGCTACTATAGCTTTTATGGGTCTTGAAGATTGGAGATTCTCAGGCGCTGTAAAATTTGGTGACACAATTCACATCACTCGCAGACTCGTTGAGAAAAGAGAGCACAAGAGACCTAATATGGGATTTCTTATTTTTGAAGTTTTGGTTCATAATCAGAGTGGTGATGTTGTACAAAAGGGTAAATGGGTAATTTTGGTACAAAGAAGAGAAGAGGGTTAAATTTCCCTAAAATTTTCTTTTTTATCCAAAATACTTAAAAAATTGTCTATTTCCCGTTTTTCAAACATATAATTTGACTAAGATGCCCCCATCATTGAATAATTTATTTTTTTGATGGGGGTTTTTTCTATAAAATATAGCGAAATATTAAAAAATTTACTTGACATAGATATGCGAAATGTGATAAATCCTATTCCATAGAGAAAACTTTGTGGAAGGTGGAAAGTCCACAAAAACTCCACAAGTAAATACAATAACTTTAAGGAGGTATGGAGAGAAATGGCAATAGATATGTTGCTTGGCTATGTTTTGTTGCTAGTAGGTTTCGTTTTCTTCTGTAATGGTATGACCGTTTTGGGGAAAACAGGAGCTAAAGAAGTAGGTGTATTAAACTTTGCAGTAGCTGTATTGATCCTAATCGCTGCATGGAAACTACATGATCAGAATTTAACCGCTGCTACAGCGTTGGTTTCTGTGTTTGCATTGATCTATTTCATGGTTGCTGGAATTTTTATTCACGGATATGACGCTAAGGGTCTTGGATGGTATTGCTTATTCGCCACAATCGTATTCATTTGGTACGGTTATCATTTCTTTGGCTTAGAAGCAGCAATTCCTGGCATGATGTACTATGCTCTATTCTGTTGGGCATGGGCATTGCTAGTGTTCTTAGCTTTCTTAGTGTTCTCTCTAGGAAAAGCCGTTGCTCCAGCAGTTGCATGGTTATTCCTTATTGAAGCGTTCCTAACTCTTATGATTCCTGGAATGCTACTTCTTACCGGCAAATGGGGGCCAATTACCGCTCTTAGCGCTGGTTAATAATTAGAAAAATATTTATAACAGAGTTTGATTACCAAAGAGGGTTATGGACTTCGTTCCGTAACCCTCTTTTTTTATTTTTAAGGTTTTTGATATATAATAGTTTGCGCAAATTAAAGTAAGCCGGAGGACTCAAATGAGAGACGTATATATCTTAGGTGTAGGGACAACCCCTTGTGGCAGGTTTCCAGATAAGGGCGCTCATATATTAGGGCGCGAGGCAGCCTGGGCCGCTATAAAAGATGCCGGAATTCATCCTAGAAAAATTGAGATCGCATTTTGCGGACATGTTTATCAGGGAATGGGAGTAGGGCAGAGAACTCTTAAAGAAATAGGACTAGTTGGACAGCCTACTATTAATGTTGAGGGAGCATGTGGTAGTGGAACCCTCTCTTTTTGGGAAGCATGGAGAACTATTGCATACGGACAATATGACATAGCATTGGCATTGGGTGTAGAAAACCTAAGCCGTGTTTTATCAGGAGGCCCACTGCCTCTAGAGGAAGATGACATAGAAGTAGCTCTTGGAATGGGTATGCCGGGACTCTATGCCATGAGAGCAAAGAGATATATGATGGAATACGATGTGTCGATGGAGCAGCTTGCAAAAGTAGTTGTAAAAAGCCGCCACCATGCATCGCTCAATCCAATAGCGCAATACAATAAAGAAATGACAATAGAAGAAGTACTAGATTCACCAATGATCGCTGATCCGCTTACGCGTAATATGTGCTGCCCTGTAGGGGACGCTTCAGCGGCTGCGGTTCTATGTTCTGCAGACTTGGTTGATAAGCTTGCTACCAAAACACCAATTAAGGTTCTAGGCTGCGTGGCTCAATCAGGAAAGTACTCAAGCCCTGAGGGACTTACTTGCGATCCTTCGGAAAATGTTATGAGAACCTCTAAAATGGCCTATGAGATGGCAGGGCTTGGACCAGAGGACATGGATGTGGCTGAGATACATGACGCATTCTCCATTGCAGAGATGATGGTTTATGAGGCTTTAGGGTTCTGTGAGAAAGGTGAGGGCGCTAAACTTATAGAGGACGGAAGCACTTGGATAAACTCAGGCGGTGTTGCTGTTAACCCTGGAGGCGGACTGCTCTCCAGAGGTCACCCAGTTGGTGCTACGGGTCTTCTTCAGACTGCAGAGATAGTTTGGCAGCTCAGAGGCGAGGCCGGCAAGCGTCAACAAGAAAATGCTAACGTAGGTGTAATTGAGACAATGGGCGGAGCCCAGCCTTCTATGGACGGCATAACCTGTGTTGTTAGTGTATTGGGCAAATAAGATTAAAAACAAAATTAAATAAAATAGAATATTAAGAAGGGGGGTGAATTTTCACCCCCTTTTTTGTATAAACCTAAATATGAGCGATCTAAACGACAAAGCTAAGCTCTTTTTGGATCTTCTTTTGTCCTCCTCAAATGCTGTAGTCTTCACTGGAGCTGGAATTAGCACAGAATCTGGAATTCCCGATTACCGCTCTCCGGGTACAGGTCTTTGGGAAAAGATGGATCAGTCTGTTGTATCACTTGATGGTTTTGTGGAAGATCCCACACGTTATTACGATTATTCTCTTGAACTCTATCCGATCAGAAAAAGTGCAAAACCTAATATTGCCCACCATATGCTAGCTGAACTTGAGAATAGAGATCTTATAAAGGGAGTTATTACACAAAACGTAGATGGTCTTCACCAGGACGCCGGCTCAGGAGAGGTTCATGAGCTCCACGGCTCACTTAGACAGGCAGTGTGTATGGATTGTAGTGTTCTTCAGTTAATGGATGAAGCTATGGAAAGGGTTATTGCAGGACAGAACCCTCCATTGTGTAATGAATGTGGAGGAGTTCTTAAGCCAAATGCGGTGTTTTTTGGAGAAGCACTACCTCAGGTGCCTTGGGAGAGGTCTTTGGGGCTCTCTCGCAGCGCAGATCTGTTTATCGCCATAGGCTCTTCTTTGCTTGTATCTCCAGCAAATGCGCTCCCAGATATAGCTATTAGGAATGGATCTAAAATAATTGTGCTAAATGATACACCAACCCCTTTTGATGGGGAGGCGGAAATAGTTGTAAGAGAAAAAATAGGTAAGTTTTCATCGTCAGTTATGAGCATCTTGCCCTAGCAAATGCTCAATTTTTCTACTTTTGAAGCCTATTTTGGTAAAATTAAGTAAAAAACTTAAGTTTTTTTCCCAAGTAACAAAAAAACCTCTTGACAAGTACCCCTAATCTTTGATATAAATACTTGAGATGGGGTATTGGACCGTAGCTTTAATCAGGAAGATATTTAAATAGATTATTTAAATAAGCGACTGTATAGCTGCGCTCCTCCTCTAGGGTTGGCAACAATCCGGTTAAAATCTATATTAGGAGGTTTGTATATATGCCAAGTCATCTTAATGTCCCAACGAAGTATTGGGAACTTACATCGGAGGTTCCACCTCCTCCAATAGAGAGAGACATCAACACGTGGATTATTGCTAATCCATCAGATCCATTATGGGATATTGATGTTCTTCCTCTAACTTATACAGATAGTCGCTGGTCTGCTTTTGTTGTCAGACTAAATGAGACTACAAGGCGTCGTCTTTTACCAAATCCACCGCTAGAGCCGTGGGATGGAGAAGATGCAGATTTAGCAGAGTACTGGTATGTTGAGCATAAAAATACCATGTTAGGACCATATCTTGAGTGGGGACTAACAATATCTGCTACCTATAAAGACCCTAAAGGTAATGTTTGGAAAGCAGGTTATTATCCATATATGTACCTAACCGGAGATGCCCCAGTTGACGCAGGTCGTGTTCTTGGATTCCCAAAAAAGATGTCATACATCAGAATCACCACTCATGGTGGTGAGAAAGGAACCGATTTCTTTGGTTTCGCTATGTCACGTAATGGTTATCTAATTCACAGCGCAACAGGTCAGTTTGACGATAAACCAGTTAAACCTCCATATTTCTACGGTAAAACAGATTGGGGTAAATTTAATATGAAAGTTATCACCAGACCTGACGTTTCCAGTTCTGAGTGGCAGCTAACATATCTCCCATCAGAGTTACCAGCTGCATTTAACGTTAAAGGCCATCGTTTCCAGATCAAGCCTGAGCACACAAGAACAGCTTCTAGCGATGCTATTAACTGGTTCCAGCAAGCTACCCCATTTGATAACTTGGGTGCTGAGTGCAAAATTGAGGAAGTTACAGGTTGTATTTCTTTTGTATTCGACCTTATCATTCCTCCAGCTATGGTACTCTGGACAGAAACTTATGAGCGTCCTGCTAGTTACAGAGGATATGCGACTCCATATAAATATGGACTTCGTCAGCAGTTCCCAATTTCACAGGGATCATAAGCTTCATTGAGCTTTAACTGTTTTAAGTAGTTCAAAGTAGAAAATGAATATATAAAAATTTAATTAGGAGGTATTAGCAATGGGTTTACAAGCAAACGAATATAGCTATCCATGGCTGGCAGAAGGCGAAGTCCCACCTTTACCGCTGGATAGAGACAGAATCCACATCATTTCACAAGGTGTGGCTGACCCAGTTTTTGACTATGACATTGTTCCACTAACATATACAGAAAGCCGCTGGATGGCTTTTGTTATCCGCGCTGATCATGCTGCAATGCAGGGAATTACACCTGAGCCAATCACTATTCAAGACGATGTAATTGAGTTCTGGTATGTAATTCACAGAAACACAATGTTAGGACCATACATGGAGTTTGGTGTAACATTCTCCGCTCAGGTAGACGACGGATCAGGAAAGATCTACAGAGCTGGATACTATCCATACATGTATCTTTCTAATGATTCCCCAATTTTTGCAGGAAAAGAGCCTTTCGGATTCCCGAAAAAAGCAGCTTACATTGCAGCTTTTGAGCATGGAACAAATAACAACTATTTCAACATGCTTATGGAAAGAAGAGGATATATTCTTCACACAGCTAACGGTCGTTATTCCGACAAACCTCTTTCCACAAGACCAACATTTTATGGAAAGACAGATTGGGGCCGTATGAACTACAGAATCACAACAAGACCAGATGTAACCACAAGTATTCATGAAGTTACATATCTACCTTCAGAGTTACCACCTGGTTTTGGAACAGGCCATCGCTTCCAGCTAAACCCTGAGAGCATTCGTACCGCTACCGGCGACGATATCCGCTCATGGTACATGTCTGGAACCCCATTTGATTACATGGGCGGTCAGATTCCGGCTACAGAGATTGTAGGACTTATCAGTTTTACCTTCAACCTCATTATTCCACCGGCTCAGACCCTTTGGACAAGAACAGTTACAAGAACCGAAGACGATTTTGGACCACTTCTTTACTCAACACCGTTCAAATACACAATGCGTCATCGCTTCATGGTTCCACAGTACTCACAGGGTTAAGTGGAAGACTGTTTCAATTAAGAAACAAGGATTTAAAAATAAAGGCAGGGCTCCCTTACGGGGGCTCTGCTTTTTTTTGTATCTAATATATTTAGTTTGTGTGTTTGAGAAAGACGGGATTTAAATATTCAATCTAAGTTCTTGTATTTCTTCTTTGTGGGTGTTTGATTCGTCAATATTAAGATCAGATAGATATTCCGGTAAATTCATGATACGTCTAAGAGCATTTAGTTCTTCTACAGAATCTTCTTTTCTTATCCTTATATTTTGAGTTCTTATTCGAAGCTTGTTCATTACATCAAGCATCTGAACAATCCTTTTGCTAGTTCCATCTTCTAGTCGTCCCTTTGGACTCATTGAAAACTGTAGAGAATAAAACAAATTGTATTCTTCGTCAGGAATAAAATTGTCTAGGTATATATATGCATCTTCAATAATAGCCCTTTTTTGTTTGTAGTTTTGATGCAGCAAATAAATGGCCAATGCATGTCTTATGGTTTTTGATGGAAACGGCAAGAGTGATTCCGGTAGCGCTGAGGGTATTAGTTTTAATGGCTCGGATTCTTTGTTTTCATTAATAGAAGCTAGTAGATCTGCGTATGCGGACACAATGTCTCTGGGATGTAAAATGTTATTTTCTGAGTTCAAAATCCAATCCTTTTTATTAGGTCTGTAGTTATTTTAGAGCAAGAAAGACTTCTCTATTCTATCATGTCTTAGGTGGATTTATCAATACGATTATTATATTAATTTCTTTAAGTTCAAAAATGGTCATCTTCTCAAGAAGAGAAGGAGTTGAATTTAATCAAACATTCGAATCAGTAGACATAAGATGCCTTATCAGACACCAAGCCATGTTCCCTAAATACCGATATTCAACTTGTTTCCAATACCGCTATTGCTATGCAAAATAGGTATTTATAAATATAATCACTTTTAATTAAGAATTGTTTTCACTGTGCAATAGCGGTAATAAGATGGGCGACTTAACACTAAAGTCCTTAATCCGGTAAAATAGTTTTTATTATGAAATTTGGTGCGCACATCTCTATAGCGGGTGGAATAGATAAAGCTCCTCTTAGGGCTCACAACTTAGGCTGCGAATGTTTTCAAATATTCTCAAGATCTCCTAGAGGAGGCAAACCTCCCGAACTTCGAGATGAATTAGTTGAATCTTTTTTTAATGAGTGCGCAAAAAACAAGATTAAGGAGTATTATATCCATACTCCTTACTATATTAATCTTTGTTCAGAGAAAGAAGAATTAAGAAGCTCATCTATTAATATTGTAAAAGAAGAACTAAAACGAGGAAGTAAATTGGGCGTTAAATACGCAATGACTCACCTCGGGAGCTCAAAAGGATCAGAGAGAGGACAATCAAGGCTTCTAATTATAGAAAGTTTAAAACAAATAATGGACAATAGCGATTTTGCTACTCAACTACTACTAGAAAACACTGCTGGTCAGGGGGCCACCATGGGAGACAGCTTCGAAGAGCTAGCAGAAATTCTAAATGGAGTTAAGGGGTACAATATAGATATTTGTCTTGATACAGCACATCTCTTTGCCTCAGGCTATGATTTTCGAACAAAAGAGGTATTTCAACAAACAATTAGCCAGATTTCCAACACAATAGGAATTGAAAGTATAAAGTTGTTCCATGGGAATGATTCAAAGGTTGATCTAGGTGAAAGAAAAGACAGACATGAACATATAGGCAAAGGGAGAATTGGTATAGAAGGATTTAAAAACATTATCAAAACGCCTCTCTTTAAAAATATTAACATGATAGTAGAAACCCCTCCAGATAAAGTAGGAGAAGATATTAAAGTTTTAAAAAACCTAAGAGACAATTAGTCTATTTACAATTCTATAGAGAAAAGGAATCATACATTTATGACACAAAAATTACTGGTTGGTAAAGGAGAGAGAGAGCTTTTCATTCTCTCTAAAATGGCAAATCGTCACGGTCTTATTGCGGGTGCTACGGGAACAGGAAAAACTGTAACACTTCAAATATTGGCTGAGAATTTTAGCAGAATTGGAGTTCCTGTTTTTATGTCTGATGTCAAAGGGGACCTCTCAGGCATAAGCAAACCCGGAAAAGAACACCCAAAAATAACTGAGCGCATAAACACAATTGGAATTTCTGATTTTGCTTTTAGTGGAAACCCCGTTGTGCTCTGGGATGTTTTTGGCGAACTTGGTCACCCCATCCGTACAACTATTTCAGAGATGGGCCCCCTACTCTTGAGTCGCCTACTCAACCTCAACGACACTCAGACTGGAGTGCTAACTTTAATATTTAGAATTGCAGATGATGATGGCTTGCTACTTTTAGACATAAAAGATCTTCGTTCAATTTTGCAATATGCTGCAGAAAATGCAGCTGACTTTTCAAAAGAATATGGAAGAATTTCTAGAGCCAGCGTTGGAGCAATTCAAAGAAAACTTTTAACCCTTGAAGATCAAGGAGGAGATATATTTTTTGGTGAGCCGGCTCTTAACCTAGATGATTTTTTACAAACTGATGAAAACGGAAATGGAGTAATTAATGTTTTGGCTGCCAACAAATTAATAGGATCACCTAGAATCTATGCCACCTTTTTACTCTGGTTGTTATCAGAATTATTTGAACAGTTGCCCGAAGTAGGAGACCCTGAAAAACCAAAGTTAGTTTTCTTTTTCGATGAAGCACATCTTCTTTTTGACAACACCTCCAAAGCACTGCAGGAAAAAATCGAACAAGTTGCGCGCTTGATTCGCTCCAAAGGTGTAGGTGTATATTTTGTCAGCCAGAACCCACTAGACATACCGGACGAAGTTTTGGGGCAACTAGGAAACAGGATCCAACACGCACTCCGCGCCTACACACCTCGTGATCAAAAAGCAGTTAGGACGGCGGCTCAAACTTTTAGAACCAACCCAAATCTAGATACCGAGACAGCAATTACAGAGCTTGGAGTAGGCGAGGCTTTGGTATCTTTTTTAGACGAAAAAGGACGACCCAACATAGTAGAGCGAGCACTTATTAGGCCACCTTTTAGCCAAATAGGGCCCATAGAACCTAAGGAGCGTAAGCGTATAATTCAGAGCTCTTTAGTCTATGGTTTTTATGAAAAATTAGTTGACCGTGAGTCTGCATATGAGATGTTAAAAAAACGTGCAGAGCAGGCTCCCAAGAAGGCTGCCGCCACAAAGAAAAAACCTGGTCGCAAACGCCAAGGTATTGTAGAAACTATGGCAAAAAGTGCTGCCCGTAGCATTGGAAGACAAATTGCCAATAAACTAATGAGAGGTATACTGGGTTCTATTCTAAAGTAGGTAAGATTGAAACTTTTTCAGACAGCTTCCAGCTCACCATTACCACTGATTGTAAGTAGTTAAATCAAGACATTCAACTACTACATTAACTGATGGGGATAAAGTCCAAATATTTAAGATCAGACTTTAAGATGTGGGGAATACTAAAGTTATAACCTACATATGAAGCACAAAGATCAAACCCCTCCTTTGATGTATATATTAACAAAAACATTACAATGACAAGCAGTTAAAACATGGGGATGGTAGCCTCGATTTCTTGCTACTACAAGACCTATAAAATATATCTTGAAATTGCAGAATATTAAGAGTCAAACCTATACAAGAGTATAAGACTAGCCGTCCTTACTATCCATAATCAAACAATATTCTCTCACTGCTGTACTCTAGGAAGACACTGCACTGTCACACAAGGTGCTCATATATTTTCTATTATAAAAATCAGGGCATTTTAGCGCTATTTTTTAACTTTAAGTATTCATCTTAACTATTAGTAATTATTGTATATTAATTTTTGCTAAAACTGGTGTTTTTGCCCCTTTGCAAAAGAACCTTCTCAACCTATCTAAATCATTGAATATTATTAAATCTTGCAGTTTACATAATTGAACATTATCGGACGTGTTTTTGACGGCGAAAATTATGCTTATATATATCAAACTGAAGCTTTTATACGCCACTATGCTAAACTTTCTATCATGAGTGGTAAGTTCAAAATTCATAGCGATTTTTCCCCCAAGGGAGATCAGCCCCAGGCAATAAAAGAACTCTCAGAAGGGATAGTTCGAGGAGAAAAATATCAGGTGCTTTTAGGAGTTACTGGGAGCGGAAAAACGTTTACAGTTGCAAACGTAATTGTTGAAGTAGAGCGCCCTACCCTAGTCATTGCTCCCAACAAAACTTTGGCTGCTCAGCTCTACGCTGAGCTCAAAGAATTATTCCCTGAAAACTCGGTTAGATATTTTGTTAGTTATTATGATTACTACCAACCTGAGGCCTACATACCCAGAACAGACACGTACATAGAAAAAGACTCTCAAGTAAATGAACACATAGACAGGCTTCGTCACGCATCAACCACTTCTCTCTTTGAAAGAAGAGATGTGATTATTGTAGCTAGTGTATCTTGTATATATGGTATAGGTGCACCTGAACACTACTATGGATTGCTCACCATGCTCGAGGAAGGGGCGGAGCTCGATAGAGATAAATTTCTCCAAAAACTCTCCGAGGTTCAGTACGAGAGAACAGGAGTGGATTTATACAGAAGCAGTTTTCGTGTAAAGGGTGATGTCGTAGATATCTTCCCATCTCATCATGACAGCACTGCAATCAGAATTGAATTTTTTGGAGACCAGATCGAATCACTAAAAGAAATTGATCCGCTAAAGGGCACAACATTAAGACAAGTAAAAAAAGCTGCAATATATCCTGGCTCTCATTATGTGGCTCCAAAGTACAGACACGAGATGGCCATCTCTAACATCAAAAAAGAACTCAAAGAAACATTAGCCCAACTTGAGGAGCGAGGAATGTTTCTCGAAAAACAAAGACTCGAGGAAAAAACAAATTACGATCTTGAGCTTCTTGCCAATTTGGGTTTTTGCTCTGGCATTGAAAATTATTCGAGGCATCTATCAGGACGACTCCCCGGACAACCTCCTTGGACACTGATGGATTATTTCCCTAATGATTTTTTAATTGTCTTAGACGAGAGTCACCAGATGATACCTCAGCTCAAAGGAATGTATGAAGGAGACAAGAGTAGAAAAACAAATTTGGTGGAGCACGGTTTCAGACTCCCCTCTGCTCTTGATAACAGACCTCTTAGTTTTTCCGAATTTGAGGAAAAGCAAACTCAAACAATATACGTTTCTGCCACACCAGGAAATTATGAAATCGATAAAGCCAAAGGAGTGGTGGTAGAGCAGATCATACGACCAACTGGTCTTTCTGATCCGGAGGTGGAAATAAGGTCGGCCGATAACCAGGTCGACAATCTTCTGGAAGAGATACAAAAGAGAGTAAGCTCTGGTGACAGGGTACTAGTTACAACGCTCACAAAGAGAATGGCCGAGGATTTAACAGAATATTATAGAGAACTTGGTGTAAATATTCGGTACCTACACTCCGACATCGATACACTTGAGAGAATTGGGATTATTAGGGACCTAAGGCTTGGAAAATTTGACGTGCTTGTGGGAATAAATCTGCTTAGAGAGGGGCTTGATATACCAGAAGTGTCGCTTGTTGCCATCCTTGACGCCGATAAAGAAGGGTATTTAAGGTCTGAAACATCTCTGATTCAGATATTTGGGCGTGCTGCAAGAAATGTTGAGGGGAAAGTCATACTTTATGCCGACCGGGTCACCGGCTCTATGGAAAAAGCTATTTCTGAGACAGATAGAAGGAGAAAAATTCAAGAAGCGTACAACATAGAGCATGGAATTACCCCCGTAAGCATTAAGAAATCTGTGACTGACATACTCTCTACAATATACGAATCAGACTATTACACTGTGCCGCTTGAAGAAAAAGAAGAGGAGCTCGATATTGCGCCTGATAAAATCTCTCAAACCATCAACTCTCTCAATAAGGAAATGAAAGAGGCAGCTAAGAACTTAGAATATGAGATGGCGGCTAAGAAAAGGGATAAAATTAAAAGACTTAGAGAGCTTGAGATACAATATCTCGGCAAAGAAAATTCTAAACCATAGAATACGTTTAGTGAGATAGATGCTTTTTTAAACTTTCCGCTAGTTTTTTGTTTAAACCAGGAACAGATGCAATTTCATCCACTGTTCCTTCTTTTATTTTAGATACGGATCCAAAATGCTTTATAAGGGCTTTTCTACGTTTAGCACCAATCCCGGGAACACCGTCAAGCTCTGAGGTAAGAGCCTTTTTCCCTCTAAGTTTTTTATGATAAGTGATAGCAAACCTGTGAGCCTCATCTCTAATTCTCATGAGAAGAAAAAGTGCCTCTGAGTTCTTTGAGAAGATAATCGGGTTCTTTCTTCCATATATATATAGCTTATCACCCTCCCCTTCTTCTCTCCCCTTTGCAATAGAAGCCAAGTCTACTTTATCTACATACCCAATTTCGCTTAAGACATTTCTAACTATGTTGAGCTGCCCCTTCCCTCCATCTATAAGGATCAAATCCGGCATTTCCCACCCTTCCTGCTCGGCTCTAGCTAGTCTTCTGGATAATACTTCGTGCATACTGGCATAGTCATTGGGGCCTTCTACATTTTTTATCTTAAACCTTTTATATCCATCCTTTGCTGGGGCTGCATTTTCAAACTTTACCATAGAAGCTACCGCGGTAGCTCCCTGGGTATTGGAGATATCAAAACACTCGATCAACAAAGGCAGCCTATTAAGATGAAGCGAGGATTGAATTCTCTCAAGCAAATCAACTTCTTTGAGCTCATCTGCATATTTTCTTTGAAAACTCTCTAACGAGTTTCTATTCGCAAGCTCTATTTCCTTGAGCTTCCCTCCACGCTCTGGGGAGTACAGATGCACTTTTTGCCCCTGTTTCTCGGAGAGCCACACAGCAATCTCTTTACCCCTCTCTATCTTGAGGGGAACCACTATCTCTTTTGGTACAAATCTATTGCCGCCATAGAATTGTGATAAAAATTCTTCCAATATTTCAAAATCTTCCCCTACGGCACTCATAAACGAGTAAGTTGATCTGTCTACCAAGCTGCCGCCACGAAAAAATAATATGGAAAATTCGGCGCGCTGCCCTTCCCTATATAACCCAACAACATCTCTGTCTTGTGCGCCTGGGGTTACAAACATTTGCCCATCCATGTTTTTCTCTAACAGTTTAATTTGGTCTCTATAATTAGCAGCGTCCTCATATCTAGTTTCATTAGATGCTTTTTGCATACTGTCTTTTAAGTGCTTAATAACCTGTTTCCTCTCTCCCTTTAAAAACATGCGCACCTGATCAACAACCTCTCCATATCCCTGCTCTCCAGACTTTCCGGCACAAGGACCAAGGCAAAGACCCATATAGTAGTTAAGGCACGGTCTTGCGGCGTGCCGCGTAAACTTTGCATCTGTACAGTCTCTTAGGGGAAATATCTTATGGATAAAACGTTTTGCTTTTTTAAGAGCACCAGCTGAGGCAAATGGGCCGTAATATATAGCCCCATCTTTCAAAACCCGCCTTACAAGAGAAAGCCTTGGGAAAGTCTCGCGCGGGTCTATTCTAAGTGACAAGTAATTCTTATCATCCTTTAGTCTAATATTGTATTTTGGTTTTTTTTGCTTAATAAGAGAGTTTTCTAAAACCAGAGCTTCGCGCTCATTTCGTGCAACGACATAGTCCACTTCCACCGCGTCTTTCATTAAATTAATAATCTGAGGTCTTTGCGCAACATCCCCTTCATTAAGATAAGACAGCACCCTACTCCTAAGGTTCTTTGCCTTACCTATATAGATGGTGCATCCTTTGGTGTCCTTTATTAGATAAACCCCTGCGGATTGAGGGATGGATTTAACCTTTTCTTTATTAAGGCTCATATAGTATAAAAATAAAGGATATTACTTATCAGGCAACACGGCTTAGCAATACTCATGACTCTTCTTCTACAGTATTCTTGAGGTTGGCAAGTCCTTTATCGAACATTTTACCAACCATAGAGTCCATCATTAAAACAAAGTACCCACCAACAACAGGTGTCCCCATATCTCCAGCCATGGTCCAAGTCACTTTTGTTTCTCCATCCTCCAAAGGGTCGTATATCATTGCGCTTTGGCATACATATGTTCCATCATCAAAAACAAGATCGTACTCAATTCCCTCATCTGCGGAATCCTTTGTAAAAGTAAGAGCACCGTCTCCACTATCTCCAACCCATGACTGACTAGCTCCTACCCCTTTTGTCTTTTCGCCTCGAGTCACTATTATTGAAGGATCTCCCTCTTTCCAAGGCTCCCAAGCATCCCACTGATTTAAGTCTCCTACGTACTTATGTATCTGAGCTGGGGGGGCATCTATGACAATAGATCTTTCAACTGTATAGCTTGTTGGCAGAAACAATCCTATTACCACCACAACAATAATTATTACTACTATTACAGAAAGCAATGTTTTCAATATTTTCATATCAACTTCCCCCTACTTCTTTTTCCAAATATCTCTTAAGTGTTCAATATACGTTTTTGACGGCTCGCCTCCTAGTTCTTTAAACAAAGCCTTAAAATCCGAGATATGTTTATTCTTCTTTTTATCTTTCAGCATTCCTAAAATAAGGACAGATTCAACAACCTCTGGTCTTACATTGTCTATTGATTTGTAAAATTTCTCCGCTCTATCATCCCAACTGTTTCCAGTATACTTTTTATATAATGCTAATACTTCTTTTTTATGTTCCTGCTTGTTATCTACCGCGGTAATTACCGCACTACTTACCGCAGTAGCGCTATCAACAATTTTCTTTGTTGTGGAATCAATAATTAATTCAGCTTTTTTTCTGTTCTGTGATATTTCTTCCGGATCAAAGACTCGGATCTTTCTCCCATAAACTCCCAACGAAGGCTCTACCACTTTAATACTCAATTTTTTCTCTAAAGAATGGATCGCGTTTCTAATTGTCTTATCAGACAGACCCGTTTTTTCCTTTAATTCTTTTAGTCCAAACCTAAGCTGCGTCTTTTTTTTGCTAGAACATTCATCCCTCATAGAAAAATAAACTTTCGCTTCTGATTGCGTATGAGAATCATCTAAAATTTGAGACTCAGATGCTTTAACTTGAGATCTGGTAGGGGAGGTCTTGCGTGGTTTTTTATCTACCGCGGTAGTTACCGCACTATCTACCGGGGTACCTACTACGGTATCTACCTCGGTACTTTCCGCGGTACCTACACTGGTATTTACCGCGGTAGTGATTTTAGTGCTTTCTTCTGCAGTAGGGATACTTCTATCTTTTTTGAAGTCATCAAAGTATTTAGTGGCTACTTTATGTGCGTTTACAGGGCTTGAGCGCTTCTGCATGGATTCCAGCATACTAGACAAACGCCCTTTGTTTTCGGGCTTTTTCTTCTTAGGAGTCCCTGCTGATGTACTTACGTCCTTCGTTTTTTTCATTTTCATAGACCTTAATTACATCTTTGGCAAGCCTTCTATAGTCTGTAGCTCCAGCGCATACAGGATCATATTCTAATATATGCTTACCGTAGCCGCTAGCTTCTTTAAGCTTTACATTGTTATGAATTGGAGAGAAGGTGTTGGGGTTAAACTTCTCATTTATAGCATTTAAGACCGTTTTACTGACCGTGGTTAGCTTATCATGCATGGTTGGCAAACCGTAAGGAACAATAGGGAAATCGGGCCTTGAAGAGTAAATTTCAAACAGCGTTTCATCAATCATATTTACAGCATCCAGAGCCATTGGCTGGGTTTGGACGACAATGATTACATCATCTGCCGCAAAAAAAGCGTTTATAGATAACGTGGCAAGGGAAGGGGGACAATCGATCAATACGAAATCAAAATCTTTTCTGAGTTTCTTTATAGATTTTCTTAGTCTGTGGTCTTTCTCGATCAACCCGGACATACTGAGATCGGCTCTACTCATAGCAAGATTGGCCGGGATTAAATAAAGCCCCTTTGTGCTGTGCTCTGCCACCATGTTGTTTATATCGACTTTGTTTGATGAATCAGTAAGCAGATCGTTTATGGTTAGCTCAAAATCATTAGGATTAAAACCCAAATGGGAGGTGGCATTACCTTGTGGATCAAGATCTATAACAAGAACCTCAGAGCCTTTTTCGGCAAGACATGCTGCCAAATTAACCGTTGTTGTTGTTTTCCCTACTCCGCCTTTATGATTTGCTATGGCTATAACTTTCAACTCTTAACGCTCTCCCTATAATAGTTATATCAATTAATTAGGCCTATATCAAGATAAAAGTGCTTAAATACAAACTTTAAATCCTAGCCAAATAGAACGGCATTTTCACTAACATTCCCTTAACATTGATTTAATGGTTTAAAAATCATATAATATGCTGGCA
>JAJCZS010000005.1 GCA_029262275.1 Deltaproteobacteria bacterium | reverse complement strand
CCTCTGCAACCACCTTGAGGACAATCAACAGCTCTTACTGCCCAGCTGCAGATGGTGTTATTATTTGCACCAAGCGGTTTTTTACATTCTTGGTAAAGCTCTGGGTTAGAGGACTGAAGCTCAGAAGAACAATCGCAGCTTCCTCCAACAGCGGGTCCTGACCAAGAGCAAAAACTCTTAGGCTGGCATCTAGCCATTTTGCCTTGTTCAAAATTATTTTTAAACTCACTAAAATCAACACTTACCTCTAATATGTCTGTGTGTTCGACACCGTCCTGGTCGACATAAAATTTTCTTGTCCAGCTCGAAGGCCAGCTCTGAGATTCAATATCAAGAGGCCTGGTACTTACAAGCTCTGAGCTTATTGCATTTACATTTGCCTCTGGATTAAAACCATCTCCTACATAGATTAAATATTTTTGTTTTGTTGTTTCTTGAGCAAAAAGAAACAGCACATAATAAGTTTCTCCACCCTCAAACACATTCAACGAAGGTTTTTGACTAGGCGCAAGTAGTAGACCGTCTTTCTGGTCTTGCTTAGACACTGTTGTGTCTATGTAGTATGTGCCATTATTAGCAGTAAGGTTACTTCTTTGAAAGAAGTTCATACCCATCATTCTTATCTGCTTGCCCACAGTGTTTCCTTCTTCAGTCCCTGTGAGATATTGTCTGTATAGAGGCACACCATAACAAAAATTGCTTCCACAATCATCAGTCCATGATGTGTTATCGCATGTATTTGTTCCACTGACGGGTACACATTGGCTGTTATCAGCACACGCTTGACCAGTGTCCCGGCATGTTCCACCGCAGTCTCCTTTTGCTACACAACCCGGATAGACTACTGTAGTAACGTGTTGGTAAGGACTTGTTTTTGCTGTCTCTAGAGAAGAACACTCTGTGGTCTCTATGGGAGCATCAAAAAATGAGTCTTCGTTTACCGAAATTGTTTCTATTAGTCCTGTTAGAGTTCCGTCATCATCATTGAGAATAGTTTGTCTATCAATGGCTGAGAAATTACTGAATGTACCTCCAAGCATGTCAGGTCCGGTATTGATAAATGTACAGTATGCATCTGCAACAGCTGTATTGTCCTGTTTAAAAGCAAACCTATTATCAGGACCTAAAGGTTCAAATAGAGGTTGTACTACAAAGTGTCGTATATCGACATCACTAAAATATAGATTAGATGAATGAAAAGCCGGAGGATAGTAAAAACCGTTTGGCTGTTTCCATGCTATAGCGGCATTAGGGAGTATACACCTAGTGCTAGGCAGAGCACCAGGGTCTTTTGGCATTCCAAAGGTTCTTCCATACATCCATTTGCTACTACCACAGTTGCCTCCGCCAGGACAATCTTCAATATGCGCTTTTTTAACATTCAGGAAAGCATTTGAATCCTCAAAGTTTGGTCCGTCATAAATATTATACAAACGCTGGTAATTAAAGGGGTCTATCGGTATATTCAGCCCCTGGTCTTTAATAACGCAACGATCAGTAACGACATTACCGTTAGAATCTGTCGCACATAAAATGTCTGAGGTTGGATTAACCGGGCCTGTATGGGATGCATAATTTTGAGAGGCTTTCTCCGCTTGTGTAGCACCAATGAAAATATTTTTTCTAGCAAGCTGCCACTGCCCTGGAAGGAAATTAGCTTGGGTATAGTCTCCACCGGTAACAAAAGTCAATCCTGCTCCAAGCGTGTCTGAGACAATACTATTTAGAACGAGATACCATTGTGGGCGAAGCCATATTGCAGAGAAATTAACCTCAGTCCAGTGAAATGCAGTAGTATAGTCTTCAATTACTGTAACAGAACAGTTATCTAATTCACCTCTGGCGCAAGGGGGCGGGCTAGTGCTACAATCAACACTGTCGCAAAAAGTAGGCAAATGCGCACCGCCAACCAAAGGATAGTAATCTAGGTTGGTGCCTCCCCTATTAGGCGGCGTAGGTGAGAGATTCCCAACTTCTATAGGGTCCAAGAAAGGTTCAACCGGGCCTCCCATTGCCTTACAAGGGCTTATGTCATTGGGTGTATTAAAAGAGTTCATAGCAGTTGTGCAGTAATTGCCCTTAAATTTCTTAAGAGGTGTAGTCCCAGCTCTCCCCGGGGTGCTTTGCTGAGATGCATAGGATTCCCATTTCATCAACTGTGAAGGGCCGCTAATCTGGGCTGGAAGCCACCAATAACAGGCTCCACAAGAATTGGCACCTGCCGCCATATTGTATTCAAAATCATTCCACCCGTTCATGATCCAAAATACTGTGGGCTGGATGTAATCTGAGCGGAATGGCACGTCAGTAGTTGCACCTTGTTTAGCTGCAGTATAAGCCAAAATTCCAGGTACTTCTCTTGGGTTGTTTTGTTCGTTTTTAATTGCTCCTCGTGCAAAGATTCCGATATTTGAATATAATTTATTGTCTGTTTCGGTACCGTCTTCAAGGTAGTAGCCATGACCAATAGACATAAATCCTACATTTCTGGATAATTCGACATTTTGGCTGCCGTGTAATGTAACCCAGCGGGTCATTGACTCGTGAATTGAGTTATCTCTGGCGAATGTACCCTCAGGGACTCTTCTCGCAAGGTGGTAATGAACAGGGTAGCGACCTTTACGCCCCCCTTGTCCTAGCTGATAGAACTCAACCCCCTGGATTTGCACCTTTTGAAATCCTTGTCTAAACATCACTTGACCGCCAAAGAAATTTCCCGGTGTTGGAGGGCCAAACATATCTCCCACATTATTACCTGCAGATATGACACGGATGCTTCTGGAAAGAAGAGCTACAGCTGCACGTGTCTCGGCCTCGGTAATATTTTGATCTAAACGAGAAGGCGTACTTATAGGATAAGTCTTACCATTATGCGGGTATTGAAGTCCGCCTGGAATTTCTTGATTAGTATGTGGATTTAAAACTTTAAAACTGAACTCTTTACTGCTTGTCATGCCAGTAATTTCAAGCTTCTCCGAATGACCAGGTAAGAAGTCAGTAGTAGTAAGTACAACATGGTCACCAATATCCCAGTCTACATCTCTATCGAGCGTTAAGCTTGTTGCCGTCTTGTTTAATATTCCGTTTGTATTCAACCTGGCCCAGCTATTACCAGAATCTGAAGATGGAAGGCTGCTATAGGTTGCTCCCTTGCTACCGTAGAGCTCAAGGGTTCCGCCGTAAGATACAGCAAGAACTTTAGAACCAAACATTCCCGACTCACCACTCAGTGGATCAGGCGTGCCGTATTGATAGAAACATTCATTAAGAACACCGCCTGGTAAATTATTCTTTACACACGAGGTAGGATTTCTGGTTGAAAGAGTGTTAGAGTTCCATATGTCTCTATCAATGCCACAGGGAACACCTGAGGTCTGCTGAGGAGACCTACATTCTATTCCTTTCAAATCATTTTCACTACCATAGAGGTAAATAGTTAATTTTCCGCCGCCTACTCCAAAAGCTTCTGAATCGCTCATCTTACCAGCTTTTAAGGTACCGCCATTTTCAACAAGTAAGGAATTGGCCCAAAAATCAATAGTTCCACCGTCATCCATGAACTCAAGTGTTCCGTTGGCTATGATGTTAACATCACGGTACTTATATTCACCAGCTCCAACATTACATGGACCAGCAATTAAAAGATCTTGACTGCCATCCCCCGGATCAAGCGTGCCGGTAGCACAAGTATCAGCATTTTGCGCTATTGCAGTAGTAGGCAATACTAAAAAAGCACAGATCAATACAGCTATTGATAAAGATAGCGTTACAAAAAACTTATCTTGCGCAGAAGTAAATTTGGTCATTGAAAATTTCCCCTTTGTATGAACCATCCACTCATATATATATTCTACGTTTTTCAAACATAGAACAGATTAAAACCCATTATTGTCATTATAATAGTTTATCTATGATTTTGAAAGACGTTACGAACAACCGTTCCAATTTTTGTCTTTGGAAAATAGACCTTAGTTTTTCATACGCTCAGATTTATTCCTCTTGCGATAATGAATTACCAAGATAAATCCAAAAGCAATTGATAATATGACTAGGCCTACTGTACTAAGCGCAGGCACTGCTGGGAAAATCTGTTCTTGTCCAACCAACTGAAAAGTTAGGTCAGGAAAATCTGTGCCACATTCATCCATAGCATATCTAAATGATGTGCATCCGGTATTAAAACCGTTACCAGGGTTTTCCCATACAAATGGGTTTAAAGTTTGAATAGTTCTCTCATTCCAAAACCACTGTCCATGTGGAATAAAGAACATATTGGCACGAACTGAAATCCAGTAAGTTCCTGGAAGCAATGTGCATGTTGAAGGAAGATTAATCAGAAAACTTGGGTCAGCTACATCCACGGGCAAAATGTTATCAAAAACACAAGTCGGCACTAAATCACCTGGAAGACCTCCTTGGTCTTTATAGAAATCAACATCTAAAGACTGCAGGTTGTTTGGTGCAGCACCATCGAATGTGCCAAATACCTTTACGGTATCTATTCTCCATAGGAAACCATCGGGAACAAGGAAATCATCACCTGCCCGAGCGTCGAATATTTCAAAGACACCACCGTCAATAAAATCCTGTGAAACAATGTCAGTATTTGAGTGATCACTTGATTGATCCCAAAGTACATCCCCATTCATAGGGACAACTACCGTTGACCCATCAGATCTTTCTAAATCTTGAGCAAATGATTGTTGTGAAAAGCAAATTGTAGTAATAAAAATCGCGCAGATCAAGAATGATGCAAGTATAGAATTCTTTGTAAATAGCTTAGAAATCTGTTCCATATTCTTACCCTCCAGCCAGAATGAAATATAGACCTAAACTATCACACTTAAGGAAAATTCACAACGCTTAAGTTGATAGGTAAATCCTGATTATGTATGCCGGGATTTGCTACAGGAAGAACATCGATGCTGTTTCCAATAATAGCCCCTGTTTCCTCATCAACAAAAGGGGTGTTGTCCTCTAAGCCCTTATCGAAAAATGACTCCTCAGTAGTTGTTCCCACAAGAGTATATTCATCGAATACATGAGGAAGACCGTTTGACCCAAGTGACGATGCAGTCTCCATAATATGAAGGTGCAAATGAGGAGCCGTTGTATTACCAGTGTTACCCAGTTTTGCCATGACCTGTCCTTGGCTTACTGTATCTCCCTCCTTAACCGTAATACTTCCGGGCTTGAGATGCGCATAGAAAGCAAACTGGCCGTTTGGTAATGCTAAAATTATGTGATTGCCATCTATTTGTTCAAGTGTAATGTTTCCAGATTGTGTAGGGAGTATAAATGGTACTTGATCCTGAAACTTATCAACAACTCTTACTACCTGAGCATCTGAGACGGCAAGGACATTTTTCCCGTATCCAGTCCAGCTCTCCAATTTTTGGGGATCGCCAACGTAGAGACGATTCTCTGAATCAACCTGCATCCAGTCAATCGCATAACGTTGAGAAATAAAAATATTGCCATTAACTGCAAGATCTGTCCTTACATGTGTTATCGAATCACAGCATCCGTTGACTACTATCCAACCGGCGCCTTCAAGAGGAGGGCCAAAAACGAATACATCTGTATTATCTACATCTACTCTAGCTGCATACTCAGAAATGCTTTGCTGGTCTTCGGGCAACTCCATGAATGAAATTATAAATTCGGGAAGACCTTCTGGCCCAGTAATAGTTAGTTTGTGTAACAGAGCATCAGGAATATCTTCTTCATTATTAACTGTAAAGGTTATGAAAACTAGCCCACTTTGAGTTGGTTCAAGTGATGTTGTCCGCTGCCTTGTGCCTACAAGCTGCATTTTATTAACAACTTCATCACCTGAAATTGTAGCAAGGGCTTTACCTTCTTGACTACCATCTAAAACATCTATTGAAAGTACTTTCCACTCAAAAGTATTGGAGTTTGTTAAGAAGAGCTCATAGGTTATGTGGTAACGACCATCGGATCCCTTAACAGGAACTGGTGGAGCTAAAACCGACATCACTATTGGTGTTAATGCGTTTTCTGTATCAAAGCTACCGTCACTTGTAGATGCTTTCTTGGTGTCAGAGGTGACATCAGCCATATTGCTACCTGCGGTCTTATTGCAACCAGTGATTGAAAAAGCTAAGGCCAACACTAAGACTAACGAGCCAGTTAATTTAACAATATTTCTCTTCATTATATACTGCCCTCCAAGTTGTAATTGCTGATGATTAGAATACTAGCACTTTAAGGCAAAATAGAAAAGTGTAGGAAAAGCTATGTAAATTATGAGTTTTTTTCAGATTCGAGTTTAGATTTTGTCCGTCTTTTTCTTCTCTTTTTCTGTTTTTGAATCCTTGCTATCTTAAGTTGTTCTTTGGTTGGTTTGTCAGAGAGTTGCTCTTCAATTTTTGTTACTAAAGAGCGTCGTGCCAAAAAGCGGTTAACCCCTTGAGAGCGGTCGTCTTGGATTTTAACAGTTATTTTGGTTGGTATGTGTTTTAATTGAACGCAGGTTGCAACTTTGTTAACATTTTGTCCCCCTGGGCCCCCGGATCTGATAAATTTTTCATCGAAGTCAGACTCTTTAACTCCAAGCTCTTTCATTTTTCTAAAAAGCGCTTCTTCCTTTTCGGGGCTAACCCCAAACTTGCTCATTATTTTTCGAAGCCCTCAAATTTTTGAACCACTAGCTTTAAGAGATCGTGCCTTGAGACTATGCCTATGGGCACACCGTCCTTAACAACAGGCAGTCTATGCACACTATTTTCAAGCATCTTTCTAACAGCCTCTGCTACGGTCTCATCTCCTTCTATAGTAATTGCTGGGCTGCTCATGATTTCCTTAACCTGTATACCGCGAGCTGCTTCATATGCTTTATCCACACCTTCCTTGGACATCCACTCACCAAATAGCTGGGGTGCATACTGTCTGGAAAATGGTATAGCGTGCTCCTTGGCTGAAAAGTCTGATTCAGTAACCATACCTACAATCTTCCCATCACTATCTACAACGGGAAGTCCGCCTATTTTATCGTGAAGCATTTTTTGAGCTACTTCTTCTAATGTTCTATCTTCTTCTATTATTAATACAGGTTCTGTCATTATCTCGCTGACTTTCATTTAGGTTCCTCCAATGGGATTGTTCTCATAGTTCTTAAAGAATTATTATTACTGTACCAAGAAATTATAGATTCTACAGGGTATTTTGCAATGTTTTATTGCTATAAATTATTGAAAGGAGATTAAAAACATTTATACTATCCCCCCATGGACCCAAATGAAATAAAAATGATGATTGAAAACGGGATGTCCAACACGTTAGTTAACGTTGATGGAGATGGAACACATTTTGATGCTCTTATTGTCTCAACTGAGTTTGAGGGAAAATCTCTTATAGAAAGACACAAACTTGTCTATAGTGTATTAGGGGATGCAATGAAGGAAAGAATTCATGCCCTTTCACTTAAAACATACACACCTGAGCAGTGGGAAAATCATAAATAGTAAGATTTGAATTGTTCTATTAAATATTACCGTTGATCAAACTATAGTTATTAAGGAGATATTAAATGTCAGATGCTAAAGAGATAATTGGCGATCAGATCAAAAACAACAAAGTGATTCTATACATGAAAGGCAACAGAGAAATGCCGCAGTGTGGGTTTTCAGCAAGAGTTGTGCAAATCCTAGATTCCTACGATGTTATGTATGAAACAGTTGACGTTCTAGCTGACCCTGAAATCAGACAGGGAATTAAGGATTATTCAAACTGGCCCACTATTCCCCAACTCTATGTTAATGGTGAGTTTGTAGGGGGATGTGACATTTGCACAGAGCTTTTCCAAAGCGGTGAGCTTGAGACAATCCTTAAACCTGCCTAAGTAGATACCAGCTCTAGTTTTTATCCCATTCAGTGTAGTAGTCAGATAGCTTATCTCTTAAAAAGAGTCTTGCTCTAAGTACTCGGGATTTAACAGCTGGAAGAGATAGGCCTAGGACTTTAGCTATTTCCTTGCTCGTCATTCCCTCTACATCTTTCATATGGAAAACTATCTTGTATTCTTCTGGTAGCTCATCAATAGCCTTCTCAATAAGCTGAGTTCCTTCTAAACTAACAAGCTTGTAGTCTGGAATTTCACTCCAGTCCTTATCTTGAACACCTTGTAGGACACCATGATCGTTGTAGGGCTTATAATCATCGATACTAACTTGGCTTTGTTTATCTTTCTTTCCTCCGCGGAGGTACATGTAGCTTGCGTTAGCTGCTACTCTGTAAAGCCATGTTGAGAACCGTGACTCTTGTCTAAATGTGCCTAGTTTCTCGACCAAGATGATAAAGACTTCCTGAAGAACTTCCTCTGCATCATCAGGATTACCTACGATTCTATATGCTAGTCTGTAAACTTTATCAGAATATCTGTTTACGAGCTCAGTAAAAGCCTCCTCATTCTGTGAGTCTACAAAGAATTTTACCAACATCTCATCCTTTGAACTATCAATATCAACGTACTCAGGATAATTCGCATTATGAACACCTAGATTTGGTAACCCTTTAACGCTATTTACTGTTGAATTAATCATTTTGTTAGCCTCCTGCCTTGTATTTTTATAGTTGACCAGTCGGTTTGCTATTTTGCAAAAAAATATATACAAACCTTCTACATATTATCTTCTAAAGCCATTTTCCTCTTAGAAATACATATTTTAGATATCCCTTCGCCCAACCTGCTTATCATTGTAGGGTCGTTAAAGGTTTTACTCATTAGCGATACTCCCTCCATATAAGCCAATACAGCCTGAGCAGTCGATCTTGGATCAGTATCAATTGAAAGACCTCCCTCATTGATAGCATCGACAATAACATCTTCAAAATATTGTGACCATTCCTCAAAGATTTGCTCAATTTTCTGGCGAATAATTTCATCCTGAGTACTCAACTCAAGCGCTAGATTGCCTATCCCACATCCAGTAACACACCCTGTACATTCTTTCGTATCTGCCTGGTATTCATAAGATTTATTAATCAAAACAGTAAATTTATCAAATGCCGGCATATCAGAGTGGAATATTGGATCTAACATCTGCTCTTTGAACTTGCTCCACATTATATCAAGCGCTTCTAATGTTAAGTCGCGTTTTGAAGGAAAGAAATGATAAAAGCTCCCCTTCTTCACTCCTGAGTGGTCGCAAAGCTCCTGAACACCTACAGCGTTATAGCTGCGGTTGCCTATAAGCTCAATTGCGCTTGTAATTAATTTTTCTTTTGCTGTGCTTGTTCTTCCCATTGTTTTAACCTTATAGTTGACTAGTTGGTAAAGATAATATCACTAAAAAAATATATGTCAAGCCTTTTTTTGAAAAAAACATTTTTTTAATTGCAACCGGGAACGGATAAAAAGGTATGTATCCAATTCTAAAAGCATCCGCTCAAGGTTCCCCCCTTCAACTTACTCAAGCGGATGGCTTCAATCTTATCTACTAATTTTTCTCTATTAAGCTTTTGAGAGCTGGCGCAGACGCTGACTCTCTGATTTTCCGAAGAGCCGTTTTCTCAATCTGTCTTATCCTCTCTCTGGTTAATCCAAACCTTTTCCCAATCTCATCTAATGTAGAGGACTGACCGTGGCCTATGCCAAATCTCATTTTTACTACTTCACGTTCTCTATCATCTAAGATATCGAGGGCATGCTCTATGCTTGAGGGAATTGAGACCTCTGCTATAAGCGTGTCCACCGGTAGGGTCTCAGAATCTTCCATGTAGTCCATATATGTAGCTTTTTCTCCATTCCAAACTGGAGAGTCTAGACGGAGCATGTTCTTACCGTTGTGTGACTCAAGCACCTGTTTTACATTCTCGACACTCATACCTACTTTCCCCGCAATCTCGCGCGGATGTGGTTCTCTGCCCATCTCTTCTACATATTTAGCTCGCTCGCTCCAAACCTTGCCAGCTTTTTCCAGTACATATGCAGGAATCTTTACGGTCCTGGTTTGGCTGAACACGCCTCTATTCATAGCTTGATTGATCCACCAACAAGCATATGTTGAAAACCTGTACCCCTTGGTATGATCAAATCTCTCTACAGCTTTTATGAGACCTAAATTGCCTTCTTGAATCAGATCTAAAAATGGGATACCGCGCCCTACATATTTTTTAGCCATACTTGCTACAAGCCTAAGGTTAGCTCTAACAAAAAAATTCTTTAACTGAGCAGCTTTTTTCACATATAGATCTAGAACTGCCACATGTTTTTGAAGACTTTTAAACTCTTTAGGACTAAACTGCTTTTTAAACTTTGGGTCGTCAAATAAAAACTTAATCTCCTGAACGAAATCTTCCATGCTATCCCTTGAAGTCTTTCCAGTAACTTTTTCAATTACTTTTACTATAATTTCTGCCTGCGTTTCACACTCTTTTATTTTTGCGGCTATTTCAATCTCTTCCTTAGCCTTTAAAAGGGTCTCGCAACCAACTTCTTTGAAATAAGCATTTACTAACCTTAGCTCGTTGTTGTTATCATATTTGTTTTCTTTTACCTCTTTTTTTGCGGGCTTTTCATCATAATCAACTTCACTCTCTAGAAAATTTTCTCTTACCGAGGCATTATCCAAAATCTCTCCATCCATTAATCCGTAATTATCTGAACTAAAATCATCTATTGCTGTTTCAAAAGATGTAGCTTTCATGATTTTTCTTCCTCCTTCGATTATGATTTTTTTAATTTTTCCAAACTTACTCATTGTGTTCTTGTGGGTGACTATATTCCTCTGCCCTTAAACCGGCTGCGCAGAAGGCAATCAATTTATTTACTAGCTCGTCTTCTTCTTTTAACTCACAAACACCCTTTGAGAGAGAAGAAAGCCCCTTATGATTTGTCCACGTATGTATCATGGAGCCTGTAAGAAAATGAATTCTCCACATTAGATCTTCTTCTGTAATATCTGGCAAAGAAACAATTAAAATATCCTTAAATCTTGAGAAAACTTTTTCAAAATTTGTTACAAAAATTGTGTATGTCTCTACGTCAGGATGAGAAACTATCTGACCAGTAATGCTTAGAAAGTGTGGCTCCTCAAAACACATTCTTATCCCTGGGGCTAGTAGCGCATGCAGCGCATACTCAATGGGAACAGACCCTTGGCCAAATTGCTTCTCGTAGTTATCAAGAAGCTCTAATCTTTGTCTGTTAAGCGGGACTATCCTTCGGTCCATTAGCGCTTTTAACAAACCGTCCTTTGTTTGAAAGTGGTAATTCACAGCCGCCAGGTGTACGTCGGCATGGGAAGTAATGTCTCTAACTGAGGTTTCTTTTAGGCCTTTGCTTGCAAAGAGATACTCTGCTGAATCTAAAATCCTCTCTTTTGTATTCTGCTCTTTCACTATGTTGCTCCTGGAACATTGCTCATTAGTTGATTCGAGCATATTGTTCGCACTAATTAACTTCTAAAAAATAGTACGTTCGTTCAAAGGCAGATGGATTAAAATAAGATGGATTTTTGAGTGAAGAACACTCCGGCAATACAAGCGGTCATTAAACAGGCAAGAGTAGCAGCGACTAGAGCGCGGAAGCCCATAGCTGCTATATCTTTTTTCCTGGAGGGAGCAAGGGCTGCTACTCCTCCGACAAAAATTGCCATAGATGCGATGTGAGCAAACCCACAAAGCGCATAGGCTGTAATTACTTGAGACCTTGGGTCTTTAAGCAATCCATTGTCAATGGCATAGGCTAGGTTGTTATATGAAACTACTTCTGTAACTATGGTTCTCTCACCAATAATTTTTGAAATTGTGTAGGCGTCCGATAGTGGAATTCCTATTATCAAAGTAAGTGGATAAAACAGATAACCCATAAATCCTTTAAGTGACCAGTCTATATTAATTCCAATAAAACTATTGATATGAGCACCCACCCCTCCTACTATCAAATCCAGCAAGGCCACTAAACCCAAAATAGCGATTAAAAGAGCGACAATACCAATTATGAGTTTTACTCCATTTTCGGCGCCGTTTATTATTGCTTCAAACAAGCTACCTTCTTTGTCATAGTAAGGATCTACATTTACTCCAAGTGTTTTTGGTGCTCCGTCCTCCGGCACAAGCAATTTAGACATTGCAACCGCAGCAGGAGCTGAAAGAATGGAAGCTGAGATTAGATGACCTGCTATGGTGGGAAACTGGTTCTGCAGGCTAAAAACATATAGAGCTAATATATTTGAGGACACTGTTGCCATCCCCGCTGTCAAAACTGTGCATAGCTCAGAGCGGGTCATACCATCAAGGTAGGGCTTTACAGTAAGCGAAGACTCTATACCTACAAAGATGTTGCTTGCTGCACTTAGTGACTCAGCGCCAGAGATCCTCATAAGCTTTGTGAATGTATTGGAGAAAGCTTTAATAACCCTCTGCATTATATTGAAGTAATAGAGGATAGACATTAGAGCGGAGAAGAAAATTATTGTAGGCAGAGCCTGGAATGCCAAGAAGAACCCGAGTGAGCTCTCTCCGTATTCATTCTCAGTGCCGGGCGGAAGAGCTAATCTTCCGAAAAGAAACTCAGCTCCAGCAGAGGCAGAACCCAGAACGCTAACGACTATATCGTTTAGATATAGAAAAAATTTGGCCCCATGAGGAACTAGAAAAACAAATGCTGCAAATATAAACTGAAGACCAAGAGCCCATAGAATTACTCTATAGTTAACATTCTTTCTATTAGTAGAAAACAGCCACGCAAGCCCAAGTAATAGAAAGATCCCAATAAAACTTACAAGGTTATATATATTCATTGGCAATAAGAATAAAATCCTTTTTAATGTGAAACGAAAGTATACGATATTTCTTAGATCAATGAAAAGAGTGTTGATAAAGATTGCGTTTATTTAATTATTCAACACTTACATAAACATCTAGATTCTGCTATAATCCGATTTATATAGTCTATAACATATAGAGGAGGCAATAGGATGAAGAACTTAAAAACAAGTTTGCTCAGTTTCTTTATTGTATCACTAGTTGCTGTTTTAGTATTTCCAGCGTTTTCTTATGCCCAGGGAAGTATTGAGATACTGAAACAGACGATACCAGTCGATAACAGTCAAAATTTTAATTTCACATCAGACATACCTGGATTTGAGGTCTTCAGCATAACTAGTAATGATGGGTTTCTGGAAGATGGCTTAGCAGATGGCATCTATACAGTTACTGAATCTATAATAACTGGCTACACATTAACAGGTATCAATTGTAATAGCGAAAATGTTACCACCAACGTTGATAACAGAACTGTCATAATTGATCTTATGAATGAGGATATAGTTTGTACCTTTATCAACGTAGCAAATGGTGAGATTATTATCCAGAAGAACACCGTACCAGCAGGGGGCCTTGGCTTTAACTTCTCAGAGAACATAACCGAGCCAAACGGGGACTTTATGCTAGATGGTGGAGGAAATATAACCTTCCTTGATGTATCTCCTGGAGAATATGAAGTAACGGAAGATGATCCAACAGTTAACCCTGGGGGGTTTTTCCTCTCAGACTTAGTTTGTGATGATATGGGATCATCAACTAACGTAGGAACAAGAACTGCAACAATAGATTTGGATTCAGAAGAAGTCATTACATGTACGTTCACTAACACAGCCCAGTTAGAAGGGTTAATTATGACAAAAACCGATTTCCCAGATCCTGTAGCTGCAGGTACGGAACTTACCTATGATATAGACATCGTGAATAATTCTAATTTCGTAGCAACAAACGTGATGTTTGTAGACACTCTGCCAGATGGTTTAATACCAGTTGATATTAGCTCTAACATACCAGGGGTCAATTGCCAGTTTGATGTAGTAAATCCACTGGATCCTCAAACTGCCAGTTGTGAGATAATAGATATGGCACCTACTCAAGAAGTTGGAATATCCATAGTAGTAATTCCTGACACTAGCGTATTTAATACAAACCCTGTGATGATAGAAAACACAGCTTTACTGACAGCACAGCCGGGTAACGTGATGAGAGAAGCTACAACTCAAACTCTCGTTAATCCGATGGTTGATATTGAAATAGATTCTGGTAACGAAAACAGGCGAGTTAATGAAGGAAACAGATTTACAATTGCTTATGATATTACCGTAAACCCCGATAACCAGGAAGTACTTGCCTCTCTTAGCTCGGATGATGCCCAGATAAGGGCCGATGCTTTGGATGTGATGCTCGATGTAGGATTTCCGGGAGTATTTAATATAGACACTGTCGAGACCACTCAAGGCTCATGCATCATAGGTATTGACCCTGTAATACAATGTGATTTTGGCGATATTATGGAAGGTCAGACTGTAACTGTAACAATAGTTTTCATTGCACCTAATGAAAGTGGCGATTTTACAATAGGAGCGACCGTACGCACATTGGGACAAAACTTCAGCAATTTTGTATTTGTTTTTGTGAGGGATGGAGGCAGTGATTGCTCACTAGCTGCTGCGGGCTCAACAGGAACATCAAATCTTCTTTATCTATTTATTCCTCTATTCATTTTTGCAAGAAGGTACTGGGATAGAATAAAGAAACACGAAGGCTAACAAGAAACTAGGAATTGACTACAAGAAAAGGGAGCCTAGGCTCCCTTTTTTATTTAAAGTAAGCTTGACTATTAAGACTTCCCCTTTCACAAATCTCAAACTTGTATACAATAATAGTATTAAATAAATTGGAGGACGGAGTGGTAAATAAATTTATATCTACATGCGTAATCCTATCATTCCTCATATTAGCTGGTTGTTTTTCACCATCTAATGTTAATGTTTATAAAGCTCCTGAGAGCACATATGAGAGTTACGAAGTTATTCTAATACCTGATTTTAGGAAAACAGATTTAGAATGGGTCCCATATGATTCAGGCGTTGAAATCGCTGATATGGTAGCCGAAGAGTTAAGAACGAAGAACAACACAGAAGTTGTCAGCCGTTCTTCCACCTATGAGACTAATGGACAGCAAAGAGTTCTGATCGTCAGAGGTGTTGTCAGTGGCTACGTTAGGGGCTGTAAGTATTGCGAGTACATTTTCAGAGGAATAAAGGATAAGGGCAAGATGTCTGTCCAAGTCTGGGTTACGCTTATTGACGGTACAACAGGAGAAATTCTGGCTGATGTAGGTATTGACGGCAGAGCAACAGGTACCGGTACCGGAAGAAGTAAGTACACGAGAGTGGTTGAAGAGATAGTCAACGTAGTTGAAGTAGTAAATAGTGGGCAGTCATAACAAACACTATTATAATAAAATACTCTCTACCACACTTGCTGATTCGATACAGATAGGCTAAGTAACCCGTGATAAGATGCTATGGCACTGATATTACATAATATTTACTGACCTAAGGGCACTTTCACTACTTTGTTAACCATACTTATTTACTTAGACTTAGTTCTATCTTAATCCAAGCAAGCTATCGTAGGGATCGAGGTGAGGAAGAAATGAAACTTAAGATTCTATTTTTTGTTTTAGGAGTATTAGCAGGTTTTGGAATTGCATATCCAAATTATGAAATTCCAATATCCGTAGGCGTTGGAATCCTATTTGGTATTGTTACCGTAGGTATAGTCTGGGGATCAGAATTTATTATGAACTCATTTAGCCCAAAAGCAATTTTGGGTGGTGCAATAGGGATGGGAGCAGCGGCTCTATCGTTTTTTGCGCTAACTGAAGTACTTGGGATACTTTCCATACCCGAAAACATATTGCCTTATATTTCAGCAGCATTCTTTTTCCTGCTATTTCATATTGGTATAAGAATTGGAGTAAACAAGGGAAGCGAAGCTGAAGAAAGTGGTCGCAAATACTCTTCAAAAGGCGGGGTTGAAGCTAAAATCCTTGATACTAGTGTTATTATCGATGGAAGAATTGCTGACGTGGCTGAGGCAGGATTTGTCACAGGGCCTTTAATAGTACCTAAATTTATTATTAAAGAGCTTCAGCACATTGCTGACTCCTCTGAGCCTATAAAGCGCGTTAGAGGTAGGAGAGGCCTTGATGTGCTTAAGAGAATGCAGAAAGATATACCAAACGTCTCAATTAAAATCACAAGCCAAGACTTCCCAGAGGTTAAGGAAGCTGATCTAAAACTTGTCGAGCTTGCAGCTAAGCTCAAAGGGCTCATTATTACAAATGACTACAACTTAAACAAGGTTGCCGGGCTCCAGAATGTTAAGGTGCTAAATTTGAATCAACTGTCAAATGCACTAAAACCTGTGGTACTGCCAGGGGAGACTATGAATATCCACGTGGTTAAAGAAGGAAAAGAGAATAACCAGGGTGTTGGATATCTTGAGGACGGAACCATGGTTGTAGTTGATGACGCCAAGAGACACCTGGGAAACAAGATAGATGTTTCTGTAACTAGCGTGCTTCAGACACCTACAGGAAGAATGATCTTTTCAAAAGTAAAAGACGATAACAAGCGTATGTCTTCAAATTTTAATGCCTAATATAAAAGCTGCCGCCATAATTACAGCAGGCGGGGCAGGAAAAAGATTTGGCACAGAGGGGGTACCAAAGCAATTTATATCCCTCTCTGGTAAGCCAATTATTGTTCACTCAATTAAGAGTTTTCAGAGCTCTGAATTGATATTGGAAATTATAGTTGTAGTTCCTGACAGGTGGGTTGAATACACTCAGCAAGAGGTAGTTGATAAATTCAATCTTAGCAAGGTATCCAAAGTCATCTCAGGCGGAGACGAAAGACAAGAATCTGTCGAGAAAGGTTTTCTCTCTATCTCAAGCAAGCCTGAAATAGTAGTTGTCCATGACGGCGTGCGTCCATTTGTAACAGTTGATCTAATTGAAGAAGTTGCAAACGAAGCTGCAGAATCAGGCGCTGCAATTGCCGCCTGTCCATCAACTGACACCATAAAAAAATCCACCACAGAGCAATTGATTGAAAGCACTTTGCCTAGAGAGAATATATGGTTAGCGCAAACTCCACAGGCATTTAAATATGCGCTTTTAGAGCAGGCGTTTGAAAAAGCCTCTGAAGACGGTTATTTAGGTACAGATGAATCACTGCTTGTAGAGAGAATCGGAAAAGGCGTAAAACTAGTAAAATCCTCCAAACATAATATAAAAATTACCACTCCAGAAGATATAGAACTGGGAGAATTAATCATAAAATCAGGGATACTTAATAAATAGCTATGCACAGAATAGGATACGGTTTTGACGCTCACAGATTTTCTAAAGATAGCAAGCTTGTAATAGGCGGTGTTGAGATTCCTTTTGAATTGGGTCTTGCTGGGCACTCTGATGCAGATGTATTGAGTCACGCCATCTGTGACGCTCTCCTGGGAGCTCTTGGTGAGGGTGATATAGGTAGTCACTTTCCGGATTCGGATCCAAAGTACAAAGGAATGTCTAGTCTGGTATTTCTAGAAGAAACCATAGCTCTGATGAGGGAAAAAGGGTTTGAGATTGAAAACTTAGATAGCGTAGTTGTATGCGAGAAACCCAAAATCGCTCCTCATATCAAAGAAATAAAAGAAACGCTTGCTAAAACTCTGGGAATATCAACCCTAGCGCTTGGAGTTAAAGCCACCACAACTGACCAAATGGGATTTACAGGCAGAGGCGAGGGCATAGCTGCTCATACCGTTGCACTTATCAAAACCAAAGATTAGTTTTTCTTCACTACCTTTTTAATTAAACTTTTTTAATTTTAAAGATCCTTTTATTTCATCCATTCTTTCCACTATAATGTAGGGATTAAACTTCGGATATTACTATGGCAATATGAAGCTGATCCAAAACTCAATTAGCCAACTGCTAAATGATTACAAGATAGTCTTGATAGTAGCTAGTTTTATACTAGGGATTCTATTAAATGAGTATTTAGACTATCCCTGGATATTAGTAGCTATTACTGGGTTTATAGGAATTGTTATATTAATATTTTTTAGAAGTTTTAGTTTTCTATTGTTTATACCCTTAGGATTGGTATTCTCGGCGAATTCACAACTAATTTCAGATAACAACGTTCTAGACTATACAAACAAAAAAATTGATTTAGAAGGAGTATTGTATAGATCGCCCGAAAGTAGAGAAGAGGGGTCAACTCTATACCTTGATACAAACTATGTAGCCCTAGAGGGGGTCAAAGAGCCTGCCTCTGGCAAAGTAATCATATATTCAGACAATAATACCAAGTCTTTGGCCTATGGGGACAGGGTGCGCCTGCTTGGTATCAAACTTAGACCGATTGAGAGTTTCAAAAACCCGGGAGGCTTTAACCTAAAGAGATTCTATGAACGTCAAAGTATATATGCCAGAGGATTTGTTAACGGCGATGAGCAAATAATATCTTTTGGTCTTGATGAGTCCTATAGCCCAATCCTGCACTACATAGACAGTTTAAGAATAAAATATGGGAATTTTGCAAGAGAGAATTTTCAATCGCCCCAGAGTGAGATATTAAATGCCATCACCGTTGGTGAGAAAAGAGGAATACCGCAGGAAGTTAGGACTGAGTTTTCAAAGGCTGGTGTGGCTCATGTTTTAGCTATATCAGGTCTTCACGTAGGAGCCGTTGCTGTAGCTTTCTTTTTTCTAATTAAGTGGCTATTAAAACGCTCTGAATATGTTCTTCTAAAATATCAGGTTCCAAGACTGGCTTCAGCTATGACAATACTGCCCATATTTCTCTACGCAGCAGTTGCAGGCTTCTCCACTTCCACTGTGAGGGCATTTATTATGATCTCGCTATACTTGCTCTCAATTGTAATAGGCAAGGAAGAATATCGCCTCAATACCCTTTGTGCGGCAGCATTAATAATTCTTCTCTGGCACCCTTGGTCTCTATTTGAACTCTCCTTTCAGCTCTCTTTCTCAGCAGTCTTCGCAATTTTGCTGGCTCACAAATTTTATCCATTTAAGTTCAGAACCCTTGAAGATAAATTCTACAGCCTAGTAAAAACAACTATTGCTGCAACCCTGATAACATTCCCACTAATTGCAAACTCATTTGGAATACTACCCCTGGCTTCAATACCCGCTAACCTAATTATTGTGCCGCTTGTAGAATTTATAATCGTTCCAGTAAGTCTAATTTCATTTATCGGATTTCTATTCTCTCCACATATAGCGGAGCCACTAATGTCACTCAATATATTCTTCATTGAAATGCTAGTGTTTGGAGTTGAGATGTTTCTTAAAATTCCGTATTCCTCACTTACTGTACCACCCATGAACACATTTAGTTGGGTCCTATTTTTTATGCTGATTTTGTGTCTCATAGCAAATTCGGCTTACACAAAATTTAAATACGTCATACCTTTTATCGTTATAGGATTTATTGCAACTCTGATATACCCATTGCCGGGAAAATCTATAGATGGAGAGCTTGCGATTAACTACATGGACGTTGGAAAAAATAAGAGCGTCGTCTTAATAGAGCTACCAGATGATAAAAACATTTTGATAGATGGAGGTTACTCAAAATCGGATGGAGGCGGATACATAGATAAAACTGTAGTTAGCAACTATCTATTAAACAAAGGAATTAGAAAAATTGATCTGTTAATTTTGAGTTCTATCGATCAGGATCACTTAAATGGAGCTGTTCATCTTACCGACAAATTTAATACAACTAAAATATTAACAAACGGCGAGAAATTAATTGGCGCACTGTGGGAGAATATAAATGAGAAAGAGATCAAATGGGTAAGTTTATCAAAAGCTGATAAGACAATATATTTAGGTGATGCAAAACTGAATATACTAGTACCACCGAAAGATTTTGTAATAGAAGACACCAGACTGCCCTATCCTGTAGCAATTAAATTAACTTATGGAAACTCAAGTTTTCTATTTGGAGAATCTTTAAACCAAGCTACAGTACAGAGGGGGCTGCTAGATTCTTCTAAAGGAAACATTAAAAGCAAAGTTCTCTATATGGCCAATATTAATACTGAGAGCCTTATCCCCGAGTTTATTGAGTCGGTATGGCCCAAGATAGTAGTAACGAATGTGAAATCTGATCTGCTTAGCCGAAATACGACCGGACTGAATCAAGAAACCCTGATACTGAGTACAGAAAACGTCGGAGCTATAACTGTGACTAGTGATGGGGGCAAATTAAAAGTTAAATCGTTTGTTGATGAAAAGGAGCTAATTTTACATTAAACTTAGAGTCTTATGAAATATATTATCCCTATAATAATTATTGCTGTTATTTCATTGTATTTCTTTCTCCCTGCAAGTAAGGATGATGACAGCTCAGCCAAAATTGAGCGTTTATTAAATAACTTAGTTGAATCAGGGGAAAGAAAGGATATAAATGTTGTAATGGAATATTTCTCGCCTGATTATGAAGATGCTAAGGGAAGAACATATCCTGTAATTAGAAACATTGTAGAGACTGCGTTTGAGAGATTCGAGGTTATAGAAGGAGGTTATTCAAACTTAATAGTCTCGACTACTGAGAATGAAAATGGAGACACTGAAACTATAGCCAACCTTGATATATGGATAAAGGGGATACGGTCTGGAAGTGCTTATAAGCTAATAGGTTCTCAGGATAAACCACAAAATATAGAGATAGGCTTTGAGAGTGTAATGTTTGGGGGATGGAAAATTATAAGGGTCAAAGAAAATTGATATAGCCCCCTTTACTAAGACCTATAGACTACTCATCTCCGCCTTCCATCTTAGCATTAATAAAATTTCTCAGGATTTCGACATCAGTACTCTTAGCTTCCTCAACAGTGCCTGTAAAAACAATTTTTCCGTGATAGAGAAATGCTATCCTGTCAGAAATTTCAAACGCACTTTGCACGTCATGAGTGATGATAACCCCTGTGATACCGAACTGTTTCTGCATGTTTCTTATCAAATGGTTAATTCTTGTAATGTTGGGGGGATCAAGCCCAGTGGTTGGTTCATCATATAGAAGAATCTTTGGATTCATGGCCATGGCTCTTGCAAGACCAACACGCTTTTTCATACCACCACTTAGATCAGAAGGCATCTTATCTTCAATATCAGGAAGGCCCACGAGCTCAAGATTCCTTGCAACAATCTCCTTAATCTCATTTTCAGGGAAATTAGCATTCTCTCTAAGTGGATAAGCTATATTTTCTTCAACGGTAAGGGAATCAAAAAGAGCTGCACCTTGGAAAAGCATTCCCATCTTCTTCCTCACACTTACCATATCCCTTTCATCCAGATGTACAATGTTCTCCCCTTCCACAATTACATCTCCGCTGTCGGGTTTTAGAAGACCAGTGATTTCCTTAAGCAAAACACTTTTCCCAGATCCACTTCCCCCAAGCACAGTAATGTTTTCACCGCGTTTAATGGATAGATTAACCCCATTATGCACTTCTTTTGTATCGAAGGCTTTATAGACGTTCTTGATTCCTATTATTTCTTCAGCCATTTAAGAATAGATCCTTTAAAAGTTCTAACCATGTATTAGATTCCTATCGATTCTAATTAGAGTGAGTCGATTTGTCAAAAAAGCAGTTTTACTAGTCTCTAGAATCAAACGAAATATTTAAAATGATTGACTTTTATAGTAGATAGATGTATAAAAATGTTAATCTAAAACAACAAAGTGGGTTGAATTGAGTCTCCGATTATTGAGTCTCCTATGAATGTTGAGTCTGCAATTAAAAAGTTGTTTATAGAAAGTAGGTCGAAGTTTTATGAGAAGAGAGAATGTCCGCGCTGAGAATGAGCTAGAGGTTAACTTAAAGTTTCTAACTCAATTTTTAATCCATCCAACAAAAATAGGAGCTATTGCTCCATCTAATGACAAGCTCTGTGATATGATGACTGAGTTGGCTGAGTTGTCAGAAATATCAAGCGTTATCGAGTTTGGCCCCGGAACTGGTGTAATTACAGAAAAGATTTTGAAGAAAATATCTAAAGAGACAACTTTTTTTGCAATGGAGATCAATGAGACATTGGTTGAAGCTACTAAACAAAGGTGCCCAGATGCTACTGTATATCTTGCATCTGCAACTAGTGCTAAAAAATATCTTGAAATCCATGGTGAGCAGGGATGCGACTGCATAATAAGCAGTCTGCCTTGGTCTACATTTAGTGATGATTTACAAGATGACTTAATGGAAACCGTTATGGATGTGCTTAAACCAGGCGGAAAATTTTTAACCTATGCATATGTCCCGGGATTAGTTTTCCCATCTGCCATAAGGTTTAAGAAAAAGCTCAATGAAAAGTTTGATAAAGTGAACAGAAGCAAAATTGTCTGGACCAACTTCCCTCCTGCATTTATTTATTACGCTGAAAAAACCTAATAATTACATACCGTTAAAATCTCCAAAACAAAACATCTTGACATAGAATCAATTTTATTCCACAATAGATTTGTAGGCTATTGACCTTTCTTCAAGTTACTTGGAGAGATGGAGGATGAAACTTAATCGCCTACACACTTTTATATAAAGGGAGGAGTTTGTCCCTTTTTATGCCAACCCTTTCGAATACTTCGCTCTCAAAAAGTATTGACATTACTCAAACAATCAACATATTGGTATTAGAATAATGAAGATGTGTTATTAAATTAAACTAAAGAAACAAAGGAGGTATTAAACAATGAAGGACTTTTCAAAAAAGATGCTTACTGTTTTATTTTTACTCTCTCTAACACTTTCCATATCTGGAAATAGTGAAACTGCATATGCAGAGATGGACGGGGCAACCCTTCCAGGACCTCAGCTTGTAACAAACGCTTGGATGTTTATTGCGGCATATAAAGCTGATCCGGAGGTTCTAAAAGCAATGCTACCAGAAGGGCTTGAGCCAAATCCTGAAGGACAGGTTGTTATAAATATGTACACAGTGCCTAATGGAAACGAAACATCAGGTTTTGGACCTTATACACTAACCTATCTTACAATTGAGCTTGCCGGTCAGGATTCATATGTAATGAACTCTGATATCAAATATCCAGGCAGATATTTCATCTACTATTTCAACAGCTCACCTGTGATGAGAGCATTCACAGAGAAAGTTGGTATCCCAGTGAATGAAAATACTAATGTTCTTACAACGACTGAGGTTAAAGATGGCAAACTTACAGCTACTTTAACAGTGGATGGGAAACCATTTATAGTTTCAACTGCTGATGTAGGCAGCGAGCTTGGAAACTTCGGTGGTGGACACCTTAACTATTTTGGACTTATGTCTAAAGAAATGGATGGGAAAACTGTGAATCAAGTAGTTAAATACCCAATACCATTTGTCGGTGGCATAGTTGATACTCAGAATGCTAAAATCATGTTCAAGGCCCCAAAAGATAATACTTTAAATAAAGTTAAACCGATTGCTGATCCCACGTGGGCAGTATGGATGAAGGGAAGCTTTGTTTATCCTCAGTATCAGGTTGTAAATTAATACACAACCTATAAACAACTAGAGCATATAAATCAAAGGGTCACCATACTATCATCGGTGACCCTTTTTTATTTGTCCAATTTAGAGTAGAAATATAGGAATTAAGGATAAAGACTAGGGAGCCTCTCACTTCTATATGAGAAGTTACCAGGCAAGGAAAGATCAAAAACCTTTATAGCAGGGGTTGTACGTGTAACTTCAATAAGGCGTGCCGGTTGCATACCTCCAAATGTGATTAATGCATTTCCAGTAAGTGGCATATAATCCGCATCACCAATAAAGAAGGTATATAGGGTTTCTTCCTCAAATTGGCCATACTCCCAAACTAGTTCAACCTCTTTTGTATCAGCGTTAATACTATATTCTACAGCGCGACTGAAGTTGTCAGCATCTGGAAGGATTGTATCAAACGGGCTAGCTCTATTATTTCCATTATCAAATATAATGAATGTACCTTCATCTGTAATATCTGGAGCATGCTGATGATACTGGAAGAAAAATTCCTCATCAGATTGTGGAGCGAGCAAATACTGACCGAACACCTCAGGGTCCCAGTTTTCATGAGGACCTAGGATCCAAATCAACTCCCCGGTTTGTCTGCTGAATTTAACAACGGCGTCCTGGTGGCGGAATGAGACTATAATGGAATCATCACTTGGGTCGTGAATTACTGCGTTCCCATGGGACCAGTCTACTGTTTCTTCTGCTACTCCAAAAACTGTCTCATAGAGGTTGTTGTATAGACCTAGCAAGGAGCTATAATTAATACGGTACGGGTCAAGCAAATCAAGCATAGACCACTCATTTACCACAGTTCCATCAGGGGAAAATTCTACAACAATATCACCCACTACAATTGCCTCATCTAGCGGTGCAGAAGGATTAAAAACACTTGTGGGATAGTCAAAGAAAGTCTCGAATTCAACACTTAACATTAAAAAATTTCCTGATTCCATTTCAAAGACTTCATGATGAAATGCAAGCGTATCAACAGGGATACTGCCTGGGTCCCCATCAGTAGAGCCCGAGGGATGCCACATATTGACTGTATTGCCCAACATATCTACCTCAACCATTTTGAATCTGGGAAGCAACAAAAGGAAATTTCCATTTTTCATGCGCCTAACATCGCGGTCTAAAGACCCTGATGAAAACTGTATTCGGTGATACCAGCAAACCTCACCCTCTTCATCTACAGCTATTAAATAACTTGATGCCTCAAATAAAGTTACCCCTGGCTCCATTAACCCAGGAGTGCTGGTTACATTGATTTCAGGAAATCCCTCAGGAAGAGGGGCTGTGACAATTTGAAAAACTACAGGATCATCTATAACTTGCCCATCTATGTCCAATACTATTACTGTGACTGCATAGGCTGTGTCTGGTTTAAAACCTAAAACCTGTAGAGAATGCTCAGTATTTAAGTCCTCGAAATTGATAGTCTGCAGCTCACTGTTACTACTAAGTGTTACTGACACTCTTGAGAGATCCGAGGTTGCTAATTCAACTAGCCCAACAAGAGGAGTGTGCGCATTAGGGGCCATTATTAAAGTAGGAGTTCTAGTTACAGTATTAACTGTATTAGAGCCATTATTACAGCCTGATATACTAAAAAAACTAATTACAACCAGCAAAACTAGATTACAAAGTATTAGCTTGCTAATAGAACCATCTCTCATCCGTGCACCCTCTTTAAATTTGTTTTGTTTAGATAACCAAGTATCCGCTATAACCCTGTCCTGAATTTTATATCATATGCGAAAATGTAAATCAATCATTATCGGGAAAATGGACATAGTTATATATAAATATTATAGCCTGAGTATATGGGGTTGTGAGAAAGGGAAAAATCAAACCAATCTCTAAGGTGAGTGGGCTAGTTCGCGTAGCCAGTTATAGTGAGACTTCACACCGTCTAGAAAGCCGCCGTGTGTAGAATAAGGAATTCCATACTCACTACATGTTTCCTCAACTATTACTGACATTGCTGGATAGTTTATATGGCAAATCCTAGGGAACAGGTGATGCTCTACCTGATAGTTAAGCCCGCCTAGATACCATGTGAGTAACCTGTTGCCTCTGGCGAAGTTCACTGTTGTGTATATCTGATGCACAATGAAGCTCCTGTCCATGATCCCAGCCTCCTCATCTTGCATAGGAAACTCCGCCTCTTCAACACAGTGTGCAAGCTGGAAAACAACGGACATTATCACACCCTGTATCATAGCTATGAATATATATAATCCGATAACGTATAAAACGGGGTAATAGAAAGATGGAATAACAAAAGCCATGGTGAAAAAGAAAATCTTTCCGGCAAAGAATATTACAGCGTCCAGTCCTTTGGGACGTTCTACCTTGTGACCATTTTCTTCACCTGTGAAATACACCTGAAAATCATCTAATAAGTGCCATTTAATAGCAAGAAACCCATAGAGAAGCCAAATGTAGATGTGTTGGAATCGATGGAAAAAATATTTTTTGTGATGCGGGGTGAAGCGAGCAAATATGCCAACCTCAACATCACTATCATGCCCTGCAATGTTCGGGTAGGAATGGTGATAATAGTTATGCTTACTGTTCCATAAGTATGAGCTTCCGCCGATCAAATCAAGCCAGTGACCCATTAGCTTATTAATAATTTTATGCTTCGAATAAGCGCCGTGAATCGCATCGTGCATTACATTGAAGGCCTGCGCGTTAAGAGCAAAGCTGAGCGAAATCGAAGCTAGAACAATGCCCCACCAGGGAAGACCTGCAAAAACTATAAGGCAATAGGAAGCGATAACCCAGGATACAGATAAAAAAGACTTTAGGTACATACTGAAACAATCCTTCTTGTTCTTAGATGTATTCTTAAAGTAAGCGTTTACCCTATTATTAAGTTCTCTTTCAAACTCACTGTTTGGAGCAAAACGTATTTTTTTTGGCTCGGCAATAGAATCCGTGGATATAGCAGTTGTATTTGACATGGTTTTTTCTGTTTAAATTACATAAAGCACGAAGCTTGAAATAATGGAAGGTTTTCTTGGATGGCCTGATTATTTTATATTAAATTGATATAATGTAGTTTGATTAAGGCTGGAAATATTCTCTCTCAATTTTTATATATTGCGTCCAGGAAAAACTTGCTGTGCTTAATATATTGTCCCTTGTTGTATTTTAAAGCTTAAAAGAGTATATCACTTCACTATATAAGTACAATTTTTGAGGAGAAGAATCTTGATGAACAAAAAAGGGAGCCGAAGCTCCCTTTGATTTTAATCTAATATGATTTTAGGTTTTTAAGCATTTACTTTTCTTCTTCTCATGACTATAAGCCCAGCTAATGCCAAAACACCCGCCATAGCCATTAGACCCCATTCTGAAAGGGTCGGGACGTTTCTAGGTTCA
>JAJCZS010000004.1 GCA_029262275.1 Deltaproteobacteria bacterium | reverse complement strand
GCGGAATAGTAATACTGGCTACTAGCACTGATGCAATGAATACTTTACTTGGCGATAATGTCCATCTAACTTCTGAAATTTCAGGTACTGGCATAGTAGGAAAAACCTCTGAAGGAGAGAGTAAACCCTTTGTAGGTTATGCAAAGCCTAAAAATGAAGCTTTGGTTGGATACGACTTGTCCGGAGCCCTTGTTAACTATTCAAGCAAAGACACCTTTGATGCATATCAAGGCACAGTAGTTCCAATTGAAATTTTCATATCTCCCCAGGATGTCCCCCCTATGTTAAGAGACTTTGGCTCATCACTCAAAGAGTGGACTAAGAGCTGCAAATAATCCTTTCTTTCAGACTTCACCCTAAATAATTCACGGTTATAATATTAATAATTAAATTTAGAGAGGGTGGAGATGACTAAAAATATCCAATTCAACGCAATTTTCCCAATTCTGATTCTTTTATTAATATCCTTTGTAACAATTGGCGGTTGCAATAATAACAATGGCAATAGCAATGATGATGGTGAAGGTGCCCCAGGTCCTGGAGGTTCCTCAGGAGACCGAACCGTTACCTTTATAAACAAATGCGGTCAGACGATCTGGATTGGAGTAGTTGGAGCAAACCCAGAAAATCAGGTTACCAACTGTCCCACGAATCCATGTCCTGCTGGTCAGGCATGTAATACTCGTTCTTCCCCCTCTCAATGTGAATGGGCTTTACCTGCCCCTGACTCCGGAAGTTTTCAACTAGCAGCGTCAGGGCAAATGGGCGACCAGGCAGTCTTCACTATTCCTGCATCCCAAGCCGTCGGTTCGGGTGGACAGATGTTAAATGCAAACTTCTATGGACAGACCGGGTGCAGTACTATGACTACAAGTGACTGTTCAACTGGCCCATGTGGGGAAAGCTGTGCTTCTGCACCGTGCAACGCTCCTTCAAGAGATATGCCGTGCGACCCAGGAGCCGGCCCCGAAGGCGCCCACACTCAAGCAGAATTAAACATTTTTAATACAATAGTCGATAGCTATGATGTCTCATATATAAACGGGTTAAATCTCCCAATGGAAATTAATCCCACAAATGGAACTCTAGACAGCGATAATCCTTATGTCTGCGGAAACCCAGGAGCTACAACAGCAAGCTCAAATTTGCTTGACTGCACTTATAATTTTAATACAAGCATTATGATAAATGGCATGTCTACAGACTATGCACCGTACTTGCGCTATGTTACAAATGGTGGAGATACCTGTAGTCCATCGACGAGTGATCCCGACCCTACTTGCAGCATGAGTGATGAGGTATGTGGCCTTTCCTTGAGTGACGATCTTACAACTCTAGCTACTACCTGTGGCACACAAATAGGTTGGTGGAACGCTGATGCAATATGTTCAACCGTCACTAATTTTGTTGGAGGACCATTCAACTGTCAGGAATCGGCTGGAGCGGATACATTAGCAAATCTTTATGGCTGTGCTGGTGCATTTGGGTCAGATTGCTACAATCCAAACTCAAGCTCAGATGATAACTGCTGCGGATGTCCAATATGGGCAGATGTACCTCTTCCAACATGTGCAACTGGCACAACAAGCTGCTGTTACAATAGGATGAACACTACTTGGTTAGATAAAGCTCAACCATGGGCTCAATTTATGAAGGATGCCTGCTCAACAGCATATTCTTTTCCAGACGATGATGCTTCAAGCAGTTTCTCCTGTCCAGGAACCAACCCAAGTTCTCCTGCGGTAAATACAACAAACTATGAAGTAATATTCTGCCCGGGTGGAGAAACAGGGTTTTAATAAGTATTGGTTAGCTGAAACTATTCAAAATAGCATGTGCCGGACTCTGGAATTCCACCGCCTGTATCCTGCTCTGTTTCATAGGAATACTGGCAATAGCAAACTCCTATTTCACCGCAGTCATAAGATGTGCTGCAAGATTTCCCCTGCTTGCAGTCCTCGCAATCAGCGGTACTTGGTGAAATATAAATTGCCGCCCCAACTATAAATAAGCTAATGATAAATCCAAACAATAATTTCTTCATATTATAGAAACCTCCGTTTAAAAAAGTTTTAGCTATTTTCTTTTTAACCTTCTAAGCACTATGAATCCAAATACAAGGAGATATAAAGGAAAAGACGTAGGAGCCCCTGCAGGAGCCAAAGCACATGTTGAGCTACTGCTATTGTTGTTAGTGTTCACACCGCAGAGTGTATCATTAATATCACACTGTGGTGTAATCCCTCTGTTGCGCTGTCTTTCGTTAGTGTCAAAAACTGCTTGCTCTGTTTTGGAATTAGCATCACAATCACATATCTGGCTTGCACAACAGCTACAACCCACTTCTTCTTCAAGTTTAATGATTTCTGTTACCTCACAGGCTTGAAGCCCCGCACAAGCAAGCTCAACAAGATCTCTATCATTACATTGAGATGTACAGAGCGTAGCATCGCATGTGAAGCCTATTCCAATACCACTTGCATCCTCACAATCTTCATATTCCTGGCATACCTGGTCACAATCAATGTTAGGGGGTGGATTGGGGATATCATTTTCGACTAATAGTGGGCACCCGCCCAATGACTCTGGGGCATCGGGAATACATCCGCCTGTTGGGGGTGTTGGTGTGGTTCCTGTAACATTAGGATTGTATGCAGCAGACCAGACCATGTCGTTACCCAGATTACAGCTCTGGTCATTGAGCCCTACTTGAAAAGGCCCATCAAATGTCGGACAGAGACAATTAACGATACCATCTACAGAAGTTCTAGTGCATGGCGCTGTCATACAACCTGCATATAGCGTTTTCTCACAATTTGTACTGCCTATCCCCTCTTCCGGCACACATTCAAAACTAAACGTGGAAATCATATCAGTGCCTGGAATAAACGTGCCGTTGTTTATAGCCTTACAAACTGGGGCTGAATTTGTAGCCTGGCAATCGCTTCCATCAGTTTTGCACTCTGCAATCGTCAAATTATAAATATCCAAATTTAATATGGCATTTATATCAACAAAATATTTGCCGTATGGTATTTCAAAACACTCACAGTTAGCAGCTGTACCATCCAGTGTAAGCACACAAGTCTCAGGTTCAGGTCCCGAATAATAACAAAGAGCAATGGGTCCGCCCTCGCATGGAAGAAAATTGCTCGGCTCTAAAATGATATCAGCAAACGCAGGGCCAAATGGGGTTGTCATAGTATCATTAAAAGGAAAATTGAAAGTCTGTGCACGAACTGTCGAAGTAAAACAAATTACAGAGAGTAAAATTGAGCCAAAAACAACCAGCAGTTTTCTCATATAAAGCTCCTCGACTATTATTAGCAAAACTAATTTTGATTATTTCATTCAATGACATATAAGTCAATGCTGGTAGTATACCTACTCGATTAGTATAGCTCTTGTCTAAAATTTATGAATAAAGTATTATAAGTTACACCACAAGGCGGAGAGGAACTTATGGGTTCCTAGCTATTGAGATAGTACAATTGAGAACAAAGGAGATATGGATATGGTTAAAGGAATAAACGTAAATGTATCAAGAGTAGCTTTAATGTTATTTGCCATCTTTATGGTAAATATCCTTATAGGAAATTCAAATATAACAAACTCGGCATATGCCCAGAATGCAAATGCAAATATAGACCCCCAAACGGCTGAAATTCTTCAAAACATGAGTTACTTTCTCGGAAGTAAAGATGAATATACTTTTAAAGCAGAAATCATGTTTGATCAACTTATAAACTCAAACCGAAAAATACAATACTCTGCTGAAGAAAAGGTTTTCCTAAAGAAGAAAGGCCATATGACGATTGAATTTGTGAGTGACCTAGGTGGCTACAAACTGTGGTTTGAAGAAGGCAAGATAACCATGGTGGAGTTACCAACAAATCAATTTGCAATCGCAACAGTCCCTGCTACAGTGGATCAGGCTTTGAACAAACTAAAAACTGAATACAACTTCACTCCAGCACTTAGTGATTTTCTCTTTATCAACACTTTTCGAGAGCTGACCCGCAGGGTAACCTCTGGAAGCTATTTTGGTACGAGCAAAGTACTTGGAGTAAGATGTGACCATCTAGCTTTTACTCAAGATGATATAGATTGGCAGATATGGGTAGAAAGCGGCAAACGTCAGATTCCAAGAAAGCTAGTTATTACTTATAAAAATTTACCAGGACAACCTCAGTTTATTGCAATTCTTAGAGACTGGGTGCTGGATAGACCAATCACAAACTTTGCATTTAAGCCCGATGTACCTGACATAAACCAAAGAACTGATATAACTGAGATCCTTAGCAAACCCAGAATCAATATGGGTAGTGTAAGGTCTACAAGTAGAAACTTCTAATAATTCAGAAATACGATGATTATTGGGCTTCTTTAAGTTCTTAGTTTCAGAAAAAAAAGTAATAGGATTTGTATAAGAAGGAAGTGCGCCGTAGTAACTACAGCGCACTTTTTTATTTTCTACGTTAAGCTAAAACAACGTTCTGAGCTTGTGGGCCCTTATCGCCGTCTACTACTGTGAACTCTACGCGCTGTCCCTCTTCGAGAGTACGATAGCCCGTAGCTTCAATTTCACTATAGTGAACAAATACATCTTTTTCATTCTCACGTTCTATGAAACCAAAGCCTTTTGTAGAATTGAACCACTTTACAGTGCCAATCTCACGTTCTGCCATGTTCGATTAACCTCCTTGAATATATTGGGTTGTGCTAGTGGTTCAAAATCTCTTTCAGATATAATCTTGTATCGGACCAGAACTACTGCAAACTCTGATTGAAGATAGCATATGCCGTAGTCAGTGTCAATATTTATTTAACTGCTAAGTCAGCATAAAACTTTATATTAAGTTTGAATTAATGAAGCTTATTAAGAGGGAAGACAATCTAGAAAAGTTAAAAAAAAGGAAGTGCGCTGTAATGATTACAGCGCACTTTTGGTTTTCTACTTTAAACTATAACTACTTGTTGAGCTTGTGGACCTTTATCGCCGTCAACAACGGTAAACTCCACGCGCTGTCCCTCATCTAGGGAACGATAGCCCGTATCATCAATTTCACTATAGTGAACAAATACATCTTTTTCATTTTCACGTTCTATGAAACCAAAGCCTTTTGTAGAATTGAACCACTTTACAGTGCCAATCTCACGTTCTGCCATGTTCGATTAACCTCCTTATATATATTAGGTTGTGCTAGTGGTCCGGAATGACTTCAGAATGTTATCTTAACAGATGGTTATCTTAGGTGATACATGAACTACTGCAAACTCTGATGAAGAATATAACACATATTTCGGAATTAACAACATATAAAAGTATATTAGATCTTTTAATGAGATTTACGAAACGTTAATAAAAAAAGTTAGATTGGAAGTTTGGCCGCTTAGTATATACCTCCAATCTCTATTCCATATGATTTCTTCTAAGTATTAACAATTATATCCTAATATAGTACAATGCTGACATATTGGTGGAGTCCTATATGGTCTTGCATAAATTATTGAGAACTAACAACATTTATCTATCTACAATAATTATTCTACTCTCCCTATTGCTCTATACAGGGCAGTTATACGCCCAAACGACAGAGCCAAAGCAAATAAATGATTTAGACAAAAAAACAGATGAGGAAATAGTTGAAGAAGGCAATCCAGATAACGATGTTGAAGATGTTGATGATACCGAAAACGACACTCAAGAATCTGCCTTACCTGAAGAAGATAATGGGACAATAAGTCGTACCCATAGATTCTTTTCAGAATCCGTACTTAGAGCTACAAATCAGCTAGACAATTTCTGGGGAGACGAGAGATCCATTGAGGAGGCAAATAGATCGAGGGTTTGGGTAAGATTTGACTTTGATATAGAACAGAACCAGGGGTTTGACTTCATACCTAATATAAGGGCCAACATTCGTATCCCTAACACAAAGAACAGACTACGCTTATTCTTTAATGGTGATGAAGGTGATGATGATGAGCTAGAATCTGACATTCGAGATAATGATGAGAACGGAACATTGTTTTTTAGATATTTCCTTTTTAATTCCCCGTGGCAGAGTCTGGGTGCTGATACAGGGATAAGAATAAGATCTTCTGGAGTAGCATGGTTCGGAGGCCTAAGAGCAAGGATATATAGAACATACGGCAAATGGGGGGTTAGATTAACAGATAATTTTAGATGGTTTACTGACAGACAATTTACCAATAAGACTCGGTTTGATGTTGAGCGTGTAATTTTCAAAGATCGAACTTTCTTCAGATCTTCATCGTTCGGCAATTGGTTTCAGCGTAAGAAGGGTTATTTCATAGAGCAGAATTTTCAACTATTCCATAAATTAGCTGAGAGAACTGGAATTGTTCTACAATGGAGGACACTAGGCGAGACAAGAATAGATGATTTTTTTAAAGAGACCCGTGTTAGATTTAGATTTAGGCAAAATATTCGCTGGAGATGGCTTTTCGGAGAAATCGCACCCAGCATCTTTTGGAAAGAAAAACAGAATTGGGATACAAATGTAGGCATCAGATTCAGACTAGAAGTACACTTTGGCAATCTATCTAAACTAAAGTTCTTTTGATGAAAATATGCACTAAGAGATTATGTGTTAGGAATTTTGGCTTAATATAGTTGATGCACTTAAACTCTAGCACGTTCAATTTCTTTTGAAAAAATAGAACTCGTACAACCTAGAATATGTCATCTACCTCTTCTCGCTTCTTAATTAACACTGCATCCTGGCCATCTAAAAGGAGTACTGCTGGTTGAGAATAGATGAAAGTGCTCGACTGGGGAATATTATAAGCCCCAACATCTTTTACTAATAGTCTGTCCCCTGTCTTTAATTCTGGAAGCTTAGTTTTTGCTATGATGTCAGTCTGAAGACATAGTGGTCCGTAGATTATTGTTTCTTCTAATTTGGTATCAGAAGTATTAAAACACTGAACTTCCTGAAATTTCCAGAATGAAGTGGGAAGAATATTAACTCCAGCGTCAACAACTATTGCCCTTTGCCCACCAGGAAGTTCTTTCTTAGCAACGATTGTAGTGATCAAGTCAGCTGCATCACTTACTACGGCTCTGCCAGGCTCTAATATTAACGTTGGCAGCTCACCATGTTTAGATCCTTCCAGAATTGGCTCTACAATCGCATCAACATAAGGAGATATTCCCTCAACAGTTGGGAAGCCCCCACCCATATCTAGATATTTAATATTAATTCCATACTCTTCTCTTATTTCGTTTGCAAATTGAACAATTTTTTCAGAGGCTTTCCTATATGCTTTGTGGTCTTTAGGCCAAATAAGCTTAATTCCTTTTGCGGGAATGTTATCCTCGCTCTCTTTCTCTACAATATAGCTTGTTAGATGGACATGAATACCTATAATGTTAAGAAGTCCTTTCTCTAAACATCTAGTTACAACCTGGAGTGCCTCACCTGATTCAAGATTAAAACCAAAGCGGTCAGGTAGCTGATCAATGCCGACTTCCATATTAAGTCTGATTCCAATATCAATTGTTTTTCCAGACTCTTTGGCTATTTCTTCTAGCTGTGTAATTTCATCAAAATGATCTACATTGATAAGTGCTCGTTCCTTTATTGCTTTTTTGAGTTCTTCTTTGGTCTTAAAAGGACCGTTAAAAATTATTGCTTCTCCAGGAAGACCTACTCTCTTGGCAATCTCGAATTCAAATCCTGACGCTACCTCAGCCCATGCACCTTGATTATGTATAGTTTTTAGCACTTCAGGTAAAAAGTTAACTTTATATGAATAAGCAACTGTAATTTTTGGATATTTATCACAAAAGGAGGATTCAAAAGCTTTTAGATTCTCCCTAACCTTATCAGCTGAGACAAAAAATAACGGAGAGCCGTATTTCTCTGATAACTTATGGACTTCTGTTTCACTAATGTTGATCATCTTATAATGATTATACTGGAAATTTGGACAGGTATTTAAGCCCTGTATCTGGAAGCATTACAACAATACTTTCACTATTCTTCAATGATGACGCATATTTGATAGCTGCCGACACAGCAGCACCACTTGATCCGCCGGCTAGTATTCCTTCACATCTAATTAGGATATCCACCATTTTTGATGCCTCATCTTCCTTAACCTGTATTACTTCATCTATAAAATCAAAATTTAAGACCCCCGGTATAAAGTTCTTCCCAATCCCCTCTATATCAAATTCTGATGCTTCAGTTAGGCTCCCAGTCTCAAGGTAAGATTTAAATACAGATCCGACCGGTTCAACACCTATAATATTTATATCCTTGTTCTTTTCTTTTAAGTACCTACCTACACCTGTTATGGTTCCGCCTGTGCCTATTCCGCAAATGAAGGTGTCAATTTTACCATCCGTATCTTTCCATACTTCAGGACCTGTTGAATGATAATGGGCCTCGGGGTTAAGTTCATTGAAGTACTGGTTTACATAAAACGCCTCTTTTTCACTTGCGATCTTGTGAGCCACTTTGTAGCAACTCCTTTCATCACTAGGCGGAAGTCCTTTAGGCGTGAGTACAACTTGGGCACCGTAGAGCTTTAGAGCCTGAATTTTTTCCTTTGTTATTGACTCAGGGAGTGTAAAGATGCATTTGTATTTCTTTACTGCGCTTAAGAGAGCAAAGGCAACTCCCATATTTCCTGAAGTGGCCTCAACTATTGTATCTCCGGGTTTTAGCAATCCCTTCTCTTCAGCATCTTCTACAATATATTTTGCAACCCTATCCTTTACGCTTCCGCCGGGATTATAGAACTCTAGTTTTGCATATATATTACAGCTGGTCTCCCCCGACAAGTTGTTGAGCTTAACAAGTGGAGTATTTCCAATAAGTCCTATTAAATCTGTAGGTTTATTCATCAGCTTTTCTTTATCTCTTTTACAATAGACTGCGCGCGCTCAGTGTTTCTACTTTCGAAGAACTTAATAATACTGTCTCTATAAATTCCACTACGTGCCTCTGATATAGCAAGGGGTAAGCATGCCTCAAAATGTTCAAATGCCCACATGTCCGGTCTTGATATATTGAGTCGTATGTTTGTTGTTGCTCCAATATTACCTAGCCCATCGCCAGGATATACCGCTATATTGTGCTTAAAAAGAGCTACTGTAAGCTCTTGAGCGCTAACCCCTGTGCCTGAGACATCCATTATCATAGAGAAGCCGTATTTAGGCTCAACCGGAATTGTTACACCTTGTGTTTTGTCTATAATATTCTTGATTAGGCCATAGTTCTTTCTTATTAGAGCCTCAGATTCCTTAACATAATCTTTGTCGTTGAGCGCGGCCAATGCTCCGTACTGTGCAACAAGATTAGTGTTGAGTCTTGTAAGAGAAGTCTTTGTAATTAGACATGCTCTGATGATTTCAGTATGGCCCCCAAGAAACCCAATCCTCACCCCTGCCATGCCGTATCCATGGGATACACTGAAGGTTGATATCACATTATCTACATTAGTATCCCTAAATAGAGAAGACATACAGTAATGCTGAGAGTCGGGATCGATTCGCTGTGTATCATGAGTAATATCATTAATCACTATAATGTCATGGCTTCTTGCTATCTCTATTATTTCTATAAGCTCTTCTTTGGTCTGTATCGTTCCATACGGATTGAGCGGATCGCAAACAATTATCACCTTGGTCTTGGGTGTTATAAATGCGCCCACATCATCAGGACTCATACGAAAACCGTTTTCAGGGCCAAGTGGAATTCGAACAGGTACTCCACCCGACATAAGGATTGAGGATTCAAAATGAAAGTAACCGGGATCAGTAATTATTACCTCATCTCCAGGATTTATTACAGTCTGAAGAGTATAAGAGATACCAGCCTGACTGCCTTCAACGCCTATCACTTCAAAATCTTTACTTCGTTCCCTACCAAATTTTAGTGCGCAGGCATCTCTTAGGGGATTAATCAAATCGGGGGAATAGGGGTTAATATTAGCGTTGGTAGTATGCTCAATCATAGCAGCCACAGCGCTCTGTGGTGGACCTGCATAGCAAGTCATCCAGCCAAAGTCAGCCCATTTTGTAGAATCCAGATCAACTCTGCCGTTCTGATAAATTTCTGCTGCATCAAGACCAAGAATCTTTATTGAGTCCCGGTAAGTCATATAGTTCCACATACCATGTGGGCTTTCTATGACAGATTTTATCCTATCAGACAAAACGTTGTCCAAGAAAGCTAACGCCTTCTCCTCACCTTCCCATCCTAGTACAAATCTTTCTTTTTTTTGTTTATTGTTCGCCATATTAACAACTCTTATACTTTAATAGTTAACCCCGCATCATAACCACCGCATATATACCATAAGGGTCCATAGTAATTTGAGGATCCCTAAACCCGGCTTCTTCTGCCCACTCAACCACTTGGTCTGCTGAGCGAAGATGCCAGACACAGGGGTCGCCATCTTGATTGACCAATGCACGAGCAATTAATTCAATTTGCTCATTGTATGTTTGAACATTAAAAAGTAGAGCATCTGGATCTAAAATTTCTTTTACCGCTTTAAGATGATCCTGAATTTTTTGATCTTCGTGAATTATCCCATAAAGCCCAACTTCAATTACAAGATCTGGCTTAGGCGATATATTACCTAGACCCTCTGTATCAAGAGCGTCCCCTACTTCATAGCGGATGTTCTGTGTTAAACCCATCCCCTCAGCAACTTTGCGGCTTTCAAGTAAAGTGTTCTCATTTATATCCCTTAGTAAAACACTTACCTCAAAACTCTCTTCCTGCAACACATCGTATATATAGTCTGCCTCTCCCGAGGCTAAATCAACAATAGAAGTCTTAAGCCCTTCCCTTTCTTTCAAATAATTTATTATAAAATCCTTTTGAATCTTCTTTATTGCTCTAAATGCTCTACACGTTTTCTGATTTAGAAATGCACGGTCTATGACTTCTCCAATATAAAGACTGCCTTGAGGATTATTTTCATATATGTAGTTCATAATGTTCCCTGAATCAAACCCGTGCCTGTAACCAATCTTGATTCCCTCAGACAAAGTACCAATATTCCTTAACAGTAATGAAATAAACGTATAATAGAGATTCTTCGAACTGTACCTTGGAAGTGGATATTGCAATTCCTCAAAGCTTGGAATTTGACTACGCTGCATACCATTTAATCTCCTCATCTTCCCTATCTGCATAAATCTCATCCGCTATGTTTATTATCTCTTGAGTACGCTCCCTTTTCTCGGGCGTATCAGCATTTGTTTCAAAATATACTTCTAGATAGTTCAAATGCCCTATTACATCATCCTGTACCTGCTCAATCACTTGCTGGCTCTTTGGATCGGCAACACTGTGATACAAACTAAGCAAGGCTGAGAAATGTATAAGCGATCCCCATGCATAGGCAAAATCATCAAATGTGTTGTCATAAGTCTCAAGAATGTCATATATCTTTTGCCCAATCTCAGGCGGCTTATAGGTTTCAGGGACCTCTCCTAATTCCCTAGCTCTATCAGAGAAAAGTTTTGCGTGTTTAGCATTATCAGCAATGACTTTCGTAACTACCAACTTGTTATCAAGCTCCTTAATAGTCTTTAGCTTGTCTCCAAATAAATCTACCCACGCAAGCATACCGTAGGTGTGTCTTGAAAACGCTTTTGCAAGTCTCTTAGGATCTGAAAGAACCTCACTTAATTTCTCTGGGTCTCTAATACTCATTTTATTTCTCTCTTATTTTAAATTTTTACTACACCATCTTTTTTAATATGTTTATGACCTTCTCATCCCCTTTTGCAGGAACTTCCCAATCAACCTGCACCACTTTTACATCCTGGGCTTCAAGAGCGTCTTTAAAAATATCAAGCCCAATGTTAACAACCTTTAATTCTTGGCCTATAATTTCGGAGCCTGTTCTACTTTCTGCAGTATCAGTAGAAATTAGACCTTCAATCTGGGCAATAGCCTGGTCCGCAAGCTCTTTTGATGTGGCTTCAACAGCTATAACAAGATCGCTTCCAGACGTCTCCTTAATCTCAGCTGTCATTAATCCAGCATCTTCAATTGCATACTTTGCCTTGTCTGTTGCCATAACAGCAACAGCCTTTTTAACACCTTCAATTTCTCTTGCATTCTTAGATATGCGCATTAACCTAAGCGCATCCTGAAAGTAATTATGTTTTATTCTAATTTTTAGAGCCAAAGCTTTCTCCCTATTTTTTAAGAATTAAACCTCATTATCAATTTCATATTCTATCGGACAAGATTGAGAAATTGTATTACTTACATAACAATATTTCTTAGCCTTCTCGACCAAACTTTCCAACTCTGTTTTTATAGTAGAACTGGCAACTTTAACAATCAGTCTCTTATATCTGAAGTTTCTAGTATCAGCCTCAGCACTAACATCGACCCTCATATCAGCAATTTCGATCCTCTTTCTTTTAGCTACAAAAACAAGTGCTAGGCAAAAACATGACGCAAGTGAAGAGATAAACAACTCTGTAGGCATCATTCCAGTATCTTCTCCATGATACTGCGGAGGTTCATCGACATTTATGTCAAACTGCCTCACCTGAACTCCTACCTGATAATTCTTTTTCCACTCTGCCTTTGCTTCAATCATTGTTACCCACTTTTTTGTTTGTGCTTCAGATTTTCTCTCTCTTCTAAAATACTGTTATAAAAACTTAAGTGCTTGCGTGCAGTATTTTCCCAACTATACATTCTTGCTGTAATTTGGCCCTCTTTAATAAGTTGCGCTTGTAGATCAGGGCTGCTAAGCAAAATCATTATCTTTTCAGCAAGGTCTTCATAGTCCATAGGAGAAATAAGATATGCATTTTCTTCATCTACTAAATACTCCGTTATTGGTTCAATTCCTGAAGCTATTACAGGAACACCTGCAGCCATGGCCTCAAAAGCTACAAGACCCCACCCTTCTTTTATAGAAGGAAAAACAAATACGTCCGCTGCGCTATACAAAGACGGCATATCTTCTTCTTCGACATTACCAAGGACATAAATATCTTGATCAAGATTTAAGCCTAGGCTTTGAACCTCTTTGAAAAACTCATCCCTATATTCTCTGTAATCAAAGAGCGTCTCCCCTCCTCCAATAAGCCAGACAAGCCTCTCTCCGTTTTCTTTTAACTTGGACCTGGCAATACTAAAAGCTCTGAGTGTAGTGATTGTATTCTTACGTGGTTCAATCCCTCCAATACTCAATATCACTTTAGAACCATATACACCAAACTTCTTTTTAGCATTTAGCTTTGCCTCGGATCTGTTCTTGGTTGCAAATTTATTTACAGAAACTCCGTTATTTATTACAAATGGATTTAGAGAATATGTTTGATGCAACTCTCTTTCCCAAAATTTACTAACAGCCACTACATAATCAGGCTCGACTATACTTTTCAACTGACACTCAATGAGGCATTTAGAAGTAAAGTCATCAACATGGTGAATTGTCCTTGCATAATCATTAATTAGACCAATATTACGTAAGTTCAATAGTGCATTTGCTGAAATACAGTCCTCTGCATGAAATATGTCATATTCATTAGTCAGCGATTTTAAGTAATCTGTATATATCTCAATGTAGCTCATTATTTTATCATCCATGCTCTCGTATTTGATATTGGGGCATGGTATTAGTGTGTGGGGGACATCTGTCTGTCTAAAGAATTCGCTCCCTGTAGCAAGTGCATAGACATGGACTTTCTGACCTAACTCCGCCAAACTCTCAGCAAGAGACAGCGTGTGAGCCACTCCACCTCTTGGCTTTGTTGAATATGTTAATAGTGCTATTTTATTCGAATTCATTTAAATCCTTTAGTTCTATTCTTGAGGTTAAAAACCTAATTCCATAGTAAATGCCGATTGACATATCGGCTCCAGAATTAGCTCCTAGGGATACTAGTCTTTTTGAGAGCTCAGCCACTCGGTCAGGACTTTTTGTTATGACAGAAAAAATTAAATCAAGCACTGCTTTAGGCCCCTCACCCCTAGCTGCTTCATTTATCAAACTCTGACTATATATAGTGGTTTTATCAGTGGCTAAATTAGATATTTCCTTTGAAACATCGCCAAAAAATTGAATCGTCCCAGGTTCATTGCCAAAGAATGAGGTCCCTGCAGTATTTAGGCTTAGAATCAACCCTGCCAAGAAATCATCACATGATGGGGTAAGCCCAGGTCCTAAGCCTAAAATAGGCACTACGCTTCTTTTTATAGCCTCTATATCTCCGCTAAAGACCCCCCACATGAGTGCATCTATATATGGTCTTGCTTTCTCTGATATTGTGGGTTTTTGCTCTTTAGCAAATACTTCAAGTGGGCCATATTTCTCTACGTTCTCTAATAATGGAACCAAACCATCTCTAGAGGGGGCTTTATAAATAAGGTCTCTCAATATTCTAAGATTTAAATTTACTTCCTCTAGACTTATTAATTCACTTATATTCGGAAGCTCAGGAGAATGCCAAAGAGAAGCGCTGCCAAGATTGAGACTAAAACTAATTCCTTTTGATGTTACCTCGTCACCCTCTAGGACTAAATCAGACTCACTTTGTATATCCAATAATTTAAAAGAACTATTATCCATTCCATTTACAACAATCGATTTAGAACTAACAAACTCTTTATCTTTTATTATTTTAATTAGACCTTCTTCTCCGCAATCTATATATATAGCGTGTTCAAAAATATTATGGCTTTTTAACTTGGAATCGGAGCTTTTAAGAATGTCCGACACTTTATGCCCTACCAACTCGGCATTAAGAAGGCCAGAATATGCTTTTTCTTTATCTATGTCTACAGAATTCATTTGTATAGGTTTATTTTTGAGATAAGCATCTCATTTAGATTTGTTAAAATTTGATAATTACAATCAATACACAATGTACGTACACCAATAACCCAATTTGATATTATCTATTTATACTTTTTCCAATGGGGACGCTTTCCGTTGGGGTAGGAGCTTGCAAGAATAATTTTCTTGCGAATGCTCCAGGGGATCACAAGGTATATCGGCACGAAAATATTTCTCCAAAATATGTTACTGAGTCCCTTTTCTCTATAGGGCTTCTCACAACTCTCAGGATAGCGGGCAATCAAATCATCAGCTGCAGCTTCTTGCAGGTGTTTTTCAGCATTTTTTCTTAACCAGTGTCCAAAACCCATCTCTTATCTCCAAAATTATTTATCCAAAGCTTATTTTGCCATCTCTCTAAGCCCTGCTTGTGCGGCAAGGGCTATAGGTTCCATCAGTGCGCCAATTGGAGGTGAATACACATTCTCCATCCATGCTAACTCATTAAGCGTGACTCCTCTTTTAATCACAAAGGCAAGAAAGTCAGCCCTTTCCTTAATACCTTCTCCGCCCGACATTTGGGCACCTAAAACTTTCCCTGTACCAGGTTCAGCAATCAGCTTTACACGAATCCTCATTACTCCCGGATAGTACCTTGCTCTTGATATACCCATAGAGAATGCAACAACATGCGGTATTCCAAGCGCTTTATGGAGAGTCTCCCCTAGTGATACTCCACCAATTTGCACCTTACCTCCCATCATGCCCCATGGGATAAACACGGGATCATATGCTCGGTCATTACCAGCCGCATTTGATCCAGCTATACGACCCTGAGAATAAGCATGGCTTCCTGAAAGACCTTGAATAGGGATATCAGTAACACCATGAACAACTTCAGCACAATCGCCTGCTGCAAATACATCTTTTACAGATGTACGCATATGGTCATCGACCATAATCCCACCAGTAGCTCCAAGCTCTATGCCAGCCTCTTTAGATATACTATTGTTAGGTTTCTTATGAGCTGCAATTACAACCACATCGCATTCAATTTCACCGTTTGACGTAACTACACTTGTAACTTTTCCGTTTGTTCCTTTGAATTCGAGAACTTTGGTGCCAAAGTGCATCTGCGCACCCATCTCTTCTAAAGACTCTTTTACCGGCTCCATTATGTCAGGATCTGCAATATCGGACATTAACCACCCGCCTTCATCAATCAAATGACTTTCAAGCCCTCTATGAGCTAGGTTGCCGGCCATTTCTATTCCAAGAGGGGTTGCACTAACAACAACGGCCTTTTTCATGGTCTCAAGCGCTTTGTCATATTCCATGGCACGTCTAATATTCTTTACATACCATATGTTCTCAAGATCTATTCCAGGTATTTCCGGCTCATCGTATTCAAACCCAGTAGCTATTACAAGACGGTCCCACTCGAAATCATCAGAGCCAACGCTAACAGTTCGGTTTTCCAGGTTGATTCCCGTTACTTTGGTTTGCAGCCTTAGATCAATACCAATTTTGGCATAGTGTTCAGCAGTTTGTAGAAATAGATTGTCAAAATTAGCAATTTCCTTGCCTAATACAAACGGAATCCCACATGGGCTATAAGCCACGTCTTCAAATTCTGTGAAGAGTGTAATTGAAGCATCAGGCATAAGCCCTTTTGCGGTTGATGCCGCCGAGATGCCTCCTGCCCCGCCCCCTATAACTATTATTCTGATATTATCTTGAGCCATATAAATTCACCTTTGAAATTTTATTGGACTATGAGTTGGTCCTTACAAAACAATTAATTTACTTTTATAGACTTCTTAAATTTCTTGAACTGCACATTATTTGCCTTAGCCTTTTTCTCAAAATCTGGTAGCGCGGAGCATTCACCACAGCTAACACAGCCTGCAATGCTACTCTTAGCTGCGTCATCATATTGAGCCATCACTTTTGCAGCTTCTGTATATACATATTCCATTGTCTCTGGACTAGGTGGTTTTACATTTTCCATAGGAGTCCCCGCAACAGGTCTAAAGGGAACTATAAAAGGATAAACCCCAATTTCAGCACACAACGCGGCTCCGTCTATGACGGTTTGCAGGTCCTCTCCCATGCCTACCAAAACGTATGTGCTCACTTGCCATCTCCCAAAAACTCTCACGGCCTCTTTCCATGATTCAACATATCTATTAAAGCCAATTCTCGCTTTCCCAGGTGTAACACGTTCAAATACTTCAGGATCAAATGTCTCGATGTGAATACCAACTGCGTCCACACCAGAATCCTTTAATCTTTGAAACCATGAGAAGTCTTCAGGGGGAATTATTTGTAATTGTATTGGGAGTCCAGTCTCTTTCTTTACCTCAGAGCATATTTCGGCATATTTTTGCAAAGCTTTTTCTTCATCAGGCGCAACTCCTGAAGTAAACACTACATTTGATATGCCATCTAGCTCCTTTGCAAGTTTAAGAGTCTCAACTAAACTCTTTGCATTTTTAAATCCGACAGTGCTTCTATCTTTAAGGGTAAGTTCAATACCACAGAACTGACACCTTCTGTCGTCTTTCCAAAAATCACATGTCTGAAGTAGAGTTGTTGCAAAAGTGGTCGGACAATGGAGAATACCGATTTTCTGCATTGATAGACCAACAGAAGTCTCGTGTTCAGAGAACTTTGCATTGCCCATCGGTTCTACCTGAACCAAGGCTACATCATCCTTGAATATCCAGTATTCACCATTAATTTCATCCAAATAGTAGGGAGATGATTTAACAAAATCTCCAACTACAGGGATATTTGCCTCGCCATCTGGAAGGATCCTTAAATGAATCCCACCCGTGGGTCCAGCACCTCCGCTTCTAATACCTTTGGTATCGGGAATCCTAAGTCCCAAACTCTGCAATTCTACTTTAAGGGTCGTTGCGTCCATCTTAAGCCCCCTTGCAATTTATTTAGGTAAAGCACCACATGCCGGTCAATTAAACCATTACCGGCAAAACTTTTCTCCAAACTTATAAATCTCTAACACAAATACTTAAAACTATATTACACAGTCCATGTGTTAAACATCATTGCACCTGCTCTATGATGCTCAATCACTATATCCAATATATCAGTCGGATGAATCGGAATTACGCCCTCTAGAAAACTAGATTCATGCATACCAAGAAGAGCAGCTAATGAAAAACGGCAGGCATAAACTGTAATACCCTCATCCATCATTTTATTAACAAGGTTAGGATACAACTGAAGACCAGCACCATAACCATCTTCTCCTACGTTCGGCCACCCTCTATACACAGGTATAGCTGATGCAGGACCATAGAAGAGGACTTTAGTATCATAGCCCTTTCTCTTAGTTCTAATTGCTGTAAGCATATTAACACCAGCTACTGATCCTTCATACGGAACTGAGTGAACAAGGAATAGGGCCTGCTCACCCTCTCTTGCCTGATGATCAGGAAAAAGCTTTTCCTCGTGATTTACTAACGCCTTACCATTTTCCGGTTTATCGGACTTAATCATATCTACTGCCATGATACGTACCTCCTTGAGTTATTTTTTAGAACCTGCCGCTACTTCACAGTAGGTCCTTAGTGCCATTTTTAAAATCTCTTAGCTAGTTTCATAATTCCTTTGCAACAAACCCACCATTCCCATAATAAAATAAATAGCCGTCGAATACAATGATTTCATATCGATACTTGATCTAGAACAACTATCAATGACAATGAACTATATGTGTTCCAGCTTCTCCTTTTATTGCTGACTCTATACAATCAAGAGATGTTATTATTGCTTTTTTACCACCAGAGCGAAGAAATTGTATAGCCGCTTGAATTTTTGGTCCCATACTGCCAGGTGGAAATTGCCCGTCAAGAAGATGCTGCTCTGCTTCATCAAGCGTCATCTGAGATATACTTTCTTGCTCAGGAGTTCCGAAATTAATTGCTACCCGATCAACAGGGGTTATAAGAAGTAAGAGCTCAGCACCTATATAGTTTCCAATCATTTCAGCGGCAAAGTCTTTGTCTATAACTGCGGGTACCCCTTTAAGGCAACCATCTTCACCCCTTACTACGGGAATACCTCCTCCTCCGCATGCTATAACTACAAAATCTCTATCCGCCATATCGGCTATTTCCTTTTTCTCAATAATATCAACGGGCTTAGGAGATGCCACAATGCGCCTAAATCCCCTTCCGGAATCCTCTCTCATTAACCAACCCTCATCTCTGCATAGTTTTTCGCTATTTTCTTTGTTAAAAAATGGGCCAATGAATTTTGTAGGGTTTTCAAATGCAGGATCATCTTTTGAGACTACAACTTGTGTAATAAATACAATAATCGGCTTCTCAATGTTATTTAATGTAAAAGTATTTCTAAGCCTCTGCTCAATCATGTAGCCTATCTGTCCCTGCGTCATAGCATTGCAAGCATCAAGTGGCATTGGAGGAATATTTTCAGCTGAACACTCTTGCTGCATTAAGAAGTTACCCACTTGTGGGCCATTGCCGTGGGTAATTAAAATTCTATAACCCATATTAAAAAGACCAAGAAGCTTATTGCACATAATGTCAGTTTTGACCATTTGCTCAGCGTAAGTGCTATTACCGTCCTCCCCCATAAGTGCGTTTCCACCAAAAGCTACAACGGCTGCCTTAATGCTCTCTTTCCCTTTCATCTAGATATCCCCTCTTGCCGTAATCATTCCGGCAACTCTTGAGGCCAGTGCATTAGTTGGAAAAACCAACACCTCTTCTTCTCTCAATTTATCTTCCTGACTGGCTAAGCCCTGCGGATCATTATCTGTGCCACAAACGTGTGAGACGAAGACCAAATTACGGCCATTTTTCTTTGCTCTTTTTTTTGCTTCTCTAATAGCAGGCAAAAGATCTCCTGCAGGATCAGGGCTAGCCACATAACCTAAAACTACGTCGAACAATATGACAGCAACATTTGATTTAGATGCTTCCTGTAATAATCTCTGACTTCTCAAATTTGCATCAATCATTGGGTGAGGACGGCCCACAGTGAACTCCTCTTCACCTAAATCTAATAAAGAGTGGCGCTCGCTCTTATTTGAATCCTTTAGTTTGTATCTCTTATCGAGTGGTGCGTTTGAATATATATCCCCTAAAATTGGCTCAAGCACTCCCTGAGCTTCATAACATAGAGTGCCTCCTGAATATAAGCCTCTTATATAGCGCTGTTTTGAATGTAGGGATTGAATGGATTTTTGAGCAAGTTTTTTCCAATTATTGCCGGATTTAATTCTTGGTTTCTTATTGGCTTTCTTTGCAAGCTGTACAGCACGAAGGGAAGCTTCTTCAAGTGTAGAGGCAAAATAAATGTCTTTATCTTGGCTTTTTAAATCACTACCTAAGAAGCATATTACTGTGGGTTTGCCAGTTTCTTTTGCTGCTGAGAGGATTTTCTCCGCAACTCCTTTTGATGGAGGCTTTGAGACAAGAAGAAGTACTTCTGTAGACTCGTCATTATGAAGCAACTTAACTGCCTCTAATGTTGTAATCCCTCCAACCTGCTCAGATAAATCCCTACCCCCAACACCAATTCCATGCGTTATTCCTGAACCAATGTTATTTACAAGGCTTGTTACTTCCTGAAGCCCGGTTCCAGCTGCTGCAATTACACCAATTGGGCCACTATTTACTATGTTTGAGAAACCAAGCCCAATCCCGTTAATTATTGAAGTTCCACAACCAGGGCCCATAACCAGAAGTCCCTTTTCTCTAGCCCTTTCCTTAAGCTCTACCTCTTCTTCTATAGTTAGGTTGTCACTAAACAAAAAAGTGTGTAAGCCTTTAGTGATAGCTTTAGCAACCTCGAGTTTTGCATACTCACCGGGTACAGAAACAATAGCTACATTAGCACCAGGCAAAGCATTTGAGGCGGTCTCGAAACTTTTATATTTAACACTTGAAGTGGTTCCAATATCCGTGGGCATAAGAAGTGAATCAAGCTTTTCGATCGCCTCATTACCAATCTCTGCAGATTTGGCTTCGATAGCAATAATTAAATCATTGGCACCTGCAGATTCTGGCAACTTCTCAATTAACCCGGCTTCTTTAAGCATAAGTAGATTAGCCTCAGTTGCCATAATGGCAGACGCTTGTTTTATACCCTCAAGAGCACTCAGCTTTTGGCTTATCTGCATGAGCTTCATTGAATCCTGATAATGATTTTTTCTAATTGTGCTTACTATAGCCATAATCTATTTATTCCTATCAAATCAAGCTGCAAGATCGTATTGTTTGCCATACGCCATTATCGCTTTTGTAAAACATTCATAGGGAGCGTGCACTATGCCAGCCCCTATTTGCCCAGCTCCTGTGCTTTTATGAACAACAGCACTGTTAATACTTGGCAAAATTTCTGTTTCAACTACTTTTCGTATATCTATACCAGTAGGAGTTCCTTCAAAATCCAAGCAAGGAATTCCGAATTTAGGATTTTTTGTCGTAGTTATGAGTCCCATCTGCTTTGTAATGCCGACTGAGTCCTGAAACCCTCCTCCTGCAAATGAGGCCATTGAAGGAGCTGCGGCAATGGCAAAACCCCCAAGACCCATTGTCTCAATTATAGAGCTGTCACCTATGTCAGGTGCACCATCATCGAGTCCATATCCAGGATTATATAGCGCATCCATCAAAAGAGGCGAAGGAGCAATAAACCATTTGTCCCCAAGCCCACTTACTCTAATTCCAAAATCGGTTCCATTTCGGGACATTGCGGTCACGATTGTTGAATTTTCAATGTCGCTTGCTGCAACCATTGCAAGCTTGCATGCCGTCATAGTTATATTTAGGAAGAAATGGCTATTCCCAGCAATAAACTTATAAACTTTAAAAGCTTTTTCTCTCGGAATGCTTAATGAGAACAGAGTTTCCACAATAGATTTTAAAAATATGTTTGTGGATGCAGCATGGCGATTATGACACTCATCTCCCATCTGAATTCCCTGAGCCAAAACACTCCAGATCGGGATGCCGCCCATTTTCTTAACAACTTTTTTCATAATTGGGGCAAATTCATCTCTTATAAAACGTAGTCTTTCTATTGTTTCTTTCTCTACAGAGCCAAACCAGAGCACCTTTCCTCCCCCTTCATTAAAAGTAGAGTAGGAAGTGTTTCCATAAGTTAAGTCCTTTGTAACAATTACGGGCATAGATGCTGAGATAATGCCGGTCATTGGACCAACAGATCCATGGTGATGATTAGGAGAAAGCGTAATTTTCTTTGATTTCATTAACTTCTGAGCAGATGTATCGTCCTTAGCTAAACCTTCCAGTATTAATGCCCCTCTAACAGCCCTTTTCATCGGGTCGCACATCCTGCCCCAGCTAATTGGTGGCCCTGAGTGCAGTATTGTGTGTGGAGTCATTCCAGGAATTACGTTAAGTGCTGTGTCTATATCAGTTAGTACAGGCTGTACGGATAGCAGCTTTTCAACGGCTATTTTATTGGCTTCATTTATTTGCTGTGCAATATATTTTTCAGTCACAATGTTGACCTAAGCCTTATGAGGGTGGTACTGCTAGTACCCAGATTAATTTTGCTTTTTTATCACCAATATTTTTCCATTTATGATCTATTTGAGTTCTATAATTTAGACTATCTCCAGGACCCAAGACATAAACTTCACCCTTAATCTTAAACTCTACTTTTCCTTGAAGACAATAAACCAACTCCTCACCTTTATGCTTCATAGGCTTTTGGCCACTTGAAGCACCAACGTCTAAAACTGCATAAGCTGCTGTCATTATAAAATCCCCGTACTGCTTAGCAGAAATACCGTTTAGCTCAAGACCTTTTTTAAAAGTCAAAATTGGCTCACGCTCTTTTGCAGAAACAAACACAACGCTCCTATCTTCTTTAGATTCTTCAATAAAATGGCTAACGTTTTTCCCCAGCGCATCGGCTATCTTCATCATGGTGGTGATTGTAGGGATAATACCGTTTGATTCTATCTTATGAATTGCTGCAGCAGATATGCCGGATCGGTTGGATAAATCTTTAAGAGAGAGGCTTTTCTCAGTTCTGAGAAATTTAATTTTCTCTCCCAGTCTAGAGACTATATGATCTATTTGGCTTATATCGTTTCCCATATCTCACCTAATTATTCTTAGAAGTACCAACTCCAATAAATGGTTTAGTATTAAGATCCCAAAATAATTCTTTTTGATCTTCCTTGTCTGCAAAGGTGACTTTCATATCAGAAGTCACTTTTCCAATAATCTCAGAAGTTAGGCCTCTTTTATTAAATTTATCTTTAACTTTAGTTGTATTTCCTGGTCTCAGAGAGAATACAAATCCATAGCTAGGAAAAGTTAGGAGCCACTCTTTAAGTGGTATCTCGCATGGTTTTGGGATGCTATCTATATTCAGCAAAGCACCCTTTTGTGAGCTCTCTAGAAGCATTAAGATGGAGCCTATCAGACCTGCCATACTGACATCTTTAGCTGCATCTGCTAATCCTTCTTCAGCAATCTCTGCAAGAAGCTCGAGGTCATCTAGAACTTCGTTATCATTGAGCATGCTTGAGGAATCCCAGAAGTTAAAGCCCGATACAAATTTACCTTTTGAATTGGATACAAAGAGAAGATCATCCCCCTCTTTTGCATTAAAACTTGAGAGAAGATTTTTGGCCTTTCCTAGAATAAAAACTGATAGTGATGAATGCTGAACATCTTCGGAGATATGTCCTCCGACAACTGGAACTTTATAGCGTGCTGCATTATCACTTATGCCACGAAGAATTTCTGACGTCACTTCACTATTTGAAGTAAACAAAACATCAACTATCGCTATGGGTCTTCCACCCATCGAATAGATATCATTAACATTTGTAAGAACCGAAGTGCGACCGGCAAGGTAAGGATTGGATTCTACTAGCGGCTGATATACACCTTCTCCTGCAAGTAGTAAGTAATGATCCTCAAATTTAAGTGCAGCAGTATCGTCTCCAAGAAGTACATCTTCGTTGTTAACTTGACACTCTTTTGGGAAATACTTCCAGAGATCACTAATCGCTCTTTTTTGAGCTAGACTTTCAGATGATTTCAGATCTTCTATCAGTTCCCGCATACTAATCCTTATCCTCATCAGATTCTAAATTAGCTTCCATTAATTGATGGGGCTGCCCCTGGTATGTTTCAATGTCTCCTACCTTGGACCAGCCTAACCTTATAAAGAACCTTACATTTTGTGGTTGAACATAAGCAAGAAAAGTTTTGCAATTAGTAGTTTTTATTGTCTTTACTGCGAACTTCACAAGATCTGCCCCTACCCGCCCGCTTCTATGACCTGGAGCTGCGCTGAGCCTACCACCAAACCAAGTATTACCCTCTTTTTTATAGCACCTTACTCCTCCAACCATAGTGCCATCCGACTCCTTTACTGCGATTATGTGTATAACTTCATGAACTGGATTGGTATCGTATTCATCAATATCTGTTTCACTAAAAACTTTTTGCTCTTTAATAAAAACTTCGTGACGTAAATGAAAATATTCTTCAAGGTCATCTTCGCTCTCAGCAATTTTATATAAGATTTTTTCCAATAGATCCTTCCGACAAACTGTCACTATTGCGCATTTACTATACTTGACACTCTATCAACTTTAGGAAATGAAGTCAACACTTTTTTGAAGCCGAACATAAATCAATTTTCTTTAATTTGCTAGAAATATCATAATTGAAAGATAATGGTTGACTATAGTCTCAATATTTCCTAGAATATATAAAATATAAACTATAGGAAAACTAAATGCCTATTTATGAATATCATTGTTCAGACTGCAGTAAAGACGTAAGCATATTTTTTCTAAGTTATAGTGAAGCAACCCAAACTAGCCCCACATGTCCTGATTGTGGAAATAAAGAACTGAAACGAATTCTTTCTCAGGTATCGGTATCACAAAATAGCAAAGAGCAAGTTATATCTAAAACTTCCGTTAAGAATTCTGATTTAGAAGATCCGAAACTCTTGGCCAAGGAAATGGATAAAGCAACCAGTAACTCTAAGGCTGATTATGGCGAGGACTTTAAAGAAGTCAAAGGAAGATTAGAGAGAGGAGAAACACCTGTATCAATTGAAACCAAAATGCGCAAGCGTGTTGGGGAAAAGATGAGTGGTCATTAAGAAACAGAATTGCCGTATTCTAAAATTCAAGCATTACAGGAGGAATTTATGAGCATTACAAAGAGAAAGAAAGTTTTTGATAATCACAGCCATATCGGACCTGTGCCCGGTTTTGCATATTATGGCCTACCTGAAGCTGTTAAACCTACTATAGATTATGACAACACAAAGGATTACTTAAAGGGGATGGACACAAATGGCGTTGAGCGCGCACTGATAATGGCGAACTACGGCTATCCTGATTCAGCTCAGCCTTTCACATTGAACCCTCTAGTTGGAGAAAGTGTTCAATCCACAGATAGGCTATTTGGACTGATTTGGGTCTCGTCTCTACCTAAGGACAAAGAACGTACCCAAGAGGCTCTTAAGTCTATTGGAGAAAAAGGCCTAATTGGGCTTAAAACCACTTGTCTCTTAGGCGGAACATTTGACCCATCACAGTGGGATGAGGAATCCGCTGAATTATGGAAGATGATTTTAGATGCTGCTGCCGAGAATGATATGCCTCTTCATATTCATACAAGCCCTGGTGGTGGGTCTGACATAGACAATGCGCTTGCTCTAATTAAAGAATACGGCAAAGATGTGAAGATACATGTCGTACATATGGGTGGAGGAGTAAGTGGTCATATAAAATTTGTTCCTAGGTTTTTTGAACTAGTGGAAGAAGGTTATCAAGTGTATACCGATTCATCTTGGGCTGTAGGTTTTGGATCTTCATGGCTTTTAAGAGAGATTGAAGAGAGAGGGATCGGAGGAGACCGTTTTCTATTCGGCTCAGA
>JAJCZS010000003.1 GCA_029262275.1 Deltaproteobacteria bacterium | reverse complement strand
GCGTACTGGCTTCGACGGGGAATGGGATAGCTTGTGCTGCATGCCGAGCTTCTGCTAACTCGTTAAACTGGCGGAGCACACACAAGTGCCGAAAATGACTATGCACTCGCAGCCTAAATAGAGCGGCGACGGCTCCTTAAATCCTGCCCGTGGATTTAAATGAGGCGACAACTAAACGGGCTGGTCCGCGGGTGGTGCCTGAAGCACCTAACGACGAGACTTCACTTTGGGCTGGCAGCGAAAACCCTGTCTATTGGTAACTTCGCTGCGAGACTAAACAATAGACTAAGCATGTAGAGGCCTTGTGAGTCTCTTTCTCGGACCCGGGTTCGATTCCCGGCGCCTCCACCAGTCATACTCTCATAAAACCAACTAATCTTGATAGATAAAAATAATTATGTGATCATAAATATATGATGAGCAAAGGTAATCTTCTCAGAGATCATCTCCGGATTTTAGGCGTTGTTGTTTCTATCCTTATGCTCTGGAACGGTGTTTGTGACTATATTTTTGCTTACTCCCCTACACTCAGCGGTCTTGAATATCTATCTCCTGCAGCATGGGAGGTAATTAGTACTGCAGGCAACCGCCCTCATTGGATGATAATGATGGCGCAAACAGCTGGATGGCTCTACCCCATTTACGCCCTGTCATATTACCTTTGGTGGATTGGCATGAGGCCTGCAGGATTCTGGCTTTCAACCGTACCGTGCTTAATACTTGCGTATGCTTTGTTGATGATTGGGGGAATACAGCATGCCGGGTTTGCATTCTTAAGTGTGTTAGCGCAGGCAAAAGCTATAGTAGGCTCTACTGATACGGCATTTTATGAAATGGCCAACAGTCTTATAGTCGATCATTTCTTCATGGGAGATTTAACGGCAGAATTGGCTTTTTATATAGGTTCAATTTGGCATGGAGTTGGAATCTTAAGTGGAAGGACATTGTATCCACGCTGGTTTATCGTTCTTTCGCCTCTTGGAGTCTTAGTTCTAACAATAGCTTTGGGAGCTCTGTTACCTGCTCCATTTGCAGGATTTGCAATTGGCTTATATGGAACATGGTTCATGCTTATTCCAACCGTAGCAACCACAGTATGGCTGTGGAATCGCTCAGAAGAGTTCTGACAGAATGTTGTATAGTTAAAATTACAGTTCAAAGTTGAATTCAGGCCCACTAAACTTTACTAGATTAAATAGACGAGTAAGATTGCATACACCCACTCACTATAGAATATAAATATGCGATGGAACCTATAAATAAAATAAACGAGCAGGAATTCTCGGTATTCGAAATACCATTTAGACCGTTTTTTATATTGGCTGCAATATCATCGCTGTTTTATATGACAATCTGGACACTCTTTTATAGCTTTAAACTCCCGCTTAATTTCGAGAACATATCTCCTACAATGTGGCATGCGCACGAGATGTTATTCGGCTACACGCTAGCTGTTATAGCAGGGTTTTTATTAACAGTTGAGAAGTATTGGTTAGGCAAAAACATAGATCAGAGAACAATCCTCATTATATTGGTCATTCTCTGGATCGCTGCAAGAGTCTCAATCTCACTTACCTTAATCACCGATATACCCTATGAAATTGGAGCGATCTTTGATTGTTTGTTCCTGATCATTCTCACCATAAGAGTGTCGTATCCGATAATAAGTGCCAGAGCATGGGACAAGATGGCTCTTGTTGCACATATAGCAATTATAGCCGTAGCCAATATTGTTTTTTATCTCGGCCTATTCGGTTTCATAACAGACGGGCAACACCTGGGTGTGTACTCAGCTCTGTATCTCATCATATCGATAATTCTGCTTATGGGGCGGAGAATGATTCCTATATTTATCCGCAACGGAATAGGATTTAAGTTTGAACCAAAGAATTGGCGTGTGATTGATATCCTGAGCATGGTGTTTTTTGTAGCGTTTTTTATATTAGATCTATTTTTTACAAGCCCTAAAGCCGTATCAATAGTCTCAGGCATTCTCGTCTTAATTTATTCGATCAGACTATACGGATGGTATTCAAACAAGATATGGAGCAAGCCGCTTCTCTGGGTCCTTTTCGTCGGATATTCATGGATTGCAATAGGGTTTGCTTTAGAATTTCTGTCTCTGTTTTTTAATATCTCTTCTTTCCTATCCCTTCACAGCTTTACATATGGAGGAATAGGAATTATGACACTAGGCTTTATGTCCCGCGTGGTTCTGGGGCATACCGGAAGAAACGTATTTGATCCGCCTAAGATACTATTTTGGATATTCAGCATTTTATTCGCTGGAGCTATCGTAAGAGTATTCTTTCCGCTAATAGATATAGCCAATTATCAGACATGGATTGCAGCCTCGCAGATTTTATGGATTGTGTCCTTCCTTATATTTGCAGTTGTTTATCTCCCCATGCTGTTTAGTCCCGGTATTGAGAAGAAAACTTCATTATATAAACATTAGAGATTCCCGGCGCCTCCACCAGTCATCTTAAATCAATTCAAACTTTATATTTATATCCTCTTATTCTTTCCCTATTCAATACGTACGTATGTATAAAAAAGGCTTTACTTTTGATTGAAAATAGCTTTATAATCAAAAATATGGCGCCATGACCAAATACAATTAAATAGCGAATAGGAGGAATGGATATGAAATTCTTACGAGAGAGTTTTGTCTTACTTCTTTTTATGATTTTATTTTGCTATCCCCTAAGCGCTGACAGTGCTCCGTTTTATCCTATTTTAGAATCTAATAGCGGATCATTTCAGCTCTTCTACTATTGGGATCAAAGAGATAGAAAATCCACTGTTCAGGTGTTTAATGCAAGTGCATCTCCTATTCGAATCCATGTACAGATATTTGTTGCAAATTCAACAGGTGTTGAGTGCAGGGAATCTGATTTCTTTGATGACTTAACCTCCTTTGATTCTCACATTTATGACTTAAGGAACATACAGTCTAACACTGGATTACCAACGGGGATTGCCCCTATGCCTGATGGAACTTTCGGATTTCTAGCTATTACAATGGTTGACGCAGCCGGATCACCTATAGTAAGCAATCCCGTGCTACAAGGTAGTTTTAGAATAATAGATGAAGCGGGCTACGAATACAGATCAAGTCCGGCTGGACTAAGATCAGCTGTAGCCCCTACAACGGACACCTATTCCTTCAATTTTAATACTTTAGGCTCTACCACTTTCTCAGATGTAGTTGGAATTCCTATAGTTTGGTCAGCCCCTGGTTTTGGTATACCAATAGCGGGGCCTAATATCGGGGCCAAATTTAACCCCTTCATTTTTGATGAAGATGAAAGTGATGTTAGCTGCACTCCTGTTACTTTCTCATGTTCAGCTACCGGTATGAACAGAGGAATTAATATTGCAATTCCAAATACAAAAGACAACTCGCGAATGTGCGTAACCACAACTCCAAAGGGGCTTATTAATCTTCAGCCTCCGGTTCCGTTCGGACTTGATCCAAGTTTGACTCAGGCACAGCTATTTATAGGGTTTATAGGATTGAATAACGGCTCTAACATGGGGAGCATGGAGTCATTTATAGCCGTACCATAGTAAGAATTCTTAAGGGAGAAGAAAATGAAAAAAAATATAAAATTTGATCTAAATATAAACTTATTACTGATTTTTACTATCGGACTCCTTGTAGTTATCACCTCTTGTGGTGCAGGTAGTGGCAGCGGAGGAGGAGGAAGTGGTGGTGGAGGCGGTGGTGGTGGTACGCCAACTGCTGAGATGTGTCCTTTTATCACAAATGAGAATGGGGTATTAGATATAGAAACTACTCCATTAGGCGGAACTACTTTTACTGCTGCCCTAATGGGAACATTTGACAGGTTAGATACTGGTGAAATAGTAGGTGGAATGGATTGGTTTTCTTCAAACTCTGAAGGAGCTGCAACCACCTCAACAGGAACACAGATCATATCTTGGTGGAATCAGAAAACCGGAAGGAATACTGAGCTTCAAATAACAAACCATTCGCCATCTTTAGGCCTAAATTATCACGTTCAGATATTCGATGAAAATTGTGTAGAGGCCGTTGATTTTTGTGACCAAATGACCCCGTCGGATACTCACGTTTATGATTTCACTAATATAATTAACAATGTTGGAAATGTGATTCCCAGCTCGGGTCTTCAAAATCAAGAGGGGTTTGTAGTCATAACTCCAACAGTTAACTGTGCCTCGGATCTAAGGGCTACTTCTTTCCCTCATCTTAGTGGTAAAACAAGAGTTAAAGATACAACAAATGGTTTTCAGTATGGAATGAATGCCTGGGCTAGAGATGCTGATACGGCATCATCTTGCACAGGAACTGTTCCTGGAGGACATAAGATTTTAACAGGATCAGGCAACTGTAGATTAAAACCAGTGCTTCCAACTACGATATCTGAAGTATTCTCTAAAACCCCCGGAAGTGACAAATCAAGATCTGATGTTGTGTTCATAAACTTCAAGGATGATTACTCGGTTTATATTGCAGAGGGGAGCTCAACCACACTAACTCCTATAATGTACGATATGGATGAAATCTTTATGAGTTGTCCACCGGTCACTACCTGTTATCTAAGAGTAGGACTAAACGATACTATGAAAGATAGTGACGATCCTTTGCCTCCTGTAGTAAGTCCATGCGATGCTACCACACCTGGCGCCATTATCGGAACACCTGGTGATGATACTCTAAGCGGCACAAGTGGAGATGATGTAATAATCGGGCTTGGTGGGAATGATACAATTACTGGCGGAAGCGGTGCTGACTGCATAGATGGTGGTCCAGGGGATGACAATATTAATGCTGGAAGCGGACCTGACACAGTGTACGGCGGATCAGGCAATGATGACATAAATGGGAATAATGGAACTGATGAGTTACACGGTAATACTGGAAATGACATTCTCCGCGGTAATCAACAGAGTGACACTATATTTGGTGAGGAAGGGGATGATACTATCCAGGGCAACCAAGGACCTGACACATTAGACGGAGGACCTGGTACAGACAATATAGACGGCGGTCCAGGAACTGATATATGTGTAAATGGAGAGACCTTATCTAGTTGCTAGTACAATTTAGAGCCTAGAGAAATTACCAATCAATACGTGTTTAGATATTTCTCTTTATTGAGTATATTACGGTTATGCCCGACCAAGTTGACTTTGAATCGCCTGTTAAAATAGGTTTTTCATTCGAAAAAACGATCAAACTCTCTGAGGAAGATATAGCGACTTTTGCTAAGCTATCTGGAGACATGAACCCACTTCATCATGATGAGAAAGCAGCAAAGTTAAGCCGTTTTGGAAGCATCATTGCAAGCGGCCCTCAGAGCAGTTCATTGTTTATGGGAACTATAGCAACAAACATAGCGCCTGGATATACAATGCTTGGAATGAAAATAGACGGGGAATTTAAAGCCCCAGTTAAACCAAATATAAATTTGCAAATTAAATGGGTTGTTACAACTGTTATCCCTAAAGGAAAACTTAACGGTTATATAGTTACTTGTGATGGTGGCATATATTATAATGATGAAGAGCTATTTCATGGCATAGGTACATGTCTTATCGTGGAGGAGTAAAAATGAAATTAGGCTACACAATACTTTATGTTGAAGATGTAGAGAAGACTATTGAGTTTTATGAAAATGCTTTTGGACTAAATAAACTTTTCCTACATGAAAGCGGCGATTATGGAGAGTTGGACACGGGGGAGACCAAACTTGCATTTGCATCATACGAGCTTGTAGAGCTAAACGATGTCGGTTTTTCAAAGCCCTCAGATAATAAAACATCCACAATGGAAATAGCTCTTGTGACGGATGATGTTAATACTGCTTTTAATGCCGCACTAAAAGCTGGAGCTGCGGCAGTTCAAGAGCCGAAAGAAAAACCCTGGGGTCAAACAGTAGGTTATCTAAGAGACATAAATGGTTTTTTAATAGAACTATGCACCCCAATAAAATGAAGTGACTACCGATCGCTAAGTTTTTTACTGACAACATGTTCATAATGGGTAGTGAGAAAATTGGGAACATTAAATCTACAAGTGGCTTAGAACAAAATAAGTAGCACGATTCCTGGGAATTATAGGCAATTGAGAAGTTTAATTTTCAAATTCAAGAGTATGTTGTCCAACATTATTAGGCGCCCCAAGCTGCTCAACTCCTGACGCACCTGTTCCTAAATTTTGAGGATAGTTAAGAATAACAGGTAGTGATCCTAACAAACTATGCCCCCAGTCCAACGAGCTAGGTGGTTCCTCTAGTTTGGAAGAATCTACAAGCTGCTCAATATTAAAGAGATAACTAATAGCCTGACCACTTCCTAAATTCTCATCAAATTGATTATATTGCTGAGCAATCAAATATCCTTCTCTATCAAAAATAAGCAGAAGAATTTCTCTATCGGCAGTGCCTCGGGCCACAGACAGTTTCAATAACTTTAAAATATTATAATTAAAATTAACCCCTATCTGATATTCATTAATACTAATAGATTCATATAAGAATACTATTCCCTGGTTGTATTTACTAAGCTTTGAAGGAGGTCCAAATGTATCTATTACATCACTGTAGTGAGTAGTATGCAAGTCAAATGTTTGATCATCTATTACAGCACTCTTATCTATATCCTTTGATATTACAGTACATGAGTTAAGAGCAACTATAGATAATAGGATTAGAAATAATTTTGGCACTATTACTCTAATTTCTTTCAATTTCTTCTACACTAAAACCATAGTCTGTTAACACACCATCTTCGTTAAAAAAAATATAGCTCTATCATAATTCACTCTCTCTGTTTTAAAATTGTAAATAAGCAAGAATGCACCTTTTCCTCTCTTTTCCTGAAGCAAATAGTAGAAAACGGACCCAGTATCTAAATTAATAATCTGAGAAGGCGGTCCAAACAGTTTTATTATTTCATTCTGAGTAGTCTTTCCTTCTGATATGTTTTGGGCCCTGGACTCTTCTCTCCATAAATTATCAACACCTTGCTGATCAGACACTGTAAAGCAGCTTGAGAGAAATAAGGCAACCATGCCCATAAAGAGAAGATTCTTCATATTGTTCATCGTCATTATTAATTCTCCGATTTCAAGCTAGATTCTATATTACCTTTGTAAGTTATCAACACTAGTGAACCTATGATTATAGCTACACCGTAAGTTACTACAGATAGAGGCAAGAATATGGCTGCAAGGAAGCCACCTAATGCAGCACCTATTGACTCAGCCCCAACCTGGAGTGCTAGATTGTTGCCAAGAACTCGTCCCTGACGCTCAGGACCAACCAGGGTTGATATATATGCACCACAAGCTGAAATTGCCCACATCAAAACAAAAAATGCTGGGATTGAAGTAAGCCATATCGTATACTCAGCTTTAGGAATAACTACAATAATCAGCATAATTCCACCTGCAAGTCCTGACCATATAGCAATTGACCTCAGGTTAAAACGTCTAGCTAGTGGTGCAAAAAAGAATAAATTTGATATTCCAGCAGCAGCAGAGGCGATAGCATAATATAGAGTTACTTTATCTAGGCTAAAATTCCATTCATCAACAACATAAATAGTTATTGTTCTTGCAATACCAAACAATCCAAAATATATGAGGAAATTAACAAGATAAACCCTTCTAATTGGAACATCTGTAAACACGGTTCCTAAGTTAGTAAATGTTTTAAAGTAACTTATTACTTTGCCCTTATCAGGAACGTAAGGGTCATGGAAACTTGTCCATACCCATATATAAACCAATACCAATAATCCTATTACTATCCAAAACGGCGTTGAAAGACCATAGTGAACAGCGATTTGACCACCCGCCAGCGGCCCTACAAAATAACCAAGGCTCATGAACGAATATAAATATGAAAACAAACGACCCCGGTCTTCCTCAGTGCTAATATCAGCAATTGAGCTCTGGCATATTGCCACATTTGATTCCGTAAGCCCAGCTAAAAAACATGCCACCATTAGTAGCCAGAGGAGCCTTATATCAATAGCATGAGCAATAACAGCGTAGAAAAATATAGTGAATACAAGTGATATGATGAGTAGTCGTTTCCTTCCAAATTTGTCAGCTAGAGAGCCTATAACCGGAGCACCAATGAATTGACCAAATGGGTATAAAGCTAGAAGTATCCCCCCATAAATAGCTCTGGTTGCTGTAGGCACAGATTTATCAAAGAACCCCGTATCATGCATAAGCATAGGAATAAACAGGGCAACCATTAAGCCATAGCCCGCAAAAGCAGTAGCTATGACCATGTAGAGTGGAAGTATGGGATGTATATCAGTTTTTTGTGGCCGCACACCTGCGGGAAGCATATATTCTCCTACTTGCTGCTGATTAACCCATTATAACTCAGAACTAAGTATAACAATACAAATTTAAGTTATTTAATCTAGCTGTGGTATTATTCCCAACTAAAATAAACAGATGAGGAATACATAATGGCCAAGAAAAGAAGATCAGACCAGATGCGACCTGTAAAAATTACCCGCGGCTTTATGAAGAATGCTGAGGGTTCTGCACTTATTGAAATGGGTGAGACAAAAGTAATATGTACAGCAACAGTTGAGGAGAGTGTTCCTCGTTTTTTAAAAGACACAGGGACTGGGTGGGTTACTACTGAGTATTCAATGCTCCCTCGCTCTACACAAGAGCGTGTTAGAAGAGATAGTGTAAGGGGAAAGATTGGCGGCAGATCGCATGAGATCCAAAGAATAATAGGCCGAGTGCTAAGAGCTGTAATAGACTTTGAAAAACTTGGTGAGAGATCGATTACAATTGATTGTGATGTAATGCAGGCTGACGGCGGAACAAGAACGGCCTCTATCACAGGAGGATTTGTAGCCTTATCTGATGCTTGTAATTACTTGGTGAAAGAGGGTTTAGTTAAAGAAACCCCTCTAACTGACTATATTGCTGCTGTAAGCGTTGGAATCGTAAACGATAAACTTGTGCTGGATTTGGATTATGAGCTAGACTCTTCAGCAGAAGTGGACATGAATATTGCAATGACAGGCGGAGGATTGCTTGTAGAGGTTCAGGGGACTGCCGAAGAGAAGCCATTTAGTAAAAATAAGCTTACTGAAATGGTTAAGCTTGCTGAGAAAGGAATAAAACAACTTATCAAAAAGCAAAAGGAAGCATTAGGCGAGTAAAATATGATTATAGAAGTAGTGCTTGGGACAACCAATAAAGGGAAAGTAAAAGAGTTCTCAAGACTTTTAGAGGGCGTATTTGAAAACGTAATATCTCTAAGTGATCTAGACTCCCCTCCAGAGGTCATTGAAGACGGGCTTACTTTTAGAGATAACGCGCTTAAAAAGGCTCGTGAGATTGCTGAGTATTCAGGAAAGTTAAGCTTGGCTGATGACTCGGGGCTTGAAGTAGATGCTTTAGATGGTCGACCTGGAGTAATTTCAGCCAGATATTCTGGCGAAGGCGCCACTGATAAGACCAATATTGACAAAGTATTAGCTGAACTAGGCGACAATCCCAATAGAAAGGCAAGATTTGTATGCGTTCTAGCACTAGTTGACCCCAGTGGTGAAGAATTAGTAGTAGAAGGTTTTTGTGAAGGCGAAATCCTGAATGGGTTAAGAGGAGAGGGCGGTTTTGGATATGATCCGATCTTTTATCTGCCAAATATGCAAAAAACTATGGCCGAAATTGAACCTGAATTAAAAAACAATATAAGTCACAGAGCAAATGCGCTTAAAGAACTGAGAGCAAAGCTAGATATTAAGTCCTGACTCTACCACATTCCATTATTATTCTTTGATTCTTTGGGAACTTCTTGAATTGAATCCCAATGCTCAACTATTTTCCCATCTTGAAAGCGAAAAAAATCCATAGTGATATACTCCCCAACCCCCTCCCATGTTTGATGCGTATGAAGTGCAACCAAATCGCCTTGGGCTACCGCACGAACAAATTCAATACTCTTGTTAGGATATTCTTCATGCATTTTCTCAAAATATTTTATAAACCCTTTAACACCATCATCAACTAGAGGATTATGTTGAATATATTCATTTCCAACATATTTCTTAGTAGCCCCTAAAGGATTTCCTTTGTAAGCCATTTTGTAAAATTCGATCGCATTTTCTTTATTTCTTTCTAAATTGGCCATTTCTCAACTCCTTTATGGTTTGGTGTTACCAGTGAAAGTTCTTTATAAACATTTACTAAAACATGTAAAGTATCTTTAATCTTATTATATTTTGCCCATAATTTTCAATTTTAAAAAAAATTCCGCTAAAAAGTATTGCCAGAACGCTTGCTTTTGAATATATTAATAAAGACCTACACAGGGTCCCGCCATACAATTCATTTAATTTCTGAGGTTTTTAGTTAGTTGGAAAAGACAAAATATATATTTGTAACAGGTGGTGTTATGTCGTCCTTGGGAAAAGGGCTCGCTGCCGCATCTGTCGGTGCTCTACTTGAAAGTAGAGGACTCAAGGTAACACTTCAAAAATTAGATCCCTACATCAATGTCGACCCAGGAACTATGAACCCACTTCAGCACGGGGAAGTATATGTGACTGATGATGGTGCCGAAACAGACTTAGATTTAGGACACTATCAACGTTTCACTCATTCCAACCTCTCACAGAAAAACAACTTTACAAGTGGAAGAATATATAACTCAGTAATTTCAAAGGAAAGAGAGGGAAAATATCTGGGTAAAACTGTTCAAGTAATCCCACATATCACGGATGAGATAAAAGAGCGTGTCATAGCAGTAGCTGATGATAACGATGTGGTTATTGTAGAGATTGGTGGAACAGTTGGTGACATAGAAAGTCTTCCTTTCTTAGAAGCAGTGAGACAACTAAGAACAGATCTGGGCAAAGAGAATACCCTTTTTGTTCATCTAACCTATGTGCCTTATCTTGCAGCTGCCGGTGAGTTAAAATCAAAACCCACTCAACACAGCGTCAAAGAGTTATTACAGATTGGTATTCAACCTGATATATTGCTTTGCAGAACAGAAAGACCTCTACCGCAAGATATAAAAGATAAGATTGCTCTTTTTTGTAATGTTCAAAAAGAAGCTGTTATTACTGCAATAGATGTAAGTACAATCTATGAAGTGCCGATTTATCTGCACCAGGAAAGATTAGATCAAATTATCATTGATTATCTAAAAATGTGGACCAAAAAACCCGATGTTTCTAACTGGGTTGATATAGCTGAAAGATTCAAGAATCCTAAATCAACTGTAACTATAGGTGTAGTTGGAAAATACGTAAGCCTTCAAGATTCATACAAAAGTTTACATGAAGCACTTGATCACGGTGGACTTGCAAATGATTCCAAGGTTCAAATAAAATATGTCGATTCTGAGGATATAGAATCCCAAGGCGTTGAATCACTACTTGATGACGTCCATGGTATTTTAGTGCCTGGTGGTTTTGGAAAACGTGGATTCGAAGGAAAAATAGAAGCAGTAAGATTTGCACGTGAACAAAAAGTTCCCTTCTTTGGAATATGTCTAGGAATGCAAATGGCAGTTGTAGAATTTGCCAGGAATGTGTGCGGAATCAAAGATGCCCACTCAATAGAATTCTCCGATGATATTGTAAGCCCTGTGATTAACCTTATGGAACATCAGCGAGACATTAGTGATATGGGCGGCACTATGAGACTAGGAGCATATCCCTGCATTATAGGAAAAAATACTCTAGCACAAGCTGCATACAAAAAAAATGAAATATCAGAGAGGCATAGACACAGATACGAAGTTAACAACTCTTACCGTCAAACCTTATCAAATAACGGTCTTACCTTTAGTGGACTTTCTCCTGATGAAGAATTAGTAGAGATGGTAGAGCTAGATAACCACCCTTGGTTTGTAGGGTGTCAGTTCCATCCAGAGTTCAAATCTACCCCGCTTGAGCCCCATCCACTCTTTAGAGACTTTGTGAAAGTAGCTATGGAATATAAGTCTTCTCTATCTGCATAAAAACCGCTTGAAATTCAAAGATCACAACTGAATACTTATATTTATGACTAAAACAGTAGCAATTTATGCATTTATCCTAATATCTCTTATAGCTTTGCAAGTTAACCATTCATTTGCCGATGTTTCCCAATCACAGAGGCCAGAAGTAGAGCACCTGCTTGAATTTGTTGAAACAACTGAGTGCCAGTTTGAGAGAAACGGAAAGAAATACGGTGGAGAGAAAGCATCAAAACACATAAAACGAAAATATAAGCACTTTAGAGATGAAATAACTACTACTGAAGAGTTTATAGAATATTCGGCCACATTTAGTACAAGAAGCGGGAAACCCTATCTCGTATATTGTTCCGATAATGACCCAATAAAATCTAGCGTCTGGCTGTTAGAAGAATTAGCTCAATTCAGAGAACAATCATCTTAATTTCTCTTCTATCAATGAAACATTTTAATCCTATGTTAGAATAATTAACCTGGGATTTTTAATTTTCCTCAATTTAACAAAATATATCCAATGACTCTACAAATTCCCTCAAATAACGAGCTGGTTCTATTTAGAAAACGAAAAGAACCATCCTTTGCTATATTTAACCAAACACAGGGTGATAAAGCCAGTATCTTCTCAGAAGAAGGAAAGGATATCCTCATTGACCTAGGTAAAATTGCTTATAACTCCGGAATAGCTATTAAAGATAATCTGACAGCATCTGAAAAAAAACTCAAATTAAGAGAAGTTAGAAAGACACTTGAAGAAGAAAAAGACAATATAGACTTAGAAACCTTATGGGAGTGCGTCCAAAACGAAGAAGGTGAGATCCTATTTAAGGACCTATTAAATTTATATCTGGGAGACTCCTCTATATCAAATCATGACGGCTTAGTTTTCTTCTGGGCTGTTGATAAAAATGACACCTATTTCAAAAGGGGTGAGGCTGGTTATCTTGCAAGAGAGGCCTCTGAAGTTAAAGACCTTATAACCAGAAAAGAGGCAGAAGCAAAAAGGATTGAAGATCGCAAACAAGCACTTGTTTGGGCTAAAAAGTTAATCTCCGGCAACACCGATACGAGCAACGATACTTTTGACCCTGAGGATCACATAGAATTAATTAAGAGCTATGTCATTCACCTGGACAAATTTAGCAAATCAGCTGAAGCAAAATCTTTTTTATCAGAAATTGGCATTAAAGATGTTGAAGGTGCTATAGAATTCCTGATAAAAACAGGCTCTTGGCATGAAGATGAGGACCCACTTATAAAAAGGTTTTCTATAAGTCACGATTTTCCGAAGAAAGTAATGGAAGAAACGCGTGAGATACTAGATGAGCCATTCTCCGATGAATATCTTGAAGACCTCACACATTTAGAAGTGTTTTCTGTAGATGACATAAATACTCAAGATATTGATGATGCCTTATCAATTGAAGAAAGAGATGGGGAAACTACAATTGGAATTCATATTGCAAACGTAGCCCAATATATACAAAAATGGAGCAGCTTGGATGATGAGGCGGCCAGAAGGGGAGAGACGGTTTATTTGCCGGAGCATCACATTCATATGTTCCCTACAGAGTTAATTAAAGAGAGGCTTAGTTTAATTGAGGGAACTGTGCGCAAAGCACTTTCGCTGTTAGTTAGTTTTGATGAGAACTTTAATATAAAAAGCTATAGATTCACAAATTCTAAAATACAAGTAAAGCAAAATACAACCTATACAAAAGCATCAGAATATTTCGAGTCTGACCCTCTGGGAAGCAAAGCAAAACAGATAGCGGATACTCTAAGGGCCAAAAGACGAGAAGCGGGTGCTTTTATAATACAACTCCCTCAGCTCAAAATTACTATTGGTGAAGATTCTAAAGTAGAAATAAGAAAGAACTACATGAACACCATAGCCCATAAGGTTATTGCAGAATTCATGATACTTATGAACACAATGGCAGGAAGGTTTTTAAAAGACAACAAGGTGCCAGGAATATTTAGATCACAGCCTGAGCCTATTTCTGAAGATGCCTGGTCTCATGATGAGAATGACCCTCTATATGCCTTGCATGTAGTGAAATATTTAAGAGCGCCTAGAGTAGGTCTTGACCCAGCACCCCATTTATCTCTAGGAATAGACATCTATGCTCAAGCAACTTCCCCCATAAGACGCTATACCGATCTAATTATCCAAAGACAGATCGTATCAACACTTGAAAACGAAGAACCTTCTTATACCGAAGATGAGCTAGAGAACCTATATCCAAAAATAGAAATAGGCGTCAGGGATAAAAGAATGGTTGAGCGGAACAGAGAGAAATACTGGCTATATAAATACCTAAAGGGTCTTGAGGGCACTGGGATTCCAGGAACGATAAGCTCTATAAATAACTCAAGAGCTACAGTGTATCTAACTGACTATCTATTTGAGGTGCCAGTTTCTCTGGGCTCAAAATTTAATTTGGATGAGAGCAAAAACATAGAGTTGCTAGTACAAAAAGTGGACCCACTTAGAAGAAAACTGATTCTCTCTCATAAAATATAGAACTATACCTATTAACTGCCATTGGCAGCTTCATCACTCTTCTTTACTGCATTTAACATATCTTCAATTCTTGTATATTTAATTCTTGGTCGTCCTTGCTCAGCCCCTTTGGAAATCTCAAGCTCATTTAAACGAAGCCAATCTTCATACGAGAAATAATTAGGCTGCCTCTCGCCTATAAGATCTGCAATTAATTGAGGATGAGTGTTTTCAGGAGACAACAGCTTTCCTGACACTATATCCTCTATAATACATTCTACTGTTTCGCCTGAGTCCTGTTTATTAGTACCAATCACCCCTGTGGGGCCGCGTTTAATCCACCCCGTAGAATAAAAACCATGAACATGATCTCCTGAATCAGGATCTATAACCCGGCCTTTTTCATTGTGAATTACACCCCATTTCTCATGAAAGGGAACTTCAGGGAGCGGCACACCATGATAACCTATAGAGCGGAATACAAGACCTACATCAAGCTCCTCAGTCTCATCAGTAGCTCTGGGTCTAAGACTTCCATCATCTGTTTTGTATAGTTCATTCTTAACAAGTTTAATTGCTTTAACTTTGCCGCCCTCATCACCAATGATTTCAAGAGGGGATACCAAGAAGCGGATATGTAGTTTCTTTGATTTCTCAAACTCTATATCTTCTGAGTAGGAATTTAATATCTCAATCTTCTTAACAAGTGAACGGTCTTCTTTGTTTTCAAGAAGTTCCCTTGTAAATTCATCGAGCTCTACTTCCTGGGCATGAGTAATAGCATGAGCATCATCTAGATTTCCAAGTTCTTTTACCTCGGGGTTAGTAAATGCAGCCTGTGCAGGGCCTCTTCTACCTAATAAATAGACTTCTTTTACATTACTTTCCTTAAGAGCCTCCAGAGCATAATCAGCAATATCGGTCTCCATCAATTCAGTTTCTGTACGGCATAGTATTCGAGCTACGTCCACAGCAACATTACCTACACCCACTATTGCTACTTTTTCCTGAGAAAGATCAAACTTATAGTCTCTATAATCAGGATGACCGTTATACCAGGCAACAAACTCTGTCGCTGTATGACTGCCTTGTAGCTCTTCCCCTGGAATATTCATTTTTCTATCTGTTTGAGCCCCTGTGGCAAACACTACTATATGATAATGCTTCTTTAAATCCTCGATTGTTATATGTACCCCATATTCAACAAGACCAAAAAAACGGAAGTTCTCATTCGAAGCTATTTTGTCATAAACTCTTGTAACTGACTTTATTTTTTGATGATCAGGAGCTACACCAGAGCGAACTAGCCCATGAGGGGTAGGGAGTTTATCGAACATATCGACAGAAAAATTATGCTCGTCCTTTTTAAATAGATGTTCGGCTGCATAAAACCCAGCAGGCCCCGATCCTATTACAGCTACTCTAATTTGCTTATCATTTTCTTTTTGAGTCATTAATCAATATTCCTTTATATTAAAAATGTGCCCATAATCCTAGAAATCAATGCCTAGCAATCAATCTGAGCCAAAAATTATACCAAATCTTACCATTAGATCATAAAATGTATATAAGTTCTAATGATTAATTGATTACCTTAATTTGCCAATATGCGGTAATATATTGTTAGTTGTTATTAAGGGTCAAAACGTATTCAGCAAACTTTAGCGTTTGGTTTAACCTAAGTAAATCTTTGTGCAAAAAGGATAGGGTTTAATATTCTTATATGACTACAGGGAATTTAATAAACAGAGCGGACTTCCACCTAAAAATAGTTCAGGAAATAAGCGATCTTGTAAATAAATCTACTGGCCTTAACACAATTCTTAGGAGAGTTGTAAACAAAATTGCAAGCTCACTACATTTTGATGTTGTATCCGTATATATATGGGACGAAGACAAGAAACATCTATATTTAAGATCTACAAAAGGACTATCAGTAAACCCTTTAAAAGACTCTATAGCACTTAAACCACATGAAGGACTAACGGGTCTCGTTTTTGAAACATCAAGGCCACTTACCGCAATGCCGGCTTCACACCACCCACGGTACAAATATTTCCCAGAAATCGGTGAAGAAGAGTATGAGAGTTACATTGGAGTGCCTATTTTACTTCAAAACAAATGTATAGGTGTGCTTGTTGGCCAAACTAAAGAGAAAAGAGTAATAAACCCAGCGGAGGAGATGCTTTTTGAAATCATTGCTTCCAGGTTAGCGGGACTGCTTGAAGTAGCGGATAGACTGGAGAGGCTAAAAACTCCATCTATTGTTAAACATGAGACAAGGACGTATCAAGGAAAGGGAGTTTCAAATGGCATAGCAATAGGAAGTGTATTTCTTTTCCGTGGTTTATTTCAACAGATTAACAGTGATGAGTCAGATAAATCTGATCCTAAAGTAGAGAAAAAAAGAGTTCTCAAAGCCCTAACTGAAGTAGAGGGAGATTTAGAAAAACTTATACAAACCCTAGATACAGAGAAATTATTGTCCAAACCAGAAATTGAGATATTCAGAGCACATCTCTTGGTTATACAAGGAAAGACACTTCGCAATAATATGTTTGAAAAACTTGAGAAGAAGAACATCTCTGCCGAGCTAGCGGTTGTTGAAGCAATAGAAGATATAGCAGGACAATTTGAGAGCTTAAGTGACAGATATCTAAGAGAAAAGGCTCAAGACTTCAGGGATATTGGCGAGAGAATACTTCATGATCTGTTAAAAATAAAAAATGGACACCAGCACTCGGTTGAACCGGAAGAAGGTTCAATACTAATAGCAAATGACATAGGTCCTTCTTTTATATCAATGCTTTTTAAGAACAAAGTCACCGCAGTTGTAATAGAGAAGGGGGGAGAAACCTCCCATGCAGTAATAATAGCAAAATCTCTTGGAATTCCAGCTGTAGTAGGAATTGATAACATATGCAATCTAATTAATCCGGGTGAGAAATTAATAGTTGATGGAAAAACGGGTTTTATCTTTACCAACCCTGATGAAACTCTTATCACAGAGTATAAAAACTCTTATTCGAATATTATTAAAGTAAGAGAAGTAATTGACAGAGAGGGAAACGAGGTCTCAGGTGAAAAAGCACTAGGAATAAAGCTTACTGCAAACATTGGTTTTCCCATAGATATTCAGGCAGCTAAGTTATACGGTATAGACAATGTAGGGCTATTTAGAACTGAGTTTGCTTTTACTCAGTATGAAAAATGGCCTAAAGTGAGAGAGCAGCTTAAGATATATAAGAACCTAGCCAAAAACTTTGACGGCTATATAACTGTTAGAACTCTCGATATTGGCGCAGACAAACTGCTTCCTTATTTTGATTTTCCAAAAGAAGAAAACCCTCTTTTAGGTCTTAGAGCGATCAGATTCTCAATGGAATATTTGGATCTGTTTAAAGACCAAATAAAAGCAATTCTTCTGGCAACTAAAAAAGGCTATAAATTTAAAATTATGCTCCCCATGATAACTAATCTTTGGGAAGTAGAGACTGCAAAAGACATTATAGAAGATCTAGCCAAAGAAGTGGGTCTCGCATCAGGAGATCTGCCTGAGCTTGGTGTAATGATGGAAGTGCCGGCTATGATTTATCAACTAGATGACTATAACGACATGGTAGATTTTATGTCTATAGGAACTAACGATCTGATTCAATATGTGCTAGCAGTCGACAGAAACTCTAATATGGTTGGGCATCTATATTCAGCTTTTCATCCAGCAGTGCTTAGACTCCTAAATGACGTACATCTCAAATCCCAGTACTTAGGTATGGACGTATCGGTTTGTGGAGAGCTTGCTGGAACGCCATCGGGCGCTCTGTCTTTAATGTCTCTTGGGTACAATCAGTTAAGCATCGCGCCTGCAAATGTGCCTACTATTCGCTATCTATGCAACCGTATAGATAAAGACCTTCTTAATACGGTTAGACATAAGATTTTAAATACCAGAAAGAAATCTTATATTGAGAGATATATGATAGAGGCTCTTGAATCAATCGATCCTGCATTAATTGAGATAGAATAATCAGCAGTTACTAGATACCTTTCCTTTTACTAACATTTAGGTATTTTTTACACCCTGCCGATGAAACTCACTAAAATTCATATAATTCTCTTTGTCTTAACTGTTGCTACAACTTTTGTGACAGGCCTTTCCTTTGGTGGTGATATTATATCTGCAGTATCATTCTCTGCCGCTCTCTTATTCATATTGGGATCACACGAAATGGGTCATTATTATTATGGGAAAAAGTATGGAGTCGATATTACACCCCCTTATTTTATCCCTGCTCCACCATTTATATCTCCAATAGGAACTTTCGGAGCTTTCATAAAAATAAAATCTCCAATATCTACAAAGAGGGCTCTCTTTGATATTGGAATAGCAGGCCCCTTAGCAGGAATAGTCGCCACAATACCAGTTCTAATAATTGGAATAAAACTATCAACAATTGTAGAAATTTCAGAGCACGCAGCAGAAGGAGGTTTAGTATTAGGAACTCCTATCATCATGAGCATCTTCTCTGATATCTTCTACGGACCCATTCCACAAGGATATGATCTCTTTCTTCATCCAGTTGCTTTTGCAGGCTGGGTTGGGCTGTTTGTAACAGCGCTTAATTTAATTCCTTCGGGTCAGCTTGATGGAGGACATATAACATATGCTTTATTCTCCAAAAGATACCACCGCTATATTTCACTCGCCATGATTGTGCTACTCATTATTTTTGGTATAGGGACTGAAAACATTTTAGAAGTTGGAGATGACCTATTAGGAAGTGGGTTTGCCTGGTTCTCTCAGAGCATACCAATATTTGAAGGATGGCCTGGCTGGATTCTTTGGGCAGTGCTTCTTATTTTAATGGGGCCAAAACACCCCCCAACTATGTATGAAGATTCCGATCTTAGTTGGAAAAGGAGAGGGCTTGGATTACTATCGCTTCTTATTTTTATAGGATGCTTTACACCTATGCCTATCAAAATCGTTTAGTAGTATTAAAAAAAATTTCCAAAAATTTGAAAAAATTGATATTTAGGGTATTTTCTTTGTGGTTTGAAATTTCTAATTGGGGTATTTCAAACCTTAACCCTAGCTATAAAATTTATAAAATAGAGCAAACTAAAATTAATTTGCAGTAGTTTAACTGTAAGAAGGAGGAAATATCGTGGCTAAGTCTAAGGCTAACAACACATTGAGCATTACCGATAATAGGACGGGGAAGCAATACGATCTCCCTATAGAAAACGATACAATCAAAGCAATGGATCTGAGGCAGATCAAAGTTAAGAAGGATGACTTTGGGATGATGAGCTATGATCCGGCATATAGTAACACCGCTTCTTGTACAAGTAGGGTTACTTTTATTGACGGCGATAAGGGAGAGCTAATGTACCGCGGCTATCCAATAGACGTTCTTGCTAAGAAAAGTAATTTTCTTGAGGTTTCTTATCTGTTATTAAACGGAAAGCTTCCAAACAAGAAAGAGTTTAATACTTTCGAAGGCAACATAATGAATCACACGATGATCCATGAGAACATCAAAAAGTTCATTGACGGATTTAGATATGACGCGCATCCAATGGGTATGTTGATGAGTACCGTTGCTGCATTATCGACCTTCTATCCTGAGTCCAAAGATATCTTTGATGAAGAAACAAGAAAGATTCAAATTCACAGACTAATAGCCAAGATGCCAACTCTTGCAGCTTTTGCTTACAGACACTCAATGGGCATGCCTTATGCATATCCTGATAATGACTTAAGCTATGCTGGCAACTTCTTAAACATGCTCTACAAAATGACAGAGCTTAAGTACAAGCCAGACCCAATAATGGAAAAAGCAATCGACGTGCTACTTATTCTGCATGCTGATCACGAACAAAACTGTAGCGCAAGCGCTATGCGTAATGTTGGTAGTTCACACCCTGATCCATATTCAGCAACAGCTGCTAGTATTGCAGCCCTTTACGGACCTCTACACGGTGGAGCAAACGAAGGTGTGCTTCAGATGTTAGCTGAGATCGGACATAAAGATAATATTCCAAAAGCAATCAAAGCAGCCAAAAACGGCGAATTTAGACTTATGGGATTTGGACATAGAGTTTATAAATCCTATGACCCAAGAGCTACAATAATCAAAGATATCGCTCACGATGTATTTCAGGTAACAGGTAAAAACCCATACTTGGATATTGCCCTTGAGCTTGAAAGAATTGCACTTGAAGATGAGTACTTCGTAAAACGGAAACTCTATCCAAACGTAGATTTCTACTCAGGACTCATTTATCAGAGCATGGGGATTCCAACCGAAATGTTTACCGTGCTATTCGCAATTGGTCGTACTCCAGGATGGTTAGCCCAGTGGAAAGAGCTTCTTCTAGATCCAGAGAGAAGAATTGCCCGCCCAAGGCAGGTTTATCTTGGCGATAAGAACTTAAAATATGTTCCAATGAGTAAAAGAAAATAATAATTGGTTGGTTAGCTGCTTGAGAAATGCTTGCCGATCACATTGTTATAATAATAATTGATCAAATGTTCCAAAGAGGCGATAAAGACATTTATCGCCTCTTTTTTTATATCTTCACTATTAAGAAACTTATCCAATTGATCACCCTCAAGTTTAGAAGTCCTTTCTTCAAGGGTATCAACAAGAGATTCAACAAGATCTTTTTTATCCTCTCTTAAAATTGCTTCAATCAAACCCTGATCTTGAAGATCGTATTTTTTAGCCTCTATGCTGTTTCTTAAGGAATCTAAAACTTCAGATGTATTTAGCTCGGAATAGTTAGGAACAGATTGTTCAAAAACAGCTATTAGGTCATCTATATACATTCATTAATCCCCTGTTTGCTAATATTATCGAGAATGGTCACAAAGTAAAACCACTATTTCTTTTCTTCTCTTATTTTAGATATAAGTACGATTGCATACTTTCTATTCAAATACCAATCAGGATAAAAAGAAGGTTCTTTATCATTAACAAGATCAAACAAAACCTCAATTGCCTCATCGTATCTTTTTTGTTTTCTCAAATTTAAGGCCAGATA
>JAJCZS010000002.1 GCA_029262275.1 Deltaproteobacteria bacterium | reverse complement strand
TGAGGTTAGATTGTCGCTATGGCAGATATTCACAGAAATAGACTAAAGGAAATTTTACAAGAGAAGTCAATCTTGCGGGGTGATTTCACTCTTGCCTCGGGTAAGAAAAGTACTTACTACATAGACGGCAGACTTACTACTCTTGATGCCGAGGGCGTAAATCTAATTGGTAAGATTTTTCTTGAGCAAATTAAAGCAGATTCTTCAATTACTGGAGTAGGGGGACCTACCATGGGGGCTGACCCGATTGTGGGGTCAGTTTTGGCTCTTAGCCAAGAATCAGATTGCCCTCTCCAAGGTTTTCTTGTACGGAAAGAAGAGAAGGGACATGGAACTGGTAAGATGGTTGAGGGGAATCTTAAACCCGGAGACACCGTTGCCATGGTAGAAGATGTGGTTACAACAGGCGGCTCTGTAATTAAAGCTATAAACGCAGTCCGAGAAGCAGGTGCTGAAGTAAAGACACTACTTGTTATAGTGGACAGAGAAGAGGGGGCCAAATCAAAGTTTGAGGATCTAGGCGTTGAATTCTTCTCGATATTTAAAATAAGTGAATTGCTCTAAGCAATCCTTCCGAATTCCTAATACAGAAAAATTAATTAAGGGAAAGTAATATTGTATTCTTCGAGTTTTCTTCTAAGAGTAAGCCTATTTATGCCAAGCTTGCGGGCAGCTTTGGATCTGTTCCAACCACTGGCGCTTAGAGCTTCTTCCAAAAGTATTTTCTCAGCTTCTTTTACAACTTTGCTATAAACATTGTTGCCGTCCTCAGAGTTAAGCATTCCCCGTACGGAGCCTCTTAAGGTATCTGCTAAAGATGGAGTATCCTTAAGCTCATCTGTTGTGAGTCTATTGTTGAGCTCAAGATCATAAGAAGTCAGATAAGTAGTCTTGGTAAAAGCAATTGCTTTTCTTATAACATTTTCAAGCTCCCTTACATTTCCTGGCCAGTCATATTCCATAAGCCTATCCCTAAACTTATTTGTGACTCCGTTTATATCTTTGCCAGCTTGGCTCCCATGTCTTCTAGTCAAGCATTCCATTAAAAGAGGTATATCTTCTTTCCGGTCTTTAAGTGGAGGAAGGTGGATTTTAACAACGTTGATTCTAAAGTATAAGTCCTCCCTAAATGTTCCAAGACGCACAAGCTCTTCAAGGTTTTTATTAGTAGCTGTAATCAACCTCACATTTACTGAGATCTCTTTGCTGCTCCCCAGTCTGTGGAAGGTGCCGCTTTGCACCACTCTTAAAACTTTTGCTTGAAGTGATAGTGACATGTCTCCTATTTCATCAAGAAACATTATCCCTTCGTCTGCTTCTTCAAACTTTCCGGTCCTTGCAGTATCTGCTCCTGTGAAAGCTCCCTTTTCATAACCAAAGAGCTCCGCTTCTAAAAGATTCTCAGGGATAGCAGCACAGTTAAGAACTACAAAGGGCTTCTCCCACCGGGTGCTTACATTCCATACTGACTCAGCCACAAGCTCCTTTCCGGTACCACTTTCTCCAGTGATAAGAACAGGTACATCTACTCTTCCTACTTGTCCTATAAGTTTGCAGACTTCCTGAAGCATGGGAGAGTCTCCAACGATAGCGCAACTAACGCTGCTCCCAACCACATCTCCTGCAAATTCAAACCGCTCTCCTTTCAACTCAGAGTTTATACCAAGAGCTCTTTTTATTGAGTCAATTAATTTGGGACTATTAAGAGGGTCAATGATACAGTCAAAAGCCCCAAAGGTCATGGACTCAATTAGATATCTAGCGCCCTTCTCTTGGGTTAAGACTATTACAAATGAATGGTCTTTTAACTTGCTGAGAGCACCTACTCCTACGGTATCTACATCTAGTAATGACACCTCTGCACCGTGGGACTGAGGAACTTCCGTCATTACAGATAGTTGTGCCAGTTCATCTAAGTCGTTTTTGATCCCCTCAGATAAACTTGAATTTTTTGTAAATAGGGTAATATTAGTACTCAATTCATGCTCCTTATGTGTAACAAAAGTATACAGACTGATAATAAAGTAATCAAGCAAACAAAGCCGGATTACGTAAGTGCTTGTTAACTATACATTTTTTAACTATGGCATTTAATTTGCATCATTGTATAAGATTATTTAATCAAAATGTTTATGGTAATTAAATTAAGGGAAGATAATTGGACCTAATACTTATATCAGCAATAATTCTTGCAGCTTTTCTTGCATTGAATATAGGTGCTAATAATTCTGCAGCTTCTATGGCAACAGCTTACGGGGCTGGGGTTAGAACTAAAAAGCAAGCTGTAATCATTATCGCTGTGTTTGCACTGCTGGGTGCGTTGATAGCCGGCGCTCCTGTGGTCAAGACTCTTGGCAATGGTCTAGTTCCAAGTGAAATACTCTCGTCCCACATAGGTCTTGTTTTAATTATCTTTATTATTGCCTCCATCTTTGTTACCTGGGCAAATGTAGCCAAGGTTCCTATAGCAACTACCCATGCGATTGTATGTGCTATTGCTGGAGTGGGTCTCTACTCGAGTGCACTTCATACAGATAAGTTCTTTGAGATACTAATTTGGTGGGTAGCAGCCCCGCTTGTAGCCTGGGTAATAAACTTCTTAATGGCAAAGTATCTTTATTTCAGAACGCTCAAGTTTCTAGCAGAGCACTATTCTGAAAAGTCTATAAATCGAACTCTTATGGTAATGATTACTGTCTCCGGAACCTTTCTCGCTTTCTCAGCGGGGGCTAACAACTCGGCAAATGCTGTAGGACCACTGGTTGGGCTGGGACTCATAGGTTCATACCAGGGTGCGCTTATTGCAGGTGTTGCAATGGGAGTAGGAGCAATACTCTTTGGTGGAAGGGTGCTCGAGACAGTGGGTAAAGAGATTACAGAAATATGCATCCTGAGAGCTGTATCGGTAGAGTTTACTGGTGCTGCTCTTATACTTGCGGCGTCTTTCTCCGGAATTCCTGTTTCTATAGCAGAGATCATTACCTCAGGTATAATAGGATTTTCGTGTGCACAGCAGGGTTTTGGGGTAACAGCAAGAAATAGACACGTTATGCAAATTGCCTTTTTCTGGATTGTTATTCCTTTTGTTGCCATAGCTATGGGATATGGGCTGTCATCACTTTATTTTACCTATGGTGTTGGCGATTATTTAGCAATGAATTTTGGATTTTAATGGAGGTATCTAGCAATTAGTCCTACAGATTCAAATACTGAGAATTCAGCAAGCACTCTCAAAAAGAGGTTTAACGCTCAGCAAGTACAAGAGCTTAATCGCAAGTTTGAGAACTCAAGTGCTCAAGAGGTTCTTGAGTGGGCAACATATCTGCATCCAAGAATTGCTCTTGCTTCTAGCTTTCAGTCCCAGGGCGTAGTTTTGATAGACATGTTTCTCAAGATCAATCAAAAAGCTAGGGTCTTCACATTAGATACCGGAAGATTAAACGAAGAAACTTATGAAGTTATGGATGCGATCAGCAGTAAATATGGAGCCAAAATCGAGATTCTTTTCCCTGATAAGAACGAAGTTGAAGATATGGTTAGGGAACATGGACCAAATTTATTTTATAAAGGGAAAGACAGCAGGTTTCTTTGCTGCGATATTAGAAAAGTGAGGCCTTTAAAAAACTATTTGCCCAATTTGGACGGGTGGATTACATCAATCAGAAAAGACCAAACTCAAAATAGGGCTGAGGCAAAGAAGTTTGAAATTGACGAGCTGCACGGTGGTATTCTCAAAATCAATCCGCTTGTAGACTGGTCTTCAAAAGAGGTCTGGGAATATATAAAAGAAAACAAAGTTCCTTATAATAAACTCCACGATATGGGTTATCCAAGCATTGGTTGCGCCCCTTGTACGCGTGCTATAAAAGGTGGGGAAGATCCTAGAGCCGGAAGATGGTGGTGGGAAAACGATTCAGATAAAGAATGCGGTCTTCATGTAAGCCACAATGTTAATCCTTAAATTAATGGCTTGTTGGGATTCTCTTAGTTACTGTAAATCATTAGCTGCATTATCTTCCTGAGCCGAGATCGGCATTGGTGAGGCCTGGTGAATTACCATTAGCCAGCCGGATTCATTCTTCTCAAAGATATTAGTTGATACAGAAACGTTCATCACTACAGGGTCTCTCTTTATATATGTAAGTTCCTGAACACATGTAACCCATGCAGCTTCTCCCTCTATCTCAATGCTCAGATTATGGAGTTTAATTTCAAGCTGGTCTTCGGGATCAAATACATTCTCCCAGCTCTGTCTTATAGCTTCCCATCCCTTAAGCATGACCCAGCCCGGGTGCATACAGCCAGCCCTCTCATCGTTTACAAATACTTTTCCCATCAGCTCTAAATCTCTAGTCCCCAGAGCCTGGTAGAACCTGGTATTGACTTCAAGTATCTGGTCCTTATCTATATCGTTTTTCATATTTTTGTTATTTACTTATACCTGATTTTAACTCTCTTTTCTTCCATGTTGGACTACTAGGCAGAAGAGTTTTATAATAGGAAAATATTATACAGTATGAAGTTGGTTATAGGAGAATGATATGAACCGTACACTTTTAGTGCCACCAGAAGTTGAGGAAGTCGAAGTGGCAATAGTTATTGATAACAGTTTTGATATGCTAATGGCAAGCTCCGATACCGCAAATAGGTTTCCTCTGGGGCCAAATGCATTTATGGACCCTCTTCCTATTGCTGAACACGGTTTCTCGGTCCTTTTAACTGTTAGAAATGGAGATAGTGACGGCACTGTATTGTTCGATACAGGAATTACAAAGGCCGGAATCCTGCATAACACGGATGTAATGGAGATTAAGATCTCAGATATCCAAGCCGTAGTTCTCAGCCACGGACATGCTGATCATGCCAATGGGCTTGCTGGAATATTCAGCCGGCATGGTGCTCGGAGAGTTCCTCTGGTTTTACATCCGGACGCTTATCTTGAACGCAAAATAGTAATGCCAAGCGGCAATGAAGTAAGTTTGCCAGCTCCTAAGATAAGCGATTTAAGGAAAGAGGATGTGGAAGTGATAGAAGATACTCATCCTTCGATGCTTGTTGGTAATATGATTCTTGTTTCAGGAGAGATTGACAGGACAACTGAGTTTGAAAAAGGCTTTCCGGCGCATTATGCACAACACGGTGACTCCTGGGAGCCCGATCCCCTTATAATGGATGACCAGTGCGCAATCATGAATTTGAAAAATAAAGGACTTGTAATTGTTACAGGGTGCGGTCATTCGGGAATAATTAATGTAATTCGAAACGCGCAGTCACTGACGGGTATATCTCAAATCCATGCAGTAATTGGCGGTTTTCATCTTACAGGCGGACTATTTGCGGGCATAATCCCAGATACTATTGCGGCATTAAAGGAAATTAATCCTGACTATGTTATGCCGGGTCACTGCACCGGATGGTCTGCTATACATCAGATAGCTCGGGCAATGCCAGAGACCTTTATACCTAGCGCTGTAGGCACAACATTAGTATTTAGAGGCAATGATGAATTATAAAGTTAGTAATATATAACGGCTTTAACTATACAAATGCCCTATCATTTAAACACCTCTACTACTTCATTAAACTTGTTTACAATATCACCCTTGACCCTTGATATATCGTTATAGATGGCAAAGACCATTATGAAAAGAAGTAATGCTAGCCCTACACGCTGACTTATCTCTAAAAACCTTTGACTAAGTGGTTTTCTCTTAATAGCCTCAAGTGTGATATATACTACATGGCCCCCATCTAACATAGGTATCGGGAACAGGTTAATAACAGCCAAGTTAATACTTATAAAACATGTGAATTGCAGAAGCTGGGCAAAACCGGTCTCTGCTGCAGCCCCCGAAACTTTGGCTATGAGTATAGGCCCCGCAAGACTTTTTCCTGCAGTTCCTAGGGCAATCTTTCCAGTTACAAGCTTATATAGAAATCCAAATAGAAGGACAACAACTTCAATTATCATTTCTGCGGCTTCTTTGACGCCGTGATAAATAGCTTCAAAAAATCCGTATTTTTTTACTATTTCGTCACTATAAATCTGGATTCCTATGGCGCCTGCACCATTTTCCCCCAGTGCTTCAGGTGTGATCTGGACATCAAATACACTCTCTCCGCGTTCAATCAACATAGTTAACTGCTTGTTTGCGTTTTCTTGAATAACAGATGCCATCTCATTCCAATCGGCAATAGGACGCCCATCTATTTCAACTATTCTGTCCCCTTTTTGAAGCTCGGCCTTTTCTGCAGGAGTACCGCTCATTACTCCTCCCACTTTTGCTAGTACGGGCTCACCAAAACCAAGGGCTACAAGTCCTTCTGAGGAAGCTTTAGCCTGTATTGGTATTGAGACAGTCTCACCATTTCTATCTACTTCAATATCAAGGAGAACATCTGGGTTGGTCTGGAGCTGAATGTTAACGTCTCTCCAGTTTGAAACCTTGCTGCCGTCAATCTCTAATATTTTATCCCCAACCTGAAAACCTGCCTCAGCTGCTGGTGATCCCTCTGCAACTTGTCCTATCTCAGGGCTGCGCTCAAGATAGGCAGGAACAGATATGCCTATCATAAAAACTATTGGTAGTAATACAAAAGGTAGTAAGAAATTCATAAAAGGGCCAGCTACTACAATTAGAAGTCTGTTGATTATAGGCTGATTTGAAAAACCTCTGGGATACTCTTTCTCAGAATAGTTGTCAGCCCCTTCAAGATCCTGGGCTTTAGAGGTAATTTCGATATTTTTGCCGTCTCTCTCAATGATGAATTCAAATTCTCTAAGGGGTTCACCCTCAAGTGTAGCTTCAAGCTGCTTCCATCTATCAAAGGATTTAAGCTCTAGACCGTCCACACTTACTATTCTGTCACCCGATTTAAAACCGGCTCTCTCAGCATTTGAGCCCGGATCAACTCCGTCCACAATAAAATTGCCCTCAACTCCCTCACCGTACATCTTCACATATCCACCAAGAGGCAGTAGGCAAACCAGGTATTCAGTTTCTCCCCTGGTAAATCCGATTAACTTTTTCCCAAATCCCAAAGAGAACTTTTCAACCCTTACACCGCTCCATTTGGCGACTAAGAAATGTCCAAGCTCATGAATAAATACCAAAACTCCAATAACGAAAATAAAAGCTATTATTGCTGTCATAATTTATTGTTCTCCTAATTATCAATTAAGGACTGAGCGGTATTTCTTGCCCAATCATCACTTTCCAGTACTGCATCTATAGTGTTAGCAGGAAGGGTTTTATGAAGTTCCATAACTTTTCCCACCGTCCTAACTATACCTGTAAATTCCATCTGCCCTGATAAAAATGCAGAGACAGCCACTTCATTTGCCCCATTTAGAACTGAGGGCATTGTACCACCTTCTCCCAAAGCGTCAAAAGCCAGAGAAAGAGAAGGAAACTGGTCATAGTCGACAGGCTCAAAGCTAAGTTCTCCGAAACTCTCAGGTGAGACTGTATTGCAGTCCATAGATATTCTTTGTGGATAAGAAATTGCAAATGCTATAGGGATTCTCATATCAGGTTTGCCCATCTGGGATATTACTGAGCCGTCAATATATTCTACCATAGAGTGGACTATGCTTTGTGGATGAATCCATACAGATATCTGATTAGAATCAAACCCAAAAAGCCACTTTGCCTCAATTACTTCAAATCCTTTGTTCATAAGAGTAGCTGAATCGATCGTAATTTTCTTCCCCATTTTCCATGTAGGGTGGTTGAGAGCAACTTCAACGCTTACATTCCCTAATTCGTTTTTCGGAGTTTTAAGAAAAGGTCCGCCCGATGCTGTTAGTATTAAGCGTTTGACGTCTTTTCTCTCCCCACAAGCAAGCGCTTGAAATAACGCACTGTGCTCACTGTCAATTGGGAGCAATCTACCCCCATTTTTTTCCACTTCAGATGTCAAAACCTCACCAGCGATCACAAGTGCCTCTTTATTTGCAAGAGCAATATCCTTTCCTGCTTTTGCGGCAGCTAGTGTGGGTCTCAGCCCCGATGCTCCGACCATCGCAGACACTACTAGATCGGCCCCATCCATTTCTGCTATTGCTTGAGCTCCTTGTTGTCCATGGACTATCTTAGTTTTTGATGAACCCAAAGCTGAGGCCAGTGCACGTGCAGACTCCTCATTTTCCACAGAAACAGCTTGTGGTCTATATTTTATAATTTGTTCTTTAAGAAGCTCTACGTTTTTCCCCGCAGAAAGTCCTATAACACTGAATTTGTCGGGGTGCTTAGAAATTACGTCTAGAGTTTGTCTTCCGATTGATCCTGTCGAGCCGAGTATGGAAATTTTCTTCAAATCACTTCCCTTTTTTTAACTTGCTCCCCTGTGAGTCCAAATCTCCTCTCTCGTTTTTGATAGTTTAAGATGGCTTTGATAAGGTGTCTTTTTCTAAAATTTGGCCAAAGTGTTTTAGTAACATATATCTCAGTATAAGCCAGCTGCCAAAGCATGAAGTTGGATAGCCTCATCTCCCCACTTGTTCTTATGAGAAGATCAGGTTCGGGTAGGTCTGATGTATACAAGAATTTAGAGAAATTTGTTTGATTTATATCTTCACCAGCAATGTTGCCATGAGACATCATTTCCTTAAAAGCATCTATTATTTCTTCTCTCCCGCCATAACTAAGGGCAAGCGTAAGGGTTCCTTCCTTGCATTTACTTGTTTTCTCGATAGTGTTTACTAAAACTTTATATACTTCTTGTGGAAGCTCCCAAAGCCGTCCTATGGCATTTAATCTTATTCCGTTTTCAATGAGTTTTTCGGTTTCCTTTTCCAAAAAATGTTTTAAGAGCTCCATCAGCGCATCAACTTCAACTTTAGGCCTTTTCCAATTCTGAGCTGAGAAAGCATATAAAGTTATATTTTTTACTCCGAGCTCTTTTGCTCCATTTACAACAGCCCTTACAGATTTCATTCCTTCCCTGTGACCACTTATACGGTCCAGGTCCTTTTGCTTGGCCCACCTTCCATTGCCGTCCATTATTATAACTATATGTGCCGGAAGATTATTTTTATCTACTAGAGACTCTAGTTTACCTTTCATCAGTCCTCTAATTATAACATTTCAAGTCTATTAAAAAAGTGAGTTATATCTCAAAAAACATATCTGGGTACGCTTTATCTGAATACTGCTTTGGATGTGTAGGAGATGGGTGCGGCTATAAAGATTACTATCAAGAGAACCGAGAGAACCACCAAGAAAGTCAGACAGTAAATGAATAGAGATACGGGGATAAAAAGGACTTTATACAAAATGAACCAATCCTTGGACACTTCCATTACAACTGATCCGTAACTTCCAATAAACTTAGCAATGACTGTGAAAAACATAGTTAGCATTTTTATCTCCGGGAATAAAATATACTACATCCTTTTATTAGTGCAAAGAATATTTGGTTAGCTTTTCGATATATTTGCATAAAGTGTTCGAGTTGTGAAGATGTAATTGAGTAATTCACTTCTAATTACCCGCACTTATTCTTTTATCTTAAATTTCAAGTTGCTAGTTATAGGATGTTTAGTTAACCTGTAAATGAGGTTCTTTACATGAGACTAATCCTTCTAATATTACTTATCTTTACACTAAATCCACACAGCGTTAAGGCGGATAACGAGGATGTATATAAAGGCTTATCCAATTTTACTAGGGTGCTGGATCTAATTCAGCGAAATTATGTGGAAAGTGTAGATGGTGAGGAGCTTACAACAAAAGCGATTGAGGGCATGTTGAGAGGCCTTGATCCTTATTCTGCATACTTGAGCCCTGAGCGATATCGTGAGTTAGAGATAGGCACCTCTGGTGAGTTTGGAGGTGTTGGTATGCAAGTCACAACAGAAAATGGGTATCTAAAAGTTATAACTCCAATTGAGGGCGGGCCTTCTGAAAAAGCTGGAATAAAGCCCAGAGACCTTGTAGTAGAAATTGAAGGGAAGACAACCAAGGGGATGATAGTTCAGGAAGCGGTCAATCTGCTCCGTGGTCCTAAGGGAAGCACTGTTAATATTACAGTTGAGAGAGAAGGTAGTGCAAAGCCCTTCAAAGTAGATCTTGTTAGAGATAAGATTGTAGTTAAAAGCGTCAAGTATGAACTTCTCGAAAATAATATCGGATATATAAAACTTTCCCAATTTCAGGAAAATTCATCTCAAGAATTAAGAAATGCCCTTTCCCAACTAGAGTCAGAGAACGGAATAAAATTAAAGGGTGTGGTTCTTGATTTAAGAAATAATCCCGGGGGATTATTGGGAGAGGCTATAGAAGTAGTAGACGAGTTTATAGACCAAGGGTTAATAGTCAGTGTGAAGGGTAGGACCAAGGGACAGGAAAGAGAGTACTACGCAACAAAGAATGGTGATTTTCAAGAATATCCGATAGTCGTAATTGTAAATGACGGCAGTGCTAGTGCTTCTGAGGTAGTTGCAGAAGCTCTTCAGGATAACAAAAGGGCTACTATTCTTGGTACTAACACATTTGGCAAAGGGTCTGTGCAGACTATTATAAGACTCGAAGACGGCTCTGGCCTTAAGCTTACAACTGCGAAATTTTATGCCCCCAGCGGCAGATCAATTAGTGAAGTTGGTGTTACCCCTGATGTTATTGTAGAAAATACGAGCTCTGAAACTAAAGATGAACAACTGGACACTGCAGTTGAAATTTTGAAAAGTCCGGGGATTAAGACAGCTGTTCCCAAGGGCTGAGGTGAGTTTTTCTTTTGCCAACAAAACCAACAAAACCTAAGACAACTAAAAGACCAAGACGAACAACTAGAAGAAAGAAGAACGCGCGCGTTTCAAGAATAGTTTTATTTACAGTGGGCTTTATTCTACTACTCTTTTTTGGACTATACGGTCTCAATTACCTTAAGCAAAATGCGTCTTCTAATTATTTAGGCAAGAGATTATCTGCAACAGAAGTGGACAATCTTATAAAAGGGGTTGATCGTAGTCTTACAGGGGCTTTTTTTGAAGCTGGCATATCCTCGAAGAACATAGAGTCAAAAAAGGTTTTTAATAAAGAAGAAGGAAATCTGACCTGGGAATATAAAGACATTAAGATATCACCTGAAAAGGGTGTTACTTCCAAAAAAGTTAAAAAGATTTTGCAAGACTCTGTAATTGAAGAATATCCGGTTGAGTATAAATTTGAGAGTGGTAAAAACTCTCTTGTTACCTTTATTCGTATCAACGACATTACTACACATAAAATAAAATTCGAATTTGATAAACAAATAAAATCCCAGGCTACAAAAGAAAAACCTAAAAAAGTAGCAAAAACAAACCAACAAAAGAAAGTAGAAAAAGCTCTAACTACTAAAAATACTAAAAAGAAAGAAGCTGCTAATTCTAAAAAAGAGGCCATAACTAATGCGTATCCAAAATCTAAAATCGTAATTATAGTTGATGACCTGGGTATGAATAAAAAACCGATCGACCAGCTTCTTCAAATACAAGCCCCAATTACTTTTGCAGTTCTTCCAAATCTGCCTTACTCTAGCTACGCTGCTGAAAAAGCTGATAAAAAAGGATGGGATGTGATTTTGCATATGCCGATGGAACCCAAGGAATCCTCCGGATATACCGCTGTGGACGCAGGGGATAATGCTTTACTAGTTGGCCTTCCTAAAGATGCAATTCTTACAAGACTAAATAACAATCTATCTTCTGTCCCCCATGTTAAGGGTGTAAATAATCATATGGGGTCCAAATTTATGGAGAATAGCGAATTAACCGAGCTTATACTTAAGGATCTGAAGAAAAAGGATTTGCTCTTTGTAGATAGCAAGACATCTGGTCAGAGCAAAGGTTATGAAACAGCACTTAGATTAGGAATGAAAACAGCACAAAGGGACATGTTTTTGGATCATTCTGCTAAAGATTCTAAGCATGTAAAAGAACAGCTCAGAAAACTCATAGAAATTTCAAAAAAGAAAGGATACGCCGTAGGCATATGCCATCCGTATCCTGGAACTCTTAAAGCGCTTAGCGAAATGATGCCCGAGATAAATAAAGAGGTTGAAGTTGTTTCTATATCAAATATTATTAATAGTGGAAACAAGCTTGGAAGAAATTAGAACGAATAGGTTTCTCTATTCTTAAACTATAGGAGAATGCTAAATGGGTTTAGTTGATGATACTAGAAAGAGAAGGGACTCTTGGATCAAGAGGTTTGAGGAGCAACGTCAGGAAGAGGAATGGAATCCTGAAAATGCTGATTCAAAAGCTGAAGAAGAGAGGATTTTGGAAAACAGAAAAAACGTAGGGGTCTTTCCACCAAGACCAGAAGTGAAATAATTTAGACTAGCTATAAACTTAGGGGACTTGACAACTTATCTTGAATCCATTAGTTTTTTCTAGCTATATCAGTGAAATTTGCGGAGGAATTTAATTTATGCCAGGAATTGTAGTAGGAAATAACGAGAGTATTGATAGCGCTCTTAAAAGATTTAAAAAACAGGTTGAGAAAGGCGGAGTTCTCTCTGAGGTAAGAAGAAGAGAACATTATGAAAAGCCTAGTGAAAAGAAGAAGAAGAAACTTTTTGCTGCTAAAAAGCGCGTAGTGAAACGTACTAGAAGGAACTAATTACTCGAATTAATATATATAGTAAATCCGGTTGGGGGACACAACATTTGAATTTGCTATTCCAAAATCTTAAGTCGATTGATCATTCCTTAGAGTGTCCTGTATTAACTTTCTTTGTCAGTACAACCATAGATGTCAACATTTAACAATGAGGCTCTTGTTAACGAAATAAAAGGGAGGTTGAGTATTATTAACCTCGTAGAGAGTTACACATCTGTTAAAAAAACAGGAAAGGGCTATGTAGCTCTATGTCCTTTTCATGACGATTCCAACCCATCAATGCATGTAGATGATGATAAAGGGTTATTTCACTGCTTTAGCTGTGGAGCTGGCGGTGATATCTTTGGTTTCTATATGAGATATAACAACCTATCTTTCCCTGAAACACTCTCTGAGCTGGCTAAAAAAGCCGGTGTTACTATTGAAAGACAAACTGAGTCTACCCCTAAGAAGTCTCCAAATAGCTCTTTATATAAAATTAATGCAGTAGCTGCTAAGTATTACAGAAAAATGCTACAAGAAAGCCCCAAGGGTAAAGCGGGCAGGGATTACTTAGAAAAAAGAAATATACCTGAGGAGACTTCCAAAGAATTTATCTTTGGTTTTGCCCCTGATGGTTGGGATAATCTTGCTCAATTCCTAGCTAAAAACAAAGTTCCCCTAATTGTTGCCGAAAAAGTAGGGTTAATAGTTAAAAGAAAAAATACCGATGGGTACTATGACAGGTTCCGCAACAGATTGATGTTCCCCATTTGTAATGTTGATGGCAAAGTAATAGGTTTTGGAGGCAGGAGGGTGGATGAGGAAGATGATCCTAAGTACATAAATTCGCCGGAATCTGATATATACCAAAAAAGAAAGAGCTTCTACGGTATTAATAAATCAAAAGATTTTATTAGAAGAGAGGATAGAGCCATCATAGTTGAAGGATATACAGACTTTCTCTCACTATACTCATCTGAAATCAAAAACGTGGTTGCAACTCTGGGTACCTCTTTAACTCGTGAACATGCATCTATGATCAGACGCTATACCAATAACATTGTTTTCATCTTTGATGGAGATGTTTCAGGTCAGAAAGCAATTGTAGGATCACTCAATGTACTTCTTCAAGAAGGGCTATCGCCTCGTATTGCGCCGCTACCTGCTGGAACGGACCCTGATTCTTATATAAAGGAAATCGGTGAAAAGAAATTCACTGAAGAAATAGAAAACTCGGTAGACTGGGCTGATTTCTGGTTTGATATGACAGTCTCTAAACAAAGAAAAGGCCTTATTACTCGAAAACAAATGTTAGAGGGGATTGTAGAGTTAATTGAATATATAAAAGACCCAGTAGAGAGAAGTTTCCGAATAAAGAAAGCAGCCGAAATGCTTGGAATTTCCGAAAGCGAAATATATTCTTTGGTCAAACGTGGTAGAGGACAAAGCAAAACTACTGCTACTACGACTAAAACTAAATATCCAACTATTGAGAAACAATTGATGACAGTCCTAGTCAAGTTCCCTGATCTTCATGTACAATTATCTAAAGAGGATTGGAGTGAGTTGATATCGAATGCTGAGATCAAATCTATAATACAAGTAATAATAGATGAAGAAAGCACTGATCCTTCATCACTTCTTCTTCGCTTTGAGGATAATGCAGCTCATGAAATAATTTCAGAGGCCCTACTATCTTCACCAGGTGTTACTGATACACAAACAGCTAGTAAAATTGTTCAGGGATGCATCGAAAAATTAAAACTTGCTAAGCTTGATGAAAAGTTAAGAACTCTTAGAGTTGAAATTGATGAAGCTAGAAAAGGAAAAGATGTGGAACTTGAGAAACAACTTTTAGAAGAATATAGAGATTTATCGATGCAAAAACAAAGAGAGGAAGGGAGAGCCTTATGAGTAATGAGAAAAAGGACACTATAGGCTTAAATACAGCACAAGAGGGCACAAACCTTTCCAGCCCTGAAGCTCCTGAGTTAGAAAGTGCTGATTATCAAGAAGATTCTGATACTAAGGATTCTGATACACAGGAGTTTTCAAGCAAAGAAGAGAATGGAGCAAGTACTCCTAAGAATGAATTCTCATTTAGAAATAACAAGGATAATGCAAACGAGTATGATCTGATAAGGTTTTATCTTCATGAAATAGCTGATCATTCTCTTCTCTCAAGAGAAGAAGAAATCCGAATTGCCAAAAAAATCGAAACTGGAAAAAGAATAATTGCAAAAACTATCTTGAGCTCATCACTTATGTTAAATGAGATATGCGGGATAGGAGAAGAGCTTCAGAAGGGTGATTTAGATATAAGAGATGTAACTAATTTTGTAGATGAAACAGACAGCCCAACAGAGGAAGCGCAAGTTGGAATCGGGAATTTAATTCAGGAAATCACTAAAAGATATAAAGAAAATGAGCAGTTGACTGAAGAAGTTGATGAAGTTTCAAAAAAGAAAAAAACAGAACTATTAGAAAAAATTAAGAAGAATAACGAAATGATGGTCTTATATTTGGAAGAAATAAACTTAAGCGGAATCCAGATGGAGAGAATTCTTTCTGTTGCAAGGGGTTATATAAAAAGACTAGATAAGATAAAGACTGAATTGGGCGGTTCTCAGAAAAAGGCTTCCAAATTAAATGCTAAATCCAAAGAAGAGTACTCAAAAGAAATTCAGGAATTGTTAAATGAGGCTGAGGATAATACTAAAAGTCTTAAAAAATGTGTTGGAAGGATAGAATTTGGTGAGCGTATCACTTCGATAGCAAGAAAAAAACTCATTGAATCCAACCTGAGACTAGTTGTAAGTATTGCCAGGCGCTATATAAACCGCGGTCTTCCATTTTTGGACCTTATTCAGGAAGGTAATGTGGGACTTATGAGAGCTGTAGAAAAATTTGAATATGACAGGGGTTATAAATTTTCAACATATGCAACCTGGTGGATTAGACAAGCCATTACGCGCTCTTTGGCGGATCAATCTAGAATTATTAGAATCCCTGTTCATATGACAGAGACAATAAACCGAATTATTAGAACTTCGAGACACTTAGTGCAGGAACAGGGTCGTGAGCCTATGCCTGATGAGATAGCAGCCAGGGTTGGGATGTCCACAGAAAAAGTAGCTAGAGTGTTAAAGATATCAAAAGATCCTATATCTCTTGAGACTCCAATAGGTGATGAGGAAGATAGTAAACTAGTGGATTTGATAGAGGATGCAAGTACAAGCTCTCCAGTGAATGTCCTTGAGATGAATGAGCTTAAGCAGATTATTAATAATGCGCTGTCATCAGTCTTAAATACGAGAGAAGAAAGTATTGTTAGATTGAGGTTTGGTATAGACGAAGAAAAAGAGCATACACTTGAGGAAGTTGGGCATCAATTCCAGGTAACTCGTGAGAGAATAAGACAGATCGAAGTCAAAGCTATTAAAAAATTAAAACGCGCAGCAAGAGTTTATCCCATTAAAAGCTATGTCGAGAAAAACTAGCTTCTAGAATTCTAAGTTTAATTCCCCTCCTTAAATTCTTTAGCCTCCTCAAAATATATAAGAGCCGTATCAACAGTCTTTACCCTAAGCATCTTCATTACCTCTGCAACACTAGCTCCCGATTCAATTGCCAATAATGCTGCCGTATGTCTTAGGCTATATGGAGTAATTCCTTTCTTGCTAAATTCTAGTTTTTCAAAGTAGTGACTAATCCGAGCTCTGATAGCACGAGTAGTTATCCTCTCTCCAATTGCCCTATTGCCTACTCCCCAAAATAGTGGTTCACAGGGTTCTGACGATTCTCTTTGTGCCAAATAGTTCTCCAGCTCTTTTGCAACTTCAGGTGGAATAACTGCATACTCATCTTTCCTGTCCTTATTCTTACCTTGGACATATATTATAGTTTCATTTTTTCTTGCCTTTATATCTCCAACATCCGCCCTTACTATTTCTATCTCACTAAGACCGCATCTAAGCATTAAGTTCAATATTGCGCCGTCCCTAAGTCCAAGAGGTGAGGTAGTATCTATAGAATCAAAGAGTTTCTTAACGTCACTGCGTGAAATTGGCTTGGTTGAATGCTTCTTAGGTCTTGACCCGCCCTTAATCTTTTTTGCAGGGTTCTCAGTAATTTTCCCTGAACCCTCTAAATAGTCATATAGTCTTCTTACTGCAGTTAGGTATGCTGATATTGAGCTGGTGGATAAGTCTTTAGAAGTAATATAGTCTTTATAGCGTTGTATATCGTTAGAGGTCAGACCAATGGGGGAAGTGTTCCCAAGCCACTTGGAATATTCCATAAGTGCTTTGCGGTATGTATCTTTTGTTGTCTGTCTTCTGTTTAGAGAGTTTATGAAATTGCGGATTAGTTCTTCCATTGAATGGAATTAAATCATTTTTATTGACCAATTTCAAATATAGTCTTGACAACCTTTAATGCTGATGTAAATTATTCGTCGAATTGGGTGGCTATACTGAAGAGGTCACACCTGGTCCCATTCCGAACCCAGAAGTTAAGCTCTTCAAGGCCGATGATACTCCTCCTGTACGGGAGCGGGAAAGTAGGTAGCTGCCTGGTTCTTTTTTTTTATCTTTTCTACCCCCTTCTTAATTTCAACTAAATCCCCTAATTTGAATAAAATTATTGTTGTTTTGTATTATGCGCTTATGTAGTATTGTGTTTTCTAAATATTATTACATAAGAGGTTCTCTTAGTGGATAAAATGCGTGTAGCCATCTTCGCATCTGGAAGCGGTACAAACCTTCAAGCAATTATTGACTCAGGTATAAAAACAATAGATATTGTGGTTGTTTTTAGCAACAAAGCTGATGCCTATGCTATTGAACGTGCTAAAAAACATAATATCCCAGTTGAAGTTATTGACCACAAAAGTTTCCAAGATAGGGAAGACTTTGATAAGGCGGTTATAGATAGACTAGAGCCTTATAAAATTGATTTGATAGTCCTTGCAGGTTATATGAGAATCCTATCACCAATTTTTATTCAGGCCTATAAAAATAAAATTATCAATATTCATCCTGCTCTCCTTCCTTCCTTTCCTGGTGTAAATTCTGGAAGGCAAGCCCTTGAATACGGGGTTAAATATACGGGGGTTACTGTTCACTTTGTGGATGAAGGAGTTGATACGGGGCCAATTATATTGCAGGAAGTAGTTAAGATTGAAGATTCGGACAATGAGGAATCACTTCTTGAAAAAATTCACAATATAGAACATGAGATATACCCAAAGGCTATTGAGCTTGTATCAAGTGGTGAAGTAGAAATTGTTGGTAGAAGAGTGCTTAATAAGTCTTAGAGTTCTCTTCCAACAGCTTTTGCAACTGCTGCTGCTTTTTCCATCATCTCAGCAAACTTTTTAGGTTTAAGCGACTGCCCGCCATCACTCACAGCTACTTCCGGATTATTGTGAACCTCTATTATTATTCCGTCAGCACCAGCAGCAATTGACGCAAGCGCCATAGGAGTAACATACTGCCAGTAGCCAGTGCCGTGGCTTGGATCAGCAATGATAGGAAGGTGAGTCCTCTCTTTTAGTACAGGTATTGCGTTTAAGTCAAAGGTGTTCCTTGTGGCTGTTTCAAAAGTCCTGATTCCTCTCTCGCAGAGCATCACGTCTTCATTTCCTTCAGAGAGTATATACTCAGCACACATTAAAAACTCTTTTATTGTAGTAGACATCCCTCTTTTTAGAAGAACGGGTTTTTTTGATTTTCCAACTTCTTTTAAAAGTGCATAGTTCTGCGAATTTCTGGCACCTATCTGAAGAACATCAGCATATTCTAAGACCGCATCAAGGTTTTTTACGTCCAGGATCTCTGTTACTATTGGAAGCCCTGTTTCCTCTCTGGCTTTAGCTAGTAATTTTAATCCCTCAACCCCCATTCCTTGGAAAGTGTATGGGGAGGATCTTGGCTTGTATGCTCCGCCTCTTAGCATAGTTGCACCAGCATCTTTGATTGCATGAGCCACTTCCATTAACTGCTCTTCACTCTCTACTGAGCACGGGCCAGCAATTACAGGTATTTTGGTGCCACCTACAACAGCGCCTTTGATATTTACTTCTGTATCCTCTTGTTTAAATTCTCTACTTGCGAGTTTGTGAGCTGGAAGAATAGGAATAACCTTCTCAACGCCATTAAGTATGCTTAGTGTTTCAACATCTTCAGGTTTTCCTCTTTCATCCCCAATTGCACCAATAACTGTTCTCAACACGCCTTCAATAGGGTGTGGTTGGTATCCAAGCTCGACCATAGTGGCTTTTGCCTTTTCAATCTCTTCGGGATCTGCCCCACTTTTCATTACAACAATCATCTCTTAAATTCCTCCGCTTTTCGCAAGCAAATATATTTTAAACAAAGGTGCTAGAATACATGAAGAGCTAATGTTGTCAACAGCTTACGGCTTGCTTCAACGGGTTAAAAAGGCTAGTAAAAATTAGCATCTGAACGTGTGCTTGATTCTTTTGATGTTTCATAGAATAATATAGTCCCTACTTAAGATTTATGGCTTCAATAACTGTGGGCGGGTGGTGAAATTGGCAGACACGACGGCCTCAAAAGCCGTTGGACTCACGTCCGTGGGGGTTCAAGTCCCCCCCCGCCCATACTTCTACCCTGTCAGATAGTAGTATGAATTGTCTCCCTCTTGCTTGAATTGTTTCAATAATTATTATAAAATTAACTTTAACATTCGTTTTATGCTGGAATTATTAATTTATTTTATGCACGGCATAAAATATTTAAGCAATTAATGACAAGGAGAAGGGGGGTAGAGGGGGTTGGTTTCCTCTTAATTTCCTATTAATTTAATCCTTTTATTAATGTTTTCCCGTATTATATTTTAGATTCACATGATTTTGCGAATAATTAATTTTTTCGGGAATATGTGCGGCTAAAATACTGTTTATATAGATAGAGATCAAAATAGATGCCGATGCTTAGGGGGATTCCAAGATATATGTTCAATAAACTAAAAACCTGCGGAGTGATAATTGCAATTGCTTTTACTTCTTTTTTCTTAATTTCACAAGTGAGTTTTGCACAGCCTTACGCATGTATTCCTACTTGTATAAATGATGATGCAAAATTTCTTATTTTTGCAGCAGGAGCTACACTGCAAACAATTAATAACCAAAATCTAGAGGTTCAAATACGATCAGAGGAAAATAGTCCTACAGTCGAAATAGGAGTTTTTGACGGAGATGCTATACAAGAATTTATAGTATTTGAAGATTTTACATGGTGGGATAGAGCCTCAAATCGTCCAACTGTAGAATTACTATTTTCTTTATTTCCCGATCCCGAAGGGAATGGCCAGGGAAATGGTAATGTAGTTGCTACATGGTCGAGTGATGGCTCCATAGGGGATAATATGGGAGATCCAATGCCGGATAATGAATGGTTTAGTCGTGTGTTGCCGAATGCCCCTGGAGCGCAAACTGAAGATGGTTTTTATTCCTATAGACTTGAAGTGAGTGTGTTAAATCCAGATCCAGATCCCGCTGGAGAAGCCTGGAATGCATTTAAGCTAAGGACAGATGGTATCATCTCTATTACAGCTGGAAGCGCATTTAACTATATGGCAGCGCGAGATAATTTCTTTGATCTTATAACTATATATCCAGACTATAATGACTCGATTCCTGAATGTGTTCTTCCTCCGGGTCAAACAAATGAACTAGGAGGCTTTTGTGATCCTGATGACCCAAGTTGCTGTCTGTTCAACACAACTTATGATGGTAATTGGAAATTCTGTATGATAGTTCCTGAGGGCGTCAATACCTTAGATATATGGGATGGAGATCTTGATTACGGTTCTGCTTCTGCAGATCCGACTCCACCTGATTTTCCTTGTAATCTTGCCGATGGCCAATCTGTTGATACAGATGACCAAAACACCCCTATTGCTCTTCCCCCATGGTCGGTAGGTACTGATGTGGTAACACAGGGAATCAGTACCCCTACAGGACCACCAGACGATCTGGAGTGTTTAGCTACAAATTTACGTAGGCCGAGTATTAATTATAATTTAATAGGTCCTGGCGGGGTTACCTATACAAATACAGACCCTTCCGGCAATCTTGAATGGGAGTTGTTTAATATAAGCACTGAGCCTTTTGATCCTGATCTTTACGACATTCAGGTGGATAATATTGAAGGCGGTCTTTGGTGTATTGAACCATTTGGAAATGATATAAGGAACTTAAACTCTTTAAGGCTGCCATTTGACATGTTTGGTCTCGATGAAAATGGTAATCCTGTTTTGCCAACTCCAATGCCATCTCCAATGCCAACTCCAGAGCCAATTGTGAGAGATGTGCCGACCCTTAATGTTTGGGGAATGTTTGGTTTTGGTCTTATAACTCTATTTGTCTCGATTTACTATTTAAAACGTAGGAGAGCGACTAATACTGCAAAATAGCAGTTATAATGTTATTAATATAGAAAAAATGTTTTTATAAGTTTGAATGGGGGTTCCAAAAGATATGTTAAATAGACTAAAAACCTACGCGGTGACTATTACGATTGCTTTTGCTTCTGTTTTTTTAATTTCACAAGCAAGCTTTGCACAGCCATATGCCTGTATTCCAACTTGTAGTGAGATTGATGCAGAATTCTTAGTTTTTGCAGCAGGAGCTACACTGCAAACAATCAATAACCAAGATCTAGAAGTTCAAATAAGATCAGAGGAAGGAAATGCTACTTTTGAAGTAGGGATTTTTGACGGAGATGCTCTACAAAATGCTATAGATTTTGAAGATTTTACATGGTGGGATAGAGTGTCAGGCCGTCCTCCTTTAGAATTGCTATTTTCCGTATTTCAAGATCCAGAGGGTAATGGACAGGGAAATGGTGTAGTCGTAGCTAGGTGGTCTAGTCAAGGCTCTGCAGGGAATAACACCGGACAGCCAATGCCGGATAACGAGTGGTTTTCTCGTACATTGCCTAATGACCCGGGTGCTCAAACCGAACAAGGTTTTTACTCTTATCAACTTGTAGTGAGTGTGCTAGCTCCAGATCCAAATCCAGCTGGAGAGGCTTTGAATCCTTTTAAGCTTAGGACGGATGGAGTAATTTCTATAACAGCGGGAAGTGCGTTTAACTATATTGCACCAATAGACAATTTCTTTGATATTATAACTATATATCCTGATATAGATTTCTTTGATCCCGCATGTATTGGTCCTCCAAATGGTATGGGTGGCTATTGTGATCCTGATGACCCGAGCTGCTGCTTGTTTAACACTAATTACGATGGTAATTGGAAGTTTTGTATGGTCGTTCCTGATGGTCTAAATACCTTAGATATATGGGATGGGGATCTTGACTATGGTTCTAGTGCCGGAGACCCGAATCCGCCGTTCACTTGCAATTTTGCCACAGGCGTAGCACTTGATACCGATGACCAAAATACTCCTATACCTCTTCCACCATGGTCAGCGGGTACCGATGTGGTACAACAGGGAATGAGCACACCTACAGCTCCACCTGACGATTTTGGCTGTTTAGCTTTAAATCTTCGTACGCCTAGTATTAATTACGATTTAGTAGGACCCGGAGGAGTTAGTTTCACAAATGTAAACCCTTCAGGAAATCTTGAATGGGAGCTATTTAATATAAGCACTGAGCCGTTTAATCCTAATCTCTATGATATTCATGTGGATAGTATTGAAGGCGGTCTTTGGTGTATTCAACCATTTGGAAACGATATAGATAATTTAAACTCTTTAAGGTTGCCTTATGACATGTTTGGTGTAGATGATGAAGGAAACCCAGTGCTGCCGCCTGCGGATGAGCCAGATGCGTCTGTGCCTACGCTAAACGAGTGGGGAATGTTAACATTTGTTGTAGCTGCATTATTCGCTTCAGTTTACTATTTGAGACGTAGGAGAATGGCTTATACTGCAGAATAACAGTTGTCTGCATATATAAAGTTAAGAGAAATTATGAAAAAGATAAGAACATGCGGAATAGGTATTTCAATTGTTTTTATCACTTTGTTGTTACTTTCACAGAATAGTTCTGCACAGCCTTATGCCTGTATTCCAAGTTGTATAGAGAATGATGCAAAAATGCTTGTATTCGCTGCAGGGGCTACACTGCAAACGATCAATGACCGAAATGTTGAGGTCCAGATAATATCTCCTTCAACAAGTGATAATGTTGAAATAGGGATTTTTGATGGGGATGATCTTCAGATTTTTGAGGGTCAGTTTAATTTTACACACTGGGATAAAACAACTGGACGTCCTCCTGTAGTATTATCTTTCAGGCTTGTTTTGGATCCTGATGGTAATGGAACTGGCAACGGAGTTACATATGAAGTTTGGTCAAGTGATGGTTCTTTTGGTAACAACACAGGGGATCCAATGCCTGATGCCGAATGGTTTACTCGCGTGCTGCCAAATCTGCCAGAGGCGCAAACAGCAGATGGTTCTTACTCCTATAGACTCGAGGTGAGTGTTTCAAATCCGGACCCAAATCCTGCAGGAGAAGCCTTTAATGCATTTAAGCTGAGAACAGATGGCGTTATCTCAATAGTTGCCGGAAGTGCTTTTAACTATATAGCGCCTTTAGACAATTTTCTTGATTTTATAGAAATCTATCCGAATATAGATTTCTTTTCTCCGGAATGCATTGGTGATTTTCCAGCAGGTGGATATTGTAATCCTTATACAGACCCTGACTGTTGTTTAAACCCTACTAATTATGATGGGCGTTGGGAATTCTGTTTTATGGTTCCTGAGGGTCTAAATACATTAGATGTATGGGATGGGGATCTTGACTATGGCTCAAATTCGACTAACCCTGTAGATCCTTTCATCTGTGATGCACCTGACGGTGTTTCGCTTGATACAGATGACCCAAATACACCCATACCTCTGCCGCCATGGTCAATCGGTACTGATGTTGTAACACAGAGTGCCAGTGTTCCTACTGCTCCTCCTGATGATTCTGGATGTTTCGTGTTATTTCTACGACCTCCTAGCGTAAATTATAATCTGGTTGGTCCTAATGGTGAGTCCTATACAAATGTAAACCCTTCAGGCAACCTCGAATGGGAGCTTTTCAATATAAGCACCGAGCCATTTGATCGAGACCTTTATGATATTCATGTAGATAATATTGAATCTGGTCTTTGGTGTGTTGAAGTATTTGGAAACGATGTCAGAAATCTTAACTCTTTTAGACTGCCATATGCCACGTTTGGAATTGATGATGAGGGAAACCCTGTATTGCCGCCAGAAGAGCCAGCACCTATACCTACCTTAAATGAACTGGGAATGTTAGCTTTCGTTCTGATGACTCTATTTATATCAGTCTTTTATTTGAAACGTAGGAGAATTAATTATACAGAAAAATAAGATATAATATTTAAAAGTAGCGTAGTATCTTTATGTCAACAATTGAGGGGGATATGAATATGTTAGTTAGAATAAAAACTTATGGAGTAACTGTAGCAATTACTCTAGTATGTGTTTTAATGATTTCACAAACAACTTATGCACAGCCTTATGCTTGTTTGCCAACTTGTAACGGTGGAGATGCACGCTTCTTTGTCTTCAGTGGTCCTAATTTAAGTAGCTTTATTGAAACCAACTATGCTTTTGGTATCAATTCTCCTGATGGAGCTACAAATGTTGAACTAGGAATTTTTGATGGTGACGACGGGACAAGCCAGGGCGGTACTCTAAGTAGTTGGGATGATCGTCAAGGCAATATAAGGATGACCCTATATGCTATCCCATGGGGATAGGTGCAACAGATATACAGCTTGCCCAGTGGTCTGGTGATGGTTCTTTTGGAAACAATACAGGCACTCCAATGCCTGATGATGATTGGATTAATTTCATTGTTCCAAATAATGAGCAGGCAAGAGGTGCTAATGGGAACTTTAGATATACACTTGTTATCGATTCTCAAAACACTGTTCCGCTAACAAAGAATCAGTTTAAAATAAGAACAGATGGATCAATGGCTATACTACCTCTTCAAGAGTTTGCCTTTATGTCACAGCCTTTTACATTGGATGATCAACTTACTGTATGGCCAAACATTGTTTTTCCTGATGATTTTAATAACCCCGCATGTTGGGATCCAGTTCTGAGTGATTTTGTATGCCAGATGCAAGACCCTGGTTGTTGTACTTCTGGGGGACCCTATGACGGTGGTTGGAAGTTCTTTATTGAAGTAGGAGAAGGCCAGGGCGTGTTTAATGCTTGGGACGGGGATTTTGACTTCGGTTCCGCATCTGGAAACAATTTAGTTTGTAATACAGCAGACGGAGTCAATGTGGATACTGATGATTGGAATACTCCTCCTGGCGTACCTGATTTTGCTATGGGTACTGGTGCTGTCCCCCAAGGGATAAGTACACCTACAGATCCTCCCGATGACCTTAATTGTAATAACGGAGCTGTCTTTCACCCAAGTGTTGTGTATGACGTGATAACTCCTATGAACCAAGAGTCTTTTACAAATGAGAACCCTTCCGGCAATCAGGAATGGGAGCTATACAATATAGGTTCTGTACCTGATGTAGACGTGCCAAGGGCAGGTGATATTCCTGCTGGTATTTGGACGTTTATGGTTAGAGGGCTCGATTTTGGAAACCTAAACGGCCTTCGTTTCGATTTCCCTGTAGTTGCTGTGAATGATAACGGCGAGCCAGTTCCGTTTAATCCTCCGTCAGCTCCCGTTAGAGAAGTACCTACACTAAATGAGTGGGGGCTTATAGTTATGGCTGGTATTTTAGGGATAGTAGGATTTATGGTTATTAGAAGAAGAGCTGTTACTACCTAAATATAGAAAAACATTTCAAATTAAAATTAAGGGGAGCTTCGGCTCCCTTTTTTGATTCTTGTAACTAAAATTAGAAATATTATATCTATTTTACTTTTGCAACGTTATATTCCAATTCCCTATAGAATTCATCTGTAGATAGTTTTTCCCCACACTAGGTTGGTACGCAGGAAGCGAGAGCGGTGGCTGCATGAAATGAGAAAGGAGCTCTAGTTTTTGTGCTCTCTCCTGGGTTTATATGAGTTTGTTTGATAACGTGTAGGAAGTGTAGTATTTCAAACAAATTGCGAATATCAAAAGATTTGTATTATTAAATAGATTGTTGTATATTTTGAAACTAAGATAAAATTAAAGTGTTCTATAGTTAAATAGATTAATGAATGTTGCTGTAAATTATAAGATCTATAATTTATGATTCCTTGTGAAGGGGGTATTTACCAATGATGGAGGAGATAAGAATTTTTTTGTTAAGTATAGTTGTTTGCCTTTTGTCAGTCTTTTTTTTTTCTCAAGCTACTTATGCACAGCCTTACGCTTGTTTACCAACTTGCGACGGAGCGGATATGCGTTTCTTTGTATTTGCAGGCCCTGACTTGAGCAGTTTCATCGAAACAAGATATGTGTTCGGTATTAGCTCTCCAGCCAGCTCTCCAACTGTCGAGATGGGTGTATTCGATGGGGATGACTCTAATGGTCCGGATGCCGAAGAAATTGCTCCCGGTGTTTTTATTACAGACTGGGATCAGGGAGGAGTCTCTAACATAATCGCCACTTTATATGCGGATCCCACTGGTGAAGGTGCCGAGTTAATACAGATTGCCCAATGGACGGGAGACGGCAGCTCTGGTGACAACATGTTTGATCCGATGCCGGACAATGGTTGGTTTACGAGAACTGTAAACAATCCAGAAGAAGCGCGTTCTGAAAACGGCAACTTTAGATATACATTTGTTGTTGAAACTGTCGGTTCCGAAGCTGGGTCACAAAATCAGTTTAAAATAAGAACTGACGGGTCCATGGTTATACTTCCTGGCAATGAGTTCGCTTTTTCTTCCGCGTGGATTACTTTTGACGATAGTTTTGTAGCTTGGCCTAATCTTACAGAAGAAGATTTTGATGATCCTGCTTGTTTCGACAATATTAATTTTGAATTTGTCTGTAGCATGCAAGATCCAGACTGTTGTATAGCCGGGGGTCCTTATGACGGCTCATTTAAATACTATATACAAGTACCTGACGGCGAAGGTGTCTTTAATGTCTGGGATGGTGATTTTGATTTTGGCTCAGCTTCATTTCAAGGAGATGTGTGCGTTGCTCCAGATGGTGTAGATGTGGATACGGATGATTGGAATACACCTCCAGGTATTCCAGATTTTGCTGTAGGAACTGGTGCCGTACCTCAAGCAGCACTACTAGGAAATCCAAACGATGACGGTTGTTTTAACAGCTTTAGGTGGTCCCCAAGTGTTATCTACAATATAATTACACCTTTGAACCAGTCATTTAATAATGATAACCCTTCTGCCAGCCAGGAGTGGGAGCTCTTTAATATAGGTAATCAAGGGGATGTGGACTTCCCATTAGAGATGGTACCTGGTGGTATTTGGACTATGATGGTTATGGGGCTTGATTGGGTTAATTTAGCAGGTCTTCGCTTTGATCATCCAGTGATTGCTATTAATGAAGTAGGCGAGCCTGTGCCATTTGATCCGGAGGATCCAACAAGGTCTATACCTACACTAAACGAATGGGGTCTTATAGCTATGGCCGCTATTCTGGGAATAATAGGATTTATGGTTATTAGAAGAAGGAAAGTAATGGCTTAAACTAAAAATTTAAAACACTAAAAAACATTAAAGGGTGCTTCGGCGCCCTTTTTTATTTGTACTAAATCCTTTTACCAAAATTTTTTTCTTATGCATTTAACGTATTGCCTTATATACTTTATTATATGAGGACAATATTGATTCTTGGTCTATTTTGTCTCTTTATCTCAGCGTGTGGTCCTAAGGTCAGCACTGTTTCAGAAGATGGTTGTTATAAGATTGATGGAGATGAAGTTATATATACATGCAGCAATCAGACTAAAGAAAGTCCCGATAATTCAACCCCGGGTTATGATGGTCCCAACAATCCAAAAGCACTTAATCTCTATCGCCCAGGAAGGTTTGAGAATATAGGAAGTCCTGTGTGGTAAGCAGACACTAGTCTGCTGTTTTTAAATTTTCTTCCGTTCTATTTTAATCTAAGTGGAAAGGGTTTGATTGGTAATTTTAGCTGAGGAGCAGTGCGCTCCCCAGCTAGTTTGTTGTCTTAATATCTTGGCATATCAGGGTCATATTTCTCGGCCCATGCATCTATTCCGCCAGCAAGGTTTTTAACGTTTTTAAAACCCTGGTCTTTTAGAAACATAGTGGCTTTCATGCTTCTTCCGCCGTGGTGGCAGTGTATTACGATCTCATCGTCTGGATTGAGTTCGTCCTTTCTATCAGCTATTTCGCCGAGTGGAATAAGAGTTGATCCTTCGATGTTTGCTATGTCATACTCGTGATACTCTCTTACATCGAGTAATGTAAAATCATTTCCGTTATCACGCATTTCTTTAAATTGATCTATGTTTATTTCCATTACTTCCTCCTTAGATCCTTCCCTGTTTGTTGTTTCTTCCTGTCCCAGCTCGCCGCGCCCTATTCCGCAGAACTCTTCATAATCTATGAGCTCTTTAATGGTCGCGTTCTCACCGCATATCGGGCAGCTAGGGTCCTTTCTTAGCTTCATTTCTCTTGGCTGCATCTCAAGTACATCCAAGAAAAGAAGTCTTCCAATAAGCGGATTTCCCTGCTCTATAATTAGTTTTACTGTTTCTGCTGCCTGAAGTGTTCCTATGATCCCAGGAAGAATTCCAAGCACTCCACCCTCTGCGCAACTGGGTACTAACCCTGGAGGTGGCGGCTCAGGATAAAGACATCTGTAGCACGGTCCTTTCTTCGCATCAAAAACACTTACCTGACCTTCAAATCTAAAAATGCTTCCATATACATTTGGTTTTCCAAGCAGCACGCATGAATCGTTAACAAGGTATCTGGTTGCGAAGTTGTCAGTTCCATCAACTACTATGTCGTAGTCTTTAATTATTTCCATAGCGTTTGCAGAGGTGAGCATTTCATTATATGTAGTAACTTTAATATCCGAGTTTAGTTTAAGCAGAGCCTTTTTTGCAGATTCTACTTTCTTCTCACCTATAGTTTCTTCGCTATGAATTATCTGGCGTTGAAGGTTGCTGAAATCGACAACATCAAAGTCCAGAATTCCCAGGTGTCCAACTCCAGCTGCTGCGAGATAAAGTGCAAGTGGAGAACCAAGGCCTCCAGCACCTATGCAGAGCACGCTTGAGTTAACTAATTTCTCCTGCCCTTCAACTCCTACCTCAGGCATTATTAAGTGCCTGCTATAACGTTTTACTTGTTCGTTTGTAAGGCTCATATCTTTACCTTCCTGTTTCATTTAATTTCTAAGAGTATTTTAATTTATACTGAAATACCATATTTTCAACTACCAAAGCCCAAATTTTCTCTATAGAAAATATCATATTTAACCCTGTCATTATAAGGATATCTCGTTTATAATATTAATGGGTCAACAAATATATATAAATTAACTTGATGATGTTTTGGATTATTTTTTTGTGCCTATGGATTCTTTTTTTATATAGGGTACACTGTCCCAAGTATTTTGGATTTGAGCTGTTTCCTTTCGGATTTAAGCTGTTTCCAAATAGTGTTTCTGGGATTTTTTAAAAGTATAAAATATTTCCTTGACATCAAGTTTTAATGTTTTATATTATATGTCCCTTTGAAAAAGGCGCCGGGACACTCTGGCTTTTTAAAGGTTTTTTGCTTTAGAAATTGCCAGATCAAATTAGGCGTCTAGTTCTTTGAAAATTAAATAGCAGATAAGCGGGCGAAGTAGAGATAAGCAATAATTTCAGGAAATCAAATTGAAGAGTTTGATCCTGGCTCAGAGCGAACGCTGGCGGTATGCTTAACACATGCAAGTCGAGCGAGAAAATGACTTCGGTCATGAGTACAGCGGCGGACGGGTGAGTAATACATGGATAATCTG
>JAJCZS010000001.1 GCA_029262275.1 Deltaproteobacteria bacterium | reverse complement strand
AAGCTGCGATTGTTCTTCTGAGCTTCAGTCCTCTAACCCAGAGCTTTACCAAGAATGTAAAAAACCGCTTGGTGCAAATAATAACACCATCTGCAGCTGGGCAGTAAGAGCTGTTGATTGTCCTCAAGGTGGTTGCAGAGGTTTCGCATTTACACTGCCTGCTGGTTTTGATGCAGCAACTATTACTAAGGCACCGCCAACACCTGAGTGTTTCCCAAGCAAAAATCCAGACGGATCAAAATCTGTATGGAATATAGATTGGGACAAAGCAGGTGATACACTAGCAGGCCAGGGTTGTAATGTGAACCCACTACCAAACAAGAACTTCTGCGATGATATGGGACCATCTACTATGACCAAAAACGTTATAAGAGGAACCCCTGGTGACGATGTTCTCAAAGGCACAATGGGACCTGATCTTATACAGGGTCTTGGAGGAAACGATACTATTATAGGCCGTGGTGGAGATGATGTTATTGAAGGTGGTCCTGGCGATGACATTATAGACGGGAATTCTGGTAATGACCTGATTTTCGGTGGGGAAGGTAATGACGATATCAGAGGCGGAAAAGGGCACGATGATATTCACGGCGAAGCAGGAGATGATACTGTAAGAGGCGGAGTAGGAAATGACGATATCTCTGGCGGAGACGGAAGTGATCTATTAAAAGGCCAAAACGGTAATGACGAAATAGATGGAAACTCTGGAGACGACATGGTTGAAGGTGGAAGAGGAGCCGATGACATAGATGGTGGTCCTGGAGATGACGTACTTATGGGCCAAGGCGGCGGTGATGAGATAGACGGCGGCTCAGGAGATGACATGATCGAGGGTGGCGACGGAATGGATGAAGTGGACGGCGGTTCAGGAAATGACACCTGTATTGAGAGTGAATCTGTTGATTGCGAAGCAAGCAGTAACTAATTTAAACTAATAAAAAACCGGCATGCCTTGCGAGAAAGGGATGCCGGTTTTTATATATGCTCTAATCTCTCTATCAGTATCGAGTTTATGAATCATGAATTTTAAAGACAAATTAGTATTAATTACAGGTTCCTCAAGAGGTATTGGCAAGGCGACAGCTTTGGAATTTCTTGAGCAGGGTGCCATAGTTGCTATTAACGGTCGCTCTAAGGGGTCAGTGAATGAAACAATTGAAGCACTTAACTTCGGTGACTCACTGGTTTCAGCACCGGGTGATGTAAGCACGGTAAAGGGATGTGAATCAGTTGTTAGCACCGCAATAAGCGGTCTTGGCGGACTCGACATTTTAGTGAATGCTGCAGGAATATTATATGCTACTTCAATTCAGGAAAGTAGTGAAGAAATCTGGGATCAAACACTCAATATAAACTTAAAAGGCACATTTTTTTGCTCACAGGCAGCACTCCCCTATCTCAAGGAATCGGGTGGAAACATAATAAATGTTGCATCAGATGCTGGACTTATAGGCGAGAAAGACCTTGCAGTCTACTGTGCTTCTAAAGGTGGAGTGGTAAATATGACCCGTGCAATGGCTCTGGAATTAGCTCCTGAGATTCGAGTAAACTGCATTTGTCCCGGTTATGTAGATACCGATATGATCCGCAGAGACTTTATTGACGGCTCAGATGATCCGGAATCAGCGGAAAATGAGATCCTAAATTATGCTCCTTTAAAACGCATGGCAAAACCACAAGAAATTGCAAAAGCGATACTCTATCTTGCCTCTGACGATGCGGTCAACATAACTGGCTCCGCCCTTCAGATTGATGGCGGCGCAACAGCCGGACATTAATGAGCTTCTATAGCCTTAAGCTCATTTTCAATATCCTCTTTTTTGACGTACAGTACTTATATTCCAACAAAACTTTAGGAGAGTAAGAACTCAGTTCCAAATCTATAATGGCTCTATTATCTAGGATAAGAAAGCGCGTAGAGAATCCCAAAGACGATATATCAGCTGGTGAGCACTCACTTGGCTTTATGGATGCTTTCTCTATCGGCATAGGCGGAATAGTTGGGGGTGGAATATTCGCAACTATTGGGCTTGCGATTGTAGAATCCAGAGGCGCTACTTATCTATCGTTTCTTATTGGCGGTGTAGTCGCATTACTAACAGCTTATTCCTATCTTCGGCTATCAGTTACTTATCCCAGTCGAGGGGGAACCGTAAAATTTATTAACCAGGCGTTTGGCGAAGGTATTTTTACCGGGAGCTTAAATGTTCTTCTCATTATGAGCTATGTGGTTCTTCTTGCTGTTTACGCCTATGCTTTTGCTACCTACGCTGCGGCTACTTTTTTCCCTAAAGCTGACTATGAATTCTGGCATAGAGTTCTTACCTGCGCAATTATGATTGTTCTAGCTATTGTTAACTTTATTGGCCCTAGCATAGCTGAGAGATCTGAAGGGTTTTTTAATGTGAGTAAGCTTCTTATTCTATTAACTTTCGTAGTCCTGGGACTGTTCGCTGGCGATCTTTCATTTGATAGACTTGCCCCAGATGACTGGGTATCAGCTCCTGCCATTATAGCCACAGGGATGCTCGTTTTCATTAGCTATGAGGGGTTTGAGCTCATAGCCAATGTCTCGGATCAAGTAAGGGATAAAGAAAAGAACCTGGGATATGCATATTTTGGAAGTGTAATTACGGCTATGGTTTTTTATATGTTCATAATAGTAGTAGTTATAGGCCATCTTTCATTTGAGGCGATTACCGATTCTCGTGATTATGCCCTTTCAGCAGCAGCACAAGTATTTATGGGCAAAACAGGTTTTATTCTTCTCTCGGTAGGTGCAATACTTGCAACCGCCTCTGCAATTAACGCTGGACTATTCGGTGCCTCAAAACTCCCTCGGATGCTTGCAAGAGAAGGGGAGGCTCCAGAGAGATATAGGATGAAAATCTGGGGGCGCACTCCGGTTGGTCTCATCGTAATTACAATTCTGGTTCTTATAATAGCTAATTTTCTGGATTTACATGCTCTTGCAGCAGCAGCGAGTTCAGGATTCATAATCACCTTCTTGATGGTAAACATCGCCAATGCTAAGCTTGCCAAAGAGACTAAAAGTAAGAGATGGATATGTATTCTAGGGGCGCTTGTTTGTTTTGCGGCTCTTGCAATACTTCTTATTCAAATCTACCGCACCCCCGCTCACAGATATGAGCTCTGGTTCATAGGCGCACTAATAGTCTTCCCATTTCTCTACCAATTAGTGTTTAATGGATATAAATACTTTTGTGTAAAAAGTCCTGACTAGTTCGGCCTAAGCTCGTCCAATGTATATAAATTTGATTAGTAAATGGTGTTGTAACTATCAGGAGAATAGCTCTCTTGAAGATCGCCTGTATCTTCAATTTCTTTATCATCGGCTCTTATCTTCGGGCATTGTGTGATATTGGCAGCTTCATCCGTACCCTTGGTTTGAGAGCAGTCGACTCTTTTTTTGCCATATAGCTCACGCTCATTGACTTCAGTTTTACTTCCACCGCCACCGCATGCTGTTATAAAAAGCACAATTAATAATCCAATTGTTATCTTCATCTTATTCTATACTTCCCTCCATTTCTTTCATACTATCATACCATTTATCTACCATATCTTGGTATAGCTCCCTTGCTTCTTTGTCACCTTTTGCGGGTTCTATAGGATCCATCACCGTAACACTCACTTTTGTAAAACTGAGGCCTGGGTTTATAGGAGATAAAGTCTTTGTAGCACCATCAATATAGATTGGTAGAATAGGGGTATCAGTCTCTACGCTCAGAAGCCCAGCCCCTATCCTGGGTTTCATAATGGTCCCGGTGCTCGTTCTCTCTCCTTCAGGGAATATGCACACAGAGTATCCTCTATTTAGACCCTCTGTTGCAAGCCTCATTGATTCAGCTGAGGTTCTTCCAGTACCAGTGAGAATTATCCTCATAGGACGTACTATCCAGGAGAGAGGAGGTTTACTGAAATACTCACCAAACCCTGTAAAGAAAACATTCTCCAGCATATCTGCTGGCAGAAGGGCATAAATCAAAATTGCATCTATTAAGCTTTGATGATTCGGGCAGATTAATACTGATTTGTCTTTTGGAATCTTGCTTACATTTTTCAGTCTCGACCTAAATGCTATCAGTACTATTAGTTTCAGAACAAATTGAATAGTTCTGATCGCTATTTTTTTAAAGAAGCTACGCTTGAGGTTAAAAACCTCATCAAGCGATTCGCTTTCTTGATTGTCATATGAAGTTTTTGCCTCCGCAATTCTTTCGGCAGCTATGGACTGTGATTCGGGAAGCCTCTGTAGTATGTCACCAACAGTGCGTACATCAGAAATGTCTTCTTCAGCTATAAATACTCCAAACTCTTTCTCTAACACAGCCGATATTTCCACAAGCGTAAGAGAATCAATTCCAAGATCGAGTGTGAGGTCCTCAGTCGGATGAAAAGGACCTTTAACTTGGGCAATATCCGAGAGGCGACTTAAAAATCTTACCGACTCTGGCTTGTTAAGTATCTCTGTCTCTTCAGATGTTAGCTCCACTTCTTTTAGAGGTTCCCCGGATCTCAAGTCAGAAGCTATCTTGTCAATCTCGCCCCTCTTAAACTTGCCAAGCCTGGTTTTGGGTAATTCATTGTTATAAATGAGCACCTCAGATATTTGCATATAAGAGGGCAAACTGGACCCAGTCATTGATATAATAGATCGGATTCTATCTCTCACATCGAAAACATCCCGCTCTTTTACTTCTCTCATATTGGGCACTACCACAACACCAAGACCCTTTGTGCTTCCGGTATTAGATTTGTGAGCAATTACACAAATCTCTTTTAGAATAGAGCTCTTATTGTATAGATTTTCAACATCCTCTGGGTAAATATTCTTTCCTGATGGTAGAACTATGACCTCTTTTGCTCTTCCTGTTATAAACAAATTGTTGTCAGAATCCAGATGTCCCAAGTCCCCACTGTGCAGCCACCCGTCTTTTATGATTTCATCTGTTGCACTCTCATTTTTATAGTAGCCGCGCATAACGTTAGTGCCTCTTAAACAAATCTCTCCAGTGCCCGTATCATCTGGATTCTCAATCTTAATTTCAACCCCAGGCAAGGCTTTTCCAGCGCTTCCGGGATTTGGTATATCAGGAGATGTTAAAGTGGAAACAGCAGCTGTTTCAGTCAGTCCATAACCTTCTGCAATCTTAAATCCTAGTGATAGAAAACCACTATAGATTCTGGGATCAAGCTTGGCACCGCCTGAAGTGAAAAAGCGAAACTGTTTTCCAAATGGCTCGTGAATTTTGCCAAAGAAAAGTTTCCCCAATCTTATGTTTGTTGATTTCCAACTCGATTCCGAAATTTTAAACAGTGTCTCGAAAAGAATTTTTTGTGCAAATGGGAGTCGTTTGACTCTATTTTCTATTTCATTATAAAGAAGTTCAAATAATCTAGGAACCCCAGGGAATATGGTAACCCCAGTTTCCCTTATACTCGCAACAAGATCAGTGCTTTTAATTGATTCTGAGAATGTAACTGTTGCCCCAGTCCAAAGAGGGGAGAACAGAGCTATGATTGATGAGTAGCCGTGATGAAGCGGCAGAATGTTCAAGATATTGTCTTTCTCGGTTACATCAACTGATTGCAATAGAGCCTCCACATTGGTGAAGACATTTCCATTTGATAACTGAACGCCCTTTGGTGTTCCTGTTGTTCCAGAGGTGAAAAGTATTGCAAGTAAATCATCAGGATCTACTTCATAAGCATTAGTAGATTGGTTATCAGTGGGCTCATTGATAATTGATTCCATCGAAATCACGCTTATTTCAGAACCCTTTGCAGTTAATTCCTCTTTCAGATCATCTATGTGAGTCCCGTCGCCTATAACAGCTTTAGCCTGTGAAAAATCGAGAAAATTTAATATGTCTTGAGCACTCATAAGCGCATCCAGAGGAATTACAGTTCCACCTAGAAAGTTGATCGCGATATACGAGATAACCCAGTTGGGGGAATTATCACCGTATACTGATATATAATCCCCAGGCTTGTAACCCATGCTCACAAGTTTTGATTTAACTTTGAGAGAGTTTTTATATAACTCTCCATAGCTAACTTTTGAGTACTTTCCTTCAGTGTCTCTAATCTGAAGAGCAATTTTCTCAGGCTGAGTCTCCGCCCAGTGTTTTAGTTGTTTAGCTAGCATGATGATTTCACAGTTTTAAACATTATAACTTTTCTAGTTCTATTAAATAAGAGGATTTTCTAATAGATAAGATGCAAAGATATATACTTTATATAGATTTCACAGGGGTAGATGTTTGTGCTACAATGAGAGTGGGGTAGGGAACTTTCAAAAAATAAGCAAATACATTTAACAAGGAGGAGATTATGTCTAACATAATTAAGAAGGCGGTTTTATTGATTGTCTTAGTAGTCGGTACCACTGGCGGGCTCGTGGGCTGCGCATCACTTGGTGGGTCAAAACCACCACCTACACCAGCAGGACAGATTGGTACGATGTCCACTTTCGATATAAATTTAGCTTCTGAGCAGGAGATATATACAGCGCTATATAGAGATGGAAGTGTGGCAATCAGCGGCGGAATATTGTTTGCATTTGATAGTGCCAAGGTTAATCCAGGTGCCCAGGCAATTGTTGCAAAAATTGCCGGTATGATGGAAAGTCATCCAACATTAGAACTTGCTGTAGTTGGATATACGGACAACACTGGTGACTTTAAATACAATCTAGGGCTCTCAAAAAGACGTGCAGACGCAATTGTAAGCGAGCTTGTAACAGATGGAATTGCTAGAGATAGGTTAGCTGGTGTAGGGGTTGGGCCTCTTAACCCAATTGCTCCAAACACCACTGAGCAAGGCCGTGCTGAAAACAGGCGTGTAGAACTTGTTATTATTGAGTTGGATAACTGATAAACCTAAAGTAACTGAATACACAAAGGGGAGCTTCGGCTCCCTTATTTACTCGGAACTGCTAGACTTATTCAATACAGATACGGTACGTGTTTCGAGGACCTGTGTCTCTCCGACGCCTCCTCCATAGTGATTGGGTGGTATTTCGTATTTATCACCTAATTGTTCAACAACAAAGCTCATCAAATCATCTATATGTTCAACACAGAAACAATATCCATAACGGTGCTGACCGGCTCTGAGCATGCTATCACTTATAACTCGTGATGTTACATATGTCATTCCAGAATGTTTGTCACATACATCTATTCCGCAAACATTACAGGAGCGCATTTTATCCTTATCACCTTCAAGTGAGCAGCGTTCTCCGTTTTCATTTACGTAGTCGCATTGAACTACTTCTATCTCTATTGTTTTCTTGCCCATTTTATACCTTTTGTTTTAGGTTAATGAAAATTTAAATAGGCACAAGATCAAATATCAGTTTTAAACTTTTATTTTAGCCATAAATCAAAGCATCCAACTTTCATTATAGTCTTGATAATCAGCAATTAATGAACATTGTATTATTAGAAACGAAAACATAAAAGGAGGGCATAATGAGCATAGAGCAGATCCAAGAATTTTTAGGATGGTGCACAGTTATCAACTTTGGAATTCTGATTTTTTGGTGGCTTATGTTTATGCTCGCTCACGACTTCGTATACAGATTACACAGCAAATGGTTCAAAATAGGAGTGCCAGAATTTGATGCCATTCATTATAAAGCAATCGCATTTTACAAACTATCTATAATTCTTTTTAACCTAGTACCTTATATAGCTTTGTCCATAATAACTTAGCTATGTTTGTGGTGTCTGTAATGAATATGGTCTGATAGCATATGGAATTTGAATCAGTGTTTTAGCACTAGTTAAAAAGATTAGTCCTTACTGTTCAACATCAAAACTAGGTCTTATCTCTTCTATTTCACCAGAATCTGATTCAACTGTAAGGAAATACTTTCCTCTGAATCTCAATTCCTCAGGAATCCCGTGCTGCTCTACAATAAGCTTGTACTCCCCGTCTCCGGGCAACTCCTGTGTAATTTCCAGCGGCAGCTTTCCAGAATTAACTTCAATGTTTGAGTTTCCACTTCTCAGGATTAGCGTAGCTTCCTCTCCAGCATGTCCTGACTCCGGGTTCTCCTCAAGAGTAACTTTTACCACACCATCACCCGGGGTTGGTCCAAAATTGAAACTAAAAGTATCGCGGTCACGTTTTGGTCTCTTATTGTCATCTCCTAGATTTGCAGTGGCTGTGAATGAAGGCATAGGATCACTAGGTACGTTTGCGGTTATTGAGTCGCTAGTGATTATAAGATCGATATTTTTATCATCTTTTGTTAATTTAAAACGAAATGCCGCTATTAAATTTAATAAATCAGGAGTTTGAGTAGTACAGTTCCAGATCCCGTAGGGAGAAAAGGTTGTGACCTCAGCAGTATAAAAAGGACAAACGGAATCACCCGGTTTCATCTTTATATTTTTAGATAACCTAAACCATGGGCCTTGACATGAGAAAACTAATTCAGGACCTTCTGAATCTGAGACTGCATCATTAATATTGCAAGTACCTAATCCGTCTTCATAGCAAACACAAAAGGGTATAGATTGCGAATGTGCATTGTATGCGAAAGTCGAAAATGTTAATAGAGCTATAGCTATAAATATGTATCTAGATAATTTCATACGAGTCCCCTCCTTTATCTATAATATTACAACCTCTAGAATTGCTCTACATCAAAAGTAGGTCTTATCTCTTCAATCAGTCCTGAATCTGATTCAACTGTAAGGAAATACCTTCCTCTGAATCTCAAATCCTCAGGAATCCCATGTTGCTCTACAATCAGCTTATAATCTCCGTCCGTCGGTAATGAAGCTGTAATTTCCAGCGGCAGCTTTCCAGAATTAACTTCAATGTTTGAGTTTCCGCTTCTAAGGATTAGCGTAGCTTCCTCTCCAGCATGTCCTGACTCCGGGTTCTCCTCAAGAGTAACTTTTACAACATTATCACCTGGACTAGGCCCAAAATTGAAACTAAAAGTATCGCGGTCACGTTTTGGTCTCTTATTGTCATCTCCAAGAGCCCCAGTCGCAGTTACCATTGGCTCATCATTAGAAATTTTTGCGACTATAGAATCATTGGTTAATAAGAGGTCCACTTTTTGAATATCTTTTGTTAATGTGAATATAAGTCTAGCAACAGGATCGTTCTCTACTCCAGTCAAAAATGTAGTACAAGTCCATTGCCCATAGGGGGAGAATATAGTGACATCAACAGTATAGAAAGGGCATATAGACTGGCCAGGTTTGATAAAGGCGCCATTTGATTCTCTTAGCCATGGACCTTCACATCCCAGAATTAAATCAGGATTTCCTGAATCAGGTATTACTTCTTCTGGATCGCAACTACCTGAGCCATTATCATCATAGCAGGCGCAAAAAGGAATCTGCTTATCAGCAAACGCGCTGTATGGAAAAATCAGTGCTATGCCTAAAACTAGAGCAATAAAAAGATTTCTATATATATTCATAATATCCCTCCATAGTTCTATAATATTATAACTGCGATTTAATTTGGTATAAAAATATTGAGCATGCGGATTATACAAATAAAAAAGGGAGCCGAAGCTCCCTGTAATTAATTGTTAAGATGTTCTAACTTAAGCAGATGCTTTCTTTCTTCTGATAACCATAAAGCCAATTACTCCTAAGATTGCTACCATAGTAATTAGACCCCATTGTGATAGAGTTGGGACTGTTGCTGCAAAACCACTACAGAGATTTGTTTCCTCGTTACAAGTCTCACCACTAAATGGCTGCCCTTCAGCTTCGAAACATCCTAATAACTCTGCACCATTATCAACAGTACCACACTCATTCCCTTCTGGACCACTACTAAACTGACAGCATCCTGGAAACGTAAATAGTCCTGGTGGAGACATTCCTGCATTTCCCTTCTCAGGTAAAGCTAGAAATAAGAAGCCTAGTACAAGTAATGCAATTACAAAAGTTGATATAGTTTTCATCTTACCCCCCCTTTATTGAGTTAAATTGATATTATCACATATGAATATCTATAACAACAATTTTATAGCCGAACGAAATGGCCGGTCAGTTGATTGTCAGAATACTCTAGATTTAATCAAAGAAGCTGGTAGCCCTAATGCATCAGAATTCGAACCAAATACTAATAGATATGAAAAATATATACCAATTTAGGGATGATATAGAGTTAATGGCTGATAATGGATATATATATCAAGAAAATATAGATAGTATTCCCTAAGGTTAT